>NZ_JALLPO010000050.1:0-42274 GCF_023276435.1 Sphaerisporangium perillae
TCGTACCCGATCTCCAGGATCTTCTCCCGGATCAGACCCGGAATGTCGACATAGGTCTCCGTCGTCACCTCACCGGCGACATGGACCTGGCCGGTCGTGATCATGGTCTCGACCGCGACCCGGCTCTTGGGGTCGCCCTTGAGCATGGCGTCGAGAATCGCGTCGCTGATCTGGTCTGCGATCTTGTCCGGGTGGCCCTCGGTGACCGACTCGGAGGTGAACAGGCGGCGGGACAACTCAGTGGCTCCTCATGCAGCGGCTGCTGACGTCGATGGCTTGGGCGTGAGACGGCCAAAGCGCTCCGCCGAGTGTAGCCCTACATGACGCGGCGCCGCTCAACCGTCTTGGCAGATGGTCGTGGCCGACGGCCTAGAGATCGGGAAGTGGATCCTTCGGCAGGTCCCCAGGGGAGAACGCTACGGCGTCCGCGGCCCCGACGACCGCGACGTATTCATCGTCGACCTCGAAAACCGTACCACCCAATTGGATCGTGGGCCCGGCGGCGAACCGCACCGGCCCGAGGCGGGTCTGGCGGGGGTAGGTGGCCCACACGGCGGCGGGTTCGTATCGGCTGAACACCTTGGTGGCCAGCACGATGATGGACCTCTCGGTGACCACGACCATGTAGTTGGCCACACCGCCGGAGCGGACCAGGGTGACCGGGAAGACATAGTGAATGTCCTCCCCAGGCGGCAGCAGAGCGCGGCAGCGTCCTCTGATGGCGGCGGTCACCGGCATGTGTTCGGCCCTCCCGGTCCGGCATCCACCTGGAGTATCCGTCGTAAGACGGCCGCCAGCAAGCGGCTTGCGCCCAGGTATGGGCTCGGTGTCGCCGATCTGTGACCTGGGAGCCCCTTCCCCGGCCCGGACCGCGCGGCCTCCGCGCCGGCCCGCGTCAGGCGAGGCGGGCGGCGATCAGATCCCAGACGACGTCGGCGAGGGCTTCCTTCGGGCCGCGCGGGATCTCGACCGGGTCTCCGCCCGCCACCAGGACCACGGCGGCGTTGTCGGGGGTGCCGAAGGCGAGGTTCTCCCCCACCTGGTTGACGACGAGCAGGTCACAGCCCTTGCGGGCGAGCTTGGCCCGGCCGTTGGCGAGCACGTCGTCGGTCTCGGCGGCGAACCCGGCGATCACTTCGGGGGCGGGCTTTCCGCCCTGCCTGCGCCGGTCGCACAGCTCCGCCAGGATGTCCGGATTCTTCGCCAGGTGGATGGGCTCCGGCTCGGCGGACGTCTTCTTGATCTTGGAGTCGCTGCGGGCGACGGGGCGGAAGTCGGCGACGGCCGCGGCCATGACCACCGCGTCCGCGTGCTCGGCCGCCTCGAACACGGCGGCCCGCAGATCGGCCGCGGATTCGACGCGCACCACCTTGGCCCCCGCCGGGTCGGGCAGGGCCACGTTGGCGGCGACCAGGGTGACCTCGGCGCCGCGCGCCACGGCGGTGCGGGCCAGCGCGTACCCCTGGAGGCCCGAGGAGCGGTTGCCGATGAAGCGGACCGGGTCGATGGCCTCGCGCGTGCCCCCCGCGGAGATCACCACGCGGCGGCCGGCGAGATCGCGGTCGCGCCCGGCGAGCACGAGGCGGCAGACCTCGAAGATCTGCAGAGGGTCCGGGAGGCGCCCGGGACCGGTGTCGGCGCCGGTCAGCCGGCCCACGGCCGGGTCGATGACCAGAGACCCCCGCTCGCGCAGGGTCGCGACGTTCGCCCGGGTGGCGGGATGCTCCCACATCTCGGTGTGCATGGCGGGAGCGAAGACCACGGGGCAGCGGGCGGTCAGCAGGGTGTTGGTGAGCAGGTCGCCGGCCAGGCCGTGGGCGGCCTTGGCCAGGATGTCGGCGGTCGCCGGGGCGACCACCACCAGGTCGGCGCCCTGGCCGATGCGCACGTGGGGCACCTCGTGGACCGACTCCCACACCTCGCTGGTGACCGGGTTGCCCGACAGGGCGGCCCAGGTGGGCTCGCCGACGAAGCGCAGCGCGTCACGGGTCGGGACGACCCGGACCTCGTGCCCCGACTCGGTGAACAGCCGCAGCAGCTCGCAGGCCTTGTACGCGGCGATGCCCGCGCCGACGCCGAGAACGACTCTCGGCCTCGCGCGGTCCTGGCTCGCCATCACGGGCGGTCTCCGAACGCGGTGGTATCGGTCTGGATCGGCCCCGCGGCCTCAGCCCTCGATGGGCTCGGAGCTGAGCAGCCCCTCGGAGACCTCGCGCAGCGCGATGGACAGCGGCTTCTCCTGGGCGTGGGTCTCCACCAGGGGACCGACGTACTCGAGGAGGCCCTCACCGAGCTGGGAGTAGTAGGCGTTGATCTGGCGCGCCCGCTTCGCGCCCATGATGACCAGGCTGTACTTGCTGTCGACGACCTCAAGCAGCTGGTCGATCGGCGGGTTGGTGATGCCTTCGGCAACCGGGGCAGTGCCTGCCACGTCGTCGGCCTCTCAGTCGAATGTCGAGTCTTGCGTCTTGGCCTCGGAGGATACCAAGCGGGAACGACGGCGCCCGCTCGCTATGCCGGGCCGATCGTCACTTCAGCAAGGCTACCAGCCGGCCGCACACGTCCTTGACGGCCGTGTTGACGAGCGAGAGGTCGAACTCCTTCTCGGCCGCCAGCTCGACGCGGCCCGCGGCCAGGCGGCGCGCGATGACGTCCTCCGGCTCGGTGCCGCGACCACGCAGGCGGCTCTCCAGCTCCTCCCAGCTCGGCGGGGCCAGGAAGACCAGCAGGGCCTCGGGCATGGTCTCACGAACCTGCCGGGCGCCCTGGAGGTCGATCTCCAGGAGCGTCGGCACGCCCTCGGCGAGCTTGCACTCGACGGGCGCGCGGGGAGTCCCGTAGCGGTTGCCGGCGAATTCCGCCCATTCGAGCAGCTCTCCGTCGGCGACCATGCGGTCGAACTCCTCATCGGTGACGAAGAAGTACTCGACACCGTGCGTCTCGCCCGGACGGGGCGTCCTGGTGGTCACCGAGACCGACAGCCACACCTCTGGGTGGGACCGCCGAAGCTCGGCGACGACCGTGGACTTGCCCACGCCCGACGGCCCGGACAGGACCGTGAGGCGGTTTCCCGTCGGTCCGGAGGAGACCACTGTCGCCTCCGGACTCCCGGATGGAGGCATGGAGTCACCGTCACGTGTCCCGGACCCCCCGAAAACGGGCGCCTCGTGGGCTCCGCCCTCATCGGGCCAGGACGTACCGGTCACACCACACCCCCCGTGAATCTCTCGCGGGCCGAGATCAGCTCTCGGCGCCGCCGAACTCGCGCTCCAGCGCGGCGCGCTGGTTCGCCCCGAGGCCCCGTACACGACGGGACTCGGCGATACCGAGCCGCTCCATTAGCTGCTTGGCGCGGACCTTGCCCACGCCGGGGAGCGACTCCAAAAGTGCCGACACCTTCATCTTGCCGATGACGTCGTCGGTCTGACCATCCTTCAGCACCTCAGCCAGAGAAACCGCGCCGTGCTTCAGCCGGTTCTTGACCTCAGCACGCTCCTTGCGGGCCTTGGCAGCCTTCTCCAGGGCTGCGGCGCGCTGCTCGGGGGTCAGGGGAGGAAGAGCCACGCCGGGTCACCTCGAATTTCTGTCGATGTACTCGGACGGGAGGGGAAACTAGCTGGTCTTGGCCCTTCAAGCAACGTCAAGACCAGTTTCTCCCCCCAAGAAATTAAATTCCTCACCGTCCGTGGTCATCGTATCGCTGTGCGTCGACAAAACCGGGCCTGTACAGGCCCCTCGCGGGCTAGTCCTCTCAGTCGGCCGGGGCCGCCCCGGGCTAGTCCTTTCGGCTCGATTCGGACGTGGCCCGGGCCCTTCGCGGCTCAGCCGGAAAGGACGCGGCGGAGGGCCGCGGCGATGCCCGCGGCGGCCGCTCCGGGGTCGGCGGAGCCGGTGATCGGCCGCCCGATCACCAGAAGGTCGGCCCCGTCGGCGATGGCCTGCTCCGGAGTCGCTACTCTTGCCTGATCCTGGGTGTCGGAACCGGCGGGCCGCACCCCGGGAGTGATCAGCATGACGCCCGGCCCGACCTCCGCGCGCACCGCGGCGACCTCGCGCGGCGAGCAGACGAGGGCCTGGGCGCCCGCGCCGACGGCCTCAACGGCCAGACGGCGCACGGCGTCGCTCGCGGGTCCCCTGACCCCGATGCGCTCGAGATCGGCCTCTGACAGCGATGTCAGGGCCGTCACGGCGGCAATGCGGGTGTTGGGGAGCGCGTCCACCGCGGCGCGGATCATGGTGCGCCCTCCGGCCGCGTGGACGGTGAGGATGGCGGGCTTGAGCCGCGCGACGGCCCGGGCCGCGCCGGCGACGGTGTTCGGGATGTCGTGGAGCTTGAGATCGAGGAAGACCTGGACGCCCGTCGCGCCGCGCACGGAGGCGATCACGTCGGGGCCGTAGCGCAGGTAGAGTTCGAGGCCGACCTTGACTGTGCTCACGTGCGGCGTGACCAGGGCCGCCCAGCGGGCCGCCGTCTCCAGATCTGGTGCGTCCAGGGCGACGGCGATGGGTGCGGACGTCACAGAGAGCTCTCCTCCAGGTCGATGCGGTGCCGGGGGCCCGCCCCGGGGGGTCGGTGTGCGAGCCCGACGGCGTCGGCGAGCCGCTCGAAGCCGCGCTCTTTGAGCAGCTCTTCGAGCTCCCGCAGGATCCGCAGGCAAGCGTAGGGGTCGTGGAACAGTGCGGTGCCCACCGAGACGACACAGGCGCCCGCGAGGATCAGTTCCAGGGCGTCGCGGCCGGTCAGGACGCCGCCCATGCCGACGATGGGCACGCCGGGCAGCGCGGCGTGCACCTGCCACAGGCAGCGCACGGCCAGCGGCCGGATCGCGGGCCCGGAGAGCCCTCCGGTGCCGGCGGCGAGCGAGGGGCGCATGGTGTCCACGTCGATGCTCATGCCGAGCGGGCTGTTGATCATGGCGAGCGCGTCGGCGCCGCCGTCCACGCACGCGCGGGCCACCGCGACGATGTCGGCGACGTCGGGGGCGAGCTTGGCCACGACGGGGACGTCGTAGCGCATGGTGGCCCGCACCGACGCGAGGACCTCGGCGGAGGCGGCCGGGTCGCGGGCGAACACCCGGCCGAGATCCTCGACGTTCGGGCAGGAGAGGTTCACCTCGATCGCGGCCACGCCGGGCGCGTCGGCCAGCCTGCGCGCCAGCGCGGTGTACTCGGCGACGCTGCCTCCGGCGATGGACACGACGGCGCGCGCTCCCCGCTCGACGAGCCGGGGCAGCTCGCGTTCCAGGAAGACCTCGACGCCCGGCCCCTGGAGCCCGACGGCGTTCAGCATGCCGGAGGGCGTCTCGGCCATGCGGGGAGTCGGCCGCCCGGCCCTGGGCGCCATGGTGATCGAGCGGGTGACGACCGCGCCGAGGCGGGCGAGGTCGAAGAACTGGGAGAGCTCGGCCCCGGAGGCGGCGCACCCGGCGGCCGTGGTGATCGGGTTGGCCAGTTCGACGTGCGCCAGGTACGTCCGCATGTCAACTGACATTTCGGGTGTGAGCACCTCCCTCCTGTGCTCGTCCCCCAGGCGCCCCCAGGGCGTCGAACGGGATGGTGCCGATGTCCTCGAACCGCACCCGCTCTCCGCGGAAGACCGGCCCCTCCACGCAGGATCGCACCATGCGGGTCACCCCGTCATCACCGATCACCGGGAGCACGCAGGTCATGCACACGCCGTACCCGCACGCCATCGACTCCTCCACGCAGACCTGCACCGGGATGTCGAACTCGACGGCGACGGCGGTCACCCCGCGCAGCATCGGCATCGGGCCGCACGCGTACACGACGTCGGCGCGCGCGTCCGCGATCACCGACGGCAGGGCGTCGGTGACCCGGCCGCGCAGCCCCAGCGAGCCGTCCTCGGTGGTGAGCGTCGTGGTCTCCCCCATGCGCCGGGCGCGCAGCGCGCCGAAGACCCGGTCGGCCGAGGCCGCCCCGAGCACGAAGTCGACCCGGCAGCCGCGCTGCTGCAGGGTGTCGGCCAGCGCGAACAGCGACGCCGAGCCGTACTCGCCGCCGACCAGCACGCACGCGCACGGGTCGCGCGGCACCGGGAACGGGCGGCCGAGCGGCCCGACCAGGTCCAAGGTGTCCCTGGCCTTGCGCTCGGCCAGCCATGAGGTGCCCGGGCCGCGCACGGCGAAGACCAGCTCCACCGTGCCGCCGTAATCGGGCTTGACGTCGTGCACGGAGAAGGCCCGGCGCGTCAGCGTGGAGGTGTGCGGCCCGCCGACGGCCACGGAGACGAAATGCCCAGGTCGGAAGCGCTCGGCGATGCCGGGCGCGACCACGGTCAGGGCGTGGTAGGCGTCCACGCGGCGCGTCGTCAGCACCGTGCCCGTCACCTGCACCGGAGTAACGGCCGTCTCCTCCACCTCCCGCCGGGCGTCAGCCCCTCAGCCGCTGGGCGTGCTCCTGGAGCGACCGTACGCCCACCGAACCCGCCGCGATCGCCTGGATGCCCTGTACGGCCGCACCGAGCCCCTGCACAGTGGTGACGCACGGGATGCCCCGCAGGACGGCGGCGGTGCGGATCTCGTAGCCGTCCAGGCGCGGCCCGGACTGCCCTGGGCTGCCGAAGGGGGTGTTCACGATGAGGTCCACCTCGCCGTCCAGGATGCGGGTCACGATGGTGGGCTCACCGTCCGTGCCGACGCCGTCGCTCTGCTTTCGCACGATCTTGGCATGGACGCCGTTGCGGCGCAGCACCTCGGCGGTGCCCTCTGTGGCGAGGATCTCGAACCCGAGGTCGGCGAGCGCCTTCACCGGGAAGATCATCGCCCGCTTGTCACGATTGGCGACCGAGACGAACGCGCGGCCCTTGGTGGGCAGCGAGCCGTAGGAGGCCGACTGCGACTTGGCGTAGGCGGTGCCGAACACCTCGTCGATGCCCATCACCTCGCCCGTGGAGCGCATCTCGGGCCCGAGGATCGTGTCGACGCCCCGGAACCGGTTGAAGGGCAGCACGGCCTCCTTGACGGCGATGGGGGCGTCCAGCGGCAGCGTGCCACCGTCGCCCTCGGCGGGCAGCATGCCCTCCGAGCGCAGCGCCGCGATGGTCGTGCCCATCATGACCCGTGCCGCGGCCTTGGCCAGCGGCACGGCCGTCGCCTTGGACACGAACGGCACCGTGCGGCTCGCGCGCGGGTTGGCCTCAAGGACGTACAGGACGTTGGCCAGCATGGCGTACTGGACGTTCAGGAGCCCGCGCACGCCCACGCCACGGGCGATGGCCTCGGTGGCCGCGCGGATGCGCTTGATGTCGAACCCGCCGAGGGTGATCGGCGGCAGCGCGCACGCCGAGTCGCCGGAGTGGATGCCGGCCTCCTCGATGTGCTCCATGACCCCGCCGAGGTAGAGCTCCTCCCCGTCGTACAGGGCGTCCACGTCGATCTCGATGGCCTCGTCGAGGAACCTGTCGACGAGCACCGGATGGTCGCTGGCCGCTCCGGCCCGCGCCATGTACGCGCTCAGCGTCTCCTCGTCGTACACGATCGCCATGCCGGCGCCGCCGAGGACGTAGGACGGGCGCACCAGCACCGGGTATCCGATCTCCTCGGCGATGGCCCGCGCCTCCTCCACGGTGACGGCGGTGCCGTGCTTGGGGGCGGGCAGGCCGGCCTCGGCGAGCACCCGCCCGAAGGCGCCGCGCTCCTCGGCCAGGTGGATGGACTCGGGACTGGTGCCGACGACCGGCACCCCGGCGTCCTTGAGCGCCTGTGCGAGCCCGAGCGGCGTCTGGCCACCGAGCTGGACGATCACTCCGGCGACCGGCCCGGTCTGCTGCTCGGCGTGCACGACCTCAAGGACGTCCTCCAGGGTGAGCGGCTCGAAGTACAGCCGGTCGGAGGTGTCGTAGTCGGTCGAGACCGTCTCGGGGTTGCAGTTGACCATCACGGTCTCGTACCCGGCGGCCGACAGCTCGAACGAGGCGTGGACGCAGGCGTAGTCGAACTCGATGCCCTGCCCGATGCGGTTGGGCCCGCTGCCGAGGATGATGACCTTGGGCCGGTCGCCGTAGGGGACCTCGGTCTCCTCGTCGTAGGTCGAGTACAGGTACGGCGTCTTGGCGGCGAACTCGGCGGCGCAGGTGTCCACGGTGTTGTAGACCGGCCGCACGCCGAGCCCGTGGCGCAGCGCCCGCACCTCCGGCTCGGTGACGCCGCGGATCTCGGCGATCTGCGCGTCGCTGAAGCCGTGGCCCTTGGCGCGGGTCAGCGCGGCGAGCGTCAGCTCGCCGGCGCCGATCGCCCGCGCCTCCTCGTCGATGAGGTAGAGCTGGTCGAGGAACCACGGGTCGATGCTGGTCGCCTCGTACAGCTCCTCGAGGGTCGCGCCGGCCATGATGGCCTGCTGCATGGTGCGCAGCCGCCCGTCGTGGGGGGTGCGGCAGGCGCTGAGCAGCGCGTCCTTGTCTCCGGGGTCTCCGGCCCAGCCGAAGGACGATCCCTTCTTCTCCAGCGACCTGAGGGCCTTCTGGAGGGCTTCGGGGAAGGACCTGCCGATGGCCATGGCCTCGCCGACCGACTTCATGTGGGTCGTGAGGGTCTGGTCGGCGCCGGCGAACTTCTCGAAGGCGAAGCGCGGCACCTTGACCACGACGTAGTCCAGCGACGGCTCGAACGACGCCGGCGTCTCGCGGGTGATGTCGTTCGGGATCTGGTCCAGCGTGTAGCCGACGGCGAGCTTGGCCGCGATCTTGGCGATCGGGAAGCCGGTGGCCTTGGAGGCCAGGGCGCTCGACCGCGACACGCGCGGGTTCATCTCGATGACGATCATGCGTCCGGTGCGCGGGTCGACCGCGAACTGGATGTTGCAGCCGCCGGTGTCGACGCCGACCTCGCGGATGACCGCGATGGCCACGTCGCGCATGTTCTGGTACTCGCGGTCGGTGAGGGTCATGGCCGGGGCGACCGTGACGCTGTCGCCGGTGTGCACGCCCATCGGGTCGATGTTCTCGATGGAGCAGACGATGACGACGTTGTCGGCCCGGTCGCGCATGACCTCCAGCTCGTACTCCTTCCAGCCGAGGATGGACTCCTCCAGGAGCACCTCGGTGGTCGGCGAGGCGTCCAGGCCCGCGCCGGCGATGCGGTGCAGGTCCTCCTCGTCGTAGGCGAACCCCGACCCGGCGCCGCCCATGGTGAAGCTCGGCCGCACGACGACCGGGTAGCCGAGCCCGGCCGCGGCGTCCAGGCATTCCGGCAGCGTGTGGCAGATCGCCGACCGCGCCGACTCGGCGTTCAGGCCGTGCTCGGCGGCGACCTTGGCGACGATCCGCTTGAACAGCTCGCGGTTCTCCCCCGCCTGGATGGCGTCGATGTCCGCGCCGATCAGCTCGACCCCGTAGCGCTTCAGAACCCCCGCCTCGTGCAGGGCGACCGCCGTGTTGAGCGCGGTCTGCCCGCCCAGGGTGGGCAGCAGCGCGTCGGGACGCTCCCTGGCGATGATCTTCTCGACGATCTCGGGGGTGATCGGCTCGACGTAGGTGGCGTCGGCGAACTCCGGGTCGGTCATGATGGTCGCCGGGTTGCTGTTGACCAGGACCACCCGGTAGCCCTCGGCCCGCAGAACCCTGCACGCCTGGGTGCCCGAGTAGTCGAACTCGCAGGCCTGGCCGATCACGATCGGCCCCGAGCCGATCACCATGATCGACTCGATGTCCGTGCGCTTAGACACTCTTGCCACCCTCCGTGGTGCCCGGGCGCGCCATCAGGGCGCAGAACTCGTCGAACAGGCCCGCGGCGTCGTGCGGGCCGGCGGCGGCCTCCGGGTGGTACTGGACGCTGAACGCGGGGCGGTCCAGCAGGCGCAGGCCCTCCACGCAGCCGTCGTTGAGGTTCACGTGGCTCACCTCCGCGCGGCCGTACGGCGTGTCGAACGGGCCGTCGGTGGGAGCCTGCACGGCGAAGCCGTGGTTGTGCGCCGAGATGTCCACCTTGCCGGTGCGGCGGTCCTGCACAGGCTGGTTCACGCCCCGGTGGCCGTACCGCAGCTTGTAGGTGCCGAGCCCGAGGGCACGGCCGAGGATCTGGTTGCCGAAGCAGATGCCGAAGACCGGCGTGCCCGCGTCCAGCACGCCCGTGACCGCCTCGACGGCGTAGTCGGCGGTCGCGGGGTCGCCCGGCCCGTTGGACAGGAAGACCCCGTCGGGGTCGAGCGCGAGGATGTCGGCCGCCGTCGCGCTCGCGGGGAGCACGTGGACCTCGCATCCCCGCTCGGCCATGCGGTAGGGGGTCATCGCCTTGATGCCGAGGTCGACCGCCGCGACCGTGAAACGCTTCTCGCCGTGGGCGGGGACGACGTACGGCTCGGGCGTCGAGACCTCCTTGGCCAGGTCGGCGCCGACCATCGCGGGACTGCTGCGGACCTTCTCGACCAGCTCCTCGACCGGGGCGGCGGGCGAGGTGAACACGCCGGCGCGCATGGCGCCGCGCTCGCGCAGGTGGCGGGTGAGCGCCCGGGTGCCCGGCATGGCGATGCCGACGACACCCTGCCGGCGCAGCTCCTCGTCCAGCGAGCGGCGGGACCGCCAGCTGGAGGCGACGCGGGCCGGCTCGCGCACGACGTACCCGGCGACCCAGATGCGGGAGGACTCCGGGTCCTCGTCGTTGACCCCGGTGTTGCCGATGTGCGGCGCGGTCATCGCCACGATCTGCCGGTGGTAGGAGGGGTCGGTGAGGGTCTCCTGGTATCCGGTCATGCCGGTGGAGAACACCATCTCGCCGAAGGTCTCGCCCTCGGCGCCGTACGGCGTGCCGTGGAAGACCCGGCCGTCCTCCAGCACGAGGACGGCCGTGCCCGTGGTCGCGAGCGTCACGTGAGCTTCCCTTCGAGAACGGTGGGTCGGCCGCGCAGGAACGTCGCGACGACTCGGCCCGGCAGGGTCATGCCCTGGTAGGGGGTGTTACGGCTCTTGGAGGCGAACCCGCCCGGGTCGACCGCCCATCGGGTGGCGGGGTCGAGGAGGGTGAGGTTCGCGGGGGCTCCGGGCTTCAGCGGCCCGCCATGGCCGTCCAGCCGGCCGATGCGGGCCGGCCGCGCGGACATGCGGTCGGCGACGCCCGCCCAGTCGAGCAGGCCCGTCTCGACCATGGCCTCCTGGACCACCGAGAGGGCGGTCTCCAGGCCGATCATGCCCATGGCCGCCGCCGGCCACTCGGTCTCCTTGTCCTCGACCGGGTGGGGGGCGTGGTCGGTGGCCACGCAGTCGATCGTGCCGTCGGCGAGCGCCTCACGCAGCGCCACGACGTCCGCCCGGGTGCGCAGCGGGGGGTTCACCTTGTAGATCGGGTTGTAGGGGCCGGTGGGCGAGTCCTCGGCGAAGGCGTCGGTGAGCAGGAGGTGGTGCGGGGTCACCTCGGCGGTGACGTCCCAGCCCTTCGACTTGGCCCAGCGGATGATCTCGACCGACCCGGCCGTGGAGACGTGGCAGATGTGCAGCCGGGACCCGACGTGCGCGGCCAGCAGGCAGTCGCGCGCGATGATCGCCTCCTCGGCGACGGCGGGCCAGCCGGTCAGCCCGAGGCGCCCGGACACGGCGCCCTCGTTCATCTGCGCGCCCTCGGTCAGCCGCGGCTCCTGCGCGTGCTGGGCCACCACCCCGTCGAACGCCTTGACGTACTCGAGGGCCCGGCGCATGAGGACGGCGTCGGAGACGCACACCCCGTCGTCGGAGAAGACCCGCACCCGGGCGGCGCTGTCGGCCATCGCGCCGAGCTCGGCGAGCTGCCTGCCCGCGAGCCCCGAGGTGACCGCGCCGACGGGCTGCACGTCGCAGTGGCCGGCCTCCTGGCCGAGCCGCCAGACCTGCTCGACCACGCCCGCCGTGTCGGCGACCGGCGAGGTGTTGGCCATGGCGTGCACGGCGGTGAACCCGCCGAGCGCCGCGGCGGCCGTGCCGGACTCCACGGTCTCGGCGTCCTCGCGCCCCGGCTCGCGCAGGTGGGTGTGCAGGTCGACCAGGCCGGGCAGCGCGATCAGCCCACTGGCGTCGATGTGCCCGGCCCCGGTGCCGTCCACCTCGCCGGGCGCCCCGATCTCCGCGATGTACCCGGCCTTGAGCAGGATGTCCTTGGGCTCGCCCCCGAGAACGCGGGCGCCCTTCAGCAGGTAGGTCACTGGTTTCCCCCGATCGCGGGCTCCGAGCCGGACAGCAGCAGGTACAGGACGGCCATCCGCACGGTCACGCCGTTGGTGACCTGCTCGACGATGGTGGAACGCGCGCAGTCGGCGACCTCGGCGGCGATCTCCATGCCGCGGTTCATCGGCCCGGGATGCATGACGATCGCCTCTTCGGGCATCCTGCCGAGCCGCTCGGGGTCCAGGCCGTAGCGGCGGCTGTACTCGCGGGCCGAGGGGAAGTAGGAGGCGTTCATCCGCTCGTGCTGGACGCGCAGCATCATGACCACGTCGGACTTGGAGAGCACGGCGTCGAAGTCGTAGGAGACCTCGCACGGCCAGTCGCCCATCGCCACCGGCAGCAGCGTCGGCGGCGCGACCAGCGTCACCTCGGCCCCGAGGGTGTGCAGCAGGTGGACGTTGGAGCGGGCGACCCTGCTGTGCAGCACGTCGCCGACGATCGTGACCCGGCGGCCGTCGAGGTCGCCCAGGCGGCGGCGCATGGTGAAGGCGTCGAGCAGCGCCTGCGTCGGGTGCTCGTGGGTGCCGTCCCCCGCGTTCACCACGCTGCCGTCGACCCAGTTGGCCAGGCGGTGCGGGGCCCCGGAGGCGCCGTGGCGGATCACGACGGCGTCGGCGCCCATCGCCTGCAGGGTGAGCGCGGTGTCCTTGAGGCTCTCGCCCTTGGAGACGCTCGACCCCTTCGCCGAGAAGTTGATCACGTCCGCGGACAGCCGCTTGGCGGCCGCCTCGAAGGAGATGCGGGTGCGGGTGGAGTCCTCGAAGAAGAGGTTCACGACCGTGCGGCCGCGCAGCGTCGGCAGCTTCTTGATGGAGCGGCCGGAGACCTGGGCCAGCTGCTCGGCGGTGTCGAGGATCAGCAGGGCGTCGTCGCGCGACAGGTCGGCCGTCGACAGCAGGTGACGCATCATCGCCGGTCTCCTCTCGGGCCGTCGGCGGGCTCGGCGGTGAACGAGGGCAGCGGCTTCATCGCTGGCCTCCTCTCAGCAGGACCGCGTCACGCTGGTCGATCTCGGCCAGGCACACCCGGACGGTCTCGGCGCGGGAGGTGGGGAGGTTCTTGCCGACGTAGTCGGCGCGTATCGGAAGCTCGCGGTGGCCGCGGTCGACCAGGACCGCCAGCCGGACCGCCGTCGGGCGGCCGAGGTCGTTCAGCGCGTCGAGCGCCGCGCGCACCGTGCGGCCGGAGTACAGGACGTCGTCGACCAGGACCACGATGCGGCCGTCGACGCCCTCCTTGGGCAGGTCGGTGCGGCCGAGGGCCCGCGCGGGCCGGAGCCGCAGGTCGTCGCGGTACATCGTCACGTCGAGGGAACCGGATGCCACCGGGCGGCCCTCGACCTGCTCGATGCGGTCGGCGAGCCGTCGCGCGAGGACGGTGCCCCTGGTCGGGATGCCGAGGAGCAGGAGCTTCTCGGGGCCCTTGGCGCGTTCGAGGATCTCGTGGGCGATGCGGGTGAGGGCCCGGTTGATGTCGGGAGCCTCCAGGACGGCGCGCTCGCCGTCGACGGGACGCCCACCGCCGGGCACGACCTCCCCATTGGAGCGGGGCTCGTCATCGCGCGCCTGATTTCGGGCTGCGTTCATGAGGGTCACCACCTTTCCCGCCTCACAGGACGGGTCTTAAAGGAACTGGCGTGCCCCACGTTAGCAGCCCCATGCCGAACCCTCAGAACCGGCCGGACCTTCCCAACCTGCGCAGATGCGGTCAGGCCGCCCCCTGCGGGGCGTCCCGGCCGGGCCGGCGATCTTTACGAGATCGGCGCGGAATCCATGCCCGCCCGGGATGCCGGGAGCAGGCCCAGCGCTTACTACCGAGCATAGGAGGGCGGAACCGGACAGGATTCGGCATCTTTTTTCCAATCAGCTTGACCAATCACGTCCACACCTTTACCGTCACTGTCCGTAACCACACCTCGCGACGTTCTCGGGTAAACCACGACGCGTCGGTCACCGATGGTGCCTCCCCGGGTGCCACCCGATCGCCGTGGCATTCGTCGCAAGGCGCACAATAAGTGAGAACGTTCATAGAAAGCCGGGGGGCCAAACAATGCCGTCTGACTACGCAAAGTCGCTGGGCGCAAGACTCCGCGCCATCCGCACCCAGCAGGGACTATCACTGCATGGAGTCGAAGAGAAGTCGCGGGGAAGGTGGAAGGCCGTCGTCGTTGGCTCCTACGAGCGTGGCGACCGTGCCGTGACGGTGCAGAAGCTCGCCGAGTTGGCCGACTTCTACGGCGTGCCGGTCTCGGAGTTGCTTCCCGGCGGCTCCGCGCCGAGCCCGCTTGGCCCGACGCCGAAGCTCGTGATCGATCTCGAGCGGCTCGCGCAGTTGCCGAAGGAGAAGGCCGGTGCGCTCGCCCGCTACGCGGCCACCATCCAGAGCCAGCGTGGCGACTACAACGGCAAGGTGCTCTCGATCCGCCAGGAGGACCTGCGGTCCCTCGCGGTCATCTATGACAAGTCCCCCACCGAGCTGACCGAGGAGCTCATCAACTGGGGTGTGCTCGACGCCGAGGCGCGCCGCGCCGTCGAATCCTTCTGATCGGTCCCCCCGTTCCGGACCGCACCGGGACGATCGTGAGCCGTACGCGCTGACGAGCCCGCCGGGTGAGCCTCACCGCTCACCCGGCGGGCTTTTCTCATCCCTGGGCGCCTTGCGGGGTTTCCCACAATGACAGTCATCAAATTGTCAGCCCAGATTCCACTTTGCTACGTTCGTGGCGTGCGGCTGACGCGGTTCACCGACCTCGCCCTGCGGGTCACCATGCGCCTGGCGGTCACGGCGCCGGGGACGACCATCACCACCAGACAGGTGGCGGAGGCCATGGCGATCCCCTACACCCACACCGCCAAGGCCATCTCCCGGCTGCGGCATCTCGGGGTGGTGGACGCCCGCAGGGGGCGCGGCGGCGGCCTGGAGCTCACCGCGTTCGGCCGCACGGCGTCGCTGGGCTGGCTGGTCCGCGAGCTGGAAGGCGAGGAGGAGGTCGTGGCGTGCGAGGGCGAGACCCCCTGCCCGCTGCGGGCCGCCTGCCGTCTGCGCGGCGCGCTGCGCAACGCCCAGCAGGCGTTCTACGCCGCTCTCGACCCGCTGACGGTGGACGATCTGGTCGCCTCGCCGACCGGACCGGTGCTGCTCTCCCTCGGCTGAGGGCGGCGGCGCACGGCCGGTTTTTTCCGCCCTTAAATATGAAGATCAATACCAATTATGGCTGCGGCCACGGGACCCCCGAAGCCGCCGGCATCCACCTGGCCGCTTGGCCCGCGACGCCCCGACCCCTGTCGTGCGAACGGTCACCACCACTGTATCCAGGCAGGTCACCCGCCATCGCGCCAGGACACCCCAGCGTTCCGGCGCCCGGGGCGCCGCTCCTCACCTGACCGGCGAACGCCGGTCCGGAGCGGAGAGGTGTCCTTTATCCGGCCAGGGGCGCCTTCACCGGGAGGGCGGACTGGCCTGGGACGCCCAATATGTCTTCGACGACGCCGACGAAGGTGTCGGCCTCGGTGATCAGCTCTTCGGCGTCGCGTGCCGACACCACGCGGACCATGCCGGCCTCGGCCGCCGCCCGCTTGCGCGCGCTCTCGGCGAAGTACGCCGCCCAGCGCGCCAGCCTGGGCTCGGCCTCGGGGAGCAGTTCCCACGCGCTGCGGAGCCGGCGCCTGCGGCCGTCCATCGGCCGCGGAAGCGCCGCGAGGATCGCGGCGGCCGCGCGCAGCGCCGCCAGATGGGCCGAGACGTAACGCTCGGCGGGAGTGCGGGCCGCCGCGGCGTCCGCAAGGCAGGAGTGCGCGTCGGCAAGGTGCGCGCGCACGGTCTGTGAAACCCGGGGACCTTCTCCGGACTCTCGAGTCATGCCACCCTCCTCGGGGTCATGGCTCCGGCGGTGACCGCCGGTGATAACACGGTCGCAGACCCCACCGACAATTCCGGTGGTCCGCTGGTCATGGTCACTCGGATGCTCGTGCCCTCGCTCGTCCCTCGCCCCGGCACGGCCGGCGTGCCGCGGGTGCTCCGGTTCCTTTCCCAGCCCCTCCGCTCGTGATGTCGTGGCTCCGGTCTCGGCCGGCCTGCCCGGTGGGCCGCCCGTCTCTGCGGGGGCCGCTCCGCGCCTGTGGCGCGCCTCCGGGCTCTCATGCGGCCGACGCGTCGTGCCGGCGCCGCCATGCCGGTCTGCTCGGGGCCGGACGAGGAGCTTCCCCTCTCCCCGTCCGGCCATCGGTGTCTCGTGGCGAGGCCGCCGCCGACGGCACTCCCCAGCCGTTTGGTGAGGGCGGGCCGCGAGTCCCACCCTCACTATGTCGAACATAAATTCGATGACCCGCCATGTCAAGCATCAGGCGAACATAGGTTCGATCATGCGGTCACCGTGGCGTTCGAACACCGGGATACGGCCAGGACGGGAGAGCGGCCGGCGGCCGGGACGGACGCCGTTCAACGGGCGCGGACTCCGTTCGACCGGGACGCCCTTCAACTCGGGACGGGTTCCCTTCGAAGTGGACGGGAACGCCGTTCGATCGGGACGGGTTCCGTTCGAAGTGGACGGGAACGCCGTTCGACCGGAACGGACTCCGTTCGACCGGGACGGGGGACGCCGTTCAAGCGTCACGGGTGTCGTTCAACGCAGAAGGCCGCGGCCGTCAACGACGACCGCGGCCCTGGCGAGCGCGGGTCTCAGCGGCGGAAACCGCCCCTGACGTGCACCGGGACGCCGGCGCCCAGGAGGCCGGGCAGCATCTCGGCGACATGCATCGGAAGGCGCACGCACCCGTGGGAGGCCGGGTAGAGCGGGACCGACAGCGCGCCGTGGAGGGCGATGCCGCCGTTGAAGAAGATCGGGTTGTACAGCTGGCCGAGATAGGACCTGTGCCAGCCCGACCGCCGCCAGGTGGTCTTGTAGTCTCCCGTCGGCGTCCTGGCGCTGCCACAGAACCTCTGCGTCTTGCCCTGCCAGGTCGCGGTCTCGCAGTAGGGGATGCCGCTGCCCGAGGAGACGTGGGTGATCAGCCTGACCTGGCCGGACCTGTAGAGCACGGCGACCTGCTTGGTGAGGTTGATCTCAACCCGGTCGGGCTTGCCGTTCGGCACGAGCACCTGCGGGGCCTTGGGGTTCTCCAGCGCCCGCCAGGTGCGGGCGCTGATCGTGCTGGTCGGGGCGATGCCCTGGATCTTCTGGAACGCCCACACCGCCGACTGGGTGGTGCCGCCGTACTTGGAGTCGATCTTCCCGGGGGCGTAGCCGAGCTCGCGCAGCCTGCTCTGAAGCTCCTTGACCGCGGCGCCCTTGGCGCCGAACCGCAGGTTGCCGTGCGGCGCCGCGAACGGCTTGGCCGCGCCGGCCAGCCCGGCCGGCGACGCGTGGAACGCGCCTGCGGCGGACGTCCCCGCCGGGCTCGCGGCACGCGTGGCGGACGTGCCTTCAGGGCTCGCGGCGCGCGCCGCGGTCGTGCCGGTGGCCGCCTGCGCGCCCTGCCCGGTCCCCGCCCCGCAGCCCGAGACGAGCACGGCTCCCGCGGTCAGCACCGCCGTGACGGCGAGCCGCCTCCCAAGCGCCATGTCAAGACTCCCCTTCGACAGCACCACGTACGGTTCACGGACCCTAGCGCATCGATCACGCTCCGCCCCGTACGGTCACAGAGATGTAATCAATCGCTGATGCCGGTCAACCTGTTTAGAGTGTCCTGGTGCCAGAAAAGTTGCATCCGAACGTGGCCAAGGTGTCCGCCGCACTGCGCGAGTCGGGGGTGAGCGGTGAAGTCGTCGTGCTGACCGACCCGGCGCCGACGGCGGTCACGGCCGCCGCCCAGCTGGGCTGCGAGGTGGGCGCGATCGCCAACAGCCTGATCTTCGACGCCGACGGCGAGCCGCTGCTGGTGCTGACCAGCGGCGCCCACCGGGTCGACACCGGCCTGATCGCGGGGCTCGTCGGGGTGTCCAAGGTCAAGCGCGCCACCCCTGACTTCGTGAAGGCCGCGACCGGGCAGGCGATCGGCGGCGTCGCCCCGGTCGGCCACCCCGCGCCCATCCGCACGCTGGTCGACACCTGGCTCGGCGAGCACGAGGTCGTGTGGGCGGCGGCCGGCCACGCGCACACGATCTTCCCGACGACGTTCGAGGAGCTCGTGCGCATGACGGGGGGCACCCCGGTCGAGGTGGAGTGACCACGGCGCGGGCGATGACCGTGCGCTAGTGTGCGATGAGTGATCGAACTGCGACGCGCCGATCCTGCGGACTTCACCGCCTCGCTGGACACCGTGATCGACATCTACACGGAAGCGATGCGCCCTCCGTACGACCAGCTTTCCGGCCGGCAGAGCATCATGCGCAACCACTCGACGTACCCCGCCTTCACGTGCCTGCTCGCCCAGACGACCGACGGCACCACCATCGGCTTCGGGTACGGCTTCCACGGCATGCCCGGCCAGTGGTGGCATGACGTCGTGCGCCGCGCCCTGAAGGACCGGGAAGGCGCGGCGGCCGCCGACGCGTGGTTCGAGAACGCCCTCGAGATCGCCGAGATCCACGTGCGTCCCGACTACCAGGGCAAGGGGGTCGGCCGCCGGCTCGTCCAGAGCCTGTGCGAAGGCAGGCCGGAGCGCAGCGCGGTGATGTCCACCCACGACCAGCCCACGGCCGCGCGGCATCTGTACCGGCGGCTCGGCTTCACCGACCTGATCAGCGGGTTCGTGTTCCCCGGCGGATACGAGCACTACGCCATCGTCGGCAGCGCCCTTCCGCTCCGCCCGCTCCCCTAGCCCCGGACGCCGGCCACGCCGGGCGGCGGGAGGCCGCCCGGTAGGGCGCTGCTATCCGGTGGTCACGGGGACGGGCACCAGGGCCTTGTAGACCTCACGGGTCGCGTTCGACCGGTTGAAGGTGATGAAGTGGATGCCCGGCGCGCCCTCGTCGAGCAGGGTCTGGCACAGCTCGGCGGCGTGCTCGATGCCGAGGCGGCGCACCTCCGCCGGGTCGTCCGCGACCGCCTCGAAGCGTTCGGCCACCTCGGGCGGGAACGGCGCCCCCGACAGCTGCTCCGACCGCGCGATGGTGCTCATCTGGGTGACGGGCATGATGCCGGGGATGATCGGGGTGTCGCAGCCCGCGGCGGCCACCCGGTCGCGCAGGCGCAGGTAGTCCTCGGCGCGGAAGAACATCTGCGTGATGGCGTAGTCGGCGCCGGCCCGGCACTTGCGCACGAAGTGCTCGGTGTCGGACTCGACGGACGGCGACCTCGGGTGCCGGTAGGGGAAGGCGGCGACCCCGACACAGAAGTCGCCCGCCTGACGGATGAGACGGACGAGGTCCTCGGCGTAGGTGACGCCTTCGGGATGCCGGACCCACTCGGCGAGCGGGTCCTTGCCGGGCGGGTCGCCCCGCACGGCGAGGATGTTGCGCACACCCGCTCCGGCGAACCTGCCGATCAGGTGGCGGAGCTCGCGCACCGAGTGGTCGACGGCGGTGAAGTGGGCGACCGGCGTCAGCGTCGTCTCGTGGGCGAGCCGCTCGACGATCTCGACCGTGCGGTCGCGGGTGCCGCCGCCGGCACCGTAGGTCACCGAGACGAACGTCGGTTGCAGCCCTTCGAGCTCGCGGATCGCGCGCCACAGCTGCCGCTCCCCCGCGTCGGTCTTCGGGGGGAAGAACTCGAAGGAGAACGACCGCCGCCCGGAGGCGAGCAGTTCCCGGACCGTCGGAACGCGGTCGGGCAAGACTGATGGACGACCCAGAGCCATGCTTCCAAGGCTACAGGTCCGGCCCGCCGGGCACCGTGGCCGAACGTGCGGTCCTCGCTCGGGGGACGGGCGCCCGGGCACGCCACCGGCCCGATCGGGTCCGCCTTGGACCCTCTCGTCACGATCGTCCCCGAGCGCTCTCACCGGGTCGCCGCCGCCGTGCCGGGCCCGGCGTTCCCCTCCATGACCTGGGTCACACAAGGGCCGGCAGATCGGCGACCGGCTGCGCGGCCGTTAATCTCAAGACATGACCACTTCCTTCGCCCTGTCGGACGCCCTCCGTTCCGAGGTGGACCAGCGGCTGCGGGCGTTCGTCGACCGGCAGCGTCCTTTGGTCAGCGGCCCGGAGCTGAGTCCTCTGCTCACGGCCGCCGAGGACTTCCTCGCGGGGGGCAAGCGGCTGCGTCCCGCGTTCTGCTACTGGGGCTGGCGCGGCGCGGGCGGGGATGACGACCCGGCGATCTACACCGCCGCGGCGTCGCTTGAATTGCTGCAGGCCAGCGCGCTGATCCACGACGACGTCATGGACGCCAGCGACCTGCGCCGCGGCAAGCCCTCGGCGCACCGGCGGTTCCAGGCGATGCACGAGGAGGCCGGCTGGCGCGGGTCGGCGGCCCAGTTCGGCGAGGGCGCCGCGGTGCTGCTGGGCAGCCTGCTGCTGGTGTGGTCGGGCGAGATGTGGCGGACGAGCGGGCTGCCCGCCGACGCGCTCGCCGCCGCCGAGCCGGTGCACGACCTCATGCGCACGGAGCTGATGTGCGGGCAGTATCTCGACCTGCTCGAGCAGGCGCACGGCGACAGCACCTTCGACAGCGCGCTGCGCGTCGCCCTGCACAAGAGCGGCAAGTACTCCGTCGAGCAGCCGCTGCGCCTCGGCCTGCTGCTCGCCGACCGGGGCCAGGCGCCGTGGATCGACGGGCTGTGCGTCGACTACGGGCAGAAGGTCGGCATCGCCTTCCAGCTCCGCGACGACGTGCTCGGCGTGTTCGGCGACCCCGCCGAGACCGGCAAGCCCGCTGGGGACGACCTGCGGGAGGGCAAGCGCACGATGCTGATCGCCCGCGCGCTCTCGGCCGCGTCGCCGGAGCAGGCGGCCGACGTGCGGCTGCTGCTCGGCGACCCGAAGCTCGAGGAGGACGGCGTCGAGCGGCTCCGGGGGATCATCGAGGAGACCGGCGCCCTCGCGGCCAGCGAAGAGATGATCAAGCGTTACCTGGACGACGCGCTGATGTCCCTGGAACGCTCGCCGATCACCGGCGAGGCCCGTGACGCCCTCGCGGAGCTCGCGGTGGCGGCCACCTCACGCCGCAGCTGAGGCCCGAACGCCTCAGGGCGAGGTTCGCGCGCCTCAGCTGAGGTCGCACGCCACAGGGCGGCCGTCGGCCCCGGCTGAGGCCGCCCCCTCCGCTCGCGGTCAGGGCGCCGAGAGGCGGCGGGCGAACTCGGCGGCGGCGGCGCCGGGGTCGTCGGCCTCGGTGATGGCGCGCACCACGACGACGCGCGTCACCCCGTAGGACATGACCTCCGGAAGCGTGGCCAGGTCGATGCCTCCAATGCCGAACCACGGCCGGTCGGTCGCCAGCGCCGCGGCGTGCTTGAGCAGCCCCGGCCCCGGCGCGTGACGGCCGGGCTTGGTCGGCGTCGGCCAGACCGGCCCGCAGCAGAAGTAGTCGACGCCCTCCTCCGCGGCGGCCGCCGTGGCCTCCGCGTCGCTGTGGGTCGACCGGCCGATCAGGATGTCCGGCCCGAGGATGTCGCGGGCGACCGCCACGGGAAGGTCGTCCTGCCCGAGGTGCAGCACGTCGGGACGTGCCGCGTAGGCGATGTCGGCCCGGTCGTTGACCGCGAGCAGCGCTCCGTGCCGGTCGCAGGCCGCGCGGAACACCTCGAGCAGCGCGAGCTCTTCGCGGGCCTCCAGGCCCTTCTCGCGCAGCTGGACGATGTCCACGCCACCGGCCAGGACGGCGTCCAGAAACTGATCCAGATCACCCTGGCGGCGGCGCCCGTCGGTGCAGAGGTAGAGCCTGGCGTCAGAAAGCGAGCGCCTGGGCACGCCTCTTCACCTCGGTGTGCCGACCGGCGACGATCGCGTCGATGGGCGCCCCCGGCAGGGAGTCGTCGGCGGTGAACAGCCACCGCAGGGCCTCGACGTCCTCGAAGCCGGAGTCGGACAGTACGGTCAGTGTGCCGGGAAGCCCCTTGACCACGTCGTCATCGGCGATGAACTTCGCGGGGACCTCCGGCTCGTGGCCGCCCCGCCGGACGCCGATGAGCTTCTTGTCCTTGAGAAGCTGCTTGGCGCGCCCGGTGGTCAGCCCGAGCCGCCTGCCCACTTCCGTGAGGGGGAGCCATTCCCCCACCAACTGGTCGGTTTCCCGGTCGATCTGTGCAACAGAAAGCGTCACGGAACCACAACTACCACGTCGCGCCTCTTCTCAAACACCCCGCTGGGGGTCACAAGCAGTCGCGCAAGGGTATCGAGGGGTCGATCGCGCGATCAACATCGAGTCTTTGCCCGCCTTCGACGATGCGGCGTCCCTGCACCAGGTCACGGGGGCGGTCCACGGTGAGGATGGCGGCCAGCCGGTCGTCCCCGGTCAGCCAGAGGGCCGCCCACTTGCGGTCGGCGTCGGGATCGCCCCGCAGGACCAGCCGGGCCCCGTCGTGGTGGCCGGCGTACTGGAGCATGCGGCCGAACTGCTCGGACCAGAAGTAGGGCACGGGGTCGTACACGGCGGTCTCGCCGAGGAGGGTGGCCACGGCGGTCTCGGGGGCGTTCAGCGCGGTGTCCCAGTGTTCGACCCGCATGCGGTGGCCGAAGCGCCGTGACCACCAGTTCGCGCAGTCGCCGACCGCGACCACGCCTTGCATGGACGTGCGCAGGTGCTCGTCGACGAGGACGCCGTTGTCGAGCCCGATGCCCGAACCGGCGAGCCACCCGACGGCCGGGCGCACGCCGACGCCGGTCACGACCACGTCGGCCGGGATCCAGGAGCCGTCCATCATGGTGAGGCCGCCGGGGTCGACCGAGCCCACCATGGTGCCGAGCCGCAGGTCGATGCCCGCCTCGGCGTACCAGGCCGCGGTGCGGCCGCCCACCTCGGTCCCCAGGGCCACGGCCAGCGGCGACTCGGCGGCCTCGACGACGGTCACCTCGCAGCCGGCGCGGCGGGCAGCGGTGGCGACCTCGGCACCGATCCACCCGGCGCCGACGACCACGACGCGGGTGTCCGGGACCAGCGCGGCGCGCAGGGCCAGGGCGTCGTCGATGGTGCGGAGCACGTACTGGGCGCCCTCGCCGCGCAGCCTGACGGGAACCGCGCCGGTGGCGATCACCAGGCCGTCGTACTCCAGCTCGCCCTCGGTGGTCTCGAGGGCTCCCTCGCGCAGGCCCTTGGCGGCCACGCTGGTGCGCAGGTCGACCTCGAGCGCGCCGAGGTCGGAGTCGACCACCGTCGAGTCGAGGCCGCCGAGCAGAACGGCCTTGGAAAGGGGCGGCCGATCGTAGGGCCGATGGCCCTCCTCACCGATCAGTGTGACGCGCCCTCGGTATCCGCGCGCCCTTAGCGCCTCGACACTTCGCACGCCGGCCAGTCCGGCCCCCACCACCACGACATGATTCACATCCTGACCCTAAGCGGCCAGCCGGGTAACCCGCCAACGGCGATTTGGTAACAAATCAGCTCACTACCCCACACAGGCAGTGATGAAAATGCTCAACCAGGTTCCCAAGCCGTACGAGGGCAGGAATAGGCTTGCACCATCAGCACGCGCGGGAGTCCGGCGAGACCGGGCTGAGAGGAGGGCTCAGGGCCCTCGACCGCCAGGAACCTGATCCGGATCATGCCGGCGAAGGGAGCGGACCTCAGATGGACGTGCCACACGCTACGGCGCACCCGGGCACGCGTCACTCCGACATGGTCGTGGTGGGCGGCGGCGTCATCGGCCTGTCCGTCGCCTGGCGCGCCGCCCGGCACGGTCGCACGGTCACCGTCGTCGACCCCGCCCCCGGCGCGGGGGCCTCGCACGCGGCGGCCGGGATGCTCGCCCCCGTGAGCGAGGTGACCTACACCGAGGAGCCTCTCCTGCGGCTGGGCCTGGCCTCGCTCGCCCGGTGGCCGCACTTCGCCGCCGAGCTGTCGGAGGAGTCCGGCATCGACGTCGACCACCGCACCCAGGGCACGCTCGACGTGGCCTTCGACGCCGACGACCTCGCGGCGCTGGGCGAGGTGGCCGGCTTCATGGAGAAGCTGTCGCTTCCCGTCGAGCGCCTGACCGGGCGTGAGTGCCGGCGCGCCGAGCCGATGCTCGCCCCTTCCGTCCGCGGCGGCATCCTCGCCTCGGGCGACGCGTGGGTGGACCCCCGCCGGGTCACCGCCGCCCTGCTCGCCGCGCTGGCGCGCCGGGGCGTCGCCGCGGTCGCCGACCGCGTCACCGGCCTGGTCGTCGAGGGCGGCACCGTACGGGGGGTCCGCCTGGCCGGCGGCGGGACGATCGGCGCCGAGCGCGTCGTTCTGGCCGCCGGCGCCTGGTCGGGGTCCCTGGACGGCCTGCCGCCGGAGGTGCTCCCGCCCGTGCGCCCCGTCAAGGGGCAGATCATGCGGCTGCGGGGCGCTCCGGGGTTCCTCGGCCACTGCGTGCGCGGAGTGGTGCACGGCTCCCACGCCTATCTGGTGCCGCGCGGCGACGGCGAGATCGTGCTCGGCGCCACGCAGGAGGAGATGGGGTTCGACACGCGGGTGACCGCCGGAGCCCTGTGGGAGCTGCTGCGCGACGCGCGCGAGCTCGTCCCCGGCATCACCGAGCTGGAGGTCGCCGACGTCGCGGCCGGGCTGCGCCCCGGGACGCCCGACAACCTGCCGCTGATCGGCCCGAGTGCCATGGACGGGCTCGTGCTCGCCACCGGCCACCACCGCGGCGGCGTCCTGCTCTGCCCGCTCACCGCCGACCTGGTGACCGGCGAGCCCTCCCCCGACCTCGCCGCCCTGGCGGCGCTCTGCTCGCCGCTGCGCTTCCACGAGGCCCGGCGGCAGGGCTCCACCGGCTCCCACCGATGAACGAAGGAGGAACGGGGCCCGCCCCCTGGCCGATGGCCTGGGTCTCCCGCCCCGGAACCGCGATGAAAGTGACGATCAACGGCGTGCCCCACGACCTGCCCGCCGGGGCGAGCGTCGCGCGGGCCGTCCAGCAGCTGACCCCGGCCGTCGCGGGCGTCGCGGTGGCGCTGAACGACGAGGTCGTGCGGCGGGGCGCGTGGGAGTCCACCACGCTCGCCGAGGACGACCGCGTCGAGGTGCTGACGGCGGTGCAAGGTGGCTGACCACGACACCGCCCTCCTGGACGACGCGCTGGTCCTCGGCGGCGAGAAGTTCGGCTCGCGGCTGATCATGGGGACCGGAGGCGCGCCTTCGCTCGACGTGCTCGACCAGGCGCTGGCCGCGTCCGGCACCGAGATCACCACGGTGGCCATGCGCCGGCTCGACCCGGTGGCGAGGGGGTCGGTGCTCGACGTCCTGCGCGACCGGAACGTCAAGGTGCTGCCCAACACGGCCGGCTGCTTCACCGCCGGAGAGGCGGTGCTGACCGCGCGCCTGGCCCGGGAGGCGCTCGGCACCGACTGGGTGAAGCTCGAGGTGATCAGCGACGAGCGGACGCTGCTCCCCGACCCCATCGAGACCTTCGACGCCGCCGAGCGGCTGGTGGCCGACGGGTTCGTGGTCCTGCCCTACATCGGGGACGACCCGGCGCTCGCGCGGCGGCTGGAGCAGGCCGGCTGCGCGGCCGTGATGCCGCTCGGCGCGCCGATCGGCTCCGGCCTCGGCATCCGCAACCCGCACAACATCGAGCTCATCGTGGAGGCGGCGACCGTCCCGGTGATCCTGGACGCCGGCATCGGCACGGCGAGCGACGCGGCCCTGGCGATGGAACTAGGATGCGACGCGGTGCTGCTGGCCAGCGCCGTCACGCGGGCCCGCAGGCCGGGCCTCATGGCCTCGGCGATGCGGCAGGCCGTCGTCGCAGGTCGCATGGCGCGCCTCGCGGGCCGGATACCCCGGCGGCGGTACGCTGAGGCCTCCTCACCGGCGATCGAGCCGGGTGCCAGGTAACGATGAACCCTCGGGGACGGGAGAACATGTCGGCATCGGTTTGGAATGTGCTTGCCCTCTCCCTGGCAAACCGCCCGTAAACTCACTCCCGTGGACACGACGGTTGCGGACCCCCTTCTAGGGCGGCTGCTGGACGGGCGATATCGGGTGGAGTCCCGGATCGCCCGCGGTGGCATGGCCGCTGTCTACCTCGCCTTGGACGTCCGGCTCGACCGCACGGTCGCCCTGAAGATCATGCATCCTTCACTGGCCGAGGACCCCGATTTCGTGCGGCGCTTCATCGGCGAGGCCAAGTCCGTCGCCAGCCTGTCGCACCCGAACGTGGTCCACGTCTTCGACCAGGGCACCGACGCCGAGCACGTCTACCTCTCCATGGAGTACGTGCCCGGGCGCACGCTGCGCGACGTGCTGCGCGAGCGCGGGCGCCTGCCCGCCCGCGAAGCCCTGGAGATCATGATCCCGGTGCTGGCCGCCCTCGGCGCGGCCCACCAGGCGGGCATGGTCCACCGGGACGTCAAGCCCGAGAACGTCCTGCTCACCGATGACGGGCGGGTCAAGGTCGTCGACTTCGGGCTCGCCCGCGCGATCGAGGCGGGCAACCAGACCAAGACCGGCGTCATGATCGGCACGATCGCCTACATGTCGCCCGAGCAGGTGACCGCCGGCGTCGCCGACGCGCGCAGCGACGTCTACGCCGCGGGTGTGATGCTGTTCGAGCTGCTCACCGGGCACCAGCCCTACCAGGGCGACAGCCCCATGTCGGTGGCCTACCGCCACGTCCACGACCAGGTGCCGGCCCCCTCCTCGCTGGTGCGCGAGACGCCGCCGCCGCTGGACACGCTGGTCCTCTCGGCGACCGACCGCGCCCCCGACCGCCGTCCGGCCGACGCCACGGCACTGCTCGTCGCGGCCGTCGAGGCCCATCGCATGCTGCCGCGCGACATGGCGCCGCAGCGCCCGCCGGTCGGCGCGACGTCCCCTTCGATGGCGCGCGGCCAGACCGGCGTCCCGCCCGCCAACCCCACGCTCATCCACTCGCGCACGGAGATGCTGGCCGCTCCGGCGCTGAGCCCGCCCCCGGCGGCCAAGGCCACCCGTTTCCGGCCCAACTGGTTCCTCATCGCGCTCGCCGTCATCATGGTCGGGGCGATCGCCGGGACGGGCTGGTGGTTCTCCGAGGGCCGCTACGCCAAGGTCCCCGACCTGCTCGGCCTCAACATCACGGTCGCCAAGTCGGAGGCCGAGAAGCAGGGGTTCGCCGTCAAGATCGGTCCCGCCGAGCACGACAACAAGCTCGCCGAGGACAAGGTGCTGCGCACCGAGCCCGAGGCCGGCCGGAACGTGCTCAACGACGCGGTCATCACGCTCATCCCCTCGTCGGGACCGGTCAAGATCGCCGTGCCGAACGTCGTGAACCTCTCCGAGGCCGACGCGCGGGCCAAGATCTCCGAGGCCGGTCTCACGGCCGGGGCCGTCAGCCGGGTCCCGAGCGACACGGTGCAGCGCGGGCTCGTGCTGCGCACCAGCCCTCAGGTGGGCACCAAGGTCAGAGAGGGCAGCCGGGTGCAGCTCGTGCTGAGCGCCGGGCAGCTCATGCCCGACGTCAGCGAGATGCAGTGCGACCAGGCCGACGCCTTCCTGCGGCAGAAGGGGTTCGTCCCGACGGTCGTCCAGCAGACCGACGACGCCCAGCCCGGCACGGTCATCGCCCAGAGCCCCGCCGCGCGGGCCGAGGTCACCTCGGGTCAGGCCGTGCAGCTGACCTGCTCTAAGGGGCCCGACACCGGCTTCCACTGGCCCTGGGAGAACCCCGACAACGTCCAGCCCGGCCAGGCCATGGTCGCCATCCCCGACGTCCGGTTCAAGAAGGTGACCGAAGCCCTGAACGAGCTGCGCACGGCCGGGTTCAAGGTACGCGTACGCAAGATCGCCGGCACTGGCGCCGTCGTCGCCGAGAACCCCCTCGGCCAGGCCCCGGCAGGCACCCGCATCACCATCTGGCACTGACCGGCAGTGACTTCAGTGCCCTGGAAATTGTGACCAAGGGCACACTCCGCCCCGCACGGATCGGGGCCGGAGGCGATGCTCAGATGCCCGCGGCCGGGCCTCAGGGGAGTGTCGCCGAGCGGGGACGGCAGGTCCGGACAGTGGTGCGCGACCGTCCGGGAAAGGCGCCGGGAGACCGCCTGTACGGTCCTCTCCGCGGCCCCGGATGGCGCGGAGAAGGCCATCTGACCAGCGCTGATATGCCGGATCGCAATTAAGATCGGAAGATCGGCCGCGAGGGGCGGTCACCTTTCCGGGAAGTGCTGAGTGAACCGAACCATCCGCACGATAGATGATGTCCTGGGCCTGCTGGATCGGCTGTTCGCACCGGACGCGGACCGGTGGACGGGGGATGCCTCGGCATGGTGGGACGGCTTCTATGCCGACCGCTCGAAGCCGGTTCCCTTCTTCTCCACCAAGCCGGACGAAAGCCTCGTGTCCTACCTAGAGCGAGGGCTGCTGACTCCGGGGCGTGCTCTGGACCTGGGCTGTGGGCCGGGCCGCAACGCCATCCACCTCGCCTCGCTCGGCTTCGAGGTGGACGCCATCGACCTCTCCCCCACCGCGGTGGCCTGGGGCGAGGAGCGGGCCCGCGAGGCGGGCGCCGACGTCCGCTTCCTCTGCGGCGACGCCTTCACCGCCGAACCGGCGCTCGGCCGATACGACCTGGTCTACGACTCCGGCTGCCTGCACCACCTGCCGCCGCACCGCCGGGTGAGCTACCGCGACCTGCTGGACCGGGTGCTCGCTCCCGGCGGCCACCTCGGCCTCACCTGCTTCGCCTCCGGCGCCATGGGTTCCGAACTGCCCGACGAGGAGTTCTACCGCGAGGGCCGTCTGAACGGCGGCCTGGCCTACACACCCGACGCGCTGCGCTGGATCTTCTCGGACTTCACCGAGATCGAGGTGCGCCCCATGGAGGAACAGCCGCCCGACGCGCCGCTCTTCGGCGTCCCCTTCCTCCTGGCCGCGCTGTTCCGGCGCCCGGTGAACGATTGACGGCACGTGCCACCCCACCTGCCCGGGTCAGGAGATCGGCTGGGCGGGCGTGCCGTGGAGGCGGAGGCGGCCTAGGCCTCCGTCGGGGTAGATGTCGAGGCGTACGTGCGTCACGACGCGGTCGCCCCGCAAGCGGAAGCGGTGGCGGGTGTCCGGCTGCAGCCTGGTGCGGGGTAGCAGCTCGAACCATCCGGCGTCCTCGCCCGGCGTGCCCTCAGGCGGATCCTCCCCTGGCGCGTCGTCCCCGGGCATGGTTCCCCGCGCGTCGACTCCCGCAAGTGAGGCCCAGCCGGGGGCGTTGTACACCAGGTTGGTGGTGTCCAGCTCAGCGACCCGCACGACGCCGGGCACGGCCAGCCGTACGATCAGCCAGTCGTTCCCGCCGTCGCGACGGCGGGCCGTCTCCCAGCCTTCGGCCTGGTGCCGGGGCAGCCCGGGGGCGATGACGTTCGACGGCAAGGAGTAGAACGCGTTCGAGCAGGCGGTGACCAGAGCGCCGTTCTCGAGCGCGGCGAGGTCGATGGTCATGCCCTGCTGGAGTGCTAGGTCGGGCACAACCTCTCCGTAGACGCGCAACCGCGCGACGCCGCCGTCGGGGAAGATGTTCAGCCGCACGTGGGTGAACCGGCGCCCGCCCTGGACGGCGAACTCGTGCCGGGCGTCACCCGTGAGGGGGCTCTTCGGCACGATCTCCACCCAGTCGGCGTCCCGGAGTTCGTCCACCGAGGGGTAGCCCGCGACCTCGCACGCCTCGACGGAGGCGAAGGGCGGGTAGTTGCCGGTGAACCAGGCTGTGTCGACGACCACGCCTCGGACGATTCCCGGCATGCCGAGCCGGATGATGGCCCAGTCATGGCCGGGGTCGCGGCGCCGCCGGGTCTCCCAGCCGTCGTACACCTGGCCTCTCGCGCCGAAGGTGCCCGGCTGGAACGCGGGCGCGCCCGGCCGGATCAGTGACTGCCGCTCGGCGAAGGACTCGTCGCTCGCCCCGACGACCGAGCCGCCGTACGAACGCAGCGCGAGGTCCGGGAGCCTGGTCATGGCGTCGCTCACCCCTGGACCGGAGGCGGCCGTGAAAGCGGGGAGGTGGGTCATAGGAGCTCTCCGAAGGGCGAGGTGGTGTCGGTGACGGGACGGCCGCGCAGCCAGGTGGTGCGGACGACGCCGGTCAGCGCGCGGCCGTGGTACGGGGTCAGGGGGTTGCGGTGGCGCAGCCGGGTGGCCTCGACGGTGAACCGGGCCGTGTCGTCGAAGGCCACCAGGTCGGCGTCGAGGCCCACGGCGATGCCCCCCTTGGCGGACAGGCCCGCCAGCGCCGCCGGCCCGGCCGACATCCACTCCACGACCCGCGCCGGCGTGTACCCGCGTGACCGGGCCTCGGTCCAGACGGCGGGCAGGCCGATCTGGAGTGAGGAGATGCCGCCCCAGGCGGCGGCGAAGTCGGGGACCTTCAGGTCGGGGGTGGAGGGCGAGTGGTCGGAGACGACGCAGCTCAGCACGCCCGCCGCCAGGCCTTGCCACAGCTCGTCGCGGTTGCCGCGGTCCCTGATGGGCGGGCAGCACTTGAACTCCGGGCCGCGCACCTGGTCGGCGGTGATGGTGAGGTAGTGGGGACAGGTCTCGGCGCTGACCCGCACCAGGTCGCGGCGGGCGGCGTCCAGCGGTTCCAGGCAGGACGCGGAGGAGACGTGGAGGATGTGCGCCCGCGCGCCGGTCTCGCGGGCGACGGCGATGACCCGCTCGACGGCCCGCCGCTCGGCCTCCCCGGGCCGCGAATCCAGGAATTCCGGATATGTCGGGCCGACCGGGTCCGTGAGCAGCGCCGGGTCCTCGGCGTGCACGATCACGAGCCCGTCGAACGCGGCCACCTCGCGCATGGCCGCGCGCAGCCCGTCCTCGTCGAGCGGCGGGAACTCCTCCACGCCGGACGGCGACAGGAAGCACTTGAAGCCGTACACGCCCGCCTCGTACAGCGGCCGCAGGTCGGCGAGGTTGCCCGGGATCGCGCCGCCCCAGAACCCCACGTCGACGGCACACTGCCCGGCCGCCGCGGCCCGCTTGACCGCGAGAGCGCGGACGTCGACCGTCGGCGGCAGGGAGTTCAGCGGCATGTCGATGATCGTGGTGACGCCGCCTGCCGCCGCCGCCCTGGTGGCCGTGGCGAAGCCCTCCCAGTGGGTACGGCCGGGCTCGTTGACGTGCACGTGGCTGTCCACCAGGCCTGGCAGCAGGCACACGTCCCCCAGGTCCACCACCTCGGCCGCCCTCACCCCGGCGTCGTACGACAGCAGGGCGGCGATCACACCGTCCCGCACGGCCACGGCCAGCGGCTGCTCCCCTCCGGGCAGCACGACCCGCCGCGACCGCACGACCAGGTCGAACGCGGGCATGGGATGGGGGTCAGTCGTGGGCATGGGCGGGTTTCCGGGGTAGCCAGGTGGTGGCCAGGGTGGTGGCGAGGCGTTCCAGCAGGGGGCCGGCCTCCTCCATGCAGCGCCGCACGTCGTCCTCGATGTCGGTCAGCGCGAAGGCCGCCTGGATGCCGGCCGCGTGCAGCTGGTCGTCGGACAGCGCCCGCCGGCCGCAGACGGCGACCACGGGGACTCCCGCCCGGCCGGCCGCCTCGGCGACCCCGGCCGGGGCCTTGCCGCGCAGCGTCTGAGCGTCCAGGGAGCCCTCCCCGGTGACCACCAGGCGGGCGCCCGACAGCCGCCCGGCGAAGCCGAGCAGGTCCAGCAGGAGATGGATCCCGGGCCTGATCCGCGCGCCGAGGAAGGCCATGGCGGCGAATCCCACGCCGCCCGCCGCCCCGGCGCCCGGGTCGTCGCGCGCCTGTACGCCCAGCTCGCGCTCGGCCACGTCGGCCCAGCGGGCCAGCCCCTCCTCGATCCGGGGCAGCTCGGCGGGGCCCACTCCCTTCTGCGGGCCGTACACCGCCGCCGCGCCGTCCGGGCCGAGCAGGGGGTTGTCCACGTCACTGGCGACGACGAACTCCACGCCCGCGGGCCGGGTGAAGCCCGAGAGGTCCAGGGCGTGCAGGTCGGCCAGGGCCCCGCCTCCCGGCGGCAGCTCCCGGCCGCGCGCGTCCAGCAGGCGCACACCGAGGGCGGCCATCATGCCGGACCCGCCGTCGGTGCAGGCGCTGCCGCCGAGGCCGAGCACCACCTGCCGGGGATCGCGGCGCAGCGCCGCCGCGACGAGGTCGCCGGTGCCGTGGCTGGTGGCCGTGAGCGGCGCGAGACGCCCCCCGGGGAGCCGGTGCAGGCCCGACGCCTCGGCGAGCTCGACGACCGCGACCCCGTCCTTGAAGCCGTAGGCGGCGGTCACCGGGTCTCCGGTCGGGCCGGTGGCGACGGCCTCGACACGCTCGAACCCGCAGGCGACGGCCGCCTCGACGGTGCCGTCCCCGCCGTCGGCGACCGGCATCGTGATCACGGTGATGTCCGGCCGGGCGGCGCGCAGGCCCGCGGCCACGCGGTCCGCCACCTCGACGGCGCCGAGCGACCCCTTGAACTTGTCCGGCGCGACCAGCACATGCCCCGCCATCACGCACCCACCCCCCGCCACGCCTGTCCGAAGACCATGGCGGAGGCCCCTGACCGTATCTGCCCAGTGACCACGCCGGCGGACCCCGGCCGTGATCGCCGGGTCGCCATGTGCCGGGGCTTTCCGTGGGTGTGGGGTGGCCTCGCCTGAGGGACGTCCGCGGGGCTTCGGGGTGAGGTCACCGCGGGACCTCGAAGTGCCAGTCGGGGCGGGTTCACGCGGGGCCTCCGAGTGCCGGTGGGATGGTTTCACGCGCGGGCCGGTGAGGACCCATCTGCTGACGACATCATGCACCGGCATTCGGGCGGACCGTATGCCCCCTTTCGGCCGCGAGGCGGGTGAGGCGGCGGTGGGCCTCTGCGCCGGCCCGTGCGGCGGCGTCCTGCGGCACGGTGCGCAGCTCGCCGTCCCGCACCACGGTCCGGCCGCCCACCAGTACGCGGGCCACGGGGAGGGCGCCTCCGAAGACCAGCGCGCACACCGGGTCGTCCACGGCGGCCGCGAAGCCGTCGACCCGCCACAGGACCAGGTCGGCGAGCTTGCCGGGCTCCAGGGAGCCGATCTCCTCCTCGCGGCCCAGGCACCGGGCGCCTCCCAGGGTGGCGATCTCCAGCGCCTGCCGGGCGCTGAGCGCGTCCGGGCCGTACCGTGCACGCTGGAACAGAAGTGCCTGGCGCATCTCGCCGGCGAGGGGGGTCAGCTCGCTCGAGGCGCTGCCGTCCACGCCGAGGCCGACGATCGCCCCGTCCCGCAGCATCTCCGAGACGCGGGCGATGCCCGCCCCGAGCCGGCCGTTGGAGCTCGGGCAGTGCGCGGTGCCGGTGCCGGTGGCGGCGAAGCGCCGGATGTCGCCGTCGTGGAGGTGGACGGCGTGGGCGACCCACACGTCGGGGCCGAGCCAGCCGAGCTTCTCCATGTAGTCGACGGGGGTGCAGCCCATCTGGGCCAGGCAGTGCTCCTCCTCGTCGAGCGTCTCGCTGAGGTGCGTGTGCAGGCGTACGCCCTTGGCGCGGGCCAGCGCGGCCGCTTCGGTCATCAGCTCGGCGCTGACCGAGAACGGCGAGCACGGCGCGACCGCGACGCGGAGCATCGATCCCGGCGAAGGGTCGTGGTAGGCGTCGATGGCGTCGGCGGTGGCGGCGAGGATCTCATCCAGGCCCTCGACGACCTCGTCCGGCGGCAGGCCGCCCTGGGACACGCCCCGGTCCATCGAGCCCCGGCAGGGGTGGAAGCGGATCCCGAGGTCGCGGGCCGCCTCGATCTCGGCGGCGAACAGGTCGCCGCGGCCCTTGGGGAAGATGTAGTGGTGGTCGGTGCTCGTGGTGCATCCCGACAGCGCGAGCCAGCCGAGCCCCGCGGTCGCCGCGCCCTTGACGACCTCGGCGTCCATGGCGGCCCACACCTGGTAGAGCGCCGTGAGCCATTCGAACAGCGTGGCGTCCTGGGCGACGCCCTGGGAGGCCCACTGGTAGAGATGGTGGTGGGTGTTGACCAGGCCGGGGGTGGCCAGGCAGCCGGTGCCGTCGACGCGCTCGGCACCGGGCGCCTCGGGGCCGGGCCCTGGCCCGAGCGCGGCGATGCGGCCGTCCCGGACGAGGATGTGCCCACGGGCGATCTCGGGCCCCACCACGGGGGCGATCGCGACGTTCTCGATCAGGACGTCCGCGCTCACCGGACCACGACCTCTCCGGCGTCGGCGCGCCGCTCCGTTTCGGGGGGAATGTCCGCGCTCACCGGACCACGATCCTTCCGGCCGCGGCCGGCCGCTCCGTTTCGACGGGGTGTCCCGCGTTCATGAGGTCCGGGCCTTTCTCGCGGCGGCGAGCCGGACGGCGTCGAGGATCTTCTCGTATCCGGTGCACCGGCACAGGTTGCCGGCCAGGGCCTCGCGGATCTCGGCGTCGGTGGGCTCGCCGGTGCGCTCGATGAGGTCGTGCGCCTGGACGAGCAGGCCCGGGGTGCAGAAGCCGCACTGCACGGCGCCGCACTCCACGAAGGCCTCCTGGATCGGGTCCAGTCGGTCGCCGTCGGCCAGCCCCTCGACCGTGCGCACCTCGCGTCCTTCCGCCTGCCCGGCCGCCACCAGGCACGCGCACACCGGCACGCCGTCGAGGTAGACCGTGCAGGAGCCGCACTCGCCCTGCTCGCAGGCGTTCTTGGCGCCCGGCAGGCCGACCCGCTCGCGCAGCACGTAGAGCAGGCTCTCTCCTTCCCAGACGCCGTCGACCGCCTCGGGCCTGCCGTTGACGGTGAGGTTCACGCGCATGCCGCCACCTTTCCCCGATAGTCGTTCCATGCCCAGGTGAGCGTGCGGCGAGCCATCACCGCGATCGCGTGGCGACGGTAGGCGGCGGTGCCCCGCACGTCGTCGATGGGCGAGGCCGCCTCGGCCGCCAGCTCGCCGAACCGCGCGAGCAGGGCGGCGTCCAGGGCCGCCGCTCCGGCCCAGTCGAGCTCCGCCGCGAGGAACTCCTCGGCGGCCGGGGCGCGGCGGGGCGTGGGTGCGGCCGAGCCGATGCCGGTGCCCACCCGGCGCTCCGCCGGATGCAGGGCCAGCGCGAACGAGCACACGGCGATGACCATGGCGTTGCGGGTGCCGACCTTGGAGAAGTACTGGGGTCCGGTCGCCGGGGGCGTCCAGAAGGCGCGGATCAGCTCGTCGGGTTCCAGCGCGCTGCGCTTGACGCCGAGGTAGAAGTCGGTGGCCGGGATCATGCGGGTGCCCCTGGCCGCGGAGGCGACCTCGATGACGGCGTCGCCGGCGAGGAGCGGAGGGTGGCTGTCGCCCGCGGGGGAGGCGGCGCCGAGGTTGCCGCCTACCGTGGCCCGGTTGCGGATCTGCGGCGAGCCGACCGTGCGCGACGCCTGGGCCAGCCCGGGGAGCCGGTCGCCCAGCTCGGCGATGATCCGCGCGTAGGACACTCCGGCGCCGACCCGGAGCCGCCCGTCGGCCGCGAGCTCCCAGTCGCCGAGCTCGGCGATCCGGCCGAGGTCCAGCAGCGCCACGGGGCGCCGCACGTCGAAGTTGATCTCCACCATGACGTCGGTGCCGCCCTGGATGGGCACCGCCTCCGGCACGGAGGCCTTGGCGTCCAGCGCCTCGGCCCAGGTGACAGGTCTCAGGAAGTCCATCGGTCCGTCCTCCTAATCGCGGCCGGCGCGGTGCCCGCGGACGTTGGCCGGGTTGCTCGACGTACGGCGGCGCTGACATCGCCGTACCACTCCCCGCCGGCCCGGCGCCGGATCAACGAGCACCATGCGAACGGAGAGGGAGGGGCACCGGCGGGTGGTGGTCATCGCGCTGGGCCGGGCCAGGCGCGTCGAGAGGGGGGATCGGTGGTGGAGGCGGGTGGTCATGGGTTAGTCCCAGGCTGGGCCGGGGGGTGGGGCGTCGTTGTGGAGCACCACTCCCTCGATGAGTCCGTAGGGACGGTCGGCGGCGAAGTACACCTCGTTGTCGTTCTCCAGGCCGAAGGGGGTGAGGTCGACCAGGAAGTGGTGCTTGTTGGGCAGTTCCAGCCGGACCTCGCAGATCTCGTCGCGGGTCGCCAGCACGCGCTCGCCCATGGCGAAGAGGGTCTGCTGCAGGGAGAGGCTGTGGGTGCCGGCGAAGGCGTCCAGCAGGCACCGCCGCACCTCTTCGTACGATTTCCCAAAATCGTACGACTTCGACCCATCGTCGGGGACGTGGCGCCAGCGGGCGGTCACGGCGGTGGCGAGGACGCGGTCGGTGGCCGGCGGCAGCGTCGTGTACTCGTCCTGGATGAACCCGTGGAACTCCGAGCCGGTGGAGTTCAGCAGCACCAGGTCGCGCAGGCCGGACACCACCGTGGAGGTGCCGTCCCGGTCGTGATGGACGACGCACGTGCGCACCTCGGTCCCCGAGCGCGCGAACGAGTGCGGCCCCCGGCGCTCCCAGAAGTACTCCTCCACGGCCACGCGGGCGTGGTGGATCGTGGGCTGCGACCCGGCGAAGTGCCGGGCCAGCAGCAGGGCGAACTCCTCGATCTCCCCGATGCCGTGCTTCTTGGCGAAGGCGAAGACGGTGTTCTTCTGCGAGTCGGTCGGCAGCACGGCGGAGTTGTCCCCTTGGCGGTGCACCTCCTCCATGTCGCCCGACAGCGAGACGCCGACGTTGCAGTCCTTGAGATGGTGCACCTCGCCGTCCCGGGTGACGCGGACGACGCGGGTCTCCGCCTTGCCGTAACGGTTGGGTCCGAGCACGACGGTCATCGCTAGCTCCCCCGGTAGGTCGAGTAGGCGAACGGGCTCAGCAACAGGGGCACGTGGTAGTGCGCCGCCGGATCGTCGATGCTGAAGGTGACGACGACCTCGGGGTAGAACGCGGCCACCCCGCACGCGGCGAAGTAGGCGCCGGTGTCGAAGACCAGGCGGTGGACGCCCCTGCCCGGCTCCCCGTCGGGCAGCCAGTCACGCAGGCGGCCGTCGTCGTCGGTGACGCCGGCGCCGAGGACGCGTTCTCCCCGGAGCAGGCGCACGGCCACTCCACGGGCCGGCCGGCCGCTGCTGGAGTCCAGCACGTGGGTGGAAAGGCTCACGTCTCCTCCTCGCCCACGAGCTTGACCACCCGCAGGGCCGCGATCTTGGCGAGCTCCTCGCGCACCACGGCCCGCTCGGTCTCCTCGTCGTTGGCCAGCCGGCCCGTCAGCCGGTCGAGCATCTCCCCGGCGGTGAGACCGGTGGCGCAGACGAGGTACACGTGGCCGAACCGCTGCTCGTAGACCGCGTTCCTGGCGGCCAGCTCGGCGAGCACCCGCCGGTCGGCCCCGGCCGTGCCGGACTGCTCCGCGCGCGACCAGGACGACTCCCTGCCCGGCCCGGCGGCACGGTCGCCGATGCGCGGATGGGCGGACAGGGCCTCCCGCACCTCGGGCCAGCTCAGCGCACGGACGGCCTCCCCGGCGGCGGTGGCCAGCGCGCCCGGGTCGCCGTACGGGCGCGAGGCCGCCACCTGGCGGGCGAACGCGGGAGCGGCGCAGCACGCCAGCAGCTCCCGCTCGGCCTCCGCGGGGCTGAGCGCGTTGAGGCCCGCCAGCCCGCGCCGGCCCGGTGTCACGTTCGGCATGCCAGCAAGTACACCCGCACCGGCGGACGTGGTCCAGCGGCGGGAGCTCACAAGTGGGCCAACGGTTCGCCACGACTTTTCGTGTCATGCTCCAAGTGGTCCTCGAACGCCGCCCCGCGGCGCCCGCCGGGGCACGCCGCCCGCTCCCCTAAGCTGGGCAGCATCATGACGGTTACCTCTCTCATCGGCGGCCACGCGCTGGTCACGGGTGGTCTGGCCACCGGCGGCCTGCGCTACGCGGCCGAGATCGAAGCCGAGATCATCCAGGTCTTCGTGACCAATCCCCGCGGCTGGGCCCTCGCCGAGGGCAAGCCCGCCGAGGACGCCGCGCTGCGCGAGTCGGGCATGCCGGTTTTCATCCACACGCCCTACCTGGTCAACATGGGCTCGCCCAGCGCCGACACCCTGGAGAAGTCCATCCTGACCATCCGTCACTCGCTACGGAGGGGCGTGGAGACCGGCGCGCTCGGCGTCGTCGTGCACACCGGGTCGGCGGTGACGCAGCCGCGCGACGACGCGATGCGCCAGCTCCACGAGCACCTGCTGCCGCTGCTGGACGAGATCCCCGAGGATGGTCCCGACCTGCTGCTGGAACCGATGGCGGGGCAGGGGCAGATGCTCTGCGCCACCGTGCAGGACCTCGACCCCTACCTGGCCGCGCTGGAGCACCACCCGCGGGCCAACGTCTGCCTGGACACCTGTCACGCGTTCGCCGCGGGGCACGACCTGGCCGCGCCGGGCGGCGTGGGGATCACGCTGGAGGCGCTGCACGCGATCGCGCCGGGACGGCTGAAGCTGCTGCACGTGAACGACTCCAAGGACGTCTGCGGGTCCAAGAAGGACCGTCACGAGAACATCGGCGCCGGGCACATCGGCGCGGAAGCCTTCGGGGAGCTCCTGCGCCACCCGCTCGCCGCCGGGGTGCCGTTCTGCATCGAGACCCCGGGCAAGGCCGAGCGCCACCGCGAGGACATCCTGCTGCTGAAGAAGCTCCGCGACACGGCGATGGCGACCGCCCACTGAGAGCTCCGCGACATCGCGATGGCGACCGCCCGCTGAGAGGCCGCGCGGCACCGCCCGCCGAAGATGCGGCGCCGTGCCTGAGACGGCCGGGGCGGGGTGTTCGCCAACGGGATCCGGCCGCCCCCCTTGGGCCGGATCACGTGCGGGGCCTTGCGGCCGATCGGCGAACGCCCCGCCCCGCCAGGCCGACGGGCCCTACCCCCCGGTAAGGGCCCGGCGACCTGCAGGTGGTCACCGGATACGCGCCGCGGGCGCGGCAGCTCGGCGATCACCATCGGGTCCGCGTATCCAAGGTCCGCCCGGCCCATGGGGCTGGTGTCCCCCCCGGTTACGCAGTGTGGCTCTTCGACGCGGACGACATTACGGTGGGTCATCTAGGTCAGGCGGGCGCTTCGGCGCCGTCTCGCCGAACGGTCAGTAGTCAGCGATGTACGGAGCGTGTCCACGCGACGAGCGGCGTCTGGACGCCGACGAGCGGTAGGCCGGGGGCTCGCGCGCGGTGCCCTCACGGGCCCGGCGACGCCGCCGCCATGCCGGGAGGCGCGGGCGGGCGTGAAATCCCGCCGGGCGCCGCCGGCACGCCGGGCACCTGCGGCAGCGGCCCGCGGAACTGCCGGACGAGCTGCTCGCGCACGCGCCGGCTGTGCCTGCGGCTCACCGGGAGGACGGTCGCGCCGACGCGGAGCACGATGCGTCCCTCCTCGAAGCGCATCTCGGTGACGTGCCGGGCGGACACCAGCGTGCTGCGGTGCACCCTGATGAACCCCGAGGCCGCCCAGCGGCGCTCCAGGGCGGCCAGGGACATCCGGACCAGGTGGGTGCCCTCGGCGGTGTGCAGGCGCACGTAGTCGCCGCTGGCCTCGGCGTAGGCGACGGCGTGCTGCGGCACGAAGCTGGTGCGCCCGCTCAGCTCGACCGGGATGACGTCGTCCATCGACGCCTCGGCCGCCGAGGGCCCGTAGGCGGCCTGCTCCAGTCGGCGCACGGCCTCGGCGACCCGGTCGGGCCGTAACGGTTTCAGCAGGTAGTCGACCGCCTCCAGCTCGAACGCCTGGACCGCGCGGTCGTCGTGCGCGGTGACGAACACCAGCTTGGGCGGGCTCGGGAAGGCGCCGACCAGCCTGGCAAGATCCAGGCCGTCGAGGCCGGGCATGCGGATGTCGAGGAAGACGCCGTCGAGCCGCTCTCCGGCGCCGATCATCGCGACCATGTCCTGCAGGGCCGCGACCCCATCTGAGGCCGTCAGCACCTGCTCGACACGACCGTCCTGCCGGAGAAGGTAAGCCAGCTCCGACAGCGCGTGCACCTCGTCGTCAACCGCCAAGACACGGAGCATGGAGACCACGCTGCCGTCCGCACCGCTCCTGGAGCAAGCCCCCCATCAACATTCGGTAGCGACCTGAATGCGCTTAGTTATAACTTGGCCGCATTTTCGGCACGCGCATTCGCACCGTGGTCCCCTCGTCCGGGGCGGTCGTGATCACCAGGCCGTACTCCTGGCCGTAGATCTGGCGCAGCCGCACGTCGACGTTCGCGAGGCCGATGCCCCCGCCGTCGCCGCTCGGCGGCTCCCCGTCCAGCAGCCGCCGCACCCGTTCGGGCTCCATCCCGGCGCCGTCGTCCTCTACCACGATGTGGACCTCCTCGCCCGCGTCGCGGACCACGACGCTCACCTCGCCCGAGCCCCCGCCCCGGCGGATGCCGTGGGTGATCGCGTTCTCCACGAGGGGTTGCAGGCACAGGAAGGGCACGGGCACCGGCAGGACCTCCGGCACGACGTCCACGACGAAGCGCAGTTTGTCCCCGAACCGGGCCCGCTCCAGCAGCAGGTAGCGGTCCACGCAGGTCAGCTCGTCCGACAGCGTGGTGAAGTCGCCGGCGCGGCGCAGGGCGTGCCGGGCGAAGTCGGCGAAGTCCAGCAGCAGCTCGCGTGCCCTGTCGGGCTCGCTGCGGGTGAAGGAGGCGATCGTGGCCAGCGAGTTGCAGACGAAGTGCGGGGAGATCTGTGCCCGCAGGGCACGCGTCTCGGCCTCAAGGGCCCGCCGCCGCGTGGCGTCCAGCTCGGCCAGCTCGAGCTGGCCGGACGCCCACTTGCCCACCTCGGCCGCCGCCCGTACCAGGGCGGCGTCCACCTGGGGGTCGTAGGCGGCGAGGGCGCCGATGACCCGCCCGTCGACGGTGAGCGGCACCACGACGGCACTGCTGATGGCGCAGTCCTCGGCCTCGCAGAACAGCTCGTCCCCCGCCACCAGGTGGGGCCGCCCACCGGCCGGCATGCCGTGGACGTGGCCGAGCAGGTCGCGGACGTGGGCCTCGCCGGGCGCCTCCCAGGTACCGTCCCAGGCCAGCATCTGGTCGGTCGAGGTCACGGCGAGGGCGGCGGTGCCGACGAGGGCCCGCAGGTGGCGCACGGCCCTGCGCGCCGAGTGGCGGGACAGCCCGGCCCGCAGGTAGGGGGCGGCCATCGCGGCGAGGTGCAGCGTGGCGAAGGTGGCGTCGCTGGCCTGGTCGCCTGGGCCCGCGTCGCCCCGGCGGCGGCCAAGGCCGTACCCGACGAGGCCGCTCAGGACGCAGATCAGCGTCCACCCGGTGAGGAGCATGCGGGCAACCGTAATCGGTCACCTAACGTGATCGTGGCCGAACTCTACGGAGGACCGTCGCCGGGGTCCTCCTGGTAGGCGTACCGCTGCTCGCGCCACGGATCGCCGACGTTGTGGTAGCCGCGCTCCTCCCAGAATCCGCGCCGGTCGGCCAGCAGGTACTCCACCGCGCGCACCCACTTGACGCTCTTCCACGCGTACAGATGGGGCACGACGATGCGGACGGGAAAGCCCCGCTCGGAGGACAGCGGCTTCTCGTCGAGCTCCATGGCGAACAGCGTGGAGTCGCGGGCGAAGTCGGCCAGGCGCAGGTTGGCGCTGTAGCCGTACTCCCCCCAGACCATGACGTGGGTGACGCCGGCGTCCGGCGGGGCGGCCTCCATCAGCGTCCTGGCCGACACTCCCTCCCACTCGTTGCCCATCAGCGAGAACTTGGTGACGCAGTGGAAGTCGGCGACGACCGACGCGCGAGGCAGGGCGGAGAACTCCGGCCAGGTGAAGCGGATCTCCTCCCCCGATGCCGTCGCACCGAAGACCGACAGGTTCCAGCTCTCCGGCCGGAACTGCGGGACCCGGCCGTAGTGGAGGACCGGGCGGCCACGTGGGACGTACTGCCCGGGGGGCAGTCGAGTTTCCTCGGTTGGATCCGGCACGCAGCAATCCTGCCACCGCGCTCTTGACCGCGTGTCATTGGCACCCCGTTACGCGGGCCCGGCCCGCGCCGCGCCTGGTCCGGGCCGGGGATGGGGCCGCCGGGGCTGGGACCGCCCCGGCCCGGCGGGCGTGCGCTACACTGACGGCGATGCGTACTGCGTTTGAGTTTTGGTATGGCGACGGACCCGTGGAGCGGACCGTTCGCCGTCAGATGCTGCGCTGACAGGCAAACGTCGACGAAGGCCCCGGGTCCGAACGGACCCGGGGCCTTCGTCGTTTCTGGACTCACCCGGCCGCGACGCGGTCCACGAGAAAGGGCACCACCATGGTCA
>NZ_JALLPO010000050.1:42284-64619 GCF_023276435.1 Sphaerisporangium perillae
GTCATCGTCATGGCCCCCCAGGCCACACGGCAGGACGTCGACTCCATCGTCGACCTCGTCGCCACGGCGGGCGGTGACGCGTTCGTCAGCCGTGGCGTAAATCGGACGATCATCGGCCTCGTCGGCGACATCGCCCAGTTCGGCAGCCTGAACCTGGGCGGCATGCGAGGTGTGGCCGAGGTCATGCGCGTCTCCACGCCCTACAAGCTCGTGAGCCGGGAGAACCATCCCGACAGGTCGACGGTGCGCGTGGGGGGCGTGCCGATCGGCCCGGACACCGTCACGCTGATAGCCGGGCCGTGCGCGGTCGAGACGGCCGACCAGACGCTCGCGGCCGCCCGGATGGCCCAGGCCGCCGGCGCGACCCTGCTGCGCGGCGGCGCGTACAAGCCCCGCACCTCCCCCTACGCCTTCCAGGGGCTGGGCGAGGCGGGCCTGCGCATCCTCGCCGACGTACGGGACGAGACCGGGCTGCCGATCGTGACCGAGGTGGTCGACGCCCACGACGTGGAACTGGTCGCCTCCTACGCCGACATGCTGCAGGTCGGCACCCGCAACGCGCAGAACTTCGCGCTGCTGCAGGCCGTGGGGTCGATCGGCCGGCCGGTCATGCTGAAGCGCGGCATGAACGCCACGATCGAGGAATGGCTGATGGCCGCCGAGTACATCGCGCAGCGCGGCAACCTCGACATCGTGCTGTGCGAGCGCGGCATCCGCACCTTCGAGACCGCCACCCGCAACACCCTGGACGTCTCCGCCGTGCCGGTGGCGCAGCGGCTCTCGCACCTGCCGGTCATCATCGACCCCTCGCACTCGGGCGGCCGCCGTGACCTGGTGCTGCCGCTCACGCGCTCGGCGATCGCCGTGGGAGCCGACGGAGTGATCATCGACGTCCACCCCAGCCCCGACCACGCGCTCTGCGACGGCCCCCAGGCCCTCGTCGACGGCGACCTCGACGAGCTGGCCCGCATCATGCGCGACTTCCCGCCCCTGATGAACCGCACCGCCGCCACGGCGTTCGCCCCGGTGGCATAACCCCCCGGCCGGCGGAGGGCGTCCCCCGAAGGCCCGGCGGGTCCGGCCGCGGACCCGGACGGCCGGGCGGCCCCCACGGCGGGGGCCGCTCTCCCGCCGGCGCGCTCAGACGCCGGAGGGCTGGGCGCTGAGCTTGTCCTCCTGGACGGCGTCGTCGAACTTGTACTCCTGGACGGAGTCGGCGAGCTGGACGGCGAGCTCCTCGGCGTCCAGGCGCTTCTCGATCTGCCGCAGGTCGGCGATCTTGGCGCGCGTCTCGGCCCGGCGCGGGGTGAGCAGGGTGCAGCAGTCCTCGTCGGGCAGCTCGGAGATCTCCAGCGTGCCGATGCGCCGCGCCTCCGCCATGATCTCGGTCTTGTCCATGCCGATGAGCGGCCGCAGGATGGGCAGGCTGACCGCGTCGTCGAGCGCGGTGATGTTCTGCAGGGTCTGCGAGGAGACCTGGCCGAGCGAGTCTCCGGTGATCAGCACGCCGCGCCGCAGCCGGTGGGCGACCTCCTCGGCGGTCTTGAGCATGAGACGGCGCTGGGCGACGACCTGCAGGCGGTCGGCGCCGGACGCCTTGAGCGACTGCTGCGCCTTGCCGAACGGCACCACGAACAGCCGCGCCCTGCCCTGGAACTTGCTCAGGGCCCGGACCAGCGCGTAGGCCTTGTAGATGGACTCCGACGTCGTGAAGGGGATGCCGGAGAAGTGCAGGAAGTCGACCTGCAGGCCGCGCCGGAGCATGCGGTAGGCGGCGACCGGCGAGTCGATGCCGCCGGACATCAGCACCAGGCCGCGCCCGCTGGTGCCCACCGGCAGCCCGCCCTGGCCGGGCAGGCCGTCGGTGAAGACGAACACCTCGTCCCTGTCGACCTCGATGTGCACGGTCAGCTCGGGGTTCTTCAGGCGCACCGGCAGGCCGTACTTGTCGTTGATCTCGCCGCCGACCATGCGGTCGAGCTCGTTGGAACGCAGCGGGAACCGCTTGTCGCGGCGGCGGGAGCGCACCGCGAAGGTCGCCCGGCGCTCGACCTCGGGACGTCCGGCGACCAGCTCGAGCGCCGCCGCGGTGACGGCGTCGGGGTCCTTCGCGACCCGCCAGGCGCGGTGGATCCACACCAGGCCGATCACGTCGGTGAGGCGGCGCGCGATGGCGTCGGCCGTCTCCACGGTGGTGCCCTCGGGCAGCAGGATCGCGATGACGCCGTGGCGCTGCCGGAGGTCGATCTTGACGCCGAAGCCCTTCAGCGCCGCCTTGATGTTGGCCTGCAGCCGCCGCTCGAACAGCTCGCGATTCTTCCCCTTGAGGACGACCTCGCCCAGTTTGAGCAGCACGCACGGCTCACCCAGAGCTGACGGGGGCACGACGGACATGGAACGCCTCCGGGCGGTACTGGGAGATCAGGGACGGACATGCCGGTACAAAGCGGTACCAGCGTGGGGCCTCTTCAATTTATCCCGGATGAGGGCCTGCCGGATCCCTCTGACAGGACCCTCTAACCGCCGCGCGTCTCGTGGAGGTTGGCACGCGCCCCGGCCGCGGGGGCCGGGGCGTCGCCACGACGCGGGGCCGATCAGCCGAAGAAGACCTCGGCCTCCTCGTAGCGGGACGGCGGCACGGTCTTGAGCTCGGAGGTCGCCTCGTCCAGGCCGACCCGGACGATGTCGGTGCCGCGCAGCGCGACCATCTTGCCGAAGTCGCCCTCGTGGGCGGCGTCGATCGCCTGCAGGCCGAAGCGGGTCGCGAGCACCCGGTCGTACGCGCTGGGCGTGCCACCGCGCTGCACGTGGCCGAGCACGGTGGTGCGGGCCTCCTTGCCGGTGCGCTTCTCGATCTCGTGGGCGAGCTGCTCGCCGATGCCGCCGAGGCGGACGTGGCCGAAGGCGTCCAGCTCGCCTGCCTGCAGCGCCATCTGGCCCTCGAGCGGGTGGGCGCCCTCGGCGACCACGATGATGGGCGAGTAGCGGGTCTTGAAGCGGCTCTCGACGTACTCGCAGACCTTGTCGATGTCGAAGGGCTTCTCGGGGATCAGGATGACGTTGGCCCCGCCCGCCATGCCGGCGTGCAACGCGATCCAGCCGGCGTGACGGCCCATGACCTCGCAGATCAGCGCGCGGTGGTGGGACTCGGCCGTGGTGTGCAGGCGGTCGATCGCCTCGGTGGCGATGTTGACGGCCGTGTCGAAGCCGAAGGTGTAGTCGGTGGCGTTCAGGTCGTTGTCGATCGTCTTGGGCACGCCGACGACGTTGACCCCGAGGTCGAACAGCTGCTTGGCGACGCCCAAGGTGTCCTCGCCGCCGATCGCGATGAGGGCGTCGACGCCGCCCTCGGCGAGGTTCCTCTTGATGCGGTCGACGCCGCCCTCGATCTTGATGGGGTTGGTCCGCGAGGAGCCGAGGATCGTGCCGCCGCGCGGGAGGATGCCGCGCACGGTCTGGATCTCCAGCGGCATCGTCTCGCCCTCGAGCGGGCCGCGCCAGCCGTCGCGGAAACCCACGAACTCGTGGCCGTAGATGCCGACGCCCTTGCGGACGACGGCACGGATGACCGCGTTGAGGCCGGGGCAGTCGCCGCCCCCAGTGAGCACTCCGATACGCATGGCGGGTTCCTCCCGATGGGGTACACAGTCAGACTACGGTGAGAGACGCGGCGGCCAGGACGCCCAGGGGCATCGCTGTGGCCGCCGACGCAAGGCATTGTGCCCCAGCCGGTAACAATGGTCTAGACCAAGACGTGAGAGGGGTCGCTCACCCTTCCCGGCCCGCTCGCGCCGGCGGGACGAGCACGCAGGAGGGACTGCCCACCTCGAAGCCTTCCCCGGTGGGCACGGGGACCCCGTCGCGCAGGGCGAACGCCGTGACCGCGTCGGAGCGCTGGTTGGCGACGTACATGCGGTCGCCCGCCAGCGCGAAGTGACGGGGCCACAGCCCGCCCGACCCGACCTCGGCCACCCGGGCGAGCCCGGTCCCCTCGCCGCCGGTCTCCGTGACCGCGAAGACCGAGAGGGTGTCGGGGCCCCGGTTGGCGACGTAGAGGTGGCGGCCGTCGCCGGAGATCGCGATGTGCGAGACGAGGTTCGCCCCCGTGGTGTCGCTGGCCCGGGTGCGGCCGAGCTCGCGCCAGGAGGCGTCGTAGACGGCGATCGTGCCGTCCAGCTCCCCGGCGACGTACCAGCGGTCGGCGTGGAAGACCATGTGGCGCGGGCCGCTGCCCGGCGCCAGCCGTACCGGGCCATCGGGGTGCGGGGCCGGCTCGGCGCCGACGCGGTAGCGGCGGACCTCGTCGGTGCCGAGGTCGGTGACGTGCAGCACGTCGCCGGGGCCGAACACCGCCTGGTGCGCGTGCGGCTCGGCCTGCCTGGCTGGGTCGGGGCCGTGGCCGCGGTTCGGGAAGAGCTTCGGCCGGCCCTGGAACAGCCCGGAGCTGCCCAGCCGGAAGATCGCGACCGTGCCGTCGCCGTAGTTGGCGACCGCGAGCCAGGTGCCGGTCGGGTCCACGGCCAGATGGCAGGGGTAGGAGCCGCCGCTGGCCCCGTCGGCGAGCAGGGCCGGGCCCTCCGGATCGGCGGAGTAGGCGGCCACGCCGCCCTCCTCGCACTCCAGCGCGGCGTAGAGCACGGGCAGCCGGGGGTGCGAAGCGAGGAAGGAGGGACCGGGCGCGGCGGTCTCGGCGAGCGCCTTGAGCGCTCCGTCCGCCTCTACGCGGACCGCGGTCAGCCCGGCGCCAGTCCCCCCGGTGTCAGGTGTGTATCCGCCGATGTAGAGCACGTCGCACCCGGAAGTCATGTGATCGACGATACCGCCACAGGCCCGCTCCGATCTTGATGGGAGCACCGCCGTCTTCCGCGCGTCACCGCCGCGGTCTGGAGCTCCCGTCGCGAACATGCTTGACTTGGTCAACGGATTACTTGATTGGAGCAACGATGGACGAGCTCGTCGCCGGGGTCCGCGCGTTCAACCGCTTCTACACGCGCGTCATCGGCGTGCTCGGGGCCGGGATGCACGACACGCCGTACTCCCTCACCGAGGCGAGGGTGCTGTTCGAGCTGGACCGGAAAGAGGCGATGGAGACCGGAGAGCTGCGGCGGCTGCTCGGCCTGGACGCGGGGTACCTCAGCCGGATGCTTGCCCGGTTCGAGGGCGACGACCTCCTCACCAGGGAACGCTCCCCCGACGACGCGCGCCGCCAGGTCGTCCGCCTCAGCGAGCGCGGCCAGGCCGTCTACCGGACGCTCGACCAGGCCTCCGCCTCCGGGGTGCGCGCCATGCTCGCCCCCGTGAGCGAGGAGGACCGGCGGCGCCTCATCTCGGCCATGACCACCATCCAGGGCATCCTGGACGGCGGTCCCGCGCCCGGCGGGTACGTCATCCGCCCGCCCCGCCCCGGCGACCTCGGATGGGTGGTCCACCGCCACGGCGTGCTGTACGCCCAGGAGTACGGCTGGGACGAGACCTTCGAGGCGCTGACCGGCCGCATCGTCGCCGACTACGTGCGGGACCACGACCCCAAGCGCGAGGCGGCCTGGATCGCCGAGGTCGGCGGGTCGCCCGCCGGCTCGATCTTCTGCGTCAGGAAGGACGACCGCACGGCCCAGCTCCGGCTGCTCCTCGTCGAGCCGTCCGCGCGCGGCATGGGCATCGGCCGCCGCCTCGTCGAGGAGTGCCTGGTGTTCGCCGCGCGGGCCGGCTACGAGCGCATCGTGCTCATGACCGTCGACGTGCTCGCCGCCGCCCGGCACCTGTACCAGCGGGCCGGGTTCGAGCTCGACGAGCAGCACGCCGAACGGGCCTACGGCGCCGAGGTCACCGTCCAGTACTGGTCGCGCGACCTGTGACCGCGCGGAGCCGGGACGCCCGTCGAAGGAGGGCAAACTTGCGGCAAAGGGCCGGTCGCGGGCGCTCGCCCCCGGCCTAGGGTCGGCCGGGCCTCTGGGACCATCGCTGGTGCGCCACGTCGCGCGGCCCGGCGGTCCAGGGGCGTCGAGCCCGCCGCCCGGCCATGGGGAGCCCGCCGATGACCTCGATGATCGTTTCAGCGCCGCCCGCTCCGACGATCAGAACCCGCAGGGCCCTGGTCTTCCTCGACCGCGAGAGCGTGACCAGGGCGGGGGGCGGAGCCGATCGCAGGCTCGTCCACGCCCTGACCAGCGAGGGGTACGCGGTCGAGACGGCCGAGTGCGACGCGGGCGACCACCGGCGGGTGGGCGCGTTCCTCGACACCGTCGAGCCGGGCGACCTGCTCCTGGTCCGCTGGTCCACCGAGTCGGGCTGGGGCCCGGGCCAGTTCAGGGCGCTCATGGGCGAGTTCGCCCGCCGCGTCGAACGCTCCGACGGGGCCGCGCTGCTCCTGGTCGTCGACTTCGGGTGGCTCGTGACGGCCAACCCCGGCGGGCCGCACGAGACGCTGAGCCGCCTCGACGTCAAAGGCGAACCGGTCGCCGCCGCCGCCGCGCTCACCACCAGCGCCACCATGCCCGGAGCGCGCCCCGGCCGCGCCGTCTCGCTCACGGCGATCCTCGCCGACGGCATCCTGTCCGGCGAGGCGGACCTCGACCGGGACGGCACCATCTCCGTCGGTGACCTGTACCGGTACGCCGAGGAGCGCTTCGCCGGCCTCGGGGCCGACCGGCGGCCCTATCTGCTCACCTACGGAGAGGGCGAGCTGATCGGCGTCGCCTCGGCGCGGGAGTCGGTACGCGATCTCGGCTCGGCCTTCGCGGCCGCCCTCGCCCGTCTGGCGGCGGTGGGCGACACGGTTCCCGCGAGCTCGGCGGCCGAGCTGGTCGGCCGGATCTACGACGTCCACCTGGGCGAGGACGCCAGAGAGCTGCTGCGCCGCGCGAGCCTGCTCGCCGAGGACGAGCCGCTCACCCCGGAGACGGCCGAGCTGCTCACGGAGGGCACCCCGCCGGGCGAGGCGCTCCGGGAGCTCGCGGCCTGGGGGCTGCTCGGGCAGGACACGCCGTTCGCCGATCCCGCCGTGCGCCCGGCCCTCGCCGGGCGGCTGGACCCGGCCGAGCTGGCCCAGGTCTCCGCCGTCCTGCGCCGGTGGCGGGCCGCGCGCCGCACCGTCCAGCCCCGCGCCCGGCTGACCGGCGACCGGTGGACCATCCAGGACCGGCTCGGGCACCGGGTCCACGCCGAGGCCGTCGCGGCGTTCATCCGCCACCCCGAGACCCGGCCGCCCTTGACCATCGGGATCAAGGGGCCGTGGGGCGCCGGCAAGACGTCGCTGATGCGCATGGTCCAGGACCTGCTCGACCCCGGTGCCGCCGAGGACCGCCCCGCAGAGATCCACCTCAATCCCGCGCACGAGGCCGGGCGGGCGCGCGGGAGGCGGATGCGACCGGGCCGGAGGAAGACGCGCGGGGTCCGAACGGGCGCGCGCAAGGCACCCGGTCCCCGAGCGGACGGGACGGAGGCGGGGCGGGTGACCAACGCCGAGGTGCTCGCGCGGGTCAAGGTCCCGGAGAGCGCGGGCGCGGAGCACGCCGTCCCGGGCGAGCTGCCGCTACGGCACGCCGACTGGCGCCCGACCGTCTGGTTCAACCCGTGGATGTACCAGAGCGGCGAGCAGGTTTGGGCCGGGCTCGCCCACGAGATCATCAGCCAGGTCACCGGCCGGCTCCCCCGCGGCGAGCGGGAACGGTTCTGGCTCGCGCTCAACCTCGCCCGCATCGACCGGGAGGCGGTGCGCCGGCGGGCCTACCGGATGGCCGCGACGCGCCTGCTGCCGGTCGCGCTGGGGTTCTGCGCCACCCTGCTGGTCACCGCCGCCGCGCTCGCCGCCGCGGCCCTGGTGCCGGTCGCCGGATCACTCCTGCGCGGCGCGGCCGCGGCCATCGGGTCGGGCGGTTCCCTGATCGTGCTGGCCGCCGGGGCCGTACGGCTCGCGCGGTTCTTCGGCGAGTCGGCGGACACCGCGTTCACCCGGCTCGTCCGCCAGCCGGATCTGCTCGGCGGGGCGCCGGAGGTCGCGCGAGAGCTGGCCCCCGACCCCGGCTACCGGTCCAGGACGGGCTTCCTGCACCTGGTGCAGACCGACATGCGCCGGGTGCTCGGCATGGTGGCCACCGAGGAGCGTCCGCTGGTCGTGTTCGTGGACGACCTCGACCGGTGTTCGCCCGGCACGGTGGCGCAGGTCATCGAGGCCGTGAACCTCTTCCTCGCCGGGGAGTTCCCCAACTGCGTGTTCGTGCTGGCGATGGAGCCCGAGGTCGTCGCGGCGCACGTGGAGGTCGCCTACCGCGACCTCGCCCGCACCCTTCCGGCGCCGGCCGAGGAGCGCTCGGGGCTCGGGTGGCGGTTCCTGGAGAAGATCGTGCAGCTCCCGCTGAGCGTCCCCCTGCTGGACGACGGCGACCGGCTTCCCGCCTACCTGCGTACCCTCCTGGACGTGCCCGCCGCGCGGTACGAGCCCGGCGACCGGACGGACGGAGACCGCACCCGGGCCGACACCCGCGGCCGGACGGACGGTGACGCCGCACGGCATGGCACCCGCCCCTGGACGGACGGGGACCCCGCAGCCCACGACGCCCGCCCCCGGACCGACGGGGACGCCGAGGGGCGAATGGACCGCCGGCGGCTCGGCGGCGGCGCGGCGCAGGGGATCGGCCGGGACCGGACGGGCGCCGCGCCCCGGCCCGACCCTGAGCTGGTCGACCGCATCGAGGCGGCGATCAGGGCCATGGGGCCGACGGCCGGCGACCTGGACGCCGTCGCCCGCAGGGCGCAGGAGACGCTGGGGCTCGGGCCGCCCCACGGGCCGGCGGCGGGGATCCCCCGTCCGGGCCGCCCCGGGCCCGGTTCCCCCCTCGCGCCGCCTCGCAGGCGGGTGCCGGTGATCCGCGCGAACGCCCATGACGGGGATCCGGCGGCGGGCGGGACTCCGGGGGCGCCCGCCGACGACATGATCGGAGGGCTGTCGGCGGCGGCGCGGCTGGCGGCCGACCGGGTCTATGACGACCTCTACAGCGACGAGAGCGCCTTCACCGCCATCGCGCGCGTGTTGCCCGCGCTCACGCTGAGCAATCCGCGCGAGCTGAAGCGGTACGTGAACGTGTTCCGGTTCTACTCCTTCGTGACCTACCGCCACGCCCTGGCCGGGGCGCCGAAGGCGACGGACGAGGAGGTGGCCAAGCTCGCGGTGCTGACCATCCGCTGGCCGCACCTGCTGTCCCTGCTGGCCAGGGAGTGGGACGGCCCGTCGTGCACGTCATCGGACTCCGCCAGACCGGCTTCATGCTCACTGTCGGGCATTTCGGAAATGTCGCCCTCGCCCACCGATGGGGAACCCGGCGGCGGGCGGCCAGGCGACGGGAGGGCGGGCCGGACGGTCCTCGAACTGCTGGAACGGGCGGCCACCCGTCCAGGCCAGGACGAATGGGCTCGGGCTCTGGCCGACGCCGGCCTGCTCAGGAACGCGAGGACCGGGACGGCACGCTGGGACGCGCTCCGCGCCCTGCTGTCCGCCCGGCCCCCGATCGCCCATCTGGCCCGCGATCTGCTCTGACAGTGAGGATGCAGGTGAACCCCTCCCGGCCCGCCGCCTCGCACGGAACGCCCGCGAGCACCCGTACGAACGCGACGCCGCGCGGGCCCCGTACACCGTCAGCGCCGCGCGGGCCCTCGTACACCCTCAGCGCCGCGCGGGCCCTCGTACACCCTCAGGGCCGCGGGCGCCCGCAGGAGGTCAGCGCTGGGCCTGGACCATCCAGTGCTGCTTCTCCAGGTCCTCCGTGACCTCTATGAGGAGATCCTGGGTGACCGGGTCGGGCTCCTCCGTCGCGGTGATCCGCTCGCGCATGCGCGAGATCATCGCGCCGAGGATGTCGGTGAAGGTGGCGACGACCTTGCCGTCCTCGATGTATCCGGCCTCCAGCGCCCCTACCTGGCTGTCGCGGGCTACGGTGCTCGCGCGCCCGTCGGGGTTGACGCCGAGGGCGACCGCGCGCTCGGCCACGCTGTCGGCGCCGGCCCGTGCGATGGCCACGATCTCGTCCAGCTGCAGGTGCAGCGAGCGGAAGTTGCGGCCGATCAGGTTCCAGTGGGCCTGCTTGCCCACGAGTGAGAGGTCGAGCAGGTCTATCAGTGTGCCCTGGAGCGCCTCACCGACGATCTTCTGCTTGTCGCTCGACAGCGGGCTGGTGATCTGGGCCATGAAGTTCTCCCCCTCAAGAGTGGTTTATGGCCTCTTACATAGAACGCCCTAACCGGTCTGCCATCTCCTAAACATTGACAGTGTAATGATTGCAGTGTCAGTATGGAACCATGAGTGACACCTGGACCATCGGCGAGCTGGTGGAGCACGCGGCGCACCTGCTGCCGCGCACGCCGCCGCGGCCCAACGGCCGGGTTCGAGACGTGCCCAACGAGCGGCTCATCCGCTGGTACACGACGATCGGCCTGCTCGATCCCCCGCTGACCCGCCGGGGCAGGGTCGCGCTGTACGGCAGGCGCCACCTCCTCCAGCTCGTCGCGATCAAGCGCCGCCAGGCGGACGGCCGTTCCATCGCCGACATCCAGGCCGAGCTGGCCGGCGCGACCGACACCACGCTGGAGCAGATCGCCGGGCTCTCCGTGACGGCCGGGCTCACCCAGGGCGACCATCACGGCGACGGCGTGGCCGGATCCCCCGCCGCCAGACCGGCGGCCGCCGCACCGCCGGCCCATCCCGGTGACGGGCCGGCGGACCCCACGCCGCCCGCCCACCCCGGTGACACGCCGCCCGCCCACTCCGGTGACACGCCGGCGCCCGCCGCCCGCCCGCGCTTCTGGACGGCACGCCCCGCCGCCGTCGCGCCGTCCCCCGTCACGACCCCCGCGAGCCCCGCCTCCGCGGAGACCGTCACGCCCGCCCCCACGATCCCTGTGCCGGCCGATTCCAGAGCCCCGGCCGGAGCGCACCTCCCGGCGACCGGCACCCGGACCTCGCAGGTGTCGCCGCCCCCTGAGATCCCCGCCCCGGCCCCGGTCGTCCCCGTCCCGGCCGTCCCCGGGGTGGAGGGCGCGCCGGCGGGGTTCCTCGCGGCGCCCTTCGGCCCGGAACAGGCACTCCCCGCTCCCCCGAGCCGGCGGGCCGGCGGCCTCCCGGTCCTTCCGGTCCTCCCGCCCGCGGACGACCTGGTCCACGGCGTGCGGCTGGCGGCGGGGGTCACGCTGCTGCTCGAAGGGCGGCCGCCGGCGCCCGGCGACATCGCCGCGCTGCGGGAGGCCGCCGCTCCGCTGCTCGCCTCGCTGCGCGAGCGGGACCTCGCCGGTCCCGCCGGCGCCGCTCCCCTCCGTTCCGACTCCGACCCGTCCTCGCCCGAAAGCCCGTCCTCGCCCGAAAGGTCGCAATCATGACCGTCCAGATCAGCTCATTGAAGCCCGGCGAGTGCACCCCGATGCCCGACGCGGGCCTCGGCGCGCTGCGGACCGGCAAGGGCAACCTCCCGCTGGAGAGCGTCGAGGTCGACGCGCGGATCACCGCGCTCACCTGCGGCGTGGAGGTCGCGCAGGGGTTCCGCAATCCCTACGACGTCCCGCTGGAGGCGACGTACATCTTCCCGCTGCCCGACCGCGCGGCGGTGACCGCCTTCCGCATGGAGGCGGACGACCGGGTGGTCGAGGGCGTGCTCAAGGAGCGCGGCCAGGCCCGCCACGACTACGACCGGGCCATCGCGGAGGGACGCCGGGCCGCCATCGCCGAGGAGGAACGGCCGGACGTCTTCACCATGCGGGTCGGCAACATCGTCCCCGGCGAGCGGGTCACGGTGCGGCTGACGCTCAGCCAGCCCCTCCCGTACGAGGACGGCGCGGCGACGTTCCGCTTCCCGCTCGTCGTCGCCCCCCGCTACATCCCGGGCGCGCCGCTGGACGATCTCGCGGCCGGGGACGGCGTGGCCCCCGACACCGACGCCGTGCCGGACGCCTCGCGGATCACCCCGCCGGTCCTGCTGCCCGGCTTCCCCAATCCCGTGCGGCTGGCGCTCACCGCCCACGTCGACCCCGCGGGGCTCGACCTGACGGAGATGCGGTCCAGCCTGCACGTCGTCACCCAGGAGGAGGGCGTCGTCCGGCTCCAGCCCGGCGAGCGCCTCGACCGTGACTTCATCCTGCGCCTGTCGTTCGGCGCCTCCAGCTCGCTGACCCTCGTAGCGGACCGCGCCGCCACCGACGCCACCGAGGGTGACACCGGCACGCCGACCGGCACGGACACCGCCGGCCTTGGCGCCGACGGTGACGGCACCTTCGTCCTCACCGTGCTGCCTCCGGCGGACGGCGACGTCCAGCGGCGGCCGAGGGACGTCGCCCTGCTGCTCGACCGCTCCGGCAGCATGACGGGCTGGAAGATGGTCGCCGCCCGCCGCGCGGCGGCGCGCATCGTCGACACGCTCACCTCCGCCGACCGGTTCGCCGTGCTCTCGTTCGACAGCGTCGTGGAGCGCCCGGAAAGCCTCGGCGCGGGCCTGGTCCCGGCGACCGACCGCAACCGCTACCGCGCCATCGAGCATCTCGCCCGCCTGGAGGCGCGGGGCGGCACCGAGATGCTCCAGCCCATGGAGCAGGCGCTCGGCCTGCTGGACGACCCCGCCAGGGAGCGGGTGCTCGTCCTGGTCACCGACGGGCAGGTCGGCAACGAGGACCAGATCCTCGAACGCCTCGGCTCGCGGCTCGCGGCCGTGCGCGTGCACACCGTCGGCGTCGACCGGGCCGTGAACGCCGGCTTCCTCGGCCGGCTGGCCGGTCTCGGCGCCGGCCGCTGCGAGCTGGTCGAGTCCGAGGACCGCCTGGACGAGGCGATGGAGCACATCCACCGCCGGATCGGCTCGCCGCTGGTCACCGGCCTGACGCTCAAGGCCGACGCGCTGGACGTCCTGCCCGGCACCGTGACGCACCTCGGCTCGCTCTACTCCGGTGTGCCGCTGACCGTCTACGGCCGGTTCCGCGGCGCGGCCCACGGGACGGTCACCGTTCACGGGCTGCGAGCCGACGGTGGACCGTGGGAGCGCCGGCTGGACGGCAGGCCCGCCGAGGGCGAGGCGCCGAGGGCCATCTGGGCCCGGGCCCACCTGCGCCGCCTGGAGGACCGCTACGCGATCGGCGATCACGGCCTCGAGCAGGACATCGTCGCCGCCTCCCTCCGGCACGGGGTGCTGTGCCGGTTCACCGCCTTCGTGGCCGTGGACACGCGCGTCGTCGCCGAGGGCGGGCCGGGGCACCGGGTCGTCCAGCCGGTCGAGATGCCGAGCGGCTGGGAGATGCCCGCCTACCCGGCTCCGATGGCCGCGGCCGCCCCGATGGCCTACACCACCGCCGCCGCACCCGCGATCTTCACTGCCACCGGGCAGGACGACCGCCTCATGGCCGGCGGAGCCGCCGCCCCGGGTGGCCCTGGTGGTCCCGGCGACGCGGCTTTCGGCGGGCAGCCGGGACCGTTCGCCGCGCCCCAGGCGCCTCCCGCCGTGCCGGGCGCCCCGCGCGGCCGGATGTTCGCCCGCCCCTCGAGCCCCAAGATGGCGCCGCCCGCGCGGCCCGTCCCGCATTCGGTGGACATCGTACGGCCGCAGCTTGCCGAGGAGCTGGTCCGGCTGCGCGCCCAGGAGTCGCTGCCGGAGCCGGAGCGCCGCAGGTACCTGGCCGACCTCGGCAGCCGCCTGGCCGCCCTGGCCGCCTACCTCGGCGGCGACGACACGCTCTTGGCGCTGGCCCGCGAGCTGTCGGCCTGCGAGACGACCCCCGGCGCGGACATCCACGCCCTGTGGCTCCGCACCGTCAAGACCCTGACCGACCTGACCGGTCCGGGCCACGACGACCCCGCGGGCCCGGGTCCGCAGGCGGGCGCCGGTGGTCCCGGCGCTCAGGACCGCCCACGCGGCGGGCGCCCGTCATTCTGGAAGCGCCCCTGATCCGCCGGCTAGGTGTCCTCGGGGGAGCCGAGCCGGCGGTAGGTGGGGCGGAGGATGTCCAGCAGCGGGATGTGGCGGACCTTGACCGCAGGGGGTTCGAGGGCGCGCAGGAGGAGTTCCGGCGGCGCGGTCGAGCCGCCGGGGCGCGGACGCAGGCGGCCGAGCGGGACCGGGGACGCGTAGAAGTCGTCGACCCGCTCGGCGAACGGCACGTCGTCCACGTGGAACGGGTCAGGGGTCTCCTCCTCGCCGGGCATCCCGCGCAGGGCGTCGAGCAGGGGCTCCTTGGCGCGCCCGCGCCAGGCGAGCACCAGGAACGGGTCGTCGTCGAACGCCTCGGCCAGCAGGTAGAGCACGGCGGACAGGTGCTTGCAGGGAAAGCCCCAGTCGGGGCACGAGCACTCCATGTCCAGTTCCGCAGGGAAGAGGGGCAGGCCGAGCGCGTCGAAGACCTCCACTATCTCCGGCGGCATCTCGCCCGCGAGCAGCTTGGCGCGGTAGAGCGCCTGCCCGGCGAGCGCCTCCTGGACGGCGGCCCATTCGGCCTCGCCGTAGGCCGGGATGCGGACCGAGACGCGGTACGGTTCCGGCCGCGACCCCTGCACCCGGGCCTTCACCAGGCCGGGCGCGAGGTCGATCTCCAGCACCTGGCCCTTCCTGGCGTACGCGCGCCCGCGGCTGAGCCGGCCGGAGTCGCAGATGCGCTCGAGGATGTCGATGAACCGGCGCGACCACCACTGCTCGCCGATCGACCCTCGCTTGCTGCGCGCCTGGATGCCGCCCTCGACCCGGATGGGCCCGGAGGACTCGAACCAGCCGCCCTTTCCGACAGGCACGTCAGCTCACCGCCTCGAAGCCGCGCTTCCCGTACATCGTCAACATCGTCACGTCAGCTCACCGCCTGGGGGTCGAGGCGGAACAGGTCGCGGAGCTGTTCGGTGGACAGGCCGGTGATCCAGTCTTCGCCGGTGCCGACGACGCGCTCGGCCAGGGCCTTCTTCCGCTCGATCATCTCGTCGATGCGCTCCTCCAGGGTGCCCGCGCAGATGAACTTCCTGACCTGGACGTTCCTGGTCTGGCCGATGCGGAACGCCCGGTCGGTGGCCTGGTCCTCCACGGCGGGGTTCCACCAGCGGTCGACGTGGATCACGTGGTTGGCGGCGGTGAGGTTCAGGCCCGTGCCGGCCGCCTTGAGCGACAGCAGGAAGACCGTCGGCTCGTCGCCGTTCTGGAACCGTTCGACCAGCTCGTCGCGTTTCTTCTTGGCGAGCCCGCCGTGCAGCCACAGCACCGGCCGGTCCAGGTGGGCGGCGAGGTAGGGCTGGAGCAGGGACCCGAACTCGGCGTACTGGGTGAAGACCAGCGCCTTGTCCCCCTCTTCGAGGATCTCCTCGGCCAGCTCCTCCAGCCGGGCGAGCTTGCCGGAGCGGCCGGCGAGCCGGGAGCCGTCCTTGAGCAGGTGGGCGGGATGGTTGCACACCTGCTTGAGCCGGGTCATCGTCGCCAGGACGTTGCCGCGCCGCTCGATGCCCTCGGTGTCGGCGATCTTGTCCATCATGTCGTTGACGACGGCCTGGTAGAGGCTGGCCTGCTCGGGGGTGAGCGTGCACCAGACCTTCATCTCCAGCTTCTCGGGCAGGTCGGAGATGATCGTCTTGTCGGTCTTCAGGCGGCGCAGGACGAACGGCCCGGTGGCCCGTTTGAGCGCCCTGGCGGCGTCCTCGTCGCCGCGCGCCTCGATCGGCTCCTGGTAGCGCTCGCGGAACCGCTTGGCCGGGCCGAGCAGGCCGGGGTTGCAGAACTCCATGATCGACCAGAGTTCGGCGAGGTGGTTCTCCACCGGGGTGCCGGTCAGCGCGAGACGCGTGCGGGCCGGGATGGACCGCACGGCCTGGGCCTGGCGGGCGGAGCTGTTCTTGATCGCCTGTGCCTCGTCGCAGACCACCCTGCCCCAGGTGAACCCGGCGAGGACTCCGGCGTCGCGGAGCGCCGTCCCGTACGTCGTGATGACCAGGTCGGCGTCGCCAACGACCTGGGCGAGCTCGTCGTCGCGCTTGCGGGTGCCGCCGTGGTGGACGTAGACCCGCAGCGATGGCGCGAACCGCGCCGCCTCCTTCTGCCAGTTGCTGACCAGCGACATCGGGCACACCAGCAAGGTCGGCGCGGCCGGCCCGCCGGCCCGCTCCTCCAGCAGCAACGAGAGGGTTTGTGCGGTTTTCCCCAAACCCATGTCGTCCGCCAGGATGCCGCCGAGGCCGACGCCGGACAGGAAACTCAGCCACGACAGGCCGCGCTCCTGATAGGGGCGGAGGCTGCCGTTGAAGGTCTGCGGGGTGGTGACCGCCGCGAGCCGCCTCTCGGCCTCGCCGGACAGCAGGTCCCCGAGGAGGCCGTCGGCGTCCACGCCGACCAGCGGCAGTTCCTCGTCGCCGCCGCTCACGACCTCCTGGACCACCTCGGCGACCGTCATCTCGCCCGCCCGGCGCCGCTCCATCGCCGAGAGCGCCGCCTTGAGCTGCCGGTCGTCCAGCTCGACCCACTGGCCGCGCACCCGCACGAGGGGGACCTTGAGCCTCGCCAGCTCCTCCAGCTCCTCCTCGCTGATCGTGTGGTCGCCTACGGCCAGGTCGACCCTAAAGTCCACCAGCTCGCCCAGCCCGAACCCCTGACCCGCGGCGGCGCGCGCGGGGGTGGCCGTGCGGGTGCGCGTGGTGAGCTTCAGGCCGAGGCTCTTGCGTCCCGCCCACGCGGGCAGCCGGACGCCGTACCCCGCGGCCTGGAGCAGCGGGGCGGCCCGGCGCAGGAATCCGAACGCCCAGGCGGTGTCGACCACCATGCCGGACGGCTTCGGGTCGCGCAGTGCCGTGTGCAGTTCGGGGCAGAGCCGCACGGCGCGGCCGAGCCCGGCGAGCAGCGTCTCGTCCGGGCGCCTGGGCAGGCCGGGGACGCGCTCCCCTTCCCACAGCACGGCGGCGGGCACGTACAGGCTCGGGTCCTCGACCGACTGCAGGGCGAACTCCAGCCCCCAGGTGTCGGCGTCGCCTTCGGGCTCGCTCAGGCGGAAGCAGACCCGGATGGGCCCGTCCATCTGGTGCGCCGAGTGGAGCCAGTCGCCGAGCGCGCCGCCGAGGGCCTTGGCCTCGGGCCCGTCGGCGCCCGGGACGGCCGCGTCCTCGCCCGTGAGGGCTGCCAGCCAGCGCTCGGACAGGGTGCTGTTCGTGCCGGGACGGTTGCCGCGCAGCAGCCGGTCGGGCAGCGACAGGCGCGCCACGCCGTCGGCGAGCGCCGCGAGGGCCTCGCGCAGCACCCCCGCCGCCGGGCGTTCGCCTCCGGCGGCACGGCAGACGGGCGGCATCGCGGCGGCGAGTTCCCGGAAGGCGGTCGCGTCCGCGCCGGTCAGCACGGGCCGCCAGCGGGCGGCGTGCCCGCCGTCCTCGGCCACGAGCTGGGGCAGCACCCTGCCGCGCCTGACGAGCGTGCGGGCGTGCTCGGCCACCACGGCCAGATAGCGCAGCGAGGTGCCCGGCCCCCACTCGGGAGTGCCCGGTTCGCGTTCGGGGAGCTCGTGCGGGCCGGACAGCGTGCCCAGCAGGCGCAGGGCCTCGGTGGAGCGCAGGAACAGCGCGGGCACGCGCCATGCGGAGATCTTCGGGGCGCGGGCCGCGCTCTCCAGGCCCGACTCGGGCGAGGGCAGGGGGCCCCTCGCCGTGCCGGGGAGCCACAGCGTCAGCTCGCCGTCCTGGGCGGCCGCCCGTCCGGGGGCCGGGGCGATCCCCTGCCCGGGGGCCGGGGCGATCGCCATGCCGAGGGCGGCGGCGAGGGCGGACGGCGGCGCGGCGAACGGATGCGGGCGCCCCGCGCCCCGCCGGCCGGCCCTCGCACTGCCGTGCGGGCCCGGGGTCGACGGCGCCTGAGGAGACGGGGAGGTGTCCTCGGCCCACAGCGCCAGCCCGCCATCGCTCCAGGCACCGTGAACCACGAGCACATGACCACCCCCGCCTGTCGACCGCCGGCCGCCTGCCCATCGTCCGCCGCCGTGGCGCCGTTACACGGTGGCGGCTCGTTCTCCTCGCCCTGCACGGTACCGGCACAGGCGAGGGAAGGGATGAGCCGCGCCGCGCGCAGCGCCTGGTCTGCTGACACATAGGGTATATGGGTGAGTTTCCAGCCCAATGAGACCGATGTTGTGATCCTGGACGGCGGCCTCGCCACGCATCTGGAGGCGCTCGGCTGCGACCTGCGTGATGAGCTGTGGTCGGCCAAGCTGCTCTTCGAGAACCCCGCCGTCATCCGCCAGGCCCACCTCGACTACTTCGCCGCCGGCGCCGATGTGGCCACGACGGCGAGCTACCAGGCGAGCTTCCCCGCGTTCGTCCGGCGGGGCCGCGCGCGGGAGGAGGCCCGGGCGCTCATACAGCTGTCCGTGGAGCTCGCGACCGAGGCCAGGGACGAGGCGGGCGGGGGCGTGATCGCGGCCAGCGTCGGCCCGTACGGGGCCTACCTCGCCAACGGCGCCGAGTACACCGGGGACTACGACCTGGACGAGGACGGCCTGGTCGAGTGGCACCGTCCTCGCTGGGAGGTGCTCGCGGAGACCGAGGCCGACCTGCTGGCGTGCGAGACGATCCCCTCCTACGCCGAGGCCCGGGCGATCGCCCGGCTGCTGGAGGAGACCCCGAACGTGAACGCTTGGGTGAGCTTCTCCTGCCGGGACGGCGACCACATCGGCGACGGGACGAGGCTGGCCGACTGCGCCGCCCTGTTCGCCGGGAACCCCCAGGTGGTGGCCGTCGGGATCAACTGCACGGCCCCGAGCGACGTCAAGAGCCTGATCAGCCACATCAGCGGCTCGCCGATCGTGGTGTACCCGAACTCCGGCGAGAACTGGGACGCGGAGAACCACCGATGGACGGGCGTCGCGGACCCGGTGGAGTTCGGCGCCGCCGCGCGGGAGTGGCGGGACGCGGGCGCCTCCTTCATCGGCGGCTGCTGCCGTACGACCCCCGAGCACATCCGCCGAATCCGGGACGAACTGGCCTGATCGCCGCACCGCCGAGGGGAGAGCGGCCCCGGGATGAATAGTGGCCCGCCGGTAACACCGCGGTCATCCATGGGCATCACTGCGGCAACATTGTCACGGTTCACTCCTGACAGGCACCGACGCACGGCTGTCAACAGGAGGCGCGATGACGTCCCCGCCGCATCCGCCTGACCAGCGGGCCGGAAGGCAAGGGGCGCCGCCCGGCGCCGAGGTGACTCTGGACGCCTCCGCCATGACCACCCGGGAGATCAACCGGTCACTCCAGGCCCTGCCGTACGGCCGGGCCCTCGTGACCAACCCCGCCGGGAGGCACAACCTCGCGGTGGGCCTGGACGCGCCGGTCCAGGTGAGGATCGACGGACCGGCGGGCTGCTACGCCGGCGGGCTCGGCAAGCGGGCCCGCGTCACGGTGAACGGCTCCGCCGGCGTCGGCGTCGCCGAGAACCTGATGTCGGGCGACGTCCACGTGCGGGGCTCGGCGGGCCAGAGCGCCGCGGCCTCCGCGCGGGGCGGGGTCGTGGTGGTGGACGGGGGCTGCTCCTCGTACGCGGGCATCTCGCTCAAGGGCGCGACGCTGGCGATCGGCGGGAACGCGGGCGCCTACTGCGGGTACCTGGCGCAGTCCGGCGTCATCCTGATCGGGGGCGACGCCGGACCCCGCCTCGGGGACTCCCTGTACGAGGCGGTCGTCTACGTCGGAGGCAGGATCGCCGGCCTTGGTTCCGGCGCCGTCGTGGAGGAGATCGACGAGCACGACGTGACGTTCGTGAAGGTCCTCGCGGACGAATGCGGGTTCGACCACGTCTCCCCGGCGAGCGTCACCAAGGTCGTCTCCGCACGCCGGCTCTACCAGCTCCAGAGCCGCCACCACGACGATCCCGGAGGCTACTGAGTTGAGCCACACCTTCTCGCCGGACGTGATCGCGCAGATCCAGGAGCGGGCCAGGCTCGGCGGCTGCGAGGTGCGCGGCTGGGGGGCCAGGCGCGCCGTGCCGGGCTTCGACGACCTGCTCATCCTGTCGGCCGGGCTGTCCCCCGCGCCCCTCGACGGCTACCTGGAGCAGTGCGACACCCGTACGGTCCTCGGCACGCGCAACGCCGAGGAACCCGTCGTCCTGGACATCCCCGTCACGATCGCCGGGATGTCGTTCGGCGCGCTGTCGGCCGGCGCCAAGGAGGCGCTCGGCCGGGCGGCCACCATGACCGGCACCTCGACGACGACCGGAGACGGCGGCATGGGCCCGGTGGAGCGCGACGCCGCCAGGACGCTGGTCTACCAGTGCCTCCCCTCCCGGTACGGCTTCGACCCCGACCACCTGCGCTCGGCGGACGCGGTCGAGATCGTCCTCGGCCAGGGCGCCACGCCGGGAGGTGGCGGCGTGCTGCTCGGCCAGAAGGTCACGACCCCCGTGGCGTTCATGCGCGACCTGCCCGAGGGCCTGGACCAGCGCTCGGCGAGCCGCCATCCCGACTGGACCGGGCCCGACGGCCTGCGCGTCAAGATCGAGGAGCTGCGGGAGGTCACCTCCTGGCGCATCCCGGTGTACGTCAAGATCGGCGCGGCGCGGGTGGCCTCGGACGTCCGGCACGCGGTCGAGGCGGGCGCCGACGTGATCGTGGTGGACGGCATGCAGGGCGGAACCGGGGCGGCGCAGGACGTCTTCATCGAGCACACCGGCATCCCGACGCTCGCGGCGACCCGGCTGGCGGCCGACACGCTGCGCGGGCTGTCGGTCGAGAACGAGGTGCAGCTGGTGATCTCCGGAGGCGTCCGCAGCGGCGCCGACGTGGCCAAGGCGCTGGCCCTGGGCGCCGACGCGGTGTCGGTCGGGGTGGCCGCGCTCATAGCGCTCGGCTGCAACTCCCCCTCCGACGACACCGGGGCGGACGTCAGCCTCGGCTACCGGGCGCTCGGCACGGTCCCCGGCTCCTGCACCGCCTGCCACACCGGCGGCTGCCCGGTGGGCATCGCCACGCAGGACGACATGCTGGCCGACCGCCTCGACCCGGACTTCGGCGCCGAGCGGGTGGCCAACTACCTGCGGGCGCTGACCATGGAGGCGGCGATGCTCGCCCGGGCCTGCGGCAAGTCGTCGGTGCACCAGCTCGACGCCGGAGACCTCGTCGCACTGACCGTGGAGGCCGCCGCGATGGCGCGGGTGCCCCTCGCCGGCACCTCCTGGATCCCCGGCGTCACCGGCCCGCACGGCGCCTCCGGCTGAGGTCAGCCCGTGGAGCGGGCGAGGCCGCCGGTCACCGGCCCGCCCGTCCGCCTGTCCGGCCGCGACCGCCCGGGGATGAAGTACGTGATCAGCGCGCCGAGGACGGCCACCCCGCACGCGATCACGATGGCCACCTGCAGCCCGCGCAGCGACGGCAGCGTGAACGGCCCTGACGACAGCGTCATCTGGGCCAGCACGACGCTGATCACCGCGCTGGAGGCCGAGGTGCCGATCGAGCGCATGAGCGCGTTCAGCCCGTTGGCCGCCGCGGTCTCCGACAGCGGGACCGAGGTCATGATCAGCGCCGGCATCGCGGCGTACGCCAGGCCGATCCCGGCCGCGATCACCGAGGAGCCGAGGACCACCTGCCAGGCCGAGCGCATCAGGCCGAGCGTGGCGGCATAGCCGACGGCGATCACCAGCGTGCCGAGCATCAGCGCGACCTTCGGGCCCCACCGCCGGGTGATGCGGGCGGACAGCGGCGAGAGCAGCATCATGACCAGCCCGCCCGGCGCGAGGCACAGGCCCGCCTCGAACAGCGAGAGCCCGAGGCCGTATCCGGTGGACCGCGGGCTCTGCAGCAGGGTCGGCAGGACGAGGGACATCGCGAACATCGCGAAGCCGGCGACCACCGAGGCGAGGTTGGTCAGCAGGACCGGGCGGCGGGCCGTGGTGCGCAGGTCGACCAGGGGGTCGCGGATGCGCAGCTCCATGACCCCCCACAGCAGCAGGATCACCACCGCGGCGGCGAACAGGCCGAGGGTCAGGCCGCTCCCCCAGCCCCAGTCACCGCCCTTGGTGATCGCCAGGAGCAGGCAGACCAGGCCCGCCGTCAGCCCGGCGGCGCCGGGGAAGTCGAACCGCGCGACAGTGCGCAGCGGCGACTCGGGGACCACCGCGGCGACCAGCAGCAGGTCGAGGAGTCCGACCACGGCGGCCATCCAGAACAGCGCGTGCCAGTCGGCGTGCTGGGCGATGAACGCGGCGAGCGGCAGGCCGATGGCGCCGCCCACGCCGAGGGTGGCGCTCATCAGTGCCATGGCCGAGCCGAGCCTTTCGGGCGGCAGCTCATCCCGCATGATGCTGATCCCGAGCGGGATAACGCCGATCCCGCATCCCTGCAGAACCCGCCCGGCGACCACCGGGACCAGGCCGTCGGACA
>NZ_JALLPO010000051.1 GCF_023276435.1 Sphaerisporangium perillae
GGCCGACCGCGGCGGCCCGGTGGAGGTAGTCGGCGATCAGAGCCAGTTCAGCGTCGTCGTAGCGGTCGAGCACCTCGCCGAACGCCCTGCCCGGGATCTCCCAGGCCGAGCTGATCCGCGCGCGGGCGTCGGGAGCGAGGGCGACCAGGGCGCGCCTGCGGTCGTCGGGGTCGGTCTGCCGCACGACGAGGCCGGCCTTGTCCAGGCGGTCGACCAGGCGGGTGGCCGAGCCAGGGGTGAGGCCGGTGAGACGGGCGATCTCGCCGGTGCTCACTGGGCCCGACTCCAGGTCGAGCAGCGCCACGCACTGCAGGTCGGTGGGGTGGATGCCGAGCCGGTCGGCCATGGCCTGGTTGAACAGCGTGTAGGCCGCGTAATGGCGCTGGCTCTCGTCGGTGATCCGCTTCAACGTCTCGGCTCGGTTTGACACCAGGCGGCTCCGTACTCCACATTTATGTGCGCAACACAATCTTTGCGTAGCGCAATCTTTGCGCCACGCCTTCATTCTATCCGGAGGCGTCCATGCTCATCCGCGCGTCGCCTGAGACGACCGGCAGACGGTGGGCCGTGCTGGCCGTCGTTCTCGCCACCGCCGTCCTCGACCTGCTCGACGGCACCATCACCAACCTCGCCGCCCCCACCATCGCCGCCGACCTCGGCGGGGGGCAGGCGCTCGTCCAATGGCTCGGCGCCGGTTACGCGCTCGCGCTCGGCGTCCTGCTGGTCACCGGCGGACGCCTCGGCGACAGGTACGGCCGCCGCCGGGTCTTCCTCACCGGCCTCGCCGGCTTCACCCTCGCCTCGATCGCCTGCGGCCTGGCCGGCAACCCAGGCACGATCATCGCCGGGCGGATCGTCCAGGGGGCGTTCGGGGCGCTCATGATCCCGCAGAGCTTCGGCATCCTCGGCGCGGTCTTCCCCCGCGACCAGCTCGGCAGGGCGTTCAGCCTCTTCGCCCCCGCGCTCGGCGCCTCCTCCGTGGGCGGGCCGGTGCTCGCGGGCTTCCTCATCCAGGCCGACCTGCTGGGCCTCGGGTGGCGCGCCATTTTCCTGATCAACATCGTGCTCGGTGGCGGCGCGCTGCTCGCCGCCGTCCGGCTGCTGCCCCCCGACGACGGAGACCGCGGCACGGCCGTCGATGGCCCAGGCGCCGCGCTCCTCGGGGCGGCCATGCTCGGACTGCTCTACGGCCTGATCGACGGCTCGGCCGGTGGCTGGTCGTCGCGCCCACTCCTGTGCCTGGGCGGCGGGCTGGCCTTCGCCGGGCTGTTCTGCCTGCGCCAGCGGACGGCCCGCAGCCCGCTGATCGAGCCGTCGCTGCTGCGCCACCGCGGCTTCACCGCCGGGCTCGTGCTGGGCGTCGTGTTCTTCGCCGCCGTATCCGGGCTGCTGTACGTCCTGTCGCTGTTCCTCCAGGTCGGCCTGGGCTACTCGCCCGTGCGCGCCGCGCTGCACCTGGCCCCTGTGGCCCTGGGCATCGTCATCGCCTCGATCGCTTGCCACCGCCTCGTCGCCCGGCTGGGCCGCGTCCTCATCGCCATCGGCCTGGGCATCACCCTGATCGGAGCCATCTGGCTGCTCGCCGTCGTTCCGGGCGGCGCATGGGCCCTCGTGCCGCCGGTGCTCGTCATCGGACTCGGCCTCGGCACCTGCTTCGCCACCGTCTACGACGTCACCATGGGCGACCTCGGCCCCCGTCAGGCCGGAAGCGCAGGAGGGGTGCTCAGCGCCACCCAGCAGCTCGCCAACGCCGCCGGCGCCGCCGCGGTGACCACCGTCTACTTCCACACCACCGGCCAGGCGGAGGCCGTCACGCGCAGCCTCCTGGTCGTCATCGCCGCCACGCTCACCTGCTGCGGCCTGGTGTGGCTCCTGCCGCGCAGGCCGCAGAACCACCACTAGAAGGGATCTACCGACATGACCACTCTTGTCACCGGCGCTCGCGGCGCCGTCGCCACCGCGCTCATCGGCCTGCTGCGCGAGCAGGGCCGGCCCGTCCGTCCGGCCTCCTCAGCCCCCACCGACCCGTCGGCCGTCAGGTGCGACCTGCGCGACCCGTCCACCTTCACCGCCGCCCTCGCCGGTGTGACCTCGGTGTTCCTGTACGCCGAGCCCTCACACGCGGACGAGTTCGCCGAAACGGCCGCAGCGGCCGGAGTCGAGCACATCGTGCTGCTGTCCTCCGCAGCCGTGCTCACGCCCGACCCCGACGCCAGCCCACTGGCCAAGTCTCACATCGACGCCGAACGGGCCCTGGCCGCCTCGCCCGTGCGAAGCACGCTGCTGCGGCCCGGCACCTTCTGCGGCAACGCGATGGGATGGTCGTGGCCGATCAAAGCCGGGATGCCGATCGGCCTGCCGTACCCGGACGCGCACGTCGACGCCGTCCACGAGGCCGACATCGCCGCGGTGGCCGCCGCCGTCCTCGCCGACCCCGCGCTCGGCGCCCGGCCGTACACCGTGACCGGACCGCAGTCGCTCACATTCACCGACCAGATCGGCGTCCTGTCCCGCGTCACCGGGCGTGACATCGCCGTCAAGCACATCACCAGGCAGGAGTGGAAGGCGGAGATGGCCGAGTACATCGACGGGCCCTTCGGCGACGCGCTCCTCGACTACTGGCAAAGCTGCGACGGCCGCCCTGCCGAGCTCACCCCAGTGGTCGAGGAACTGACCGGGCGGCCCGCGCGCACCTTCGCCTCGTGGGCCGAGGAGCACCGGGCGGCCTTCCTCGGCTAGGGTCTGTACGAACTTCGGATATTTAGATGGGTTGGAGGCTTCGGACCCACAAGATGGCTCCGCGTAGATGAAGGCCGGCAAGGTAGCTCTTGGGAGTCTTGTCGAAGCGGAAGGCCAGCCCGCGCCACTCTTTGATCCGGTTGATGCACCGTTCCGCCGTGTTTCGCTGCTTGTAGAGATCTAGATCATGGCTGACCGGGCGGCCGCCGCGGGAGCCGCGTTTCTTGCGGTTGGCCGCCTGGTCACTCTTTTCGGGGATGACGGCCTTGATGCGGCGCCGGCGCAGATAGATGCGGTTGCCGCGGGAGGAATAGGCCTTGTCGGCGGCCACCGCGGCCGGGCGGGTGCGCGGGCGGCCGACGGGCAGGCGGATCTTGATGCGCGCCAAGACGGGGCGAAACTGCGGGCTGTCTCCCGCTTGGCCCGGGGTGAGGACGAAGGACAGCGGACGGCATCGCCGGTCGGCGGACAGGTGGACCTTGCTAGTCAGCCCGCCCCGGGAGCGGCCCAGCCCGGCTGCCGTCAGCCGTATCCGGCGCCGCCGGCGTAACCGCCGGCGTTCGTCCCCGTCCCCGTCCCCGTCTTTGCCGTCTTCGTCGCCGTTCTGAGGTTTTTGCCCCTTTGATGCAGCCCCTTTTCTCGTTCGGAGGCTTCCTCCAGCGCCTTGACCAGCTCGCCGTCCAGGACCATTCCGGCGGCATGGTGGTGGGCGCGGGCCGTGGTGGAGTCCACGCTGACCAGGTCCAGGTCGGCCTGCCCGCGGGCAGCGGCCTCAGCGATCACGGCCTGCATCAGCTGCTCGAAGACGCCGGCCGTGGCCCAGGACCGGAACCTGTCGTAGACGGTGGACCAGGGTCCGTACTCGGCGGGCATGTCCCGCCACGGACTGCCGGTACGAAACCGCCACATCACGCCGTTGAACCGCTGCCGCAGGTCCGGGATCGGGCCTCGCTCACCCAAGGGCAGGTGAGGTCCGATCAAAGTCCATTCGTCATCGGTGAGGTCTCCACGCGCCATGGCGATGGCGTACCAGGATCGGAGACCGGCGCGCAGGCGAATCCTTCTGATCTGAACTCCGTACAGGCCCTAGTCGCACCCGGGGTTATCTCGGGGCGTTCACGACAGCGGCGGCGGTCATACGACTTGCGGTCTCATCCCACAGCCACGCGCGGCGGCGAGTAGCCGGCCGACCATGTCCACGGCTCGTTCTACGACTCGGCGGCGGACTTCACCATCTCGGCCGCCTGCTTGCTGAGCGAGACTCGGACCAGCGCGGCGGCGAGCCGGGCCAGATCCTCGCCCGAACCGGCCAGACCTGCCAGCGCATCCACGCTGTGCGGTAGGCCGAGCCTTCGGGCACCTTCCAGAACACGCTTGTCGAAGTACGGGGCGACCTGCGGCCACACCGCCTGAACCTCGCGCAGGTAGATGTCGGCACCCACCGGGCCGATCCCGGGAAACCCGGTCAGCAGGTCGTGGATGCGCTTGGCGTCCCCCTTCGCCTCGTCGCGCAGCCGGCGGAGGTCGCCCGCCCACCTCTCCCGCAACAGGCAGGCCCCCTCACCGAGCTGGGTGGCGGTACGCTCGTCGTACCTGCGGTAGTGACCACGCCCCAAGGCGTCCACGCGAGCCTGCCAAGCGGCCTGCTCCATGGCCTCCGGCGTACGGAACCCCGCGGCGAACAACTCCCGCGTAGCGGCCGACGCGATCTCCGCCGAGATACGGGCGCTCAGCAGGGTGGCCAGAACCAGAACCTGGTACAACGGTCCCGGCTTGTCGGAGAGGCGGATCCCCGCCTCCTCCGCGTAAGTGCGGCCGTGCTCCTCGAGCAACGCCCCCACCACGGCCCTGTCGGACGTAACCATGCCGCCTTGCTACCCGGCGGCACCGACGTACTCACTCTGTACGCAACCCAAAACTTTCTCGCTGGCAGGTCAGCGAGGCCGACGGTGACCGCGTCGGCCGGATCGATCGCAGCGACGGTGACGCCGCAGCGCCCGGTGCCGGTCGAACCGCTCGGCATGCCCCTGCGATCTTGCTTAGGCGCTGAGGGCCCGCGCGACCGTGAGGCTGTCCTCGTCGATGTGGTAGCGGGTGGTCCGGGCGCGGCCCGTCGATTACCACCGAGGTAAGGCGGGACCTCCTCACTCGATCGAAGCGCGCGAGGGATCCCCGTGCACGATGTCCACTTCGGAGGTTTCCCGTCTGGGCAGGCGCCGGACCGCGACACCGATGAAGCGGTCGTGGCGCACGTAGCCGTAGTGCCGGGAGTCCCAGCTGGTCGCGCGGTTGTCGCCCAGCACGACGAGGGATCCGCGCGGCACCACGGTGCCGGCCACATGGTGCACATCCGGGAGCTCCCATGCGACCGGCACCCGGTCGCCCGGCACGGCCACGGCCCGCTTGATGAGGAGCGTACGGTCCCGCTCGGGTACAGGCTCTCCGGCGTGCGGCGGGCCGGGGTACACGAAGACGACGACCTGTCCCGCGTGGACGCGCTTCGTCCTGCGGACCAGCAGGCGGTCGCCGGGTCGCAGCGTCGGTTCCATGCTCGTACCGCGGACGGTGGCGGCCAGGAAGCCGCGGCGGACCCAGAGCGTCAGCAGGCCGATGGCCAGCAGCATCCCGGCGGCCGGAAGAGCGAGCGTCACGGAGCCTCCTGGTAGCCGGCGGCCGGAAGGGCGAGCGTCACAGCGCCTCCTGGTAGCCGGCGGCCTGGAGGCGGAAGAGCCTGGCGTAGCCGCCGTCGGCGGCGAGCAGGACGTCGTGCGACCCGTGTTCGATGATCCGCCCGTCGCCGAGGACCGCGATGTAGTCGGCGTCGCGGACGGCGCTGAGCCGATGGGAGATCAGCAGGCTGGTACGGCCCGCGCGGCGCTCCCGCATGCGGGTATGGATCTCGTGTTCGGCCTCCGGATCCAGGCCGGAGCTGGGTTCGTCGAGGATCATCAGATCCCTGTCGTTCCGCACGAAGGCCCGGGCCAGCGCGAGGCGCTGCCACTGCCCGCCGGACAGGACGACGCCGGTCACCGGGTCGTCCTGGTCGTCCCCCATCATGAAGACGCGGGTGAGGGGGGTGTCGTAGCCGCGGGGAAGCCCGGCGAGCTTGTCGTGCAGCCCGGCACGCGCGGCCGCCTCCTCGATCCGCCGCGGGTCGTCCCGTGCGCTCAGGTCGCCGAGGCCGATGTTGTCGCGGGCCGTCATGTCGTAGTTCATGTGGTCCTGGAACACGGCGCTGATCCGCTCGCGCAGCATGGCCGGGGGGATGTCGCGCAGATCCGTGCCATCCCACGAGATCTGGCCTCGGGTCGGGTCGTACATCCGGCACAGCAGCTTGACCAGCGTGCTCTTTCCCGCGCCGTTCAGCCCGACGAGCGCGACGGCGCATCCGTGGGGGATGGTCAGGTTCACCCCGCGCAGGACCCAGGGATGGTCGTCGCTGTAGCGGAACCACACGTCCCGCAGTTCGACGCCCTGTCCCAGCGGCGGTGCGTGCCCCCGCTCCGCACGCGGCAGGTCCGGTTCGGCCGTGACGACGGCGACGTAGTGGGTGAAGGCGAGCAGCCGCGACTGCCAGCCGGAGATCGACGACGTGAGCGTCCCGAGAGCGGACTGCACGCCGGCGACGGCCGCGAGGAACATGGCGACGTCTCCGATGCTCAGCTCCCCGCGCCGCGCCGCGGCGATCGCCCACCACAGCCCGGCCCCGGCCACCGCCGCGCTCAGCACCGTCAGTCCCGCCTGGGCGCGGAGTTCCCGCAGGTCCATCCGCCGGATCCCCGCGTTCGCCGACAGCCGTTCGTCGATCATCCGGGCACGCAGGAACGCCCCGATGCCGAAAAGGCGGATCTCCGTGGCCGCGGCCACCCCGGTGAGCAACTGGAGGTAGAAGAACTCCCGCCGGTAGTACCGTTCGATGCTCCACTCCATGCTCGACCGGCGGCGGGCGAGATACAGCTCGGCGACGAGCACGGGAACGGCGGCCAGCAGCACCACGATGGTCATCACGGGGCTGAGGATCAGCAGGGATGCCACGAAACCGATGAGGGAAAGCGCACCGCCGAGACCGCTGCCGATGCCGTCCACCAGCTCGGCGATGCGACCGGTGGCCTGCTGGGCCAGCCGGAGCCGGTCCTGGAAGGCCGGGTCCTCGAAGCTGCGCAGGCCGACCTGGCGTTCCGTTGCGGCGAACAGCCGTTCGGTGGCGACCAGGGTGGCGGACCGGCCGATGTGCCCCCTCAGGTAGCGGAGCACCGCCGGCAGGGCGGCGGCTCCCAGCCCAGTGGCGATCAGTGCGAGTGCCAGCCCTCCGACCGCACCGTGCGGAGCCGTCAACCGGTCGAGCACCAGCTTGGTCAGCCACGCGGTCGCGACCGGCGCCGCGGCCGAGACCAGGGTGATCAGCAGTGATCCCGCCACGTCCCGCGGTGCCGAGCGCCAGATGATCGAGATGGCCTCCGCGACGGAGGTGCGCAGCTCGCGCACGCCGATGCGCAGGTCCCGCTCCCGCTCACCGCTCACCGGATCCCCTTGCCCGCGACACTGTCGTGCCGGTCCGGGAGCGGCAGTTCCTCCATCCGGCCGCCCACGGCGACGATCCTGTGGTCGTCGCCGATCAGGTACAGCTGGGGGGTCCAGGTGTTCTGGAACGCGCGCGCCACCGGCCCGCCGTCACGGTCGGCCACGACGACCCGGGCGACCGGGGTGAGGGCCCGCACCGCCGCCTCGTCGTCGCCGCCGAACACCGCCAGCACGTTCTCGCGCCCCAGCTTCCGCGCGTGCTCGACGAAGCGCGGTAGCAGCTCATGGCAGGGCTCGCAGCCGGAGGAGAAGAAGCCGACCACCCCGGTCAGGGTGGTGGGGGACACCGGCTCGCCGTCGGTGGTGACGGCGGTGAACTCCCCGACGGAAGAGCCCGGCCCCAGCGCGGACAGCGCCCCGGCAGGCCCGCCCGTCTGAACGGCCTGCGCTCGCATCCGGCGCAGGATCCCGATCGTGAGCGACAGGTTCAGCAGGCACAGCACGCCGAGCAGCACCACGGCGGCGGCAAGGTAGGGCATCAGGAACTCCTCGCGAACAGGTCGACGACGTCGTCAAAGGAAATGATCAGGACCGCTCCGACGACGCCGGCCGTGGCCGCCACCGCCAGGCCGGCCGGCGCCGGAAGGCCCTGGGGCGCCAGCCCGCCGAGTACGGTGACGATCAACAGTGCGCCGTTGCGGACGAGGTGACGGTGACCGACGGGCACGCTCGAGGCGCCGAAGCACCGGCACGGAGCCCGCCGTCCCCGCCGCAGGGCGACGGCGATCGCGGCGGTGAACGCGGCGAGCAGGGCGCAGGCGAGCGCGAAGCCGTACGAGGTCGCCGGTGGCACCGCCAGGAGGATCGGGGTCGCCGTCTCCGCGGCGACGATGACCAGGGCCAGCGGCCGGACCAGGCCGGCTCCGACCGGGGCGAGCGCGGGAAGGGATCGGGCGAACCCGTCGAAGTCCCGCAGCTTCGACACCGCCGAGGCCGCGAAGACCAGGACGATCAGAGTGGCGCAGGCCGCCCTCACGTACTCCATGCCCATGTCACTCCTCGTGGGAGGGCCGGGCGGCGGCGCGGTGCCGCCACCCGGTGTCGTCCCGGCGGTCGGTCAGCAGCCCCCCACGTAGGTCCAGTGGCACCCGGTCTGCGCGCAGCACTCGCGCCACCACAGGCCTGGATGGCCGGCGGCGTTGCACACGTCGGTGTACTGGCAGGCGGACACGGTGGCCTTCGGGACGATCCGGTCGATCATCCGATCGATGAGACGGCTCACGATTTCTCCTTCGCGTTTTGGACCGAAGTCGCCGATCACGCTCCTCGGACGGTCCGGTCCGCGCTTCGTCCCCGTCAACCCGGTTGACACGGGGTTGATCACGGGTTCAGCATCAGCCAGGAAAGTGGCCAAAACCCTGCAGATTTCTCAATCACCTGGTCAACGAGAGATCAGGCAGAACTCGCGCTACGGGGGAGACCATCGTGGAGTTACGCATGCTGGGCCCGCTGGAGTTATGGACGGCAGGCGGGCCGGTGGATCTCGGACCTCCACGGCAGCGGGCCGTGTGGGCGGCCGTGGCAGTGGACACGCCACGGCCGGTGCCGGTGGAGACCATGGTCGACCGGGTGTGGGGCGAGACTCCGCCGGAGCGGGCACGGCACGCGCTCCATGTCTACCTGGCCAGAATGCGGCGGGTACTGGAGCAGGTGAGCCCCGGTGCGGAAGGATCGGCCAGGCTCAGGCGCCGCAGCGGAGGGTACGTGCTGGACGTCGATCCCGACAGGATCGACGTGCACCGCTTCAGGCGCCTGGTCGGACAGGCGCGGGACGGACAGTGCGCGGAGACGGAGGCGGCGGGGCTGCTGCGGCAGGCTCTGGGGCTGTGGCGGGGCACTCCCCTTGGCGGCATCGAAGGCGACTGGGTGGACCGCGTACGGCAAACCTGGCATCAGCAGCACCTCGACGCGGCGGTGCGCTGGGCGCAGGCGGAACTGCGCCTGGGTGAAGCCGCCGCGGTCATCGGCCCGCTCGCCGACCTGCTGCTGGAAAACCCCTTGGCGGAGCCGTTGGTCACGGCGCTGATGCGTGCCCTGCGCGCCGCCGGACGCACCCCGGAAGCTCTGGACTGCTACGCGACGTTCCGGCGACGGCTGGCCGATCAGCTCGGCCTGGATCCTGGAAACGAACTGCGAGAACTGCACCGGGCGATCCTGAACGGGAACACCGGCGAAGCCGGATCGGCTCCCGCACCGTCGACGGCGGCGGAAACCGGCACCGCTCCATCGGCGACCGCGGACGTCCGGACCACCTCACCGGCGCAACTTCCTTTGGACGTGCGCGGGTTCACCGGGCGCAGCGCTGAAATCGCCGACCTCGATGCGATTCTCGCCCGCAGTGCCGACCAGCCCACCGCGGTCCTCATCGCGACACTGTCGGGCACGGCGGGCGTGGGAAAGACGGCGCTGGCGGTGCACTGGGCCCATCGCGTCGCCGCACGGTTTCCCGACGGCCAGCTCTACGTCAACCTGCGCGGATTCGCTCCGGACGGGCCGGGGATGACGCCGGGCGAGGCGCTTGGCGGGTTCCTGCACGCCCTGGCCGTACCGGCCACGAGCCTGCCGCCCGACGTGGACGCGCAGACGGCGCTTTACCGCAGCCTGCTCGCCCGGCGGCGGATGCTGGTGGTGCTGGACAACGCCCGCGACGCCGAGCAGATACGGCCCCTGCTGCCCGGGGCGCCCGGCAGCCTGGTGCTGGTGACCAGCCGCAACCAGCTCACCAGCCTCGTCGCCGTCGAAGGCGCCCACCCGCTCGCCTTGGACCCGCCGGCCATCGCCGAAGCGCGGCAACTGCTGGCCCGCCGCCTGGGCCCAGAACGCGCCACCGCCGAACCCGAGGCGATGGACGAGATCATCACCTGGTGCGCACGACTGCCCCTGGCACTGGCGATCGTGGCCGCCCGAGCCGCCGGACATCCGGCCTTCCCGCTGGCCGTGTTCGCCGGCGAACTGCGCGACGAGCGCAAGCGACTCGACCTCCTCAGCGCAGGGGATGAGGCCGGCGAGGTCCGCGCGGTCTTCTCCTGGTCGTACCGCACACTGAGTCCCGCGGCGGCACGCATGTTCCGCCTGCTCGGGCTGACCACGGGCGCCGACATCGCCACGGCGGCCGCGGCGAGCCTCGCCGGCGTCACCCCGCAGGCGGCGCGTGGCCTGCTCGCCGAGCTGACCGTGGCGGGCCTGGTCACGGAGCATCGGCCGGGCCGGTTCGCCTCGCACGACCTGCTCCGGGCGTACAGCGCCGAACTCGCTCGGCAGGACGACGCTCCCGAGGGGTACGCGGCGACGCGCCGGCTGCTCGACCATTACCTGCACACCGCTCAGACGGCGGCCATGTCGCTCAACCCGCACCGCGACCCGGTGGTGGTGGCGGAACCCGGACCGGGGGTGACGCGGGGTGACGTGCCGGACTCCGAGCGGGCGACGCACTGGTTCACCGCGGAGCACCAGAACCTGCTCGCGGCCGCGCGGCACGCCTACCGATCAGGATTCGATGTCCACGCCTGGCAACTGGCCTGGACCATGACCGAGTTCCTGGAACGCCGGGGGCATTGGACCGACCGTTTGACCGTACAGGGCATAGCGCTGGAGGCGACAAGGCGGCTCGACGACCGGACCGGTCAGATCAGGGTGCTCCGCGTCCTCGGCACCGCCTGCGCACAGCTGGGCCGCTTCGACGAGGGGCGCGCCCACCTGGCGGAGGCACTGGAGCTGGCCACCGGGCACGGTGACGACAGCGCTCGCGCCAACGTGCACATCAGTCTGGCGCTGGCACTGGAGGGGCAGGGCGACTACCGCACGGCGCTGGAGCACGCCTCAGAGGCCCTGCTTCTCTTCCGATCGGCCGACCACGTCACCGGGCAGGCGAACGCCCTCAACATGGTCGGTTGGTGCCGCACCCGGTTGGGGGACTACGCCGAGGCCCTCGCCTCAGGCGAACAGGCCCTCTTCCTGCAGCGGCAGATCGGCTCGCGATACGGCCAGGCAGGCACGCTGGACAGCATCGGCTACGCCCACCACCACCTCGGCCACTTCGACGAGGCGGTCGACTGCTTCGAGCAGGCCCTCGCCCTGTTCCGGGAACTGGGCGCCCGCTCGTTCCAAGCCGCCGCCCTCACCCACCTCGGCGATACACACGCCGCAGCGGGTGACATCGACCAGGCCCGCGACCGCTGGGAGTCCGCACTGACGATCCTCGACGACCTCAACGCCGCGGACGCGGCGGCCCTCCGGGAACGAACCCGGCACCTCGGCAGCGACACCACCTGAGGCGGCCACCGTCGACCGCGCCGGAGGCCTGAAGGCGTGATGGTGCTGACCGTCCTGGTCTACATGATCATGTTCGGCTGGCTCGGTTCCCTGTTCCTGCCCTCCGCCCGGACGCCGTACGACCTCCTCAGCGGAACCCGGGTGATCCCGCGAGCCTCCCCCGGCGGGCAGCCGGGCCGGCCCGGCACAGCCGTGAGGCGGATCTTCCGGCACGGGACCGGCGAACCCGGCGGGATTCTTGGTAAGTGTGCGGGGGCGAGCCCCGCCAGTAGCGTGCTGCCATGACCGAACTCGGGGAACTGACCGACCGGATGCGGCGGTTCGCGCAGGCAAGGGACTGGGAACAGTTCCACACGCCGAAGAATCTCGCCATGGCACTGGCAGGAGAGGCCGGCGAGTTGCTCGCCGAGTTCCAGTGGCTGACGCCGGAAGAGTCCTCCAGGGTCATGGAGGACCCTGAGGAGGCCGCCCGCATCCGCTCCGAAGTGGCCGACGTGACGCTCTACCTCGTCCGCCTGGCCGACGTCCTGGGCATCGACCTCGTCCAGGCGGCCCACGCCAAGCTCGACCAGAGCGACAAGCGTTACCCGGCGGAGACCTACCGGGGCTCCGCCAAGAAAGCCCCTCCTCTCCCCTGAAAACGCGCCCACCTGGCGACTCGAAAGGCCGACAGCCCACCGGCCTGAATTCCTCTTCATGCTCACTCTGCTCCATGCGCCGGGAGTGAGCGGTCGCCCTCACCCACCCCGACGAACCCACCGACTCAACTACGAGGCGACAGCCGGGGACACCGATCTGTGCCGCCGGATGCCGCGTGCTCGCCCTGGCAACCGGCGGGCTACGGTGACCGCCGGCGTTCGCCGAGTGCCTGCCCCTACCGCCCAGTGATGTGCCGTGTACTGGGCGCCGCGTCGGCGAAGTGGGATACGGCGATACCGGCGCCCCCGTACGGCGAGCAACCCGGCGACCGTTTTCGATCCTTGGTCGTCAGGCGAGCTTGCGGCACAGCAGCGCGTCCGGTGTTCTCCTGGATCCGAGGCGACCGGTGTAGGCGATGCCAGCCGCGTACTCGTCGTTCGCGCACTGCCCCTTGTAGTTCCCGTAGGCGAAGTCTCCCCCATTGGCGGCAGAAGGGCGGTTGTCGCCTCGGTCGAACCACACTGTGCGCCCCGCCGTGCCGAGCTGGGCCGAGGTCCGGGCGCACAGAGCGCTGGAAACGGCCGCGCCGCGGACGCTGTAGCCGATCAGGAAGTGAGCCGGCGGGCACTGGAGTTTGGTGTAGCCCGATGCCCAGTCGCCCTGCAGCACGTGCCTTTCGTCGCGCACGACCTCGTAGCCGCCGGAAGACGCCCACGGGTCGCCGGCGGAGGCGTCCGTACACAGGCCCCGGTTGCCGGTGTGGCTCAGGCCCGCGAGCCGCTGGCCGTCCGGGCACGACGCCTTGCGGGCTCCGGAATCCCAGTCCGGTTGTGCGCGCATCCGTAGAGACTGGTTGAAGTCGGTGTAGTCGAGCGTGAGCATGGACCAGTCGCTGACCGGCGCGACCTGCCCGGTCAGGCCGGTGGCGTTGATCAGCCTGGTCCAGGCCCCGGCCCGCCAGTCGTCGCCGTCGAACAGGCCCATCCGCCTGCCCGCGGCGTCCCAGTGCAGGAGGGCCCAGCCGTTGCCTTTGCGGTTCTCGTGCCAGCCGACGAGTGGCCAGTAGGCGAAGTCGGCGTCGGTGGCGATGAGGTAGTCCACGAAGTTGGTGAACCAGGCGAGCGGCTTCTCCCCGGTCTCGTCGCGGCCTCCGACGCCGAACTCGCTGATCCACACAGGCGCGGTGAAATGCATGTCTGGTTCCGAGGCCACGTAGAAGGCCTGCCGGCGGAGCACGTCGTACAGCTTGTCCCGGCTGAGGTCCTGGTAGCGCGGGTCGGAGGTCTCGCCCAGACCCGTCGCCCCGCTGTGCCTCGGGCCCGTGTAACCGTAGAAGTGGGCGGAGTACACCAGCTTGTTGGACTTCACCAGCGTGTGCGAGAGCCGCTGAACCGGCTCCAGGGTGGGACGCTCGTGCGCGAACCCGTCGACCGGAATGCCCGTCCAGTTGATGCCCTCGATGATGACCAGCAAGTCGGGATCGGCCTCCCGCAGGATGCGGTCGCCCATCCGCTGGGAGGCGCTGTACCAGTCATGGCTGTCGCCCAGGCCCCAGTTGGGGTCGTCCAGGACGGAGCGGCGCACCTCGTTGTACAGGTCCGCGCCCACGACCCGCTGGTCGTCCTTGTAACGGCGCACCATGAACAGCCAGTCGCTCTCCCACTGGTCCACCGTCTGGCTCGCGTTCCAGCGCTCGTTGCCGTCCACCCCGCAACACCAGCGGGAGGTGTTCGTGTGATTGTTGAGAATCACCGCCAGTCCCGCCCCGGTGAGCGCCTTCACCGCCGCGTCGTAGACCTGCAGCGGAGTCTTACCCTTCAGCTCGGGATTCGCCGCGACAGCCGCCTCCGGCACCGGGCGCTGGTCGTGGATCATCTCGTTCGAGAACGGCAGGCGGACGCTGTTCAGCCCCAGTTCCCTGAAGCCGGCGACGATCTCCGACATGGGCGCTCGATCCAGGCCCAGGGGCATCTGGTCGGACTTCTCGCCGGCGTGGTGGTTCGCCGCGTCGTTGACGTCACCCGATCCCGTCCACGTGCCACTGGCACCGTGCCAGCTCCCCGACTTCAACTTGAAGCGGTTGCCGTTCGCGTCGACGACGTAGCGACCCCGGGTGCTGAGCGGCGGAGTCCAGGCGGCCACCGGCTCAGCGGATACCGGGGCCACGCCGACGGCGCGCACCCCGGCCGGCTGAGCCGCGGTCCGTGCTACCGCCGGCCCCGGTGCCCACACAAGGGCGACGAGCGTCGTGACGGCCAGTGATGACATGACGATGGACCTGCTCACCGTTCACCTGCTTCAGCTCGTACCCGCGCGCATGGGGATGTGGCGTCATGATCCACCAAGGCGGCGACGATGAACAGACACCGACGGAGAACGCCTTGTCGACCACCGCCGGCTCTGCCGAAGTCCGAACAAGCCGACAGGGAACCCGCCGCCTTGATTGCCCTGTGGGTTCATGGTGAAGTTGACAACCACGGTCCGGCGCTGAGAGGTGACCATGGCCATTCCCGATCCGGCGGTCGAGCGCGTCAAGCTTGCCCGAGCAGGCCGCGAATGGTTTGCCGACGTCATGTTGACCAGCCTTTTGCTCGGCCATCGTCCTCGACGATTCAACACTCCCTACAAGCTGAGTCCACGTGGCCGGCATTTGCTGAGCCTGCTCGATCCGGCGGCCGACGACATCGACGGCGACCCAGGGGTCTACTGGGAGTTCAAGCTGAACGCCTTACAGCCAGGCCAGGAGAACCGCTGGCCTGACCTCGCTTTTCACTGGCCTGATCGGCTTCTGATAGTCGAACTCAAGACTGAGGCGGGCAGCGTCCGGGAACGCCAGGTAGACGAGTACATCCAGCTTGGCCTTCATCACTATCCAGACATCCGGGTCGATTTCCTCTACATCACCCGTGACCGTGTTCCGCGTCCCCCATCAGATCTTCCGGAACGGACGAATTACAGCACGACCACCTGGGAACACGTGGCCCAGGCGATTCACACCGCATGGGGCAGCCTCGACGGCGACGGCGGACTGCACGCGTCCCAGTTCGTTGAATGGATCCAGGTCGAGCTCATGGCAGGCAAGCCCTGGAAGACGGATGTACCGATGACGCCCCCTCCATCCGTCGAAGCACCAAGCGATGCCGATGCGCTGTCGGAAGCGATGCGGATCGCCGAACTTGTGCAGGCCGACCGCAAGCAACGTGCCCTGCCGTACGAGTTCACCAGCAAGAGCGAGGCGGAAGACTTCCGCTCTGCGCTCCGGGAGGAACTCGTCCATAGGGCCGCCAACGGTGACGATGCCGTCACCAATGTGCGGCCGTGGGTGTGGACTACAGCCAGTTCAGGGGAAGCCCTCAGCGAAGGAGGTCATGCTTCGGGAGTCGAAGTACGGCTCTCCTACTATCGAGCACCCATCACCTGAGACCACTCCTGAACACTTGCCCGATGAGCACCGTGGAACCGGACCAGGGACATCACGACCGTGTGCGCGTGCCTCGCATACGCAGAGAAGAGCCGGGAGGCTGCTTCACCTCGGCCCAGCTGAATCCGTCGAAGTCGATCTGGTACATCCCGTCCTCGTCCGGGTAGATCGAGTCCCACTCGCCGTCACCGGTCACCACGTGGAACTTGTCGGGACCGAAATGGGCGCGGGGGCGGAAGGAGCAGTACGTTTCGCTGTTCCACAAGTCGGACATCGCGTCTTCTGAATCGATGTTGTCCAACTGCTCTTCGCTCCTGACCTCGAACGCGGCGGCGATGGCAGAGGCCACCTCAGCGGTGAAGCGCACGACCGGATATTCCTCGCCTGTCGGGTGGCAAGACCCCCGGCCGATTTCGCCGGCGTACGTGCCGTCGATGCCTGCGATCTCCACTTCGGCCAGGCGCCATGGCGGATCATCGTCGTCCTCCTCGTCGACCGGCTCCGCGATGTTCTCAGCCCAGGCCGGATCCCAGTACGTCCCCACCAGGGAAGCCCGCAGCGTCGTGCCGAGAATCCTGTTCCAGGGCTGCTCGGAGCCAGTGAAGCCACGCAGGTGGAGGCCGCCGTCGGAGTCGCGATAGAACGCCGGTTTCAGCCGTCGGCCCAGCCGGCTTTCGAAGTCCCCCTCACGGTCTGAGGAGACGACGGTGCCGAAAAGGCGCCGAGCCTCGTTGCGCACATCCCAACCCCTCGGAGCGACCAGAGCCTCGGTGTCCATCAAAACCCGTTGGCACTAGAGTAATACATGTGACTATGATTCACAGCGTCGCTGTTTGTGGAGTTCGTCTCTCCCTCAACCCAAGGAACCCTGCCCCGACCAGGGCAGATCCCGGATCCGTGACCTCCCGGACGCGGGCGGCCTCAAGCCTGGAACGTCGCGACTGTCCCGCAGCTTCTGCGTCGTTCCAACAGCCACCCCCGCCACCTACTACTTGATCGCGGCCGCTCAGCCGGCTGGAAGGAACGTGCCATGCCCCACCCCCTGACCATTGCGGTTCCAGCCACGAGCGGCTCCGCCTACCTTGGGCTGATCCTCACGGCCGTCGCGGTGTTGGTCGTGGTGGCGCTGCTCATCTACCGCTGGGTGTCGCGTCACAGGCGGTCGCGTTGAAGCGCCGCAAAGACAACGAGAAGTTCAGAATCGCGACGGCCGGTCTCTTCGTCTTCGGCGCAGCGGTCGCCTGGATCGTCATCTTCCGCTCCTTCATCAGCGATCCCGGGCAGTGGCAGTCGGCTGGCGTTTATCTGCTCACCACCGGGGTGCTCATCGCCATCCTCGGGTCGACCGTCTATCCGCGCCGGTTCACCCACCTGCCCCCGGCCAAGGGCCGCATCGTAGCGATCGTCCCGTCGTACAACGAGAACACTGAGGCTCTGAACTCCACCATCGCCGCACTGCTCAACTCGGCCCGGCCACCCGATGAGATCCACGTGGTCGACGACGGGTCCAGCACCCCGGCCACCCGGTTCGCCCACCCATTCGTGTACTGGCACCGCCGCGACAATGGAGGCAAGCGCGAGGCTCAGGCGTTCGTGCTCCGCGAGTTGAAGTGGGCTCGCGACCACGGACGGGGCAGAGCCGACTTCATCCTCACCGTCGACTCCGACAGCGTGGTCGACCGGCGCGCGATCCGGCACCTGCTTCGAGCCATGTCCGACCCCAAGGTCCAAGCCGCCACCGGGCTGCCCATGCTGCGCAACCGGACCAAGAACATCCTGACCCGGCTGCTGGACCTGGAGATGGTGTCCGCCTGCCTGACCCAGCGCGCCGCCCGGTCCCGGATGGGCGTGGTGGCCCCGTGCTCGGGAGCCCTGTCCCTGTACCGGGCCGACTTGGTCCTGGACAACCTCGACGACTACCTCAACAGCGGCACCGTCGGGGACGACCGGAGGCTCACCCACTACGCCCTGCAGCGCGGCCAGACAGTGGCGGTCGACGAGGCGTGGGTGTTCACCGACATGCCCGAGACGATCCGCACCGCCTACCGCCAGCGCACCCGCTGGTACCGGTCCTACTGGATCTACGCCCTGTGGGAGATCACCAACCTGCGGCCGCTTCCGACCGCCTGGCGGATCTACGCGATGGCGATGAGCGCGCTCAACCCGATCGCACTGCTCTACTTGCTCGTCGTCGCCCCGGCCCTGGGCAAGCCCTTCCCGTGGGAGGGCGCGCTGTACTGGCTCGGCCTGACCTACATCATCGGCTCGCGCTACGCCTTCCGGCGGCCAAATGTCAGTGCGCCCGCCCGCTTCGCGACCTGGCTGATCGGCACCCCGTTCCTGCTCCTGCTCCAGTACGGGCTGATCCGCCCGGCCATGTGGCACGCGGCGGTCACGGCACGCCGCACCGGCTGGGTCACCCGCGGCCCCGCCGTGGACGAAGCGGCCCTGTCCATGGTCGCGTGAAACGCGTCGAAAGGCCGTGCACCTGAGGGGGTGCGGCTCCGCATCTGGTGCCTTGTCCGGCAGACTGCCGACTGCTCGCCAGGTCACGAGTTCCAGCGTTCAGCCCCGGCTTGCTGGACGGCATCCCGCCCGCTGCGGGTGCCCCGGGTGACGACCCGCCTCGCACAAGGTGTGTGGGGAACCGCGGATCACCGGGGTGTGACACCACCGGGGTCCAAGACTCCGGAGGAAACCGTCATGCCCGCCCCGAACGACGCCTACGCCCTGCGCCACAAGCACTGCCCCGGCTGCGACATCTTCTTCAATGTTCACGGGCTGGGTCCCGAGGAGCCCATCACCGAAGCCGCGCCCGGCGTCTACTACGCCCGCTGCCTTCACTGCGAGGTGCGCTGGCACGTCCACCGCCCTGGGACCCCGGAGCGTGAGCGGGCCGAGGCCGAAGTTGCCAAGCGCCCGGTCGATCAGCCGGACCTGGTCGCCGCCTGGTCGCACGGCGTGCTCCGCCTCACCCTGGCTGGCCAGGACTACGAGGTCCGCCGACCGGCCGACCTCATCCCGGGCTCCGACATCGTCGGCCACCCCTTGGCCACCGTGGCACATGTGCTGACCGCGTGGACCCCAGGTAGCCGGCCAGGAAAGCTCGACCGGAACCGGGCCGCGCATGCGACCCTTCTGGCACGAGTGCGGGACCGCGGCTGGCAGGTCGCCGACAAGGCCGCCTGTCACCACGCCGACTTCGCCTGGGCCGAGCAATCAGTCGTGGTCGTCGGAGCCGACGAGGACCAGGTGCTGGCCCTGGCTCGGGAGTTCAACCAGCCGGCCGTGCTCCGCTGGGCGTCGGGCCTGATGGTCGTCCTGAGCACCACCACCCGCGAACCCCTCACCACCGGCGAGCCGGTCACGGTCACCCGGCTGCAGCAGCGCCCCTGCCCGATGACCGGCCAGCCGCGCAGCGAGGTCTGCCGCAACCCAGGCGGTCCGTGGACGAGCAGGTCCATGCAGTACGCCAGGGATTGGAACGACCGGCGCACCTGCCTGCTCGCCGCCCTTGGTTGCGACATCTGCCATGGCAGCCCCGCCGAGGGGCCGATGGGCAAGCCCGTCGACTCCGGCACCCTGTACGACCGCCAGACCGTGCCCAGCCGGTACGGCATCGGCCGCCGCCGCAAGACCTCCCGGCGACCACGAAAGGTGTGAGAGTTGCGCCCGGACTGACCGGCGAACCGCTCCGCAGCGCGGCGGAGATCATCGGTGGCCTGCTGGCAGGCGGAGCGGTCGCGCTGGGCCTCGCCCATCTGCCGCGCAGGCAGCACCTTGCGGCAACCGGAGGGATACTCCTGCTCCTGCTCATCTTGGTGGCGCTGAAGACCTCTGAGCTCACCGGCGCCGGGATCTGAGGCTCCGTTTTTCGCGTTCTGCCGAGCCACCGGCGATGCCAAAGGCCCAGTCGCGCTAGGGGTGACTTGCCGGCGGACTACAACGAACGCCCCAGGGCGTTCCGGGCATTGACTGGCTGGTGCTGCCGATAGCTGATCGATAGTGTCGTCCTTCATGCATGAAATCGCCCCTGGAACGCGATTAGAACGCCCGCCTCGGAAGACGAGATCATGGTTGCTGTGGTCCGGCATAGGCCTGGTCGCGCTCCTGGGCCTGGCCGCGGGAGCGTACGGGGGGCTGGAGGTGAAGCGCGAGCTCGACCGCCCGCCGACGCGGCCCGAGAAGGACGCCGCGTCGCTCCAGGAGATCGCGCTCCGATGGCGCACTCGAGCAGCGGGTGACATCTTCCCCGCAACGGTCGACTACGGCTCGGGTGGGAAGAAGGACCTGGCCCTGCGCGTGGGAATCGCCGCGGAGGCACCATGCGCGAAGGCCCTGGACGCGACGATCGACAAGATCGTCGCGTCATACGGTTGTAAGACGGTACTACGCGCCACCTATCTGGACGCGACCGAGACCCTCGTGAGCACGGTAGGCGTGGCTGTGCTGGCCAACGGGGGAGCCGCGTCGAAGGCGTCGGTGCTCATCTGGAGTCCGACTCCTCGCCGAGGAGTACGCGCGGTTGCCTTCCCCGGTACCGGATCCGCTCGATTCCGTGACGCGGCACGGCAGTATTTCACTTCGACGGACACCGGCAACTATCTGATCTTCGTCGCCGGCGGCTACGCGGACGGGCGACGGCAGGTCAAGTCAGACCGCCCAGCGATCTTCCTGTTCAGCAGCCGCATCGCCGTCCAGGTGAGCAGCCTGCTGGACCAACGCATCGATCCCTGCACCGTGCGGGGAGTGGTCACATGCTGAGGCAAGCGCTTACCTGGGTGGTAGCGGCTTCGGCTCTCGTTTCCGCTCTTGCGAGCCCGGCTGCGGCCGAGGACGTTCTGGGAGAGCTGGCACGTGATCTCCAGGCCGCACACAAGGTCGCCAAGGGCCGAGGCGTCACGATCGCCATGCTCGCGGACGGTGTGGATCCGGGGCTCCGTGAACTGGCGGGCCGGCTCCGGGTGGCTCCCGACCTGGTCAGGAGGACGGAGTCCGATCAGCGCGCGGGCACTTTGCTCGCCTCGATGATCACGGGGAAAGGCTCGCCTCAAGGAACGCCCATCAAGGGCATCGCTCCCTCCGCGAAGATCCTCTCTGTTCGCGTCCGGCCCTCGTCGGCATCGGCTTACAAGAAGTTCACCCGGACAGATTCGCTGGGCAAGCTCGCCCAGGGCATCCGATACGCCGCCGATCACGGCGCCAAGGTCATCTTCATCGGAGACGCGCGAGGCGACGGGTCCAACACCAGACTGGTGCAAGCGGTCAACTACGCCGTGAACAAAAAGGTCGTCATGGTGAGCGCGGCTTCTCGTCTGGAGAATGCCAACGGCCAGGCGGCCCCGCTGGAGGCGCTCGCCTACCCCGCGGCGATTCCGGGTGTCATCGCCGTCGGCGCCACGGACAACCGGGGTAGATGGCTCAGCAAGCTATCCGGACGCAACTCCACCGTGACCGTGGCAGCGCCGGGGACGAGGGTCAACGCCACAGGCGACGGCAATCGGGCAGGTTGGTACATCATCGGGCCCGACGTCGCCGCCGCGTGGGTGGTTGGCACCGCAGCGCTCATCAAGGAGCAGTATCCGAACATGTCTCCTGGCCGGGTGGCGCAGGCCCTTGCTCTCTCCACCAGGCACCGTCCCAAGGGCGGTTACAGCACCACCTTGGGGAACGGCCTGGTCAGCCCGATCGGAGCGCTCAAGGAGGCCAAACGTCTGAACAAGCCGGCCGGCGCGGCGACCGCGGGAAAGGGCAGAGTCGGTAAGGACGCTCACTTCGGCGGCGGCCTCCCGGCCACCCCCGTCAAGGCGGTGAAGTGGGATGAGGCCAAGCTGACCCGCTACGGCCTCATCGCGGGCGCCGGGCTCCTCCTGTTCCTGATCTCTCTCGTCACCGCGGCAGTGGCGATGGTTCGTCGGCGCGGGAAACGACGTGCGCCCGCCACTGCGCCGATTCCATCGCCGGAGCATCCGTACGGCCCGCCGCAATCAACCGCCAGTGCCGCGGTGCGACCTCCCCAACCGGTCTGGCCGGACTCCCCTCCGCATCCGAGGAACGGTGGCCAGGACGGACCTCCCGGCTGACGGTGCACTGCGGCAAGCGCACCGGGAGCACCCTTTAAGAGGACCCCCGCCAGAGCCGCGTTCGTCCGGACGAGGTTCTGCTCGTCGTACCACTCGACCCACAACATGACGCACGGCGGTTGGAGCGCCAGCGTGCTGATCCTGTGGCGCCGAGCAGCTATCTGAAGTAGTTCAGATAGCATGATAGTCATGGCGACGAAGAGCTTTCCATACAGCGCGTTCTTGCGTGGACCTTCTCAGGTGCTGCCCTCGCTGGACGATGCTGACGTCGTGCTGGAGCGGAGGGACGATGAGAACCTCGTCTTGATGCGCGCTGAGCGTTTCGAAGCCGGCGCCGCCACGTTGCGCATCGCGGCTCGCGCGCTTGCGATCCTCGCCCGGCGTAACAGTGATCTCGCCGAGGAGGTGCTGGCCGAGGAGTTGCCGTGGACGACATGGCTACCGGAGAGCGAGCGGCACGCCTGCGTGCGCGAGTTGCTTGGACACTTGATGGCCGGGGCGGATACGGGCGAGTTGGTGCCCTTCAGCCGGGCGTTGACCTCCTGGCGATCCACCGCTGTCGCATGGAGCGACCCCCAACTCGCACGGGATCTCCAAGGGCCGTTCCCCGGCGATGGCGCGGAGGTTCCACGGCCTCTCGGCGAGTCGGCATGACCGGCCGGGGACAGGATGTTCCCCGCCCTAAGCCCTGGATCGTACGATTCGCCGACCGCAGAGCAGCCGAGGGCTGGAACCAGCTCCTCACCCAGGCGCTGGAGAACCTCGACCGAGCATAGGTGGCGATCACCAGTGATCCGCGCCACGTGACAGCCGCCAGCATCCCCTGAGGGGGGCCTTGGCGCGGTAAAGGTAGGCGGCGATTCGCTGGAGCAGTGGCAGTACGAAGCGACCTCAGGCGGTCGGATCTGGTACGCCATTGACGACGAACACCGCACCCTGTGGATCACACGGGCCGGCACGGGGCATCCAAAACAGACCGACCGGAAACGCTGACGGTGTGCCGCCCGCACATGCCGATCCCCGGCATTGCTGCGGGCGGCGGTTTCCGCTACCTGCCCCCCGGACCTCGACCTCACTGTCCGGGGTCGTCCGAGGAGGCATACTCCCGTCTCTCCGGCGCCGGCCGGTTTGAGTCCGCGTCCTCCAGGCGCGCGAAGCCAGGCTCACTAGGGGGTGAATGCTCGGCATGCTCGAGTTCCGTCCGTTCGCGACGGGCGGCGATATCACGAGCGGCCGAGTCGAAGTTGTCTACGCTATGCGCCTCGACGGGCAGGCCGCCTGGTTCCTTGACCAGGAACCAGGCGCCGCCGCCACCTGGCACGTCGACCACGGTGACGGTCGCGATCAGGCGCCCGCCGCCGTACACGTCCATCTCCGGCGGCAGCAGGATCGGCTCGTAGTACCACCCGCGCATTGGGAGATGGAGACGCTCGACAGGGCGGCAGCGCAGGTCATAGCACTCCAGCCCCTTGCGCAGGTAACCGAGGGCGCGGCGGTGGCTCTCAGCCCGGTCCTCGGGCATCCCGAACATCAGCACTCCGGTCACGCCTGCCACCTCCCGCCGGACTGCGACGGTACGGCCTGGGCGAACCGGCCGGCATATATCGATGCCACCTTGGCGAAGCCGCCGGTATGTGGGGGTCTCACCTCGGTGCGGGGCCTCCCCAAGCCTGTCTCGCGGCTCATGTCGGCGGGGGCCGCCTCGGCCAGGCGCATCAGGCTGCGCAGTTCCTCGGGACCGGACGCCTCGACCAGCGGCTCGGTGACCGCGTTCATGCGGGCGATGGCATAGAAGCGGCGGTAGTACGGGCCGTACAGGACCAGCCATCCCGGTTCGAGCAGGTCGAGTTGGGCAGCACGGGCCTTCTGGGCGATATCCCATTCCCGGCGGTCCGGCATGCTGACCAGCCGGCCATGGCGGTGTCGTCCGGCGGGCGCACGGCGCATGCGGGGCAGGCGGCCGGGCGTTCCGGGCCCGAGGCCGCGCATGTCCGGGGCCGTCATCGGGAGATCTCCTGGTGTCGGTGCCATCCGCTGACGGGGGGTTCGCGGTGCGGCATGGATCGCACTCCTGATCGGATCGGGGCCGACTTTCAGAACTGGCGCTCTGTAATCAAGCCATCATTTAGGGTTACCTTGAGGCTGGCGTCCAGTCAGCGCCCGGAGCAAGAGCTGATCCACTTCGGTGATCGGCTGGCGATTCCGGCGACCCCCGGAGGTGATTTCGGCATGCCCGCACCACGCAAGAGCACCGATCGGTACAAGTCGATGGCGCACTATTTCGGCGCGCTCATCCGCGATCTCCGCGATTCGTACGAGCTGCGGGTCGGCGAACCCCTGACCGTCGCCCAACTGTCCGCGAGGACGGGCTACTCCCCCTCCATGCTTGGCTCGATCGAACGGGGCGAAAGCCTCCCGGAGTCCGGCCTACGCGTCCAGACCATCGACGACGCCCTTCACGCGGACGGTCAGTTGAGAACACTGTGGCCGGTGGTGCAACGGCTCGGGCATTGCACTATCGACGAGCTCGCCTCAGCGACAAACCGGACTATTGCCGGTTACCGTGAAAACGGCAGCAGCGCACTCCCCCAGGGAGACGATGTGGAACGTCGAGAGCTATTCCAGTTGGCCGGGCTCGGCCTGCTCGCCCAGACGCCGCTTTTCAGCAACGGCGAGCCCATACGGCAGATGCTCGAACGCGCCCTCAACACGGCCGATAGCTTCACCACGGAGGACTGGGAACTCGCCTGCGCCGACCACCTGAATGCCGTCGTCACTCGTCCTCCTGCCACAGTCCGTGATGATCTTGTCGTTGACCTGGCTGCCGTACAGCAACTGCTTACGCAACGAATCCCGGCCCAGGTAGCTCAACTGCAGAGAGTAACTGCATGGTTGTCCGCGCTGCATGCCAATGTGCTCACGCGGCTCGGCGAGTACGGAGCAGCACGTCGATGGTGGACCACGGCCCGCCACGCGGCCGACATCTCTTGCGACGCTGACATGCAGGTATGGGTGCGTGGCACCGAGGCAGTCTTTGGGCTCTATTCTTCTCGTTCCATCGAAGCTGTGCTGACCCTCGCCCGGAATGCTCAATCGCTAGCCGGAGGGCGGGTTACCGGCGGTCTGATGAAGGCCATGTGCGCTGAGGCACAAGCATTGGCGTTGATCGGGAAGCATCAGGAGGCGCGAGAACGACTCCACCATCTCCATGTACTGGCCGGTCAGACTCCAGTAGGCACGAACTATGGCTGGGGAGGAGCTTCAGCCGTATGGTTCACCACCTCGTGGGTTCTCGCCCATAGCGCTGGGCTCGAAACCGCACGAGAGGCCGGAGACAGGCTTCTCGTCGACTGCCTGACGTACCAGAACGCCATCAATGTTCGCCTTCACCAAGCCATCAACATCAGCAAGAACGGCGGTCATGACGAGGGTCTTCGGCTCGCCACACAGGTGATCTCCGACGTGGAACCGGCCTACCGCACGCACATGATCCTGCACACCGCCCGTATGGTGCTCGACACCGTCCCGATCGAGAAACGCGCCACCCTCCCCGCGCTCGGCGACTACCGCGCGACCATCAGGGCCTCGGTCCCCAACTGACGCAGGCGAGCCTCTGGGGACGGAGGGCACAAGATTACCGACCAGCATGGGCGGCGCTTGGGCCACTCCGTAGGACGACGGGTTACCTCGAATGGAAGCCAGCGCACTTTGACTAGTTCCGCAGGGCTCTACCGATCGACATTCCCGGTCTTGCGCTCTGACAGGGAGATTCCGTGATGACAGACGTTTCGCAGATCATGAGCCGCTTCGAGGCGGCCGCGACCGACGCCGTCGAGCGAATAGGTCCGGTGGGGCTACGACGGCTGGCCGAGCTGATCGGACGTGACATGCCGCGGTCGTGGATCCTGAGGTCTGTGCCGACAACTGATTACCAGGAAGCGGCAGAGTCGATCACCGATGCCCTCCGGGAACTCGACGACTTCAGCGCAGAAGCCGCCGCCGCGTACCTCCGCGGTGTCGCGGCGGGATACGAATGCCACCCGGATTCGGTCACGGCAGAATCTGTCCGGAGCGGCCCATCGACGCATGCGGTGCCGCAAGAAGCCGACTCCGGCGCGGCCAGCGGATTGGTCTTTTAGGGCGATCGAGTGGCGGGGACGATCAACGAGATAGACAATTCCCTGTATGAAGGCATACGTCGGGGTGACCGATGGTGAGTGGTACCGGTTCCTTGCTGATCGCCCGGCGTTGACCGAAGTGAACTTCTGGCGGCCGTCCGGAGCGCGCGAGTTCCGGGTTCTCAGCCCCGGTGAGCCGTTCTTCTTCAAAAGTCACCACCCGCACAACCGCGTGATCGGTGGCGGGTTCTACAGCGGCTTCGCCCAGCTCCGCGTGTCCGAGGCCTGGGAGTTCTTCGGCCAGGCCAACGGTGCGGCTGACGTGGAAGAGATGCGCCGGCGGATAGGCAAATACCGAAGCCAGCCGATCGCCCCCGGTGAGGACCCGATCATCGGATGCGTCTTCATCCGCGACACACGCTTCTTCCCGCTCAACGATCCCGCCGGACCTCCCCCGGACTTCGCCCCGAACATCGTGCAGGGCAAGGGGTACGATCTGGCGGTTCATCCGCAGGCCGGCTACTTCCAGGATCTGCTCTCGCGCCTGCTAGGAGCGCGCATGGAGATCGACCTCACCGAACCGTGGCACCGTGACGGCCCGGTATACGGCGATCCCCGTCTGGCTCCCCGCCGTCTCGGCCAGCAGTCCTTCCAGGCCGTGGTCCTGCGCGCCTACAACCGGCGATGCGCGATCACGGGAGAGAAGATCCGCCCAGTCCTGCAGGCCGCCCACATCCGTCCCCTCTCAGCGGGCGGCCAGCACCGCCTCGACAACGGCCTCTTGCTGCGCTCGGACGTGCACACACTTTTCGACCGCGGATACCTGGCGGTGGACCCCGACTACCGACTGCGGGTCAGCCCACGGCTGCGCGACGAGTTCGGAAACGGCGAGGAGTTCTACCGGCGAGCCGGACAACCCATAGCCGTACCCGAGCACCGCACCGACCGCCCCAACCGCGAAGGCCTCGAGTGGCACTTGGACGAGATATTCCTGTCGCCCTAACCCAGACGGCCCGTTCTGTCGCCGAGCTTCTTGCCAAGATGCCATTACAACGACACGCACGAGAGGCGAGAAGCCACGGCCCTTTCAATTTGGGTCCTGCGCTCCCTTGACGTGGCTTGCCGACCAGTCAAGCGCCGAAACCACTACATCCCAAACGGCGTCGTTCGCCAACAGGTCAATGTCGAACGAGGGGTACAGGTCCAACTTGGCCGCGGGCAGCTCCACACCCGGCGCCTCGTTTAGCCTTCGGCGCAGCTCGTCGCGGAGGATGAGGTCGTTGAACGGGACTCGCTTCTTCAGCGTGGCGAAGGGCACCTCTACCGTCTTGGCGTAGAAGCGGACGATGGGCAGGATGTCCTTGCCGAGCTTGATGATAGGGGCGCAGGATGCCCCTGCCGCCCGGCCGAACTGCACCTCACCGCCACGGCCGCGCCACCATTCCAACAAACGGGATACTGCCCCGGCCGCCTGCGGACCTTTCGTCTCACCCAACTGCTGGAAGAAGCGCTGCTCGTGTTCGCCGAGTTGGACGTAACCGTCGTCTCCGGCGAGCTCCGCCTCACCCAGGTCCACCGCCCCAGGCAGCTCCAGCAGCTCGGCCAGCTCTCGCGCCGAGATCCGCTGGCTGGGATCCGCCCGATCGGCGTCATCCAACTTGATGCCCTCTGCACGGAGAACCTCATGAATGTCGCGATCATCGTTCTCATCCACCCAGTGAAATCCCGGCGAGACCTGCCCTGTCGCAGTGAGCACCCGGTGGGCGTTAAGCACCTGCGACGTGGACAGATGGACACCGACGGGGACGGCGTGTGACCCGATCAGCTCCGCCAGATCGCCGTAAGTGGTCCACGTGCCCGCAGGCAGTGCCGCGAGCGCGGAGTGGAGCAGCGTCCAATCACGGGATGGGCCGACCGGACCGACGTCCAGCGGACTCGGCCAGATCTCGATAGCCCGCGAGGCGAGTTCGTCGGCGCGGGAGTGGATCTCCGCCTTGCCCCAGCGCTCGTGCTTGGCGATCTCCTGGTTCATGACGAGACTGGTGTGGGCCAGGAAGTCACGCTTCTTCGCGAAGGACATGTTGCTCAGCTCGGAGTTATAGCCGCTGAGCGTCAGGTTGCCGAGGGTGTGCACGAGCTCCTTGTGGATCCGCTCGGCATCCCCTTCGGTGGCGAGCTGCTCTCGCCATTCAGCCGTCGGCGACTGTGGAAGCACGTGCTCGATGGTGATCTTCTTGTCCGAGAGCTCGACCGACTCCTTGCCGCCGTACGACTTCTCCAGCCTCCGAAGCACGAGTTTCTGCTGTGCGGTACGCCCTTGCCAGTAGAACGCCCGGTTGCGGACATCGGAACGGAACTGCTCGTCCGAGGACCAGAACAGCCGAGCCGGCGAAAGACTCGCACGCACGACATTGGCCACCGGCTCTTCACCGGTCAGCTCGGAGGTCAGCCGCATGAAGATCTTGTTGAGGTTACCGGTCGTGACTCCCCCGATGAGACGGCGGACCAGGAAGCTCTCGATGTAACTCTGCGCCTCCACCACCTTGTCTTCAGACACCTCGCCGCCGTCGTGGAGTTCGAGCAAGCGCATGATGACGGGATAGGCGGTGTTGCCCTTCCACTCGTTCAGGAAACGCAGCCGCGCATCGATCTCCGATCCGCCGTTCGGTTCCAAGATCCGCTGCAGGTACCGGGCGCGGCGGGCGAGGTTCTTGACGTACTCCTCGACGTGATCCTCGACGTGCCTCTTGTCCATGGTCACGGACCGGAGCAGTTCCTGGTGACCGCGGTAGGTGTCGTTGTACTGGGCCTCGTCACCCCGGTCGAGGACCAGAGCCAGGTACATCAGCTGGTCCATCCCCTTGGGACCGAGCTTCTTCTGCATCGGCAGCCAGTAGGTGTCGTAGACGAACTGACCCTTGGTGGGCAGGTGCATGAAGACGTAGTTGCGGATCAGGTCGACCTGACTGAGCCGCGTGCCCGTGTTGTTGATCGACTCGAAGATCCGGAAGGCGTTGTCGTCGCCCTCCACGACGATCTGGACGACGTTCAGCCGGTTCAGCACGACGCTCTCGATACGGGCGATGTCATGCGGATCGGCCGGATCGTCGACCTCGACGAGCTTGGTACGGAAGAACTGGTAAGCGCTTGCGATCAGGCTGCCGGTGGCGCCGAACGGCTGACCTTCCACGCAATCTTTGAACGCCTGCCGGTCCACCTGGGTCGGCAGCAGGCGGTATCGCGCATCGCCGGGGCGGAACCTGTTGATGAGGTGCGTCTCATTGATCCGCTCCCGGTGCAGCGGGTCCTCAGCAGCCTGGTGATCGCGCAAAGCACACAGGGCCACCATCAGGGTGGTCAGACGTTGCTGACCATCGACCACCAACCACTCGTAATTACCCGGCGAGTTGTTGGGACCGGGAGCCAGGACCACCGAGCCGAGGAAATGGCTGTTGTCCTTGCCCTGCTCGATCCGATCGGCCTGGATCTCGATGTCCCTCCACAGGGTGGCGAGCTGCTCGCGCTCCCAGGAGTACGGCCGCTGGTACAGCGGCACGAGCAACTGCTGCTCGCCACCGATGAGTCCGCGCAGCGTCGTCTCGTTGGCCTTCACACCGACCCCTTGGAAATGCAGAACCCAAGCAAGACCAACGATCTTCGCACGTTCCATTGGTCTGAGTAAATGGAACACCCGAAAAGGGAACTCTGAATCCCTCACTCCAGCCACCAAGTACACATACTTCGCATTCCGGAAAGACGCCGCAGTTCTGGTGCCAGGCGTCCTCGGGGTGATCACGTCTCAAGCAGTAGTGCTGAATCCGCTGCCGGCCAAGAGCCGCGCAAGGCGTCCGCTCGTGCCGCCAAAGATGGTTCCCCCAATAGCCCGCAGAATGGCCGTCAGAGGGAGCGGCGCTGGTTGAACCAGTTCGCCAGTCGTTTGAGATCATCCGGAGTGGCCGTCCGCGGGGGCACGGGTCCGGGAATCTTCACGATTTTCCGGGGTACCGGTTCGGGAGTGGTGATGATTTCCGGGGCCACCGTTGCAGTCTTCGGCTGCCGCCTTTTCGGTATCTGGGCCTTGACCTGGACGGTCTTACCGTTCGCAGACCTCGACCTCGCAGACGGAGGGCCAGGGCGGGGAGCGGGCTCATTACCGTTCTCGGCGTTCATCTTCTCCTTGGCCCAGGCGAGGTGCTCCTTCAGAATCGGGCGGACTTGGTCGGCACGTTCCACCTTGGCCTGACCGAGGAGACCGAATCCTGTGCTGCACAGGCCAAACACGCGCGCTGTGTTGTTTTGCTGTCTCGCCTTATTGATCTCCTCCACCAACCGGGTCAAGCGGGCATCCGGGCCTTTGGACGGCGCCGCGGGACGTGGTGAGGTGACGCGTGCGGAAGGGACGCGCTTCGCGGGAGGCGCAGGCTGCGTACGACCGGTGGGCTGGCGGTTCGCCGGTGGCTTCACTTGGTCAGGGCCGCTGGCACGCGTCTCCGTCGACGCCGCGCCGTAGAGCTGTTCCTTGAGCGACTCACGGAAATCGCGATAGTCGTCACGGGCAAGGGGGTCGCCCCCGAAACCGGAGTGGCCGAAGACCGCCGCGTCCTGGAGCGTGGCCTCCTCCAACCGCTGCTCTGTGGCGGCCGTCGCCATCATGACTTGCCGCTTTGACCTGTCCCAGTTCAAACCCGCCATGGATCCCTCCCAGCGTCTTCACACAGGAGGTTCATCAGGGCGCCCCGAGAGTCCCGTTGCCGAGCGCGGCCAGCCCTGCTTTGACCAGGGCGGATGCCTGGTTCGTGACCTGGTTGACGGTCTCTTCGACTGCTTGCAAGCGCTGGAATGCCTCGCCGAGCCGGCGCTGCTCCTCCAGCGGGAGCCGAGGGATCTCCACCCGGCGGATCTCGGATCGCGAGGTTGCCGTGTGGCCGCGGTCGCTCGCCTGATCACCCGCGATTCTCAGGAACCCTGCCAAGCACACCGGATCGACGCGTTCCGGATCCACGCGTAGGAGAAGGAGTCCAGGGCCGAGTACGGCACCGCCCTCATGCACCACGCGTGCGGCGAAGGCCCGGCCACCCAGGGGGAAGACCACGTCACCGGGCTCGACGACCACCATGTCCGGGGCGGTGGAGACACGTCCGGTCGGCGCCCTGCCGGCGATCACATCCTCCACTGTCAGCATGGGGATGTTCCCTGACACCGGTTCGGATCTAGGCGCCTGGTGAACGCCGAGGGCCCCGGCCCGAGCCTGCTCCGCGATCGTGGTCCTGGACAGTTCCCCACCACCACCGGCCCTCAATGTAGGCAGGCCGTCCCGATCAAAGGTCCTGAACGTGCGTAGGTCCTCCAGGGCGCGTTGGAGTGCGTTGGCAGAGGAACCGACAGCGTCGAGGGACGTCATGAACCCTGGTCCGCTACTACCGCCCGACCGCCTGCCGGCGTGCCGCCCGGGGGTCAGATCCAGGTCCTCATCGAGGAGATCGATAAGAGGGACGATGCCGTCCACCTCGGCAGAGGAGTGGAAGTCGCGCCATCGTTCCAGGACCGTCTCGCGGAGCTGCGTCCAAGGCAGCTCTGTGACATCCATCATCAGAATCCGTGACGGGACCGGGTCCCCGGCTTGCGGTCTACGCAGGATCCACAGGTGGGGCGCTCCAAGAGCGTTCGGCGCCGCGCCCGCGGGGAGTGCTATGACGGCACGCAGGGCACCGGTGCGCAGCAGTCGCGCCCGGATCCGGCGGCCGGAGCGGCGGTCCGCGGCGGCCGCCGGCATCAGCACGACGACGTGTCCGCCCGGCCGGACATGGAACAGCCCGTGCTGCACCCATGGCAGCTCAGGCTCTCCGCGTGGCGGCACGCCGTACTCCCAGCGGACGTCACCGGCCAGTTCCTCATATCCCCAGCTGCGCTCGCCGAAGGGCGGGCCGCAGACGACGGCGTCAGCCTGGAGGGAACCGAACGCAGAGGCGAACGAAGAGCCGAATCGGTCTTCACGCAAGGAGTCTCCGGCTCGGAGGGACGCCTCATGCCCGTGCAGCAGGAGCCGTACGGCGGCGATCCGCGCCGCGGCCTCGTCCCGGTCCTGGCCGAGGAGCCTCGTCGCACCCGCGGCGGCCGTGGCCAGCAGCAGGTTCCCCACTCCGCACGCGGGATCGAGGATCGTGCCGCCCTCGGCCGCGGCCAGGTCCGCCATGAGGCCGGCCACCTCGGGCGGCAGGACGGCGACCCGCCGGGAGTGGGCTTCGAGATAGCGGGCGTGGAGAAAATCGAAGGTCGCCTGCGCGCCTCGCCGCTCCGCCAGTTCGGCGACCGCACGCAGCAGGGAAAGCTCGATCGTCACCGACGACGTGCCCGGAAGGTACTCGGCAGTGAACTCCTGGGAGGAGATCTCCACGTCCCCCCGACGGGCCACCTGCTTCCATTTCGCCGGTGATCTGTCGAGGAAGAGGAGGAACGCTCCCAGGTGTCCGACGACCTCTGCGAGTTGAAGGTCCTCGACACCCGCCCGAACCTGCTGCCAGACGCGCTCGTCGAGTGGCACCTCGGCGAGCTTGCCCTGGCGACGTAGCCACTCCCCCACGTCTTCCAGGGAGAACAGCGGGCTGCTGGACGTCCCGCCGACGGGCGAAGGGAAGTCGTCGAACCTGCGGCGCCAGTTGCTGACGGCGGCGCGCCCGACACCTGCGACCCGTGCGATGTCGGCCGCCGTAACCGTGGGGCTGTGGTGCATGGTTTATCCCAAACTTGCGAGTACCGCCGAGTACATGTGAACGGGATCGTTGGACAGGTCGTGGGCGACCCAGCCGGGTAGCGGCGGAAGGTCGTGGGCCCACGGACGCAGACTGCGGTAGACCGATACGGCGTTATCAGGACGCCGGCCCGGGTCCTTGGCAAGCAACTGAAGCGTCAGCTTTTCCAGCTCGCCAGGAACCTTTTCCATCGCCGGCGGGTCCTCCTTCAGGCCCCGGGTGATCTCCGTCATCAGGTCCCGCGACTCGAACGGTCGAGAGCCGGTGAGGAGTTCGTACAGGACGCAGCCGACGGTGTAGAGGTCGCTGGCGCGGCTAGCGCCGGCGCCTTCAACCAGTTCGGGCGCCATGTAGCGCGCGCTTCCCGGGCTCTCCCCTGTCTGGGTGATCCGGGAGAACTCGTTGGCGCCGGGTGAGGTCGCGACGCCGAAGTCGATGACCTTGACCGCTCCGTCCCGGCACAGCACGAGGTTTTCGGGCTTGACGTCGCGGTGGAGCAGGTCGGCCCCGTGTGCCGCGGCGAGTACGGCGCACACCTGGGCACAGATGAAGGCCGCCCAGGGCACGGGCAGGGAGCCTTGCTCGTCCTTGAGCTTCCCGACGGAGTCTCCGCTGAGCGACTCCATGATCATGTACAGGTCGCCGTCGTCGCCGAAGTCGAACACCACCGGGACCCCTGGATGGCGGAGCCGGGCGGTGATCCGGGCCTCGCGGTTGAACCGGCGCCGTGCGTCCTTCGCCGACGCCAGGTCGGCCGAGTTGATGAGCTTGATGGCGACCGGCCGGTTGAGCCGCAGGTCAATGCCCTCCCAGACCTCGCCCATTCCGCCCCGCCCGATGGGCGAGGTGATCCGGTAGCGCTCGGCGATGGTCCTCACGGGAGGAACCTGCTCTTGCGGCCGTGCCAGGTGATCAGGACGCTGTCCCGCGCACGGGTGGCGGCCACGAAGAGCAGCGAACGGGCTTGCCGCAACTCCCTGCGGTAGCGCAGCGGGTCGTCCTTCTCGTACACGGCGATCCGGTGGTCGGGTACCAGTCCTTCCGCGACACCCGCGATGATCATGCGCTGGTACTCCAGCCCCTTGAAGCGGTGCATCGTCCCGACGTGGACGGGCGCCTGGCGGAGCTTCGGCCCGTTGGTCCCGATGGTGCAGGAGAGGATGCCGGCCTTGGCCAGCCACTCCTCGACCTTGCCCACCATCTCCCGTGTGGGGACACAGACGGCGATGGAGGCGCTGTCCCACGCCTTCACCTGCTCGACGATCCCGTCGAGCTCGGCGGCCCAGGTGGAGTACGACGCGAACACCGGCTCCGGCCCGCGCAGCACCGAGCGGTAACCGGTGAGGTCGTCACGGCCGTCGTCGAGGTCGTCCCATTCCTCCTCGCCGAGCAGCCGGACGGCCGCGCCGAGGATCTCGTGGGTGGTCCGGTAGCTGAGGGTCAGCTTCGATGACCGGCCACGGATGTTGATGCCCAGGCTCCCAAGCGAGACCTGGTTGCCGTAGATCCGCTGGTGGGTGTCGCCGGCGATGAACAGGTCGTCGGGGCCTTCGGGGACCATCGCGCGCAGCATCCGCCAGTGTGCCGCGCTGAGGTCCTGCGCCTCGTCGACGACGATGTGCCGGTAGCGGGGCCGGTGCCAGATGCCGGACTCGCGCTGCAGCTTCACCCCGTTCGCCTGGTCGGCCTCGTAGGAGGCCATCGCCCGGGCCCGTTCGATCTCCAGGCGTGCGGCCCGTTCGGCGACCTGCCGGAAGGTCCACAGGCCCTTGTCGTCCAGGCGCATCACGTACCGTTCGACGAGCTGCCAGATCGCCGCCCGGTCCTCCCGGCTGATGGGACGGCCGCGTCCGGCCCGGCGGGCGCGGAAGTAGTCCGCCCTGGTCACGACCCCCTGGCCGAGGATTACCTGCGACCACTCGGCGTGCAGGAACTCGGCGTCCCACCGGCGTTCCTGGAGTTCGTCGAGCAGCTCCTGCCATTCGTTGACGGCCCTGTTGTCGTCGATCCACTGCCGGTCTCCACCGGCCGGGGTCTGCGAGACGATCTCGCTGGCGAGTTTGTCGATGTTGCGGATGTCGACACGCTTGACGACCTCCGGACCGGCGAGGTCCATCAGCCGATGGCCGAGGTCGGCGGCGAGGTTGGTGTTGAACGTGGTGAGCAGGACATCCTTGCCCTCCCCAGGCCCGAGGCGCTCGACCAGGTGTTTCACCCGGTGCAGTGCCACGATCGTCTTGCCGGTGCCCGGCCCGCCGCTGACCCGGGCGGGGCCGCGGTTGCCACGCTCCACGATCTTGCGCTGGGTGGGGTGCAGGAACACCCGCCAGCGTCCGAAGTCGCCCTGCTCCAGGACCTCCTGCAGGGCGGCGTCCTCGGTGGTGACGACCGTGGCGGGGCGGGCGAGCGCCGCCTGGTAGTCCTCGGCGTCGATCTCCTCGACGGCCGCCACCGGGGTGGTGACCTGGTCCAGGACCTCCTCCGGCGTCTTGCCGGAGTACAGCGCGAGCAGCACCTCGCCGGTGAGCTGCGGCGCGTAGGAGGCCAGCCCGAGCAGCTCGTCCTCATTGGTGATCTTCGCGATCAGTCCGAGCAGCGGCTCGGCGACGCCCAGCTCCAGCAGGGTCTCGGCGGAGAACTTCGCGAACAGCGGCTCCGGCTGCGCCGGTACGGCCGGTTGGACGGCCGTCTCCTGGACGAGCGTCTCCTCGATGGTCAGGAGGTCGAGGAACTCGATGCCGCCGGTCACCGGGTTGATCTGGTAGGCAAACTTGTCCAGGTTGTCGTAGACCTCCTGGCGGGGCTTGACCGCGACCAGGATGTAGTCGCTGCCTCCGGCGTGCAGCAGCAGCGCGCGGTAGTCCAGGTTCACCCGTGCGGAGTACAGCCGCGGGTGCCCCTTCAGCTGCTTGAACCGCAGCCCTGGGCTTTCGGGGTCCTGGCGGAACTTGTGCTGGAAGTCGTAGATCGCACCCTTGACGGCCCTCGGGAGCTTGAGGATCTCCTTGTCGGCCTTGTCGAGCAGCCGCAACGTCGCCTGACTCACTCGGCCTCCCTCTCCTGACCGCTGCACTCATTGGCTCGCCGGCCGATCCGGCCGCCTTCGTCGGCCGGTTCGCCTGGCCGCTGTACTCTCGTGCGACGCGCGCTCACTTGGCTCCTCCGATGCGCTCGGTCAGCTCTTCGGGCGTCCAGCCCGGTACGGGCCGCGCGTCCCAGCCGGCCTCGGCGTAGGCGGCGTCCCGCCTGCGCGCCTCCTCGTCGTCTCCGGCCAGCACGACCGCGACCTTCAGCGCGGGCCATGCCAGTTCGGCGAGCCATGCCTGCTCGCCGAGCTCGTAGCCGACCCTCGGCGCGGGCACGCCGCGTTCCGCGAGGGTCTGGGCGAGCAGCGCCAGCCCGGGCTCGTCGGGATCCAGCAGGTCGAGGACGGGCTCCCATGGCTGCGACGCGGGCGTCTCCTCGCCGGGAACGTCCCCGTCCAGTGGACGCCGAACAACGGGTTCAGTGACGTCGGCGGGAGGCCGCCGTACGAACGGGGTGTCGTCGGTGAGGTCGTCGTCCAGCGGCAGCAGGCTGAGCGCGGTCAGGAACCCGCCTCCGTCCGCCGCGGCCAGCTGCGACGGATCGAACTCGTCCAGTCCGGTGAGCGCGAACTGCCCGCTGTCGCCCGCGCCGGCATCGAGGAACTGCAGCAGGTTGCCCCAGTAGAGCCAGGCCGCCCACCGGCGCCGGTGCGTCTCCTCGTCGGCGAGGATCGTGTCGATCCGGTCGTCGATCAAGGTGAACGCACTCCACGCGCGGTCGGCACGCTGGTCGAGCACGACCGTCAGCGGGCAGCCGACCGTGTCCGCGGCAGAGAAGACGGCCACCTGTCCCGGCGCGGCGTCCGGAAGGGCCGAGCCGCGCAGCGACGCCATTATCCGCTCGGGGACGCCGCCCGCGTCGGAGGCGCTGTTCGCGCGGACCACCCGCAGCGTTCCCGCGCACACCGCTTCGGCGCGGCGCAGCCATAGGAGCGGGTCCGGCTCGCCGAGGAAGGCGAGCAGGGTCTCGATGGGGTTGGTCCACATCGTGCGCACCAGCTCGTCGGGATCGCGTCCACGCTGTGCCGTCTGGTAGAGCCCGCGCGCGGCGCTCTGGGCGTTGCCCAAGTACGGTGCGCGCAGCGGCTCGCGTGAGGTGTTCGGGGCGAAGCCGCGCCCCTCCCACTCGTCGAGGTCCTCCCAGGTGAGCTGGAATACGAGGCCCCGGTGCGCGCGCAGCCGGGCGCGTTTGGCCGCGTCGTCGGCGAGCCGGTTGATCGCGGGCGAGGCGTGGTAGGCGTACCCGTCGAGGTAGACCGCGACCTGCTGCGTCTCCGCGTCCACCAGGCTGAACAGCACGTCGGGACGGGTCCCCTGGATGGTGTTCTGCAGGGTCACCCGCCAGTGCCGGATCATCCCGTCCGGGCCCTCGATGCGCAGGTCGGCGGTCTTCCTGCCATTCACGATCTCGCCGCGGGCCAGCGTGCCAGGCGTGTCGCCGCGGCGGGCCCACGCCTCCAGGCCGCCGAGGAACCGGGCTTCCAGCTCGCTCTCGACCTGGTCCCACAGGGAGATGTCGCCGGTGGTCGCGACGGCCGCGACCTCCCACTCCTCCAGCAGCGTGTCGAGCATGTCGAGCGCGTCGGTCCGGCTGACCTTGTCGTACAGGTTTCCGGGAACGTGGGAGAGCAGGCAGCGGTGACAGGCCCGCTTGCCGCGGTCCTCCTTGCAGCGGCATCCCGCCACGATCCGGTACGCCTCGTCCAGCACCTCGCGGAAACCCTCCGGGGAGGCGAGCCGGTGCAGGTAGCCGGTGCCGCCGGGGAGCTTGTCGTGCAGCACAAGGAAGCGCCGGCGGCGCCCGGTGTCGTGGTCGGGCATGGTGGCGGTGACGATGGACAGGTGGTCGGGGTGACCGCCGTACTTGGCGGCCACGCCCGCCATCAGTGCCGCCTGGAAGGAGGCCGTGCGCTCCTCGGCCATCAGCGTGGCGATGGGGAGCAGGATGCGCAGCGCCTCGGTGCCCAGCTCATGGGCGAGGATGAGCTTGACGTGCTCGGTGTCGCGTGCGGCGCGCCGGTAGGTGCACCACGGCCGGTGGTGCCGGCGCGACTGGTCGAACGAGGACGTGGCGACCAGCCCGTCGGACTCCCCCGTCGCCGGCGGCCCGTCCACGGTCGTGCCGCCGCAGGACGGGCAGGCGTAGAAGGGGTTGAGCCGGACGTCCTCCCCCGCGAACTTGTCGGTCGCCGGCCGGTCGTACCGGGTCGTGCCTAGGTTGAACCGGCGGATGACGGCCTTGCGGGTGAAGTCGACGCCGAACACCGCCTTGGCGTGCCGCCACGAGCCGGGCGCGATGTCGGCCACGTCGATGTCGACGGCGACGGCGGTCTCGTAGTAACGCCGCAGCCGGTCGTCGTTGTCGTCGCGGATCTGCACGTCGTCGCGGCGGTCGTGAGCGGTGACGCGCGTGGGACGCAGCACCTTGTGCAGGGAGCCCAGCTCGCCGATGTCCGCCCCGCCGCAGCGCGGGCACGGCGAGGTGTCGTCCTGGGCGCGGAACGTCCGCACGTGGCCGCAGCCGGGGCAGACCCGCCACTGCTCCCAGGCCGGGCGAGACGGGGTGCCGATGTCGAGCCCGCTGACCTGGTGCTGGTAGCCGCGCATGTAGAAGGAGTTGCCGGGCGCCAGCTCGGTGAGGGCCACCCCAGCCGACCGTTTGTACTCGCGGACCTCGCTGTGGTACTGCTCCTCCTCCTCCCAGGTGATCGTCGCCTCCAGCGCGGTCGCGGAGTCGATGAGGGAGTAGTTCGGCAGCAGCCCGAGCTCGACCAGCGCGGCCTGGGCGTTCTGCCGTCCGATCTCGCCCATGAGCCGGAACACGGCCCGCCGCTCGGCCGCCAGGGATCGCTTGATGACCTGCTGGCTCGGGTCGGACTCCACGAGCGCCTCGATCGCCGTGTCGATGACGTCCAGCCGTTCGCGCAGGTCGGCGAGGCGCAGGCTCCACGACTCCTCGGCGTCGCGCACGGCGGACGCCAGCCCTGCGGTGGCGAACGCACGCAGGTCGGCGGCGGCCTCGGCGCTCACCGACCCGCCGAACAGGTCGAGGAAGCCGTCGGCGAACGCCGTGCCCGACGCGAGCGCGGCGGGCACGAACCCGGCCAGCCACCCGGTCTCCCCGAACAGCGCAGACGCCCGCCGGGGCAGCGGCAGCACGCCCTGCTCAAGCCGGCCTCTGGCGCACAGGTCGACCAAGTGGGCGACGTACTGGCGCCGCAGGATCTCCACCGCCGACAGATAGCTGCCAGGCGGGACGATCTCCCCCGCGATCATGTCGCGCGGCTCGTTGAGGAAGTACAGGTCCCGCGGCGAGCGGCCGACCATGGTGACCAGGAACGCGTTCCCGGTACGGCGGCCGGCCCGGCCGACGCGCTGCACGTAGTTCGCGGGGCCTGGGGGCAGCGAGGCGAGGATGACCGCGGACAGGTCGCCGATGTCGATGCCCAGCTCAAGGGTGGGGGTGCAGGAGAGCACGTTCGGGTCGCTGTAGCGGGTGCCATCGCGGAACCGCTGCTCGACCTGCTCACGCTGGCGCCGGGTCAGCGCGCCGGTGTGCTCGGCCGTGACCACCCGGAACACCCCGTCGCCCCGATAGAGGCGGCGGTAGTAGTCGGCCTTGTGGTTCTGCGTGCCCCGGTCGGTCAGGAAGCCGCCGCAGCGGTAGCGGGGGCACGGCTGGCCGTACCAGTCGGCGACCTGCTCGGGCGGCACGGTCTGCTCCCACGCGCACCGGTCGCAACCGATCCCCGCGTCGTTGACCTGATCGTCCTCCAGCAAACGCACCTGGATGTGGCCCGGCTGCAGCCCGTACACGCCTGTGGACCCGTCGTCGGCCGTGCGCTTGGCGACGACGCCCTCGCCCGCGAGCATGGGCATCAGCCGCGACAGGTACTCACCGGCCTGTCCCCGGTTCAGTTTCAGGCAGCGGGTGGCCCAGTCCTGCGGCCAGCCCTGGTCGGCGTCGATGCGGTCGAACTCGGACTTCTTCTTGAACCGGTCGAGCAGGAACGTCGGCGCGCCCAGCCCGCGCGGGAATGCCGGCATGCCGTCCGGGCGGCGGCCCCAGATCGCGTTGTACCGGCTGGTCCCGGCGTTGCCGAGCCAGCGGTCCAGCCAGGCGTGCTTGATGGCACCCCGGTAGCGCAAGCGCTCCAGCAGGCCGAGCACGAACACCAGGTACCGCTCGTCGGTCTGCGTCTCGATCATGCCGGAGGTGGCGGTGTGCGCGTCCCGCGCGAGATCAGCGATCTTCATCGGGTCCGCGAGCACGACCTCGGCGGCGGCGGTGCGGGTGAGCTCCAGGGTGCGGCCCTGCCGGGAGCGCAGGCCGAGTTCCATGACGGCGGCGAACGCCAGGCGCTCGCCGATGAGGTTGCACGCCTCAGGCGTGCCGGTGGTCTCCCCGGCGAGGATGGCGTCCACCTCGGCCCGGTCGTGCAGGTCGGGCGGCACCACCGCGGGCAGTACGCCGGCCTCGCTGGCCGCCGCCGCCAGGTCGCCGATCAGGTCGTTCAGCAGGATCGGCGCCTCGGGGTCCAGGCGTGAGGTCAGCAGCCGCCGCAGCGAGAAGGCGTAGGACCGGTTGGCCACGAACCCGGCCCGGTGGGCGGCGTCCTGGACGGAGTCGTTGAACAGCAACGTCTTGCGCTGCTCGATTTCGAGCTGGTTGCCGGCGAACAGCTGGGTGATGGCGACCGAGGCGAGCGAGGCCAGGCCCGCACCCAGGAAGCGGATGCCCTCATCCAGCTCGCAGGCCGGGCAGCGGTCGTGCTCGGCGGCGTTGTTCGCCTCCTGCTTGGTGTCCAGGTTGGTCAGGACGAAGACGATGTCGCCCTGACCGTATTTGTCCTTCGCGGGGTCGTACGGCCGGACCCGCTCGCCGTCGAGGATCGCGAGGTTGGTGACAGTGGCCTCTACCTCGTTCTGGGTCGCCTGGATCAGCGGGCGTACCCGCTTCTTCTCCGCCCCGACGTTCGCCCGATAGATCTTCTCCGGGCTGGTGACCAGTTCGGACGGGTCGCGTTCGGGCGAGAACGCGGCCCAGCCCGAACGGCCGCAGTGGCGGCAGTAGACGGACGGCAACAACGTCTTGCCGAGTACGTTCAACGTGGAGTCGGCGTCCACGACGGGCAGCTCGCCGATCCAGGCGAAGGCCGGGGTGTGGTGCACCAGGCGCAGCAGCCGCGAGACCGCACGCACCCACATGTGCGTCTCGACCAGCAGGAACGGCCGGTTCGAGTCGCCGGGGTCGCGAGCATGTGACAGCAGTGCGACGAAGCGGGCCAGCGCGGTCGCCGCCCGGACCGGGTTGTCGCGGATGAACGCACCCCAGTTGTAGGCGCCGCGCCGGGGCAGCAGCTCCAGCATCTCGTCGAGCGTTTGCGGGCCACCGCTGAGCAGGTCGAGCACGGCCTGGGTGAGGATGTGCCGCTTCAGCACCTCCCCCAGTTCCTGCGGGGTGAGGTTGTTGCGGTCGGTGACCGCCGCGGCGAGTTGCTCCATCGCCCTCGGGTCGCGCAGCGGGTCACCGCAGGCGATCAGGTCCTCGGGGCCGGGCAGCGGCAGCGTGACGTCGATGTCCCCGATGAACTCCTCGGCGGTGAGCCGGTCCTCGCCCACCACGGCGTCCTCGGGGAACGCCGTGCCGAAGACCTGCTCGGCCACCTGGCGGATGACCTTCCCACCGTCGCTCTGCCCCGGGGCGGTCGCGGGGCCGCCGCTCCTGTTGGCGGGGGTCGCGCCGTTCTCCCCGAGGGTGGCGGAGGTGGCGACCGGGCAGATGTCGCCGAGCGGCCTGCCCGGCCGGGAGTGGCCGGTCGCGGCGGCCAGCCGGCGCAGCAACATCGCCACGTCCGTGCCCTGCGCGCCGTCGTAGGTGTGGAACTCGTCCACCACGACGTAGGCGAGCGCGGCGTCCTGCCAGAGCGGCAGGTCGTCGGCCCGCTGGAGCAGCAGGTCGAGCATCTTGTAGTTGGTGATGAGCACGTCCGGCGGGTTTCGCCGGATCTCGGCCCGCTGCGTCATCACCTTGGGGTAGCCGACTTCGGGGGTGTCGCCGATGTAGAGAGCGGCGGTGACGTCGCGCAGGTCTGGATGCTGGAGGTAGTCGTTGATTCGATGCGCCTGGTCGGTGGCCAGCGCGTTCATCGGATACAGCAGCACGGCCTTCACCCCGTGCTTTTCCTTGGCCCGCTCCCGGCGGCAGTGGTCCAGCACGGGGATGAGGAACGACTCAGTCTTACCCGAGCCGGTCCCCGTCGTGATCAGCGTCGGCTCGGCCTTCTTGCCGAGCGTGCTCAGCCGCTTGAAGGCCTCTGCCTGGTGCCGGTACGGCGTGAAATTGGGCGGCGCCCATTCCACGGCCCGCTCCCACCCGTCCTCCGCCGGCCGGAACGGCGTGCGGATCCGCAGGTACGGTCCGCGGAAGATGCCCTGCTCAGGGTGGTTGAGGAACCGCTCCAAAGCTTCCCGGACAGGCTGGTCCGCGAGCGCGAAGGTGGTGGTGAGGTACTGCGTCAGACTCCGCTGAAGCTCCTCCGCCGCCAGTGTCGGCCTCACGCGGCCTCCTTGTGAAGTTGTACGGCCCGCACGCCCGCAAAGACGACTTGCGCCCGCACTCCCGTTCGAGCGATCCTAGGAGATCTCACCTTGAGTGACGATATCTTTACGCAGTGCTTACCGCGTATATCGACGAGAGCCTTCGTCGCCGCCCCCACGACGACAGCGTCTACGCGATGGCCGCTGTGATCACACATTCCGCCGACCACAACGACATCAGACTGGCCCTCGAATCTCTCCGTCTCGGCAAACACGGCCGTCTGCACTGGCGTGACGAATCCCCGTCTCACCGACTCGACATCGCCGAGACCGTGGCCAAGCTGCCCTTGCATGGCATCGTGACCGTACGCATCCATGACAAGAACGTCCGACACGAGCGGGCGAGGCGGCTCTGTCTGGAACGTCTGCTCTACGAGCTCGATGCGGGAGGCGCCGAAAGAGTGATCCTCGAGAGCCGCTACACCGAAGACCGGCTCGACAGGAGTCTCCTGACCAGCCTGCGCCGGTCGCGTCGCGTTTCGCTGACGATGGAAGTGAGTTGGGCGTCGCCCTACGACGAGCCGTTGTTGTGGGCGGCGGATGCCGTGGTGGGCGCTACGACCTGGTGGCTTGACGGACAACCACGATATTTTGATGCGCTTGCCGACCAGATCCGAGTGATCTGCTTGGAGTGAGGGAACAACGCGAAGGCCGGGCACCCGATATCCCTCGGTAGTCCCGGCCTCACTTCCGCACTCCCAGGGGCGCGGCTCCATCCAGTATGTCTTACTAGAAGTGATCAGGCAAGCGCGTTGAGCCACGAGCATGAGCGAGAAGCCTGCGCGACCGGACGCGGCGCCGCGCCACCCGTCGAGATGGGTAACGCAGTCGAGGGCAGCAGGCCTGGCCACGAGTATGTTCGCCAGGCCGCTGGAGAGGGTGATGATGCACATCGGCTGCGAACCCGCGTGACCTGATGACACGCGAATTCCGGGCCACCACCTGCGGAGGTTAACCCGGCTCCACTTCATGACTCGGAGCGAGCCATGCACCACAGATCGTAGCCAGACGGTGCCTGCTGTCCACCCGATTCTGTCCTCGGCCTTGATGCCGGTCCGAATCGGGGAGGCGAGACAGCGCGAAGGCCGGACGCCCGACGCCATCGAGAGGCCAGGCCTCACTTCCAACACCCACCGGGGGTGCGGCACAGCCCAATGTGCTCATGCGAGGTGGCCGCGCAAGCGAGTTCCATGAGGCAAGAGGTGGTCCAAGGGGTGGGGAGTCCATATCCGCCCGGACACCCGCACCCCCTCCCCCTGACTGCGTGGGATTGCCCAACCCGTGCGCACGGGTCCCGTAGGGCTGCCCCACGGCCATGGCTTAGCCGGGGGATACACCGACCCAGAGCGCCAGACGGAATGCGGTACCGAGCCGGGGCCCATCCGCGGGAACGGATGGGCGGTAAGTGAGAACTATTAGATCGACGCCAGCACGTGTCCGTCAACTCACTTTGAGTAACAGGGGTGATCTTCACGCCACGCCGGACCGACGAGACGAGCGCAGAGGCCGGACGCCCGATTCCATCGGGAGGCCCGGCCTCCACTTCCGGCACCCACCGGGGGTGCGGCATGATCGAGGATGCCGCACCCTGCGTGACCGGGCAAACGGTTTTCGTCACGACGCGCTCTCGCCACCGGGTAGGACCCGCGCCTGCCAGCCGGACTGGCGCAGCCGCTCGGAGAAGACGGCATGCGCCTGGCGGTACTCGGCCTCCCGGTCGGCCTTGTAGAAGGGGGCGGTGTAGCCGTCGGGCACGGGGCCATCGATCTCGGGGTCGAGATGAACCATGAGCTGCTCGTAGTGGTCTTTGGTCTGGCCAGAACCGTAGGTGTTCCAGTTTTGCGCGACCTTTCGGCCACCGGCGTCGAAGTAGATCTCCTGCTCGTAGTCGAAGAGGATCGGGAATCGAGCGCGGTAGATCGCGACAAGTTGCTCGGCGGTCAGTCCCAGCCAGACCGCAACCAGCGCATCGATCTCGACGAGCGCGGCTCGCCGAGCCTGCTCGGCGCGGAGAGGGGTGTCCCGCTCCCATTCGGAGTCCACGTCTCCGAGCAACCTGAGCCCCGGCCATGCGACCGCCCACTCATCTGCCCGCCAAATGTCCTGGTATAGCTCGGACCACAGGTCTCTGTAAGCCTCGGTCAGGCAGTTGAGGCGCAGAGTACGAAGCAGCAGCATCTCCGCCATTGGATGGTCTGGCTCCGGCGCGGGAAGAATCTTCGCTTCCGATACTTCAAGATTTGCCCGAGACCCAATCCTTACCATGTAGTCTATCGGCAACCCCGCCCAAAATCCGGAAGTCAGCGCCGTCGACCGATTACATGTGAGCGCCATGCTAAACACACCGTGAATATGTGCAGGTCCGGGCGGGAATAGCGCCGGAAAGAAGCTTCTTTCAGTGTCCGAAGGAATCATTTTCCGCCATGCGACTCGGTAGAAATCGGTATATTTTTGGCCGTCCCAGTCGTCTTGGGCAGCCCGATAGGTCTCGACATCGGTGGCGCGACGATAGTTCGTGCCGGGGACCGCGTCCACCGGGAGCAAAGTGAGATCCTGCGGTCTGGCTCCGGTACCGGTGTCAGGCGGCTGCTTAAAAAAGGGTGTCGCCACCGAGAACTGCGGCCCCTTCAGAACAACCTCGCTCCAGTCCCTTGGCTCACTGACCTCCCAGCGAATCAGTCCTTCTTCCTTTGCACCTTTCTCGTGATAACCACCACTTATCTTCGGCCCGAGTCGGCCAAGACGGTGTTGGACACTACCTAGCGCAACGATTGCTTCTTGTTCCTCTGAAGTAACGGGATACAGAAGCCTGGTCTGCTCGACGGGGAGATCTACGTCTCCAGTAATAGACCGCCAAGTCTCGAGGATTGGTTTTTCCACCCGAACGACCCGGGCGGCATGAGGGCGGATATCCCAGTCGCCTTGATAACGGACGCCGGGCACTGCTCCATCGCCAGAACTCACGCTTGCCAGCAACAGCGACCCCGTGAGTGTGCCCGTATGGAACAACCAGCTTAGATGGGAGAAATCGATTTGTTGAGGCCGGCCGTAGATATGCAATCCAAAGTGACTACTCCTGTTGACCGGCGGCGGGAAGAAGCGATTCCCGGCGTTGACAAAGTCAGCATGAACTCGTAGCCGGGCATAGGAGGCAGCGCGAAGACGTCTTTCCCTATCTCCGATGAAATGCGTGTCCGGGTGGAGCAGACCGGCAGCCCCCCTCGCTCCGATATTTCCCCAAGCTCGAATCATGAAAGCCCGATAGAGATCGGGTTGCGTCCCAACCAGTAGCTCATAGGTCGCCGATGAACCGAAGAAGGCAGCCATGCCCGCCGGAGAGGAAAGCTCTGCGATGAAGACCCTCCGTGCCGTCTCCGCACCGAGCATCGTGACTCTGCGCTTTCGCCACTCCGCGACCGACGGCTTGTCCGCGAGTTTGAACCACGGCTCAAGCTCGGCGAGAACAGCACCTTCGTCCCAGGTGGGGCGGACCCAGGGAGGATTGCCGACCTGGAGGTCGAAGCCGCCCCGTTTCAAGACCTGGGCGAACTGGAGCTCCCAGTGGAAGAAGCCCTGCTGATCGGCCATGTCGCGTACTGCGCCCAACCAGGGGAAACGCTCGTCGAGCTTGAACTCCGAGTCCATGGCCATCCATGACTGCAACTCGTCCTCGTAGACCTCCAGGTCAGCCAGCGACGCGAAGCTTGCAACCAGGGAGTCCTCGGGGATGTCAGCACGACCGAGCACGGCCTCGGCGAAGTCGAGCCAGTCGTCTAGGGTCGCCAGTGGGATCGTCTCGCGCAGCGGCTCCAGGGTAGGGCGAGGCTTGCGGATCGCAGGCTTGGCCAGGCCACCGGCCTTGGCGGTGTTCGCATCCAGGGCGTAGTCGGCGAGGTCGAGTTGCTTGTCGCCGATGCTGAACAGGGATTCAGTGACGTAGACCTGTCCGAAGCCGATCGACTCCTCGATCGCCTTGGTAGTCTCGGCCGGCGTGTCCTCCTGCTTGGTGACCTGCACCACGACAGGCGATACACTGCCTGATCCGTAGTTAGTCGCTGTTTCTGCGGCGAGTCCTGCGTAGAGCTCGTCGGAGCCGTCGAGCAGGCCAGCCTTGTCGAGCGGCCAGAACCACAAGGCGCACCAGGCGTCCATGACCTTCTTCAGCCGCCAGTACGGCGTGCCCGGCGCGGTCAGGTCGTCGTAGACCTTCTCCTTAGGAACGGCGTTCTCCGGCTGCTCGATCCAGTCGGCGCCCCAGACGTGGATCCTGCGGCTGATCTCGCGTTCGGAGATGGTCAGCCGCTGCTGGACCAGGTCCCACAGGTATTCAGCTCGCCCGGACAGGGCCTGGAGGCGCTGGAGCTGGGTGAGCTTATGGCCTTGCTTCTTCTTGTCGGAGACGTTCTTGTGGATCTGCTTCCGCCAAGTCGCCAGCTTCTTGGCCTGTTCGGGGGCGAGTTCCCTGGCTTCCTTGGCTCCGGCGACCGCGCCCCAGCCCTCGGCGGGGAGCAGGAAGTGGTGGACCTTGCCGGAGGGCAGCTCGCCGGCGGAGAACGGCAGGTCCTCAGGGGCCTCCTTCAGCCAGGAGCCCTTGGTGAGCTGCGCCGTGCCGTACACCCGGCGGCCCGCGCCGATGAGTGAATTACCCCGCCGCAGGTGAAGGCCGAACCAGGGGGCCTGCAATCCCGGGTGCATGACATTGAGCCATACCGAGACCTCGGCCAGCTCGATGGCGGTCTCGTTGAGGTCGACGCCATAGGAGTTGTGCAACGCGACGTACGCCTTGACCTTCTGCAGCTCCTCCTCGTACGCCTCAGGGTCGATCGAGACGCCCAGCTCCTGCTGGCGGCGCTTGAGGTACTCGGCGGCGACCTGGTTGATCGCCTCGTTGAGGAAGGCGCCGGAGCCCAAGGCAGGCTCGCAGATCGTCCACTCCAGGATCTCCCGCGCCGGGGTGACCGTCTCGTCCTGGTCGAGGCGGTGCTGGAGCGCGAGCTGGACGGTGACCTGGGTCAGCGACTCGGGCGTGTAGTAGGACGCACTGGTCTCCCGGTCGCGGCCGGCCAGGCGGTAGACGAAGGAGCCTTCGCGGTAGCGGACGTACTCGCCGGTCTTGTGGCCGTCCTCGTCGACGGCGGGCACGAAGACCTCGGACGGGTAGTCGTCGACCTTGGAGGCCGGGATCATCCAGGAGCCGCCGGAGGGGTCGCCGCCCTTGGCGACCTCGTACAGCTCCTCGGTGGCGATGAACCCGGTGTAGGACATCAGGCCCTCGTACACCGCGCCGAGCTGGTTGATGCCGAGCTGCGCGTAGGAGATGAACCCGCCGCGCTCCTTGCGGCGCCCCTTGGTGAGCATGAGCTTGCGCAGCACCTTGTACAGCGTCTCGTTGCGCAGCCGGGTGTCGATCCTCGGTGCGTCCGGGTCGTCCTCGTCGAGCGAGATGGCGTTACGGCCGATGAGCTTGATGGCCTTCGGCTCGAACAGGTCGGAGCGGAGGGGTTCGAAGCGCAGGCCCTCGCCTTCGGAGGTCTCGGAGGTCTCCTCCCCCGTGCGGGGCCGGTGGCCGCCGTTGACCATGCGGAACAGCAGGTCGAGGGACTCGTACAGGTGGAAGGAGTTGCGCGCCTCCTCGCCGGACAGGTCACGTACGACCAGGTCGCCGAGGCGGGCGAGGCTGTAGCCCTTGGTGTAGTCCTCGTCGTCGGTAGGCAGGATACCGAGCTCCGGGCGGGCCTCGGCGTACAGCAGGAACAGGATCCGGTACAGGTAGCGCAGCGCCTCGCGGCCCAGCTCCTTGGCCAGCGCGCCGGGCTCCATGACTTCCTCGGGCCGCACGTCATGGGCGCGGATGCGGCCGAGCACCTCGTTGGCGATCAGCTCGACGGACTCCTTGAGGCCGTCGCGCAGCTCCTTGGAGACCCCGACGGCGTGGTTGCGGGAGTTGGCGAGCAGGTCGGCGAGCGGCTCGGAGCCGCCCTCCTCCGGGGGAAGCAGGGAGTCGGCGCCGAACAGAGCGGCGATGGTCTCCAGTTCCGCCGGGTTGTTGCGGCCCAGCGCGACGTCGAGGCTGACCGCGAGGTATCGACCCTCACCCCAAGTGGCGCGGTCGGCGAGTATGACCACGCCACCGGCGAGGAGGAGCACGTAGCGCGGCGGGTCGTCGGTGGCCAGCAGCCAGGAGGCCAGCTTGACGCCGGACGTGATCTGCTCGCGGTTGTCGAGCTGGACCGGGGCCAGAAGCCGACCGGACAGGTCGTCGTCGAGGGCGGCGTCCACGTCCGCGGCCCAGCCGCACTCGATGGCGACCAGGTGCTGGTCGGCGTAGGCGACCTGGACCAGGTACTCCTTACCTCCCCGTTCGATGGCCAGCTCGCGCGGCTGCGGGTCGAAGCCGAGGGCGCGCAGCACGTCGCCGTGCAGCTCACCCAGCTCCTTGCGCAGCTCGTCCTGCTCATCGGGGGTGAGCTGGTCGCCCTCGCGCAGCCGGGCGTCGAGGTCGGCGAAGAACGGCCGGTCGGCGAAGTACGGCTTGCCCAGCGCCCTCAGCCCCTTGCGTGGCGTCGTGCGACCGGCCTTCTCCTGCTCGGTCCACCGGGCGAGCAGGCCGTCCTTCTTCTTGAGGTCCTTGGGCAGTACCTCGGCCAGGTAGTGGGCCGAGAAGTAGTCGCCGCGGTTGACCAGCGAGTCGAAGCTCATCGGTGCCCATCCTGAGGAACGAGTACGGCGAGGACCCGCAGCAGCGGCTCACCCGTGATCTTGAGGGAGTCGAGCAGGCGCTGCTGCCGCTCGACGGTCTCGTGGACGAGTCGCTCCTTGCGCCCGCGCTGCGAGATGTGCACCCCGTCGAGGGTGAGCTGCTGCCACTCCATGAGCCGCCTCTGGTAGCTGTCGAGCGGCTCGACGACCTGCGCCTCGTACGCCGCGCGCCGGCTCTCCAGGTGCACCTGGGCTGTCGCGACCACCTCCGCGACCTGATCTTGCAACGACTGGAGATCGAGCCGACGGCCCGTATTGATCATTTGAGGGCCGACGCCGGCCTTGGTGAGGACCTCGGTCATCACCTGAGGGAGCACGCCGTCGGCGGTCACGGCCATCCACTCGACCACAGTCGGCTGCCCGAGACGGTTGGAGTAGATGCCCTGGATGAGGAAAGTCGGTTCGTCAACCTGAGCCGTGATGACCGGCGCCTTCTGGCGGCCGAGCCGGACCAGCACCTTGTCGGTCACCCAGTCGACCATCGGGTGCAGGTCGGACAGGTAGGCGATCTCCGGCCACATCGTCTCGGTCTTGCGCGCCTCAGCGAGCTTCCGCTGGGCGAGGTCACGGTCGAAGGTGACCTTCATCCGCTTGCGCACATCGCGGGTGCGCAGGTAGTCGGCAGGCAGCACGGAGAGCCGGTGAACCAGGTCCCTGGGGGGTTCGAAGGCGAGCATCTGCCCGTCGTCCTCAAGGTCCTCGAGCAGCTTCAGCGTGTCGACGGCCTCCTTGACGAACGCCTCGGAGCCGGCGAAGAGCTTGGGCACGTCCGCGCGGAGGGGGTCGGGGTTGACCGGGTCGGCGCCCACGGAGCCCAGCAGGTCGGCGAGGAAGTCCTCGACCGGGCGGTCCTCGATGGACTGCTCCACGGTCTTGCCGTCAAGGAGGTCCTGGATCAGGCGGCGTTCCTCACGCTCGGCGCGGTACTCGCCGGTGACGGCCTCGGCGGTGCCGAGGGTGCGGTGCGCGGTCGCCTCCTTCTCCAGGAGCTTCTCGGCGACGGTCCGGTCGTCCTTGGCGCCCTCGACGCCGGAAGTGAGGATGAGCGCCTTGAACTGCGGCTGCCGGGTCTGGCCGTAGCGGTCGATGCGGCCGTTGCGCTGTTCGATGCGGATCAGGCTCCACGGCACGTCGTAGTGGATCAGGTGGTTGCACTGCCGATGCAGGTTGACGCCCTCCGAGGTCACGTCAGTGGTGACCAGCAGGCGGACAGGGCTGTCGGAGAGCCCGAACCGTTCGATGATCTCCTGCTGCTGCTGGTCGGACATGCCGTTGCCAAGCATCATGTCGACCGCGCCCTTGCCGGTCAGCCCTAGTCGCTTGGGCAGGACCTCGGCGAGCCACCTGACGGTCTCGACGCTCTCGGAGAAGACCACGGCACGGGTGGCGCTACGTGGTCCCACGCCGATCGACTGCAGCTCCCGGACCAGCGCGGTGAGCTTGGCGGAGTCGTCATCGGTGATCTGCGCGGCCAGCCCCTGGAGGGTCTTCAGCGCGTCGATCTCGCGGGTCTCCTCGGCGTTCCTCAGCCGGTTGGCGACCGATTTGGCGAGCGCCTTGTGCGAGGAGAGGAACGCCTTGAGCAGCGTGTAGGGGAAGAGGCGGTTCTTGCTGCCGACGACGGGACCGCCGGTGCGCTCGTCGCCGGCGAGCCAGACCTGGGTGAGCTCCTCGAAGATCTTCTCCTCGGTGGGGCTGGCCGCGCACCTTACCGGGACGGACGGACCCCGGTCGGGCCACTTGCCGCCCATCTGGTCGCGCACCTCATGGTCGATCTTCGTGCGGCGGATGTAGAGGTGGTCGATGTCCTTGGCCGCGTAGCGGGTGTCGTCGACGATCGCGGCCGGGTCGAGCATGCGGATCAGCTCGGCGAACGACTGGCTGTTGCCGTTGTGCGGGGTGGCACTGGCGAGCAGCAGGGCGTCGGTGCGGCGGGCCAGCAGCTTGGCGAGCTTGTTGCGCAGGCTGGTCTCGCCGATCAGGTTGTGGGACTCGTCGATGACGACCGCGTCCCAGTCCATCTTCTCCAGGTGCTGGCCGTACCTGCCCTCGTTCTTGAGAGTGTCGACGGAGACGATGATCCGCTTGTAGTAGGTGAACGGGTTGCGACCTGCCGGGATCTCCCGCTGGATGCGCTCGATGCCGACCGAGTCGAGGCGGATCAGCGGGATGGCGAACCGGGTCCACAGCTCGTGCTGGAACTGCTCCAGCACCTGCTGCGGGGTGACGACGAGGATGCGCTCGCCGCGGCCGCGCCGGATCAGCTCGGCCAGAATGAGCCCGATCTCCAGCGTCTTGCCGAGACCGACGACGTCGGCGATGAGGATGCGCGGGCGCAAACCCTTCAGCGCCAGCTCGGCGGGGCGCTGCTGGTAGGGCAGCGGGTCGAGCAGGAACCGGTCGGCGAGCGCGAGGCCCTTCTCCGTCTGCGGCAGCGGCGTCCTGCGCAGGACCGCTTCGAGGAAGAGCCGGCTCTGGGCGAACCGCGGGGTCACGTCCTGCTCCAGGACGGTCTCCTCGGGCCTCAGCAGACTGACCTCCTCCAGCTTGGTGAAGAAGACCGCCTCCTCATCACGGACGAACTCCGACGCACCGACCGCTGTGATCTTGTAGCCGTCGTAGGTGGTCGGCGCGCAGGTCCGGACGATCCACTCGGCGTCCCGAACCTCGATGCGGGCGCCGGGCGGGTAGGACGTCTCGGCCACGGTTCTCCTCTTAGAAGCGGGCATTGGCAGCGTAGGAGCCGCGGAGGCGGTCGGCGAGCCGGGCTACCACCGAGCCCGGCACCACGACTTGGGACAGGTCGCGCGGTCGAGGCCGGGGAAGCGGTTCGATATCCACCGGGTCGTCCTCGCGCTCGACGTAGGTGGCCACGGCGAGCCGGCGGATGGCCACCGGAAGGGTAGTCCCTCCCCTGGTCGCCAGTTCCTCCAGCCTGTCGAACGCCTCTGCCACGGTGGGGCGCGCCGCGGGATCCTGGGCGAGCATCGCGGAGATCAGCGGCACGAACTCCTCCGGAAGCCCGTCCAAGTTCGGCGCCACGTCGGAACTGACGATCTTCATGAAAAGTGCCGCGACGGTCGCGCCGTCATAGGGGTAGTGCTTCGTCAGCGCGTACATCAGGGTCGCGCCGAGGGAGTAGACGTCGGTCGCGGCGGTGAGCTGTTTGGGCGTGTTGGCCTGCTCCGGCGACATGCAGGCCGGCGTCCCCAGCGTGGACTGGGTCGTCGTCAGATCGGTGGGGCCGTCGGCGAAGGCGACCAGGCCAAGGTCGATGACCTTCGGGCCCTCCCGGCCGAGCAGGATGTTGCCCGGTTTGAGGTCGCGGTGCAGCAGGCCCATCCGATGGATGTCCTTGAGCGCGTCGGCGATCAGTGCTCCGAGGGTGGCGACGTTCTCCGGGCTCAACGGGCCGCGCGTCTCGACGAACTCCTTCAGGCTGAGGCCGCGGACATACTCCACCGCGAGCCAGGGCCGATCCTCGTCGTCGCCGGAGGCGTCGACCAGTGCGGCGACATGGGGACCTTGCACCGCTCTGAGGGCATCGGTCTCGCGGGCGAAGCGAGAACGAACCTCCGCCCGGCTGACCAGGTCCTCGCGGATGACCTTGACGGCGACCGGCTCGTAGGTCTCGGTCACCCCGTAAAAGACCCGCCCCATGCCTCCACTGCCGAGCCGCCCGCGCAGCATTATGTCGCCGATCTGCTTGGGATCGGAGCGGTCCAAAGCGTCCACGCCCACCTACCTCGCCGGCGACATCGGAGAACGACACATCACGACCGGCCAGGATATGGGGCCATTTCGTGAGTGCCAGGGCTCACCTAAGAGACATCGCTCCGCACATCCACACTGATCGCCCCCCGGACAGTAGTGGATACCGGCGGACGTGTCTACAGGCTTGTACCTGTGTACTGATTTCACTGACTATCACTGGTATGGTCGGCTTTGTTGCAGATGGTGCGGGAGTGACCTGGAGCAGCATGAGTCAGCGGGAGCAACCCAGGTCACACATCACTCTTCCGTATCAGCTGTAAACCTCGATCCATCGAGCCACGTCTGACCCGTTGCGCCATCATGCACCACAATCATGCAGATCACTGCGGTAAGGCACCCATTCGAGCCTTGCCGCCCATCCCCAACGATGAAAGGACGTCGGTCGTCCGTGACGGAACAGGAGCTTGCCGACGAGCTTCGGCAGATCGCCGACCATCCCTACGTGGAGGCCCGCAGCCATCAATTGCGCGACCTCGCGGAGGCCGTCACCGAGTCGACCCGACTCTCATCCGTGAGCGTGAACCTCACGGATTCGCTGGCGGAACGTGCCAACGGCCCTTCTACCGCGAAGGCCGAACACTGGTGCGAGGTGGACCTGTTCGCCGCCTTCACACCAGAAGACACCCTGATCGCGGCGGGCCGATCGGCTCAAGCGCTGCCAGGCCGGAAGAAGCGGAGGATGTCGACTGGCGCCAAGGCGACGATCAGCTCTGCACTGGTGTTCGTCCCCATCTTGATCACCTGGTTCGGTCTCAAGATGGCCACCTCCGCCTACGGTGAGGCTCTCGATGCCGGCGGTCCCGAGGTGGCACGCCGTCCGTTCCTGGAGATGTGGCAGCAGGGTTTCGATGGCCGACTCTTCTGGCTGTTCAAGTTCGACAACATCGCCGCCTGCACCCTCGTGGTAATCGCCAGCCTCATCGTCTGGACGGTTTACGAGAGCACCAGCGGCCGCCGGGCCGAAGATCATTCGGATCAGGAACTGGCTCGGCTGCGCGCCCGGCTGCGCGCCGCCCTCACAGAGGCCACGCTGGTGCTCGGCCAGGTGCGGCTCTCCTCACCGACGCGCTTCACAGCTGAGCTCACCAAGGCGGCCGCCGAGGTCAAGAAGATCGGTTCGACGACGCGCAAGGTGCAGAGCGATCTCAACAAGGCGCTCATCCAGGCGCTGGAGTCCGCCGAGAAGGTATCGGACACGCTCATCGCCAGCGCGACCGACGTACAAGGAGCCGTCGAGGCACTCGACAAGCACCTCAGCCACATCAGCACCGCGTGCGTCGACATGACGGCTTCGGTGCGGCAGACGACGACCGTCATCGAGGCCACCGGCGTGAAGACCGAGCAGGCCCTGGTCAACGTGGGCGAGCACCTTTCCACGACCGTCTCCAAGACGACCCTCGACATGGGGACAGCCGTGGGCCATGAGCTCGCGGAGTCGACGCGTGCGGTGCAGGACGTGATCAGTGCCCTGGACCGGCGCGTCGTCGCGCTGGACACCCATATCGCTGCCCTCGACATGCGCATGGGCGACCTTGACATCCGGGTCGGCGCACTGGGCACGCGCGCGAGCGAGGTCGCCACCGCCGCGACGCGCATCGAGGTCGCCGTCGACGAGGCTCGGACGGCGGTCAGCAATTCGACGACGAAGGCCGCCGAGCTGTTCGGGCGGCAGATGAGCGACACGCTCTCCGTCACGGCGTCGGAGTTCCGCCACACGTTTGGCAGCACCAGCACCGACATCCGCGAGGCATTCAGCACGACCAGCACAGAGATCCGGGAAGCCCTCGGCGACTGGGCTACCATCGCCGGGGCTCACGCGCACCGCATCGAGACGGTCTCCGACACCTCCGGGCGGGCCATCAGCATGCTGGACGAGACGCGCGAGGTGCTCGACCGTCTGCCGACCGCGCTCGACGGCGTCCTTACCGATCTTCCGATGAGGATGAAGCAGCTCACCGACAGCGAGTTCGCCGAACTTAGGCACGCGATCATAGATTTGAAGTCCGCGGTCAGCCATGCGGCCGAGGTGCTCGCCACACCAGCACCCCTCGCGCCCCCGGAGATGGCCGCCGCATTCCCGGCCGTGAACCCTGGCTCCCTTGACGCATCGGCTGCGAACGGCGACCTGACAGGCAGGACGTCGTGACCCGACGGCGCAGGCCGACCACCCCGATCCTGCTCGCCGGATGGCTTTTCGCCGACCTCCTTCTCGGCCTCACGATCATCATGCTGGGCGCCCAGGCACCTCCGCCGATACCGGTCAGACCGCGCGCCGGTGTCAGCACCGCGACGCCCACGCCATCACCCTCCCCATCGCCATGCGCCACGAGGGTCGGCGGTGTCCGGGCCAAGCCGGTCGAGGTTTCCTTCCGGGTAAATCCCGGTGCCGGTGACGGAGCGCTCATCGCCCAAGTGAAGCGCTCCCTGCTCAAGCACCAGGACCGGCTCGCCGGTCGCCACGCCGGGATGGTCCTGACGTTCGGCGCCAACGGTGACGCGGGGAACGGCGTTCACCTCGCCACGCGCGTCAACACGGCCGCACGCAAGGCGTACCCGAAGATCTTCGGCACCGCCGCGACACGTAACTTCCACGACCTTGCCGCACCGAGCGGGTCGATCTCCATGGAGATCTACTTCGTCACGGACGGCTGTGCCCCGGACAACAAGAAAGCGTAGGCATCTCTTCGATGAGCGAGCAGGTACTTCCCTTCTACCTCGTCTGCGACGAGTCGTACTCGATGGACGGCGACCCGTTGGACGCGATCAACAAGGAGCTGCCCACGATCTACGACGAGATCGCCAGTAACCCGATCGTCGCCGACAAGGCGCGGCTCGGCATCATCGGGTTCAGCAGCATGGCCGAGGTCCTGCTACCCCTCGCCGACCTCAACGCGATCCAGGCGGTCCCGCAGCTCAGCGCGCGTGGAATGACAAGCTATGGCGCCGCGTTCTCGCTGCTTCGCGACACCATCGAGCTGGACATCAAAAGCCTCCGGCAAGCCGGACACGCCCCGTACCGGCCCACGGTGTTCTTCCTCACCGACGGCCAGCCCACCGACGAGGGGTGGGAGGCCCAGCACCAGAGGCTGGTGGACCCCGGTTTCGGTCCCCACCCGCACATCCTCGCCTTCGGATTCGGGGAGGCGCAGCCCGCGATCCTGACGCAGGTCGCCACGTTCCGCGCTTTCATCGCCAACGGCGACGTGTCCCCCACTCAGGCACTGCGTGAATTCGCCAAGCAGCTGCTGAACTCTGTGGTGAGCTCCGCGGTGGCATCGTCCTCCAGCCCTGACGAGCAGCCCCAGTTGGTCGTGCCCGATCAGGTGACGGGGTACACCGTCCTGCCCGTCGACCTCGTCTGATTCGGCGCCGGCCAAAGGAAGACACTTACGTGGAGCAAATGCACGAGGCCTCGTCAGGGGACACAGTGCCCGACATCCCGGATCCGCTCGTGATCGGCCGCAGGCCGATGGTACGCCCGGCGCTCACAGGCTTGCCCGATGTGGTCGCACGGCGCCCGGACAGCGAGCTGGACGGCGCCAACCTGCCCGGGCTGGTCGTACGCGGGGCATCGATCCGTGGCGAACTCCATCAGCACCTCGGCCAGACCCGCCAGGATGCGATGGGGTTCTGGCAGCTCGACGAGACGAGGCTTCTCGCCTGCGTCGCGGACGGACTCGGCAGCAAGGCTCTGTCGCACATCGGAGCCGCCGAGGCCTGTGCCTCAGCGCACTGCAATGTCGAAGATCTCTTCGAGCCGATCACGTGGGACCTCCGGCCAGAGGCCTATTTCGAGAACATCGCCGACGACCTCGCGAAACGCGCCGAGTCAGGGCTTGACGGGCAGCCGGTGCCAGCCGTAGAGCTCAGCACCACGCTGGTGGTGGCACTTGTCGACACCGCGCAACGGCAGGCGACCTTGATGCGCGTCGGGGACAGCGAGGCGCTGCGCCTGCGCGAGGGAGAGTGGGAGGCATGCTTCCCGCAGAAGGTGGAGGAGTCGGTCAGCTCGTCGAGGACTCACTCGCTGCCCCGTGACACGGGCCGCGTGGAAACCGAGGTAGTAGACCTCCGAGTCGGCGACATGCTCCTGCTCTGCACTGATGGCCTGGCAAGACCCATGGCGAGCGACGAGGTGCAGGCCCAGCTCGCCGCCTGGTGGGGTCAGCCCGCCGCACCCTCACTCCCGACGTTCTTCTGGCAGATGCGCTTCCGGGCCAAGTCGCATGACGACGACCGGACCGCGATCTGCGTGTGGATGGTGTGAATGTCATTCGTGCCGCACCAGCTGGACCGGCAGCGCGACTCGCTCGACCTGGAACCCGAGCCGTTGGGTTCGGGCGGTCAGGGCGTCGTCAAGCGGCTTCGCGGCCCGCAGCAGCTGGTCTACAAGGAGTACATGCCGCAGGCCGGCACAGTCGACGGCAGAGCGCTTGCCGAAATCGTGGATTTCGGACGTTCCCTGCCAGCTACCGACCAGCAGACTGTGCTGAGGCAGTGCGCGTGGCCGGTTGCCCGTGTCGTCGCAGGTAACCGCGTCACCGGCTTTCTCATGCCGGAGGTACCACGACACTTCTCGGCCACCATCGGCAGGGCCGTCCGCCTCGTCGAGCTGCAGTACCTGCTGTACAAGCCCGGCCAGGCCTGGCGGAACCTGTACCAGCCGAGCATCCAGCAGCGGCTGCACATTGCCATGCGGGCCACCGAGCTCGTCGAACTGCTGCATAAGCATGGCATCGTGCTCGGGGACATCTCCTATCGGAACCTGTTGTGGCAGCCGGCGGAACCGCACGGCGTCTTCCTCCTCGACTGTGACGGCTTCCGGCGCCAGGGAAGAGAACCGGTGCTGCGGCAGGCCCACACCCCCGACTGGAACGACCCCTACCAACCGCGCACGGGGCCCGATCTCGACACCGACCGGTACAAGCTCGCGCTGCTGATCGGGCGCGTGCTGTCGCGGAACGCGCATGTCCGGCCCGGTGACGATCTCAAGCTACTGCCCGGCCTAGACCCGAACGTGGCCCGGCAGGTCGCCGAAATGTTCGCCCTCGCCGCCCGGCCCTACGGCCAGCGGCCGATCGCCGCCGAATGGCTTCAGTCGCTGAACGGCCGCCGATGGATCCTCCTATCGCCAAGGCCGTTGCAGAAGACGAGCATGCCTGCAGCGGCAGACCGAGTTACCTCGCAGGTGCCCCGAGGTTCCGTGCCGGTGGGGCGAAGCCGCGGTGCCTCTTCCGTACCTGCCACACCGCTTTCAGTGGTGCCCAGTACCCCGCCACCGCGCGGGGAGATCTCGGTTCGTCCGAGAGGCCCGGTGACGTCTCGGCCGGTCGTCGTGACGCCGCCGCTTTCGATTCCGTCCCAGAAAGCGCCAACTCCTGGCCCCATTGAGGCGAGTGTCGGCACGTCTGTATCCCCTCCGCCAGTGTTAGCCCCGACGTCCGCCGGACTCGGCGAACGAGTGGTCACCTCCGAGACGTACGTCGAGCAACGGGATCTCACCCCGAATCCGATACCCGATGACACGATGGCCGCCCTGCTCGACGCCCTGGAAGCCAACGGCGGGCGCCTCTCTATAGCGGAAGTGGCCAAGGTGATCGTCGAGCAGGTGGACAGGACCAGGCTTCTGATGTCGACCGCGAAGCGGCTGCTGAATATCGACGCACCCCTCCTCACCCTCAAGGACGGTGATCAGACCGTCGATCTCAACCTACGGCTCCTCAAAGAACAGTTCCTCGACGAGGAAGGTCAACTCTGATGGCAAAGGTCAGCCGGCTTCGGCGGCGACGGATCATCGATGCCCTGTCTCGCGGCACCGTCCCGCAGAGCGACCTCGATCTCTTCGCCATCGGCATGGAACGTTTCGAGAAGACGCTGGACGAGGACTTGAGCGTCGCGGCGGGCGGCGGGGCGGGTTTCAAGGCCATCCGCGGTGAGTACGGTTCGGGGAAGACCTTTTTCGCTCGCTGGCTCGCCGAGCGGGCGAAGCGCATGCGGATGGCCACCAGCGAGGTCCAGATCTCGGACGGCGACACTCCGCTGCACCACCCGCAAGCCATCTACCGGGGATTGATCCGTTCCCTCTCCACGGCGGGTAGCCCACCCAGCGCACTTCGGGACATCGTGGACGCCTGGCTGTTCCGTCTTGAAGAGGAGGTTGAAGTCGCGAAGGGCATCTCTCGCGACGACAGGAGGGCGATTGGCGCGGCGGTTGACGAGCGGATCGAGTCCCGCCTGTCTGGAGTGTCACGTAATGTTCCGGCCTTCGCCACGGCGCTGCGGTTCTACCGCCAGGCGCGACTCTCCGGCGACGCGGCCACAGCGGACGGACTGCTCGCCTGGGTGGGCGGACAGCAGAACGTGGCCGCGTCGATCCGCCGCTACGCCGGCCTCAAGGGTGAGGTCGATGCGAGCAACGCGTACAGCTTCATGGAGGGCCTGCTCACCGTACTGCGTGATTGCGGTCATCCCGGGCTGCTTCTGGTGCTAGACGAGGTCGAGACCGTGCAGCGTCTACGAAGCGATTTCCGCCTGCGGAGCTTCGAGGCCCTGCGTGGAATGATCGACAACATCGACCGAGGTAAGTTCCCCGGCCTCTATCTCGTCATCACCGGCACTCCGGCCTTCTACGAAGGTCGTCAGGGCGTGCAGCTCTCCCCTCCGCTCGCTCAGCGCCTGCACACCGATTTCGCGACCGATGCCCGCTTCGACACCGCGCGTGCCATACAGATCCGGCTCACCGGCTTCGACCATGACCGGCTCGTCGAGCTCGGTTGCGTGGTGCGCGACCTCTACGCCCAAGGTGACCCGGCAGGGGGCCGGATCATGAGTAAGGTCGACGACGGCTACGTCAAGGACCTCGCCACCGCAGTGGCGGGACATCTGGGGGTGGGAACGGCTCCCCGGGTGTTCCTGCGGAAGCTGGTCGCCGACGTGTTGTTCCGCGTCTCGGAACACGAGGACTTCGATCCCCGTGTCGACTACAAGCAGGTGAAGTTGGCCGAGTCGGAGTTGACCGCCGAGGAGCAGAACGCCATGCGCACGGCTCGCCGTCCGATGTCGGCCGCCGAAGTAGACCTCGATCTCCCGTGACCTCGCCCTCCGCTACCCTCCATCCCACGCTTGCGTACCACCTCGCCAACACCCTCGGCTGGTCCCGGCTTCGCCCGCTCCAGACGGCGTCACTCGATCCCATCGAGAACGGGTCGGACGCGCTGCTCGTTGCTCCCACCGCGGGTGGGAAGACCGAGGCCGTCGTCTTCCCGCTGCTGTCGGCCATGGAAAGGCAAGAGTGGACCGGCCTGTCGGTGGTGTACGTCTGCCCGCTGAAGGCGCTGCTCAACAACCTGCTACCGCGGCTGCGGGCTTACGCGGGCTGGCTTGGCCGGCGGGTGGAGATTTGGCACGGCGACGTACCGGGCTCGCGACGGCAGGCGATCCTGCGTGACCCACCCGACCTGCTGCTGACCACGCCGGAGTCGCTGGAGTCGATGCTGATCAGCCGAAGCGTGGATCACCGGCGTCTGTTGGGCGACCTACGTACCGTCGTCGTGGACGAGACGCACGCTTTCGCCAAGGACGATCGGGGCTGGCATCTGCTCAGCGTGCTGGAACGCCTCACCCATCTAGCGGGCTGTCCCCTCCAGCGGATCGGCCTGTCGGCCACGGTGGGAAACCCGCAGGATGTGCTCACCTGGCTGCAAGGCTCCAGTGCCGGCAACCGTCCGGCACAGGTGATAGCGCCGGACACCACCACCGAGACGGCTCCCGCGGAGGTGGAACTGGATTATGTGGGGTCGCTATCCAACGCGGCACGGGTCATCGCCTGGTTCCAGGGCGAGAAACGGCTCGTGTTCTGCGACTCCCGCCGCATGGTCGAGGAACTGGGCGAGCTACTTCGGGGTCTCGGCGTCACGACGTTCCTGTCCCACGCCTCGCTGTCGGCCGACGAGCGTCGCCGCGCCGAGGAGGCCTTCGCCGAGGCCCAGGACTGCGTCATCGTCTCCACCTCCACTCTCGAACTGGGCATCGACGTCGGCGACCTGGACCGGGTCATCCAGATGAACGCGCCATGGTCGGTCGCCTCCTTCCTGCAGCGGCTCGGACGGACCGGGCGGCGGGCCGGGACCAAGCGCAACTGCCTTGTCCTCGCGCTCACTCATGACGACCTCCTCGTCTGCGCCGGACTTCTGCAACTGTGGAGCACGGGCTTCGTCGAGCCGATCCAGCCTCCTCCCTCCCCACGGCACATCGTCGCCCAGCAACTCCTGGCGCTCACCCTGCAGGAAGGGCGAATCGGCGACGCCATGTGGCCCGACTGGTGGGCAGACCTCGCTCCGTTCGAGCGCCACTCGGCTCAACCGATACTCGACCATCTCGTCCAGGACGGATTCCTGGAGAAGGACGGTTCCTGGCTGCACATCGGACCGAAGGCGGAGGAGCGTTTCGGGCACCGCCACTTCATGGAGCTGGTGGCAGTGTTCACCGCGCCGCCGGAGTTCACCGTCCTGCACGGGGGCAAGGAGATCGGCCGCACCGATCCGGCGCTGCTGACCTCGTCGGTGACCGGTCCCCGACTGCTCCTGCTGGCCGGGCGAACCTGGCAGGTGGACTGGATCGACTGGAGGCGACGGCGCTGCTTCGTCGATCCGGTCGAGGGCACCGGAGGCGAGGCCCGCTGGTCGTCGACCGGGTTCTTCGGCATGTCCTTCCCGCTCACGCGCGCCATGCGCGACGTCCTCCTGGGCGCCACTCCCCCGATACGGCTGACCCCGCGTGCGGTCGACGTACTGGCCAAGGTGCGTGCGGAGCATGCCGATACCGTCCACGCGACGGGCACCGTCATCGTGCGGACCGATGGTGATCTTCTCTGGTGGACATGGGCGGGATACCGGGCCAACGTCACGCTCAAAGCCACACTTGGACCACTCGCCGATCCGACGCACCGCGTGAACGACCTGAACATCAGGCTCCGCAATGACCTGACCCGATCGGATTGGCAGTCCGCCGTGCGGGGTCTCGCGAATGATCTGCGTTACCCGGAAGTCGACGAACGGGCACTCAACGGGCTGAAATTCAGCACAGCCCTTCCTCGTCCCCTGGCCGTCGAGACCTTGTCCACCCGGCTCGCCGACTTCGCCGCGGCAAGAACCGCCCTCGCAGAACCAACGCGCCTCATGGTGCGGTGACCGGAAAGGACGACGTGTGTTCGACCCTCAGACGGAGGAACGGCTACGACGCCTGCTCGACCTGGCGGCTCACCCTGGTACACCGCAGGGTGAACGTGAGAATGCCCTGAACGGAGTACGTGCCGTGCTGTTTGGAGGAAGCCAAGCACACGGCGCAGGGAAGAGCACCTCATCGGCCTTCCTCGAGAATCTCCGCACCCTCACGCACAGCGTCGACGAGGACGTCATCTACGCGGTCATGAGCGCTGTCCACAGCAGCAGATTCGGCGGGAAGAGGCGAGAACTCGCCGAGTCTCTTGAACGCGCCTGCAACATGTGGATCATGTTTGCCACAGCCCACACGGAGTTCGACGTGCGAACGCGGGCGATGAAGCTACTCGCCAAGGTCGAAGATGGAGCGGCAGGTCCTTCGGGCAGCCCTTACGTCCAAGAAGTCAACGAGTGGGACCGGCACACCCACCGAGACCGTCCCCACCCTCCCTGCCAAAATGGATAGAGGTAGCAAACAGGCGCAAAACTCTGCATCGAGGGTGGGGAAGGAGACATCCCTTCGTGGGAGCGAGCAAGCCGGATCCGCAGATCCCTGACCCGCAGGTGCGTG
>NZ_JALLPO010000052.1:0-13148 GCF_023276435.1 Sphaerisporangium perillae
CTCCCCGCGCTGCCCCCTGGCTGCTCCCATTCGCTTTCCGCCAGCCCTCCTTCCGCCCGCCCTCCTTTCCGCTCGCCTTCCCCTTCCGCTGCCTCCCCCTGCGCCTACCCCTGGCCGCTGGCGATGCCCCTTCCGGCCTGCTCTGTGCTTGCGCATTTGGGCGCCGGGTCGGCGAGTAGTGGTACGGCGATCCCGGCGCCGCCGTACGTCGGCCGGCCCTGAACGTCCGGTGCTTCCTGGGTATTCGCTGGTACGGCGGTGAAGGGTGTCGTGGGGTGGGGAGCCGATGAGGCGGCGGCGCCTAGTGCTTTCAGCGGTGGCGTTGGCCAGTTCAGGTATCTGTGACCTGCGGCTTTCCGGGTTTTCCACAGAAGGTCGTTCGGCGTGGCTGCCTGTCCACAGAACGGAGTTCGGCAATCATGGAGAGTGACGGGCCGGACCAGACTGGCTCCCATGTCGGCGGAGATGGTCCGCCGGCCCGCCATGGGAGGCACGATGAACGACATCTACATCACGCTGGTCGGCAACGTCGCCGCCGACCCCCGGCAGTACCAGCTCAACGACGGCTCCCGGGTCACATCGCTGCGGCTCGCCTCGACACGGCGCGTGTTCGACAGGCCGTCCCAGACCTGGCATGACGGCGAGACCACTTTCTACGCCGTCCGTTGCTACCGGGCGCTCGCGGAGAACGTCGCCCGCTCCATCAAGCTCGGGCAGCCGATCGTCGTTCACGGCAAGCTTCGCATCCGTTCCTATGAGCGCGACGGTGAGCGGCGGTTCATGGCCGAGGTCGAGGCCACCTCGGTCGGTCACGATCTGCGGCGTGGAGTGAGCAGCTTCGAAAGACCGCAGCGAGGTGTGACCGCCCCCGTTTTCGACGAGATGGCGCGAGAGCAACTCGCGAACAGCACCCGCGACTGGGAGCTCGGTGGCGGGCGCGGTGTCCCCGCTCTCGTGCCCGGCGACCCCGCAGGCCCTTCTGATCTGCCGTCTGGCGAACTCTCCGGCCGTTCGGATCTCGTACTCGGCGATGCCACGGGCGCGAATTCACCGCGCGGCGCCGGTGACGGTTGGGGTGGTGCCGATCTCGATACCCAGGGGGCGGCTGGAGGTGATCTCACCCATGAAGCAGCGGAAGTGGCCGACCTCGCATACGTGCGCACGGCCGAAGACAGTGGCTCCCGGCTCGGCGTCGAGCCGGCGAGTGACACGGAGGAAGGTTCGGCCGATGTGGGGTCCTGGCAGGCACAGGAGGCCGTCGAGCCCCTGGCCGCCTGAGCCGTCGCCCGCCAGGGCTGCGTCGGCCGTGCTCACTCCAGGGCCCAGCCGGCGCACCCACCTCGGGGTTCCAGCCGTTGCCGCCCGACCGAGCCTCCGGCGGGTGGCCACCGGGTGGGGGAGCGTGGGGTCGCGGCGTTCGGGCGTCTGAATCAGGTCCAGATGATGCCTCGCACCATGGCTGCTCCTTTCCCACAAGGGAGCCGCTCGTCGCGGAGCGGTCACATCGAGGCCAACGGACGGAGATGGCCACAGTGCTCAACGTAGCGGTTCCCTTCGCGGGGCGCACACTCTGCGACTATTGTGTTACACATCGTGAGACATAGAGTCGAGGCAACGAACCGGTCCGGATGGATGTGAGCTTTGGGGGATGTGATGACGGCGTCCGGTGATATCTCGATCCAGCCACGCGACGGCATGCTCTCGCTAGCCGACCGATGGCCGCTGCTGGCACAGCCCACCGCCCTGGTCGTCTATCTCTGCGGCACTGTCGGGCTCGCCCTCGGCGCGGCGGGATATCTCGCCGCCTCGACCGAGTTCCGCTGGTCGGAGCTGCTGACCTTCGTGGCGTTGATGGCGTGTGGAGCGGTCTGCATCGAGGCGACCCGTCGCCTGGGCATGCCGGCGGGTGTCTCCCGTGACCTGCTCTCCGCATGGTGGCTTCCCGTCGCCTTGCTACTTCCACCGGTCTACGCCCTGCTCGCGCCGCTGCCTTTGCAGTTCCTGCTCCAGATCCGCGTCCGGGCGACCGTCCTGTACCGGCGGGTGTTCAGCGCGGCCGCGATCGGCCTCGCGGCCGGTGTCGCCTCGGTGGTCTTCCACTCCGTGGTGCGCGACCGCACGGGGCTGTCGCTCGGGTCGAGCGGGCCGCTGGCGCTGGCGGTGGGCTGCGCCGTGCTCTTCACGGTGCTCAACACCGCCTTGATCGCCGTCGCGCTGCACGTGTCCGAGGGGGACACCCGCTGGCGGGACGTCCTGTGGGACCGCGAGCGGGTCATGCTCGACGTCGTGGAGCTGTGTCTCGGCGTGCTGGTCGCCATCGCCTGCGGCCTGAGCCCGGTCCTGCTGGTGCTGACGCTGCCCCCGGTCGTCCTCCTGCAACGCAGCCTGCTCCACGCCCAGCTCAAGGCCGCCGCCCGCACCGACGCCAAGACCGGGCTGCTCAACGCGACCGCCTGGCAGCGGGAGGCCGACACCGAGATCGTCCGGGCGCGGCGCACAGGCGAGACCCTGGCGCTGCTGATCGTCGACATCGACTACTTCAAACGGGTCAACGACACCTATGGTCACCTGGTCGGCGACCAGGTCCTCGCGGGCGTCGCCACCGCTCTGCGCAGTCAGCTGCGCGACTATGACGTCGTCGGCCGGTTCGGCGGCGAGGAGTTCGTGGTGCTGCTGCCGCGCGCCGACGTCGCCGAGGCCCGCAGGGTCGCCGAGCGCCTGCGGTCCCGCGTCGGCAGGATGGCCATCCCCGTCGACGACGCGATGATCACGGTCACGGTCTCCGCCGGAGTCGCGATCATGAGCCTTCACGGCGACGACCTGATCGAGCTGCTCGCGGCGGCCGACCTCGCTCTCTACCGGGCGAAGGAGCTCGGCCGCGACCGCATCTGCCTTCCGGTCGCGCCGGTGTCGCCGCCTCCTGCCCGAGCGGACAACTCCGACGGTGGAATCCCCTAGTCTTAGGAGCATGCCCGAGTACATCTATACGATGCAGCGTGTCCGCAAGGCGCACGGCGACAAAGTCGTTCTTGACGACGTCACGCTGCATTTCCTGCCCGGAGCCAAGATTGGTGTGCTGGGCCCCAATGGCACTGGTAAGTCCACTCTGCTCAAGATGATGGCAGGCCTGGAGCAGCCGTCCAACGGCGACGCCCGGCTGATGCCCGGCTTCACCGTCGGCATGCTGCAGCAGGAGCCGCCGCTCAACGAGTCCAAGACCGTCCTCGGCAACGTTCAGGAGGGCGTCGCCGAGACGCTCGCCATGCGCGCCCGGTTCGAAGAGATCGCCGAGCTCATGGCGACCGACTACAGCGACGAGCTGCTCGACGAGATGGGCAAGCTGCAGGAGGCGCTCGACCACCGCAACGGGTGGGACGTCGACAGCCAGCTCGAGCAGGCGATGGACGCCCTGCGCTGCCCGCCGCCGGACGCCGATGTCACCAAGCTGTCCGGTGGTGAGCGCCGCCGCGTGGCGCTGTGCAAGCTGCTGCTGGAGCAGCCCGATCTGCTGCTGCTGGACGAGCCCACCAACCACCTCGACGCCGAGAGCGTCCAGTGGCTGGAGCAGCACCTGGAGAAGTACCCCGGCACCGTCCTGGCCGTCACCCACGACCGTTACTTCCTCGACAACGTGGCGACGTGGATCCTCGAGCTCGACCGCGGCCGCTGCTACCCCTACGAGGGCAACTACTCCACCTACCTGGAGCAGAAGGCGGCACGTCTGAAGGTCGAGGGCCAGAAGGACGCCAAGCGCAAGAAGCGCCTGGAGGACGAGCTCCAGTGGGTGCGCTCCAACGCCAGGGCCCGCCAGACCAAGAGCCGGGCGCGTCTTCAGCGGTACGAGGAGATGGCCGCCGAGGCGGATAAATACCGCAAGCTCGACTTCGAGGAGATCCAGATCCCCCCGGGGCCGCGTCTCGGCACCACGGTGATCCGGTCCACCGGTCTGACCAAGGGGTTCGCCGACCGGCTGCTCATGGAGGATCTCTCCTTCGACCTGCCCCGCAACGGCATCGTCGGCATCATCGGCCCGAACGGCGTCGGCAAGACCACGCTGTTCCGCATGATCATGGGAGATGAGACGCCCGACACGGGTGACGTCATGATCGGCGACACGGTCAAGATCTCCTACGTCGACCAGGGTCGCGGCAACATCGACCCCACCAAGAACGTCTGGCAGGTCGTCTCCGACGGCCTCGACCACATCAAGGTCGGCCACGTCGAGATGCCCTCGCGCGCCTACATCGCGGCGTTCGGCTTCAAGGGGCCCGACCAGCAGAAGCCCGCGGGCATCCTGTCCGGTGGAGAGCGCAACCGCCTCAACCTGGCGCTCACGCTGAAGCAGGGCGGCAACGTTCTGCTGCTCGACGAGCCGACGAACGACCTCGACACCGAGACGCTGTCCAGCCTGGAGAACGCCCTGCTCGAGTTCCCCGGCTGTGCGGTGATCACGTCGCACGACCGGTGGTTCCTCGACCGCACGGCGACGCACATCCTCGCGTGGGAGGGCGGCTCCAACTGGTTCTGGTTCGAGGGCAACTACGCCGACTACGAGAAGAACAAGGTCGAGCGGCTCGGTGCCGACGCGGCGCGTCCGCACCGCGTGACCTACCGCAAGCTCACCCGCGACTGACGCGGCGGGTGCGGCAGGCAAGACGTTCCCTGGTGGGGCGGGCACGTACGGCGTGCCCGCCCCACCGGCGTTCCTGACCCCCTAGGCCTGCCGGAGCCAGACGGCGGTGTCCGGGGCCAGGGAGGTCTGGTCCGGCTCGCCGCTGGAGATGAGGATCCCGCCGTGCGGCGGGAGGGGTACGGCTTCGTCGCCGCAGTTGATGGCGCAGATCAGCTCGCCCCGGGTGAAGAGCAGCGTGTCGGCGGGGGAGTCGAGCCAGGCGATGGCATCGGGCAGTGACGCCCGCAGCGATCGGCGGAGCGCCAGCACCCGGCGGTAGAACGACAGTGTGGAGGCCGGATCGCCGGCCTGGCTCTCCACGGACAGATCGGCCCACGCGGCCGGCTGCGGCAGCCACGGGCGCGCGTCACCGGAGGAGAACCCGTACGACTGGGCGTCGCTGGACCACGGGATGGGCACCCGGCACCCGTCGCGGCCGAGAAGCTCGCCGCCGGAACGCTCGAAGATCGGGTCCTGGCGCGACTCCGGGGGAAGATCCTGTACCTCGGGTAGGCCTAGTTCCTCCCCTTGGTAGAGGTAGGCCGACCCCGGCAGGGCGAGCATGGCGAGCAGCGCGGCGCGCCCGCGGTCGAGCCCGGCCTCCGGCTCCAGGGAGCCCTCGCCGTAGCGGGTGATGTGGCGCACGACGTCATGGTTGGACAGCACCCAGGTCGGCGCCGTGACCGCGACCAGAGTGTCCTCGATGATCTTACGGAAGGCGGTCGCGGACCACGGGGCCTCCAGCCAGGCGAAGTTGAAGCTCTGGTGCAGCTCGTCGGGCCGCACGTAGAGGGCGAGGTCCTCGGCCGTGTCGGTCCACACCTCCCCCACGGCGGCGCGGTCCCCGGGGTAGGAGTCGAGCACCTTGCGCCACTCCCGGTAGACCTCGTGCACCTCGGGCTGGCTCCAGATGGGGGAGCGGGACTGGAATCCCTCCCCTGAGGGGGGAACGTCGGCCAGGTCGGCGTCCTTGTAGAGCCCCATCGCCACGTCGATGCGGAACCCGTCGACGCCCCGGTCGAGCCAGAACCGCAGGACGTCGAGGAATTCCTCGTGCACCGCGGGGTTGCGCCAGTTGAAGTCGGGCTGCTCGGGGGCGAACAGGTGGAGGTACCACTGCCCATCGGGTAGTCGCGTCCACGCCGGGCCGCTGAACGCCGACGTCCAGTTGTTGGGCGGCTCCTCGCCGTCCCGGAAGATGTAGCGGTCGCGCTCCGGGCTGCCGGGCGGGGCGGCGAGGGCCGCCTGGAACCACGGATGGGCGGAGGAGCTGTGGTTGGGCACGACGTCGACGATCAGCCGCAGGCCGTGCGCGTGGGCGTCGGCGACCAGGGCGTCGAAGTCGGCGAGCGTGCCGAACAGGGGATCGACGCCCCGGTAGTCGGCGACGTCGTACCCGCCGTCGGCCATGGGGGAGGGTTGGAACGGGGTCAGCCAGATCGCGTCCACGCCGAGCCCCGCGAGATAGGGCAGGCGGGAACGGATCCCCTGGAGGTCGCCGATGCCGTCTCCTGAGGCGTCGGCGAAGCTACGGACGTAGATTTCGTAAACGACGGCGTCACGCCACCAAGGGGAGTTCTTCACATGTCCTTGGCTGCCCCTGTATCCGGGGACTTATGCGTTCACCATGCTCTGAGCCGCGTACACGAGGTAGGTCCAGAGTTTGGTGGACAGCTCCTCGGGCAACTCCAGGGAATCCACGGCGTCGCGCATGTGCTTGAGCCAGGCCTCCTGCTCGGGCTCGCCGATCACGAACGGGGCGTGGCGCATGCGGAGCCGGGGGTGGCCGCGCTGCTCGCCGTAGGTGGACGGGCCGCCCCAATATTGGATGAGGAACAGGCGCAGCCGCTCCTCGGCCCCGTGGAGGTCGTCCTCGGGGTAGAGCGGGCGGAGCAGGGGATCCTCGGCGACGCCCTGGTAGAAGCGGTGTACGAGGCGCTCGAAGGCCTCTGAGCCGCCCACGGCGTCGTAGAAGGACATGGATTCCGAAGGAGTAGCGGACACGGTCTCCAGCCTACTCAGACCCCGGCGAGGGCGATGCCCGCGCGGTCGAGCGCCCACTTGACGCGCATGCGGAGCTCCCGGGCGACCTCGGCCTGGTGTGCCGGGACGGTCTTCACGGTGATCCTGAAGATCATCGCCTTGTCGGAGATCTGCTCCAGGCCGTAGACCTGGGGCTCCTCGACCATCGCGACGTCGCGGAAGGCGGGATCCTCCCACATGTCCGAGGCCACGCCCTTGAGCAGGTCGCTGATGCCGGCGATGTCGGCGTCGTAGGCCACCGGGACGTCGACCAGGGCGCGCGACCAGCCCTGGGACTCGTTCCCGATGCGGGCGATGGTGCCGTTGCGGACGTACCAGACCCTGCCGTCGGCGTCGCGCAGGCGGGTGATGCGCAGGGTGACGGCCTCGACGGTGCCGACGGCGGTCCCGGTGTCGATCATGTCGCCGACGCCGTACTGGTCCTCCATCAGCATGAACATGCCGGCGATGAAGTCCTTGACCAGTTCCTGGGCGCCGAAGCCCACGGCCACGCCGAGGATGCCGACGCTGGTGAGGATGGGCGTGAGGTCCTGTCCGAAACGCCCGAGGATCATCAGCGCGGCGGTGCCGAAGACGATCACCGAGGTGAGGCTGCTGAGCACGGAGCCAAGGGTCTCGGCGCGCTGGCGCCGGCGCTCGGTGAGCACGGCCGCGGCGCCGTCCACGACCGCGGTGGACCTCATGCGGAGGCGTTCGGGCATCACGCCCTCTGCCGCGCGCCGGATCACCCGGCCGATCAGCCGGTGCAGGATGGCGCGCACGATGAAGGCGGCCACCCCGATCAGGACGAGGTTGATGAGCCATGTCACCGGCGACGCCCACCCGGCGGGCAGGACGTTCAGCAGCGCGGTGCACAGCACGTCGTCACCGCCGCCACTGACGCAGGTCTGCGTCACGGCCTGCGTCATGTCCATCAGAAGCTTGTCAGGTGACGGTACGGGTGTGGGGTCCATGGCGGACGGGAACACGCGGTTGAGCCCTTCGGATCGGGTCGGTCGGCGGAGACAATTATCGGTCCTTGACCTAGACGGAACGGTACTTGACCCAACTGAATCCGCCGACCGGCCCGGCCGCCGTCACGTTACGCCGGGGAAGACGGGAGTACCCGAGCCCGGGGCCGCGGAGGGCGGGCTTGGGCGCCCCGATGACGGGCGGCCCGGGACGGGACACGCACCCGGAAGCGTGTCCCGCACCGTTTCCGATCGGGGAGTTCCCCGATCACCACCGGGCCTGGATGGAGGTCTGAGCCCGGTGGCTGTTCATGGGATGCCGGCGTGCGCCGGATGGTGACGCCCCGGCAGGCGCCGTGTGCTCACGGCCCGTGCCGGGGTTACGGAGCCGGCGGGATGCCCAGCGTCCGGGCGGCCGTGTCTCCACGGACGCCGGACGCTCCGCACCGGGCACCCCGCCGACCCCGAAGAGCCGCGGTGTGCGGGAGGGGACACGGTGACTGCGCTGCACCGCGTCCATCTCGCGTCTTACTCGCTCACCGCGGCCAGTACGCGGGCGACCTTGGTCGCCGCTCCCGCCGGATCGTCGACCTGGTGCATGCGCTCTCCCCACGACCACCAGAAGTAGGCGGGGGTCGCCTGCGGCCGGCAGGTGACGTTCTCGGCGAGGCTGGTGGCGTTCGGGTTGATCACGCGGACGAACGCCCGTCCCGACTGCGTGTGCACCACCCGGGCCAGCAGCCCCCGAGCGTCGAGCTCGTCCGCCAGTCGTTCCAGGTGTTGGAAGCTGTCGTCCACTTCGAGCCTTCCTCTAGACCGATTCGGCGGCGACGGTGCCGCTGAATCGGGGCTGGTTGGCCAAATCTGACTCACCTGTGCCGATGGGTCAACGAAGGTTCGAAGGCGCTTGGGTAAGGGGATATTTCAAGTGGGTTGAAAGAACGTCCCCGGCGGGGGACGATCCTATGCCAGCAGGTTCGAGCGTCCTTTCACGTGCGGTCATAACTGGTCCATCATTCTTGATAGACGCAGTGTGACACGGCATGACGCTGCGTCCGCGCAGGTGGGACCGGTCGGGCTAGGTGACCAGGATGAGCGACTGGCCACGAGAGAGGGGCCGGTATGTCCGGAAGACAGCACAAGGAAACGGAGTTAGCGCGGCGCACCCGGGCGCGTGGCCTGGCGGTCGGGCGGAGTCCAGCTCGAATCGCCGAAGAGATTTTCGAAGAGTGCGGCCCTCATTTCGGGACAACTCGAATCAAATCTCACCGTCTCGCCCATGGCATCGCCCTTGCCGACGTGATCGAACAGGTACGTGCCCTATTCGAACGCGACGGCAAACCGGTGCCCGGCATCGGGGAGACGCTTCTGAGCGCCTACGAGAGCGGGCTGAAGCGTCCCGGTCCCGAGTACCTCCATTACCTGTGTTCCGTCTACCGGGTCGAGCCGGTCGCCCTCGGATACGACGGCCCGTGCATCTGTGGCCACGGCCACCGCATGCCGGGCGTCGTGCGAGGCGGCCAGCAGGAGACCGAGCCCGACAGTCCCCCAGATTCGCGCGAGCTGTGGATCAAGCCGCTCAGCGACCCCTCGACGGACGGGGGTGAGGAGGACGAGAACGTGTTACGAAGGACGCTTCTGCAGATCATCGCGGGTAGTGCGGCCGTGCCGATGAGCGCTCCGGTGCTCGGCGCGGCCGACAACATCCGCAAACGGATGGACGAGACCCTTGTGTCGACCACCGTCTCACCGGCCATGCTCGATCACTGGGAGGAGGCGGCGACATCCTTTGGCCGGCAGTACATGAACACACCGCCGATGCGGCAACTGTGCGACGTACTGCTGGAGTTCAGCACGGTGCGCCAGGCGATGGAGCGTCACCAGCCGATCGACCTCCAGGAACGCCTCTGCGCCCTCGCCGCGCGGCTGTCCGGCCTCGCCGGCATCATCATGATCGACCTCGGTGACCAGAGGATGTCCAGGTCGTTCTTCCGCACCTCCCGCATGGCCGCCGACGAGACCGGCGACCGGGCGCTGCGCGCCTGGGTCACCGCCCGCGAGGCCCTGGTGCCGCTCTTCCTCGGCGATCCGCGCGAAGCGCTCAACCTGGCCAAGAAGAGCCGCGACCTGGCGGGCCAGACACCCTGCGCGGCCAAGGCCATGGCTCCGGTCGTGGAGGCCCGGGCGCTGTCGATGCTGGCGAACTCCGGCGGCAAGAAGGACGTCGTCGACCAGGCCAAGCGGGCGCTGTCGCGGGCGCGGGCCGCCTTCGCCCAGATGACCCCCGCCCAGCAGGAGGACACGGTCTTCGGGTACACCGAGCGCCAGCTCTACTTCCACCAGGGCGACGCGCTGACCCGGCTCGGCCAGACCATAGAAGCCGACCTGATCCTCGAACAGGCACTGGAGAAGTACGAAGGAGACCTGCTCGACCAGACGCTCATCCGGTTCGACCAGGCGCAGTGCAGGCTGCTTGAGGGCGATGGTGACGAGGCGTTGCGCATGGGGATGGAGGCGGTGCGACGGGTCGGCGAGGGCTTCCGGACGGACATCATCCTGCGGCGCGCGATCGAGCTTGCCATGGCCATCCAGACCAGGTGCGGCGACATCCCCGGGCTGCGGACCTTCCAGGACGTCCTTGCCTCGCCGGCTCCCTCGACGTCGAGCTCGACCGCGGAGGCCGATGCATGACGCTCTCGCTCAGACGCTATCGCTGGTCGGATCGGGAAGCGGTCTCGGAACTACATCGCACCTGCCTGGCACAGGTCGGGATCACCCTTGGGGACGGCGTCTACTACGAGGACGACATCCCGCGCATCAACCAGATCTATCTGGCCGATCGGGGCGAGTTCCTGGTCGGTGAGGTGGAGGGCGCCGGGATCGTGGCCATGGGCGGATTGCGGCGTATCGACGATGAGACCGCTGAGATGTGCCGGTTGAGGGTCCGCCCGGACTTCCAGCGGCGCGGGTTCGGCACGCGCGTCCTCGACGCTCTGGAGGGGGCGGCGGTCAAGCTCGGCTATCGCATGCTCCGTGGTGACACCACCCTGCGGCAGGGCGCCGCTCTGGAGCTGTACCGCAAGTACGGATGGCGCGAAGTACGGAGGGAGGAGAGGGGGGGACTGGTCGTTGTTTACGGTGAGAAGCACCTGGAGCCCCACCCCTCCACGCAACTAGCTCATTAGCGACAAATATCCACTCAAGTAGAACAATCCATGTGTAATGCTTGCGGATGATTGATTTGTCCTAATAATTAGGTCTTTGTAGTGAAGACCCGAGGGAGGGACACCCAGTGAAAAAGATCATCGTCCGCAAGCCCGGCATGGTGCACCTGACCGGTACGGCCAGTGCGATCCACAAGGGGTGACCAGCCGCCCTGGTCATCACCTCTGGATCCATGGGGGGAACTCACCGGACCGCCTGGGCATGCTGGGCGGTCTGGGCCTGGATCCTGGGCTGGTCGTAGTGTTCGACGCGCACCGTCGCCTGCGCGGGCCCTACACCTTCGGCGGGTCCCTGCTCGCTGCGCTGGTGCCGGCCGCGTTGGAGCGCTCCTCTGACGTGGTCGCGCGGCATGACATCGAGATCCGAGCGGCGGCGCCCGATCTTCGTGATCGGGTGATCGCCCGCCGGGAACCGCTCGATGCCCGCCTTCCGGCCGAGGAGCGCATTCTCGTCCCGGCTCCTCGCCGCACCTTACGGATCGCCAACGGAATCGCGGAATTCGTCCGGAACAGCGGGGTGGCTCCCGAAGTGATCGTCGTCGACAACATCGACGAGGCCGACGGGACCGACCGCGAACTCCTCGCCACGCTTGTCCGCCGTTTCGCACCTGAGCGATTGACAATTGTGGCGTGTTCCAGTAAAAAGCCGCATGATTCTTTCCGAGGCGAAGTCATAAAGGCCGAATTATCGGCTTTGGGGGAACCGGAAAACCTCACGGCGGCCCGTTACGTCGCCTCCGACGGCGCCCTCGACGACCCTCGGGCGGCAGAGGCGTACCTGGCGCTGCCTGCGGCGGAACGCGCCCGCCTGCACGACCGGCGGGCCGGCGAGCTGGCCGCCACCGGTGAGCCGTCGTGGTCCCTGGGGGCCATCCCCTACCACCGCGAGCACGGCGGCGACCCGGCAGGGGCGGGCGTGGAGGCCCTGTGGACGGCGCTCGACCACTGCATGCGGGAGGGGTTCCTGGACGCGGCGGCCGACCTCGGGGCACGCGGGCTGCGGCTCGCCGAACCGGAGACGCACCGGTGGTGGGATCTCGTCCAGGGCACGGCGACGGCCCTGGCCGGGCTCGGCCGCAGGGACGAGGCGCGCGATCTGTACGACCGGGCCCGCCGCGTCAGCCTGGACGCCGAGGTGCACTCCGCCTCGGCGTACGGGACGGCGATGCTCGACGCGCGCCACCCCGATCCCGCCCGGCGCGACCTCGGCCGGGCCCAGGGGTGGGTCAACGAGGCCATCGCGATCTCCCGCCTCCTGCCCGACCGGGCCCTCCGGGCGTTCAAGCTGGGGTTCGACCTCAACGGCAAGGCGCTCATCGAGATGCGCGGCGGCCACGCCGATCGAGCGCTGAGCCTGGTGGAGGAGGCCATCAAGCTGGCGGAGACCGACCTGCCGCCGGAGCGTCACCCGATCCACCGCATGGTCCTGCGCGCCAACCGGGCGCAGCTCCTCGGGATGCTGGGGCGGCCGGAGGAGGCCCTGGCCGCCCTTGCGTCCGCGATCGCGGTGGACCCTTCCTACCCCGACTACTACCTCGACCGCGGCAACCTGCTGTTCCGGATGGGACGGCCGGACGCGGCACGGGCAGACTACGAGACGGCGATCGAGCTGAGCCCGCCCCTGCCCGAGGGCTACTACAACCGCGCCCAGCTGCTGCTGGCCACGGGAGATCTCGACGGGGCCAAGGCGGACCTCGACCATGTCCTCGAGCTCGACCCCGGCTACCTGGACGCCTACATCAACCGGGCCGGCCTGCTCGTCCAGTTCGGCCTGGACGAGCAGGCGCGGGCGGATGTGACGGCCGGGCTCGTCCTGGCCCCCGGCAACCCGCACCTGTCGTGCGTCCTCGGTCAGCTGGAGGCCGCGGCGGGCCGGCACGAGGAGGCCAGGGCCGCGTTCGACGCGGCCGTCTCCGGGGCTCCCGGCCTCGCCCTGGCCTGGGCGAACCGGGCGACCCTGCGGTACGAGACCGGCGACCCGCAGGGCGCCGCCGCAGACCTGACGCGGGCACTGGAGCTGGGTGAGGACCCCGCTCTCTACTTCAACCGGGCGATCGCACTGCGAGACCTCGGCAGGCTTGAGGAGGCCCTGGCCGACCTGCGCCGCGCCGGCGAGCTGGACCCCGGGGACCCCGACATCCGCAAGGCCCTGGAGGAGGCCGGGTGAACGCGGCGGGGGGGGGCCGGGGCCCCCCCCCCCCCCCCCCCCCCCCCCCGCCCCCGGCACCGGGCCCCGGGTCCGCCCCGCCCGCCAACAGT
>NZ_JALLPO010000052.1:13158-62321 GCF_023276435.1 Sphaerisporangium perillae
CTGCGCCGCGCGGGCGGGCTGGACCCCGGGGACCCCGACATCCGCAAGGCCCTGGAGGAGGCCGGGTGAACGCGGCGGGCGGCGCCGGGACCAGGCAGACCCCGGCGCCGCCCGCTCGTCCGCGTCCTCGTGCCAGAGGTACGCGCCGGCCTCACTCCTGGCCTTGGCCGGGGCGGCCGGCGAGGAGGGCGATCACCTCGGGGAGCGAGGCAGGCTCGATCGGCTCGGGAAGGGCCGCCAGCTCGGCTGGGGTGAACCAGTCGTGGCCGAGGTAGGTGGCCTGCTCCTCGCGGGTGAGCCCGGTGGGGGCGACACCGGGGGACCCGGCGAAACGGGCCAGGTAGAACGGTTCGATCTTCACGTAGTGGACACCCAGCCAGTGGTAGTCCCGCTCCACGGGAACCCACATGTCCACCACGGCGTCGCCGGGCAGGCCCGTCTCCTCGCGTAGCTCCCTGCGGGCCGCCTGCAGTGGCGTCTCGCCGGGGTCGATCCCTCCGCCCGGCGGCTCCCAGAACACCACGCCGCTCACCGGGTCGCGCCAGTGCAGCAGCAGCACCCGGCCTTCGCCGTCCAGGCAGACGATCCGGGCGGCCGGGCGGCCACTGGTCCCCGGCGGACGGTCATCGATCTCCATGGGACGGGCTACGCCTCCGGCTTGCCCGGAGGTTCGGGCCGATCGGTGACGTCCGGCCCGTCGAGGTCGTCCCGCCAGGTGTTGGCATTGATGATCTGCCAGAACTCGTCGGGACTGCCGGCAGCGCGCTGGACGCTCTGCTCCTGCAGCTCGGCGGCGATGGCGCGCTGCTCCTCGTAGGCGCCCTTCATCGCGTCCAGCCACTCCACCGGGTCGACGCCGGCCTCCTGGGCGGACCTCATCGCCATGTCGGCGTACTGCTCGGGGGTGGCGTTGAACTTCCAGCCGGTGCGCTCCATGAGGTCCTCGTCGGTGAGTTCGCCGCGCTGCCAGGCGATGGTCTCCGCGAGGTGCTCGGCCACGAACACGGCGTTGATGTAGCCGGGGAGCATGGCCGCGAGCGCGACCGCCGCGCGCTTCTCTCCCGGTGACAACTCGTCCCACTTCAGCACCCGCCGGCTCCTCTCCGCTCGTCCGGGCGCCACTGTACGCCCCGCCCTCGCGGGACGGCGGCATCACCGCCGCGATGGCGGTGATCAGTCGGTGACCACGAGATCGGACAGGTCCAGGTGCCGGGACAGCTCGGTGACGTCGGTGTAGTAGGCCACGTACTCGTGGCCTCTGCGCACGCGCAGGCAAGGCTGGTTGCCGAGGACCAGCGCCTCGACCTCAAACCCTCTGCTGTCGACCCATTTCACGTCATAGAGGCTATGAACCCCGAGGTCAAGGGCGGGCAACAGGCGCAGACGGAATGCGTGTGTCTACGGTCGCTCGTCCGTAATGAAGTTTTAGTCCGTTCTGTACCGCGCGGGCCCGGGCCGCCACTACACGGCTCGCGCCTCTCGCCGGTACACCTTCATCGGCGGGACCTGTGGAAGATGGGACGGCGACCGGGGGCGGGGAGCGGTAATCTGCCTCAACGCGATCGAAGAGGTGAGTGGCCGGTGAGCTCCGAATATGTGCTGACGCTGTCGTGTCCCGACAGGCCCGGCGTGGTCGCGGCCGTCTCCGGGCTGCTGGCCTCGCACGGGTGCAACATCACCGAAAGCCAGCAGTTCGGCGACCGGTCCGCCGGGCGCTTCTTCATGCGCGTCCAGTTCACCTCGGCCCTCGCCGAGCAGGAGCTGCGAGCGGCCTTCGCCGCCCTCGCGCCCGAGCTCGCCATGGAGTTCCGGCTCCACGACCGCGCCGTCAAGCCGCGGGTGCTGGTGATGGTGAGCAGGCTCGGCCACTGCCTGAACGACCTGCTCTACCGCGTGCGCTCCGGGCTGCTCGACATCGAGATCGTCGCCGTGGTGTCCAACCACCCCGACCTGCGGCCGCTCACCCAGTCGTACGGCATCGACTACCACCACCTGCCGGTGACCCCGGAGACCAAGCAGCGCCAGGAGGCCGAGGTCCTCACGCTGGTGGACCACTACCGTGCCGAGCTGGTCGTGCTGGCCCGCTACATGCAGGTGCTCTCGGAAGATCTCTGCGCCAAGCTGTCCGGCAAGGTGATCAACATCCACCACTCGTTCCTGCCGTCCTTCAAGGGCGCCAAGCCCTACCACCAGGCGCACTCGCGCGGCGTGAAGCTCATCGGCGCGACCGCCCACTACGTGACGGCCGACCTCGACGAGGGCCCGATCATCGAGCAGGAGGTCGCCCGCGTGAACCACACCCACTCGCCCGACGATCTGGCCGCCATGGGCCGCGACGTCGAATGCCTGGCGCTCGCCCGGGCCGTGCGCTGGCACGCCGAGCAGCGGGTGCTGCTCGACGGCCACAAGACGATCGTCTTCCCCCGCTAGCCGGGGGCGGACGCCTCAGCCGGCGAGGCCGGTGTGCCGGGCCAGGAAGGCGAGCTGGTCGGCGAGGAGCTCCACCGAGCGGCTGACGGCGCGGGCTCCGTGCCCCACCTCGGCCTCGTTGCGCAGCAGGATGGGCCGGTCGTCGGCCGCCTGGCCGTGCTGGAGCGCGGCGCACATCTTCCAGGCGTGCAGCGGATGCACGCGGGTGTCGGAGCCGAAGACCATGAACAGCGTCGCCGGGTAGCGGACCCCCTCGCGGACGTGGTGGTAGGGGGAGTACTCCCACAGCCAGGCGAACTCCTCCGGGTCGTCCGCCGAACCGTACTCGACGTTCCACGTCGCGCCGAGACCGAACTTCTCGTACCGCACCATGTCGAGCAGCGGGGCCGAGCAGGCGACCGCCGCGTACAGCTCGGGGCGCTGGGTGAGCGCGGCTCCGACCAGCAGGCCGCCGTTGGACCCGCCGGAGATCGCCAGCTGGTCGGAGGTGGTGACCCCGGTGGAGATCAGATGCTCGGCGGCGGCGTGCAGGTCGTCGAAGACGTTCTGCTTGCGGCCCAGCATGCCGGCGCGGTGCCACTCCTCACCCTGCTCGCCGCCGCCCCGCAGCTGCGCGACCGCGTAGACGCCGCCGGCCTCCACCCACGACAGGGTCGAGGCGGAGAACCCGGGGGTCAAGGACACGCCGAAGCCGCCGTAGCCGTACAGGATCGTCGGCCGGGGGCCGGTGCCGGGCCTGGAGACCACGATCATGTGGACCTCCGTGCCGTCAGCGGAGCGGTAGACCACCTGCTCGGTGTTCACCTCGGGCACCTCCACGGCGCCGGGTGAGGCGGCCCACAGCGTGGTCTCGCCGGTGCGGGCGTCGTAGCGCTGGATGCTCGGCGGGGTGGTGTTGTCGGTGTAGCCGAACCACGCCTCGTAGCCGCCTTCCGGCCGCTCGGTGATGCCGCCGATCGTGCCCAGGCCGGGGGTGGGCACCTCGCCGACCTTCTCCCCAGTGGCCAGGTCGTGCACGGAGATCTCGCTGATGGCGTGCCGCGTCCAGCCGACGAGCATCACCGGACGCTCCAGATCGTCGAGGATCGCGAAGTCCGTCAGCACCGCCTCGGGGTCCTCTGGGATGAGGTCGCGCCAGCTCGCGTACTCCGGATGGTCCGGCGAGGTCACGCAGACGCGGCAGCGGGGAGCGTCGCGGTCGGTGTAGACGTACAGGCGCCCGTCACGGCCGAACAGCACGCCGCTCTGCGCGTCGACACCCTCCTGGACGGAGATCAGCCGCGGCGCGTCGAGGGGGGAGGCGGACAGGTCCGCCATCCACAGGTCGTTGCGCGGAGCCGTGCCCCGCGAGGCCGAGATGGAGAGCCACCGGCCGTCCTTGGAGACCGAGACGCCGTAGTAGTTGGTCTTCTCCAGCCCCTCGCCGAAGATCATGGTGTCCTGCTCGGTGGGCGTGCCGAGGCGGTGCAGGTAGACGCGGCGGTGATACTGCTCCTCGCCCGCGGGAACGTCGCCGGGCGCGAGCCTGCGCACGTAGTAGAAGGCCTCGCCCCCGGGCAGCCACGCGATGGGGGAGTAGCGGCACCGGTCGATCGGCCCGTCGAGCCGCTCGCCGGTGACGACGTCGATCACATAGAGCTGGGACTCCTCGTCGCCGCCGACCGAGATCTGGTAGGCCAGCCGCCGGCCCTCCTTGTCGGGCTGCCAGGAGTCGATCGTGGTCAGGCCGGACGGGTCGAGGGCCATGGGGTCGAGCAGCGCCTGCTCGGTCTCGTCGGGGCCGACCGTGTAGAGCACGGCGTGCTCCTGCTCGGGGGTGCGGCGCATGAAGAAGTGCCGGTCCCCGCGCCACGCCGGAGCGCCGACGGTGCCCGAGCGCACCAACTCGGAGATGCGGTCGCGGAAGGCGTCCCGCCTCGGTGACGCGGCCATCGCCTTGCTGAACAGCTCGCCCTGCGCGTCGAGCCATTCCTTGGCCTCGGGCTGGTCCGGGTCCTCCAGCCAGCGGTACGGGTCGGGCACCGGCGTGCCGTGGTAGTCGTCCACCACGTCGTCACGGCGTGCGTTCGGATAAGGCTCTCGCGTCATGGAGATGAGCCTATGACACTCCGTTACCCCGACGTGGAACATCGTTTTCCGGTGCACTTCGCCGGGAGCGGACAGGGAGCTGATCAAGCGATCAGAGTGATCTTTCCCCAATAGGTTTGCTTAGCGGGGTGAACCGGACATAAACCGGAAGGCGGGGTCTGGAAGACACGACCGTTAATTGGGGTGGCGGGAGAGTCGACCGAGAGGCCACACTTGCTGAAGGGCGGTGCCGTGGAACCCATCCGCTGGGCCGTCCGGCGGAGGTGCACGTGACGGAAGCATCCGGGGCTCAAGACGACGGGCCGCAAGCCGGGGTGTGCCACGGCACATCCCTGATGAGCACGTGCGCAGCGGAAAGGGCCCGCTGATGCGCCAGGTGCTGCTGCTGAACGCCACTTTTGAACCGCTCACCACGCTCAACCTGCATCGAGCCGTCGTGCTGGTGATCAGGGAGAAGGCGGACGTCGTCCATCGTGACGGCCGGGGCGCGGTCCTGCGCTCGGCCTCGCGTACGGTCGACGTGCCGTCGGTCATCCGGCTCAGGCGTTATGTCCGCATTCCCTACCGCTCGCGCATCCCGCTGACCCGCGCCGCGCTCATGCGAAGGGACGACTACCGCTGCGCCTACTGCGGCCAGCGGGCGGAGACCATCGACCACGTGCTCCCGCGCTCCCGCGGCGGGCTGCACACCTGGGAGAACTGCGTCGCCTCCTGCATGCCGTGCAACCACCGCAAGGCCGACCGGCTGCTGGAGGAGATCGGCTGGACGCTGCGCGTCGCGCCCGTCGTGCCCCGAGGCGTCCACTGGCGCCTCATCGGCGCCCAGCTCGACGGCGACCCCCAATGGGCTCCCTACCTGGCCGAAACCGCGGCCTGAGCCGCGAGTCTCCGGCGCTGGCAGGGGTGTCCTCCGCCGGTCCGAGGCGGCGACGCCGGGGCAGGTGAGGACGTACCGCGCGCCGTCCGCCTGGCGACGGGGCCAGGCGGTGCCGCGCGGCCTTCACCGGCTAACCCGCCGTGTGGGCGGGCTGCGGCTCGACCCCAGCGCCCCTGGAACGGCGACGGCGACGCCATTGCCGGTGCGGGAGCCCCATGCGGCTCCGGCACCGGCTCCTTATGACGCCTGAAATCGTCGTACTCTTATGGCATGCCGCGTTACGACTACCGCTGCCGCTCCTGCGGATCGACCTTCGAGCTGTCTCGGCCCATGTCCGCTTCGGGAGACGCCGCGGTGTGTCCTGCGGGCCACGACGACACGGTGAAGCTGCTCTCCACGGTCGCCGTCACCGGCGGTGCCTCGGCGCCACGCCCCACCGGCGGCGCCGGCGGGGGCGGTTGCTGCGGCGGCGGTTGCTGCGGCTGACCCAAGCACGACCCGAATCGCCTGAGCCCAGCACGACCCGAATCGCCTGAGCTCCGCACCCACCTGAATCGGCTGACCTCGCACGACCCGAATACGGTCACGCGACGCTTCGCCGCATTGCCCGCCGTACGGCGGCGCCGGCTTCGCCGTACCTCTCTCCCGCCATCACGGGTGTGGCTTTGCTCGCTCGTGTGGGGCTGGGCGTGTTTGGTCGGGGACGGGGCTAGGCGGGGCGGCGGTTGGGCAGGGGGATGAGGGGGCGGGGGGTGTGTCGTTCGGGGGCCTTGCGGCGCTGGAAGGGGAGGTAGCGCTCGGCGCGATGCGGGCGGGCGGGGACCAGGGTCGGTTCCACAGCGACGATGCGGTCGAAGCGGAACGCGCGTATGCCGACCTTCGTGCGGCACCACCCCACCAGATACCAATGCTCACGGTGGACGAGGCAGGTGACCGGCTCGACGTCACGGGAGGTCACCCGGCCGCCGGCGTCACGGTAGTGGAGCCGCACCACCTGACGGCCGGTCACGGCACCCGCGATCGTGCGAGCGCGCCGGGCGACGTCGGGAGGCAGCGGCGTGGTCAGCGTTTCGAGGGTCGTCGCGACGACGTCGTCGTCGAGGTCGAGATGGTCGAACACGGCGCGCAGACCACGGCGGGCGGTCAGCGCTTGGGGACCCTCGCCGAGATGGGCGAGGGACAGGGCGAGGGCGGCGATCTCGGCGGTCGTCAGGAGCGGCGTGGTGACGTTGGCCATACATTGACACTACCGCCGAGCACCGACATTTTTCGAACACCAGATCATGAAATGGCCATCTCGAAGGCGACTATTCTTTACCTTCGAGTGACAGCCGACTCCCCAAGAAGGTAGAGCAGGGCGAGCGCCCTGATGTTCTCAACCTTCGGATGACAGCCGGCTTCCTAGGGAGGCAGGGAAGGGCGACACCCCTCGGGAGGCGCCGGTTAGTGGGGGGAGAGTTGGGACAGGTCGCGGGAGGCGCCGGTGGAGGCGGAGGTGGTCAGCGCGGCGTAGGCCTGCAGGGCGGCGCTCACCGGACGGTCGCGGTCGCGCGGGCGGTAGCGGCCGAGGTCGGCCAGCAGCCGCTCGCGGCGCGCGGCGAGATCGGCCTCGGACACCCTGAGCTCGATGCTGCGCCCCGGGATGTCGATCTCGATCAGGTCGCCGCTCTCGACCAGGGCGATGATGCCGCCCTCGGCGGCCTCAGGGGAGGCGTGCCCGATGGACAGGCCGGACGTGCCTCCGGAGAAGCGCCCGTCGGTGATCAGCGCGCACGCCTTGCCGAGGCCCTTGCCCTTGAGGAAGCTCGTCGGGTAGAGCATCTCCTGCATGCCGGGACCGCCCTTGGGCCCCTCGTAGCGGATGACCACGACGTCGCCGGCCTTGACCTTGTTGCCGAGGATGCCCTCGGAGGCATCCTCCTGCGACTCGAACACCACGGCGGGGCCGCTGAACTTCCAGATCGACTCGTCGACGCCGGCCGTCTTGACGATGGCGCCCTCGGGCGCGAGGTTGCCGTAGAGCACCGCGAGACCGCCGTCGCGGGTGTAAGCGTGCTCGAGGTCGCGGATGCAGCCTTCGGCGCGGTCGAGGTCGAGGGACTCCCACTGGGCGTTCTGGGAGTACGCCTTCACGGTGCGGACGTTGCCGGGGGCGGCGTGCCAGAGCTCCAGCGCCTCCTGCTTGACGCCGGGCGACATCGGGTCCCAGGCCTCGAGGAATTCGGTGAGGGAGGCCGCGTGGACGCTGTGGGTGTCGCGGTGGAGCAGGCCCGCGCGGTCGAGCTCGCCGAGGATGGCCGGGATGCCTCCCGCTCGGTGGACGTCCTCCACGTGGTACTTCGCGGTGGCGGGCGCGACCTTGCACAGGCACGGCACCCGCAGCGACAGCTCGTTGATCTCCTTCAGGCCGAAGTCGACGCCGCCCTCCCGCGCGGCCGCGAGCAGGTGGAGGATCGTGTTGGTGGAGCCGCCCATGGCCACGTCGAGGGCCATGGCGTTCTCGAAGGCGTCGCGGGTGGCGATGTTGCGGGGCAGCACCGAGGCGTCGTCATCCTCGTAGTAGCGCTTGGTGATCTCGACGACCTGGCGCCCTGCCTGCTCGAACAGCGCCTTGCGGGCCTTGTGGGTGGCGAGCGTGGTGCCGTTGCCGGGGAGCGCCAGGCCGATGGCCTCGGTGAGGCAGTTCATCGAGTTGGCGGTGAACATGCCGCTGCACGAGCCGCAGGTCGGGCAGGCGTTCTCCTCCATCTCGAGCAGCTCGGCGTCGGAGACGCTGTCGTCCGCCGCGGCGATCATCGGGTCGATCAGGTCGAGCTTGCGGCCCAGGGTCTTGCCGGCCTCCATGGGGCCGCCTGAGACGAAGACGGTGGGGATGTTCAGCCGCAGCGCGGCGAGCAGCATGCCCGGCGTGATCTTGTCGCAGTTGGAGACGCAGACCAGCGCGTCGGCGCAGTGGGCGTTGACCATGTACTCGACGGCGTCGGCGATCAGTTCGCGGGAGGGCAGCGAGTAGAGCATGCCGCCGTGGCCCATCGCGATGCCGTCGTCGACGGCGATGGTGTTGAACTCGCGCGGGATGGCGCCCGCCTCGCGGACGCCGGCCGCCACCACCTCGGCCACTTCGCGCAGGTGGACATGGCCAGGAACGAACTGGGTGAAGCTGTTGGCCACCGCGATGATCGGCTTGCCGAGGTCTCCACCGGCTACACCCGTGGCCCGGAGCAGGGCACGCGCGCCTGCCATGTTCCTGCCGTGAGTGACCGTTCGAGATCTGAGGGCCGGCATGACCGTTCTCCCATCCGATGACTGCTGAGTCTTCAAATGGTACGGCCACCGCTCGCTTGACGAGACCCGCCGTCCACAGCTTGGACAGCGAACAAGATCCTTCGGGATTCCCGGGGGCAGTGGTGGAACAGGGACGGGAATCCCGAAGGACCTTCTCGGACGGTCAGTTCTCGGGATAACGCGCCGGCAGGACCTGCTCGGCGGCGGTGTAGATGTCCTCGACTTCCTCGCTGGTCAGTGAGCGCTCCCGATTGGTGATCCACTTGCGCACGCGGCCGCCGTCGAAGACGTCGACCTCGCGGATGTTGAGGATCTTCCAGGGGATCGCCGGCCCGTAGATGGCCAGGGACGGCACCACGGTGATCTGGCGGCCGAGCGCCGCGGTGATCAGCTCGCTCGCCTGGGAGGCCTCCCAGCGCGCCTCGTCGAGACGTGGCTTCTGGTTGAAGGGCCCGTGGAACAGTTTGCGGTGGGACTGGACGCGGACCGGAAGCCGCTTGTCCCACTTCTCGGAGTCGACGGCGTACACCCCGGTCGGGCCGACGACCAGGTGGTCGATCTGCGCGTCGCTGTCGGGGATGGCCCTAGCGTGCAGCGTGAGGTAACCGCTCTTCTCGAGCTTTCTCAGCTGGGCCTCGGTGCGCCGCTCGGCGGCCGATGCCCGGCGCCAGGGTGCGACGGAGGAGGCCGTGCGCGCGCGGTAGACCGTGTCGGCGATGGCGGCGATGATCGCCGCGACCAGGCCGAGCCGCCAGCTCCACAGCGGGATGCCCACGACCAGGCCGGCACCGGCGGCGATCAGGGCACGCAGCCGCAGATGCCGGTATTTGGGCTGCTGAAGCAGTCCGAGCAAGGACGCGCGCCCGATGGGAGCATAAGTCTCCTCGGGTGCCGCGGGCCGAGATTTCGGCTGCGAGGGGCGGTCACTCACCCATATGGGTGACGTATTGTGACCGTCATCAGGTTCTAGACCGGAATCCACGTAACTCACGGTAGTTGACGCCCAAGGGTGTGCCTAGTGTTGGCTAGTTCACATTTTTGTGGCCCCGCGTTCCCGCATTGTGGGGCGGAAAGACGGGTATCTCTTTCTTTTCTCTCTAGATAAGTGATGGTCACAGGCCTTACTGTGCGGAAGCGTGGCGCACATACATGATCTTACAGCCCTGGAGCAGGCCGAGGCCGTACGAGCCCGGGAGCTGTCCCCCGTCGAGATCACCAAGCACTACCTGGAGCGCGCGGAGCGGCTCGACGCCGAAGTCGGCGCCTTCGTCACGCTGACCGCCGACCGTGCCCTCGAGGAGGCCCGCCGGGCCGAGGCCCTGGCCCTGGAGAGCACCGACCTGCCCCCGTTGCTCGGCGTCCCGATCCCCATCAAGGACCTGAATCTCGTCAAGGACGTGCCGATCATGTTCGGTTCGTCGACCTACGAGGGCTTCGTCGCGCCGGTCGACGACAGCGTGGTGGAGCGGCTCCGCGAGGCCGGGACGATCATGCTGGGCAAGACGGCGACCCCGGAGTTCGGGCTGCCCTGCTACACCGAGACCGACGTGTCCGTGCCTTCCCGCACGCCGTGGGACCTGACCCGCTCGGCGGGGGGCTCCAGCGGTGGAGCGGCGGCCGCGGTCGCGGCCGGGCTCGCGCCCGCCGCGCAGGGCAGCGACGGGGCCGGCTCCATCCGCATCCCCGCGTCGGTCTGCGGCCTGTTCGGCATCAAGCCCACCCGTGGGCGCATCTCCTTCGCGCCGGTCATTCCCGACCTGGCCGGCCTGTCCACCAACGGGCCCCTCGCCCGCACGGTGGCCGACGCCGCCGCGCTGCTGGAGGTGATGGCGCACAACCAGCCGGGCGACCTGTACGTGGCCCCGCCGTCGCCGGTCGGATTCGTCGAGGCGGTCACCCGCGAGCCCGGGCGGCTCAAGATCGGCAGGTTCGCCGACCCGGTCGTCCCGGGCGCCGAGGTGCACCCGGACGTCCTCGCGGCCTACGAGAAGGCCTCCGCGCTTCTCGCGTCGCTCGGCCACGAGGTGGTCGACATGCCGCCGCCGTTCGACGCCTCGATCCTGGGCGAGTTCGAGAGGCTGTGGTTCTGTTTCGCCTGCATGCACCCGGTGGACCCGTCCATGGAGTCCAGGTTGCGGCCCCTGACGCGGTGGCTGCGCGAGCGCGGTTTCGCGACGCCCGCGCCGGCCTTCCTGCAGGCCCAGGCGACGCTGCAGACCGCGACGCGCTTCGCCTTCCTGGTCATGAACGAGTACGACGCGGTCCTCACCCCCACCGTCACCCAGCCGCCCGTGCCGATCGGCTGGTTCGAGGACGTCGAGGATCCGGAGGAGACCTTCCATCGAATGGAGCGGTTCGCGCCGTTCGCCGCGCCCTACAACATCAGCGGCCAGCCCGCCGTCAACCTGCCCCTGCATTGGAACGAGGAAGGGCTGCCGATCGGGGTGATGCTCGCCGGGCGGTTCGGCGACGAGGCCACGCTCATCTCGCTGTCCGCGCAGGTGGAGGCGGCGGTCGGCGGTTTCTGGGGAGAACGCCGTCCGGCGATCTGGTGACCTCGCCGATGCCTTTCCGCCGATGTGCGGAATTCGCGCGGCCGGCCGGTGAAGAAGGCGAGGAATCGCCCGCCGTGCCGGCCGGTGCGTGGCCACGGCCGGCAAGCGGCTAGATATTCGCGAAATGCGACAGCAGCGACATCATATGTCCGCTCACGTCCTTCAGCAAGGTCGCCGGCCGGATCGGGGCGCTCGCGATGGCCGAGAAGAGGCTGGGCAGACCCGGCAGCGGGAAACCGTCGTCCCGGGTGGCCTGGTGGCCGACGCCGTTCTTGTCGAGATACGACCGGCTCCGCGCCCACGCGTCCAGCACCTCCTCCGGTGAGGGCACGCCGAACCCGTGGCCGACCGGCGCGGCGTGGCGCAGCCGCACCAGCGGGGTATCGGCGAACGTGAGCGCCACCTTGCAGCGCAGGGCGAGGCTCTCACGGGACTCCGGGGCGATCCAGTCCATGGCCGTGCACGGCCTGCGGCACTTGGCGACGCACGTCGCCATGGCCCCCGACAGCTGGCTGTGCTGGCGGTCGAAATAGGCCCGCCAGCCCTCACCGGGCTCCTGGGCGACGCGCAGCGTGCGCTCGGCGGCCGACTTCTCGGGCTTGGTGTGGTCGCACTCGCGGTCGCCGATCACGCCGAACCGGCTGCCCTCGGCCCGGAGCCCGTCCGGCCAGCGCGCGGGGTCGCCCGCGTGCCCGAGCACCGGCTCGAAGGCGAGCAGCGGGAGGTACTCCCCGGCGATGTGGATCGCCGACATCACCGAGCTGAGCTCACGCCGCTCCCAGCGCACCTGGATGACCTCCAGCAGCAGCCCGTAGGCGGGCCGGAGCGAGGACAGGGCGCCGCGCGGCTGCTCCCGCGCGGTCTGCGGCATGTGGCACTCGCGGGCGCGGCGCCGCAGGGCGCTCGGGACGGACTTCGCGTCGACCTCGGTGGCGAAGTCCTCCGCGTCCAGCGTCAGCAGCCGCTGCCCGAACTCGCACAGCGCGGGGATGAGGACTCCCTCCGGCACCACCTTGGGGGCCAGGGCGCCCAGGTCCGCGAAGGCGTACCGCCGGGCCAGTTCGATGAGCAGGTCGAGGGGCGAGTGCACCTGGACACCCTCTCACGCCACCGGTGATCTCCCTTCCATGCGGGCGGCGGCCGTCCGGGCCAGCTCGACCAGCGCGTCGGGCGGCGGCGGCCCCGCGGGGGAGTGCACGTGGATGGCGAAGGTCCCCTCGCTCGTCCGGGCGGAGACCACTCCCGGATACAGCATCGCGTCGCCGCCCACCCCGGAGATCTGCCGCCCCTCGACCCGGGTCAGCAGGTGCCCGAGCACCATCAGATAGCCGCCCCGGGCCCCCTGCGCGGCGTGCACGTCCACGGTCACCGGGGTGCCCCCGGTCGTCCGGTAGCGGCAGGACCGCACCGCCAGCCACGCGGGCGTGGGCAGCGCGTCGGTGTACGCCGCGGCGGGGCCGACCTCGATGCCCAGAGCGCGCCGCAGGTCGGCGGGGGTGACCAGCGCGGCCGTGCCCTCGTCCCCGCCCCGCCCGTCACCCGCGCCATGTGCCAGGTACCGGTCGTCCCCGGCGGCGCCGTCGGCGTCCTCGCCGGTGCCCCGCACGTCCCCGGCCGGGCTCCGGCGGGAACCGGCGAGCACCGGAACCTCGCCCAAATTCTCCGGGGCCGAAAGGAGGTGCTCGCCGGTGTCGTCGTACGACGCGGCGCCGCGGTGCCGGGAGCGCTCGGTGACCTCGATCTCGAAGACCCAGCCGAGCCGGCGGCCGACGCGCGCCCTGACCCGGTCGCCCTCGGCCAGTGGCCGCCACAGCGACTCGTCGATGCCGAAGGCCTTGACGTCACGCTGGTGGCCGTCGTCCAGCGCCACCCAGTAGACGTACCTGGGCCGGTTGTCGCCGTCGGATCCGACCTGGAAGGCCCGCAGCCGGACGATCTGGCCCTCCAGCTCGGCCTTGCCGGTCAGGTCGGCGATGGCGAAGGCGATGGGCACGCCGGCCGCGAGGGCCGCGCCGAGGTAGGCGACGGGCATGACCAGAGGCTCGGGCCAGTCGAGCAGCGCCTTGGCGACGATGCCGAACAACCAGAGCCAGAACCCTGTGAAGAACGCGGCGGCCAGGCCCCGGAGCATCATCGGCCAGGGCGGACGCCCCCACAGGATGCGGCGCGGGTAGCGGACGTTGACGACGTGCCACATGCCGCCGAAGTCTGACCAGGCGCGTCTGTCGTCGGCGGGGACGCTGATCGGCAGGCTGGTCACGGCGCGCCTGGCCAGGCCGAGGGCGGCGGCGTACGCCAGGTGACGTCCCCAGATGGTGACGGCCGCCGCCGGCCGGTCGGCGAACGCTCCGCCGGCCGACAGGTGCTCGCGCACCCCGAGCCAGTGACCGGCGACCCTCGCCCCCTCGGCCGTGCCGCGCTCGCCGTTCAGCTTTCCCATCAACCCGGTGAGCAGGGCGAAGCCGACGATCGCGGCGCCGATCCCGCCCCCCTTGTCGTCGGTGTCCGCCGTCGCGGTGACGGCGACGCCGGCGGCGATGGCCGGCACGGCGGCGGCGACGGTGAGCAGGAGCGCCTGCGCCCTGCTCCACCGGGGCCGCGACAGGCCCTTCTCACGCGCCTCGGCGATGACCTTCTTGCGGAAGCTCTTCCACCAGCGGCCGAGGTTCCTGGCGCCTTCCGCGAGGGCTCCGGTGGCGACCACCCCGTCGGTGGCGAGCGACGCCACGTGGTCGTGGACGAGCTTCTCGTAGGGCGCCAGCGGCGTGCGGGGCGTGCGGAGCCGTACCAGGGACAGCTCCGGGCCGATCTCCTCGATGTCGACCGCACCCTTCGCGGCCAGATCGAGCAGGGTGGCCGAGGCGGCCTCGTCGCACAGGCGCCAGTTGCCGGTGATCAGGTCCACCAGCGCGGGCGACTCCTCACCCAGCTCGCTGGTGGGCGGTGCCGGGTCGACGTCGGGATTGCGCGTGGCGAACGCCAGCGCGGCCAGCAGGAGCAGCCACAGCCCGAGCGCGGCCGCCGTGGCGAGCAGATAGATCATGGCTGGGGGTCAGAACTGGACCTGGACCGGGCCGCGCTCCTCGCCGGGCGCCTGGAAGTACTCGCGCTGCTGGAAGCCCGTCATGCCGGCCACGATGTTCGCCGGGACCGTCTGGATGCCGTTGTTGTAGGTCAGGACGGCGTCGTTGTAGTACTGCCGCGAGTAGGCGATGCGGTTCTCGCTGGTCGCCAGCTCGTCCTGGAGCGCGGCGAAGTTCTGGTTCGCCTTGAGGTCGGGGTAGGCCTCCGACAGGGCGAACAGGTTCTTCAGGGCGCCTGACAGGAGGTTCTCGGCGGAGGCCTGGTCACGTGGCCCCTGCGCCTCCACGGCCTGCCGCCGGGCGGCGATGACGGCCTCCAGGGTTCCGCGCTCGTGGGCGGCGTACCCCTTGACGGTCTCCACGAGGTTCGGGATCAGGTCGTGGCGGCGCTTGAGCTGGACGTCGATCTGGGCCCAGGCGTTGTCCACGGCTCCACGCTTGCGGACGAGCCCGTTGTAGGTCGTGACGACGACGAGGATCAGGAGAAGGGCGAGGACGCAGACGACGACGAGAGCGATCAAGGGGGGCCTCCCGGCTTACGGTGACAGCGCGCACAGTAGACCTGCCGTGGCCTGCTGTAAACGGGTGCTGCCGTTGTCCTGCCATGTCACCGCGGAGTGCTTGCGACGCGCTTGAAGCGTGCTGGCGGCCACTCCCGCCGGGAAGCCGACCGGCCCGCCTGACGTTCAACCGGACTTGAACATCAGGCGGGCCGGGGCTCAGGCGGCCGAGGCGTCCTTGGCGCGGGCGCGAAGGGCGCGGCTGATGCCGTCGGCGCCCTCCAGCAGCAGGCGGCGCAGAGCGGGAGACGGCTGGGAGGAGGTGATGTAGTCCTGCGTCCTCGCCACCGTGCCCGGCTCGATGAGCAGCGCGGGGTAGCACCCCATCGCGAACCGCTGGGCGCTGTCGGACGGCCAGCTCTTGTAGATGCGGCCGACCTCCTCGAAGAACCGATCGCCGTAGGGCCCGAGCTGCTCGACGTGGTGCGGGTTCATGAAGCCGACGATGGTCGAGCGCAGCACCGCGCCGCTCAGCGTCCCGCCGGTGATCGAGGCCCACGCCTCGGCCTTGCCCTCGGCGGTCGGGATGGACGCCTGGCACATCGCGGCCGACTGCTCGCCCCTGGCCGTCGCGTCGCGGCGCAGCTCGTCGGCGATGTCGCCGGCGGACAGGACGCCGCCGGAGACCAGCGCGTGGATCAGCGTCCAGCGCAGGTCGGCGTCCACGGTCAGGCCCTCGGGGGCCGACGAGCCGTCCAGGATGCCCTGGATGAAGGCGAGGTCCTCGGCGGAGGTGGCGCCCGCGGCGAAGGCGTTGACGTAGGCGAGCTGGTGGTCCGAGCCCGCCTCGGCCGAGGCGATCAGGCCGCGCAGGGCCGCCGACAGCTCGGCGAGACCGATGGCGCGCCACGCCGGGTCGGCGTACTGCTGGGCGGCCAGGCGCGCCTGGCGCAGCACGGTCTGCAGGACGGTGATGTCGGTGATCGTGTGGACGTTGGAGGTGACCAGCCGCACGTAGTCGCGCGTGGCCATCTCGGCGTCCCGGGTCATGTCCCAGGCGGCCGACCAGCACAGGGCGCGCGGCAGCGAGTCGGTGAAGCCGGCGAGGCCGCCGTCGACCAGGGTGCGCAGCGAGCGCTCGTCGAGACGGATCTTGGCGTAGGTCAGGTCGTCGTCGTTGATCAGGATCAGGTCGGGCTGCGCCTCGCCGACCAGCTCGCGCACGGCCGTGCGGGCGCCCACGACGTCGAGCTCCACCCGCTTGACGCGGGCCAGGGCGCCGTCCACCCGGGAGTACAGGCCGACGGCGACGCGGTGCGAGCGCAGGGTCGGATAGTCGGCCGGGGCCTCCTGCAGGACCTCGAAGGACAGGAAGCGGCCCTCGGCGTCCACCGTGAAGGACGGCCGCAGCGTGTTGACCCAGGCGGTCTCCAGCCACTCCTTGGACCAGGACGACAGGTCGCGCCCGGAGGTGCGCTCCAGGGCCGAGAGCAGGTCCTTCAGCTCGGTGTTGCCCCAGGCGTGCTCGTTGAAGTAGTCGCGCACGCCGGCGAGGAAGTTGTCGAGCCCGACGTAGGCCACGAGCTGCTTGAGCACCGAGGCGCCCTTGGCGTAGGTGATGCCGTCGAAGTTCACCTCGACCGCCTGCATGTCGGGGATGTCGGCGGCGATCGGGTGGGTCGAGGGCAGCTGGTCCTGGCGGTAGGCCCAGGACTTCTCCACGTTGGCGAAGGTCGTCCACGCGCCCTGACCCCAGCGGGTGGCCTCGGCCTGGCACAGGACCGACATGTAGGTGGCGAAGGACTCGTTCAGCCATAGGTCGTCCCACCAGCGCATGGTGACCAGGTCGCCGAACCACATGTGCGCCATCTCGTGCAGGATCGTCTCGGCGCGGCGCTCCACCATGGCGTCGGTGACGCGGGAGCGGAAGATGTAGTCCTCAAGGAAGGTCACCGCGCCGGCGTTCTCCATGGCGCCCGCGTTGAACTCGGGGACGAACACTTGGTCGTACTTGCCGAAGGGGTAGCGAGTGCCGAACACGCGGTGGAAGAAGTCGAAGCCCTGCTTGGTGACCTCGATGATGTTGCCGGCGTCGAGGTGCTCGGCCAGGGAGGCCCGGCAGAAGACGCCGAGGGGGATGCCGTCGTGCTCGTCGCGCACCACGGAGTACGGCCCGGCGATGAGGGCGGTGATGTAGGTCGACATCACCGGGGTGGGCGGGAAGTGCCAGCGCTTGGCGCTCTGGAGGGTGCCGTGGCGGCCGCGGTGCTCCTCGAGCTCCTCGACGGCGTCGGGGGCGGCGTTGGAGATGACCTGCCAGTCGCCCGGGGTGAGCACGCTCAGCTCGAAGGCCGCCTTGAGGTCGGGCTGGTCGAAGCAGGCGTACATGCGGTGGGCGTCCGCCGTCTCGAACTGCGAGTGCAGGTAGACCTTCTGGTCGACGGGGTCGACGAACCTCGTGAGGCCCTCGCCGGTGCGCATGTAGGCGCAGTCGGCGTCGACCCGCAGCTCATTGACCTGCGCCAGGTCCGGAAGGGGAAGACGACCGGTCTCGGGGTCGTAGGACGTCACGTCGAGCTCGGCGCCGTTGAGGACGACCTTGCGGACCTTGGCCTCGGCCAGATCGATGAAGGTGGTCGCGCCGGGGTCGGCGCAGGAGAATCGGACCGCGGTGACGCTCTCGAAGCGCTCGTCGCCTTCGGTGAGGTCGAGCTCGACCGAATAGGACTCCACCTTTAGCAGACGAGCCCGCTCCCGGGCTTCGTCACGGGTCAGGTTGCCTGCCACATCCGCTCCTCATCACGACTCCCCCTGCCCCTTCGCGAGAGGGATGCATGAATCCTGCCACGTCGGGCGCTGTGATGCGGCACCGGAGGTGCGGCACCCGGGAGCGGTCACGACGAGGGCGGCGAGGGGGAGCGGCCGGAGGGCCCACGGGGGAAGAACCTCTACCGGCGCCCCGGAGGATTCCTACCCGGTTACAGAGGAATAGGAAGCACCGGGGAGCCGGTTGTGGCTGCGTAGCACCACAACTGGCACCGCCACCACGATCAGGAAAGCTGGCCATGTCTGAACGCACCCCGGTCGACTTCTGGTTCGACCCGTTCTGCCCGTGGGCTTGGATGACTTCCCGCTGGCTGCTGGAGGTCCAGGCCGTACGGCCCGTCGAACCGCGCTGGCACATCATGAGCCTCGCCGTGCTCAACGAGGACAAGGACATCCCCGCCGAATACCGGGAGATGCTGAAGAACGCCATGGGGCCGGTCCGCGTGCTGCAGGCCGCCGCCGAGAAGTACGGCGAGCAGGTCCTCGGCGATCTCTACACGGAGATGGGCGTCCGCATCCACATCCGGCAAGGCCTCAAGCCGCGTGACGGTGAGGAGGAGGGGTTCGACGCCGCCGCCGCCATCCGCGGGGTGCTCGCCGGAGCCCTCGAGGCCGCCGGGCTCGACCCCGCCCTGGTGGCCGCGGCCGACTCCACCGAGTTCGACGAGGCCGTGCGCCGGTCGCACCACGAGGGCATCGGGCTGGTCGGCCAGGAGGTCGGCACGCCGGTCATCGCCGTCGACGGCGTGGCCTTCTTCGGGCCGGTGGTCTCCCCGGCGCCGAAGGGTGAGGCCGCCGGGAAGCTGTGGGACGGCGTGCTCCTGGTCGCCGGCACCGACGGTTTCTTCGAGCTGAAGCGCTCGCGCACCCGCGATCCGATCTTCGACTGACCGCTGAGCTGCGGTCCGATCGCGATTAGATGCCCGCGAAACCTTGCGGGCGGCTGTCAAGCATGGTCAACTCAAGCCGTTCTCCTTACCTGACCGTAGTGTGAGATGGGCAGGCGACCGGATCGTGGCGACCGCGCGGCACCACATCCCCGAAGTCGCGTCCACCGGGCGATGGACGGCCATCGCCCGGCGGCGCGGCTTCTCGCCCAGGCATTCCGCGCACAGGGAATGAGGGGCATGCGTCACCTTTACGTGCAAGGAGCCTGGGTTTCCTCCTCGTCGGGTGAGGGCATCGACGTCGTGAATCCGGCGACCGAGGAGGTCATCGACCGGGTGCCGGCGGGTTCGCCGGGCGACGTCGACCGGGCCGTCTCCGCCGCGCGTGCCGCGTTCCCGGCGTGGTCGGCCACGGCCCCCGCCGAGCGCGGCAAGATCCTCAAAGCGGCGGCCGACCTGCTCAAGGACCGTGCGGAGCAGATCGCGCGCACCATCGCCACCGACATGGGGGCGCCGTACGCGCTGGCGCTGAAGGTGCAGACGCTGATGCCCGCCGGGGTGCTCGCCGACTACGCGCGGCTGGCGGAGGAGCGGGGCGAGGCGGAGACCCGCGTCGGCAACTCCCTGATCCTGCGCGAGCCGGTCGGCGTCGTCGGCGCGATCACCCCGTGGAACTACCCCCTCCACCAGGTGATCTGCAAGGTGGCACCCGCGCTCGCCGCCGGCTGCACGGTCGTGCTCAAGCCCAGCGAGGTCGCGCCGCTCGCGGCCTACGCGCTCGCCGAGGTCTTCCACGAGGTGGGGCTGCCCGCCGGCGTGTTCAACATGGTCAGCGGCCACGGGCCCGTCGTCGGCGAGGCGATCGCCTCCCACCCGGATGTCGACATGGTGTCCTTCACCGGGTCGACGCGGGCCGGCAGGCGCGTCGCGGCCCTCGCCTCGCACACGGTGAAGCGGGTCGCGCTGGAGCTCGGCGGCAAGTCGGCGAACGTGATCCTGCCCGACGCCGACCTCGGCACCGCGGTGAAGGTCGGAGTGGCCGGCGCCTTCCTGAACTCCGGCCAGACCTGCTCGGCCCTGACCCGCATGCTCGTCCACCGCGACCAGTACGACGACGCCGTCGGGCAGGCGGTGTCCGTCGCGTCCACCTACACCCTCGGCGACCCCTTCGACGAGGCCACGCGCCTTGGTCCCCTGGTGTCGGCCGCCCAGCGCGACCGCGTCGTCCACTACATCAACCGCGGCCAGGAGGAAGGGGCTCGCCTGGTCGCGGGCGGCGGCGACCGGCCGCTGGAGCGCGGCTACTACGTCGAGCCGACCGTCTTCGCCGGGGTCGCGCCGGGCATGGTGATCGAGCAGGAGGAGATCTTCGGCCCGGTGCTGTCGATCGTCCCCTACACCTCCGTCGACGAGGCCGTGGACATCGCCAACGGCACGCCCTACGGCCTGGCCGGCGCGGTGTGGGGGGCGACCGAGCAGGAGGCGGTGGCCGTGGCGCGCAGGCTGCGCACCGGCCAGGTGGCGATCAACGGCGGGCGGTTCAACCCTTCGGCCCCGTTCGGCGGCTACAAGCAGTCGGGAATCGGCCGCGAGCTCGGGGAGTTCGGCCTGGAGGAGTATCTCGAGGTCAAGTCCCTGCAGTTGTAGCCCGAAGGGCGGTGCCATGGAGCCGTCGGTCCGTCCCGCACGCCGGGTCGGCGCGTTCGAGATCGCGCTGGCGCTCGGCGGGCTGCTGCTCATCCTGCTCGCCGCGCAGAACGCCGGTCCCGTCATCGCGGCCGCGCGCGCCGACGGCGTCCAGGGCATCTTCACCGCCCGGCGGCTCGACTGCGTCCAGCACCCGGGCCACGAGCAGTGCTCGTGGACCGGGACGTTCCGCTCCGACGACGGCCAGGACGTCCGGCAGGGAGTCGGCTTCTACGGCAGCGAGCGCGGCACGTTCACTCCCGGAGCCGCCTCTCCCGCCTTCGACACCGGCCGGCGCGGCCACGTGTACGGCCCCGGCGGCTCCAACGAGTGGGTCGTCGTCGCGGCGCTGATGCTCGCGGGCCTCGCCCTGGTCGCACGGCTCGTGGTGCGGGCGTGGCGCTCTCAGGGGGTGCGCAGCATGATCTTGCGGGCGGCGTCCTTGGGGAGCCGGTCGACGTAGAGCACGCCGTCGAGGTGGTCGTACTCGTGCTGGAAGCAGCGGGCCAGCAGCCCACGTGCCTTCAGGCGCGTCGGCCGCCCGAGCCGGTCGAACCCGCGCACGCTCACCCCGGCCGCGCGCGGCGTGGGGGCGTACAGCGGCTTGCCGGTGTCGCGCCCGGGCACCGACAGGCACCCCTCCTCGTCGAGGACCTCCTCGGCGTCGTCGATGATCAGCTCAGGGTTGACGACGTGGCCTTTGCGGCCGCTCGCGTCGTACACGAAGAGCCTCTTCGACACGCCGATCTGCGGCGCGGCCAGGCCCACGCCGTCGGCGGCGTACATCGCCTCCATCATCTCGTCGATCAGCCGCCGCAGATCCCTGTCGAAGACCGTGACCGGCTCGGCGGGGGTGCGCAGGACGGGGTCACCGATCACGCGGATCTCACGCATGAAGCTCTCCTGTAAGGGGTCATCGGGCCAGCCGCCTATTACTGTAACGGAATCGCCGCCGGTGACGGCCCGTAACCCGCGTACGGCGCGGCCCGATGGACCCGCGGTGAGCGAGGCTGCGAGAATGAGGCCTGTGCGCGTCTACATCGCCGCCGATCACGCCGGCTACGAACTCAAGAACCACCTGGTCTCCTGGCTGAAGGACCACGGCCACGAGGTCGTCGACGACGGCCCGTTCGTCTACGACGCCGAGGACGACTACCCGACGTTCGTGATCCGCGCCGCCCAGGGCGTCGTCCAGGATCCCGGCGCCTTCGGCGTCGTGATCGGCGGGTCGGGCAACGGCGAGCAGATCGCGGCCAACAAGGTGCGCGGAGTCCGCGCCGCCCTGGCCTGGAGCGAGGAGACCGCCTCGCTGGCGCGGCAGCACAACGACGCCAACGTCATCAGCCTGGGCGCCCGCATGCACACCCTCGAGGAGGCCACCCGCTTCGTCGAGGTCTTCCTGAGCACGCCCTTCTCCGGCGTGGAGCGGCACCAGCGCCGCGTCGACCAGATCCTCGCCTACGAGACCACCGGCGAGACACCCCCGCTACCCGAACACTGACCGCCGCGGCCGGGCCTAGCCGTCCTTGCGGCGGCGGGGCTTGGGTCTGTGCTGGGTCTCGGTCTCGCGCTGGAGCGGGTTGTCGCGCGGTGGTTCGGGCCTTCGCTGCGGCTCGCTCCTGCGCGGGGGCTCGGCTCTGCGGGGCATCTCGTCCCGCAGCGGCCGCCGGTCGGCGGCGTCCTGGTGCTCGGGAGACGGGCGCGAGACGTCGCGCGCCCGCATCGCCGTGATCGCGGTGATCTGCAAGCTCTGCAGTGCCATGTCCGGATCCTAGAACGCGGTTCCCGCTTCCAGTAGGTGTGCGAGGCCCCGGAAGCCGGAAAGGCTCAGAAGACGAGGCCGCCCCACGGCGCGGTGTCCCAGGACATCGCGGCCGACAGGGCGCGTACCGCTCCCGGCCGGGCCTCGCGTACGACGCCGGCGGCCAGGTAGGAGCCGAGGGTGCGCCCGCCGAGGTAGGCCGCCCCGAGCACGCTCACCGGAAGCTCCAGGTCGGCGGGGTCGCTCGTGCGCGCGCAGACCGCTCCGGTGGCGTCGGCGGACAGCCGCCAGCGCCCCGCGTTCCACGGGCAGACGGTGTCCTGGACGTCGAGGACCACGTCCACGGGCGCGGAGTACGCCCGATCGGGCAGGGCCCGGTCGACGTCGACGACCCGGACCCACAGCTCGTCGAGCCAGCCCGCGTGCAGCAGGCGGGGATTGGCGAGCAGATGCATGATCGGATCGTCGGCAGGGCGATTGGCGGCGCGCACATGCGAGCACAGGTCACGGTCGAGGACGTGACGCCACAGAAGCGCGTAGGCGGCGGGGTCGAGGCCGAACAGGTCGATCAGCCGCACCTCGCCGTCGGGCAAGTCGTGATCGGTCGTTCCGGACTTGATCCGGAACAAGGCGTATCCGCGCGGCCCCGAGTCGTCCTCGGCGATCACGCAGCGCAGCGCGCTCGCCCCGCGACGGTAGTCCGGGTCGTCGACGAGCAGCACGTCCCATTTGACGGAGTTGCGGGCGTACAGGCCCGGGCGCGTGGGCATCACGGCCTCGAAGACCTTCTCCAGCTCCCCGCGCGCGGCGGCCGCCGGTCTGACCAGGCGCAGCCGGAGCGACGGGTCGGCCGGGGCATGCGGGACGAACTGCGATCCCTGCTTGGGGATGCGGAAGAACAGGTTGTCGACGGCCCTGCCGTACCCGAACCGGCCGTAGATCGCGGCCTCGGCCGCGTACAGCGCCGCGACCGCCTCCCCGCTCTCGTGCAGGTCGGCCAGCTGGCGCCGCATGAGCGAGGACAGGATGCCCTTGCGCCGGTGGGAGGGCAGCACCGAGACGGCGGTCACGCCGCAGACCGGCCGCGGCCCGCCAGGGACGGTCATCGTGAACGTGAGCCCTCCCGCGCAGCCGACGAGACGGTCGCCGTCGAAGGCCCCGAGGGATCGGTCGAACTCCACCAGGGCCCGGAAGTGTTCGGCACGGGCGGGGGAGTTGTCCTCGGAGAACGCCTCCTCGTCGACGTTCAGCCATTCGGGCCATTCCGCTTCCTTGATGGGACGGATGACCATGTCGGGCCGCGCGCTTGGTTCGGTGTTCACCTGGCCAACGTTATGACCGGGCAAACCGGATCGGCCACCTAATATCCCCGTTTAATGATCAAGGTCTTGGTCAAGTCGGCTGCCCAAACGGCAGACGGGCAGATAGAGTCGACCGCATCATGACTTCCCGTCCGGCGCCGCTGATCCCCCCGCGGCTCCGCGCGATCTTGGTACGCATCCCGTTCCTGGTGCGGATCGTGCGATTCCTGCGGAGGGGACCGTTGGCGCGTGACCGGAACCTGCTCATAACCCTGAGCGTCCTCACCCTGCTGCTCGGCGCCCTCTCCGCGAGGGTCTCGACCGACTGGTTCTCACCCAGCCTGTTCATCCTGGTGACCCTGGTGGGCGGCCTGCAGTTGCGCATGCGCAGCCTGGCCGTCCTGGTCGGCGCGGTGGGCGTCGCCCTGGCCTACATCGCCGTCATGCTCGGCGTGCGGTCCGTGAGCCCGGGGCTGCTGGTGACCATCGGGTTCACCACGGTGCTGGCGTTCCTCATGGCGCGCACCCGCGGCAAGCTGGGCGTCCAGGGCCTGCGTGGCGACGTGATGCTGCTGGAGCTCAGAGACCGGCTCAAGAGGCAAGGAGAGCTGCCGCCGCTGCCCACCAAAGACTGGGGCTCGCGGGTCGTGCTCAAGCAGGCCGGCGGGTCGTCCTTCGGCGGCGACTTCCTGGTCTCCATGCGCCACGGCAACATCCTGGAGGTGGCGCTGGTCGACGTGTCGGGCAAGGGCGTGGACGCCGGCACCCGCGCGCTGATGCTCTCCGGCACCTTCGGCGGGCTGCTCGGCTCGGTCGACTCCTTCCTGCCCGCCTGCAACGCCTACCTCCACCGCCAGCCCGAGGGCGAGGGCTTCGTCACGGCTGTCCACCTGCGGCTCGACCTGTCCACCGGGGCGTACGAGATCACCTCGGCCGGTCACCCTCCCGTGGTCAAGTTCGACGCGGGCACGGGCACCTGGCAGGTGTCGGCCGCCAAGGGCGTGGTGCTGGGCGTCGTCCCCGACCTCCACTGCGAGCCCGACAGCGGCGTCCTGCGCAAGGGCGACGCGCTGATGCTGTACACCGACGGCCTCATCGAGCAGCCGGGGCGTGACATCGACTCGGGGCTCGACCGGCTCCTCGGCGAGGCCGAGCGCCTGGTGCCCTCGGGCTTCCACGACGGCGCGCGCCCGCTGGTCAACTCCATGTCGGCCGGGCACAACGACGACTGCGCGCTCATCCTCATCTGGCGGCCGTAGCCGCCGGCCCGGGTGGTCAGAGCCAGCCGGCCTCCGCGGCGATGCGCACGGCGTCGGCCCGGTTGCGCGCTCCGGTCTTGCAGATGATCCGGGACAGGTGGTTTCGGACCGTTCCCACCGACAGATAGAGCTTGGCGGCGATCTCCTTGGAGGTGGACCCCTGCGCCGCGACGCGCAGCACTTCCTGCTCGCGAGGAGTGAGGGGATTGTCGGCGGAGGTCAGCGCCGCGATGGCGAGGTCGGAGTCCACGGCCTTGCGCCCGGAGGCGACCCTGCGGATGCCGTCCGCCAGGTGTTCGGGCGCCACGCTCGTGCTGAGGAAGCCGAGCGCGTGGGCGGCGAAGGCCCGGCGGACCTGCCCGGGGTTGGGTCGCGCCGACAGCAGCATCACCTTGCAGCGAGGAGCCTTCTGGTGCAGGCGTGCGGCGGCAGTGAGCCCGTCGACGTCGGGAAGGTCCACATCGATCACCGCCACGTCCGGGGTGAGCTCCATGGCTGCCGGTACGATGTATTCACCGGAGGCCACGTCGGCGATCACCACGAGATCCTTCTCCCCGTCCAGGGACGCCACCAGGCCTCGGCGGACCAGCGGGAGATGTTCGGCAACCAGGATGCGTATCAAGGTGCTCCCTTGGATGGCCTTGGAACAGATCCGGCAGATTACGCTTCGCCGGCTCATATCCCACGGTGTCTACATGATTGCTTACCGTCAATGCAGTCTCCCGATTCGCTCCACGGCGCGCAAGTCACTCCTACGGTTGGTCGTTGAACGGTGTTTTCGTGCTGAGGCCGAAGTCCTCGGTTGTTCGGTTACGCTCGGACGGGGCAATGTAAACAGAAGGCATCTTCTCCGCAGGTGGGGGTAGCACCTATGAGCTGGCTCGTCGTGGCCGGGTTTCTCATCTTCTTCCTCGGGATGGCCTTGTCCATTGCCCTCCACGAGCTGGGCCACCTTGTGCCCGCCAAGTTCTTCGGCGTCAAGGTGACGCAGTACATGGTGGGTTTCGGGCCCACCATGTGGTCACGCCGCCGCGGCGACACCGAATACGGCCTGAAGTGGATTCCGCTCGGCGGCTACATCCGCATGATCGGCCCGCTTCCGCCGCGCCCCAACGACGATCCGAACAAACTTCGCAACATGTCCACGGGGCCGTGGCAGGGGCTCATCGAGAGCGCCAGGCAGGCGTCACTGGAGGAGGTCCGGCCGGGCGACGCCGACCGCGTGCTGTACCGCAAGCCCTGGTGGCAGAAGGTCATCATCTTCTCCGGCGGCCCCGCCATGAACTTCGTGCTGGCCTTCGCCCTCTTCGCCGTCGTGGTGATGGGCTTCGGGGTAGAGGTCGCCAAGCCCGTCGTCGGCGCGGTCTCCAAGTGCGTCATGACCGTCGCCGAGCAGGAGAAGGGCCAGAAGTGCACACCGGCGCACCGCGCCACCCCGGCGGCGCTGGCCGGGCTGAAGGCCAACGACAAGATCGTGTCCTTCGGCGGCAGGCCGGTGACCTCCTGGGATGACGCCAGCAAGCTGATCCGCGGCCACGGCGCCGGCCCCGTCGCCATCGGCATCGTGCGTGACGGCAAGCCGATGACCTTGAACGCCACCCTCGTCGCCCAAGATCGGCCCTCGCTCGACGACCCCGCCAAGCTCGACAAGAACACCGGCTTCCTGGGCGTCAGCCCCGTCATAGTCGTCGAGAAGCAGGGCCCCGGGTACGTCGTCGGCCTCATGTGGGACCTGACCAAGCGCACCGCCCAGGCGCTCACGCGGTTCCCCGAAAAGCTCGTCGGGGTCTGGCAGGCGGCCTTCGGCGGCGCCGAACGCGACCTGGACAGCCCTCAGAGCGTCGTGGGCGCCGGACGCATCGGCGGCCAGATCGCCGCGGCGGCCATCCCGCTGGAGAACAAGATCGTCGGGTTCATCCAGCTGCTCGCCGGGGTCAACCTCGCCATCGGCATGTTCAACCTGATCCCGTTGATGCCGCTGGACGGCGGCCAGATCGCCGGCGGTCTCTGGGAAGGCGTCAAGCGGGGCTATGCCCGGGTGCGGCGCCGCCCGCTACCTGGCCACGTGGACATCGCCAAGGCGCTGCCCCTGACGTACGCGATGGCGATCGTGCTCTTGGTCATGGGCTCCCTGCTCATCTACGCCGACATCGTGAACCCGATCCGCCTCCCGGGCTGACCCGGTCGCCCCGCCTCGTCCCCGCCTCCCGGCCGGCGCCGTCCGCCCTCCGGGAGGGGCGAAGCCGTCCGGCGAAGCGCATCCGAACACCTGATCGATGGCCTATGGTGGTTTCGTGGACGAGCTGGAACCGTCGCAGGCCCTCGAGCGGCTGAGGAGCCTCTGTCTGGCCCTGCCCGAGACGACCGAGCGGCTCAGCCATGGCGAGCCCACGTGGTTCGTCCGCGGCAAGAAGACCTTCGTGATGTTCGCCGACCACCACCATGACGACCGGCTGGCCTTCTGGTGCGCGGCGCCGCCCGGCGTCCAGGAGGCGCTCGTCGCCGAGGCTCCCGACCGGTTCTTCCGTCCCCCGTACGTGGGCCACCGGGGCTGGCTCGGGGTCTATCTCGACGTGCCGGCCGACTGGCAGGAGATCGCCGAGATCGTCACCGACGCCTACCGGCGGGTGGCCCCCAAGAGCCTCGCCGCCGGCCTCGGCTGACGGCCGGGCCGACGGCAGAACAGCCGGGCCGGCGGGCTGGAGGGCAGGGGCGGCGCGACCCGCTGAACGCTTCACGCGGACGCGCCGCCGCCGGCTAATACATCGAGATGTGGACGTGGTCGAAGTGGTTGGCGGTGATGCCGCCGCGGTTCTCCATGGGGCGCCAGCCGGGGAAGCCGAGGTTGTAGATCCGCTGCCGGTAGATCACGTACTTCACCCCCAGCTTGCCGCCGTTCTCGATGGCCCAGGCCGCGACCTGCTCGCCCAGCGCGGTGCCGGCCGCCGAGGGCATGGCGCCGCCGGAGCTCAGCATGAAGTCGCACGCGCGGCCCAGCGGGTGCTCGCCGCTGTTCTCGGCCCGGTAGCAGCCGATGGGGAAGGTCAGCGGGAAGTGGCTCTTGACCTGCGCCCGCATCAGCCGGGTCCGGGGAGTGATGTTGTCGCTTCCGGTGGGCAGCTCGGGGGCCCATGACCCGTTCGACCGCTTGCCGGGAGCGGTGGGGACGAGCCGGTCCAGCTTGTCCTTGATCTGGCTGATCAGCTTCTCGGCTTCCTTGCGCTGATCGGTGACCTCCAGGACGTCGTCGCGGAGGTGCTTGGTCAGCGTGGTCGCGTCGTCGGCGGCCTTCTTGCGGGTGTCTCGCGCCGACGCGAACCGGGCTATCTTCGCGGTCTGCTCGGCCTGGAGCTGCTGCAGCATGGCCGCTCCGCCGAAGTCGGGGGAGAGGATCTGGCCCATCATGCCAAGGCCGCCCGCCTGGTAGCGGAGCTGGGCGATGTCGCCGACCTGGCTTTGTGAGGTCTTGAGATCCGACTCGGCGGTCTTCAGCCGCTCGCGCGCCGTCTTCTCGGCCGTCTTGGCCTTGGCGACGGCGACGCGCTTGGCGTTGTACTCGGCGATCAGTTTGTCGATCTTCTTGTTGAGCGAGGCCAGCTGCGCCTTGAGCTGTTTCTCGGTGGGCTTGGGGGCGGCGTATCCCGCCGTCGACTGGCCCAGCACGAGGGTGGCCACGATCAGGACACTGGCGGCCAGGGAGCCATGGCGGCCGAAAGTCGGGGGCAGAGCCCGCTCCTCTCCTTCTGCCGACCGGGTTAGCTGACGGGTTCGGGCCGGAGTCGCCCTACCACTGACGTGGATTCACCCCAAGGAACCAATGGGTCCCCGGCTCCCAGGCGGGGCACCTGGGATTAGGCGGACCGACCGTTACGGCCGGTGTGGGATGGATGTTAGTGGTAAGTGCTCGTTTGTGGCGACTCGGGGTGCTTGCTACGCCGGTGACCGCAGGAGACGGGCGGCCTCCTCGGGCAGCACGTCGTTGACGAAAGCGCCCATCGCGGACTCCGAGCCGGCCAGGTACTTGAGCTTCTGCGCGGCCCGCCGGATGCTGAAGAGCTGCAGGTGCAGGTAGGCCAGGTCGCGCCCGGTGTTGACGGGCGCCTGGTGCCAGGCCGCGACATAGGGCATGGCCACCCCGAAAAGGCCGTCCAGCCGCCGCAGCACGTCGGTGTACAGCGGACCGAATGCCGCGCGCTCCTCGGCGTCCAGCGAGGACAGGTCCGGAACCTGGCGGTTCAGGTAGACGTGCACCTCGAACGGCCACCGGGCCGCCGCGGGGACGAACGCCGTCCAGTGGTCGTTCGACGCGACCACGCGGGTCTCGGCCTTCCGCTCGGCCTCGAGCACGTCGGCGAACAGGTTGCCGCCCGTCCTCTCCCGGTAGCGGGCCGCCGAGTCCAGCATCTGCCTCGTGCGCGGCGTCACGTACGGATAGGCGTAGATCTGGCCATGCGGGTGCGCCAGCGTGATGCCGATCTCCGCGCCGCGGTTCTCGAAGCAGAACACCTGCTCCACGCCGGGCAGCGCCCCGAGCTGCTCGGTGCGGTCGGCCCACGCCGTCAACACCAGGTCCACCTGCTCGGGGGAGAGCGCGGCGAAGGAGGAGTCATGCTCGGAGGTGAAGCACACCACTTCGCAGCGGCCGAGCCCGGGACGCACCTCGCTCAGCCCGCCCACCTGCTCGTACTCGCCCGCGTGGAAGCTGAACGAGGGGAAGCGGTTCTCGAAGACGGCGACGTCGTACTCGGGAGCGGGGATCTCGGTGGCCCGGCCGGGCGCCGACGGGCACAACGGGCACTCGTTCGCGGGCGGCAGGAACGTACGGCTCTGCCGGTGCCCGGCGATCGCGATCCACTCGTCCATGACCGGGTCGTACCGCAGTTCGGAGGCCGGGGGACGCGGAGGCAGCTCGCGGGTGTCGACCGCGCTGCGGTCGGCGTCGTCACGGCGGTCGAAGTAGATCAGCTCCCGGCCGTCGGCCATGCGGGTGACGGTGCGCTTCACTGGGCCGCCACCTGTCCGGCCTGCGTCGTCCGCGCCGCGGCCGGCTGGGCCGGATCGGCCAGGAGGAGCGTGCCGGCCTGGTCCGTCAGCGTGGACCTCGCCTCCTCGGACAGGCCCGTGTCGCTGATCACGACGTGCGCCTCACCGAGCCTGGCGATCGTGCTGATGCCGACGGTGCCCCACTTGGTGTGGTCGGCCAGCACGACGAGTTGCTGTGCCGCGGCGACGAGCTCGCGGTCCATCTCGGCCTCCAGAATGTTCGGCGTCGTGAATCCCGCCCTGAGGTTCATGCCGTGCACGCCGAGCATCAGCGTGTCGACGTTGAGGGCTCGGATGGCGGCCACGGCCACCGGGCCGACCAGGGCGTCCGACGGTGTGCGCACCCCTCCGGTGAGCACCACCGTCTGGTCGGGGCGTCCGGCCCGATGGAAGACATCGGCGACCTGGACGGAGTTGGTGATGATCGTCAGGTGCGGGACGTCGACGAGGTGGTGGGCGAGGGTCCAGGTCGTGGTGCCTGCCGAGAGGGCGACGGCGCTGCCGGGGCGGACGAGCTCGGCGGCCCGGCGGGCAATGGCCTCCTTCTCGGCCTGCTGGCGCACGGACTTGGCCGCGAAGCCCGGTTCCTCGGTGGAGCCCGCACCCGTGGCGGTGGCGCCGCCGTGCACCTTCTCGACCAGGCCGCGCTCGGCCAGGACCTCCAGGTCGCGGCGGATCGTCATGTCGGACACCCCGAGCTCGCGCACCAGGTCGGCGACCCGGGCGGCGCCGTTCCTGCGAACGCGCTCGAGGATCGCCTGCTGCCGTTGCTGGGCCAGCATCGCCTCTCCTCTACACCAAGTTCCCCCAAATTACCACATATTCTCACTGGATCGCTGTTCGATCGTGGGGAAGAGCGGCGTGCGGTGGCATGAATCCCCAGGAGACCGCCGATGTACCCGTGCTGTTCCTTTGACCTTTGGGCCTTGTACGGTCCCCGCGGCGCGGGCATGGTGAGGGCACTGATCCGTACGCGATGGGAGGCCGAGATGGCGAAACGCGCACGAAAGGGCCGGGCCCGCAAGAAGAAGAAGGCCAACCACGGCAAGCGGCCGGTGTCACGCTGACCGATCCGCGCCGGCCGTCCAAGCGTGGATCACCATGCCGGAGAACGGCTCGATGACGCACGCCGAGGTCGGCGCGGAGGCTCAGCGCAGGCGGGTCAGGGTGTCCTCGACGGCCCGGTGGAAGGTCGGGTAGGCGTAGATCATGCTCTCGAGCCGGTCGATCGGCGTCCGGGAATGCACGGCCAGCGTCAGCAGGCCCAGCACCTCCCCGCCGCAGGGCCCGGCCACCGTCGCGCCGACCAGGACTTGATCGCCGGCGATCAGCTTGACCAGGCCTTCGGCCCGGTGGATCCAGCCTCGGGCCGAGGAGGAGAGCGAAGTGACCGCCGCGCGCACGGCGATGCCCTTCTCGCGCGCCTGTGCCTCGGTCAGGCCCACCGCGCCCACCTCCGGATCGGTGAAGGTCACCCGCGGGACGGCGTGGTAGGCCGCCGCCGGCCCCGGCTCGCCCAGGATGTCGGCGAGCGCGATCTTCGCCTGGTACATCGCGATGTGCGTGAAAGCGCCCTTGCCGGTCACGTCGCCGAGCGCCCACACGCCCTCGGCGGCCCGCATGCGCTCGTCCACCTCGATCGAGCGCGCCGACTCGTCCAGGCCGACGGAGCCCACGCCGATCGCCGGGAGGTCGCACCGGCGCCCGGTGGCGATCAGCAGCTTCTCGGCCCGATGGCTGCCGTCCGCGGTCATCACGGTGAAGGCGGCGCCGTGGTGGTCCACCCGGCTGACCTCGATGCCCGTGCGGACCGTCATCCCCTCGCCGGCGAAGACCTTCGCGATCAGCTCGCTCGCTTCGGGCTCCTCCGCCGTGAGCAGCCGCCCGGCCGCCTCCAGCACCGTGACCTCCGCGCCGAAACGGCGGAACACCTGGGCGAGCTCGGTCCCGACCGCGCCGCCGCCGAGCACGATGAGCGACCGCGGCACGTGCTCCGCCTCGATCGCCCCGTGGTTGGTCCAGTACGGCGTGCCGGCCAGGCCGGGGATCGGCGGCACGACGGGCTGCGAGCCGGTGGCGATCGCGATGCCGCGGCGGGCGCGCAGCCGGCGCGTGCCGTCGATCGTCACCTCTCCCGGCCCGGTGATCCGGCCGCGCCCCCGTACGAGGGTGCCGCCCTTGTCGCGGAACCGGTCCGCGGCGACCTTGTCGTTCCAGTTGTCGGTCGCCTCCTCCCGGATCCGCCGGGCCACGGGCGCCCAGCTCGGGACGACGGTCGACTCACCCGCCATGGCGGGGATCCGCCTGCCTTCGGCGAGCAGGTCGGCCGCGCGGAGCATCATCTTGGACGGGACACAGCCCCAGTACGGGCATTCGCCGCCCACCAGGTTGGCCTCCACGCCCGCGACGGCCAGCCCGGCCTCCGCGAGGCCTCCGGCGAGCTCCTCGCCGCCCGGTCCGAGGCCGAGAACGATGACGTCGAACTCTTCCACTTCCGCAGCCATGGCCTTCCCCTGCCCATGGGCCACGCCACCGACACGGCCCCGGCCAAGATCTTCACCACGCCGATCGGAAGGGTGTGAGGGCAAGTTCTTGCTTGATCACGCCACATCGGGCATGCACCGGGCACGCTGTGCCAGGTGAGTGTGGGCGTGGTGGATCGCCCGGTAGTCCTCCTCCATCGGACGACGCAGGGCGCCGTCAGGGTGTTCCAATGACAGCTGTGTTGATCACCGGCATGTCTGGTACGGGGAAGTCCTCGGCGCTCAACGAGCTGAGCCGCCGCCCAGGCCGCACGCGCGGCGCGGGGACGCCGGCGCGGGGCGTAGGCGGCGCGGGCGCGCCGCCGCTCGACGGCGGCAAGCTCGTGGAGGACATCCCGAAGTCCCAGGCTGGGCGCCGAGTTCCAAGGGGGCATGGCTGCGCCGATCGCGCTTCCGCAAGATCTGGAACAAGGTTCGGGCGGATGTCGGGCTTTCTGATCTTCACTTCCATGATCTTCGTCACGTCGGTAACACGCAACGGGCACGAGACCAGAAGTGAGCCAGGAAAGAAGTGAGGCCCGGGTTGAGGATCATGTCCTCTACCTGGGCCTTCATCATGTGCCCCTGATCTGGCGGCAAGGCTGCGTGGTCTGGTTGGGCCGCTGCGTCCGGCTTCTGGGGCGGATCATGCTCGGCAGAGATCGTCACATAGCCAGACGTCCATCTGGCTATGGCCGTCAGGGCGCTTCAGGCGCATCCTGTGAAGTGCGCGGAGTGGCCGGGCGTGGCCAGCATGCTGGGTTCTGGCCGGCGAGGAGGAATGCATGGAAAGCGCGCCGAGCAGGACGGCGATGTTTGCGGCCGTGTCGCGTGGATTGTTTCGCCTGGAGACGGCGTCGCCGTGGGTACTGGACGATGTGCTGGCCCTGGTGCTTGTCGGCCCGGTATGGCAGCAGCTGCGAGACCAGTTCGATCCGCTGTTCCCCGGCCCGGTCCGCAGCGAGTCCCGTGCGGCTGTCTGCACCCGCAGCCGGTACGCCGAGGACCGGCTGGCTGCTGGTGCCTTCACGCAGTACGTGATTCTTGGCGCGGGGCTTGACTCGTTTGCGTGGCGGCGGCCGGATCTGCTCGGCTCGCTGACGGTGTTCGAGGTTGATCACCCTGCCTCCCAGGCCTGGAAGCTCGAGCGGGTCAGGGAGCTCGGCCTGCCGCTCAGCGACTCGCAGGTATTCGTGCCGGTTGATTTCGAGGCCGGACCGGTTCAGGATGTTCTGGGCCCGGCTGGGTTCGACTGGGCGCAGCCGGCGATGTTCTGCTGGACGGGCGTCGCCCCCTATCTGACGGCACAGGCGATCGAGTCGACGTTGCGCACGATCGCGGCGGCTGCTCCCGGGTCTGAGGTGGTGTTCTCCTACCGGGCCGAGGACTGTGCGCTCGACGATGCGGGGACGGAATTCGCCCGTATCTACACGCCGATCGCGGCTTCTGTCGGCGAGCCTCTTCAGCCTGGCTGGCCGGTATCCGAGATCGAGAGGCTGATCAGCCGGTGCGGGCTAAAGGTCGTGGACCACCCCGCACGTGCAGACCTCCAGCAGCGGTACTTCGCCGGCCGTACCGATGGCCTGCGGCCCTATACCTTCGAGACCCTGGTGGCCGCGCGGGTCACCTGAGCGAGCGCAGGCCACGTCGGCAACTTCACCGTCTGCGAGGGCCAGGCGGTGACGGTACGGCAGAGGAGTACAGCAACCTCCAGGGCCTCGGCGTAGCCGCGTCGTGTCCGCTTTGCTCATGCTGGGCGCAGTCCGAGGGTTTCGAGGGTCCGGGTGGCGTCCCGGGCGTGGTGCCTGCAGGCGGCGGCGACGCTGGCGTGCCCGGCCGTTTTCAAGATGCCGATGGCCAGGTTGCGCAGGGCGGCCATGGCCTGGGGTCCGCTGCCGGTGCGGATCTGGGAGGCGTCTTCGCCGTAGCTGACGTCGCGGAGGTGGTGCAGGGCCTCGATCTGCCAGTGGCCGCGCGGATAAGAACGAGAACCGAAAGCAGCCAAAGGCCGGCTCAAGCCACGGACAGAAGGCCTGTATCGATCACTGCTGAACAACCATCTCGTTCCGACGTTCGGTAACCGGCACTTGATCGACATCCGCGAGGCCGATGTACGGCGCTGGCGCAAGGAACGGCTACGAGTGGTCGGACAATCCACTGTCGCAAAGGCGTACACACTGCTCAAAGCCATCCTGAACACGGCGGTTGAGGACGAGGAGATCAGGCGCAACCCATGCCGGATCAAGGGCGCGAGCACACCCGACACTCCCGAACGGGAGTTGATCCCTCTTACGAAGGTTCTCGAGATCCTCGACGTGGTGCCGGCGCGCTATCGGGCGCTCGTGCTCTTGGCAACCTTCACGACCTTGCGTTGGGGCGAGCTCGCGGGCCTTCGCTGTACCCATCTCGACTTGGAGGCCGGCGTGGTGCGTGTCGTCGGCGCCCTGGTCGAACTTGACGGCGGCACGCTCCTCGACGACACACCCAAGTCCCGGGCCAGCCGTCGAGTGGTCGCCATCCCTCCGGAACTCATACCTCAGCTTCGTGAGCATGTGGACGCCTACTCGGAGCGGGTGGCAGATGGCTGGGTGTTCGTAGGACCCAAGGGCGCTCGCCTGAGGCGATCCAGCTTCCGCCGAATCTGGAATAAGGCCCGTACGACCGTCGGCCTCCCTGACGTCCACTTCCACGATCTACGCCATGTGGGGAACACCCTGGCGGCTGCCAACGGCGCGAGTCTCAAAGATCTGATGGCGCGAATGGGCCACTCCTCCACTCGGGCCGCGTTGATCTATCTGCACGCAACTCACGACCGTGACCAGGCCATCGCGAAGGCACTCGGTCAGGCGTTCAAGGACGCAAGCAAGCCCAAGATCGAAGAAACGTAGTGTGGCACGTGTGTGGCACGGAAGCTCTAAAAGAGCGGGTGGAGATCACAAAGGCCAGGCTTCCCATGGGGGTTGACCTGGCCTTTTGTCTTGAGAGCGGACGACGGGAATCGAACCCGCGTAGCCAGTTTGGAAGATTGCGGTGCGTGACCCTCCGGCCTGCTGCGTTCCAGCTCATAGACGGTTTCGCCTTGCCCGCGAGTCCCCGTGGCTCCCCTTTGCTCACCCTCCTGACGGGCACGCAACGGGCACGGCCTGAGAACCCCGTGCGGACGCACGCACCCCTCTCGCCGGATCTTCCCGTCTGCCTCGTCCCACCCGGGAGGGGCAACAGCCCGGGGACGGAGGGTCAAGGCCGTCTTCGCGTGTACGTCAGCCGGTAGACGTTCCTCGGCCATTGGATGCCAACGGTCACAGACGGCCTTGATCCGGAGGAGTTGGGATGTTGGGCTTGCCTGGGACGTGGCAGACGGGAAGATCAGGCTTCCACCTCAGCCCCTCGGGTCCTCGGCGATGCGCGGGCGATCATCCCGGAGCTGAGGACCCCCGCCGGAGGCATCGCTTTTCTAACAGGGGATGGATTCTTCCTACCGGTGGCTCAGATCATTGCTTGGGTACTCATGTGATCGCAGAACGCATCGGTCGATGAAAGCGAGTGGCTGGCCGCCACCTGCCTTCTCTAGGTTGGCTCCATGACTAATCACCCGTTCCAGATCATCTGCGAGATCGAACCGCCCACCCGGCCAGACCTGAAGCACGTTCGGCACCAGATCGGCACCCTGAGCAAGGTGGCCGACACTTTCCTCGTACCTGACAACCACATCGGCCGTGCCACAGTGTCCAGCGTGGCGGTCGCGCACGAGGTTGAGGCAATGGGGGGACGTAGTATCGCCTGCCTCAACTCACGCGACCGTAACCTGCTGGGGTTCCGCCGGGACCTGCTCACCGCAGCCGCATACGGTGTTGACCAGTTCCTGTTCGTCTACGGGGACAAGCCCAGTTCAGGTAGCCGGACCGGAGAGCTGAACGTGCGGGCGATGATCGAGGAGGTCCGAGCCCTACCGAAGGACAGCGCGTTCACGGGAGTGCGACCCTTCCGCGTTGGCACAGCTGCGGCGCTGCGTCCGCTGCCAGCCTGGAAGCGAGCAGCGGACTTTATGTTTGTCCAGGTCAGCTTCTCGCTGGAAGCCTTGCTGAGGTGGCGGGAGGCCAACCCGATGGACGTTCCGGTATATGCAGGCGTGATGGTTCTCGCCAGTGAGACGCACGCCCAACGTCTCGCGGCTGCGATCCCAGACATCGACATCCCGAGCGAACTGGTGGAGAAAGTCGCCTCCGACCGCCTCGCCGGTGTCGAGGCCACCTGCGAACAAGTGCTCCAGATCCGAGACTCCGGAGCTTTCGACGGCGTACATCTAATCCCGGTGGCCCGGTATCGCGAGGTAGCCGCCCGGCTGGAGCACCTACTCAGCTGACGGCATGGTTGGGCAGTCCTGGCCGGTAATCGGTCCGGCGGCTCGGAGCAACTTGGCGGCGGCGCGTCGCTGGGGTCGGTGAGTGCGTTGGGTACGGCGGGTGCGCGGTACGGCTACGGCCCGGGTCGCCGCCGGCTGGGACCGGCGCCCACGCCGCACGCCCAGCCGGCGGGCGGCAGAGGGCCGGTACGGCGGCGCGGCGCGGCGCCGCTTGACGGCGGCAAACTCGTGGAGGACACCCCAAAGTCTCGGGCCGGTCGTCGGGTGGTCTCCATACCGCAGGAGATCATTCCGGAGCTTCGCCACCACCTTGACCAGTTCGCGGAGCCGGGGGAGAACGGGCGGGTGTTCGTCGGTCCCAAGGGGGCATGGCTGCGCCGATCGGGCTTCCGCCGGATCTGGAACAAGGTCCGGGCGGATGTCGGGCTCCCTGACCTTCACTTCCATGATCTTCGTCATGTCGGCAACACGCTCGCGGCGGCCTCCGGGGCGAGCCTCAAGGAGCTGATGGTGAGGATGGGCCACGCGAGCCCCCGCGCGGCGTTGATCTACCAGCACGCCACGCAGGACCGGGACAAGGTCATCGCGGAAGCGCTCGGCCAGGCGCTCAAGGCCGCGAGGGAGGGCAAGCCCGAGAAGCGGCGGAAGCCGGCGGCGGGGAACGGGCACGCTCGCCGGTTGGGTCGGCAGGCCGGAAAGGGAGCGGGCACGCAACGGGCACGAGACCAGAAGTGAGCCAGAAAAGAAGTAAGGCCCGGGTTGAGGATCATGTCCTCTACCTGGGCCTTCATCGTTGGAGCGGACGACGGGAATCGAACCCGCGTAGCCAGTTTGGAAGACTGGGGCTCTACCATTGAGCTACGTCCGCGCGAGCCGGTCGCTGTCTGGTCTAGACTTCATCCGGTCGTCAGGACGTAAGCGTACCGGAGATTTACGAGTGCGCGAGCGACCCGATGTTCCGGGGTGTAGCGCAGCTTGGTAGCGCGCCTGCTTTGGGTGCAGGAGATCATCGGTTCAAATCCGGTCACCCCGACCCGCCGGACGCCCGGCTCCGCGCACGCGGAGGCCGGCGGCGGCGTTCGCATCGCCGCGGCGGCGGTCGCGGGACCGCTGGAGTGATGGTTCTCGGTGCCGCCCACTAATGGTTCCGGTGTCGCCGCAGTAGTGGTTCCGGTCCGGCGAGTACTGGTGTCCCGGGGCCGGCGGAGTGCTGACCGGTGGTCAGCGATCGGCGCGAAAGAGCGCCCAGACGGCCTTGCCGCCCTCTTCGAGCGGGTCCCAGCCCCAGCACTTGCTGTAGGTCTCGACGATGTACAGGCCGCGGCCGTGCTCGGAGATGAAGTCGGGTTCCTTCGGCGTCGGGACCTCGTCGCTGGGGTCCGACACCGCGAGCAATATGTGCGGGGACATCCGCAGGAGCATCAGCGTGATCGGGTGGTCGTCGTAGCGCGGCCCGGAGTGGCCGGCGTAGCGCACCGCGTTGGTGACCAGCTCGGAGACCACGAGTGCCGCGTCGTCACCGAGTTGGGGACATCCCCAGCTCCTGAGGGTCGTGCGGGTGACGTCTCTGGCCGTTTTCACGGAATCGGCCTGCGGGCGTAGCGGGCAGGTGGTGGCGTCCTCGTGTCGGCTCGACCGCAATAGACGCCGAAATCCCACTTCAGGGGTTACTTCCAGGCGGTGGGCCGCGGATACGGGCTCCAGCATCCTGCTGATACCTCCCGCTGTCATTGTGGTCTCCGCAGCCAGTCGCTTCGTTTTACGAGTTAGTGCAGGTTTAGCCCAATATGCACTAGACCATCATGGGTCAGTATTGCGCCTTGGTGCAAGACCCAAATGCACGTGCAGTTGCGCCGTGCAGACGCATGAACTCGTACAGAAGGGACGGGCGGGTCCGGCCGGTGCGACCCGTGAAACGGACGATCGGATCAGACCTTGTCATGGGAGCCGGAAGTGGTGACACTGTGTTGGCTGGCCCGAGAAGAGGAGGAGGCCGAATGACACTGTTCCAGCCCGGATCCGGTCCTACGGCCCTCCGTATCCTGTTGGGGGCCCAGCTGCGTCGACTCCGCGAACATAAGGGGATTTCGCGCGAGGACGCCGGTCATCAGATCCGCGGCTCCGAATCCAAGATCAGCAGGATGGAGCTGGGACGGGTCGGATTCAAGGAACGCGATGTGGCGGACCTGCTCACCCTTTACGGAGTCGCGGACGGGGAGGCACGGTCGGCCGTGATGGACCTCCTGCAGAGAGCGAACGAGCCCGGCTGGTGGCATCGTTTCAACGACCTCCTGCCCTCCTGGTTCCAGGCGTACGTCGGCCTCGAAGAGGCCGCCTCTCGCATTCGCACCTATGAAGTGCAGTTCATCCCCGGGTTGCTGCAGACCAAGGAGTACGCCCGCGCCGTCATCAGGGCGGGCGCGGCGGGCATCGGGGCCGCCGAGATCGCGCGCCGCGTCGACCTGCGGATGGAACGCCAGCGCGTGCTCGACCGGGCCGACGGGCCCATCTTCTGGGCGGTGATCGACGAGGCGGCGCTGCGGCGGCCGATCGGCGGCACCGACGTGATGCGCGGCCAGCTTGAACACCTGCTCGAACTCATGCGGCTGCCGAACATCACGATTCAGGTCATGCCGTTCAGTTTCGGCGGGCACAGCGCCGAGGGCGGAGCGTTCAGCATCCTTCGCTTCGAAGACAGCGAGCTTCCGGACGTGGTATACGTGGAGCAGCTGGCCAGCGCTCTCTACCTGGACAAACGCGAGGAAGTGGACCGTTACAGCGAGGTGATGGAGCGGCTGTGCGCCGTCAGCACCACTCCTGACGACACGGTCGAGATCCTCCAAAAGATCATTTCTCAGAGATTCTGATGCCTGTCGGTGACGCCGAAGGTGCTCGCCTGCCCTAGACTGGCATGCGGCGCTGGACACCCGCCACAGTTGAGCACGCCCAGATAGGTTGTGCCGGTTGGCCTGTGCACTGAGCCGCCCATGTGGGCGCGGCGCGCGATCATGTCGCGGTAGCCGTACGGCATGACGCGCCCGCGATCACCAGAAGCTTGATCAAGGAGACCACCCCGTGAAGACCGCTGTCGAGGAGCTCAGCCCGACCCGGGTCAAGCTCACCGTCGAGGTGCCGTTCGAGGAGCTCGAGACGAGCATGCAGGCGGCGTACAAGAAGGTCGCGCAGCAGGTGCGCGTGCCCGGCTTCCGCCCCGGCAAGGTTCCCGCCCGCATCATCGAGCAGCGCTTCGGCCGCGCGGTGGTTCTGGAGGAGACCCTCAACGAAGCCCTGCCGAAGCTGTACGGCCAGGCCGTGGACGAGAGCGACGTCTTCCCGGTGAGCCAGCCCGAGATCGAGGTCACCAAGATCGAGGACGGCAAGGAGGTGGAGTTCACCGCCGAGGTGGACGTCCGCCCCGCGTTCGACATCCCGGCCTACGAAGGCCTCGAGGTGACCGTTCCCTCGGCCGAGGTCTCCGACGAGGACATCGACACCCAGATCGACGCCCTGCGGCAGCGGTTCGCGACGCTGACCGGCGTCGAGCGTGCCGCCGGCAACGGCGACTACGTCGTGATGGATCTCTCCGCCACGATCGACGGTAAGAACATCGAGGAGCAGCAGGCCTCGGACGTCTCCTACGAGGTGGGCGCCGGCTCGGTGCTGCAGGGCCTCGACGACGCCCTGGTCGGCATGGCCGCCGGCGACGAGAAGACCTTCACCACGACGCTGGTGGGCGGCGAGAACGCCGGCGAAGAGGCCGAGGTCACCATCAACGTCAAGAGCGTCAAGGAGAAGGTCCTCCCCGAGCTGGACGACGAGTTCGCCGGCCTCGCCAGCGAGTTCGACACGCTGGAGGAGCTCCGCGACAGCATCAGCGAGCAGGCGCGCCGCAACAAGCTGGTCGACCAGGTCGTGCAGGCCCGTGAGAACGCCGTCACCGCCGTTCTCGACCAGCTCGACATCCCGCTGCCCGACAGCGCGCTGAACGCCGAGCTGGACGCCCGCAAGCACAACCTCGAGCACCAGATCGCCGAGAGCGGGCTCAGCCGCGAGGCGTTCTTCCGCCTGTACCAGACCACCGAGGAAGAGCGGTTCGCCGAGTTCGAGGAGAACTCCAAGAAGGCCATCAAGACGGGCTTCCTGCTTGACAAGATCGTCAAGAAGGAGGAGCTGGGGGTCAACGAGGAGGAGCTGACCAACTTCGTGGTGCGCCGCGCCATGCAGCTGGGCGTCGCCCCGAACACCCTGGCCCAGCACCTCGCCGATAACGACCAGCTCACGCTGGCGATGGTCGAGATCGTCCGTGACAAGGCCAAGACCGTCATCGGCGACGCCGTCAAGGTGGTCGACGAGGCCGGCAACGAGGTCGACCTCAAGGCCATCTACGCCGAGCTCAACGAGGGCCAGGAGGCCGACGGCGCTCCCGCCGAGCCCGCCGCCGAGCCCGCCGAGTGATCCTCGCGCCTGCCGGCCGAGCCCGGCGGGAAGGCGCACCGGCCGGCCCGAGCCGGCCCGATCTTCGCGTTGCCCCCACCGCGTTCTCGCGGCGGGGGCATCGCCGTTTCACGGCCCGCAGGAGCACGCCTGTCGGTCCGTGCGACCGTGCAGCTGCATTCACCCTTTGGTGACTGATGGGGTGATTCTTTCCAGATCCCGGGCAACTCTCGACTGTGAGGCGGGTATCCGGGGGTGCCGATGATTGACGAGCACCTCATCGTCGGCCTGGCCGTCGCCGTGCTCATGCTCGTGGGGCGGGGAGTGGCGCGCGGCCTCGGCGTTCCGCAGGCGATCCCACTCGTCGTGCTCGGCGTCGCGGCGAGCCTGCTGCCCGGCATGGGCAAGGCCGTCGTGGCGCCCGATGTCATCCTGAACCTCTACCTGCCGCCCCTGGTGTACCGCGCCGCCTTCCTGACGGCGCCGCGCGAGACCAGGGAGAACGCCGTCCCGATCTCGGTGATGGCCTTCGGCCTCACATGCGTGACCGCCCTCGCCGTCATGGCGGCGGTGCGCCTGGCCGTGCCGGAGGTGAGCTGGCCGGCGGCGCTCGCGCTCGGCGCCGCGGTCGCTCCGACCGACCCCGTGGCGGCCACCTCCATCATGCAGCGCCTCGGCGCCCCCCGCCGCCTGGTCACCATCCTGGAGGGGGAGAGCCTCGTCAACGACGCCGTGGCGCTCACCCTGTTCGGCCTGGCCCTCACCGCGATCGCCCAGCCGGTCACCCTCACCGAGGGCGGGTCGCTGCTGGTCCGCGTGGTCGCGGGCGGCGTGCTGTACGGGCTCGTCCTCGGCTGGGCCGTGGGCCGGCTGCGCCACTGGATCAAGGACCCCGGCGCTCAGATCGTGGTCTCCCTGATCACGCCGTTCGTCGCCTACCTGCCGGCGGAGCACTTCGGCTTCTCCGGGGTGCTCGCGACTATCACCACCGGCTTCTACCTCGGCATGCGCGCCCACGGCCTCCTGCAGCCGTCCTCCAGGCTGACTGGTAACGCGTTCTGGGACGTTCTGGTCTTCCTGCTGGAGTCCAGCCTGTTCGTCCTGCTCGGGCTGGAGATCCGCCAGGTGGTCTCGGGGGTGTCGAACTACTCGCCCGCTCTGGTGGCCGGGACGGCGGTCGTCGTCATCGCCGTCGTCGTGCTGATCCGGCTGGTGTGGACGATGGCGCTGTTCCCGCTGGCCAAGTGGCTTCCTGGCAGGCATCTGTCGTTCGACCGGGTCGGCAGGGCGCAGCGCCTGGTGATGGGCTGGGCGGGGATGCGCGGGGCGATCACGCTCGCCGTCGCGCTGTCGATCCCGCTCACCGTGCCGAACCGGCCGTTGCTCATATTCCTCGCCGCGGCGGTCGTCCTGGCGACGCTGCTCGGGCAGGCGACCACGCTGGCTTCGCTCCTGCGCCTCCTCGGGCTCGGCGAGTCCGACAAGTCGGTCGTCGAGGAGGCCAGGGCCCGGCAGTCGACCATGGAGGCGGCCCTGGCGAGGCTGGACGATCTGGCCTCCGACGGCAAGGTCGACGAGCACACCGCCGAGGTGTTCCGCCAGCTCCTGGAGCTGCGCCTGGACAGGGTGCGCGCGATACTGAACGAGGATGAGGACGAGGGGTCCGGTGAGTCCGGCACCGGCGGCTGGCTGCGTAAGCAACTCAACTCCGCACAACGGGAGAAACTGGACGAGCTTTATTCCAGAGGGAAGATCAGCGCGACGACGCAGCGGCGCCTCATCCACGACCTGGACCTGGAGGATCGCGGTCGCGCCCACGGGTCTCAATGACCCTCCTGGTACCTGCGCCTTCAGCGAACAGCGCGGGGACCGGGACTGACCGGTCGGCGCCGCGCGTTAAGGTCACAAGCAAAGCCAATCGATTACGACGCATCGGAAGGTGACGCTGTGACCAGCCCGCCGACCTCTTACCAGCCCACCAGCTTCGGGCCGGAGTCGCGTGGCCGTGAGAACGGTTCGTTCCGACTTGAGGACCAGCTATACAACCGTCTGCTGCGTGAGCGCATCGTGGTGCTCGGCACCCAGGTGGACGACGAGGTCGCCAACCGCATCTGCGCGGAGCTCCTGCTCCTGGCCGCCGACGACTCCGAGCGGGACATCTGGCTCTACATCAACTCTCCTGGCGGTTCGGTCACTGCTGGCATGGCGATTTACGACATGATGGAGTATGTGCCGAACGATGTCTGCACGGTCGCCATGGGGCTCGCCGCCTCGATGGGGCAGTTCCTGCTCTGCGCGGGTGAGACGGGCAAGCGTTACGCGCTGCCGCACGCCCGCATCATGATGCACCAGCCTTCCGGTGGCATCGGTGGCACGGCCGCGGACATCGCGATCCAGGCGGAGCAGATGCTCTACGTCAAGAAGACCTTGGCCGAGCGCATCGCGCACCACACCGGCCAGCCGCTCGACCAGATCGAGAAGGACTCCGATCGAGACCGCTGGTTCACGGCCGAGGAGGCCAAGGACTACGGCTTCATCGACCAAGTCGTGCGCAGCGCGCGGCAGGTGCCCTCAGAGGGCGCCGTCTCCTGAAGGGGCAACTCGTGAGTGATCTGATCCGGCCGGGAGACATCAACGGCCGCTACATCATCCCTTCGTTCGTCGAACGCACGACGTACGGCGTCAAGGAGATGAACCCGTACAACAAGCTCTTCGAGGACCGCATCATCTTCCTCGGCGTGCAGATCGACGACGCGTCGGCCAACGACGTGATGGCCCAGTTGCTGACCTTGGAGTCGCTGGACCCCGATCGTGACATCAGCATCTATATCAACTCGCCCGGCGGGTCGTTCACGGCCATGACGGCGATCTACGACACGATGCAGTTCGTCCGTCCGGAGATCCAGACGGTCTGCCTCGGCCAGGCGGCCTCGGCCGCGGCCGTGCTGCTGGCCGGCGGCACCGCGGGCAAGCGCTTCGCGCTGCCGAACGCCCGCGTCCTGATCCACCAGCCCTCCACCGAGGGTGGCGGCCAGGGAAGCGACATCGAGATCCAGGCGCGCGAGATCCTGCGGATGCGCTCGCTCCTCGAGGAGATCGTCGCCCGGCACTCGGGCAAGACGCAGGAAGAAGTCCGTCGCGACATCGAGCGCGACAAGATTCTCAACGCCGATGAGGCCAAGTCTTACGGCCTGATCGACGACATCATCCCCTCACGGAAGAAGCGCGCTCAAGCCGTGGCTTCCTGAGGACGCGGATCGCACCGGAACGGTGCCCAATTGGGCACGTTCCGGTGCGACTCACCGCTAGGGGGCGCACTGTGGGCCCAGAAGACGGTAACGTCGAAACCTGAGCGGGATGACTTTTCGGACCGAGTCCGCAAGATTCGGATCGCGGAGCAGGCGGTCCCACGCAAAGGAGTATCTGGGGTGGCACGCATCGGCGACGGCGGAGACCTGCTGAAGTGCTCGTTCTGCGGGAAGAGCCAGAAGCAAGTCAAGAAGCTCATCGCCGGACCAGGCGTCTACATCTGCGATGAGTGCATCGATCTCTGCAACGAGATCATCGAGGAGGAGCTTTCCGAGTCCTCAGAGCTCAAGTGGGACAGTCTTCCCAAGCCGAGAGAGATCTACGAGTTCCTCGACGCCTATGTCATCGGTCAGGACCAGGCGAAGAAGGCCCTCTCGGTGGCGGTGTACAACCACTACAAGCGGGTGCAGTCCGGCGAACGCGGCCGAGACGATGGTCTGGAACTGGCGAAGTCCAACATCCTCTTGCTCGGCCCTACCGGCTCGGGCAAGACCCTTCTCGCGCAGACGCTCGCGAAGATGCTGAACGTCCCGTTCGCCATCGCGGACGCCACGGCGCTCACAGAGGCGGGGTATGTCGGGGAGGACGTTGAGAACATCCTCCTCAAGCTGATCCAGGCGGCCGACTACGACGTCAAGAAGGCCGAGACGGGCATCATCTACATCGACGAGGTCGACAAGATAGCCCGCAAGAGCGAGAACCCCTCGATCACCCGCGACGTGTCGGGCGAAGGGGTGCAGCAGGCCCTGCTGAAGATCCTGGAGGGCACGACCGCCTCGGTCCCGCCCCAGGGCGGCCGCAAGCATCCGCACCAGGAGTTCATCCAGATCGACACCACCAACGTGCTGTTCATCTGTGGTGGTGCCTTCGCCGGCCTCGAGAAGATCATCGAGTCGCGCATCGGCAAGAAGGGCATCGGCTTCAACGCGATCATCCGCTCCAAGGACGACATCGACGCCTCGGACATCTTCGCCGACGTCATGCCGGAGGACCTGCTGAAGTTCGGGATGATCCCCGAGTTCGTCGGCCGCCTCCCGGTGATCACCAGCGTGCACAACCTCGACCGCGAGGCGCTCATCCAGATCCTCACCGAGCCGAGGAACGCCCTGGTCAAGCAGTACCGCCGGCTGTTCGAGCTCGACAACGTCGAGCTGGAGTTCACCGACGACGCGCTCGAGGCCATCGCCGACCAGGCGATCCTGCGCGGCACCGGAGCCCGTGGCCTGCGGGCCATCCTCGAAGAGGTCCTGCTGTCGGTGATGTACGAGGTGCCGTCCCGCCAGGATGTCGCCCGCGTCGTCATCACCCGTGAGTCGGTCCTTGAGCACGTCAACCCGACTCTGGTGCCTCGCGACCAGCTGAGCGCCAAGCAGCAGCGCACCCCCAGGGAGAAGTCCGCCTGATCGGGCGGTCCTCATCCGCACCACGCCGACGTCATGCGATCGCGAAGCGGCAGGCAGCCGCTCGCGATCGCGTCGCGTTCAGCCGGTCACGCTCGCGATCGCGTCGCGTTCAGCCGGTCAGTCACGCGGTCTCCCTCGTCGTGACTCGCCCGCGAGAAACGCGCCGCAGATATCACGCTAAGTGATGACGCCGTACTTTTAGTCAAGCCTAAGATGCCTTTTCGGCAACCGCGGCCGTATACCGGATAACGGTCCCCAGCCGGTTGCGACGCGGGGCGGGTGCCGCCGTCCCTACAATTGGTGACTGTGACAACGCCAGAGCTGCCGACCCAGTACGCACCCGCCGACGTCGAGACCCAGAGCTACGAGCGCTGGGTCGCGGAAGGCTACTTCACGGCGGACGTAGGCAGCGGGCGAGAGCCGTACAGCATCGTGTTGCCGCCGCCCAACGTGACCGGCGTCCTCCACATCGGCCACGCCCTCGACCACTCCATCCAGGACGCCCTCACCAGGCGGGCCCGCATGCGGGGCTACGAGACGCTGTGGCTCCCGGGCATGGACCACGCCGGCATCGCCACCCAGAACGTCGTCGAGCGCGAGCTGGCCAAGGAAGGCCTCTCCCGGCACGACCTCGGCCGGGAGGCGTTCGTCGAGCGGGTCTGGCAGTGGAAGGAGGAGTCCGGCGGCCGCATCCTCGGCCAGATGGCCAAGCTCGGTGACGGCGTCGACTGGTCGCGCGAGCGCTTCACGATGGACGAGGGGCTCTCCCGGGCCGTCCAGACGATCTTCAAGAGGCTTTTCGACGACGGGCTCATCTACCGCGCCGAGCGCATCATCAACTGGTGCCCGCGCTGCCTCACCGCGCTGTCCGACATCGAGGTCGACCACAGCGACGACGAGGGCGAGCTCGTCTCCATCAGGTACGGCGACGGCGACGCGTCCATCGTGGTCGCCACGACCCGGGCTGAGACGATGCTCGGAGACACGGCCGTCGCCGTGCACCCCGCCGACGAGCGTTACGCGCATCTGGTGGGCACATCGGTGGAGGTGCCGCTCACCGGGCGGCTGATCCCGATCGTGGCCGACGAGCACGTCGACCCGGCGTTCGGCACCGGCGCCGTCAAGGTGACCCCGGCGCACGACCCAAACGACTTCGAGATCGGACGCCGCCACGGGCTGCCGTCCCTGACGATCATGGACGAGCGCGGCATCATCACCGCCCACGGCCCCTTCCAGGGGCTCGACCGCTTCGAGGCCAGGCCCGCCGTGGTGGCGGCCCTGCGGGCGGAGGGCCGCGTCGTCGCCGAGAAGCGGCCCTACGTCCACGCCGTCGGCCACTGCTCCCGATGCAAGACCGTGGTCGAGCCGCGGCTGTCCCTGCAGTGGTTCGTGAACGTGCAGCCGCTGGCCAAGGCGGCCGGCGACGCCGTGCGCGACGGCCGCACCCGCATCCACCCGCCCGAGCTGGCCAAGCGCTACTTCGACTGGGTCGACGACATGCACGACTGGTGCATCTCCCGTCAGCTCTGGTGGGGGCACCGGATCCCGGTCTGGTACGGCCCCGAGGGCGAGGTGCTGTGCGTGGGTCCCGACGAGGAGCCCCCGCCCGGGTACGTGCAAGACCCCGACGTGCTCGACACCTGGTTCTCCTCGGGGCTGTGGCCGTTCTCGACCCTCGGCTGGCCCGAGCGCACCGCGGAGCTCGAACGCTTCTACCCGACCACGGTGCTCGTCACGGGGTACGACATCCTGTTCTTCTGGGTCGCCCGCATGATGATGTTCGGGCTCTACGCCATGGACGGCGTGCCGCCGTTCCAGACGGTCGCCCTGCACGGCATGGTGCGCGACCAGTTCGGCAAGAAGATGTCGAAGTCCTTCGGCAACGTCGTCGACCCGCTCGACTGGGTCTCCCGGTACGGCGCCGACGCGACGCGCTTCACCCTGCTTCGCGGAGCCGGCCCCGGGTCCGACGTGGCGATCAGCGAAGACTGGGCGGCGGGCTCCCGCAACTTCTGCAACAAGATCTGGAACGCCACCCGGTTCGCGCTCATGAACGGGGCGACGGTCTCCGCGGCGCTGCCGGCTCCGGGCGAGCTGACCGTCGCCGACCGGTGGATCCTGTCCCGCCTGCAGGCGGTCGTCGGCGTCGTGGACGCCGCCTACGAGGACTTCGAGTTTGCCAAGATCTCCGACCAGCTCTACCACTTCGCCTGGGACGAGGTGTGCGACTGGTACGTGGAGCTCGCCAAGATCCAGATCGCGTCGGGCGGAGAGGTCGCCGAACGCACCCGGCTGGTGCTCGGCCACGTGTTCGACGCACTGCTCAGGCTGATGCACCCGCTCGTCCCGTTTGTGACCGAGGAGCTCTGGCGCGCGCTCACCGGTGGCCCATCGATCATGGTGGCCTCCTGGCCGGTCCTGGCGGAGGAGTACGCCGACCGGGCCGCCGAGGAGGAGATCCTGGCCTTGCAGGAGCTCATCACCGAGGTCCGCCGGTTCCGGTCCGACCAGGGGCTCAAGCCCGGACAGCGGGTCGCCGCCCGGCTGACGCTGGAGGGAACGGCGCTCGTCGCGCACGAGCCGGCGATTCGCACGCTGCTGCGCCTGGACGACCCTGTGGAGTCGTTCACGGCCACGGCGCGGCTCGCCATGGGTTCGGCCGTGGTCGAGATCGACACGGCGGGAGCCATCGACGTCGCGGCGGAGCGGAGGCGAATGGACAAGGACCTCGCCGCGGCGCGCAAGGAGGCTGCGCAGGCGGTCGCGAAGCTGGCGAACGAGCAGTTCATGTCCAAGGCGCCGGATGACGTCGTGGCCAAGGTGCGTGCCCGGGCGGCCCAGGCGGACGCCGACATCGCACGGCTGGAGGCCCAGCTCGCGGCACTGCCGGCGGGCTGACCCCCCGCGGCGCAGGAAGTCACGGAAGGGTCGCGGTCGAAGGTTTGAGCTTCCGCGACCCGGGAATAACCACCGGCTGACCCAAGTTGGTCATCAGCAGGCCTGACCGGTGCTAGAGTTCTACTCGCAGGGCGCGCCGCACTCCGCTCGAACCGAACGGAGGCTCCGGGAATCATCTGAGTCCCGGAGGTGCTAGGCTCCCTGTACTCCCAAAGACCAACCTGTATCCGGGTTGCCGCGTCGAGGTTGACACGGTCTCTCTGGCCAGGTAAGTTAGTGGAGTTGCCCTGGAGACGGGGTGGCTCGAATGCTAGTGGGTTCGGGTGGCTGGAAGTCAAGTGTCGGTAACGGCACGGTTTGCTCCTGGTCAAGCGGATTCGGTAGGATGAGGGCATACGAGATGGAAGCCCCGGAGTTCGGGCCTTTGGGTCTGGGTGATGGTGTACGCGTCCGTTTCTTGAGAACTCAACAGTGTGTTAAAAGCCAGTGCATGATTATGCATTAACCTCCGTCTTTCGTGCCTCTTTTTGTGGGTGCGGGGATGGTTCCTTTGGTTGGCATCGCACATGTGTGTGTGGTGTCCGCCGGGATTTCTTCAGACATTGTTTGGAGAGTTTGATCCTGGCTCAGGACGAACGCTGGCGGCGTGCTT
>NZ_JALLPO010000053.1 GCF_023276435.1 Sphaerisporangium perillae
CACGCCGTCGAGCTTGTTGAGCTTGCGCTCGATGCGGTTGGCGCACGACGCGCAGGTCATGCCGCCGATCGAGAGCTCGACCGAGCCGCCGGCGCCCGGCGGTTTCTGTTCGGTGACCGAAGACATGTCTCTCCTTTCCCGGCTCTCGCCCGGCATCAGTGCCCGTGCCCGTCCGGTTCGCCGGACGGAGCGTGCACGTCCGGCCCGCTCGACCGGCCGGGACCGGCCGACGGCACCGGATCGCCGGTCGGCGTCGCCCCGGTCCCGCCCCGGGCGGTGAAGGCCGCCGTGTGGACGGTCCCGGCGTGCTGGAAGTCCAGGAACAGCCGGTAGTCCCCTCCGCTGGGGACCTCGGCGTAGAAGGTGATCTCGGGTCCGGCCGGTGTGCCGCCGTCCCCCGGCTTCCCCGCCGGGTGCACGTGCAGGTAGGCGAGGTCGCCACTCCGCAGCGCCACCAGGTGGCCGTACGCCCCGAGATAGGGCTGCAGGTCGGTGACCGGTCTGCCGTCCTTGCTCACCCTCAGGGTGAGCCTGCTCGACCTGCCCGGCTCCAGGTCACCGTCGAGGGTGACAGTGTATCCGTCGGCGGTCGTGGTGCGGGCGGCCGCGGGCAGCGGCTCGGGCTCGTAGTCGCCCGCGGCGTACAGGTCCGCGCCGAGGGTCAGGCCGGCCGCCCCCTCGGGAGTGAAGTCGGCGAACATCCGGTAGGCGCCAGGGCGCGGCAGCGTCAGCGGCACCGACCACACCCCGCCCGCCTCCTGCTCCGGATGCAGGTGCCGAAACCCGCCGAGATCGCGGGGCACCACGATGAAGTGCAGCTTCTTGTCGTGCTCGACCTGGTAGCGGGTCACCGGCCGGCCGTCGGGACCGGTCACGGTGAACCGGAACGGCGTGACCCGGCCCGGCTCGACGCGCGTGGTCAGCGGGTTCAGGGTGTACCCGTCCTGGGACACCTGCAGCCCCCCGGGAACCGCCGCCGGCTGCCCGGCGCCCCCCGTTCCGGCCTGGCCGGCCGTCGCGGCATGCGCGGGATGCGCCGCCGCGACCGGCGTCCCGACCGCGCCCACCGCCTTTCCCGCCCCGAAGGCGCCACCGAAGATCACGGTGAGCCCCAGGGTGTAGGCGGCGAGCTTCGCGGGGGTGTTCATCACCCGCTCACCACTTCGTAGCCGGCCTCCTGGACGGCGGCGGTGAGCGCGGCGTCGTCGACGGGGCCCTCGCTCTGGACCGTTACCAGCCCCGTGGGAAGGTCCACCTCGACACCCGTGACACCCGGAACCTCGCCGACCTCTTCCTTCACCGAGCTGACGCAGTGGCCGCAGGTCATGCCCTTGACGGTGTACGTGGTGCTGCTCAACGTGATCACTCCTGTCGTCTCGACGCGGGGTCCGGCGCCCCTCTGGCTCAACACCATACCCCTGTACCGTATTTCGGCGCACAGTCAGAGGCCCGTCCGCGAGGGCGGACGCTGGGATTTCGGGGGCTTGCCGGCTACGAGAGGACATCGAAGATCCATCGGACCGGCGAGCCTCGTATCGAACATACCGGAGCCGCCGGAAGCCGGGACCGGGAAGCCCCTGGTCGGGGCCCTGATCAGGACCGGGAAGGCCCCGTCTCCAGAACCCCGTCTCGAAGACGCCGCCTCGAAGACGCCGCCTCAGATGAGGGCGGTGGTGTTCCGCATGGTGTCATGGCGGAACACCCCTGTGGGGTCGACCCGGGCGCGGACGCGGTCGGCGGCGGTCACCTGGTCGTCGCTCAGGTGGCCCTGCGGCTGGTCGGCGCTCTCCACGAAAGTGGGGGCGGTGCGGCCGGTGTCCCAGGGGGCGAGCGCGGCGCGTACCACCGCGCAGTGGGCGAAGATCGCCTCCTTGGTCAGCGCGCCGCCGGGAACCCCCGCGCCCGAGTAGGCGTACCGGGCGCCGAGGTGGTCCAGCGCGCCTCCGGACGGGTGCGGCACGGAGTACGCGCCGCCGAGCTGACGCAGGCCCGCGGTGATCAGCGGGGATCCGGACCCCGGACCGATCACCCGGAGCAGCTCCTCGGCGCCGTCGTCACCGATCTCGCCGAGCAGCAGATGGTCACCGGCGATCGCGACGGGGTCGGGAGGATCCATGTGCGCCTGGAGCACCCCGGCGGGCTCGGTGAGCTCCCAGGTGTCGAGCACCGGGTCCGCCACCGCCCGGAGCGGCCCGAGCAGGTCCTCGGCCTGCCGCCGGGCGAGGGGCACGTCCTGGCCGGACTCGACGAGCACGACGCCGTCCACGCACAGCACCGGGCCGGCTGCCAGCACGGGCGGGACCTCGGGCAGCGGGGGCAGGTTCATCACCCGCGCCGACGTGGCCACCTCCCAGGGCGCGTCCTCGGTCCACCGGCGCCAGGCGCGCAGGAGCGCGGAGGCATGGACGGCCGGCCAGAACGCCGCGCCGGTGATCACTTTCGCCAGGGGGAACAGGTCGATCTCGACGGTGGTCACGACGCCGAACCCGCCGCCGCCACCGCGCAGCGCCCAGAACAGCTCCGGGTCGGAGGCGGCGTCCACCCTGCGCCGCTCCCCGTCGGCGGTGACCAGCTCGACCGCGCGGACGCTGTTGACGGCGAGCCCGACCTTGCGGCTGTAGAAGCTCATGCCGCCGCGCAGCAGGTAGCCGACAACGCCGACGTCCGGCGAGGAGCCGTGCGGCGGGGTGAGCCCGTGGGCGGCGGCCGCCTCGACGACCGCGCCCCAGCGCGTGCCCGCCGGGACCCGGGCCAGGCGGCGCGAGGCGTCGATCTCGACGGCGCCCGCCATCCGCGTCCGGATCAGCAGGGCGCCCCGCATGGGGCGGGCCGTGGCCGACGCGTGCCCTGTGGTGTGCACGCGCACCGGCATCCGTTCCGCGGCGGCGAAGCGCAGCGCGGCCCGGATCTCCTCGACGGTGCGCACGGTGACCGCGGCCCGGGGCTCCGCGGGGGCGATCAGGTTGAACACCCCGGTCGCGGCCTCGTACGCGGCCTCACCCAGCAGCGCGATGCCCGTGTCCCGCTCGCTGACCGTGGTCATGGGCGACCCGCCTCCAGCTCGGTCGTGAGCGCGCACCGCGGCGCGCCCGTCGGATACGTGTGCCGTGGCGACCGTCCCGTCAGTTCCGCACGGCCGTGACGAAGGCGAACGTGCCCGCGCCCGAGGAGTCGGCGATCGCCATGCCGGCGTCGGCCAGCCACCTCGTCAGCTCGTCCATCTCGAAGAGCAGCATGCCCTCGGGGCGGCTGGGGAAGTAGTGCGACTCCTGGAAGTGCCGGGCGATCGGGTCCTCGTCGAACAGGAAGGTCATCATCGTGAACGTGCCGCCCGGCCGCAGGACCCGGCCCACCTCGGCGATGGCGGCCGCCGCGTCGTCGGGGAACGCCTGCAGCGCGTTCCAGCAGTTCACCGCGCCGAAGCTGGCGTCCTCGAAGGGGATGTTGAGCGCGCTGCCCCGCACCGCCGGCACCTTCGGGAGTTTGCCGCGCAGCACGGTGAGCATCGGCAGGCCCATGTCGACGGCGACCAGCCGCTCCTGGCCGACGGCCTTGGCGACGACGGTGGTCCACCGGCCGGCGCCGGCCGCGAGGTCCAGCACGGGGCCGTCCACCGGGCGGATCTGGCGGGCGATGTAGCCGTCCTCGTCCGCCGGCGTCACCGCGCCGCCCCAGTTGGCGCCCGCGATGTTAAGGAAGGCCGGCCGCAGCACCTTCTCGTAGTACACGCCCAGGCTGGGTATCTCGGCGAGCTTGGCCAGCAGGTTGGCGGTCGCCTCGTGCGGCAGGTCGGCCGTGGACTCGCTGATGCCATCGGACAGGTCCAGGATGCCGTGGGCGATCGGGTAGCGGACCGAGCAGGCGGGGCAGCGGACGGTCTCCCCGAATTCCAGCGAACCGGAGCAGGCCGTGCAGCGCAGGGCGTCCGCGTACTGCGCGAAGGTCTCGATGCCGAGCTCGCCGGCGGGCCCGGGAGCCGCGCCGGACGGGATTGCGGGGGGAATGGTCACCGGCATCCCGTACCGGACGGCCCAGTAGGCCAAGGCGCCCGAGTAGCCGAACAGCGTACGGGTGTCGTTCTCCCAGTTCGTGGTGATCTGCGCGGGGCTGAGGCCGCGGATGTTCTGCCGGTCGAACTCCCGCTCCTCCTCGGTGAGGTCCCACACCGACGGGGCGGGCCACACCCGGCCGACATCCGGGTCGTCCAGGTCCAGCCGGGCGAGGCCGCGCTCCAGCCGCGTCCGCTCCGCGGGGTCCAGGTCGATGGCCCCCGCGGCGGCGAGGATCCGGTCCCGGTCACCCGGGAAGTGCGACAGCAGGTACAGCAGGGCGAGCGTCAGCGGCTGCGTCTTGTCCCCGCGGCCCAGCAGCTCGAGGTACCGGTCCAGTCCCTGCCGCACCGCGGTGTTCAGCGGGCCGCCGGTGACGGGGTACTCGACCTCGGCGAGCAGGCCGAGGAGGACGACCAGGTGGCCCTTGCGGTCGTCGCCGACCTGGTCCAGCGCGGTCACGAGTGCGGGTGTCGCCGCCAGAGCCTGCTCGGTCGCCTGGCCGCCGTTCCACAGCGCCGCGGCCAGCCGCTGGTACTCGGCGTCCAGACGGCCGGGCGTCGCGTCCGTGAACTCGGTCAGCAGTTCGGCGACAGCCGGTCCCGTGGTGGAAACACTCATGTGCGCGTCCTTTCACGAAAGGGAGAATGGGCGCCCGCACGGCTGGAATCGCCGGCGTACGCCGGCCGCGCCCAATGTGCACTGTTCCGATGCGCACCGCCGGATGGCCGCTTTCACGGCCCGGCTCGTTCCGTGCCCGTCCGGCGAGAAATCCGTCCACGAAATCTTCGCACCGGCCGCCGCCCGGAGTCTTCTCCGAGCGTGCTTACCAGCAGCCCGCGCGAGCTGCCGTGATACCGCCGGCAGGCAGCAACCGGGGAGATGCGGGAATGCGGCGGCGCGGCCACCATGAGGCTGGGGAAAGAAACGATTCCGTCGTCTTTAAATCTCGGCCGCCGGATCTCGGCGACACAGCGCCGAGCCGACGGCCGGCCCGCCGTTCTCCGTTTCCGCCACCGGCCGACCATCGTCTGGAGTGAGGGATAGATGACCAGGGAATTGATCGACCCGGCCGATATCGGCACCCATTACGACGAGCGCTCCCCGATCGGCGACGAGCTCCGAAACGGCCAGCTGCACATGTGGTACTGGTACGACAACGAGGACGACGCCCCGTTGAAGGACGCCGTGCACCGCATCAGCCGCAAGGTGGCCGACACACTCGGCCTGCGTCCCGGTGAGCGGGTCCTGGACGCCGGATGCGGGCCGGGCGAGACGGCGGTGTTCCTCGCCAAGAACTACGGCGCCCGGGTCACCGGCATCACCGTCAGCTCCTTCGAGATCGACAAGGCGACCGAGCGCGCCCTGTCCAGCGGCGTGACCGACCGGGTGAGCTTCGAGTACGGCGACTACACCGACCTGGCCTTCCCCGACGGCTCCTTCGACGCCGTCCTGGCGCTGGAGTCGCTGCAGAACGCCCCCGACCTGGAGCAGGTGTTCAAGGAGCTGTTCAGGGTGCTGCGTCCCGGCGGCCGCATCTCCTTCTCCGACTTCAGCCTAGAGTCGGCGGCCGAACCCGCGCGGGTGAAGAGGTTCATGAGCACGCTGAAGCTGCGGGAGCTGCCCACACTGGCCGAGTGGATCGCACGCGCGGAGCGGGCCGGTTTCGAGGTCGAGGAGTACACCCAGTGCGGCCCGAGGGTGTTCGGCAAGAAGAGCAAGTACATCAAGGCCGCGATGGACCACAGGGACACGATCGCCGCGAAGTTCGGCGAGGAGGCCCTGGCGGAGTTCTCCCGCAGGCACCTGGGTTTCTTCGCGCCGAGGAAGGACCAGATCGGGTACGTGATCGTGTCCGCCCGCAAGCCGAACCGCTGACCGGCCCCCGTCCGGCCCCCGCACCACCGCACCCCGGGCGCGGTGGTGCGGCTTTGTCGTCGCCGTCGCGCGCAGAGCGGCCTTAGAGCAGAGCGGCCTGAGATCGGCCGTGCGGCCTGAGATCGGCCGTCAAAAGAGCGGGGGCCGGCGAACCGGCCCGGGAAACGCTCTGCCGGCCATGTCCAGCGTCGTCGGTGGACATGGCCGGCAGGGATCGGGGCGCCGTCGCCGGTCAGGCGTGCGCGGCGTCGCCGACGCCGAAGCGGGCCTTGGCGAGCTCGCGCTTGGCGATCGTGGAGAGGAAGACGGCGAATCCGGCGTGGCTGTGGAACATGGACATGTCACGCCACACCCGCTCGATGCGCTGGCCCTGGCGGACCGCGCTGGAGCCCGCGGTGGGGAACAGGTAGTTCTCCACCGCGTGCCAGCAGAGGTCGACCACCTGGTGGCAGATCGCGGCGACCCGCATCTCCTGCTCCTTGGTGACCGCCGCCGGGCCGCGCGCGCAGGTCTCGGTCCACTGCCGGACGGCGTGCAGGACGGCCGCCTCGCCGGTGGCGATCATCCCGGCGGCCTGGCCGTACCAGAACTGGTAGTCGGGGTCCTCGGCGCGGGGCACGTTCGGCGGGAACATCGTGATGCGGGTGCGCATCAGCTCCTCGTAGGCGTCGAGGGCGCCGAGCGCCATGCCCACGGCGAGGATGGCGTCCTCGATGACCATGAAGCTGAGCTGGCCGCCGCCGTACTCCGGGTTGCCGTGCAGCGTGCGCCCGGGGGTGCCCTTGGAGACGTCGACCTGGCTGACGTGGGTGTCCAGGGTGAAGTGGCCGGGCACGAGCCCGTTCTCCATGGTGATGCTGTGCGATCCGCTGCCCTTGAGGCCGAGTTGCCCGCCCCAGTCGGAAAGGCGCCGCCACTGGCTGCGCGGGGCGACGAAGAGCATGGGCGCGGGCGGGCGCCCCTCGCCGGGGGACACGAGGGTGTGGCCGATGAAGTGCGTCGCGTACGGCGAGCCCGAGCAGTAGTTCCAGGTGCCGTCGAGCAGCCAGTCGCCTTCGGCGGTGCGCTCGGCGGTGCCGCTCGGCGCGACCGTCGCGGGGCAGATGAAGTCGCCGCCGGCGAAGATCTCGGCCTGTGCCCGCTCGTCGAACAGCGAGGCGACGACCAGGGCGTGCGCGTGCCCCAGGCAGTACATCCAGCCGGTCGACGGGCAGCCCCGCGTGAGCGCCATCGTCACCCGCATGAAGGTGTCGATGCCGAACTCGTAGCCGCCGTAGCGCCGCGGGACGAGGATCCGGTAGAAGCCTGCCCGGAGGAACTCCTCGTGGGTGTCCTGCGCGTAGAAGGTGCGCTCCTCGGTCTCGGCCTGGCGCGCGACCAGCGTCGCCGCGATGGCCTCGGCCCTCGCGACGATCTCCGCCGGCGTGAGCGCGGGTTCGGGCGGGAGGACGACTCCGTACTCGGAAACATTCGTGGCTACTGCCATTGCCGCGCAGCCCTCCATTTCGAATGGTCAGCGGAGAATCGGGCCATGTAGCCAGCGTCACGGCTGCCCGCCGAGCGGGCATCTCCTGGAATGCGGAATGCCGACGCCAGGCCGCCAACACCGCATTTTGGAAAATGCGCGCGCGACCGCCGGGATGCAATGGTCAAGTCCTGCCGATCGATGAACGGTGGCTCCCCGAGCACGCATATGGCACGCCGGACCGCCCCTTGATCGAGCCTGAGCCGGCCAGAACTGAGAAGGTGCGTCAAATGGTGGAGTTATCGCAGACCGTCGGTTCCCGTCCCCCAACCCTGCCGTCCCGGCTGCCGTCGCTGACCGGAATGCGGTTCATCTCCGCGGCGATGGTCTTCCTGACCCACGCGATCGGCGCGAGCCTGTTCGCCTCCGCGGCGTTCACGGGCGTGTACATCTCGGTCGTCGTCCAGGGCGGCTGGGCTGCGGTCTCCTACTTCTTCATCCTGAGCGGCTTCGTGCTGACCTACGCCGCGCGGTCCTCCGACACCGCGGCGACGTTCCTGCGGCGCCGGTTCCTGAAGATCTACCCGAACTACATCATCACGCTCGCCGCCGCGCTCGTCCTGGTGAGCTGGGTGGGCAAACAGGCCATCGACGGCGGGACGGCGCTCCTGCACGCTCTGCTGCTGCAGTCGTACGTGCCCGTCCTGGACGTCAGGACGGCCTTCAACGCGCCGGCGTGGTCGCTGTCCTGCGAGGCGCTGTTCTACCTGCTCTTCCCGCTGATGGCCCGCTACATCGGCCGCATCAGGCCGGAGCGGCTGTGGGGGTATGCGAGCCTGACCGTGCTGGTCATCTTCGCCATGCCGTTCGTGGCCAAGCTGCTGCCGGCCCAGCCGCCGATCCCCGGCTTCGGCATGACCGAGCTGGAGATGTGGTTCGTCATGCAGTTCCCGCCGGTGCGGATGCTGGAGTTCGTCTTCGGCATGATCCTGGCCAGGATCGTCATGACCGGCAGGCGGCTCCCCGTGGGGCTCGGCGGCGCGCTGGCGATCGGCATCGCCCTGTACGCCATCGCGCCGATGCTCCCGGTCAGCTTCGACGTCGTGGCCGTCTCGGTCATCCCGCTCGGCCTGATCATCGCCGCGGGCGCGGCCAATGACGCCGAGCGGCGGACGAGCCGGCTCGGCGGCCGCGTCATGGTGTGGCTCGGCGAGGTGTCCTACGCCTTCTACATGTGGCACTTCCTGGTCCTGATCTACGTCCCCCAGTGGTTCGGGTCCATGAAGGGCTGGAGCACTCCTGCCGGGTTCGCGATGCTGGCGGTGCTGTTCGGCATCACGCTGGTGCTGTCGTGGCTGCTGTACTCGCTGGTGGAACGCCCGATCATGCGGCGCTTCGCGTCCTCGGGCCGCGGCAGGGGCCCTGGGGTTCCGCTGCCGATGCCGCCCGCCTCCGCTTCGGACCTGCCCGAGCGGCTCCCGGCCGGCGACCCGGGCGCCCCGCCGGCCCGGTCCACCACCGCCTAGCTGTATTGACCACCAGCGTTGCTGACACTTGAGCTTGATCGATAGGAAGACCTCCGGTGTGGTGGAGCTGTCTGGGCTCCACACCACGCACGGAGGTCTTCGTGTCCCACCGTAACTCCGGCCCGCCCGCATCGGCCCCATCCTCGGTCTGGCCCCCCTCGCCGGCCGCGCCCACGCCTGAGCGCACGGCCGCCTGTCTCCCCCTTATATGCCTTGACACGTATATACAAATGGTGGCATATTCCCAGGGTGACGATGGAGACGGTATGGTCGGCGCTGGTCGACCCGCACAGGCGGGCGCTGCTCGACCTCCTGCGGGAAGGCCCCCGCGCGGTCGGTGAACTGGCCGGCGAGCTGGGGCTCAGCCAGCCCATGACGTCCAAGCACCTGCGGGTGCTGCGCGAGGCCGACCTCGTACGGGTCCGCACGCAGGCGCAGCGCCGCATCTACACCATCGCCCCCGACCGCATGGCCGAGCTGGACGCGTGGCTGGCGCCCTACCGGCGGCTGTGGAACGACCGGCTCGACGCGCTCGGGCGTCACCTCGACGACGACGACGACGATCGCAAGGAGACCTGATGGACCACGGAACCTACATCGAACACGAAGGCCGCCCGGCCCTGCGCTTCGAACGCACCTACCGGCGGCCGGTGTCGCGGCTGTGGGAGGCGATCACCGATCCCGGCGAGCTGTCGCACTGGTTCCCGTCGAAGGTGTCGATGCAGCCACGCGCCGGCGGCACCATCGAGTTCTCCGGCGACCCCAATCTGGGGGCGACGATGACGGGCACGATCCTGGTGTACGACCCGCCCCGCCGCCTGGCCTACACCTGGGGAACCGACGAGCTGCACTTCGAGCTGCGGCCCGACGGGGACGACGGATGCACGCTCACGTTCATCAACGTGCTGGAGGCGCGGGACACCGCGGCGCGCAGCGCGGCGGGGTGGACGGTCTGCCTCGCCGAACTCGGCAAGCACCTCTCCGGCCTGGTCGCCGAAGGCCCGCACAGTGACGGCGCCGAGTCCTGGAAGTCGCACTACGACGCCTACCTCGCCGAGGGCATGCCCTCCGGAGCCCCGATCCCGGGGATGGACTCCACGGACTGACCCGACGGCCGCCCGCGGCACACCGAAGTTCCCGGCGCGGAACTCATCGGGTGGTGGTGCCGGCGATCTCGGCGGCGACGGCTTGGCGGTTGCCCTCGTCGAGGGTGCGCGCTCAGGACGAGCCTGCCGCATGCCCCGGGCTCGGCCAGCGCCATCGCGACCGCGACGGCCACGCCCATGCTGTGGCCGAAGAACACGGTCGGGCAGGACGGCAGCGCTGCCAGCTCCCCGAGGATCCCGGTCACCACCGCTCCCGGGTCGGACGGGGTGTTCTCGTAGCTCTCGCCGAAGCGGCGTTCCCTGCCGGGCAGGGTGACGCCCAGCACGTCGTAGGCCTCGGGCAGGCATGCCAGCAGCGGCATCAGGGCGTTCGGTCCCGCTCCGGCGTGCGGGAACACGACGATGCGGCCCTCCGGCTCCGCACGTGCCGGTCGCATCTCCGCCGTCCAGGTCCCGGACCTGGCCCGGGTCGCCTGCGCTCGTACCGTCATCGCGCCTCCCACCACTCGCTCACGGTCATCGGCCGTCCCCGCCTTGCCGTGCCCCCGAAGCGGTGCTCCCGGCGGTCGTGCCGCTCATCTCATGTGACCTCGGTGCCGGCGCCGGACAGCAGGTGGGCCACCCGCCGCGGGATGTCGGCCTCCACCAGCAGCTCGCGGAGCTGGGGGCCGCACCACCAGTCCAGGCGCAGGCGCCCGTCCTGGACGGCGGCGTTCACCGACAGCACGTACGGCCGGGTGCTGGGCAGGACGGTGAAGTCGACCTCTTCGCGGGAGGCGAGCGCCATCGGCGCGCCGGCGGGGAGCAGCCCGGCGAGGTCGCCGAAGTGGTCGTACCTGATCCGGGCGGCCGGCACGCCCGGCGCGGCGAGGCCGGAGGGCCCTTCGGCGGAGACGATCGTCCGCTCCACGGCCGTGAGCGGGCCGACCGCGCGCGGGCCGGCGTCCTGCTCGCCGCGGGTGGTGTGGTCGAGCACGTCCACCGTGAGGAACTCCCCGCCCAGCCACTCGGTGAGCACGGCGGCGATGGCCGAAAGCACCTTCCCCGCGGCGGGCGCCGCCGTACCGGCCAGGTCGCCGCCGACGACGCGGGTGCGGGTGGGGGTCTCGGCGGCGTCCCCGGAGCAGCCGGGCAGAATGCAGTCGCCCGGGCGCGGCGTCGCCACGGCGGACGCCGAGACGCCGGGGCCGCAAGGGACACCTGAGCCCTCGGCGGCACCGGCGGACGCGGGGACGGTCGCCGGCGTGACCGATGACGCGCCGGCGCGGGCCAGGAAGGACGCCGCGGGGGTGAGCTCCACGGGCGTTCCGGCCTGCGCCTGCGTCCACGCCGAGCACAGGTCTTCCAGGATCAGCCGCCACGACGGGGTGTCGGCGACCAACTCGTGGATGACGAGCAGCAGCCAGGCCGGGCGCGGCCCGCGGTCGATGAGAGCCAGTTGCAGCACCGGCCCGTCGGTGAGGTTCAGCCGGGCGCGCATCCGGTCGACGGCGGCCCGCAGAAGGCCGGGTTCGGCGGCCGGGTCGAACGTGGAGAGGTCCAGGCCGATGACGGGCAGCGCCGTGCCGACGCCCGCGTCCCGCTGGCGCGGCTCGCCGTCGCGGCCGGCCAGGCGCGTCCGGAGCGCGTCGTGGTGCAGCAGCAGCCGCAGCGTGACCTTCCTGACCCTGGCCAGGTCGGGCCGGCCGGGCGGTTCCAGTAGCAGGGCGCGCGCCCGCCGCTCGGGGGCGTCGGTGTGGCGGTCGAGGTAGGCGCGCTGGACCGGCGTGAGCGGGACCGTCGGATCGCCGGTGCGCGCCGGCCTCGGGGCGGTGTCGGGCTCCTCGCCGATGTCGGTGCCGAACCTGGTCGGCCTCGGCGGCGCGAGCGCGTCCCGCAGGACGGCGCCGGCGGCGCGCGGGATCTCCTCGACGGCCACCCACTGCTCGGGGACCAGTTCCCGGTCCGGTCCGGCCATGTCAGCTCCCGCTCTCGCGCGCGAGCACGTCCACGGTGCCCTCCACGCCGATGTCGGTCAGTGAGACGCCCTGCGGGCACTCGACGGCCACCTGGTCGGGGAACCGCTCGATCGCACGCCCGACGAGCGATTGGATCGCTTCGAAGGCCATCTGCTTCCTTCCTCCGCTCGTGGGAGAGCAGGTCGTTGATCCACTCGAGGTTCCGCCTGAGCGGCGAGGGGGCCGCCCGGCGCGCGACCCCGCCGGTCCGGCCACCGCACTGCAGGCGCAGGACCGGTGCTAGGCGTCGGCGACGGCGGGGACGACCTTCTTGCCGATGATCTCCACCTGGCGGACCGGCTCGGGGCCGGAGACGATGCCGATCGCGGTGTCCACGCCGAGGCCGGCCAGCCTGCGCAGCTCCTCGGCCAGCTCGCCGGCCTTGGCGCCGTCGTCGCCGACGTCGAACGGGAAGATGACCGTCTTCTCGATCGCGTCGTAGTCGCGTCCCTCCGTCTCGCAGTGCCCCCGCAGCACCTCCAGCTTCGCCGGCAGGTCGGGGCCCGGGTACAGGTTGCAGGCGTCCGCGTACCGGGCGACCAGGCGCAGCGTCTTCTGCTCCCCGCCGCCGCCGATGAGGATCGGCGGGTGCGGGCGGGCGATGCTCTGCGGCAGGTTCAGCGGGCGCTCCAGCCGGTAGTGCGCGCCCTCGTACGGCCGCTCGTCGCCGCGCTCACCGTCCCACATGCGGTGGCAGATCTGGATCGTCTCCTCCAGCATCGCGAACCGGTCGGCGAGGGACGGGTACGGGATGCCGAGGCCGCGCGCCTCGTCCTCGTACCAGCCGACGCCGAGGCCGAGCATCGCGCGCCCGCCGGACAGGACGTCCAGGGACGTCACCGTCTTGACCAGCATGCCCGGGTGGCGGAAGTGCACCCCGGCCACGATCGGCGCGAGCCGGCAGCGCCGGGTGTGCGCGGCGAGCAGGGTGAGTGTGGTGAAGCATTCCAGCATGGGCGCCTCGGGGCCGCCCGCGTGCGGGCCCTGCCACACGTGGTCGCCCACGCCGAGGAGCGAGAAGCCGGCGTCGTCGGCGGACTGCGCGATCTCTACCAGCGTGTCCGCCACCCGGGCCGGTCCGCCCTTCCAGGCGAAGTCCCCGATTACCAAGCCAACCTTCACGCCGGCCTCCATAGGTTCTGTGTCAACGGTTCTCACGGGAGTGGTGCGGGCCGGCCGACGGCCCGGGGTGGCTCACGCCGGCCGGTATCGCAGGATGCAGACCCCGGTGTCGAACACCCGGGTGTCCACCAGCTTCAGGTCGATGCGGTCCTTGAAGTTCTCGAAGAGCTGTTTGCCGTCGCCGAGGACGACGGGATGGACCCACAGCCGGTACTCGTCGATCAGGCCGAGCCGCATGAGGTCGCGTGCGAACTCGGCGCTGCCGTAGATCAGCATGTCCTTGCCGGGCAGCCGTCTGAGCTCGGCGATCTCCTCGGCGACGTCGCCCGCGGCGATCCGCGTGTTGTGCCACGCGGCGCTCTTGAGGGTCCGCGAGAAGACGACCTTGTCGATGCCGTTCATCTTGTCGGCGACCTCGCCGGTCTCCGTGGGCCACGCCTGCGCGAAGAGCTCGTAGGTCCTGCGTCCCAGCAGCAGGGCGTCGACCTCGCCGAGCTGCTCCCCGACGTGGCGCTCCATCTCGTCGTCGAAGGCGTCGATGTTCCAGTCCTGCTGACCGGTCGAGTTCTCGATGTAGCCGTCGACGCTCACGAACATCGACAGGATCACTTCGCGCATGCGTCCTCCGCCCGGTCGGTCAGTGGGCCTCGGCCGGCACCCGCGCGTGCAGGCGGACCGGCAGACTGCGGTGGCCGTTCATGATGAACGTGGGCAGCGGCTGGAGCTCCTCGGCGGGGACGGCGAGGCTGATGTCGGGGAAGCGCTCGAACAGCGTGGACAGGCCGATGCCGCCCACCAGGCGGGCGATGCCGGCGCCGAGGCAGTAGTGCGGGCCGTAGCCGAAGGAGATGTGCTCCTTGTCGGAGCGGGTGATGTCGAACTCGCAGGAGCTCTCCCCGTGCAGCTTCGGGTCGCGGCCGGCCGCGGTGTAGTTGACCAGGATGGGGTCGCCTTTGCGGATCAGCACGCCGTCCAGGTCGACATCGTCGGCGGCGAAGCGCAGCGGCAGGCTGGCCAGCGGCGCCTGCACGCGCAGCACCTCCTCCAGCACGTTGTCCCAGGCCAACCGGCCGGAGGTGACGAGCTCCAGCTGGTCGGGGTGGGTCAGCAACTGGGTGACCGCGTTGCTGAGGAAGTTGATCGTGGTCTCCGACCCGGCGCCGAGGATGGCGAAGATGGTGTCGGTGAGCTCGCCCTCGCTCAGCTTGGAGCCGTCCTCGTCGTCGCGGGCGGCGATCAGGTCGCTGGTGATGTCCTCGCCGGGATTGGCCCGCTTGGAGGCGATGAAGTCGGCCATCGCGTCGCGCCAGCCCATGAGGATGGAGTGGGCCTTCTCGGGGCTGACGGTGGTGTCCACCATCATCTCGATGACGACCGCGGTCTTGGCCAGGGCGGTCTCGTCCATGCCGATCAGCTCGGCGACCAGCCGGGCGGGCAGCGGGTAGGCGAACCGCTCGCGCAGGTCGACCACCTCGCCCGGCTCGGTGCCGGCCAGGGCGTCGAGGATCTCGTTGGTCAGCTCCACGATGCGCGGGCGGACGGCCTCGATGCGGCGCGGAGTGAACGCCTTGCCGACCAGGCGGCGCAGCCGCTTGTGGTCGGTGCCCCAGGAGGTGGAGATGTTGTCCATCGCGACCCAGCTGATGAGCTCCCAGTCCGGCCGGATCTCGCCGTTGGTGAACGCGGGCCAGTGGGCACGGGCGCTCTTGGTGACGCGCGTGTCGGTCAGCACCCGCCGCAGGACGGCGTAGTCGGTGATCGCCCACGCCGTGACGCCGCCGGGCAGCTCGATCAGGGCCGCCGGGCCGAGCGAACGCAGGTGCTCGGCCTCGGCGTGGATGTCCTTGCCGGTGATGTCCAGGGCGACGGGGCAGCGATTCTCCATGAGTGACTCCAAGATCTTGTCGGTCGAGCTGATCAGGGTGCGCGGGCACCCACGAGCGGGACGGGCGGGCGATCCGGCCGCCGGAGACGAACGGCCGGCCCGCCGCGTCCTTTCGGAAATCGCGAAGCCCCGGCGCGAGAAAGGGAGGGCTATTCGGGGAGCCTGATGGACAGCGCGTGGCGGAAGACGTTCCGCGGGTCGTAGCGCTTCTTGACCTGCTGGAGGCGGGGGTAGTTGTCCTTGTAGTACAGGGTGTGCCAGGGGACGCCGGAGGTGTTCAGCTCCGGGTCGGCCAGGTCGGCGTCGGGGTAGTTGATGTACGCGCCGTCGCTGAGCTCGTCCGGTCCCGGGACGCCGCCGCTGTGGGCGTAGATGTCGCGGAACAGGTCCCTGATCAGGCCCACGTTCTGCTCGTCTTCGGCCTCGCTCGCCCAGGCGCCGAGGTAGGCGGCCTTGAGGATGGAGTCACGCTGCGCGGTGGCCGTGGCGTCGGGGGCGACGGTGTTGACCTGGCCGCCGTAGCCGACGAGCAGCACCTGGGCCGGGTTGTACACCTCGCCGGTGAAGTGCTTGTAGACGGCCGCGATCTGCGCGTCGCTGTAGCCCTTGCGCAGGTACGCCGCCTTGATCTTGAACCGGCGGACCCCCGGGTTGCCGGGGTCGCCGTAGCCGGGGTAGGACGCCGCGTACAGCCAGGGCTGGACCTCCTGGAACCGCATCGCCGGCTCCACGCCGACCCCGGCCGCGACCTCGTCGAGGAAGGCGGTCATCAGGGCCTCGGCGCCGGGCAGCCCGTCGTCGATGAGCGCGCCGACCATCAGCCCCGGCTGCGTCGAATTGTGCGTGCCGTGGAAGTACGGGAAGAGGTCGGCCTGCGGCGTGCCGGCGGTGCTGTTGTTCTCGCACCAGGTGCCGAAGTTGCGCAGCAGCGTGGTGAAGGCCTCCTCGGTCATCCCCTCCCACGACCAGATGGCGAGGCCGCTGCGGGTGGCGGCCGGCGCCTTGGGCAGCAGCTCGGCCGGGTTGGAGGAGACCGCGTCCGGGCTGCGCATCCAGTAGCGCGTCACCACGCCGAAGTTGCCCCCGCCGCCGCCGGTGTGCGCCCACCACAGGTCGCGGTGCGGGTCGCCGGGCTCGCGGGTGGCCACGACGGCGCGCGCCCGCCCGTCCTCGCCGACGACCACGACCTCCACGGCGTACAGGTAGTCGACGACCGCGCCGAGGCTGCGCGACAGCGGGCCGAAGCCGCCGCCGGCGAAGTGCCCGCCCACGCCCACCTCGGGGCACATGCCGGCGGGGACGGTCACGCCCCATCCCTTGAACAGCACGCGGAAGACGTGACCCAGGGTCGCGCCGGCCTCGATGGCGAAGGCTCGGCGGCCGCTGTCGTAGTAGACGGCGGTCATCTCCGAGATGTCCAGCAGGACCTTCACCTCGGCGTTGGCGACGAAGTTCTCCAGGCCGTGGCCGCCGCTGCGCACGGCGATGCGCTTCCCGGCCGCCACCGCCTCGTCGACCGCGGCCACGACGTGCTCGGTCCTGGTCACCACGCGCACGTAGTCGGGGCTGCCGACGAACCGGTGGTTGGTGCCGCGCAGCATGCTGTCGTAGCGCGGGTCGTCACGGGTGATGGTCGACGGCCCGAACTCGGGGATGTACCGCTCATCGGCCGGGCCGGAGGGAACGGCGGCGACGGCTCCGTTGGGATGGCCGTGGCTCTGTACATCGGTCATGTTCGTTCCTCCACTGGCGGCCGGGCGGCGTCCACGCCACCGCCGCGCCGGTCATGGTCGGCTCGGCTCCTCCCAAGCGTGCCGTCGCGGAGAATCCGGCTGCATCTTTGGATGTGCTCTTTCGCGGGAGAACACCGCAACGGCGGAGATGCGCAGAGGTGGGCGGTCTCGCAGCATGGGCATCGGGAAACCGATGTCTCCACCTCTCGCCGGCCTGGTCGCCACGCGTGAAGCGACCGGGCCGCTCAGGCTGCGCGGGCTTACCCGCCGTGATTCCCGACGAAAGGATGAGCACGTGAGTGAGGCGGACCGCTCCGGAAGAATCGTCATCGACGCCCGGTTCTCCGGTTACACGTTTCCGAACTTCCTCGACCCGATCAAGCAGCGGGCCCGGGAGTTCGAGCAGGCGTACCCGCGCTACCGGATCGACGTGAGCAGCTCCTACTTCCAGGACCTGGCGCGGGACGTCGCGGACGCGACACAGCAGGGCCGCCCGCCGACCATCGCCTCGTACTACAGCGGCGCCACCCAGCTCGCCCGCGACACCCTCACCCGGGACGGGAAGCCGCTGTTCACCTCGGTCGAGAAGGCGATCGGCGGCCGCACGGAGATCCTCGGCCAGCCAGTCGTCCTCGACGACGTCGTCGCCGCGGGCCGCCACTTCTACACCATCGACGGGTCCTTCTCGGCCATTCCGATGACCCTGTCCACGATGCACATGTACACCAACACCACGCTGCTCCGCGCCGCCGGGGTGACCGAGGTGCCGCGCACCTTCCAGGAGATCGAGGAGGCGTGCGCGGCGGTCGCCCGGCTGGAGAACGGGCCGTCCCACGCCATCAGCTGGGCCAACGACGGCAAGTTCTTCCAGCAGGCCCTCGCCCATCAGGGCGGCCTGCTCACCGACAACGACAACGGCCGCACCGGCCGGGCCACGACCGTCGACCTCACTTCCCCCGAGATGACGGCCTACGTCATGTGGTGGTACCGCCTGCACAGGGACGGCCACTACCTGCACACCGGAAAGCTGGAGGACTGGGCCGGCTCCTCGCGGGCCTTCGCCGACCAGCAGGTCGTCTTCCGGTTCAGCTCCTCGTTCGAGGCGCCGTACATGGTCAAGGCGGGCAGGGAGCGGGGCTTCGAGGTCGCGGTGACCCCGACGCCCTACAACGCGGACTTCCCCTTCGCCGGCAACTGGATCGGCGGCGACGGCATCTGGCTGCGCGACGGCCTGGACGAGGAGACCAGCGACGGCGCGCTCGCCTTCATGCAGTACCTCAACAACCCGCGCAACGCCGCCGAGTGGCACAAGGTGTACGGCTCGGCGCCGGTCACCAACGCCGCCGCCGAGCTGCTGGAGCGGGAGGGCTGGTACGACGAGCACCCCTATCACCGGGTGGCCACCGACCAGCTGAACATGACGACCGGCGTCCCCGGCGCGCAGGCGGCGATGCTCGGCCACTTCGCCCAGATCCAGCACGCCATGATGTACGCCCTGGAGGACATCATGGCGCTCGGCGCCGACCCGGTCGAGCGCTTCGGCGAGGCGGCCGAGGAGGCGGAGAGGCTGCTCGGCGACTACGGCGCCCACTGCCTGGCGACCGGCCCGCGCCCCGCCCACTGCATGCTCATCGACAGCTGACCCGGCTCGCGGCGCGAACGGCCGGCGGTCCCGCACGGGCCCGCCGGCCGTTCGCCGTGCCGGGGTTCGTCAGATCGTCCCGCGGCCGGGCATGCGGAAGCCGGGCGGCCGTCGGGGTCTCCCCCGCCCGCCGCCCGGCTCGGTCGCTCCTACGGGACGGTTCCGGCGCTCAGGCGCGCACCCGCTCGGCACGCCGGCCGGGCAGGCCGACGTCCCGGCCCTCGGTGTGGTACAGCCACCACTGCACCAGGATCAGGTTGAAGATCCAGCCGGTCCAGCGGGCGGCCTCCAGCATGTAGGTGAACCCGACCTCGAACGGCATCCGCATCAGCACGTTGACGATCAGCACGCCCCAGATGTTGTTCATGATGATGGCGAAGCTGTACAGCATGAAGCGGCGGTGCAGGTCATACCGGCGCTTACGGGCGTACACGACCGCCGTCACGGTGAACACGATCCAGAGCGTGGTGGCCGCGCTGACGCCGATCTGCCCGACCGCCGGGGCGAACCGCACGAGGATCAGGCCGATGATCCCGCCGACCACGGCCCCGAGCACGTAGACCCTGCCGCTGGCCCGGTGGATCGCCGGGTGCCGCTTGCGCAGCCACGGCCACACCTGGAAGCAGGCGGCCACGATGGCCAGCGTGCCGGCCACCATGTGCACCACGAGCAGCGGGTAGTACGCCGGGAACCCGTCGTGCGGGGGCACCGGCGCCTTGCTCTCCGGGACGTACGGCGAGACCTGGTAGACCAGGTAGATCGCGACGATCGCCATCAGTGGGATGATCCACGGCCGGCGCCACCACGATTTGGGCGTGCGGGAAGTGACGGCCGGTGCCTGCGGGCGGCCGGCCGGAGGGTCGGCCAACCCCGTGGGGACGCCGGCCTTGTCCGTATCCAGTGTCACGGTTGATTTCCTCCTGCTGACGAGGCCCGGCATCGAGCCGCTGCGGTTCTCCCCCGATGTGGCCCCCCTGGTGCCGGATGGCCCTCAGGGACGAAGGACGTAGCTCACGTCCGGGGGCTGCTTTCCGGCGAGCACGTCACCGAAGACGTCGACGATGGCCTCGGGCCCCTGCGCGTGCTCGATGGTCAGCCACGACGTCGTGCTCGCAAGGAACCGGCGCTCGGACCTGGCGTACCGGGCGTAGTAGTTCTCCGGGCCCTCCTCCTCCGCGACCTGCCACTCGACCGCGGGGGTGAAGAACACCTCCGCAGCGGGACCGCGAAGGCCGGGCGGCGGCGGCACCTGCGCCCCGGGATGGGTGAAGCCGATCAGCGTGGTGTTGACCAGCTTGTCCGCGAAACGCTCGGCGACCGCGAGCCGCCAGGTGGCCTCGCCGGTGAGGTCGACGAAGACGGCCGGCTCGGTGACCGGCGCCGACGCCAGATCCTCGTACGAGACGACCGTGTCGTACAGGCCGAGACCGCCCACGAACGCGGCGTTGCGCTCGGAGGTGATCCCGATGGCCGACAGGCCGAGGCCGCGTGCGGCCGCCTCCTCGACCAGCCCGATCGCCACCTTGCTGGAGGCACTGGTGATCAGGACCGACCGCGCGCCCAGCCCGGCCTGCCGCGCCAGCATGTCGGCGAGGTTGTAGGCCGCCGGATAGACGGGGTGGATGAGGGCGCGGCGGTCGTCCAGCGCGTCGGGCTCCTCGGCACGCTCGAAGTGCCAGTACCACGGGTGCAGGAAGTGACGCTGCGGCGTGGTGTCGGCGAACCCACGTGGCGTGACCTGCGGCGCCACGACATGGTGGGTGGACATCGGCAGGTAGCCGAAGTAGCGCGTGCCCACGCCGATCTCCGGATGGCGCGACTCCTCCACCCTCGCATACCCCCAGACGGGCACGCGGCCGTATCCGTCGGGTCCCGGGAAAGCGTTCCAGAACGGGATATCGGAATCGCCGAAGCGCGCGTAGGTGGCGTTGTTGGCCGTGAGGCCGAATTTCTCCACCGCGAGCCGCACCTCGCCCGGCTGCAGGCGAGGAGAGGACGCGCCCCGGATCTCGCTCACGGTCAGATCGTCGCGTTGGAAGACCAGATCCCATCTGTCCGGCTGAGACATCGTCAACTCCTTCGTCGTCGCGCGGGTGAGTGACGTCGACTCACACCGCCACATCGTTCTCCCGCGCCTTCGCGCGCCGCATCTCCTGGATTGCGCGGCATTGGAGCGCGCGGGGGGAAACAGGCAACTCCGCAATACGGAATATGTGGGCCGGACCGCGGGACGCCACGCTTGTCGTACCGGCTCGTCCATGGTGGCCGCCCGACCGCCGTACGGAGCCATCGCCTGATCGAGTCTCAGTGAGCCCGAACATCGAAAGGCACGTCACATGGTGGATTCGTCATCCGCACAAGTCGAGGCTCGTCCCGCCGTCGTGCGATCACAGCTCCCGTCGCTGACGGGAATGCGGTTCCTGGCCGCGATATGCGTCTTCTCCTTCCACGCCCTGTGCACGACGGTGTTCGCCGAGAAGACGTGGCAGATGATGCCCGTCCCCGGCACCGTCGCCTCGTATTTCTGGGAGGGCAACTGGGCCAGCGTCAGCTTCTTCTTCCTGCTGAGCGGCTTCGTCCTGACGTGGTCCATGCGCCCCGGTGACAGCACTTCGAAGTTCTGGCGGCGCCGCATCTTCAAGATCTGGCCCAACCACCTGCTCACCTTCGTCGCGGCGGCGCTGCTGTTCGGCGGGGTGTTCAAAATGGCGTTCAACGGCTGGAACGCCCTGCTCAACGTGACCCTGCTGCACTCGTTCTTCCCGCAGCTGGAGATCTGGACGTCCTACAACTCGGTCTCCTGGTCGCTGTCCAACGAGGCGCTCTTCTACCTCCTGTTCCCGTTCCTGATCCGCTACATCGGGCGCATCCGGCCCGAGCGGCTCTGGGCCTGGGCGGGCGTCGTGGTCGCGGCCATCTTCCTGGTCCCGCTCGTCGCCACCCTGCTGCCCGGCGCCGGCGGGCCATACCAGCCGTGGACGCAGTCGGCGCACCTGGAGTTCTGGTTCACCTCGAAGTTCCCGCCCGTGCGGCTGCTGGAGTTCGTCCTCGGCATCATCGCCGCCCGGATCGTCATCACGGGCCGGAAGGTGCCGCTCGGCCTCGGCGGCTCGGTCGCGCTGGCGGTCTTCGCCTACGTCGTGGCCCCGCACCTGCCGCTCACCTACCCGCAGGCGGCGGCCACGGTGGTCCCGCTGACCCTCATCATCGCCAACGCGGCCATCGCCGACGTCAACAACAAGCCGAGCTGGACGGGCAGCCGGGTCATGGTGTGGCTCGGCGAGGTGTCCTTCGCCTTCTACATGTGCCACCTGCTCATCCTGGTCTTCGGCAGCCAGTTGCTGACCGGCGGCAAGAGCTACGGCACTCCGGCGGCCATCGGCATCATCGCGGTGCTCTTCCTCGCCTCACTGGCGGTGGCCGCCGCGATGTTCCACCTCGTCGAGAACCCCATCATGCGCCGCTTCGCCTCCTCCCGCCGCCGCACCTCGCACTCCCCGGCCCCCGTCCCAGCCGAATCCGGGACCTCCGCCCCCGCGCTCGCCGGAGCGGCGACGACGTCCGCGGCTCCGGAGAACTCCGCTACCCACTAGCCCTCGGCTCCCCAAGGCCGTCGCCGCGCGCTCGACCGCGGCGACGGCCTTCCGAGATTCTGGTACCCGGCCACCGCCGAACCCAGGGAACCATCCGCGGAGCGCGCGGTGCCGGCAGGAGAAGGCGAGCCGGGTGGCCGGCTCGCCTTCTGGTCATGTGGGTGGGTAGAGGGCGCAGGTGGGGACGGGCTGTTCGGGCTGGGCGGGGGGTTGCCAGGTGAGGTGCAGGTTGGCGCCGCCGAAGTGCTCGAAGTACTCGATCTTGATGTCGTACTTCCTGCCGGCCTCCAGCGTGACGGGGGCGCCGGTCTGCTTGTTGTCCCAGTCGTCCACCCAGTGATCGATGATCGGTTTCCCGTCGACCCAGAGCCGGAAGCCGTTGTCGCCGATCATCGAGAACGTGTGGGCGCCGCCGGTCCTGGGTTCGATGGCGCCGGTCCAGCGCACGGTGACGTCGTCCTCCCGCCCGGTGCGGGCGGCGAGCACCGGGTTGAGGTCGGACATGTCGATCTGCGGGTCGACCACGCTGGCCTTGAGCTCGCCGAAGTCGAAGCTCCCGGGGGCCGAGGCGAGGTGGTAGTCGCCGCGCAGTCCGTGCCGTACGGCGGGGTCGTCGATGACCCGCAGCGGCGCCCGCGTCCGGGTGAGCCGGCCCTCGCAGCGGGCCTCCGCCGCCAGCACGGCCTCGGTGCAGGGCGTCGCGTCGCCGGGGGCGGTCAGGGACCACTTGGTCTCCAGCCGGCCGGACGGCGGCAGCCGGCGCGCCGTCGCACTGGTGAGCGGCCCGGCGGTCCACCCTTCGGGCAGGACCAGCCGCACCTCGACGTCGCGGGCGAGGCGGCCGTGGTTGACCAGGGTGGTCGTCACCGTCGCCGGCTTTCCGGGCACGGCCTCGCCCGGGCTCGCCTCCAGCGCCATGGCGTCGCTCGACCGGCTCCATGATTGGAGCTCGGCGACGCCCACCGACTCGCCCCGGAACAGCAGCCGCACGCGGCTGGTCGTGATCTCCGGGAAGGTGATCCGGTTGAGGCCGTTGCCGACCGGTTTCGCCGGCGACCGAACCTGATCGGGGACGTCCTGCCAAGCGGTGCCCGTCCAGTACTGCAGCCGGTAGTCGGTGGCGGTGCGGACGCCTCCACCGTCGTCGTAGCCGTACCATCGGACGTCCCGGACCGGCGTGGGCCCGCCGAAGTCGACGCCGTAGAAGTCCTCCTCGTTCGGCGACCGGTAGTTCGTCCACCGGGTGTTCTGCGGCACCTCGTCGAACCAGACCTTGCCGTCCAGCCCGCGCCACGCGTCGTCGTACGGCGAGGTGTAGGAGGCGATCGGCTTGGGGAACCCCGTGCGCAGCGGGTTGGCGGCCTCGTTGACCAGCCGGTCGGCGGGTGCGGTCCGCGCCGCGCCGACCGGGACGGTCAGCGGGCCCGGCGTGCGCGAGGCGCGTGCCAGTGTGCCATCGACGTACACGCGCAGGCCCGCGCCCTGGCCGTACCGCGAGCCGTCACGGTCCCACAGCACCGTCACGTCGTGACCGTGGTAGGGGACGTTCTCCACCGCGAAGTAGGGCCAGTCCGCCGGGACGAGCGGGCTGAGCCGCAGGGTGGCGCCGGCCTGCCCGCGCAGGCCGAGCAGGCCCGACAGCACGAGGTCGGTGTAGGTGGAATGCAGGTAGTCCTCGCTGTGGGCGTGCCCGTCGTAGATCCAGCGGTTCTCGTCCGGGTGATGCGCCTCCGCCACGTACGGCTTGCCGTCCCGGTACTGGGTGAGCGCGTAGGTGCGCAGCAGGTCGTAGTAGTCGCCGGCGTCGACGTAGGGCTGGGCGGGGTAGTCGTCGAGCAGGTTCGCCAGCCCGGTGAGGATCTGCGCTGTGGAGTACGGCCAGCTCGGCCCGTCCCAGTGGCAGCAGCCTTGGAGCGCGTCGTGCATGAACCAGGGGCTGCGCCGCTCGGCGGTGGCCGGCCCGTACGGCGCGGCGAACCCCTGCGGGTCGAGCAGCTGTTCCCAGGCCTTGGACTGGGCGGCGTCGGGCAGGCCGAACTGCCATGGGACGAACCCGACGTCCTCCCGGGTGTCCAGCTTGCGCAGGTCGGGGTTGTCCTCGGCGATGATGTCGGAGAAGAAGGACCGGTCGGCGTCCCAGAGCTTGTCGATGGTGGTGCGCTTGACGGCCTTCGCCCGTCCCGCGAAGTCCGCGGCCGTGGCGGTGTCGCCGGTCATCGCGGCGATGCGGCTGATCGCCATGGCGTCGCCGTACTGGTAGGCGTTGATCGAGGGGCGGAAGGTCCGCACTCCGGCGAAGGCGTCGCCGCTCTGGTAGGAGGCCGGGGACAGCTCCTTGGCGTCCCACACGGGCAGCTGCCAGTACAGGCCCGTCTTCGCGTCGTACTGGCCCTTCCAGTTGTCGTACTGCCGGACCAGCGCGGGCAGCAGCCGCTTGGCGAAGGCCCAGTCGCCCGTGACGAGCGCCCTGGCGTAGACCGCGTCGGCGGCCCAGAAGCTGTACTCGTGCGCCCAGTCCGGCGCGTGCGCGTTGACGTTCTGCCCGCCCTGTCCCGGTCCGGTGAGCCAGAAGCGCAGATAGTCGTCGAGGTAGGTGCCGTCGCGGACCCAGCGGCCCTCGTAGACGTGGTGGCCGGCCGCGGCGTTGATGGCCTGGTAGGGGGCGGCGTACCCGCAGCAGTCGAGGAACTCGGTGAGGACCCACCCGTTCCGCGGGTCGGTGTAGCGCAGGTGCTCCTTCCAGACCCGCCAGCGGTAGTAGTAGACGTCCTGGATCTGCCGGTCGGGCAGATCGACGAAGGGGATGTTGGCCTCGAACCAGTCGGGGTCGGAGAAACCTCGCAGGTAGGAGCCCTTGTCGAGGAAGGCCGTCCCGCCACCCCGCGCCTTCGCCGGCGACGATCTTTCTCCCTCCGACGTGGCGCCCGCGGGCGGCATGAGTGCCGACGAGGTCAGGACGGCCAGAACGGCCAGAACGGCGACCACGATGGTCCGGGGCGTGGACGGGCGCATGGCATGCCTTTCGCGGACAACCGATCAGATTCGGCCAAGTTCAATCGTGCCTTGACACTAATAAGCACGGTTTCGCCGCATCGGTCAACCATTCGATCGGTTTCGTTCGCATTCGGTCGCGCCTGCCCCTCGCCGGTCCGCGAAGACCGCATCGCCGCGGCGACCTCTCGGGGTCGCCGCGGCGATGGGCGTTGCTCGTACGCCCGTCCCGGCGTGGCCGCCGGCACGGGTGGTGCGGTCAGCCGAGCAGAGGGCGGACCTCGATGCCACCGCGCCACGTGCCGGGGCTGAGCTTGGCGATCTCCACGGCATGGTCGAGGTCACGGGCCTCGATCACGGAGAAGCCGCCGAGCACCTCCTTGGCGTCGACGAAGGCGCCGTCGGTGACGCCGTCGCTGCGGACGGCCTTGGCGGTGGTGCTGGGGTGCAGGGCGTAGCCGGCGACGATGCTGCCGCCGAGCTCCTCGATCTTGTCCGCGTAGGTGCCGTGGGCCTCCAGCTCGTCGGCCGGGGCCTCCGACCAGTCGGCAGGGGTGGGGGCGTAAAGCAGAATCGCGAACTGAGCCATCAGGCTCTCCTCTCGTAGTCGTTTCATTTACAACGAACCGGCTACCGCCGCGTCGGTGATCTCTCTCCGAACGATGGTACGGTCCGAGTTCTTCGGCGTCCTGACATAGACGCATTCGGTCGGCGTTATGGGCGGGCCGGAAAGGTCCTCCCGCAACGCATCGCTAGGCCTCCTGGCTCGCCACCGCGACCTCGCCGCGAGCCGGCTCGGGAGTCGCCTCCGTGGTGACCACCTCGCCGCCGCTGTTCGCCTCGCCGCCGTTCGCGTCACCCTCGCCGGGGTTCGCCGGCGCCTGCCCGAAGGCGGGCAGCTGACGCAGGACGACCGCGTTGAGGATGGCGACTCCGAGGACGGTGAGCGCGCTGATCGCCGCCACCACGTGCAGCCCGCTGGTGAACGCCTGGCGAGCCGGGGCGAGGAGCGCGCCGGCGATCTGCTCCGGCAGGCCGCCCGCCGCGGCCGCCGCGCCGGCGACGCTCTCCCGGGCGGCGTCGGCCGCCGCCGCGGGCACGCCGGCCGGAACCGCGTCCGCGACCTGGGCCCGGTACACCAGGGTGCCGATCGTGCCGACGGTGGCGATGCCCAGCGCGTAACCGAGCTCGTTGGCGATCTGCGCCAGCGACGACGCCGACCCGGCCTTCTCCGGCGGGACCGAACCGACGACCAGGCCCATGCCGATCGTGAGCAGCGGCCCGCCGCCGAGGCACCAGATGGAGTACCCGATGATCAGGCCGGCGACCGAGTCGGCGAAGGCGAGGACGGTCAGACCGGCGACCACGAAGAGCAGGCCGCCCGCGATGAGGTGGGCCGGCTTGAACCGGCCGCCCAGCTGCGGGCCGACGGTGACGCTGACGATGCCGAGCACCAGGCCGGGCACCAGGCAGAGGCCCGCCTGCAGCGGCGTCAGGCCCGCCACCGACTGGAAGTACTGGGTGATGAACAGCATGGTGCAACCGGTGAGGCCGCTGTAGAGCAGCATGCTGCTCAGCTCACTGTTGAACATCCGGTTGCCGAACAGGCGCAGGTCGAGCAGGGGGTCGCTCAGGGCGCGCTGGCGGCGCAGGAACGCCACCGCCATGACCAGGCCGACGGCCAGGGCGATGACGGGCACCGCCTGCCAGCCGGTCCGGGCGAGCTCCTTGATGCCGTAGATGACCGGCAGGACCGCCGCCAGGGACAGGGCCACGCTGGTGAGGTCGATCTTGCCGGCCTCGGAATTGCGGTACTCCGGCAGCAGGATCGGGCCCACGACGAGCAGCAACACCATCGGTGGCACACCGATCAGGAAGACCGATCCCCACCAGAAGTACTCCAGCAGCACGCCGCCGATGAGCGGGCCGATGATCGCACCCACCGAGAACGACCCGGCCCAGATACCGATCGCGGTCGCCCGCTGCTTGTCGTCGTGGAACATGTTGCTGATCAGGGACAGCGTGGACGGGCCCAGCGTGGCGCCGGCGATGCCGAGCACGCCGCGGGCGAGGATCAGCGTGACGGCGCTGGTCGAGTAGGCCGCCACGATCGAGGCGACGCCGAACGCCGCCGCACCGATCAGGAGCAGCTTGCGGCGGCCGATGCGGTCGCCCAGGTTGCCCATGGTGATGAGGAAGCCGGCGACCATGAACCCGTAGATGTCCACGATCCAGAGTTGCTGGGTGCTGTTCGGGCCGAGCTTCGCACTCAACTCGGGCAGCGCGAGGAGCACCACGAAGATGTCCAGGGCGACGATGAGGGCGGGCAGGGCCACAACCGCCAGGCCCACCCATTCACGTCGTCCAGCCTTGAGCCGCACATCGTCGGTCACATTCCTGTCCTCTCTTGGTCGGACGCACACCAGCGGAGTGACCGCTGCTTGAGTCGGGTGGTGCGATTCACATGGATGTGCTCGATATCAGGCCGGGTCCTCCGGACTCCGGGGAGACAGGGCGTACCGGCCGTGGACTTCCAGCAGCGGCGCCCCCTTTCCCAGGCATCGGAGATCGGGCTGATCACGCCGGCGGCGCCTGTGCGATGGACGGAACCCGGACGAACGGAGCGCCCAGCGATCGCCACCAGAGGATGCGGCGGGAGACCGAGCGACAATCCCGCACACCCCGCCTCACAAGGAGAGAGAAAGCGGGGAAATCGACGAACCGCGCTGACCCAGGAATGAAACGGTCAGAGCGCGTTGCAGAGGGACACACCGACACCAGCCGACGCGTGGTACTCCGGACCTGGCCACCGGGGTGCGCCATCAGGCGAAACCTTCCGAGTAAGGCCGAGTCAAGCCATCTTGTCATGCTGGTCGGCACGCTCCTTTCTGTCGGCGTTGGCCGGGCGGCGACCACACGCCGATGCTCTCCACAGCATTGTCTCGCCGGCCACCCCGCGACACTTCTTTCAAAATGCTCTTTAACCGGGTCCCGGCCGGGGCGGGCATGGGTCCCGGCCGGGGCGGGCGTGGCTCCCGGCCGGCTCAGGCCGCCGCTGCGGCCCGCTCCTCGGCCCAGCGCGACGGCCAGGCCTCGACGATGTGCTCACGGCCGAGGTTGCCGCGGATGAGCAGGTCGGCGAGCACGCCGGGCATGTCAGGGTCACGGCTGCGCAGGGCGGAGGCGGCCTCGGTCAGGTCCCGCACGACCGCTTCGAGCACCGTGGCGACCGATTCGGCGTTCTGCTGGAGGATGTCGCACCACAGGCCGGGGGCGCCGGTCGCGATGCGGGTGGTGTCCCGCAGCCCCGCGCCGACCAGCGACAGCATCGCCTCGTCGGCGCCCGCGAACCTGGCCGCGAGAGCGGCCGACACAAGGTGCGGCGCGTGCGAGACCGCGGCGACCACCCGGTCGTGGGCATCCGGGGCGAGCACCTTCGGCTCCCCGCCGCACAGCTCCACCAGCCGGGCGACCAGGCGGACGGCCTCCCCCGGCGTCCCCGGGTGCGGGCACAGCGCCCAGGGCCGGCCGGCGAACAGCTCCGGCCGGGCGGCGGCGGGTCCCGACAGTTCCCGCCCCGCCATCGGATGGCCGGGAACGTAGGTCGTGAAGTCGCAGCCCGCGAGCTCGGCGTCGGCGAAGATACGGCCCTTGGTGCTCGCCACGTCGGTGTACACGGCGCCGAGCCCGCGGGCCTGGGCGTCGCGCAGCACGCCGACCACGGTGGACGGCGGAGTGGCGATGACGACCACGTCGGCGGGAGGGCCGCCGGCCGCCAATGCGATGCCGGCCCCCATACGCTCCGCCTGCGCCAGCGAGCCCGCGTCCCGGTCGGCCAGCGCCACCTGGACGCCCGCCCGGCGCAGGCCGAGCGCGATCGAGGTCCCGATCACGCCGGTTCCGATGACCGTGACACGGCGGATCGCGGGCGAGCCCGGCTCGGCGGCCGCCTGCATACGCGGCGGCGCGGCGTCCGCGGTCATCGTCATCGCCATGGGTGGCTCCCTTTTCCTCGCCGTTTCGCGCGGTGGAATTGTTTCCGCACCACCAACTGTGCGCTCTGCACGGCCATTCGAAGGGGAGAAACAAAGGCAGCAAGTTGTCCGCCGGTAACCGTTTCCTGCCAATGGACCACCGGCCGGTGTCCAAGCATTCATGCCGGGCAGGAATTCACTTCCAGGACGAGACGAAAGGGCCACTGTACCGTCGCCGGCGGAAGCGCCCTGGACCACGGAATTCCGGAAAACGCGCGCGAGGGGAACCTCCGCGCGAAGGCACGCCCCGGAAGGCCACGGACACACGGAAGGGACCCCACCGGCGGTCGCGCCGATGAGGTCCCGGGTCCGCTCCCGCGCTCCCTGGCGGCCCCACCGATGAGGTCCCCGGTCCCCGGGCCTCCGATGGCGAGCCCCGGGCTCGGCGCGCCTACACCCCGGCGGTCGCGAACTGGCCGGGGGTGCGGCCCGCGCCGGCGGGGCCGCGGTAGCACTGGGCGATGTCCAGCCAGTGGTCGGCCTCGGCTCCGGTGGCGGTGACCGCGAGATCGTCACGGTGGCGGCGCCGGGTCGCGAGCAGGCAGAAGTCGACGGCGGGCCCGGCGATCCGCTGCTCGGCGTCCTCGGGCCCGAACGCCCACAGCTCGCCGGACGGCGCGGTGAGCTCGAAGCGGAACTCGGTCGCCGGCGGAGTCAGGCCGCGCGCCTGGTAGCCGAAGTCCTTGGTCAGGATCGCGAACACCACCAGGTGCTTGATGCGGTCGGTGCGCTCCAGGCTCGCGCCCAGCGCGTCGGCGATGTCCTGCCCGTGCGCGAACTGCTCCATAATGCCCGCGCAGGCGAGGATGATCGGCGGCAGCGGGTTGACCAGCCACGGCACCACCTGACCGGCCGGCACGGCCGCGAGCGCCTCGACCACGGCCGCGCGCTCGGCCCGCCAGCGGCCGAGCAGCACCTCGGGGGTGTCGTCCGCGTAGTCCGCGAGCGCGGCGTTGACCGCGCCGTTGAAGTCTTGCTCGGCCCCGGCGGTCATGGCCTTGAAGCCCTCGGGGTCGGACGCCGCGGCGCCGGCGATGCGGAAGATGAAGGCAAGGTGGGCGATCTGGTCGGCGACCGTCCATCCCGGGGCGGCGCTGGGCAGCCGCCACTGTTCCGGGGTGAGCCCGGCGACCAGGTCATCGAGCTGGTCGCCTTCAGCGGACAGATCTGCGAGCACGATATCCAGCTCGGACACGTGTCTCTCCTCTCACTGGGAATCGGATGATGCGAGCCGTCAATCGGCGCCGGCGGCCTGCTGGTCCCGCACGGAATCCACCTGGTGGCCGGGTACGAGCCCGGCCGGGCGGACCTGCGAGGAACTCGCCTGATCGTCCAGAGCGGGACCTGCCCGATGGCCGGGAGCCGTGCCGCCGGACGTGGAGGGAGGCGGCGTCGTGCGCAGCCAACCGGCCACCCGGCGCGCGGCGGCCATGCTCGCCCAGGAGGTCAGCTCGACGAGCGCCCGGTCACCGGGCGTCCCGGCCCGGAACTCCGCCACGACGGGGGAGTCGACCTGGTAGGAGGCCATCGCGGTGAGCAGCGCCAGCCGTCCGGCCGGACGCTGCGCGGGCGGCAGGCCGGACAGGGCGATGGTGGCCCAGGACCGGCCGAGGCCGGGCGGGCCGCCGTTCCAGGTGGCCAGCTCGGCGGTGACCAGCTCGCGGACTTGCTCCGGTACCGAGCGGCGACCGGCCTCGTCGATGGCGGCGGCGGCCCGGGCGAAGGCGCCGGCGATGACGGGGGCGCCCTCGGCGAAGGACAGGTCCGCGGGCAGCGGCGCGGGAGGCAGCAGGGCGAGCGAGGCGCCGGGCGCGGCGGCCCTGCGAGCGGCCGGGCGCATGACCAGCCCGAACAGCCGCATCAGCACGCCGCGTGCCCGGTCCGGCACCTGCGGGGGGAGCGGCGAGTCGCCGAGGAAGACGTTCACCATGCGGTTCAGGTACTGGAAGGTCACCGCCACCGCGGCCATTTCCCTGGCCTCCTCCGCCGGTGCGGGCGGTTCCCGCCGCGCGGCCGTCTCCCGCGTCCCGCCGGCCAGGGCCCACTCGGCCACCCGGCGGATGCGAGGATCGGCGATCGCCTCGGCGTGGTCACGGGCGATCTCGGCCGCCGGGCCGCCCGGCACCAGGCCGTCCATGGTGGCCCGGTGCACGTCGACGCAGTACGGGCAGACGTTGCCGGCCGAGACGGCGGTGGCGACCGCCTCCTTGACGGGCCGTGACACGGCGCCGGCGGCGAGCAGTGACTCGCGCAGCATCGCCCAGGAGGCGGCGAGCGGCTCGGGCGCGGGCGAGTGCAGCAGGATGGGCGGCGCGAGCATGCCGAAGTCCTGCTCGGCCTGCGCGTACACCCTGGCGACCAGGCCCTGCGCCGCGGCCGGCCGCACCGGCACGACATGCCGCACCTGCCCCAGCACCCCAGGCAGCGTCAAGCGGCTGAGCACCTTACCCATCGCTTCCCCTCCCCTACCGGGTCATCCGCGAACATGCACCAGGTCCCGCGCCGCCCAAGGCGCCGATCCACTCCACATCCCGTCCCACCGCCCCGGCGCCGGCGGAAAGGCACGGCGAGGCGGGTAGAACTCCTCCCGCCCCGCATCGGTCACCGGCGCATGAGGTCGGGGATGAGGGGGGCGGCGGCGCGGCGGGTGGCGGTGCCGCCGTTGGGGGCCGGGGCGCCGTAGGTGACCTCGACGTCGCGTTCCCGCGCGGCCGCGACGATGCCGGGGATGGCGCGTTCGGCGAGCGCGGAGATGGTCATGGCGGGGTTGACGGTCAGCGCTCCCGGCACGGCGGAGCCGTCGGTGACGAAGATGCCGGGGTGGCCGCGCAGCTCGTGGCGGTCGTCGAGGGCCGAGGTGGCCGGGTCGTCTCCGATGCGGCAGGACGCCAGCGGGTGCACGGTGTACGCACCCACCACGTCGTTGGTCCACGCCGCGACCTCGGCCAGCCCGTCGCGTTCGAGGATGTCCTTGACCTCGGCGTCCGCCAGGGCCCAGGCGCGCAGCGTGTTGGGGGTCGGGTCGTAGCGCAGCCGGCCGATGCCGAGCATCTGCTGGGACAGCCGGTCAGCGTTGCCGCGCTCCGGAGGCGGGCCGAACACGCCCTCGTTGTCGTCCTCGATCATCTGGAAGATGATCAGCCAGGAGCGCCAGCGCTTGAGCACTTCCTTCTTGTCGACGCCGAACCAGCTCACGCCGCTCGCGCCGGGGACCTGGGCGAGAATGGTGCCGAGCCCCGGCGGGAAGTACAGCTGCTCCAGCGAGAAGCGCTCGTACTCCGGCAGCGACCCGTCGAGGCGGTCCCAGTTGGCGACGACCGGGCCTTTGCCGATCTGGTTGGCCTCGTAGGCCAGGCCGTTGCCGCGTTCGAGGCCGAGGACGTCGCGGACGCGGTCCTCGTTGAGGATGGCGGTGTTGAGCCGCTCGCCGTTCCCGGAGAAGTAGCGGCCGACGGCACGGGGCATCGTGCCAAGCGTGGCCTCGCTGCGCTGCAGGATGACGGGTGTCGCGCCGGCGCCGGCCGCGAGCACGATGACCTTGGCGTCGATGGTGCCGCTTCCGGTGGTGATCCGGTAGTCCTCGTCGTCGACGTGCTGGTAGTGGACGCGGTACCCGCCGTCGTCGGTCCGCGAGATGTGCTGCACCTCGTGCAGCGGCCTGATCTCCGCGCCGTGGGCCAGTGCGGCCGGCAGGTAGGTGAACAGCAGCGACTTCTTGGCGTCGAAGCGGCATCCGGCCATCATCCAGTTGCAGTTCACGCACTGGGTGGGGTCGACGGCGACCGGCACCGGGTTCGCCGTGCGGCCGGCGTGGTCGCACGCCGCCGCCCATAGGCCTCCCGCGTAGGAGACGTCGCTCCATTCCTGCTGGTAGATCGGGATCGACTCGGCGACCCGGTCGTACCACGGGTCGAGGGTGTCGCGGCTGACGGCGGCCGGCCACATGCGCCGGCCGATGCTCCCGTGGCGCTCGAAGACGAAACGCGGCGCGCGCGGCATCGCGGCGAAGTAGACGACGCTGCCGCCGCCCACGCAGTTGCCGCCGAGGATGCTCATGCCGTCGCCCACGACGAAGTCGAAGGCCCGCGTGTAGGACGACCCGAGCTTGAAGTCCTGGTCGAAGTCCTCGCCGGTCAGCCACGGCCCGCGTTCGAGCACCACGACCTTCGCGCCGCCGGCGGCGAGGTGGTAGGCCGCGATCGCGCCGCCGAAGCCGCTGCCGACCACGAGGACGTCGGTGCGTTCCGTGCTGGTCATGCGGGGCTCCCTGAAGGGGTCGTGTCCGGGTGCAGGCGAGCCAGCGGCCGGCCGTAGGAGTACTCGGAGAAGCGCCACAGGCCGTCCGGGCCGGGCTTCTCGATGCCCAGCGCGATCAGCCCCGGATGCCCCTGGGCGATCGCGTCGGCGGTGTGCATGTGGGCCGCCGAGTCGAAGGCCATGTTGCTGAACAGCGCGAGGCTCACCCACAGGGCCTTCTCGGGGTGGCCGGGGGTGGTCAGCCGCTGGACCAGGGTGGTGCGGTGCTCGAAGGGCAGCGCGACGAACGGCGGCACGGACTCGTCCAGGTCCAGGGCGTGCTCGGCGGCGTACGCCCGCGCGTGGTCGTCCAGCGCGGAGGCGAAGCCGTCCAGGCCCTCGCTGATGCCGGTCGCGTCCCACTCCAGCAGCTCGATGGCGCCTGCGGCCACGGCGCCGCCGCCGGCGGCCGCGCCCGCCACGGCCCTGTCGTCCGGTGATCGCTTCTCGCCGGGGACGATCGTGTCCGCGAACGCCTCCAGCGTCATCGTCCTGGCTTGGTTCCCGTCTGGGGCTGGCGACCGCATAGGCGTTCCCTTCGTCCGTCCAGGCCGGCTGCCGACCAGTTCATCGTTCAGCCACGGCCGCCTCCGGTGCATCTTCTGAGTTGCTTTCACATTTCCGCCGCCGCATCCGCAGAAAGCGGATATGAGCAGGCAGGGGGGCCTTAGGGGTTGTCGCAGGAGGTACGGCGGCCAATTCTGATGACATGGCCAAGTGCCGTTGATGTGTCGTCGTCGAGCGTCGTCTTTCCCGGAATTCACTTCCTGACCGGGTGGGATCCATTCACAGCAGTGGGATGTGAGCAGATGACGGAGGCTCGCGAGGACGAGTACTCCCGTGTCAATTCGGGGTCGATCACCACAACACCTCCAACGCACGGGAGGAGCAATGGAAAGCGCAATCGAACAAGCCGTCCTGCGCGTCGTCAGGAGCATGCACGAAAACCTGGGCGAGCAGCTGACCATCAATGACATGGCTCGCACGGCGATGTTCAGCAAGTTCCACTTCTCCCGCGTGTTCCAGCGGGTCACCGGCTTGTCGCCCGGCCGCTTCCTGTCCGCGGTGCGGATCCAGGAGGCCAAGAGGCTCCTCGCCTCCACCTCGTTGACCGTCACGGACATCAGCCACAGAGTGGGCTATTCCAGTGTCGGAACCTTCAGTTCTCGTTTCACCAGCAGCGTGGGACTTTCTCCGACGAAATACCGTCAGCTCAAGAGCGTCGCGCCGCGGGCGCCGATCGATGGATTCGACGAGCCGCCCGTCATGGGTCCGGTGACGACGACGATCCGGGGTGACATCTTCTCCCCGCTCGAGGACCAGCCCATCTTCGCCGGCCTTTTTCCCGACCGGATCCTCGAGGGCCGTCCCGTGAGGTACACGATCCTGCGCAAGCCGGGTCCGTACGTGCTGGAGGACGTGCCGCAAGGTGAGTGGCACCTGATGGCCCAGGCCGTCGCCCCGGGCCGCGAGGACGCGGTGGATCATGCCCCGGGCGGCGACGAGGCCCTGTGCATCGGCCGCCACGGCCCGATCACCGTACGGCCCGGCACGCACACGAGAATCGCCGACCTTTCCCTGCACCCGATGCGCCCCCTCGACCCCCCGGTGTTGCTCGCCCTGCGCGACCTGTTACCCGTCAACGTCCCGCAGCTCATCCACTGAGCGCGTTGACGACGCCATCGTGGCGGCCTTGAGCACCTTGACATGAATTGTCGTTATTTAGTGTGACCTGATCTGAGTTGAAGCTTTGAGAAACCGCCGGCCGAACCCGAGCCGCCGCTTCGTCCGACTTCTTGTGACCCTTACCTGACGCCGTGCGGCCGTGCCACCTGTCGCCGTGCCGGCACGCGGATGGCGGGCGCCCCATCAGGTGGGCGCCCGCCATCTCCGTGTCCCCCAGGCCCCGGGCCGGCTGCCCGCCCGGCTCCTTCAGGCGGGGTGGACGGTCATCGGCAGGCCGCCGCGGACGCGCAGGGAGAGCATCGGCTCGGGGACCACGTCGTGGCCGGGGAGCTGGGTCAGCCGCAGGTCACGGGCGATCATGGCGATCACGAACGTGGCCTCCATCATCCCGAGGTGGTTGCCGACACAGAACCGGGGTCCGGCGCCGAAGGGGATGTAGGCGTACCTCGGCCGGTTCACCGGACGGTCGGGGTCGAACCGCTCCGGGTCGAACCGGTCCGGCTCGTCCCAGAAAGCGGGGTGCCGGTGCAGGGTGTAGGGGCTGATGAGGACGTCGGAGCCGGCGGGCACGTGATAGCCGCCGACCTCGTCGTCGCCCTGCGCCTCCCGGGGCAGCATCCACACCGGCGGGTAGAGCCGCATGACCTCCTCCACCACCATCGCCGTGTACCGCAGCCGGTGGAGGTCCTCGTGCACGGGCAGCCGGTCGCCGAGCACCTCGACGGCCTCGGCGTGCAGCCGGTCGCGGACCTCGGGATGCCGGTCGATGAGGTGGAAGGTCCACGCCAGGGTGCTGGCCGTGGTCTCGTGCCCGGCGAGCAGCAGGGTGACCAGCTCGTCGCGCATCCGCTGCCGGCCGACGCGGGGGTCGGCCTCCTGCCGGGTCGAGGCGATCAGACGGGAGACGACGTCGTCACCGAGCTCGCCCGGACGGGCCAGGCGGTCGGCGACGAGATGGTCGACGATGCGCTGCAGCTCGGCGCGGGCACGGCGGAACCGCATCTGCTTGGGCAGCGGCACCCACATCGGCACCTTGCTCAGCGTGACCAGCTCGAACATCGCCTGGTCCTGGACGGCCTCGAAGGAGTGCCCGATCGAGCTGAAGGCGCCGAGGTCGGCGTCGAGCAGGGTGCGCCCGAGCACGCCGAGGCTGAGCCAGGTCATCTCCTGCACGACGTCGACCGGCTCGCCGCCCGTGTGGGCCCGCAGCCGTTCGACGAGGTTCGCCGCCTCCGCCGCGATCACGGCGTCCATCCGGCTGATCCGCTTGTTCTGGAACACCGGCTGGATCATCCTGCGCTGCTTGCGCCACAGATCGCCCTCGCTGGTCAGCAGGCCGTCGCCGATGGCACGCCGCGCCTGCACGAGACCGACGCCCTTGTGGTAGTTGCCGTTGTTGTCGGCCAGGACGTGCTTGGCGTGGTCGGGGTGGTTGAAGAAGTAGAGGGTCTTCGGGCCGATGCGCAGCCGGGCGGCGTCGCCGTAGGTCGCGGCCAGGTTCATCAGCGCGAGCCGGTCGGTGGCGAGCTTCTTGAACAGCCCGGGCCCCGCCCAGAGCGGGGGCCCGGGGGGCACCCGCCGGGCGGACGGCGCCGCCCGGCCCGATGCCTTCCCGGAGACGCTGCCGGCCGCCTTGCCGGCCTTGGGTCCGGTGAGGGTCACAGCGGCACCTCGCTCCAGTCGGGGCTCATCTGACGGACCTTGCCCTTGAAGAACAGCAGGCAGTCGCGATCGGTCGGCAGGGCGAGGGTGAGGATCTTCCCGATGAAGATGGTGTGGTCGCCGCCGTCGTAGGTGCGCCACACCTCACACTCGAAGCTGGCGAGGGTCCCGGTGAGCAGCGGCGCCCCGGTCTCCTCGCCAGGGGCCCAGTCGATGTTCTCGAACTGGGCCGCGCCCAGGGGACGCCAGCGGTTGGCGAAGTGCATCGCCTCCGGCTCCTGGTGCGCGGCCAGCACGGACACCCCGAAGTAGCCCGTGGTGGTGAGGCACTGGTGCATCATCGCGCCGCGGTCGACGCAGACCAGCACCAGCGGCGGGTCGAGCGACACCGAGGTGAAGGAGTTGGCGGTCATGGCGTGCGGGATCGCGCCGCCCGTCGTCACCACGGTGACCCCGGTGGCGAACGTCCCGAACGCTCGCCGCAGCGCCTTCAGGTCCGCCACCGGGCGGGTTTGCGTGGATTGGTCGACGTTCACGCTGTCCTCCTCGCTGACTGTCGGGGGCCGCGCCTACGAGGCATACGGTTCGAGCGCCCGTGCCAAGGCGTCGGGCACCCTGGAGGGGACCGTACGGGTGTTGGGCCCGCGCATGCAGGCCACCCGCTGCCGGCCCCGGGCGATCAGCGTCTCGGTGCCGTCCGGGTCGAGCCGGACGTAGTCGAAGCTGAACTCGACCTGGGTCTGGGCCAGCTCCTGCAGCCGCATCCTGATGGACAGCTCGCTGAAGGCCGTGATCTCGGCGAAGAACTCGCAGTCGACCTTCAGCGTGAACAGCTTCAGGTCGTCCTGGAGGTCGGCGAGCACCTCCGGCGCCCGCTGCTTGAGGAACATCTCCCGGCAGCGTCCCTGCCAGCGCAGGTAGTTGACGTAGTAGACGTTGCCCACGATGTTGGTCTCTTCGAAGCCGACCGTGTGCAGGTATTCGTAGTACTTGCCCATCGGGCTAGGACCGCCCTTCCGTGAGGACCGCGAACACGACCGGGCCGGGGGCGTCCCGGAGGGCCGTGACGAGCGTGGAGACCCGCACGCCGTCCGAGGAGAGGACGGCCCACGCGTCCCGCCGCGCGGGGTTGAGGGTGAGGGACGCGCTCGGCTGGTGACCGGCGCTTCGCAGGGCCCGGACGGCGGCCAGCACCCGCGTCGCCGCGGTGTCGAGGCCTTCGCCCGTCTCGGTGGCGATCCGCTCGGCGAGCGGCGCGTGCGTGCCGAGCAGGTCGGCCCACTCCGCGGCGGTCCGCTCGGCGACCGGCTCGACGCCGGAGCCGACCGGGCCCGCGGCGACGACGCACAGGGTGACCCCGGCCCCGTGGGACGCCGAGACCGTACGGCCGCCGTCGATCTCCAGCCGCCCTTCGGCGTCCTGCCGGACCTCGACCGGGTGACCGGCGGCGCGCCCGGCGGCCACGGCCGTGCGGGCCTCCCGCTCGGCCGCGGTGCCGGAGCCGCCCGGGGCAAAGGGCTCGACGGCGACGGCCACCCGGGCGCCGGTCAGGTCCTCGAGCGTGCGCTCCAGGTATGACCCGAGCAGCGGGGCGACCCACGGGCCCCTGCCGTCCTTCTTGCGCACCGCCTGCAGGCGGAGGCCTTCCCACCGCTCGACGACCTCGCCGGCGGCGGTGCGCACGGCGATGTCGTAGATGTAGGTGTCGCCCTCGTGGAACCGCTCGGTGGCGCAATAGCGCAGCACCCCCGCGTCGGCGAGCGCCGCGCCGCCGGGGTACACCCGCTCGATCCCGACCGGCAGCAGTGTGGCGTCCGGCACGCAGACCTGGTTGCCGTGCATGAGCGCGTCGCGCATGCCCGGGTCGCCGAGCAGCAGCTCGCCGGACAGGAAGCCGGCGAACCAGTCCCTGGCGTCCACGGCGGCCACGTCGGCGTCGACGTGCCGCGCGGCGGCCCTGTGGTAGCGGCGCAGGCGGTGGAACCGCCCGCCCTGGAACAGCACGTCGCCGTACATCTCGCTCGGCGGGTCCAGCGGGACGGCCGGCAGGCCCTCGCCGATCTGGTCCGGCGGCCCGGCGGGGACGCCGTCCTCGGTGTAGCGCAGCCGCGCGCGGAAGTGCTCCACCTCGAACCCGGTCTCGGCGCTGCGGATGGCCACCTCCACCGTGTCGTCGTCGGTGACGGCCGCGGCGACGCGGATGGTGGTGCTGCCCTCCGGCGGCACGATGATCGGCCGCAGGAACTCGGCCTCCTCGATGACCGGCGCCGCGTCCCGCCCGGTGGCCGCGGCGGCCACCTGGGCCATGGCCTCCATGCCGAACACCGCCGGGAACAGCAGGTTGCCGTCCAGGAGGTGGTCGGCGAGGTAGAGGTCGGTGCCGGCGTTCATCTCGGCCTCGGCGACGAGCTCGACGCCGTGGTAGTGGATCAGCGGCTTGTCGACGAACCGCAGCAGCGGCAGCGCCGGCAGGTCGTAGCGGACGGTGTCGATGCCCTCGGTACGCCCGCTGATCACGACAACGGTGGGCGCGTCGGGGTCGGCGACGAGCCGCCGCATGATCCCCACCCCCTGCTCGGGGGAGATCGGCGTGATGCCCTTGCGAGCGAGGCCCTCGACGACCGAGAGCCGCTCGCCCATGCCGACGTCGGACCAGACCGACCATTCCATGCAGATGGCGCGGCATCCGGGGTTGGCCTCGCCCACCTCGCAGGTGAGGCTCGCCAGCCAGTCGTTGGCGGTGGAGTAGTGCGCCTCGCCGTGCAGGCCGGCGCGGCCGATGATGCTGCCGAAGGTCACCAGCAGGCGCAGGCGACCGGGTTCGACGGCGTCGAGCACGTTGCGCAGGCCGTCGATCTTCGGAGCGAACGTGCGCCGGAACGCGGCCATGTCCAGGCCGGTCAGCCCGCTCGGCTCGTTGCGGCCGGCGCCGTGCAGCACCGCCGTGACCGGCCCGAGGGCCGCCTCCAGCTCGGCGACCCCGGCGCGCACCTGCGCGGGGTCGGTGACGTCGGCCCGCGCGTAGTGGACCGTGACGCCGGAGCCGGCCATCCTGCGCAGGTTGTCGGCGAGCTCGGCGTCGGCGGCGGGGTCGGAGCGGCCGAGGACGGCGAGCTTCGCCCCGCTGTCGGCGGCCACCGCGAGCGCGCACTCGGCGGTGATGCCCTTGCCTCCGCCGGTCACCAGCAGCACGTCGGTCCCGTCCAGCGGCTGGACGGTACGCGCCGGCCGTACGGGCATGGCCCGCAGCGTCGGCACCCGCCGCACACCCTCGGCGTCGTAGAACGCCTCGGCGAACTTGGTGGTCGAGGCCACCTCCGCCACCACCCAGGCGACCGCCTCGGGCGCCGCCGGGACGTGGACGATGGTGGTGCGCAGGTGCGGGGCCTCCAGCTGCAGCGTCTTGGCCAGGCCGGCGGCGCCGCGGTCGTGCTGCACCACGACGAACCGGGTGCCCGCCGCGCCGGCGATGGCCGACTTCGCGCCGAGCAGCGCCTGCTCCAGGTGCTCTTCCGCGCAGTCCGGCGGCAGGACCACCAGGACGCCGGAACCGACCTTCCCGCGTTCGAGCGCCTCGCGCAGTGGCCCGGCGAGCGGGGAGTCCCCGGCCGCGTACAGCTGCCATTGGCCGTTCTCCTGCGGCGAGGTGCGGGCCGGCAGGGGCAGCGCGTCGAGGTCGACGGCGAACGGCCGTGCCCAGGACGCCGCTCCGGCGACCACGGACAGCGGAGCCGCCTCGGCGGACCCGGCGTTCGCGGCCAGCGCGTCGAGCGCCTCGGACAGCTCGCGCAGGCTCGCCGTGGCGAGGTTGGTCGGCGCCTGGGACGCGGGCACGCCCAGCCGCTGGGTGGCCTGGTCGATGATGTGCATCACCGTGACCGAGCTGAGGTGCAGCTCGTCCAGCGGCCTGCTGTCCGCGCCGACCATCTCCAGCGGCAGCTCGGCGCGCTCGGCGGCGAGGCGGCGCAGCAGGTCGATGCTGGACTCGCCCGCCTCCCCCACCGGCTGCGGCGCCTCGGCGGCGACGGGCGCCGCGGCCTGGGCGGACCGCTGGACGGTGCCGCGGATCTGCACCTGCGGCGCCTGCTCCACCGGGCTCTGGAAGAAGGTGAACTCGGCGCCGACCTCAAGCGGCCGGACGAGCCGGCCGTGGAACAGCTCGTCGTGGACGATCGGCACGCCGGCGACGTAGGCCGCGCCGGCCACCCTGAGCAGGCCGGCCAGCGACTCGTCGTCGCTGTCCAGCGCGACGGCGGGCACGTCGGTCACCGACGCGGCGAGCCCGCTGAGCACCCGGCCGGGGCCGACCTCGACGAGCAGGTCCATGTCCTTGGCCGCCGCCTCGACGGCCTGGGTGAACAGGACGGGCGCGGTGATCTGGGTCCGCAGCAGCGCGCGGACGTCGGTGTCCGGCGTCAGCGTCTCCCCGGTCACCGTGGAGACGATCGGCCGCGCGACCGGGCCGAAGTCCTCCTCGGCCAGGTAGGCGTCGAGGGCCTCGGCCGCCGGCGCCACCAGCGGCGAGTGGAACGCGTGGGACACCGCGAGCTGCGTCCACTTGAGCCCCGCGTCGGCGGCCTTGCGGCCGAACGCCTGGATCGCGTCGACGGGACCGGCGACGACCGTCTGGTCGGGCCCGTTGTACCCGGCGATGACGACGGGCAGGTCGCCGGCCAGCTCGGTCACCGTGTCCGGCGTCGCGCGGACGCCGGCCATGGTGCCCGACGCGCTGTGCTCGGTCATGGCCTTGCCCCGGAAGCCCGCCACGCGCAGCAGGGCCTCCTCGTCCAGCGCGCCGGCCCAGTGCAGCGCCGAGATCTCGCCCAGGCTGTGGCCGACCGCGACGTCCGCCTCCACACCGATCATGGACAGGGCGCGGAGCCCGGCCATCGACCCGGTGACGATGCGCGGCTGGGCGACGGCGGTCGCCACCATGTCGCCGCTGGTGGGCAGGTCCGCCTGCACGTAGAGCTCATCGACCTCGGGGAAGCGCCGGCGCAGCGCGCCGCCGCTGGTTCCCCGGCCCGATCCCTGACCAGGAAACAGGAAGCCGACCCGGCCCGGCCCGTCCGCGTGGCCGTAGAACGCGCGGCCGTCCGGGGCGAACAGCCGCGTCTCGCCGGCGTCCAGGGCCTCCAGCACGCCCCGCAGCCGCCGCTCGGCGTCCTCGGGCGAGGAGGCCACCACGGCGGCGCGGTACGGCAGGTCGCGCAGGTCGCGCTGCAACGTGGCGGCGAGATCGGCGAGCTGGGCGTACGACACCTTGATCACGAAGTCGGCCAGCTCGGCGATCCGCTCGCGCAGCGCCTGCGGGGACCCCGCGTCGACGAGCAGCAGCTCGGCGTCCTGGAGCGAGGAGGCCAGCGTCTTGGTGCGCGTCGAGAGCGGCGCGCGCCGGCGTGGGCCGGTCTTCTCCAGCACGACGTGGGTGTTGATGCCGCCGAACCCCATCGCCGTGATGCCGGCGCGCACCGGTGCGCCGGCCGGCCACGGCTCGGCCTTGCGCAGCGCGCGCAGCGTGGCCGAGTCGCGGGCCAGGACGTCGTGCGGTTCGACGCAGCCGATGGCCGGCGGCAGCACCTGCTCGTGCACCGCCATCGCGGCCTTGATCAGGCCGGCGACCCCGGCGGCGGCCTTGGCGTGCCCGATCATCCCCTTGATGGAGGTGACCGCCGCGCGCGTGGCCGAGGAGTCGGCCTCGGCTCTGGCCTCCGACAGCGCCGTCAGCTCGGTGGCGTCGCCGACCGCGGTGCCGGTGCCGTGGCCTTCGAACAGCTCCACGGTCTCGATGCCGAAACCGGCCCGGTCGTAGGCGCGCTTGAGCGCGAGCTTGTAGCCGCTGACCTCCGGCCGGGTCATGCCGCCCTTGCCGTCGGAGGAGATGCCCCAGCCGGCGATGGTGGCGTACACGCGGCGGCGGGCCTTGACGGCCTCGTCCTCGCGCATCAGCACGATCATGCCGCAGCCCTCGCCCGGCCAGAAGCCGTTGGAGTGCCGGTCGTACAGCCGGAAGTCGCCCTTGGCCAGGGCGCCGGTCTTGGCGAAGCCGATGATCTCGAACGGGTCGATGGACAGGTCGACGCCGCCCGCGAGCGCGACGTCGATGTCCCCGTCCAGGAGCGCCTTGCACGCCGTCGTGACCGACAGCAGCGAGGAGGAGCACGCCCCGTCGACGGTGTAGCCGCCGCCGTTGAGGTCGAAATAGTTGCAGATGCGCCCGGCGATCGTGTTGGACAGGCCACCCGCGAGGGTGTCCTCGTCGATCTCAGGGAATGGGCTCTTGTAGGTGGCCTCCAAGTCGGCGAGGAACGTGGCCAGCCGGTCGTCGTCCCAGCCCTGGTCCTGCAGCACCGCGGCGACCGTGCGGCGCACGTACGGCCAGCGCAGGCGCATCACGTTGGCGCGGGTGAACTCGCCGGTCAGGGTGTTGCCGACGACCACGCCGGTGCGCTCCCGGGGCAGGCCCTCCGCCGCGGGGAAACCCGCGTCCGCCAGCGCCAGGGCCGCCATGTCGAGGGCGAGCCAGTGCGTCAGGTCGGTCGAGCGGTACGTGCTGCCGCCGATCTTGTATCCGACGCGGTCGAACTCGTAGCCCTCGATGACTCCGGCCGTGCGCGCGTAGAAGGTGTCCGGGTGCGCCGGGTCGGCGTTCCAGTAGTCCTCCAGTCGCATGCGCACGTCGGGCAGCCTGCGGAAGGCGCGGCGACCGGCGATGGCGTTCTCCCAGAGCTCTCTGGGCGACGTGGCGTCCGGATATCGGCACGCCATGCCGACGATCGCGATCCTGGTCATACGTTCGCGACCTCTTTCCCTGAAGCCGCGGCCGGCACCTGGTCGACCGGGAACTCGGCCACCGCCTTGAGCGCCGCCTGCGCCTCACGCTGCTCGCGCGCCTTGTTGACGAAGTGCAGCGCCCAGAAGAACCCGCCGCGGATGGCACAGACGCCGGCGGTGGCGAAGAACAGGGCGTAGGAGATGTGCACGGCGGTCAGCAGCCCGTACAACAGGGCGATGCCGCCGCCGAAGGCCACCTGGGAGGCGGGCCTGGAGGGGCTCGTTCCCGGGTCGGTGACCATGTAGTTGCTGAAGAGCACGAACGCGACGCCGGTCATCATCCCGAGCGCGGCGGGGATGGAGGTGTCGAAGAAGACGCCGCGCACGATGGCCTGGAGCGCGAAGACGCCCACCCAGCCGGCGATCAGCGGCATCCGGTTCGTGAGCTTCCCGTTGAGCATCGTGCCGCCGATGATGATGATGCCGGGGATGATCCAGTCGAACCAGGTGTCGGTGTGCTCGGTGAAGTGGTACGGCGGGGCGATGCTGGCCCAGGGAAAGACCAGCAGGATGACCCCGATGCCGAAGTTCGACGGGTTCATGTAGTGCCGCATCCGGCCCTTGACCGGTGCTCGCAGCACCCACTTGGCGCCGACGGCGACGACAACGCCGAAGAGCAGGACCCAGATCTGGTCGTTGACGTAGATCAGCATGTTCATCGCGAGGCTGGTGATGTGCGCCGGGTACAGGAACTGCACCAGGCCCTTGAATCCGCCGCCCGCGTAGCGCGGCGCGCGTCCCTCCACCCGGGCGCCGATGTACTCAAGGCCGATCTCGGTGGAGTAGCCGGTGGCCAGCGCGATGAAGGGCCAGAGCCACGGCTGCTCGAAGCCGAGGACGGTGTAGCCCAAGATGTTGAAGACCGTAATCGAGATCGCGAAGTTGCGCAGAGCCGTGATGACCTTCGGGTCATGGCGCGGCGGCGCGCTCGGCTTCTTCTCAGACATGTCGATCACTTCTCCTTGGCCTGCTGGCCGAGCGTCAGCGAGTGCCGGCCCGTGGTGAGCTGTAGATCCTGGTCGTGCACCTGTCCCGTGCGGTCACGCCAGCGGATGTGCGTCTTCACCGGCCCGGTGACGTTCTGGCCGAGGCCGATGTGGACGTCGGTGGAGCGCCGGCCGGAGTGGCCGCTGCTGCCGTCGACGCGGCCGATGAACGTGCGCCCGTCGGCGGTGGTGACCGTGACCTGGGCGCCGGTGACCGGCGAGCCGGCCGCGGGCAGCGTCCCGGGGGACGGGGCGGCGTCGCGGGTCAGCTTCAGGTCGAGGTAGGCGCCGGTCTGCGGGCTCTGGTTCTGGTAGAAGACCGGGGCGTCCCACTGGCGGGCGACGGCGAAGTCCAGGCGGCCGTCCCCGTCGGAGTCACCGGTGGCGATGCCGCGCGTCGGCACCGGGATGGCCAGCCCGAGCTCGTGGGCCAGGTCGACGTAGCGGCCCGTCGGGCCCTTCACGAAGAAGTGCAGCGTCTGGTTGCCGCCGATGTCGTCACCGGCGCGCGCGTTCGGCCACCAGAACGGGTTCTGCAGCAGCTGGTCGTTGGCGGTGGCGAGCTCCTGGAGCTGCGGCCAGCGGTCGGTCTGCCCCTTCACGAACCCGGTCGCCTGGGCGATCTGGGATTCTCCGCTGTTGTTGAAGTCCTCGATCTTGATGTCCCAGCCCCAGCCGGACCACGCCGTGCCGGAGGTGCCGCTCACGTCCTTGAACGGGGCCTCGCCGGCGCGCAGCTTGGCGGTCAGGTCGGCCTTGTCGCTCGCCGTGGACATGTACTGGAAGTTGCTCTCCTCGATGCCCCACGAGGTGGTGATGTTGCTGACGAACATGTCGTACAGGCCGTCGTGGTTCAGGTCGCCGAAGTCCACGCCCATGCCCTTGAAGGAGTCGTTGCCGACCGTCTTGGACTTGGGGATGATCGGCGAGCGCACGCCCTCGACCGGCGACAGCTTGATGTGCCCGGGCGTGGAGCGGTTGTAGAACATCCGGTCAGGACCGAAGTCGTTGGCCAGGTACAGCTCGGGAAGCTGGTCGCCGTCCAGGTCGTTGGCGGCGGCGCCGAGCTCCCAGCCCTTCGAGGCCACCTCCGACAGGACGTTGTCGAGCTTCTGGTAGCTGACCGACGGCGTCGCACCCGTGGCGGACCCGGTCCAGCGGAAGAAGTAGTCCTCGCCGCCGTTGTGGCCGTCGGACATCGAGTGGTTCATGTGCACGCCGCCGCTGACCGTGGGGTCGAGGACGGGGCTGTCGGCGAAGTAGTTGCCGATGAAGATGTCGTCGTGCCCGTCGCCGTCGAAGTCGGCGACGGTGGCGGTGTTGGTGTTCCACTGCGGCCCGGTGTACTCGCCGTTCGCCGAGTTGGCGCCGGGCACCAGTTCGGTCGCCTGGTAGGCGCCGGCGTCCAGCCTGGTCGCGCCCGGCTTGGCCAGGTACACGATCGGCGTGCGGCCCCACATGTAGACCAGCAGGTCGATGCGGCCGTCCTCGTTGTAGTCACCGGGGACGCATCCCATGGGCGCCATGTGGTCGTTCATCGGCAGCGCGCCGGGGTTCAGCGCGAACGGCGCGTACCTGGCGCCGGCGGCGCCGGGGGTCGGCGTCACCACGGCCTGGTCGATGCGCGTGTCCACGATGCACAGGTCGTTGGACAGCCCGTCACCGTCGAGGTCGTTCATCGCGATGGCCGCGCCGACCGAGGAGATCCAGGCGTCGATGTGCGTGTAGTCCTTGTTCACCTTGCGGATCGTCTGCTGGGTGTAGCCACTGGGCAGCGCGATGGACAGGGGCTTGAACGAGAACTTGCTCGCGATGGTCGCCGTCTCGGCCACGGAGTACGAGGGCAGACGGGCGATCAAGAAGACCGTCGCGACCAGCACGAGAGCGACGATTCCCGGTAGCTGCCTGCGCAGCCAGCCAAGGGTCGCAGTCACGGGCTAACACCTCCAAGAGAGACAAATTGGTCGGCGATGCGCTGCCGCCACACCTCATAGGCCGGCACATCACCCTGGAAAGGCTGCTCGGGACGGGCTTCGTTGCTGATCCGCGCCGCCTGTTCCGGCGTCACGCCGCAGAACACCCGTGTCGCGATCTCGGTGGCGGGCACCACCAGCCCCGGCCGCACCCGCGCCTCGGCGGCGAACGCGGACCCCTGGGCGAGCTGGGGCCGGTACGGGCCCGCCAGCTCCCAGAACCGGCGCAGCTCGTCCTCCTCGGCGCCGCAGGCGTAGGTCGCGGCCAGCCCGGCGCCGGCGTACAGGTCGCCTCGCCGCGACTCGGGGAACCGGCCGATCATCGTGGCGACCAGCTCCACGTCGGTGCCTCCGACGAACCACATGGCCCGGCCGATGCCCTGGTCGATGACACGGTTGGCGTACCCCGGCGGGCCGCCGGCCGGCCACGGGAAGCGGGGGTCCTGGTACTGCCCGTGCACGTACTGTTCCGTGCGGAAGTAGGCCTGGTGGAAGCCGTATCCGTCGAGCGCGAGCCACCGCAGCAGCGGGTCGGGTGCGTGGATCTTCGACCACAGCATCCGGGGCAGCCGCGCCATGGCCCAGCCGATGCCGACGTAGATCAGGTAGATCTGCCCGTCGCCCCGCCCGGCCAGGCAGCCGGCCACCTTGGGCCCGATCGACAGCGGCGTCGCGTCGAGGATGGCGAAGGCCATGCCCGCGCCCTCGTAGGCGAACCCGCGGAACCGCCTCGGGATCTGCTCCAGGCGCTCCTCGGCCTCGGCGGGAGTACGCGCCTCCGCCGCGTAGGCGTAACCGGTGAGAAACGTTTCGCCGACCGTTTCCAGCAGATCACGGGCTTCCGGGCTTTTCACCTGGAAACCACGCGTCGCGAGTCTCGTCTCCGAGACGTCGGGTGTGATAATACGGCGTCTCAGTGACCTCAGAAGGCTGGCCAATTGCCTCTCCCTCCCCCGGGGGTTTCCCTGCTCCGTGGGATAATCTTTTGTAAAAATGTACTCATATGGGCCGACTTCCGGTCCACTTCAAACGTGCTCATCCGCCCGAGGTCCGATTCCTTTTCCGGGCATGACGAAAAGACCACCCGGCCGGAAAAAGGAAATCCCACCGCCCGCGCGATCGTCTTTCGGCCCCGTGACGGCGCCGTCAGCCGGGAATGCGGTCCCCGGAGGCGGCGAAATGCGTCCGGACCGCGCGCCGCCACAGCTCGTACGCCGGGAGCGCGCCGGACCCGCCGGCCGCCACGGCGGTGGCGTCGGCGAGCGCGACCGCGCCGTCGATGGACAGGTCGGCCAGCGCCCCGGTGGCCACCTCCGTGTGCTCGGGCACGAAGCCCGAGAAGCTCCGCGCCTTGGCGGCGAACACCACGCCCTGCGCCAGTTCGGGCCGGTGCTCGCCGGCCGCCTCGCGCAGCGCGGCCAGCCCTTCGGCGGTGGAGCCGCCGGCGAAGGTGGCGGCCAGGCCCACGCCGCTCCACAGGTCGGCCTGCCGGTGCGAGGCGAAGCCGCCCACCCGCGCGGCGATGCCCGGCACGTGCCCGCCGTGGATGAACCACAGCGCCCGGCCGATGCCCTGGTCGACCGCCCGCAGGAAGTAGCCGGGAGAGCCCTCCCACGCGTAGGGCGACGGGACCCGCTGCTCGTCGACCCAGCGACGGGTGTCGAAGTAGGCGCGGTCGAACCCGTACCCGTCCACCGCCAGCCAGCTCATGGTGGGGTAGTACGCCGAGCCGGTCAGGTCGGGCATGACCTTCTTCCACAGCGGCCGGGGCAGGCGCGCCATGGCGAAACCGATGCCGATATAGGTGAGGAAGATGTGCGGCTGCCCGGGCCCGAGCAGCAGGTCGCGGGTGCGGTGGCCGCGCCCGCCCGCCATCGCGTCGAGCACGGTGAACGCCATCGTCGCGCCCTCATAGGCGAATCCGCGCAATTCCTGCTCGACCATGCTCAGGCGGCGCTCGACCTCCCACTGGTCGCGCGCGTCGATTCCCCACTCGAATCCACAGATCACCGCCTGCGGAATCGCTTCCAGCCGCCGGGTCGCCTCCGAAGGGATGGCCGGAAAGCCGCGCACGCCGAAAGTCACATCCGTCAGCGATGGAGTCAGCATGAGCCTGCGCAGTGAACCCAACAGGGTGGACATAATGCTCCTCGTCTTCGCCATCAGCCGATGACGGTTCCACACACCAGCTGGACCATTTCATGGTGATATGCCGGATAGTTACGGCACATCTCCCTGATTGCGAAGCTCAGTGATGATCGGTAATGGTCCGTCTTACCGGCGCGGACGATCAGCCCTCGACATGAATGAAGCCCCCGCGCCGGCGGGGGCTCGAGCTCGCGGGCGGGGAGCCGTCAGCCGGCCCAGCCGCTGACGCGCCAGGCCGCCGGGTTGGAACTGGGCGCGGACGGCTTGCGCATCGTGCGGGAGCCGTCCAGCCAGGCGGACGCGTCGGCCTCCGCCTGCGCCGCCGAGGAGGCGCGGGCGCTCAGGACGGCGATCAGCGCGGCCAGTTCCTCAGGAGTGGGATTGCCGCGTACGACCCTCAGATACAACTCGTCCGCCACGTCGCCCCTCCAGATCGGCACCACCCGTTCTCCGAGCGTCACCTCCGGGCATCGGACGGAGCAACTTCTCGAATGCGCACCTGCCCGCGATCACCCCAGTCAAGGGGAGAAATTGGCAGGAAACGGATTCCTGACGGCATTTTGCTGACTCCCATTCCCCTGTTCCGCGGGATGGCGCCGAGCGCAGAGTTGGTCGTGCGAGATCAGTTGACAGCCGAAAGAAGGGTTATGAAATGACTAACGCAGTGGCCTTACCGGTCCGCTCGAATGTCACCGTCGACGTGTCGACCCTGCCCGACACCGCCGGCCTCTCGTGCGGGCTGGAGTGGCCGGCGCGGCCCCCACTGGTGCCGCTGGGCGGCCAGAGCCCCTCCGCGCCGCACATCGCCCTGAACTCCACCGAGCCGGGAATCCGCGGCCTGTTCCGCTACCGCCCGGATACCGCGCTCCCTTTGAACGCGCTTTCGGAGGTGCTGCTGTGCGGCCCGAGCACGCTGAGCCGGGGGGAACGCGAGCTCATCGCGGCCTACGTGTCGGCGCTGAACCAGTGCCGGTTCTGCTTCTACACCCACGCGGCGTTCGCGGCCGTGCGCTCACCCGACGGGATGTCGCTGGTGGAACAGGTCTGCGCTGACCTGTCGACGGCGCCGGTCTCCGACAAACTGCGAGCGCTGCTGGCCATCGCAGCGGCGGTGCAGCAGAGCGGCAAGGCGGTGTCCGAGCAGCACGTGAACTCCGCCCGCGCGGCCGGCGCCTCGGACATGGAGATCCACGACACCGTGCTCATCGCGGCGGCGTTCTGCATGTACAACCGCTACGTCGACGGGCTGTCCACGTTCGCCCCGGACGATCCGGGCGTCTACGCGGCCCGGGCCAAGATGACCGGGGGCTACCTCGCGGTGTTCGCCGAGTCGCAGCGCGAGGACCACGCGCCGGAACCGGCGGCGTCCTGAGCCCGGCGGCCGGGGCCACGCGGAGCAGGTGGCAGGGCGGCCGGGGCCGCCCGGCCGCCGCCGACTCGCTCGGCGGAGACCGGGTGACCGCGGGAGAACCGTGTCGGGTTCGCTCAGGCGAAGAACTCGTCGATGACGTGCGTGTCGTAGGGGAAGCTCCAGCGCTCGGTGATCTTCCCGCCCGAGACGTGGAACACGTGCACGCCGCGCTCGTCCAGGTCCTTGCCGTCCCGGTCGCCGCGGATACGGAGCAGCACCGCCACGTGGCCGTCGTCGGCGAGGAAGGTGTCCGGGTCGTACCGCAGCGAGTTCCCCGTGTGCTCGGCGAGCTTGGCGAGGTATCCGAGCACGGAGTCCTTGCCGCTGTAGGTCCCCGCCAGCGGGCCACGGCCCGGTACGTGGAAGGAGACGTCCTCGGCGAGGAGGCTGTCGCGAATGTAGTCCAGATCGCCCTTGGCGATCGCGTCGTAAATCTCACGGACGGGGTTGACATTCGGGTGTTCGGACATGGACGGCCTCCTCATGATGGTGCGGATCGTTTTGGGGGCGACGGTGACGCTACGCCGGGCATTGCGGTCAAACAAGAGAGTGAGGACAGACTTACCGTATAGCCATGTGGATGAAACAACGCGATTAAAGGGGGGTCAGGGAAGGAATTAGGGGTGGCCGAAAAGAGCCATTGACAGCCGGGTGGTCATATGGCGAGCATGAACGTTTGTCGGACGTAATGAATCCCCGGGGCTGCGCGAAAGGCCTCCACTCCTTGACGGCTACTCCTTGACGGCGAGGGAGCGACCATGCCCCACATCACTCTCGACACGGACGAACCGGGTATCCGCGGCCTCTTCGGGTTCCGCCCGGAGACGGCACGCCCGCTCAACGAGCTGGTGGAGGTGCTGCTGCGCGGCGAGAGCACGCTGACGCGAGGCGAGCGCGAGCTGATCGCGGCGTACGTCTCGGCGCTCAACCACTGCCGCTACTGCTTCTCCTCGCACGCCGCCTACGCGGCGGCGCAGCTGCCGGAAGGCATGGAGCTGGTGGAGCAGGTCCGCGCCGACCTCGACGGGGCGCCGATCCCGCCCAAGCTGAGAGCCCTGCTGGGCATCGCCGGCGCCGTCCAGCGCGGCGGCCGCGAGGTCTCCGAGCAGCACGTGAACACCGCCCGCGCGGCCGGCGCAACCGACCTGGAGATCCACGACACCGTGCTCATCGCGGCGGCGTTCTGCATGTACAACCGCTACGTCGACGGCCTCGCGACGGTGGCCCCCGACGATCCGGCCCTGTACGCCGCCCGGGCGAAGCGCATCGTCGCCGACGGTTACCTGGCGCTGCTCGCCGAATCACAAGGTCGCTCTTGACGCCGGCGCCCACCGGCGCGCCGGCCGGAAGCATCCGACCCCTGCCGTGCGGAGCCCCGGCGCGCGACCCCCGCGCCGACGGCTCACAGAACCCGAACGATCGCGGAGGATCCCCCATGGCCAGCCAGTCGAGCGCGTTACCGCCCAGGGCCGCGCCGTTCACGTCGCTGAACACCGACCGCCACCGGCTCGGGCTGAACGTCTTCCTGGTGATCGTGCTGGCCCACTGGGCCGAGCACGTGGCGCAGGCCGTGCAGATCTACGCGCTGGGCTGGCCGATCCCCGAGGCGCGCGGCGTCCTCGGGCTGGCGTTCCCCTGGCTGGTGACCTCCGAGTGGATGCACTACGGCTACGCGCTGCTCATGCTGGCGGGGCTGATCGTGCTGCGGCGCGGGTTCACCGGGCGGGCCCGCACCTGGTGGAACATCTCGCTGGGCATCCAGGTGTGGCACCACCTGGAACACCTCCTGCTGCTGCTCCAGGCGCTGACCGGGAACAACCTGCTGGGCAGGCCGGTGCCGACGAGCGTGATCCAGCTCCTGGTGCCGCGCGTGGAGCTCCACCTGTTCTACAACGCGATCGTGTTCGCGCCCATGGTGGTGGCCATGTGGCTGCACCGCCGGCCCAATCCCGCCGAACGCGCGGCGATGACCTGCCGCTGCGCGATCGCCCCGGCCTGAGCCGATGACGTCCACGGAACACCGCGACCACGTCCACCGCTACCTGATCGTCGGGGCCGGGCCCGCCGGCCTGCAGCTCAGCTACTTCCTGCAGCGCGGCGGCGCCGACTACCTGACGCTGGAACGCGGGGACGCCCCCGGCGGCTTCTTCCGCCGCTACCCGCGCCACCGCAGGCTCATCTCACTGAACAAGGTGCACATCACCGACAAGGACCCGGAGATCGCGCTGCGCTGGGACTGGAACTCCCTGCTGAACGACTCGCCGGACCTGCTGTTCCCGCGGTACTCGCAGGAGTACTTCCCGAGCGCGGAGGACCTGCTCCGATACCTCGCCGACTTCCAGCGCGAGCACAAGCTGAACGTCCGCTTCTCCATGCCCGTCGACCACGTCGAGAAGGTGGACGGGGTCTTCGTGGCCCACGCCGGAGACGAGGTGTTCCGCGCCGAGTGCCTGATCATGGCCACCGGCTGGGGCGGCCCGTACGTTCCCGACATTCCCGGCATCGAGCTGGCCGTCGGGTACGAGGACGTCTCGATCAACGGAGAGGACTACACCGGGCAGCAGGTCCTCATCATCGGCAAGGGCAACGCGGCGTTCGAGACCGCCCAGGCCATGCTCGGCCACGCCGCCGTCATCCACCTGGCCAGCCCGAGCCCCGTCAAGCTCGCCTGGACCAGCAAGCACCCCGGCCACGTGCGCGGCCAGTACGGCGCCTTCCTCGACAGCTACTGGTTCAAGACGCTGCACGGCGTCCTGGAATGCCAGGTCGACCGGCTCTGGCGCGAAGGCGACCGGTACAAGGCCGCCATCACCTACACCCTGGCCGAGGGCGAGCAAGCCCTGCTGGAGTACGACGCGGTGGTGCGCTGCACCGGCTTCACCATGGACACCACCCTCTTCGGCACCTCCTGCCGGCCCGAACTCGCCCCCAACGGCCGCATCCCGGCGATCCGCCCCGACTTCCAGTCGGTGAACGTCGACGGCCTCTACTTCGCCGGCACGCTGATGCAGGCCCGCGACTTCAAGCGCGCCTCCTCCGCCTTCATCGACGGCTTCCGCTACAACCTGCGCACCCTGGCCACCCTGCTCGCCGAACGGTACGAGGGGACCCCGCTCGACCGGCAGGTCCTGCCCGCCGACCCCGACCGGCTGACCGAGACCATCCTCGACCGGGTCAACCACAGCTCGGCGCTATGGACCCAGTTCGAGTACCTGTGCGACGTCTACGTGGTCGAAGAGCCCTCCGGACACCTCACCCACTCCGGGAACCCCGCCGAGGACCGGCCGGCGCGCCACATCGTCCACCACGCGGACCTGCCTGAGGACTACGCGGTCGAACGGTTCGCCGGGCACTCCTTGTACTTCACGGTCACCCTGCGGTGGGGGCGCGACCGCTACGACGACGTGTTCGCCATCCAGCGGCATCCCACCCCCGACCGGGCGCACGAGAGCGCCTTCCTCCACCCGGTCGTCCGCGCCTGGCGTCACGGCGAGCAGATCGGCGAGCGCCACCTCCTGGAAGACCTCCTGGCCCAATGGCGCGACCCCGTTCGCCACCAAGCCCCCCTCAGAGCCTTCCTCACCCCCCATCTCCCGCCCCCGACCAC
>NZ_JALLPO010000054.1 GCF_023276435.1 Sphaerisporangium perillae
CCCGGGGGGTGGGGTGGGCGGGCATCAGGTGGTCACCCTTCCGGTGCCGTTGCAGCGGGGGCAGGGGCGGGTTTTGACCAGGCCGCGGCGCAGGCCGGTTCCTCCGCACATGTCGCAGCGGTAGGTGGGCATACTGGTGTCTCCTTTGCTTTGAAGGGCGAAGGGACGCCCCACGGGAGCGGCGGAAATCAGCTGCCAGGCTTGAGCCGCCCCGTGGTGGCGTCGATGAAGGTGAGCCGAGGTTGTGAGGGCCGGGTTAGTCGAGCCAGCCGCGGCCGTTGCAGACGGCGCAGGGGCGGCGGGTGCGGTCGTAGGCCAGGGAGCCGTCTCCGCCGCACAGGTGGCACGGGCGGGTTGTGTTCGACATCGGGGCAGTCTCCTTTCCAGGGCGATTGGGAGGTCTCGCGGGGGCGGTGGCGGCTGGCAGGCGGTGAGCCGCCACGTGGTGGCGTCGCGGGTTACGGGGTGTCGCCGGTGCCATTGCAGGTCGGGCAGGGCGTCCAGTTGGTGGTGGGGTTCCACACGGTGCCGAGCCCGCGGCACAGCCCGCAGACCGAGCCCGCCGCGGTGTTAGTGGGGCACATTGGTGGTCCTCCTTTCTGATGTCGTGGCGTTGTGGGGGTCAGCGGAAGGTGTCGATGCCAGTGCCGTTGCACCAGGAGCAGCGGGCGTTGTCAGCGTCGATTCCGGTGCCGTGGCAGTTGCTGCACATGTGCGTCCGGGTCGGGATGCGGGTGCGGTTCACCGTGGTTCACCTCCTCTCTGGCGATGGGAGGTCGGGACGGGTAATCAGCAGTGGGTGTCGATGCCGGTGCCGTTGCAGTCGCGGCAGCAGGCGTGCTCGTGGTCGAGGCCGGTGCCCTGGCAGGTGGCACAGCGGTGCGCGGGGATGATGACGGCGCGCTGGTAGTGGCTCATCAGGTGGTCCCGCAGCAGGTCAGGCACAGCGCGTAGGACTGGATGGTGCGGCGGCGAAGACGACGGCGCACCACCTGAGCGGTGAGCACCTGCCCGGTGCCCTGGCAGTCGGGGCAGGCGTCCGGGTCGTAGTCGGCGGGGGGCGGGTCGGGGAGGGACATCAGGGGGTCCTCCTTCCGGGTCAGTTCAGGCCGGTGACGAAGCCGGCGATGTTGTCGGCAGCGCCCCCCAGGGCGTGCACGGCGTGGTTGACCAGTTCGGCCGCCGAGGCGGGGTGGGTCAGCAGGTAGAACAGGGCGAAGACCAGCAGGCAGCGGCCCAGCAGGCGGCGGATCACCGAAGGTCGCCCCGTCTCAGGCGGTCACGGCGCCGTCGTAGCTGACCAGCGCGTGCCAGTCCCGCAGGGTGTCATCCCAGACCGCCGCCGCGCGGTAGGTGATCGGCCCGAAGTCGCGGGTGGTCTCGTAGGTGGTGCCGTCGGTGGCCGGGGAGGCGATCAACTCGGCGATGCGGTCCACCGCGGCCCGCTTGTCGGAGTCGGTGCCGAAGGTGTTGACCTGGATGTCGGTGCCGTAGGCGGGGATCGGCACCTTCGGGTTGGCGGCAAGGAAGTCGGCCAGACGGCGCAGGCCGGCGATGAACTCGGTACGGGCGGAGGGGTCGGTGGTCATCATCAGCAGGTCCTTTCAGGGGAGGGTCAGGCGGATTGCGATGCGAGGAGGCGCCGCAGCACCTCGGCGGCCAGATCGGGGGAGATGCGTAGCCGGCGCACCAGGTCATCAGCGGTGATCGCGGTGTCGTGCAGCCGGGCGTGTTCGCCGGCCAGGAACCGGGCGTCCTCCAGCAGCGCCGCGTCTACTGCCGGCAGGTCTGGCACCGTGGGGACGGGGTCGAGCTGGGCCGGTGCGGTATCGGCCGCCAGCGACGGCACATGCTGGCTGGCCGTGGTCACGGCGCCGGAGTCGGCGGTTTGTTCGGTGACTAGTTCGGCGTCAACGACCGCGGGCGGGCCGGCGTGGTCACCGGCGCGGCGTTCGAGCATCGACATGGCGATCAGGAACGCCCCGGCAGGGGTGGCGGCCAGGATCCAGCCCCAGGGGTTGGGTTCGGCTTCGGCGAGGTTGGCGGCCAGGGTGAGCACGATGCCGCCGGTCAGCACCAGCGACGGCCAGGAGATCGGCCCCCGCCGAGTGCGACGGGTACGTTTGTCGCGCTGGATCTCCCGAGCGGCCATCACGCACATCAGGTCGATGCACACCGCGACCGCCCAGGACCGCCACGAGCTCTGACCGTGCTTGGCGGCCAAGTGGCTGATGTGGTCGAACGAGCCCACCGCGGCGATACCGGCGAGCACGAGCACCGGCCCGGAATCGGCCAGCAGCGAGCGCAGACGACGCATGATCGACGTTCGTCCTTTCACGCAAGGGCAGCCCGTCTTTTCGGGCATGAGCTGGTAGGGAGGCGGCGTGATCAGGGCTCACGCCAGGCCCATTCAGCAGGGGAGCGGTTAGACCGGGAGGTCTTCCAGGTCCGGAGCGGTGAACTCCTCCATGTCGACCTCGTCCAGGTCGCCGGCCGCGGCAACGTTGCCGGTCAGCCGCGCCCACGACGGCGCCAGGTGCGCGTAGGTCGCTGCGGCGGCTTCGGCCTGTTCCTCGGTGACATGCACCGAACGCATCCGGTGCCAGCGCCCCTCAGAGCCGATCACCACGGCGGTGCCGGGCATGGCCGGGGAGATCTGCCGGGCAGCGACCAGCGCGCCGGGGTCCATGTCACCGAGCGCCATCTTGGCGGTTTCCTCGTCGTTGACCATGTGGCAGATCCGCCCCGTCAGCTGAGCGCGCAGTGCGGTCACCCCAGGGCCGAGGTCGGAGCCGACCCGCTGCCCGCACACCTTGAGGTAGATGCCGAACGCCCGGCCGAGCTGAGCGATCCGCAGCAGCCGGGTGGCGACCGCCGAGACCTCCTCTTGCTCCTTCTTCTTGTCCGCCATCAAAAACAGCTCGGCTACCTCGTCCACCAGCACCACGATCGGCACCGGCCTCTCGGACTCCGGCAGCCGCGAGTGCCAGATGTTCTTCACCCGATGCGCCCGGCACAACGCCATCCGCGCCATGATGATGCCGATCAGCTCGGCCAGCAGCTCAGCGCACTCGGCCCGCTCGGTCGCCAGCGCGGACATGCGCGCCTCATACGGGGTGAACTCCACCCCGCCCTTGAGGTCGAACCCCACCAAAGCGACCGGCTGCGGGGCGAGCCCCACGATCAGCGCGTTGGCCAGGTTGGACTTACCCGACTGCGTCGCACCCACGTTCAGCCAGTGCGGCACCGCGCGGAAGTCGATGACGAACGGCGCCCCGGTGTCCAGCAGCCCGACCCGCACCCGCAGCAGCCCATCCGACAGCACCGGCAACGTGACATGCTCCAGCGGATCCACCAGCGTCGCCAACAGGACGACTTTGCCCGGCTTCCACGAGGCCAGCCGCACCGCGTGGACCTTCCAGGCGTGCGCCAGCTTGTCCAGCACCCGCGTGTAGTCCTCCGGGGTCTGCCCGTCGTGCAACCTGACCGAGACGCGGAAACCGAGCCGGGTCGGGCGGATCAACCCCAGCCGCGGCGAGCGTTCCACCTCCACGCGGCGGATCGTGCGACGCTGCTTGACCATCATGGTCTTCACCGGCACGCCTCCTTCGCATACAGGACCGCCGCGGTGACGCTCTCGGCGTCGTGATCGGCGAGCCAGGCCAGCGCGCAGTCAGCCTGTTGCGGTGACAGCCCGGCAAGCTCCTTGTTGATCTGGTCCCAGGACCACGAAGGGGATGCCATGGTCAGCGCCCCATTCCGGGGAAACCGGGGAGCGTCCAGCGCCACCGCCGGCGACGCCGAGCCAGACCGCAGCCCGAGGACACCGCCCGCCAGGTGCCGTACACCGCGAGCGCCTTGAGCGGGAAGCCCAGCACCAACCAGAACGACACCGTGTGCAACCGACGCCATACCTTGAGAGCGACGACCGCCGCGACGACGATCAGCCCGGCGTGAATCAGGAAGTCGGTCATACTGGATTCCTCCTTTCCTTCTCTTTGCAGGTGGGATTGGGGCCCCGGAGCGGCGAAGCCGCCAAGCAGGCCGCTCCGGGGATCGAACGATCAGAACAGCGGGTCCATCGCAGGCGCCGACTCTGGCGGGCGACGAAGCCCCCGAAACGGGCGCACCACCTGGTGCCCGTCCGCGCGACGGATCAGGACGTTCCGCGGGCCACCACCCGGCCCCCACTGGATCAGGACCGTCACTGGCTCACCCCGTTCCAGATAGGTACGGCCGACGATGCCCATCAGGCCGAGACGTTCTCGGCTGCCGGGCGGATCGCCTCCGCGCGGAACCCCAGCCCCGAGCGGCCGTTCATCGTCCAGTAGAAGGCGCACAGCCCCACCGGACGAACCTTCACCCCCTCCGGGATGTCCGGGAACGTCGCCGAGGGGAACGTGACCGAGATGACCGGGTTACGCCGGTCGTCGTTCGGCTTGGGCAGCAGCGCGATCGTGTACAGATCCACGCCCTCGACATTCTTCTTCACCTCACCCGTAGCGCGGTCAGCCAGTTTCGGCTCCGGCTCACCGGTCACCGTGAACGACAGACCCGACAGATCCACCGGGATGTTGCGCATGATTCCTCCTTCTGAGATGTGTCATAAGTTCGACTGCCCTGGCAGCTTAACACATATGTCATAAGTAGCAAGGCGTACGGCGAAATCAGCGGGTGGGAGCCACGCGGTAGCATCTGAGACAAGTCATAAGTCGAGGCAGGGGCCGTGATGTGAACGTGGAGACCCCGCGAGCCCGTTACCGCCAGGTGGCGGACGAGCTGCGCAACGCCATCAAGCGAGGGGACTACCCGCAGGGTGAAGCCCTCCCAAGCCAGCCTGAGCTTGCCAAGAGGTATGGACTCAACCAGACCTCGATCAATCGTGCGATCGCTCTACTGCGCGCCGAGGGCTTGGTCCGGGTCGAGCACGGACGGGGTGCGTTCGTACAGGAGGTGCCTACCGTCAAGCGCGTACGCCGGATACCCCGCGGCGACGCCAACGGCAGCAGCTTCGCCGAGGAGATGCGCAAGGCCGGCCTCGAACCTCGATCGCCACTCGTAGAGCTGAAGACGGTTCCGGCCCCGCCCGTAGTCGCGGAACGACTCGCGATCCCCGAAGATGACCCAGTCGTGATGAGGAAGCGACACATGTTCGTGGGAGATCGCCCCGTCCAGCTCGCGACGTCGTACATGCCGCTCACTGTCGCCGGCGACGAGAGCATCGCGTTGCCCGACACCGGGCCAACGGGCCTTTACCGCCGGCTCGCCGAGCGTGGGCACCGGATCACACGCTTTGTCGAAGAGATCGAGGCACGTCACCCCACCCCCGAAGAGGCGGAGTTCCTCAACCTCACCGAAGCTCAGCAGATCCTCGAAGTGACCCGCATCGCGTACACCGCCGAGGACACACCCGCAGAGACGGTCATCAATGTCTTTCCGAGCCAACAGTGGCGCCTGTCCTACGAATGGACGGCGGGATAGGAGATCCACATGGCCGATCTTCCACGGCACTCCGTCAGTGTCACTGCCGTCGTCTTCCACCCAGATGGGCGCGTGCTCGCTATTCAGCGAGAGGACGACGGGCGATGGGTACCACCAGGCGGCATTGTCGAGCTGGACGAGACGCCGGACCATGCCGTGGTCCGAGAAGTGCTCGAAGAGACAGGCGTCCAGGTCAAGCCAGACGTCCTGACGGGCGTCTACAAGAACATGAACCTTGGCGTCGTCTCACTCACCTTCCGATGCCACCCCATCAGCGGTAACCCGAAACCCAGCGAAGAAGCCCTGGAATCCGCATGGCTCACGCTCGATGAAGTGGAACAGCGGATGCCCGAAGCCCGCGCGATCCGCGTTTTTGACGCTCTCCGCCACGACGGCCCGTTCGTACGTGTCCACGACGGGACGCGATTGCTGTAGTCGGTTTGGCACCCGAGGCCCAACCTGTTACCAGTTTCCGTACGTCTTCAAGCCGCCGCTCTCGCGGCAGTGGCGCCGCCTCAGGCCAGGGAACGTGGTGAAGAGGTAGAGAGATGAGAGGGGGAGGGGCTCTTGCGGACGCTGAGCGAGGAAGCAGGAGGTTCGCAGGAGGGAACCCCGCCGAGAAGGGGATGAGGGTACGGCGAGGGGTTGAGCCGGCGGTGAGGTGTCGATCCCGGGACACCAGGGGTCGAGGAGGGTTGTGGGCACAGCGCAGCCCTTGATGCCATTCACGGCCTACATGTCCAAAGACCTGCCCAGAACTCCATTGAGGGTTCGGGGGCCGCGCTCGCCCGCTGGCGGCTGCGGCTCTTCGGCCGGTCCGCCCGCGGTCGGCGCGCCCCCGCGCCGCAAGCGACGCGGTGGTGATGGCGGCTGCCGATTTGCTTGGTGCCGATGGGGTTCTCTCCAGGAGGTGAAGGGAGGGACAAGGCACCAGAGCTGAGCCGGAGCCGGACATCACGACTCGGAGAGCACGGCAGACGCCGAAGCGAAGGAGAAGATGGAGGGGGAAGGGGAGGGAGGAACGAGCATGGGGCTCCGCCCCAAACCCCGGCCCTCCTCAGAGATGGGGGAGGTCGTGCAAATGGTGCGGGTTGTGGGGTGGTCCATCTCCTCGTCGGTCACCACCAGGGATGCCAGACCGTCCGCCCAGGGTCAAGCCGTCCTGTGACCGCAGGACAACCAGCGCGCGAGGAACGGCGACCGGGACACATGGAACACGCGAAGGACGACTTGACCCCGGGCAGCCGGCCCGGCATGGCTACGCCTGCCCGACGAGGAGATGACCCTCCTCACCTGCAGCTAAGTAAAGCTGTAGGCGCGGGTAGGCGACATGAGTCAGTACAGCTTTGGGGGGTTGCCCTTAGTTTCAACCACCTTCCGGGTTTGGCCCTCCCACTTCCAGATCAGGTCTCGCCACTCGGGCGAGTCGAAGTAGTCATTCACGGGGGTCGAGGTGTCGAACTCGGGCATGTAGGTACCCAAGACACCCTTTTCCAGTATGCCGTCAGCGATCACGCCGCGTTCCCGGAGGATCAGGATGGGCAGGCCGAGTTGGAAGGCCATTGCTGGCTCAATGTGCGACCACGGGCTCGTGAGCCATTGGTCGGCGATGGCGTAGCTAGGATGGTTCGCCAGGTCAGTCATGTGGTTCCCGATGGCCCGCTCGATGTACGTCCGGCGCAAGGCAACCGTGATCAAAGCGTTTGACTCGATCATCAAACGACGGATTGCTTTCAGGGGAGCGTCCATGTCGTAGTCCGTCACGCCCAGAGTTCGGGGCGCGAAGCCGCGGTCATCGAGATAGCCGCAGAGTGCTTCGACGAACGCCTCTTGACGAGAGTTGCACGGTTTCGGATAGCTCAGAAAGATAGAGATCTTGAATTTGGACCTTGGGGACAGGGATCTATCGGGCACAGCCGCAGGCTACAACGTGCGCTGCGGGGACGCGTCCGGTGATAGCGCAACACTCCGGTCAGCAGTGGTCCGAGTCGGCGAAACGTCAGCGGGCCGGCTGATACGGAAGGGAATGCGGCTCGCAGGCCAGCATCTTAGGTGTACATGCAGCGAAGAGGAGATCAGGCAGATACGAGAGGCGGCCCAGACGGGTGTGTGCTCTACCCCTGGCCAACGCGGCCACCCGGTGACTTGGGCGAGTGACAACGAGGGTGGACACCGCTGAACGTACGCGGACGTTGGTGAACCCTTCTCGCAGCTGAGTGGTCATAGGAGTGCAGGGCAGCGAACCGTGATCGTTGCCGTAGGGCAACCAGTCACCGTGGAAGGGGCCAACGGATCGAACACCTTGCAGGCTAGCTGAGAGATTTATCTGTCATCTCTGGCGCCAGAACCCAAATGCGAGTGATAGAAATAGAACTAATCCGGCTGCGGCTAAAGAAATAAGGAGTATGCCACTCCCCGCGCCGGCTTCAGAAGTTATGCCCAGAATCGAGAGCATTACACCCGCGGTGGCGGCACTCAATTGCAGTGCGAGCAGGGTGAGGCCCGGACGGGGTCTCCTAGCCATCGGCACCAACCCCAGTGGTAACAGCTGCTAATACGACAATAAATGCGAGTAAATCGACCAGTATAATCCGCCACCAGCCTATTGGCCAAAATTTTCCTTGCACGTGCGCCCACATTACACCTCTGCCGGCGGCGTTGTATATGTTAAGTTTCCCGTCATTTCGATACAAGAAGTCGTGGAACAGCGAAGGAAATACGAGAGAGCATAGCACGAGTCCGCCCATCGCCAATTGTCGAGAATTTGGATCGAAAAATCTCTCGCCAGGTTTGGTTGTGCCGAAGAAAATGATAAATGCAACAACGGCCGATCCCATCCATTCCACCCAAAGGACGAAATCCTCCGCTATAAATGCCACTCGCCTTCCATTTGTGGGTGGGCGAGAAGTTGCCTTTAGCCACGTTTGTACGGCCGCCGTGGCAAAAGTTATCCAAAGTGCGGTGATCTGTGCTGCGTCCATTTTGTCCTGATTTAGTCGGATCTGTACAGCGAGATCATCATTCTATTGTGCCACACAGGCGCCAAGATGAACCAATAGGCAAAAGGATATATAAGGGTTACATGCAAGGGCGGCCACAAGATTCAGCTGCTCACCGCACCCCGTAAGCCGGATGTGACAAGACCTTGTCCATTGCTGCCCCCGAGGGTCGTTGAGCTGGGAAAACCCCTCTGTAACCTCCTGCGGTCAAGGGTGCTGGCGCCTGAGCAACTATCAAACGATGACGGGGAGAACCGAGCACGAGGCGTGCAGATGCTCGGACTTCGCTTAGATAGGCATGGAAGCGGGGGTGGTGCCGGATCTGGTCGGGGTGACCGCACCCGTGTGCCGCCGCGCACCAGCTCCACCCATCTGTCGGCCCTTTGCTGGGGAGATCTTCAGGGTGTAAGCGGACGTGAGGAAACACTGAGCCCTTTTCATCCTCGGACGAGCTGGTGGTTCTGAAGGACGGCGATGGCCTTGCATAGATGTCCGGCCTGGCTGGGGCTGCAGCGGAGCTTACGGTGGATGCGCCAGCTTTTGAGCTGGGCGTTTGCACGCTCGCCTGGGCCGCGGAGGCGTGCGTGTGACCGATTGGCCTGCTTTTGGGACTCGGGCTTGTTCTTGCCCTTGTAGGGGGTGGCGACCATGCCTCCAACTCCTTGGTAGGCCTTGTCTGCCAGGATGAGGATCCCGGCTCGCTCCAGCGCGCGCAGGATGCCCCAGATCCGGGCGGCGCTCAGGTCGTGCGTCTTGCCGGGCAAAGCCCCAGAGGTCCACAGGACGGTCCCGTCCGGTGAGGCGATGACCTGGACGTTCATCCCATGTACGCGGTGTTTGCCGGAGAAGTACGGACGGTCGGCCTTCACTCGATCGGTGCGGATGAGCGTGCCGTCCAGCACCAGGTACTGCAGCCCGTCGTTCTTCGCCTTCCGCAACGCCTGCCCGAGTTTGGGTGAGCGTGCCGATAGCAGCATCACCGCCTCCTGCATACCGCCATGCGGTCGCCGTTGACACCCCGAACCCCGCCGCGAGCTCGGTGAACGTCTCGCCCTTGCGTAGGTGGACCAGCACCAGCAACGCCTGCTGTCCCGGGTTGAGCAGCCGCCAGGTCGACCCGATCATCTTGCGTCGCCGGCGGATCAGTCCGGCGACGTAGTTCAGCGTTGAGCGCGACAAATCGACGGCAGCGCGCAGCGCACGAGGCCGACTACCCCTGCTATCTCACTGGCAAGGGCCGCTGTTGCTACTCCCTCAAGTCTCACTGGTGCGTTGGATGCGATCCGCGGGCGAGCGCTCACGATCGCCACTGGACTGGTCGCGCTGGTGGCGGTGTACTACAGCGCCCGCAACGCCGACACCGCGCGCCGGAGCTTCCAGCTTAGCCAGCAAGGCCATGTCACCGACCGCTACACCAAAGCCATTGAACAACTCGGCTCTGACAAACTCGACATCCGCCTAGGCGGCATCTACGCACTGGAGCGAATCGCCCACGACTCGACGCGAGACCACCCCACCGTCATGGAAGTCCTGACCGCCTTCGTCCGCGAGCACTCCCACGATGTCGACGGAGGCGACAAGTCGGGCGAGGAGAAAGCCGCAAGACCTCCAAAGCGGGGGCTTCGCACGGATCTTCAAGCCGCCCTCACCGTGATCAGCCGTCGCATCGCCAGCCACGACCAGCCCGTCAACCTGCGCGGCGCGAACCTCACCGGCGCGGACCTCGCCGACGCGGACCTTGATTACGCGGACCTCGACGGCGCGAACCTCACCGGCGCGGACCTTACTGACGCGCACCTCATCGGCGTAAACCTCATCGCCGCGAACCTCCACGAGGCGGACCTCGACGGCGCGAACCTCACCGGCGCGGACCTTACTGACGCGCACCTCATCGGCGTAAACCTCATCGCCGCGAACCTCCACGAGGCGGACCTCAGCGGTGCGAACCTTACCGACGCGGACCTCGCCGGCGCGAACCTCTACGAGGCGAACCTCACCGACGCGATCCTCTACCGGGCGAACCTCACCGACGCGATCCTCTACCGGGCGAACCTCACCGACGCGATCCTCTACCAGGCGAACCTAGGCGGCGCGGCATTCTTCGGCGCGAACCTCACTAATGCGAACCTCGACGGTGCGAACCTCACCAAGGCAAACCTCGACGGTGCGAACCTCACCAGGGCGAACCTCACCAGGGCGAACCTCACCCACGCGAACCTCGCCGGCGCCTTTGGACTGCCCACCGGGAGGGCAGACCGCGACGAGCTAAGAGACACCGCCCATCGCGCACCATCCGGGCTCGGGTGGCCAACCGAGTGAGAACCGGCGGAGACTAATGCTCTTGTCCTGAGGCTGTGAATGCTTGGTCATGCCCATCCGGTGCCCCAGTCGGCAGCTCTGGGCAATGTTCGACCTGGTCGGAGCGCTTTGGTGGTGGGTCTGTAAACCGTCGGCTCGACCTTGATAGATCGTCAAGATGCTATGGGCAGCCCCCGGGCGCGAGCCCGCGCGGATGCTCGGAGGTCGCTCAGGTACGTGTGGAAGTGGTGGTGCCGGTTCTGGTCGAGGTTGAGCGGGAGGTTCAGTTGGGCGAGTAGCTCGGACTCGGCAATCCAGGGTTCCGGGTGTACGAACCAACACACGCGGGCATGCTCGGCCATCCAGGTCGTCAGTTCTCGTTCTCCGGCTTGTCCGAAGGTCAGGCGCTTGCCGTTACCCACACGGCGCAGTTCGAACCCGAGAAGGCAGCCTAGGGTGAGCCGTAAGGTCGAGCCCTCCGCATTGCCCCGGTAATGATCGCGAATCCTGGTACGCAGGTTTGGCGTAGTCGCTCCGGTCGACATCCGACGCGGGGCGATGCCGACGTAAAGGAGACGGCCGGCGGGCAACTGCGGATCGGGCGACTGGTCGAAGTGCCACCCGTAGACGCCAGGAGCGGCAGGGATAGGGCTGGGCCGGGTCAGTACCTCGTCCGCACGCCATAACTTGCCGGGCTCTAGGAGCTCAGCAGCATCCATCGCATCTCCCGCCGGGTCCGTGTGGATGGGGAGAGCCTAGCGGCCCGCATCCACCGCCCGCGCAGAGCGGCGAGCCGTCAACGAGGGGCGTGCCTTCCCTGCGCGTCGTGTGCCGATGCTGGCGGCGCGCACCAGGCCGATCTTCCCCATGAACGTCCGGCACGCAAAAGCCTCATCAGATGCCAAACCGATACAGGAACGGTCAATCAGGGTTAAATGCTACCAATATGATCGATTCGGATCATGTCGCCCACCTCAGGAGTGTCCCTGTGCGTATCCGATCTCTGCTGATGGCTGCCGTGCTGGCCGCTGGCGTGGTCGTGGTCTCCCAGCCCGCCTATGCGGCGGGCCCGGCCATTCAGATCACCAAGATCTACTACGACTCGCCCGGCTCGCCGGACTCTGGCGCGAACAGCAGCCTGAACGGCGAGTACGTACAGATCAAGAACACGACCAAGAAGGCCGTCAGTCTCAAGGGCTGGAACCTCCGCGACAAGACGAACCGGTCGGATCACGTCTACACATTCGGCACGTTCACCCTGGGAGCCGGCAAGACGGTCACCGTGCGGACCGGCAAGGGTACGAACACCGCCACCACCCGCTACTGGGGCAGGAGCGGGGGAACTCTCGCCTACATCTGGAACCAGGCCAAGGACACCGCGTACCTGCGGAACGCGTCCAGCACGCTGGTGGACTCCTGCTCGTATAACTCGACGCGGTACGACTACAAGATCTGCTGACCTCGGCCGGACCTGCAAACGGCCCCCAGCAGGTGCCGCCGGGGGCCGTTCTGTGTCGTCCTCGGCAGACCATAGACAGATGACGTTGGGGAAGCCGGAGTCAGTGAAAAGTCAGCAGATTCGCTAACGCAGGGCCGTCTCGAAGGTCACCGGTCGGCATAGCCCCTACACCTGACGGCACCTGGTGGCACCCTCTTGTTCTGCACAGCACGCTCAACCAGCGTTCGCATCGAAGGGGTCAGGGGTTCAAATCCATAGCTTCACAGACGTCAGAGGCCGGTTCCGCTTAGCGGGACCGGCCTTTCTGATTTTGGGGTGATGCGCGTAGAGGTTAGGCCCGGGTTGGCTACCCCTGACCAGGGAGCACGCGGCTCTCGAGCTCACACCTAGAGGGTAAAATCGGCCTTGCTGGTGTCGTAGCCGCTCTTGATCGGCCAGATGACCAGGATGTTCTGACTGTGGGCGAGCGAGAGTAGATCGGAGCGAGGCTCAGTCGGTAGCAGGATCGCCCGGGTAGCATCCAGGAGGAAGCGGCCATAGTCGGCGAGCTGACCGATCGCCATGCGTACGTTCTCACGGGTGACGCTGCCCTTCGCCTCCACCAGGAGGTTCAGGTCCTGGTCGTACAGGTCGGTGAACAGCGGCCGTGTCTCCCCCCTGGGCAGCATCTGGTGCCGGCTTACCGTGTGCCCCTGGCCACGCAAGTAGTCGGCCAGGGCCTGCACCAGGCTGGCTTCCTTCCGCTCGGCCTCGTATGGCTCCTGGGCGGGGTTTACGAAGCTGCGCTCCGTGAGCTGCTGCTCCAGAGGCAGATCCTGCACCTGATCCTCAGCCTCGGTGTTGTTGGCTGCGGCGAGCAGACGGGCCAGCTTGGTCTGCGGCGGCTGAGGGTCGGTGTCAAGCGGCTTCAACCGGAAGACGATGACCCGACGCAGCGGGCCGCCGCCGCTCTCCGGAGCGTCCGCCTCGTACCACGGGTCCTTGTCGTACACCTCGAACTTGCCGAGGTAGGTAACGGTTCCGCGGGCGCCCTGGAAGACGCGTAGTGTGCGCCCCTCCTGTCGGTGGTTGAGGATGCTCGCGTTGCCGGAAATCATCCTCTGGTCGCCGTGCTGCCCTTCGCCGCTGTAGTGGAACAGGCCGTCCGGCATCCAGCCGTCGAAGTAACCGTGCTTCTCGCCCGCGATCGGGTCAGTGAAGATGAAGACGTTCAGGGTGCGGCTGGACGGGCCGATGCCGCCCTGAGTGCGCCCGCCGAAGTCCTCGTGAAGCTTCTTGCGCTCGACGGGGCGCCCGGGCTTGAGGGTCCACGAGGGGGAGGCCGGGGGAGTCGGCGTGGTCATGTTGCCTCCAGTAGATCACGATCTTCCTCGGCAGACCGTACCCATGAACCGTCCCCTATGTCAACATTGGATGCGACTATCCAACCAAGCAATCGGATGTCGATTTTCGGCATCCGATCCAGGCGGCGGGGGGAGTGGCGGCAGCGACGGGGGTCTTGGAACACGCGAAGGACGGCATGACCCCGAGTGGTCGGCCCTGCATGGCTACGCCTGCCCGACGAGGAGATGGACCCCCAGGGAGACGGTTGGCTGCAGAGCGCCGGGCACATCGAGGGCACATGGCAAGCCTGTGCTGCCCCCTCGTCGGCTGACCTGCTCAGGCCTTATCCGGCACTCGTAGTCTGCTGGGCGAAGTGATACACATCGTTGAGTAGCTTGGCCTCGGTCACCTTATTCGCCAGACACGATGGATCACGCGATACACAACTGGTGAGAGCGGCGCATCCTACGGTGACCATTTGGCACCCTTGGACTGTTCGCATCTCCGTAATCACTATCTCAAGCATCGCGCACGCAAGCCTCCGTAATGTCGTGGAGTCTGTTGGGCTTGTGTGCAAATTCTGCCAATGTGCGACGATGTCGGACTGTGGGGAAACGTATACGGATACGGATGCCGACACGAACTTGCTAACCGGTGGAAGACGGTTTAGGTAAGTGACACGAAGATTCTCCCACGTCGGAGCCGCGAGCACCTCGTCGGTCGTACGACTGAGGTCTTCTAGCAACACTTGGAGAGCCACCCCAGTCTCCCTGCGGGCCGCCTGCCCCAGCGTATTGATCCACAGCGATAGGCAAGCAACAACACGAACGATCTCGGCTATGCTCTGATCCTGTTGAGGTCGCGGCCTGGTTGTAAGGCTTCTTCCCCCGTTTTGTTGGATCATGACGGCCGCGTCACCATAGTGCAGCAGGGTGCCGTAATCCGTATGAAGATCCCCTTTCGACAATGTCGGCAATAGCATTCGGGAGACTTTGGGCGTGACACCTCGTCTTATCTCGCGGCCTGGACGTAGCTGCAGGTAGAGGGCGTGAAAGGCAGCCACAGCGGTAATTCCGAGCACGGCGCCAACAGCCCCCCAACCCCAGGGGGCGTAGCCGGTAGTCTGTTCGACCACCACACTGAGGAGGACACCACCTAAGATTGCAGCCCAGAAATACGCCCAAACCATGTCTAATCCTTTGCAGGGTGAGGCTGCACGATATCGCAATAGATAAGTCTGAAGCCACCCTTCAGTGCTCGAGGACGACAGCGCGCGTCGTGTACGTTGCGAAACGCCAGGCATACCGAGTTAAGCGGCATTTCCCCAGGTCATTGCTACGTAGGAGCGCTACCTATTGGGGCCTGTAGAGCCATCGGCTCGACCTTGAGAGATCGTCACCAGGCGACGGGTAGCCCCCTGGCGCGAGCCCGTGCGGTTGCTCGGAGATCGCTCAGGTAGGCATGGAAGTGGTGGCGCCGGTTCTGATCGAGGTTGAGCGGGAGATCTAATTGTCTGATCAGCTCGGACTCGGCGAGCCAGGGTTGGGGATGTTCGAACCAGCACACGTGAGCATGCTCGGCCATCCAAGCCGTCAGTTCCTGCTCCCCGGCCCGCCCGAAGGTCAGGCGTTTCCCGCTACCCACACGGCGTAGTTCGAGCCCGAGCAGGCAGCCCAAGGTGAGCCGCAAGGTGGAACCTTCGGCATTACCGCGGTAGTGGTAGCGGACCCTCGTGCGCAGGTTCTGCCTGCTTGCCCGGTTCGCCATCCGGCGTGGGGCGATGCCGACGTAGAGGAGACGGCCGGCGGGCAACCGCGGATCGGGTGATTGGTCGAAGTGCCACCCATAGACCCCAGCAGCGGCAGGGATTTGGCTGGGCCGAGTCAGCACCGGGTCGGCACGCCATAACTTGTCAGGCTCCAGGAGTTCAGCAGCGTCCATCGATTCTCCTACCGGGTCCGTGCGGATGGAGAGAGACTAGGGCACAACGACGGCCCGACGCGGGGCCATTTCAGCGGCGCGGGGCATTACGCCTGCTCGAGAATGCGGGAGCTTGCACGCGGGCACAGGGCGGCTGAAGGAGGAGCGTGAACGAGACGGAGCGTCGGTTCCACCGTGCGATGGTGGACATCTATCAGACCGCCAAGCGCGATCTCGGGTACAACGCGACGCGCTTTGTCCAGATGGTCTCGGAACGCGGGGGACTCGCGACTGCGAAGCAACTCCTGTGGAGCGACCAGATCTCGGACGGTTTCGAAACTCTGCGGAGCCATGGCCGACTCGATCTGACCGTGGAGGCGCACGTGCTAAAGGAAGAGTTCACGGAGCTTTTCACCGACGAGGACAGGCAACGTGCACGGGACAGGCTGGACCTCTTCCAGTGATCAGCACGGATCTACATCGTCAAGCAGACTGCTGGTGAGGCGGTCCCGCACGGGGACCAGGTGGGGACCACACGTCTTGCGTGCAGTCGAGCAAGCCGCACGTCATCAGACGTCGGCCGGAGCTACCTGAAAGCCGTTGGCTTGCGAAAACGCCTACTCCAACGTCCTGGGGGTCCAGTGCGATGATTTAGAGGCTGCGAAGCGAAGGAGAACGGGCCAGCCGTCCCCGTTGTAGCCCCTGTTGGGGCTAGAAACCGCGAACCTTGGGCGCCTGCTTGAAGTAAATCGGCAGGATGACCTCCCAGTGAGCTCGGTGTTCCTGCGTCTCCTCCCTAGCGAGTGGCCGGCCGCATGGGCACGTCCAGTCGACGTCATCCAGTTCTGCGATCGGCGGCCAGAACTTGAACCGGAGACGTTGCGTCTGCGGTGCCTTCCGGCCCTCGGGCCAGTGTTCGATGTGGAACCCGTACTCCTCGTTCGGGCGGAGGAGCAGCGGCAGATTGGCGATCGGCGTGGTCGTCTTTTCATCCAGCATGGCCACCGCGTCCGCCCGGTACTCGCGGTTCACGGTGATGGTGCCGAACAGGCTTCGCCTACCTGAGGTGCCATTTAGGCGCGCCTCGATCTTCGTCTGATCGGTGGGGTGGAGCTGGCGGTGCAGTTGCTCACGCTCGTCACGCTGGCGGTCCCGCTCGATCTTCGAGATCGCCGCGGCCTCGTCTGCAGACCGTTCGGCGGCGCGCTTCGAGCCTCTGGCGTAGATCGCCGCAGCGACGGCACCGCCCAGGGCGACGCCGCCGCTGCCGATGGAGATCCAGTTGTCGTCATTCAGGCCCAACCAGGCCCATTCTGCGGCGGCGACGAGGGAGACGCGGTCCATGAAGGGACTGTACCGACCACCACGGAACCATGTGGGTTGATTTGAGTGGTCCTGCCGACCATCCATGCGGATGGAGAGACTCGGGCAACGACAGTTTGGCGCGTGGCCATGCTCAGGCGTGGGCAACAACGCCTGGTCGACAGGCCGGAGCCGGCACGGGGGCACGTGGCGGTTGTTCCGTCGCTGTTCCGTGGAACGGCGAAAGGCAGCGCTGAACGGCGAAAGGTGGCCGAAGGCGCGAGCCGTGGTCAGCGGCATGATCAAGGCATTGCCCCAAGTCGCCGCATGCTGCGTCAGAGATCTACACCATCTTCGAGGGCACCAGCGAGATCCAACGCTTGCTGATCGGCCGCGCGGTCACCGGCCTGCCCGTCCAGTAACGTTTCCGCACGTCAGCGCCCTAGCGCAGTGATCGTCCGGCGGCCCCGACGGACCGATCACCCCTCGAATCGCGTCCGAGCTCCAACAGCAAAATGCTCGTTATTCCTTGTTCGTCCCCGTCGTTTCCAGCGCGGTGCTGAGTTGGTGCTGACATTTGAGCTATACCCCGTACCCGTACAGAGGAGCACCCATCGGGCATGGTCGCCGTGCCGCACGAGCAGCACTGCGGTATGTGCGCTTGGGTTTGAAGCCTTGTGACGAGCCGGAAGCATGATCTTTTGGGCCGTGCGGGCCGGTCTCCCGTCGTCGGAGGTGGTGCCGGCTAGCGGCTCTTTGGGCCGCCGCGGAGGGGTTTGTTGTCGATGGTGCGGTGTTCGTTGTCGCGGAAGCGTGGTTCGTAGTGTGCGAAGAAAACCTTTGCGACCAGGTCGCGGCGGCTACGCACTCCGGTCTTTTCGAAGATGTTCTTGAGGTGCTGCTGCACGGTGTGTGCCGACACCACGAGCTCCGCAGCGATCTGTGCGGTTGAGCTGCCCTGCAGGATGAGCCTGGTCACGTCCCGCTCGCGGTCGGTCAAGCCGTATGCGGACATGAGCAAGGGGTAGATGCGGGCGGGGTGGGCCGGTTCCACGATGATGGCCACCCGCCGCGAACCGTCGGAGACAAGGCAGGCGCCGTGCAGGACCACCCAGGTGCCCCCGCGCGAGAGGACCCGCGACACCGCGATCTCGCCCGGCTGACTGGGGTTTTCGGACGTGCGCATGGCTCTACCAGCCAGGGATACGACCGCTGCTGGGAGGCGTCCAGCGCCCCAGTCGCCGTCGGGGAGCGCGGAAAGCCACCGCTCTACCCCGGGTGTGGTGGATTCGATCTCCCAACGTTCGGTGAGGATCAGCAGCCCGGGCGCGTCGGGCCCTTCCGGATCGGTGGCCTCGCCGACCAGCAGCGCCCGGCGGGCGCCCTCGGCCAAGTGTGGGGCCAACGCCAGCACGAACTGTTTGTCCGCGTCGTCGAAGAGCGGTTGCCCTGGCTGCCGGTAGAGGCCCAGCGCCCCCCACACCTCACCCGATCGGGACCGCAGCCGCGCGATCAGCTCCTGGTCCCCGCCCAGCGTCATGTTCTGCTGCCAGCGGGGGCTGCCCGACGGGTCGCCGCCGGTCGCCTCGTGCAGGGTGCAGATCCCGGTGTCGGAGCGTGCCACGTCGACGAGTTTGTTGACGTCGTCGGCGTAGTACTCGTTGGCCAGCCACTCGGCCGGGAACTCCGGCATGCCGTCGTGGAAGTGGCTGGTGATCAGCAGCGAGGCCGGGTCGAGGGTGTACCAGCACGGCGTCCAGTAGTAGCCGACGCTGCCGGCCAGGACCTCGGTCGACGCCTGCCAGAAGGTCACCAGGTCGTGCGGCCGGCGGGCCAGCCGGGCGATCTTGTCGATCGCCCGTTCCCGCGCGGAGTCCCTCACACCAAGAATTGTAGGCACCGCCGACGGGTTGGTAGATACCACCTTTCTGGAATACCCGGTTGGTTTGACCCGCCGTAGCGTCGCCGATGACCAACCGGGCTAGGGAGGATCGATGACCGAGCAGGTGAAAGTTTCAACGGGGGTACGCGTCCTGGGAGCGGGCGACGGGAGGATCGTCCCGGGTCTTGGCGGCGTGTCGAACCGTTTCATGATCGACGGCGGCCAGACCGGTGGACGGTTCGCGCTCGTCCAGCACCTGTTCCAGCCCAAGGCTCTTGCTGCCCCGATGCACCGCCATCATGACGAGGACGAGTACACCTACGTCCTGTCGGGGCGGATCGGCGCGGTGCTCGGCGATGAGGAGGTCGTCGGCGGTCCCGGCGACCTGATCTTCAAACCGCAGGGGCAGTGGCACACCTTCTGGAACGCTGGCGACGAACCCGCCGCCGTCCTGGAGATCATCTCCACGGCAGGTCTGGAAGAGCTATTCCGCTCGTTCGAGCACTTCACCGCCCCGCCGGACCCGCAGACTTTGGCCGGTATGGCGGCCCAGTACCACTGCGACCTGGACTTCGACCGCACGTTCCCGATCGTCGCGCGTCACGGCCTCGCGTTCTAGCCGCTTGCCATGACCGTCGGCGGGCAAACACCCGAAGAGCTGGAGACGCTCCTGGAGGATGCGCTGCTCCTGCGCGATGCCGAGGCGGTCGCCGGACTGTTCGACGGCGGCAGCGTGCTCGTCACCGGCCAACCCGCGCAGCAGATCCGCGGCCCCGACGAGATCCCGCGGGTGGCCGCGCTGCTGTGGCAGCACCAGCGTGGGTACGTGGCCCACCCACGCCGGATCTTCCAGGCCCGCGACACCGCGCTGCTGCTCGGCGACGGCGTCATCAACGTCGCTCGACGCGGCCATGACGGGTCATGGAGGTACGCCATCTCGATCCTGCGCGACGGCCGGCCGGCGCCCATCCCCGACTCCCCGGGCGTAGGCGGTCGACCAGCAGAAAGGAAGGACGAACGATGACCAGCCAACAACACAATCCGGGTGAGGTAACAGGGTTGCAGAGAGCGGGCCGACCGGCACCGCCCTCGCCAAGAGTACGGCTGAGCCCGCCACCCCCTGCCCTCATGCGCATGATCAATCCCTTGGTGCGGCGCGTTCTCGCGTCTCGCCGCTTGGGCAGACGCATCGGCGCGATGATGCTGCTGCAGTTCGTGGGCAGACGCAGCGGTCGCGTGGTCCGGGTTCCCGTGGCCCTTCATATGATCGACGGAGTCCCGATGGCGTTCACCCACCGACGTTGGCGGCTGAACTTCACCGGTGGCGCGCCTGTCACCGTCACGCACCGCGGTCAGGTTCACCGCGGCCACGGCGTCCTGCTCCACGCCACACCGGAACAGGTGGGTACCGCCCTGCGCAAGGCACTGGACAACGGGACGTCCCCGTTCGTCCTCGGCCTTAAAGTCGCCCGATCATACGACCCGACCATTGCCGACCTGGCAGCTGTCGGGACCTCCATGATCCAATTCGAACTCGACCGCGACTGAGCCGCCCACCTCGACACGGCCGATTAGTTGTCGCCGCCGCGGAAGCCGGTGCGGTGTTGGAACTCGGCGAGGCTGGGCGGATCCACAATCGCGGTGTAGCGGATCGCGGCGCCGGCGGTGTGGGAGTAGGCGATCTGTTTGAGTCGCCGCCGTTCGCAGGCGGTCAGGGCGATCGGGCGTGCGCGGCAGAGGGACAACCGAGGGGCTTTCTACGGCGGATCATCGTGAGGTGACCCGCCCACTTTGCCCAGTAATGCGCTGATAGTGGGCCAACAACACGCCGAACGGGCAAGATGGCGGTCATGCCCGTCATCCCCGCCTCGACCAAGACCTCCCTGGCCCAGCGGCTTACGCTGCACGCCAAGCAGCACTGGCCCCAACTGGCCGGGGTCCACGTGCGGTATCACGGCCAGTTCGGCTACGTCGAAGGTGAACTCGCCGGTGACAGGCTCCCGCTGATGCGGCTGCGCCACCGTAGGTGTCGGCCCTACGCGGGGAAGCGCACATGTCCCAGTCGTTGTGGATCGGCCCACACGTGGCCGGCCCTGACGACGTCTGTTGATCGGCGCCGAGAGAGTCAACGTAGTGTGACAGTAGTACGTCGCCGATAAGCTACAGCCTGGCAGCAAGTTGCTTGAGGGCTCTGGTGTGGGCTCGCGCAGCATCGAGCGCCTCGCTGGCTTCCACTAGGCGCCGGTAGCGATTGGTTCTATCAGCATCCAGGGAAGCCATTCGAGCCGATTCGAAGATCGCAATCTGTTCGTACAGAGGCGGTATATGGCTGCGGAGTTGGTGTAGTAAATTGCTCCCCTCGGCAGATGCGCGAAGTGCCGCGAATCCCGCCTGCTCGATGGGGGACGTGTCAGCGAGGTCGATTTCCCCTTCGGTGGCTACCTTGATCAGGATGTCGTGCTCGTTGAGGAAACATGTCAGCGTGGGCGTGATCTCGGCCAGGAGTTCGGCTACAGGACCAATGTTCACCTGAAAATCATCCTGTTGGGCGCTGATAAGAACGAGTGCTCCACCGGGTGCGGAGCCAAGACTAACAGTCGTCGCTGAAGTCATAGATTTTCTTGCCGCTGTGTCGAGAAGTACGCTTATGGCCGTTGCTTCGTTCAGGCTCAGAAGGATCTTGTCCCCCTGAAATCCATCTTCGATGTTGAGCGGTATCGAATACTTCTCGGTGAGAGTCGCTGTAACGCTGAAAATATCATTCTGATTCTCAAGGCTGGCTGCACTAAAGCTGGTGGCGAGTTCTTTTAGTTGGCCATAGGTGGAATCTTCCATGACCGTGATGCCCTGTTCGGGATCCAAGGAGTCACTCCAGCCGATCAGGCTGTGCAGTTGTGTTTGGGTAATTGGATGAGAGCCTTTTTGTATTTCTCCCAGGCACCTCGTATAGAAGTTTGTAAGATGCGCCTGGTCATCAGTTGTCAGATTACCGAGGATGCGACTCGTTGCTGTAGCCCACTTCTTGAAGAGGTTCAGATCCCTGGTTGCAAGGTGTGAAAGACCGAGATGTCCCGAAAGAATGCAGCGCTGAAGGTTCCTCGGTTCGACATTCTCTGTATTGGCAATCTGTTGGCCGACGTAGAAAGATATCAATTCTCTCTCGGTCTTAGAGAGCGCCGACTCGTTCTCATGGTAAGAACTGAGCAGCGAGACGACCTCCTTGGATGCCTCGATTTTCGCGCGCGTCTTTCCGGTGTGATAGAAGTCGCATTCGAGAGTAAATGTGTGACCCTTTGATTTAAAGATGAGATCCACGGCATATGACCTATCGTGATCGGGGCCTTCCTCGTAGAAAGCCGAGTCGATCGCGACATTGTATATGGCGCTCATGTAGGTGAGCTTTGTGAATCCGTCATGGATTGGCGCGTAGCTAGAGAGAATTCTGTGCAGTACCTCTGGACGCTTTTCGAGGATCCTCGCTCTGTGGCATCGCCACGCGACAGCAAGCACTGACTGAGCTACGTCGGCCTTTGCGATATCCGGGTTGCTTGCCTGCCCCTTGCCAAGAAGTACGGCGCCGTTGAGCTTGAGTTGATCAAACAACTCATCACAGAATTCGGCGCTGGGTGTTCCCATGCGAGCCTCATCCTCGTTCGGCGCAAGATTGGTGGCCGCAAGTCTTTGAACGAGCTCATGAGTGCACAACGTGTCGAGAATAACGGATCCGTGGTGAGCGAGTAACGCGTTGTCTCGCTGCCGAGCGGAAAGAACCACCTGCCGGTTCTCGTAAGTCCACGAGCGATGAGTAAGCGCCTGACTGAGCCACGCGTCGCTCTCCTGAGGAAGTTCGAAGAGCCGTCGCAGGTCGTATACGGCTTGCCAGTGCTCCTCAGGCGGATTCTTGTAAGTCATCGGGGGTGAATTCTTTGAACGGGTCTGTTGTGGATGAGGTTGACTCAGGGCTGAGGGGAAGTATCGGCGAACAAATGCCTCTGAAGCCTCCTGGGCTGCCCTCTTCTTGGACGGTCCACGTCCCTTGCCGTTTCGACCGCGTGAGTCGCTGACCGTCGCTTCGAATGACCTGTTGTGATCGGGACCATCCTCGATATATTTCCACATCAGGCCATAGCGCTGAGCATGCTGCTCCAATAGGGTTCGCCAGTCCTTCTCGCTTTCCACGGTTGATCGGGTCTGCCTGTACGCCGATTCGGCGATTCGGTAAACAGTCGCGATTCCACCCGTGAGGGCGAGTATACCGATGACCTGCCGGACTCCCATAGAGGCGGATCTGCTCGGTCGCGCCGCGCTCTCTACAGCTTCCCCACGCCCGAGGAGGACGGCACCGAACGACATGAATTCCTGGTCCACGACCTTGTCCGCGGCAGAACGGAGAGTGATCGCTGTAGTGCTTTGGTTGCCAGCCGACTCTGGTTGATGATCGGTTAGATAGCAGTCCAGTAGAGCGAGATTGAGCCAGCGTTTCCCGGCTTCTTCCAAGGCATTCAAGAGCTTTGCGTTCACCTGTGCCGAGAGCGAACGCTCTCGTTCGTAAAGGTAGCTCCTGTGCATGGACGCAATGCGGAGCCATCGGGCACACACGGGGTTGTCACGCACATCCCAGCCATGCGTGGCAAGAAACTTGACGAGCCCCTCGCTAAGCGGAATAGCATCAGCCCATGAACCAGGGTCACCTAACCTCGGATGATCTGAGTTATCGACAACGATAATCTCTCGTTTGACCGATGGACTGGCAGGGTGATGGTACAGCCTATACGTGAATGCTGGCGCAGCGGTGGGAGGTCGGTTTGGAGGCCGAGATATTTGTCTCCGGGTCCTGTTCTTGATTGTCGTACGCACTTGCTTGGAGTCTCGGTCGTTGATGAAGTCTGCCATCTCCGACAGAATCCAGCTGGGTACTTCACCAGAAGCGGCTCCCTGTCTGCTTACGACCTGGGCAAGGTGGAAATAGTAGGCAGCACGCCCTAGATTGTTGGACAGCGCATGTCGTTCGCCCAATTGCTGAAGGACCCGGCAGAACCGGCGTTTGGAAACCTCCAGTCGAGAAGAGATCCTGATACGGTCCAGCTGCTCAATCTCAAGCCGGAGCACGGCCATTTTGTGCAGAGGCACAGCGATCGGCGGCTCGGTCAAGGCAACAACGCCGACCCAGCGGTTGCCACCACTGTATGAGGGCACGGACGCCTCCCGGTCAGCGAATGTCGTGGGCGAGGTGCTGGCCTGACCACCCGTAGCCGGTAGGTGTGAATTCCTCCCGGGCGTGGGTGCATACGAGGAGCAAGCCGCTACCTTCCCGTTGCATCGAGCAGGAGGCCAGTGGCAGATGTGGGGCGGGCCATCGGCCACTCACTGCCTCGCGGCGCTTCGCATGCTCTTCGATCGGCCTGTTCAGGTTCTCGGCCAATCCCGAACTGACCACTGCGTGGTCAGCGATTAGATGTTTGTGAACCTTGAAGACGTCCATCCCGCCCGCATCCCGAGATTTTCGAGTCTGTGGAGAAGCACGGTACCGCTCTGTGCGACAAATTGATACAGATACCTACGGCGTACCGCCTGGGGTCGTCCATGGCATCGCCGGCCACCGCGACATCGAGGTCACCATCACCATCTAGCCCGCGCCATCTGCAGAAGTCCCTTAGAAGGGCCCGATATGGTGCAATACGCCCAGAAGGTGTCAATGAGCTCAGTGCTGCTGGCCGAAACCCAAATTCGCCCGCGCTGGCCGATGACCTGCGGTTATGGTCTCGATCTCGGTGCGGTTGAAGGCGTAAGTGTTGACGTCGGTCGGCGGTTCACCATCGAGCGGTCACCAAGGCCATGGTGGACGGATTCAGCCTGCTCAACGACCGCGGACTAGAAATGGCAACCACTGTCCTGCACCAAGCGTCCCATCTACATCTCGGGGATGGCTCGCTTGAAGGGAAGCAGACGTGAGCACCTGGGGGAAGATCAAGGATCTCATCGGGACCGTGTTTGCGACCGCCGCCTTAGCGGGGCAGCAGCGCTACTTCTCGGCTTCTTGATCACATGGGACATCATCGATGAGCAGTACAGCCCGCAGTGGCGCATCTTCTGGCGGTTGTTCTGGATCGGCTTCCTCGGCTACTGGGCTTACGTGATCCTCTATGGGAAACTGTGCCCTAGCCGACAGCGGCCTGCACTTCATTGCCGACCCGGCCGACCCCCTCCGCTACACGGTCGGCTGACCCGGGAACGCCGGTGGATCGAGCCCCGATGCCCCCCCGAAAAGGTGGGCCGCAGGGCTTGCATCCGGTACCTAGGTACAGGCTTACCGTCGAGGTATGACCGAAGACATTGCCCTTGACCAGCAGTGGGTGCCCTCATCCTGCACCCTTCCTACCGCCGAGCAGCCGCTGCGGGTGGCCGAGTTCGACGCCCTGTTCGCCGCAGCAGTACAGACGATCGCACGCCCGTGGCCCCGGCGGCTCCGCCTGGAGCTCGTCTTCAGCCCGGACAACGCGGCCCGGGCCGCCGAGCTGAGCGCGCGGGAGAACGGCTGCTGCTCCTTCTTCACCTTCACCCTCACCATCGCCGACGGCAGCCTGGCCGTGGAGGTGACGGTGCCGACGCAGCACGTCGAGGTGCTGGACGCGCTGCAGGCCCGGGCCAGCACGGCGGCAGCCCCGGCTCGCGCGTGACGCGGCCGCGCCGCGACCGCAGGAAAGGAATGTGATGAACCGCGTCACGCGCGAGGACCTGCTCGCGCTGCTTCAGACCCGGGCTGTACAGCTGGTGGAGGCCCTGCCGATCGACGCCTACGCCGCCGAGCACATCCCCGGCGCACGCAACCTGCCTGGCCACCTGTCGGCCGACGTGGTCGCGCAGATGGCGCCAGATCGGGCGGCCACGGTGGTGGTCTACTGCTCGGGCCCATGTTGCAACCGCTCCAAGATCGCCGCCGCTGCGTTCGTCCAGCTTGGCTACGCCGACGTGCGCGTCTACGCCGGCGGCAAGCAGGACTGGGCCGAGGCCGGACTCACCTTCGACGCCGACCGCATGCCCCCGCCTGCCGCGGTGTCCGTCTCCGGAGCGGGGCGGCCGGCGTGAGACAGGACATCGACGGGCCGTACCTGCGCAGCGGGCAGGTCGCCGAGCAGGCCGGAGTCAACCCGCAGACCTTGCGCTACTACGAGCGCCGCGGCCTGATCGCCGAACCAGCGCGCAGCCCCGGCGGGCACCGCGCCTACCCGCCCTCGACCGTCACTCTCCTGGGCGTCATCAAGGCAGCCCAGCGGCTCGGCTTCACCCTGGAGGAGGTGGCCGAGCTCATCGACACCGGCCGGCGCGGCCACCCCACCCCAGACCTGCGCGTCCGCGCCCAAATCAAGATCGTCGAGGTGGATGCGCGGATTGCCGACCTGACCACCATCCGCCAGGCGCTCACCGCAGTGATCAATGCCGGCTGCGACAGCCTGACCCATTGCACCTGCCCCGACTGCCCGCTGCCGTTCGCCGACCTGGCCGCAGGCCATGCCTCTGAGGAGAACTGACCGCCGTGAGCACCCACCATAACCCCCGCACTCGTGCTGGCGGGCCGATCACGCTACCCCTGGTCGCCGGCAGCGCGCCGCGCGAGCCCACCCCGGGCGGGGGCGGGCCGCCGCTGCGCAGCAAGGTCACCGCCGCGCTGGCCGTGCTGGCCTGTGCGGCCTGCTGCGGCCTGCCGCTGCTGATCGGCGCCGGGCTGCTCACAGGCGCGGGCGCCGCGCTGGCCGAGCAGACCCTGCTGGCCCTGACCGGGTTGTTGCTCGCCGCCGCGGCGGGCATGTGGTGGCTGCATCGCCGTCGCACCGCCCGCGCGCCGGCCATCGCGGCGGGGAGCTGCGGATGCGGTGGGAACGGCTGCGGGTGCTGAGCACCCGCTCCACTGGCGCGACCCCGGCCGTCCGGCGGCGGCCCGGCCTCCGGAATGCGCTGTACTACCTGCTATGACGATCGTTTGCTCTCTGTTGTTGTTCGTTCTGGCCGCCCTCGCCGAGATCGGCGGAGCGTGGCTGGTCTGGCAAGGCGTACGTGAGCAGCGCGGCCTGTTGTGGATCGGTGCTGGCGTCATTGCGCTGGGCCTCTACGGGTTCGTCGCTACGCTGCAGCCGGATGCGAACTTCGGGCGCATCCTGGCCGCCTACGGCGGCGTGTTCGTCGCCGGTTCCCTCGGCTGGGGGATGTTTGTCGACGGGTTCCGGCCCGATCGGTGGGACGTCATCGGCGCCTTGGTCTGCCTTGTTGGTGTCGCTGTGATCATTTACGCACCGCGAGGCTGAGCTGGATGATCAGGAGCCGAGGCAAACGATCGGATGGCCGCCCCAGTTAGAGGCCGGAAGCGCACACCCACGCGATCGGTTCAGTCCCTGGCGGCGGAGCCCGGCGAGGTAGACGAGCAGGATGATTCGGATTAGACCGGCTCTACCGCGATGGGCGAACGGCTGCGATTGGCGGTGAGCCATTCGAGGTGCGCGGTCATACCGGTGAGCAGGTCAGTGGTTGGAGACCAGCCAAGCAGCCGATGCGCCGTGGACACGTCCGCGAAGGTGACCGGGACATCGCCGCTACGCGCGTTGGTAGAGCGGACGTTGATGGGCCGACCGGTGATCTGGCGGGCCAGCTCGATGACATCGTTGAGGCAGGTGGTGCCCCCGAGGTGTGGACACCGTCATAGTGCGGATTTGGCTTGTGGGAACGATCAGTCCCCGAGGTCGCCGAACGCTTGCCGTGCCCAGTGCCGCACCGCGGGATGGCGATGTGGGAAGTCGCCCGCCAGGACGGTCTGCTCGAACATGGGTAGCATGCGAGCTCGGTCGCTGGCGGGAATGCTCTCGGCGTCTGCGGCGAGTTGGCGCAGCACGATGGCAAGGTAGGCGTTCCTGCCGGTGACGTCTTCCTCGGCGTGGCTGCAGTCGGCGACCTGGATACACACGTCGTAGGCGCCGACGAGCTCGTCCGCGGTGAGGCCTTGTCCTGAAGCGAGCCAGAGACTCACCAGGGCATGGGCCATCGAACGTGCGCGCCCGTCGGGTTGCGAGGCGAAGTCGGTCACCGCCTCACCGTGGCTGGGGTCGGATTCGGGGATCAGTGAGAGCCCAGCGAACGGCTCCAGAGCGTGCCAGGCGACGTCCTCGCCCTGGTCGCAGGTGAGGTAGCTCTCCCGGCGGAGATCCCGGGTCATGACGCGGTGCCACCCTCCATGGCGGAGAGGATGCTCTTCCGGCATCTTCTGGGACCAGAAGGGGTTGAGTGGAGGCGCCGTCCACGGTCCCATGCTGACGACCACGTCCCGCTCGCCGGCGTGCCAGACCCGTTCCAGCTGGATGGCGGAGGCGAGGCCGCGCCACTTCTCGCCGCTGAACTGTGATCGCCAGAGCAAGGCGCATCTGCGCCACTCCGAGGCTGGGTACCGGGACCCCGGGAAGAGCTCTCGGCCCGCGATCGGAGCGCCCATCAGCGTGGCCAGCAGGACTAGATTCAATGCCGTGTAGTTAGGCATTTGGGTTGTGTGTCAAGGATCTGTGGCCGGGATGTCGATGGTGATGGTGGCCTTGTAGCTGGTTCGGTCGATGGTGCCTTTGGCGTTGTACTTGGAGATCGCGCGTTTGACGACGCGGGGTCGGGTGCGGCTGCGGCGGTTGGGCATGAGGGCGGTCAGGATGTGTCTGCCGATGGTGCCGACGAGGTCGATGACGGTGCCGGTGATGACGCCGGCGGCTTGGGTGATCAGGTCGCGGGCGGTGTGCAGGGCGATGGTGAGGCTGGCCCGGTCGGGGTCGATCTGCGGCCGGGTGCCGGTGGCGTCGGCCATGGCCAGGCGCAGGACTTGGTAGGCGACCAGTAGGGCGTAGGTCTCTTGGACGAGGCCGCAGGGGGTGCGGGCGCGCAGCACACGGCCACCCAGAAGGGTGGACTTTACTTCCAGGTACGCGGTCTCAATCCGCCACTGGTGATGCACCTGTATCTGGACTGTTCTCTATTGCACCGTCTGGACCTGGGGTGATACTCAGCGTGGAGGCGTTGCTGCGGCTGGTGGCCTTGGTCGACCGGTTGCCGTCCCCGGCGTCTGGTGAGGCAGGTGAGGCCGAGTGCCCGGTGAGCGCGGTGAGCCCCCCGATCCCGGATCTGGGTGAGGTTGCCGGTCCAGAGCCAGCAAGCAGCGGTGAGGTTGTTGGCCGTGTTGGCGGCTCGGGCCGTGGTCGACCGGAGCGGAGGCGGGCGTGATGAGCCTGGCGAGGTATCGGCCTTGGGGCCAGTCCCAGGAGAAGATCCGCCCGGAGCATCGGGATCGGGCGGCGGTGGTGTATGTCCGCCAGTCCAGCCGGCAGCAGGTGCTTGAGCACACCGAATCGACCCGATTGCAGTACGCGCTGGTGGAGCGCGCGGCGGCGCTGGGCTGGGCCCGATCCCGGATCGTGGTGATCGACGACGATCTGGGGGCCTCGGCCGCGATGGCCGATGCCCGGGTGGCTTTGCCAAACTCGTCACCGAGGTCACGATGGGACGTGTGGGCATCGTGCTGGGCATCGAGATGTCCCGGCTGGCGCGCACCGGCCGAGACTGGCACCAACTGCTGGAGCTGTGCTCCTTATCGGGTGCGCTGCTCGCCGACCCGGACGGCGTCTACGACCCGAGTTTCTACAACGACCGGCTGCTGCTGGGGTTGAAGGGCACGATGAACGAGGCCGAGCTGTACCTGATCCGGCAGCGGATGCTGTCGGGCCGCCTGGCCAAGGCCGAACGCGGGGAGCTGGCCTTCCAGCTGCCGATCGGGTACGTCCGCCGCCCTTCGGGAGAGGTCGTCTTCGACCCCGACGAGCAGGCCCGGCACGTGGTCGGCCTGGTCTTCGACACCTTCACCCGGCTGGGCACGCTCAACGCGGTGCTGCGCTACTTGGTCGACCACCAGATCCAGCTGCCGGTCCGGGTACGCGGCGGCCTGGCCAAGGGCGAGCTGGAGTGGCGGCGCCCGACCCGGGAGACGTTGCAGATCATGCTGCACAATCCGATCTACGCTGGGTACTACGCCTACGGGCGGCGCCGAGTCGACCCGCGCAGGAAACAGCCGGGCCGGCCCAGTACCGGGCGCATCGTCGGTGACAGCGACGAATGGCTGGTGCTGCTGGCTGACCGCATGCCCGCCTACATCACGGTCGAGCAGTATGGGGCGAACCTGGCCCGGATGGCAGCCAACCGGCAGACCGCCGCCTCGCCTGGAGCCCCGCGGGACGGCTCGGCGCTGCTGGCCGGGCTGCTGCGATGCGGCCGATGCGGCGGCGGGCATCGCATGACCGTGCGCTACCACACCCCCAGCAGCCGAAACCCCGCCCACGGCTACGTGTGCGCCTACAACCAGGTCAATTACGGCACCGGCGGACCATGCCAGCACATCGCCGGGCCCGCGCTGGACGCCTATGTCACCGGCCAGGTGCTGGCCGCGGTGGCGCCGGCCGCACTGGACATCTCGATCTGCGCGGCGGCCCAGGCCGAGGCCGAACGGGCCATGCTCGACAAGCTCTGGCGTCAGCGTCTGGAACGGGCCCGCTACGCCGCCGACCGGGCCCGCCGCCAGTATCAGCTGGCCGAGCCGGAAAACCGCCTGGTCGTCCGGCAGTTGGAGAAGGAATGGGAAGCCGCCCTGGCCGAGACCGACCACCTGCAAACCGACTACCAGCGGTTCACCGAGTCCCTGCCGATGACACTCACCGACGCGCAACGTCAGGCCATCGGGGAGTTGGCTGAGAATCTGCCGCGGATCTGGAACGCACCCACAACTGGCCCGACCGACCGCAAGGAACTCCTGCGCACCCTCATCGAGAAGATCACCGTCGCGGTCGTCGGGAACAGCGAACTGGTGGACGTCACCATCACCTGGGCCGGCGGGCACCACACCACCGGCCAGGCCATCCGGCCGGTCGCTCGTCTGGACCAGCTTTCGTACTACCCACGGCTGCTCGCCCGCGTCACCGAACTCGCCGAACAGGGCAAGACCACCCGGCAGATCGCCGACACGCTCAACACCGAAGGACTACGGCCGCCTAAGCGGACCAGCCGCTTCGAACCCGCCCAGATCCGGACCCTGCTCAACAAGCACGGCATCATCGCCCCTCGACGACGTGACCGGCCCACTGCCCTGGCAGACCTGCGCCCCGACGAGTGGACGGTCCCCGGCCTGGCCGCCGCTTTGGAGATGCCCCTCGCCACGGTCTACAACTGGATCTACCGGGGATGGATCAACGCCCGCCACGCCCCCGAAGGCAACTACTGGATCATCACGGCAAACACCGCGGAACTGCGGCGGCTACACGAACGCCGGAGCCGGCCACCAGGCTTCTACACCCGCGCCCGCTGGACCGAGCCCCCCGACGAACCATCCATGCAGGACGGAGCCCCACAGTGAAAGACGAACACGACTTGAGGGGCACTTCGGGTGGCGTATCTCGATCTCCCAGCGCTCGTGGTAGAGCTTGATCAATTCTCCGGCGGGATGGCTGTGGTGGTCGGTCAGCGTGGTGACCAGCCGATACAGGCCGGTGCGACGGCCTGCGGTGGTGGAGATGGTGATCTCGCAGTCGATGACGCGGACCGCGACGGTGCCCAGCATCGACAGGTAGGAGCCATCACCATGGCGGTGCAGCACGGGTAGTCGGCGGCTGTTCTTCACCCGGACCAGCACGTGCGCGCCGGTAGTGGTGATCTGGGCCACCAACGCCTGGACGGCGAAGTTGCGGTCCAGCAGCACGATCATGCCTTCGCGCAGGCTACGCAGCAGGCGTTGAGCATAAGTGCTCTCCCCGTCGGAGGTTGGTCCGAACACCGCGTCCATGACCGTGCGGGTGCCGCAGGACACCAACATCAGCAACCGGATCGCTGGATAGCCCGATCCGCCGTTGTTGCAGCGATGCTTGGTGAACTCGGCCAGGTTCGCCGCCGTGTCGGGTACCGCCATCGTCGTGCCGTCGATCGCGCAGACCAGCAACCCCCGCCACCACGCGCCCGCCGTGCCGATCCCCGCGGCCGGGCCACGCAGCAGATCGAACAACCATCTCAACGGCTCCGCCCCGACCCGTCTGCGGGCCTGCGACAACGCGCCGCCCGTTGGGTCGGCGACCGGCAAACCCGCGAGCCCGATCGTCAGCCGCCGCCACACCTGCGGCCAGCCCAACTCGGGGAACAGAGACCCGGCCAGCAGCAGGTAGACCACCACCCGAGACGGGAGATCGCGGATCCGGGCCTGCGTCCTGCCGGTCGCGGCCAACGCCTCATCGACCATCTCAAAGGGGACAATGCGGGTCAGTTCCCCCAGATGACCGGGCGCGAACGCCCCGCCGGCAACCACAACCTCACGAGAAATGACAGACTGAGCATCCAACGGAGCTCCCGCCGAACAGTGATCTTGGTCGACACGGTTCTAGCAGGAGTTCCGTTGCTATTTCAGGCGACTTGACACACTCGCCCCACGCCTAACTACACGGCATTGGGACTAGATTGGCGGAGTAGACGGCGTGCCGGGCTGGAGGGGTGCGATGTTCCGGTTCGTACTCCGCGTGCGTGACATCCTTGGCCGCCTCCATCGAGTTGTGGAAGTAAGTCAGCAGGAGGCCGCGCAGCGCCTCGGTACGAGCGGGGCCGAGCAGCGCGCGCAGGAAGCCTGCGTCGGCGGTTGCCCGGTGACGAGCCGTTACCTCGGTGACCGCTACTAGGTCGGCGAGTTCTCGTGCGATCAGCCGAGTCACCAGGAATTCGCCGAACGTCGCATGTAGGAACTCGCAGGTGGTGACCCGCGTGTCATCGCGGATCGCCTGTGCCTGGTGGACGAAGAAGAACCGGCCGATAACGATCTGTGCCGGCGTGGAGGGGATGGCGAAGCTCATGACGGGACGTTGTGGCCAGGTGCCGAGCAGCGCGGTGAGGTCAGCATCGAGTTCCTCCTCGGTCGCCCACTGGCGGCCGCGGTTCAACATGGCGAAGGCGGCGACGGCCAGGCGCAGCAACTCCTCCTCGACGGCTTCGCGTAGTCGCTCGCCGTGCATCGCTGGCGAGGCTTTGAGGATCTCCCGCTCGGCGAACCGCATCAGGATCCGGTCGTACAGATCAGCAGGGTCGAGGTTCTCGCCGTGCCGTTGCAGCGCATTGCCGGAAGCGTCATACAAGGCGAGCATTAGCAGCAGAAGAGGTTGCGACGCAAGGGCGGGCTGACGCATTACCACCGGAACGGACAAAGGCGCCAGCCCACGCCCGGCCAGGTAGAACGCGTTGGCGGCGTTCCATACCGAAAGCCACCGCTCGATCTGCTCCTCGGTGAAAGGTTCGAGCCGCACGGCCACCGCGCCGCCGGGAGGGATCCGTGCCCTGTCGGCCACGGCGGTGCGGCTGGTGACGATGACGGCCACGGGCCGTCCCTGGTCCGCTTCGCGTTCCTGGAACCGGACGACCTGTTCGAGGAAGTCGCTTTGGCCGATGTTGGTTGCCTGGAGAAGCTCGTCGAACCCGTCCAGAAGGATCACCGGCAGCGCGTCCCCGGCCGAGCGGGTAAGCGCGGGCCACGACAGGCTCTCACCGGTGGCGTCCCTGATCGCGTACTCGATCTGGGACTGCAGGTCGGTGTCCGCGGGCACCTCGCGGAGAAGGACACGTACCGCCATGAAGTCGTTGGCGGGTAGGCGCGCCGACAGGACCTTCGTGAGCACCGATTTCCCCGACCCCGGCTGGCCGAGAACGATCAGTGGGCACTCTGCCGCATATGGGGACGTCAGGTGACCGACCAGGAAGCCTTGCAGGTCGTCACGCACCGCGTGACCTTCCCACCACGACTCCTCATCCAGCCGATCCGAGAAGACGACGGGCGCGACGCGGAAGTCGGGGTTGACGTAGGCGTCGCCCAGCGTGGGGATGACCAGCGCGTCAGGAGCGTCGCCCGTCGCCACGATGGGGCGTTCAAGCTGCTTGCGGTACCGGCGCGCGAGCGCCTGCCTGCGGTCGTCGGGCAGGCGCCCGGTGGAGATATCGTCCAGCACCCGCCCGAGCCCTTCCAAACCGACGGTCATTTCGCGCACCTCCCGCCTGGTCTCATCGTGGTCCAGCCGCTCCGCCCAGAACGCCACCTCAGGGAAGTCCACCGCTAGGCGCCTGAACAGCTCCTGGTACCGGCGGACGGCCGCGCCGGGAACGGTCTCGGCGAGGACGCGGGTGAAACCCTCGCGGGAGGAAAGAGGCAGGGAGCCCCAAACGGGCAGGCCGTCTACGTATGCGATGAGGTCGTCCCCGAGCGACTGATAGAAACGGTAGAGCTCCTCGGCCATGGTGCCGGCCCGGTCACGGGGAGAGGGGCCCGGGATGTCGCCCTTGACGAGCAGAGCCGCCAGGACGCCGGGCCGCCTCGACGGAACGGCTTCCCTGGTCGCCAGGCCGACCTGCGCGGAGGCGCCTAGGCGAAGCCGGGCCGCGTCGAATGGCAGCTCAACTTGGTGGACGACGTCGAAGTATGCGGTGACCACCAGCACCTTCTGGGCGGCGGCGAGCCGGTCGGTGCGGTCGAACCGGCTGAGCCCCTTCAGCCGATCGCCCAGCCCGTTCACCAACTCGTGGCTCAGCCGGGCCAGCTCTCCCTTGGCGTCGAACAGGCTGAGCGCCAGCTCGCTTCCTCCGCCTGTCGCCGCGAGCAGCAGGCCACCGGTCAGCCGGTCGAGCGCTTTTACCAGGGCACCGCCTCCGAGCAGCTTGGCGGCGTCACCGTACGAAAGCCTTCGTGGCATGGCATCTCCGTGGAAGAGGAGATCTCCATTCTGGCCAACGGATCGGAGCGGCGGGCGGGCAAACGCCGGGTCGACAACGTGAAACTGGCGAAGGATCAGAAGTCAGGTATTTGACCTGTGGGGCTAAAATACCCGGATTCGACTATGCCACCTGGGTGTTGGGTGGCCGGGGAAGTCTCGCTCGTACGGCTCTTGTCATTCTGATCGCCAGTTGGAGGGAGCCCATTTCCTTCCGGCCTGATGGCCTGCCCCACCCATTGGGCTTGACACCTGGGATGGCGCAATACCAGGTTGTCGATCATCAGGTTGAGCATGGCGCAGATGGCGATCATTCATGGATGTCCGCTTCCGGCCATGCCCGCGGTGAGCATCGTGGCGCAGTGGAGGGCCGGACGTACCGAGATAGACAGCGTCGGGATACTTCCGGAGAGACTGGCGCACGGCGGTGCGTACGCGAGTGAAGATGTACGGCAATGCACCCGCGCTTCCTGCATGCCGTATCCATCAAAGAGCGGATCCGGCAGAGGCAGGTCGGTACCGTATGGTCGGCCACGGTGGCTCACCTCCGCCTGATCGATCGCGGGCGTAACAACTTGCACAGTTCTGACAACCGGGCGCACTCGGCGCGAGTCGTCATCAAGACCGGTTGGGGACCGGTGTCGCGCTACGCACCCTTGTGATCAGGAGTGACCCATGAACCAGCAGTCGTACGGCTACGGCCAGCCGCCGTGCCCTCGGCAGCAGTACGGCGGGCCGCCCGGGCAGCAGTACCCGCTGCAGCAGCCGTACGGCTATCAGCAGCCCATGCCGATGATGGCGCTCCCCGAACCGCGTAACGGGCTCGGCTTAGCTGCGCTGATATGCGCCATCATCGGGTGCCTGTGTGGCTTCGTGCCGATCGCCTTCATTCTGGGTGGGCCGCTCGCCGTGGTCGCCATCGCGCGCGGCATTGCGGGCATGGGCCGTGTCCGCCGCGGCGTGGCCACGAACTCCAGGACCACAAACATCGGTGTGGTTCCCGGCATCCTGGCGCTCATCATGGCGTTCAACGGCGCCTGCATAACGTTCACCGTGGTGAACGAGTTCGGCAAGACGGTAAACGGGATCAGCAGAGACAACCAGCAGTGCCTCGACTGCGTGAAGAAAGCGCCGACGCAGGACGAGTCCTGGCCTGCGCCGAGTAGTCTCTCAGGCGACGGACAGCTCCGCGGGGAAGATCAACCGCGGGTCGTTCTCGGCGTACTCCTTGGCACGGTCACCCACCTACCTGGTGTCATGCCGCAGGCTTACTATCGAACTGGCGAGTCGGGGTGATGGGGTTTTTTAGGGTTGCCGTCGAGCTGATCAAGCAGTACTCCGAGCTCGCACGGGCTGACAGGAAATCCAGTGCCACGGGTAGGCCTTTCTCCACGTTCGCGACGCTGTTTCCTTGAAACCTGGAAGCAGTGCTCCCCTTCCTGGCTACAATCGATACTGGACGTATGAGGCATTCGCTAAATCGGCGAATTCAGCCCGCGTCACAATACAATCCGGGACTTCCCGGCTGAGGTCGACCGGCCGGCTCTCTGGACCGGCCATGATGTCGGGAGGCAGGGCATGCGGGTACAGATCGCGGTGGATGGGACCGTCGCCGATGCTGAGTCGCTTTGGGACTGGCTGCGTCACGAGCCTGAGCTGCGCGGACGGGTCAAGGTAAGCAGTGGCCCGGCCACTGAGGAGGCGATGGGCGCGCCGATTGAGTTGGTCGTAGTCTTGGCGTCCAGTGCCAGCGGCGTGGCGACCGTCTTGGCTAGAGCCTTGTCAAGGTGGCTGATCGAACGCGAACGCCAACGCCGGGCTGACATCACCATCAAGGTAACCGGACGCGATGGACGTCAGGTGCAGATTTCGGGCCGACGGGTGCCCGACTCCGAACAGTTGTTGCGTGCCGTGCTGGAAGCCACTCCGGATCTCGAAGATGAACCTGTTCATCGCAAAGCGGCGCTGGACCAGTAGCGGTGCGCCTACCTGACCCCCAACGCTCGTTCGCGGTGCTGATCGGTACCAGTACCTATCAATCGGCCGGGCTGGCTGACCTTCCTGCGGTGCGTAACAACTTGGAAGGGTTGGCCCAGGTGCTCACCGATTCGTCCCTGGGAGGGCTGTTACCGGAGCAATGCATCGTTTTGAGCGACCCCGATGTTCGAACGGTCTACCGGGCGTTGCGCCATCATGCGGCTACCGCTGAGGACACTCTGCTGGTCTACTTCGCCGGTCATGGCCGCACGGGACTGCGCTACAGCGAGCTGTACCTGACCATGTCCGACACCGACCTCGACGATCTCCCCGTCAGTTCCCTGCGCTTCGACGACGTTCGTGACATCTTCATCAACAGCCCGGCGGCCAACCGGGTGCTCATCCTTGACTGCTGCTTCAGTGGACGGGCTATCCCGGACATGAGCGGGGCGGGTGAGGCGATTTTGGGGCAGACCGAGATCGAGGGCACCTACACCCTCACTGCAACCTCGGCCAACGAAGTGGCCCTGGCCTTGCCTGGCGCGTTCTATACGGTCTTCACAGGTGAGCTGCTCACCCTGTTACGCACCGGAGTGGACGACGGGCCCGAAATACTCACCTTCGCCACCTTGTATCCGCGACTGTTGCACAGGCTGAGCGCCCAGGGGCATCCTCGTCCCCGCCAGCGCGGCATCGGCTCCGTCGATCATCTCGCTCTCACCCGCAACCCTGCGCACCCCACCTCCACATACAAGACCGGCACGCCGGCCCCACGCCCTGGTTCGGCTATATCCATTGATCGCGAAGTCGGGTTCGAAGAAGCGGTGTTACTCTCCAGCTCACCGCATCCGGTACCAAGACTGCAGGAGGCCTCAGGCGTCTCACCTAGCACGATCGGTGTTGATGATTCTCATTCTCGCTCACCAAGGACGGCCTTGCGGGCAGCCCGACACATGCGGGGCGCCCGCCATGTCGCGTCGCCTAAGACGACTGCCGTTGAGTCACGCCATTCCCCTCGACGTGTGGCTGTCGTCATCGGGTTAACCGTCGCTGTGGTGGGTGTGGCCCTGAGCGGCCTGAAATTCTTCCGAGGGGAGTTCGATAGGGGAGACATTCATCTGGGGGTCGGGACCGTCATCAGTGCGGACCAGGTGTTCGCCTCTGTGCCTGGCGCCATCGGAAACGGCTCCAGCCAGGTGCTCAACGCGGTGACCTCGGTCGGTTCGACGGTCGTCGCGGTCGGCACCGACGCGACCAGCCCGGCGTCGCGGCCGCTTTTCCTCGTCTCATCCAACGGCGGCAAATCCTGGGAACTCGGCCGGGTCACCACGGTCGGCGCTTACCCGTCGGAGAGGTCGGTGGGACGGGTCGTCGGCGGTGCCGGTCGCTGGCTAGCCGCCGGGACCGAGGCGCCCGGCACGGCCGGTGCCTCTGCGCGGGGGATGTGGACCAGCACCGACGGCCGTACGTGGACGGCGGTCGACCCCTCACGTCTCTCAGTCTTCATGAGCGGTGACCGGATCATCGATCTGGCGCGGACCGCCAGCGGGTTCGTGGCCGTCGGCTCCACCACCCTGAAGGATGGCAGGTACGGCCCGGTGGCCTGGGTGTCGCCGGACGGACTGAGCTGGACCCGCGTGGACACCAGCCACATCGGCGCCACCAACAAGGTCCGCGCGATCCGTGCAGTGGTGGCCAAGGGGGACGCCGTCGTGGCGCTGGCCGATCCGGGGAAGGGGAACACCACGTCGATAATCCTGCGCTCCACGGACGGCGGCAGGACCTGGCTCCGTACAGCCGCGGCGCTGCCCGGTGTGCGGCCCAAGCAGGGCGCGCTGGTAGTGGCGAGTAAGGGATTCGTGCTGGTGCCGATCCTGCAGAAGTCGAGCGCCGGTGAGGTGCGGGTCTACTGCTCCGACCTCGGAGACGAGTGGCGCCTGTGTGGGGTGATCGGCGGGCTCGGGCCCGAGGCAACCGGTGTGCGTGGGCTGGTCTCCTTCAAGGAGGGCATCTCGGCGGTCGTCGAGTCTGGTTGGGAGCGGTACGGCGTCTTGACCAGTAGCGATGGCCAGGACTGGACCAAAAGCACCGACCTCGGACAGATCTCGGGCACCCTCCGCGGCTTCACTCTTACCGATGCGGGCACGCTGGTCACGGCCGGGGAACGGCGTGCCGATGGTCTGGACAACCTGCCAGTGCTGATGACGGCGGCCAAGGACAAGCCCGCCAGGCCGGTGCAGATGGGGAAGATCAGCGGGCTGACTCGCTCGGCACGCGAGACCAACGCACTAGCAGCGGCGGAGAACTCCTTCGTCGCGGTCGGCTCAGTCAAGGGCGACGCAGGCATCTGGACCAGCTCCACAGGCCAGAACTGGAAGATCGTAGATTCCCCGGCGCTCGCACTCGGCGGCTCGGTTAGGCAGTCGCTCAACGACGTGACGCACGGCGCTCAGGGATGGCTCACGGTGGGCAGCACCACGGTCGATTCGGCGTTCGTCAAACCGCTGCTCGCCACCTCCACCGACGGTCGGTCTTGGCAGACTGTCGACTCACCCGCACTGAACGCGTCCGGGCGGTACGCCGTCACCCCGCGCGTGGTGACGGCGGGCCCGAAGGGATACGTGTTCGCGGGAGACGACAGCGGCCCCGGAGGCGTGGTCGCCGCGTTGTGGTTCACCGCGGATCTGCACCGTTACGAGAGGGTTGGCGGGCTGCCCGCAAACGGTGCCGGTGTGCGTCTGGAAGACGTCGTTGCTACCTCCGACGGGTACCTCGCGGTCGGGAGTTCCGGTACGGCCAACCACGAAAAGGGGGTGGTGTGGGTCTCGCCTGACGGACTGCACTGGACGGCAGGTAAGCGCGTGATCCCCAAGGGCGCGCACTCGGCGAGCCTACGGAGGGTGCTGGTAAAGGACGGCCAGATCATCACCGTGGGCGGCGCTACGAACGAGAAGGGCGTCGTGCATCCGTTTGCGGCGGTGTCGGGGGATGACGGAGATACCTGGGAATACTCGTGGTTGCCAGCCGATGCGGAGGCGGCCGTGCTAGACATGACGTCCTCGAGGTCCGGCCTGGTGGCTATCGGCTCGTACGGCCCTCCCACAACCGGAGATAGCACGGTCTGGACCTCAGTAGATGGTCGAGACTGGCAGCGCCACACCTTGACCGGCGACGGCATGACCGGCGAGGGCGCCCAGTGGCTCGGTGCGATCGCCGTAATCAACGACAAGGTGGTCGCCGTGGGCCGCTCCACCACCTACACCGCCGACCACCTGACGCTGTGGCGCACACAAGTCACATAAGCATATGACGACAATTTATGTCCGGACCCTCGAAGGAGGGCTACGGGTTCGGAGGCCGCAGTGGTTGTGATTTCTGTAGTAGTTACTACTTCAGATAATTGATCTAGAGATCTTCAAAGGCTGCGGTTATGGCGGTACGAAGTCGAGTTCGGACTTGGCGAGGAAACCGGCGAGCAAGGCCGGGCGGTACTGCATCTTCTTCAGCCGGGTACAGACCATCCGGACCAGAGCATCCAGCGTCGGTCTTGACCAGATTGGCCAGCGTGCGTTTCAGGTGCGACCAGACCGCCTCGACCGGATTGAGCTCAGGAGCATACGACGGCAGCTGAATCACCCTCAGCCAGGACAGGGCCCTTGGCGGATGCGTGCGGCACTGCCCGCGTGTGAGGGACCGTCGTTGGATGATGCTCTTATTGTCATGGTACGGACAGGGGCACACGTGGCGATTTGAGGGATGAATCGAGGCGGGGGAGAGTGCGGTGTATTAATTGTGCGATGCTGTCGATCAATATTTTAACTTGTTCGAGAAGTCAATCTTGAGGCGCGTCCGATCTACGTATGCGGGTGCTGATAGGGTGCTGGCCCCACCGGACCAATCATGCCTCTGAGCTGGGGAAATTGGTCGTCGATCGACGAGCTACACCATCTTCGAGGGCACCAGCGAGATCCAACGGTTGTTGATCGGCCGCGCGGTCACCGGCCTGCCCGTCCAGTAACGTTTCCGCACGTCAGCGCCCTAGCACAGTGATCGTCCGGCGGCCCCCGACGGACCGATCACCCCTCGAATCGCGATGCCCCGAGTGCGGATCTGGGTGCAGGGGCGGCGGCGCGCGCAGTCCGCGCACTGCTCGCAGCCCTGTCCCGGCCTCCAGGGTGACGCGGGTGCCCACGGTCAGGCCCCGCTTGAGGCCGGGGCCGAGGGTGCGGATCACACCGGAGACCTCGTGGCCGATGGTGACAGCGTCGGAGGCGTGGGGGTACAGGGGGACGAGGGCTCCGTCGATCAGGTGGAGGTCCGACAGGCACACGCCGGCGGCCTTGACCTCGACGAGTACCTCGCCCGGGCCGGGCACGGGGACGGGGACCTCCTCCATGAGGAACTTCCTGCTGTCCAGGTGGAAGCGTCCGGCGAGCATGGTGTCCATGGTGACCTCACTTTCTTGACAGGGGTTAGACGGTTGGTGCCGTGCGCCCGGCATGCAGCCAGGGCGGCGCTTTCGGGCTCGTCCGACTGGCTGACCCGGTTCGGGCGCGGTGGACGGGGATCAGGCGAAGACGTCCTGCTGGTAGCGGCCGTCTGCCTCGAGCTGGTCGACCCACTGCCGGGCAGTTTCGTCGTCGCTGCCGGTGTGGCTGCGGTGGATGGCGGCGAGTGCTTCACGTACGGCGGGCGCCATGCGGCGGGCATCGCCGCAGACGTAGACGTACGCGCCGTCTTCGAGCGCCTGCCACACCGTGTCGGACTCGGCGATGAGGGCGTCCTGGACGAACCGGGCCGGGTGGTCGACCACGGCGGAGAAGGCGGTGTGCACCTGGGCGATCCCGGCTTGCTGCCAAGCGTCCATCTTCTCCCGGTGGAACCAGTCGTGCTCTGGGTGGCGGCAGCCGACGAAGACCTGGGACGGGCCCACCTTCGTACCGTTCTCCCGCTGCCAGGCGCGCTCCTCCAGGAAGCCGCGCAGCGTTGCGATGCCGGTACCGGGCCCGACGTGGATGAGCGGTGTGGCGGGGTCGGCGGGCGGCGCGAAGGGAGGAGAGGGCACGCGCACGTAACCGTAGAAGACGTCTCCGGGCTTAAGTCGTCCCAGGTACTGGGAGCACAGGCCGCGATACGCGCCGTTGCCCGACAGTGCAGGGCCTTCGACGAGGCCGACGGTCAGCCGTACCTGGCGCGGGTTGGCCAGCGGAGAGGAGGAGATGGAGTAGAAGCGCGGGCGGATCGGGCCCATCATCTCCAGGAAGACCGCCAGCGGCAGTTCGATCGCGGGGAAGCGGTCCAGGAGATCGAGCACCGAGACCCGCTTGCCGAGGATCGCTCGCTGACGCTCAACGGCGGCTCGTCGGTCGCGTGCTCGCGCCGATAAGCATTGACCCAATTGCCAAGGGTCGCCTCGTGTACCCCGAGTTCCTTCGCGACCTGAGCGACCGGACGAGATGTCTCGATCACCAGCTTCACGGCCTCTTGCTTGAACTCAGGCGAGAAGTTCCTACGATTCCGCGACAACCATCTTCCTTTCCAGACGACCCCAATCTTAATGGGGGCACTGTCCGGAAGGCTCGGGGCGGCTCAATGGACTGCCCGATCCCGTTTGAGGAGAGCAGCGTCATCGCTGCGATGTATGGGGACATCGACGCGGTCTTCGAGATCACCGAACCGGGCAGCGAAACTCGACATGATCATGATTCCGCGCGCCGGACCGCAGGCCCGGGGCGAGGGCCCGCGCGTGCGTCTGATGCGCCACATCCCCGCGTACGATGATCGCATGAAGATCGTCGTTCTGGACGACTATCAGCGGGTGGCCCGCGACCTGGGGCCCTTCGACTCCCTGCCCGGCGATGAGGTCGAGGTGCTGCACGAGCACATCGCCGGCCCGGACAAGCTGGCGGCCGCGCTGCGCGGCGCGGAGGCCGGGCTGGATGTCTACGACACCGAGCCGCTGCCCGCCGGCAACCCGCTGCGGGGCGCGCCCAACACCGTGCTGCCGCCGCACCTCGGGTACGTCACCGAGGCCGGGTATCGCTCGATGTACAAGCAGGTCGTCGAGGATGTCGCGGCCTGGCGGGCCGGGTCCCCGATGCGGGTGCTGACGGCCTGAGCGCACACTGGAAGGCGGGTTGGGGCTTGCGGGCTGTACGCGGGAGGATCGGGCGGTGCACGGGAACGAGGAGACGCGCCTGCGGGTGACCCTGCTCGGCACCCTCGAGGTGTGCCGCGGCGACGCCGTGGTGGCCGTTCCCGGCGCCCGGCTCCGCGGCCTGATCGCGCGGCTGGCGCTGGCCGGCGGCCGGCCGGTCGAACCGGGCGTCCTGGTCGATGCGCTGTGGCCGCAGGAGCTCCCGGCCGACCCGGCGAACGCGCTGCAGTCGCTGGTCTCCCGGCTGCGCCGGCTGCTCGGCGGGGCCGGCGCGGTCACTCAGTCCGAGGGCGGCTACCGCCTCGGCGTCACGGAGGACGACGTTGACGCGCTGCGGTTCGAGCGGCTGGCCGCGCACGGCCGTGACCGGCTCCGGGCCGGCGATCCCCGGGCGGCGGCCGGGCTGCTGAGCGAGGCGGTCGCGCTCTGCGGCGAACCGTCGGTGATCGCCGCGGTCGCCCCGGCGGTCGCGACGCGGCTGGCCCGCACCGCGGTCGAGGCGGGCGCGGATCTGGCCGAGGCGGAGCTGGCGCTGGGCCGCGCCGACGACGCCGCCACCCGGCTGACCGCCTTGCTCGCCGAGCACCCGGTGGACGAGCGGGTGGCCGCGCTGCAGATGGACGCGCTGGCCGCCCAGGGCCGCCAGGCCGACGCCCTCGACCTGTACGAGCGGGTGCGCGAGACCCTCGCCGACCGGCTCGGCGCCGACCCCGGCGCCGCCCTGCGCGAGCGCCACCTGCGCCTGCTGCAGTCGCCGGCTCCCGCTCCCGAGGCGCAGCGCGAGGCGCCCGCGAGCAATCTGCCCGCCGCCCTGACCAGCTTCATCGGGCGCGACGACGACCTCGCCCGGATCGACACGCTGCTCGCCCGCGGGCGCCTCGTCACGGTGGTCGGGCCGGGCGGGGCCGGCAAGACCCGGCTCGCGGTCGAGGCGGGCCGCCGCCACCGCCACGAGTACCGCGACGGCACCTGGCTGGTCGACCTGGCCGCGGTCACCGAGCCGGCCAAGGCCGGCGCGGCGATGCTGGCCGCGATCGGGCTGCGCGGCGCCGCGCTCTTCGAGGCCTCCGGCCGGATGCGAGCCGAGGGCAGCGAGCTGGACGTGCTCGCCGACCAGCTCAACGGCCGGGAGAGCCTGCTCGTGGTGGACAACTGCGAGCACCTGATCGACGCCGTCGCGCACCTGATCGCAGCGCTGCTGCCGCGCTGCGCCGGGCTGCGGGTGCTGGCGACCAGCCGCGAGCCGCTCGCGATCGACGGCGAGGCGCTGGTCCCGCTCGGCCCGCTGGCGCTGCCGGGGCCCGGCGACGGCCTCGAGGACATCCGCCGCAGCGCGTCGGTGCGCCTGTTCACCGAACGGGCCGCGGCGGTGCGCCCCGGCTTCGACATCGACGAGCGGACGCGCGCAGACGTGGTCCGGCTGGTGCGCGGCCTGGACGGCATGCCGCTGGCGCTGGAGCTGGCCGCGGCCCGGCTGCGGACCCTGTCGCTGGCCGAGCTCGCCGCCGGGCTGTCCGACCGGTTCCGGCTGCTCACCACGGGCAGCCGGGCCGCGTCGCCGCGGCACCGCACGCTGCGCGCGGTCATCGCCTGGAGCTGGGATCTGCTCGGCGAGAACGAGCGTACGGTGGCCGAGCGGGTCTCGGTCCTGCCCGGTGGCGTGACGCCGGAGTCGGCCGCCGCGGTCTGCGCCGGCACCGCGGTGCTCCCGGGCGAGGTCCCCGAGCTGCTCGCCGCCCTGATCGACAAGTCGCTGCTGCAACTGGCGCCCGACGCGGGCCGCTACCGGATGCTCGAAACTCTGCGCGAGTACGGGATCGAGCGGCTCGCCGACCGGGGCGCGCTCGACGCCGTCCGGGATCTCGCTGCCCGCTACCTGACCGACCTGGTCGCCCGCGAGGAGCCGCTGCTACGCGGCCCCGATCAGCTCGCCGCGCTGCGCGTGATGCGCACCGAGTACGACAACGCGCTCGCCGCGCTGCGTCACCTGTGCGACACCGGCGACGCCACCGCGGCCGTCACGCTCGCCATGGACCTCTCCTGGTACTGGCAGATACTCGGTCGGCATGCCGACGCGGTGTACTGGCAGGGGAAGGCGCTGGCGCTACCTGCCGCGGGGCACACGCTGGACCGCGACACCGCCGAGGCAGTGCTCCTGCTCAACCGCATCAACGCCCGCTCCCCGCTGACCGTCGAGGGCCTGCACGAGAACGAATCCGCGCTACGGGCCCTGGCCGATCGCCTGCTCGCCCACCCGTCACTGCCCGGATTCGCCGGCGTCCTGGCCGCGATCACGCTCCACTTCCTGCGGGAGCACGAGGCGTCGCTCGCCTTGGTTCAGCATCTCGTCGACGGCCCCGACGTCTGGCTGTCCGGGCTGGCCCACATGTTCCGGGCCTCGTTCGCCGAGAACGAGGGCAACCTCGACCAGGTACGCGCCGACGTGGCCGCCGCGCTCGACGCCTTCGGCCGGGCCGGCGACCGCTGGGGTCTGGCCACCGCGCTGCCGATGCGCGCGCTGCTGCGGCAGTACGACGGGGACCTTGACGGCGCGTTGGCGGACCTGCGCGAGGCCCGGGCACAGGCGCGGGAATTGGGCTCGCTGAGCCTGGCCGACGAGATCTTCCTCGACGTGCGCTGGATCGACCTCTACCTGCGGCGGGGCGAGGACGCCCGGGCGAGGGCGATGCTCGACGCGGTCCGCGAGCGGGCGGAGCGATCGGCGTCGCCGGAGCTGGTCGTCCTCGTCACCGCTCTCGAGGCCGGCACGTGGTTGCGGCTCGGCGACCCGGACCGCGCGCAGGCCCGCATCGAGGCGGCCGAGGCGGAGATGGCCGGCGAGTCCCCGACCGGCGGCGACTACGGCCAGGCGATCGTCAGCTCGGTGCGGGCCTCGCTGTGCCTGCGGCGGGGCGACGCCGAGGGCGCCGAGGTGGCGCTGGCCCGGGCGTACGGGGCGGCCCTGGAGAGCGGGGACTTGCCGATCATGGCGATGGTCGCGGTGACCGAGGCCGAGCTGGCCGGGCTGCGGGGGCGGCACCGGGACGTGGCCCTGTTGCTCGGCGCGGCGGCCCGGCTGCGCGGCACCCACGACCTCAGCGACCGGCAGATCCAGGCGATGGTCGCCCGCGGCCGCACGGCGCTGGGCGAGGACGTCTTCGCCGCGGCGTACCAGGATGGCTGGCAGCTGGACGGGAAGACGGCCTCGCTCCAGGTCGATCCGGCGCGCCTGCGCCGGGAGCTGGACGGCCCGGCGCAGGCGTAAGCCCTATCCCCGGAACAGCTCCAGGTCGAAGGCCTCGGCGATCGCCTTGTTGCCCGCGTCGTTCGGATGGATGTTGTCGCCGGAATCGAACTCGGTGCGCAGCTTCGTTGGTGCGGCCGGGTCACGGGTGGCCGCGTCCAGATCGACCACCGCGTCGAACTCACCGCTGCTGCGGATCCAGCGGTTCACGTCCTGGCGCATGCGCTCGCCCTCCGCCGTAAAGACGAACGTGCCGCCGAATTGCGTCAGCGTGCAGCCGATGATCCGCAGGCCATGCAGATGCGCGCGGCCGATCAGCATGCGGTAGCCGGCGATGATGTCCTCCGCCGTCGCCCGCTCGCTCTGCGGCATGCCCGGCATGAAGCCGAAGCAGATGTCGTTGCCTCCCTCGGACAACACCACCCAGCGCACGCTGGGCCGGGCCAGCACGTCGCGGTCGAAGCGCGCCAGCGCGCTGGCGCCGAAGCCGTCGGTTTCGCGCAGGACGCGGTTGCCGGCGATACCCATGTTGATCACCGCGCGCGGCGGCAGGTCCTGCTGCGCGGCCAGCCGGCGCGCCAGCAACGAAGGCCACGGCGTGTCCGCATCGGGCGTGGTGGCGGCGCCATCGGTGATGGAATCGCCGAAGGCGACGATGGTGGCGGCCGTGGGCTGCGCCAGCACGTCGATGCCGGCGAGCCATAAATAGGACTGAAACCTGGTGGCGTTCTGCAGGTTCTGTGTGGCGGCCTGGTTGCCCGGTGCCAGCCACGCCGTGCGCAGTCCGACCTCGTGCGTCGTGGGAGTGACGTTCTCGTCGGGGATGTACAGCGAAACGACCAGATCGGTCTGCGCGGGCACGTCGTACTCGATGGGATCGCTGTAGATCTGCGCGCCCGTCGGCAACACCACCGCACCGCGCCCGCCGAAGGTCAGTTCGCGCGCGCTGCCCGCGCGGATCGCCGCGCCGCTGTCGTGCCGCGCGATCTGCGCGGCATCGATGCGCACCGGCGGATAACCGAAGGAGTTCGACAGCGCGACGCGCACGGCCGTGCCGCCCACGGTGGCACGCGCGACCATGCGCACGGTCTGCGCGCTGACCTTCGTCGGCGCGCCCGGCGGTTCGGCCGGCTGGGGCGTGGGATCCTGTGCCGACGCGTCGGCGGCCGGCGCACCGGCCGGAGGAGCGTCGTCCGGCGGACCCGGCAACTGCGGCCCCCCACCGGGCTCGGCAGGTTGCGCCAGTTGCTGGGCCGTGCCCCAGGTAGCGATCCAGTTTCCCTGACTCGCAGGGCTTGTCCTCGAGTTTTCGCGGAGCTCTTCCATGGACCCAACCTCCCGAATTGAAAATTGACATAGGTCTCGTGGTCATATCGCGGATCGATGTTTCCGTCCGGGCCCGGCGGTCGACGTAATTCCCGTCCACCGCCTCGGGGGGATGGGCGGCGCAGGCCCTCGGAGCCGGCCTGCGCCGCGGCCTATGCCACTGCGGCCCGCCTCGTGCCCGGGGCGCCGCCGGATGGCGGCGCGGCGACGGGCACGTCGCTCTCGTTCAGAACCAGCGCCCGAGCGCCTCGTCGAGTGGCTTGGACGACGCGTCTGTCCACGCGATGCAGCCGTCGGGACGGACGAGCATCGACGGGCCTTCCTTGGTGTGTGCATGGTGCACGTTTCGCGGGAGTGACCGTTCCGAAGGCGAGACGAACAGGCCGCCGCCTTTCTCCATCAGCGCGTAGAGCCGCTCTTCGCTGCCATCGGCGAGCGTGAGGAGCTGGTCCTTCGCGAGCGTGCCGACGAGCGGGTCGTCGTCGCCGAGGTCGTAACGAATGCCGACACCCGAGAGCATCTCGCCGATGTGGCGATTGCCTTCGGGCAGCTTGATCAGGTCGCTCACGATGGTGCGGAGCGCGCTCGTGAGCGGGTCAGGACGCACCAGCGCGACTTGCGCACGGGTGTTCGCAAGGACGCGCGCACCGACGGAATGGCGCTCGGCGGTGTAGGAGTCGAGGAGGTGATCGCGCCCCTTCACCGCCGCGGCAAGCTTCCAACCAAGGTTCGCGGCGTCGACGAGGCCGAGGTTCAAGCCTTGGCCGCCGAAGGGTGAGTGGACGTGCGCGGCGTCGCCGGCGAGAAGGACGCGGCCCATGCGGTAGGTCGTTGCCTGCCGCGCGTTATCGGTCCAGCGCGTCGCCTTCGACATCGAAAGGATCTTGACGTCGGTGCCGCTCACGCGCTGGATCGACGCTTCGACCTCGGCCTGCGTGATCGGCGCATCCCGATCCGGCGGCGGGCCGTCGAACTCCGCCGTGAAGACGCGCCCCGGGATCGACGTGATGAGGCCGCGCGGCGTTCGCTGCCACCCCTTCGCGAGCTTCTCGGGCGCATCGAACTTGACGAGAGCCTGATAGCCGGTGATGGTCGGATCCGTGCCGGGGAACTCGAAGCCGGCGAGCTTGCGGACGCGGCTCCGGCCACCGTCGCAGCCGACCAGGTACTTCGCGCTCAGCGGGCCCGCGCTCGTCTGCACGGTCACGCCGTCGTTGTCCTGCTCGAAACCTTCCACCGCAACGCCGCGACGGATCTCGATCCCGAGCTCGCTCGCGCGCGCGGTCAGGATCCTCTCGAGCGCCTCCTGCGGCACCATACGGCTGTGGCGCTCCGGGTCGCGCTGGAGGTCCTGGTCAATCACGAACAACGCGGAAAAATGGCCTCCCGGCTTCTTCACCGGTCCGGATCCGGCACGCGCCGCCTTCGTCATCGGCATCGTCACTTGTTCCTCGTCGAGCGCACGCGCGAACCCGCGTCGCTCCAGCGCCTCGACTCCCACCGCGCCGATTGCGGCGGCCTTGATCCCGCGGTCGGGCTCCACGAGCCGCTCCAGCACGAGCGGCTTCACGCCCGCGGTCTCGAGCTCGATCGCGAGGAAAAGCCCGACCGGGCCAGCGCCGACGATGACGATGTCGTGCACCACAAGATCGCTCATGTCTCCGTCCTTCCATCTCGGACCGGCGCCGTGCAGGCTCCGCCCTCGACATGCAGACTGCCGCGGCCCTCTGACATCGCCCGCACATATCGCTGGCACGCCCCTGGCGGCCCGCCGTCGACGGCCCTTGCCACACTCGTCGGCGTGGACGATCTCGTGCTGCGGCCCACCGCTCGCCGGCTCCGTGGCCTGCTCGCCGGGGCCGGCATCAGCCTCGGAGCCGCGGCGGTGCTGCTGGTCGCCGGTCCACGCTGCGGGTGACGGAGTGGGCTGGGCGGCCGCCGCCCTGACGTCGGGAAGGGCCTACCGTTCGGTGCTCCTGCTCGATGCCGGCGTTGCCACGGCTATGAGTGCACCGGCAAGCTGGTCGCGGTGATCGGCGCGGATCAGGCCCGGGTAGGGCTGGCGCTGCAGCGGAGTCACTTCGCCGCGCGGCATCGTGTGGGTGCCCGACTACGTCGTCAGCGCGGGCGGAGTCATCAACGTGGTCACCAGGGAGTTGCACCACGAAACCCCCGACGAGGCACGCGAACGCGTCGAAGCCATCGAGCACACCGTCGCCGGCCTCCTCGACACGGCGGAACACCGACAGATGACACCCGCCCAGGCCGCGACGGAACTGGCCCGGCTCCGCCTCGACACCCCTTCCTCCACCCCGCGACCCACCTCCACGTGAGCAAGATCCACCATGCCCTTGGCCACGAGCCGGTGCCGTCGCCGTGTTCGGGCCACGCAACCGCGTGACCGCCCTCACCAAGCGCCTTCCCCTGCACGCCTGATCGGACGCCACTGATCCGCCACTTGGCCAACGTGGAGCGCCGCTGGTTCCGGCAGGTGATGGCCGGGCACGACGCACCTGCCCGCTTCTCCTCCGACCAGAACCCCGACGAGGACTTCGACGGCGCCGTAGCCGACCCCGCCGTCATCAGTGCGGCACCCATTTCGGCGAGCATCACGTTCAGCGACGCGGTGTCGCGCTTGGCCTCCGCCACCACCACCGGCCGTCCGCCCTCGTCAAGGGTCGCCAAATCCAACGCGTCATACTCGAACGCCACCCGCCGCGCTGGCCAGCGGTGCTCGATCACCAACTCGGCGAATGCCGCGATCTGCACCAGGTACTCACGATTGAGTGACGGGGACGTGCCTCGCGAGAACAGGTTGTAGGGCCCTTTGTTCTGTGCTGCCCCAGCGATCCGGAACTCTCCGTCGGGCTGTACCTCCACCAGACCGGCGCCGCGAGCCACCGCTAGCCCGTGGGCCGCATCCATGTGCAGCGGCGACCGGAGCCGCAGTACTTGATCAGGCAGCCCCCGCTCACGGGCTAACACCGACGCCCAGGCGCTGACTGCGTGACCCGGGCGGGCTCGGCCTTGCACCGAGCCCGCCGTTCCAGCTCCACCCGGTCCTGATCGCGTGCCGTGATAACGCTCACCCGATTCGGCATACGCCTTTGCCGTGAACGTCAGGAACACCCGGGCCGGACCCGCGTCACGCCATTAGCGCTGCAGTGTCAGCACACCTGGCCGGTAGGGCAGGAGGCCGTAGTCGCCGCCGGAGCTGGGGTTACGTCCTTGGTAGAGCAGCTGCAGATTGCAGGGATCAATGGTCTTGGTCTGATCGGGGTTGTTGCGAACCAGATCGCCGTGGCTGATGTCGTTGGTCCAGGTGGCGCCGCTGTTGGCCTTGCCGGCGAAGGGATTGCTCTCGGTTGCGGCCTGCGGTGTCCACGAACCGCCCAGACTGGTGGAGGTGAACGAGCGGAAATAGCGGCCCTGAGAGCCGATCGCCTCGACGAGCATGAGGTATTGGTTCTGGCCCTGGACCTTGTAGACCTCAACCCCTTCGAACAGATTGTTCGTCGAGTCGCTCATGACCACCGTCGAGGTCGAGCCGAAACTGCCCGGGAAATTCCCGATGGGCATATTGGCCCGGTAGATCTTGCCATTGTCCCCGGCGAAGAACAGATACATGTTCGTGCCGTCACCGATGAGCGTCTGGTCGATGGGTCCTGTTCCGGAGCCGGAGATGCTTCCGGAGAAGAGCACCTGCTGGGATGACCAGCCATTCGGATTGGTGGGGTCGCTCGACGTCCGGTAGGAGAAAGCGGTCCCACCCCACTGGTAGGCGAGCACCCAGATGTTCTTCGGGGCGAAGTAGAAAAGCGTGGGCGCGACAGTGCCGGAAGACATCGTGTTCTGGCTGGCCGAGGCCATGTCGGACCAGTTCGTGAAGAGGCCGAAGTTCATCGAACCCCAGCTGCTTCCGTTGTCGTGCGTCGTCGCATAGACGAGATGCTTGCCGTTGTAGACGACGTTGGTGAAGTCCTTGAGCGAGGCCCACCCCGACTTCGGGTTCGCCAGCGCGCCCGTCGATGTCCAGCGGTACGTCGACGGAAGAGCGCACGTGCCGGTCGGCGTCGGCGTGGGGCTGGGTGATCCGGAGCCGCCGTTCCAGGTCCATTTCTGGTTGGTGCCGCTCCAGCAGGTGTAGAGCTGGATTTGGGTGCCGTTGCCGGTGCCCGCACCGATGGCGTCCAGGCACAGTCCGGACTGCACCCCGGCGATGGTGCCGTCGGAG
>NZ_JALLPO010000055.1 GCF_023276435.1 Sphaerisporangium perillae
CACCTGCCCCTCGGCGTCCATCACGATCCGCACCAAAGTGGAAGTGCGCGCCAGCCGGTGCACATCGCCTACCGGCAGCAGCTGCCCGGTGGCGGCCAGCAGCCCGGGAAACCACCGATCAGCCCGATGCCCACACCTGCCACAGCCATCATCAACCTCCCTGGCAGCTTCGGCCGGCTCCGCAGCTCCAGCAGGTGCCCCTACCGGCTCGTTACCTTCGACCCGCCCCCCGAAAGGTTCGGCCCGTCCTTCGGGTGCTTCGGCCCGTCCTTCGTATGCTTCGGCCGGCTCCGCAGCTCCAGCAGGTGCCCCTACCGGCTCGTTACCTTCGACCCGCCCCCCGAAAGGTTCGCCCCGTCCTTCGTGTGCTTCGGCCCGTCCTTCGTGTGCTTTGGTTCGTCCCTCAGGAAGTACGACCCGTCCTCCCGGCGATTCGACCCGTCCTCCCGGCGATTCGACCCGTCCTCCGGATGGTTCGAGAGCTTCGGTGGGTTCCGCGATCTTGGCATGCTGGGCAGGTTGACCGGGGCGCCCCACACCCGCGGCGCACGCTGCAGCAGGGCCGGCGCCTTGAAGCGGAGTGGGGCAAGTGGGGCCGGGGATGTCGTCGGGCAGGGAACCGGCGTTGACCAGCACCAGCAGCTCGGTGCTGATCTCCTTCTCCAGAAACCCGATCAACGCATCGGCGTTGCGTACACGCAGCGGACGGTCATCCCCCTCGGCACGAGGCTTGGCATAGGCGTCCAGCAACGCCCGCAACCGGCCCGCGGCCTCACGCGGCAGCCGGAACTCCCCCTCCACCCCACCCGAACAGCTCTCTCGCACGATCAGAAAACGCCCCGCATAATCGGCATCCGCCTCCCCGGCGAGCCCACCAGGGCACAACACCTCACGCAGGTAACGGCCGGCCCGAGTGACCTCCGCCACCGTCGCCTCATCGGCCAGAGCCACCAGGATCGGCTCGGCCAGCTCTGTCTGCCGGTCGGTCAACGGCGCGGTGGCCGCGCAGATCGCCGACACCATCCCCTCAGCCAGAGCTCCCGACGCGAACCGACCGCGTACCACCGGCAGACGCGCCAACTCCACCGCCATACCCACCAGACGCCCCGCCCCGGCCATGCTCATCCCGCACGCCGACCGCAGCCACGTCTTCGTCGAAGCATGCCCGCCGCTTTTGACCTCACCAGTCGCATGCACCCGACCCACCCGCGCCGCGATCGCCGAACTCAGCCGATCCCGCGCCCAAACCAGATCCTCCACCTCGGCCATACAAATCGCCGCCGACTCCGGCACCCCCGCCACAGCCAACTCCCCAGCAGCCTCCCGCACCCGCCCCACCAACACCCACGATGCCCGGCCACCCACCCCGGGACCGGGACCACTCGAGCCGGTCTCGCTGGTCGCGTCATCACCCGGAGCTATGCCGTCGCAGGGAGCTGAACTGTCTTCGGCGCCTGCGCTGCCACGGGGATCCCACATGTGAGGATCCCGTACATGGGGTTGCGCGTCACGTGGATCCGGGTCATGGGGATCCGGGTCATGGGGATCGCAGGCATGGGCGTAATCCAGCGGATCGATGTCGCGGGCGGCCGAGCCGTCGCTGGAGTATCCGGAGGAACGCGCGACGACCGCTGCCCACCAGTCCGGGCCGAGCACGTCCCGAGCCGGTGGCCGCGACCGGCCGCGCATCGACAGGTCGGCCGCGTCCGCCTTCATTCCTCCCCCACTCCTTCAATGATTCGAAAGTCTGTACGAATCATTTCATGCGCCCAAGCTGATCGCAACTCGAATTCCGTTAGTAATAAATGCCTGCAATGTGAAATTGAATCCATACGCCGCGAGCAAGTTAATTGTCGGAAATTGGCGGTATCCGGGTGGACACAGCCCCTGCTGCGGCCGATTCCAAGGGTGGCGGCAAGGACGGGGCGAGGCCGGCCAAAAGGGGCAGCGCCCGGCTATCGACGCACACACGCAGCGCGAGTGCGCCCGTTGCCCGTTGCCCGTTGCCCGTTGCCCCTACGACAGCCCCGCCTGGCCCGCCGCCCTGTCGGCGTGGATGGCGTTCACCCGGCCACCCTGCCACCGGCTCTCCCACACGAAGGACACATGGCCGTCCAAGGGCGCTATCCGAGGCCCCAACTGGGCGGCGTACGCGAAGTGGCCGGCAACCACCGGTGAACCGAACCGCCGGTGGAGATACCCCCCGACCAGGCTGCCGGCGAGCCGGAACCTGTCAGGGGACCGCGGAGTCGTCGGTGGGCGTCAGGAGAGGATCAGGGCGGCGATCACCAGGGTTAGGGCGGCGGCCAGGGCGACCAGGGCTGAGGGGGACCAGGTGGCGATCAGGGGGCGCTTCTCGCCGGCCTCGCGGGACTTCTTCTCGGCCATCTCGGTGAGCTGCTGGGCGACCCAGTCGGCGTGCGTTCGGCCCGCCATGGCCTCCGCCGCCTTCTGCTCCGCCTTGGAGACCTGCGGCTGAGTGGTCGGGTAGCGGCTGGAGCCGGCGGGGACGTTCGGAGTGCCGCGTCGCACCGCCTTGGCCCGTTCGCGCGCCGACGCCTGGGGCGTCCAGCAGCGGACGCTGTCGTCGCCCGACTCGATGATGATCGCGTGGGAGACGTGGATGCCGTCGACGGCCTTCCAGGGCACGAGGACGTTGCGCAGCGGGTTGCGCACCATGATGCCGTCCTCGCGGGGCAGGATGCCGGGGCGCAGGCAGCCGACGAACACGGCCGCCGTCAGCACGGCGAGCACGGCGCCGGCGACCAGAGCGGACGGGATCGTGCCGTTGGCGACCAGGTCGACGGCATTGAATGCGGCGAACACCATCCACACCCAGCCGAGCACCCAAGCCGTCTTGGACCGGAAGACTTGTGGCTTCACCGCTCGCTCACCGCTACCTCTCCGTTCACCTGGCGGTCACCACGGTAACGCCTCCGGCGCTGTGCTCAAGCCTGCCACTCAGGAGAGCTCGAACCGCAGCCCAGCAACGTTCTCAACCTGCGCTCACCAGAGCGCGGACCGCACCGGCGAACGACTCAAGCCTGCCGGTGGCCAATGCTCACACCCCGGACCCGCGGCACTCAAGGGTGCCGGTCAGAAACCGCCGCTCACACCCCGGGCCCAGTAGGGGGCGAGGCTGTCGGGGTGGTCAGGCCTGCCATTTCAGTTGGGCGAAGCCTGGCTTGATCACGCCGTTGATCAGTGCCAGCCGTTCGTCGAACGGGATGAAGGCCGACTTCATGGCGTTGACCGTGAACCACTGCAGATCGTCCCACCCGTAGCCGAAGGTTTCGACGAGGTTGGCGAATTCCTGGGAGACGCTGGTGTCGCTCATCAACCTGTTGTCGGTGTTGACGGTCACCCGGAAGTGCAGGCGGCGAAGCAGGCCGATGGGGTGCTCGGCGAGCGAGGAGGCCGCGCCGGTCTGGAGGTTGGACGTGGGGCACATCTCCAGCGGGATGCGCTTGTCGCGCACGTACGCCGCGAGCCGCCCCAGCTTGGCGGTGCCGTCCGAGGCGACCTGGATGTCGTCGATGATGCGCACGCCGTGGCCGAGCCGGTCGGCGCCGCACCACTGGATGGCCTGCCAGATCGACGGGAGCCCGAAGCCCTCGCCCGCGTGGATGGTGAAGTGGGCGTTCTCCCGCTGGAGGTACTCGAAGGCGTCCAGGTGACGGGTGGGAGGGTACCCGGCCTCGGCGCCGGCGATGTCGAACCCGGCGACGCCCACGTCGCGGTAGCGGACGGCCAGCTCGGCGATCTCCATGGAGCGTGCCTGATGGCGCATCGCGGTGAGCAGCGTTCCGACCCGGATGTCGCGCCCCTCGGAGCCGACCCGGAAGCCTTCCAGGACGGCCTCGACCGCCTCGTCGAGCGTGAGCCCGCCGGAGGTGTGCTGTTCGGGCGCGTACCGGACCTCGGCGTAGACGACCCCGTCGTTGGCCAGGTCCTCCGCGCATTCGGCGGCGACCCGGATCAGGGACTCGCGGGTCTGCATGACCCCGACGGTGTGGTCGAAGGTCTCGAGGTAGCGCTCCAGCGACCCGGAGTCGGACGCCTCGCGGAACCAGGTGCGCAGGTTGCCGGCGTCCGTGCTGGGCAGCCTGTCGTAGCCGGTCTCGCGGGCCAGGTCGATGATCGTCTCAGGTCGCAGGCCACCGTCGAGATGGTCGTGGAGGAGGACCTTGGGAGCTTTGCGGATCTCGTCACGTGTGGGCTGCGTCATCGGAACATCCTAAGCAGTCGTGCGCCGGAGCCCACGCTCATTCGTCGCGGTTCGCGGTGTCCGGAAAATCCTTAAGCGGTCGTGGGCCGGCGGCCCGGATCACTCCTCCCGGTTCACGGTGTCGGGCGAGAAGGCCGGCAGGCACACGGCGACGTACTCGGCGCCCTCGGGGCCCACGGTGTAGCGGATCTTCTCGCCGGGGAGGGTCACGAACGCCTCGCCCTCGTGCACCTCGGCCACGCCCTCCTCGTGCTCGACGATGACGGTGCCACGCAGCACGAGGGTGTACTCGGTGAACTGCGGCGTCTGGGCCGGTTCCTCCCAGCCCGCCGGGGCCACCATGTGCGCGATGGACACCTGGTCGTCGCCGGTGTTGACCCGCCCGACGTACTCGTCGATGATCTTGCCGCCCGGGACCGGAATGCGGGTCGCGCCCGCGATTTTACGTACCACGCGATAAGTCTAGTGAGTCGTGCCCGCCCGGTACGCCCCAGGTCATCCCCTCGCAACCAGTCAGTGTGCGATGTCGATCACCAGGCGGTAGGGGTCGGACTGCTCGATGACCCGGAACCCGGCGCGCCGGCGCAGCACCAGGGCGACGGTGACGACGCCTTCGAAGTCGCCGGACCGCACGACGGTCCGCAGGTTGGCGAGACCGGGTCGCAGGACGCGCGACCTCGTCCAGGTGGGCTTGCCGTCCTCGGTGTGGGCGTTGGCGGGCGTGAGCATGACCTGCAGGTAGGCCCCGCCCTTGATGTCGATGAGCTTGCCCGAGCCGTCCTCGTACAGCTTGCGCACCCAGTCGACGGTGTACCCGGTCTTCTCGCCCTGCAGGTCGATGACCACCCGGTCGTACCCCTGGTGCGTGGCGAACCTGGCCCCCTTGACCAGCGGCGGCCGGGCGGGCGTACGTGTGACCCGGACCTGCCCGGTGCTCGTGGGCGGCGGCAGGTCGGTGGAGCCGGGGGACGGCCGCAGCGTGGAGGGCACACCGGACGGGGACAGGGTGACCGGCGGGCGGCCGGACGGGGGCGTGGTGTCCGTGCCGGACGGCGGTGCGGACGCGGAGGGGGCCGGGGACGAACCGGTGGGGACCGGACCGGTCGAAGACGGAGCCGGGCCGTCCGGGGTGCTCGTCGGCGAGGATCCGGGAGCCGGCTCCGTGCCGCACGCCGCGACGAGCGCGAGGGACATGAGGACTGTGGCGACGGCGATCCTCTTCATGGCTCGGCTCCTCGGCTGGTCTCACCAACTCCTTAGACCCCGAGAATGCCTCACAGGTTCGCGGAGAAACTCCTTAACCCGAAATTGTGTCCGATGCGCCCCTTCGGCCCCGGTGGCGCACGCGAGGAGCCCCCGGCACGCGCACGCGCCGGGGGCTCGGTCCAGGACGGACAGCGGTTCGAAAGTGGGGGCCGGGGGCCTCTGGCCCGGGGCGAAGGGACCTCCCCGGGTGCCGGGTCCGGCGTCGGCCGTCCCACGGGCGGAGCCCCAGCGATCAGATCGTCTCCAGGACCTTCAGGTCGCCGTCCTGGGCCTCGTCCTCGTCCGTGGCCTTCGCGCGGCCGGCGAGCAGTCCGGTCAGGGCGATGCCCAGCCCGAGGATCGCGATGGCGGCGCAGACCGCGAACGAGGATCGGATGGCCGGCATGGTGACCACGCCCCCGTGGGAGGTCGCCACGGCGGCCACGATCGCGAGCACGAGGGCTCCGCCGACCTGACCCGAGGTGTTGAGCAGGCCGGAGGCCAGCCCCTGCTCGTCGTCGGCCACTCCCGCGGTGGCCTGGATGTTCAGCGAGGGGAACGACAGCGCGAACGCGACGCCCAGCAGCAGCATCCCAGGAATGATCATGGTGGCCAGGGCGGGGTGCTCGCCGGCGTTCAGGAAGACGGCGTACCCGGCGGCCAGGGCGAACGACCCGATGGTGATCAGGAGGCCGGTGCCGAACCGGTCGGCGAGGTCGCCCATCTTGGTGGAGGTGAGGGCGACGAGCAGGCCCGCTGGGAGGAACGCCAGCGCGGTGTGCAGGGCGGACCAGCCGAGGAGGTTCTGGAAGTACTGCATGGCGACGAACTGGAAGCCGACGTAGGAGCCGAACAGGATCACCAGGCCGAGGTTGGCCCGGACGAGCGGCCCCGACCGCAGGATGGCCAGCCGGACGAGCGGGTGCTTGACGCGCAGCTCGGTGACGATGAACAGCGCCATCAGGGCGACGGCGCCGGCGATGCTCGCCAGCGTGCGGACCGAGCCCCAGCCGGCCTCGGGCGCCTGGACGACGGCGAACACGAACAGCAGCATGGAGCCGGTGATGGTGGCCGCGCCGATGAGGTCGTGGCCTCCGGTGGCACGCTCTTCGCCGCTGTGGCGCGGCAGGAGCTTCAGGCCGGCCACCAGCGCGATGATCGCGACCGGCACCGGCGACAGGAAGGTCCAGCGCCAGCCGAGCTCGGTCAGGAACCCGGACAGGACCAGCCCGAGGGAGAAGCCGCTCGCGCCGCAGGCGGTGAAGATGCTGAGCGCCCGGTTGCGCGCCGGTCCTTCGGCGAAGGTGGTGGTGATGATCGACAGTGCCGCCGGGGCGGTGAAGGCCGCGCTGATGCCCTTGATGAACCGGGCGACGATGAGCAGGCCGCCGTCGTCGACCAGCCCGCCGAGCAGCGAGGCGACGGAGAAGACCGCGAGCGCCACGAGGAAGACCCTGCGGCGGCCGAGCAGGTCGGCGGTGCGCCCGCCGAGCAGGAGCAGGCCGCCGTAGCCGAGGACGTATCCGCTGACGACCCATTGGAGCGTAGATGTGGACAGGCCGAGGTCGGCCTGGATGGACGGCAGGGCCACTCCCACCATCGAGACATCGAGGGCATCGAGGAACACGACGGCGCAGAGGACGGTGAGCGCCCCCCAGAGGCGCGCATCCCATCGTTCGTCATGTGAGGAGGGGAACATGGAAGAGGACAGTACATGCACATGCATTCAATGCACAAGCAAATAATTCGTGTGCATTTATTGACGACGCATGCTATAGTCTGCACATGAACGACGTCGATGTCGTGAGCTCATGGCGCGACCTGATGGCCTGCCACGCCACCACGTGGTGCGCGCTCGAACGCGAGCTCGGCGAGAAGCACGGCCTGGGTGTGAGCGACTTCGAGGTCCTCGACCGCATGGCCGAGTCCGATCACGGCAAGTACCGCGTCCAGGAGCTCGCCGACGCCGTTCACCTCAGCCAGAGCGCGCTGTCACGCCTGATCTCACGCCTGGAGAGATCAGGGCTCGTGTGCCGCAACATGTGCGCCGAAGACCGGCGCGGCGTCTTCGTCCAGATCACCGAGGCCGGCGTCGAGCGCCACCGCGAGGCCCTCCCCACCCACCGCGCCGTACTCAACGCCTCTCTGGCCGGCTCTCACCGCTGAGCGCACCACCCCGAGGGTCCCGCGGCACCCCCGCCGGCGCCCCCGCTCAGGCGGTGATGCGGTCGATCACCAGGGGGAGCAGGTCGGGGTCGGGGGTCTCGCCGATGACGTAGGACCCGGACAGCGCCTCCAGGGCGCGGGCGAAGCGGGCGGGCTCGTCGGCGTGCAGGGTCATCAGCGCCTGGCCTTCGCGAACGGTGTCGCCTGGCCGGGCGTGCAGCGTGATCCCCGCGCCGAACGACACCGCGTCCTCCTTGCGGGCCCGGCCTGCGCCGAGCCGCCAGGCCGCGAGGCCGACCTGGTAGGCGTCCAGCTTTCCCAGCACGCCGGACGCGGGTGCCGGTACCTCGACGCTCTCCGCGGCCACGGGCAGGGCCGCGTCGGGGTCGCCGCCCTGTGCGACGATCATGCGCCGCCAGGCGTCCATCGCCGATCCGTCCTTGAGCGCGTCCTCGGGGTCCTTGCCGGACACCCCGGCCGCGGCCAGCATCTCCCGCGCGAGCCGCACGGTCAGCTCCACCACGTCGGACGGGCCGCCTCCGGCGAGGACCTCGACCGCCTCGGCGACCTCCAGCGCGTTGCCGACGGCGCGGCCGAGCGGGCGGTCCATGGCGGTGAGCAGCGCCACCGTGGTGACCCCGTGGTCGGTGCCGAGGTCGACCATCGTGCGCGCCAGCTCGCGGGCCGCCTCGACGTTCTTCATGAACGCCCCCGAGCCGACCTTGACGTCGAGCACCAGCGCGCCCGTACCCTCGGCGATCTTCTTGGACATGATCGACGACGCGATCAGCGGGATGGACTCCACCGTGCCGGTGACGTCGCGCAGCGCGTACAGCTTCTTGTCGGCGGGCGCGAGCCCGTCGCCGGCCGCGCACACGACCGCGCCGGCCTCGCGCAGCACGGCGAGCATCTCGTCGTTGGACAGGGACGCCCGCCAGCCGGGGATGGACTCCAGCTTGTCCAGCGTGCCGCCGGTGTGGCCGAGACCCCGTCCGGACAGCTGCGGGACGTACGCGCCGCACGCGGCCACCAGCGGCGCCAGCGGCAGGGTGATCTTGTCGCCGACGCCGCCCGTCGAGTGCTTGTCCGTGGTCGGCCGGTCGAGCGCCGACCAGTCCATGCGGGCCCCGGAGCGGATCATCGCCTCCGTCCACCGGCCGATCTCGCGCCGGTCCATCCCGTTGAGCAGGATGGCCATGGCCAGCGCGGACATCTGCTCGTCGGCGACCTCGCCGCGCGTGTAGGCGTCGACCACCCAGGCGATCTGCTCGGCGGACAGCTCGCGGCCGTCCCGCTTGGTGACGATGACGTCGATCGCGTCCATGAAGATCAGGCTCCCCGGTGAGGGTGGTCGGGCATGAGGATCGGGCTCCGCGCCGATCGGGCACGAGAGCGGGGCCGCGGTGATCGGCCAGGTGGGGGTCAGGCTCCCCGCGACAGGTCGTCGGGGCCGAAGGCCTGAGGCAGTACCTCGGCCATCCGCCACGGCCCCTCGGGGGTCTCGACCAGCAGGTCCGGGCCGCCGTGCTCGAAGAGCAGCTGGCGGCACCGCCCGCAGGGCATGAGCAGCTCGCCGTGGCCGTCCACGCAGGTGAACGCCACGAGCCTGCCGCCGCCCGACGCGTGCAGCGCGGAGACCAGGCCGCACTCGGCGCACAGCCCGAGGCCGTAGGAGGCGTTCTCGACGTTGCACCCGGTGATGACGCGGCCGTCGTCCACGAGCGCCGCGGCGCCGACCGGGAACTTCGAGTACGGCGCGTACGCGTTGGCCATGGCCTCGGTGGCGAGCTCGCGCAGCGCGTCCCAGTCGACGACGGGCGCGCCGCCCCCCGGGCTCACGGTCTCCCCGCCGTGACCCGCGGTCTCCCTGCCGATGTCCTTGTCGCTCATATGGTTCATCCCCCGTCGTGCTGGTTATCTCGGTCGCGGTGTCGCGGCCTCACGTGGCCTGGCCCTTGCGGTACGGAAGGCCGTCGGTCGCCGGCATGCGCAGCCTCTGGGAGGCCAGCGACAGCACCAGCAGCGTGGTCAGGTGGGGCGTGAACGAGGTGAACTGCTCCGGCACGGTGTCGGTCGTCGCGAACACCGCGAACACCGCGATCGCGAAGATGCCGCTGATCAGGGCCGCACGGTTCCTATGCTGCCGCACGAGCTGGTAGACGGCGAAGGCGGCGAGCAGCATCGCGACGACCAGGAGCAGGGCGTGGACCGAAGTGCCGCCCTGGCGGAGCTGGAGGGCGTCGGTGTATCCGAACAGCAGCGCGCCGCCCGCGAGGCCGCCGGGCCGCCAGTTGCCGAAGATCATGGCCGCGAGGCCGATGAAGCCGCGCCCGCCGGTCTGGCCCTCCCGGTAGATGCCGGAGGCCACGATCGACAGGAAGGCGCCGCCGAGCCCGGCCAGCGCTCCGGAGATCACGACGGCGACGTACTTGTAGAGGTACACGTTGACGCCGAGGGACTCGGCCGCCACCGGGCTCTCGCCGCAGGAGCGCAGCCGCAGGCCGAAGGCGGTGCGCCAGAGCACGTAGAAGCTGAGCGGCACGAGCAGGATGGCCACGATCGTGAACAGCGACACGTTCTGCGTCACGCCGTAGAGGAGGCCGGCCACGTCCGACAGCAGGAAGACGTGGGTGTTCGCGAGGTCCCGCAGCGGCACGCCGATGCCGGGGATGCTGACGACCTCGATCGGCGGGATGCGGGGCGACTGGGTCTCGCCGCCGCCCTTCATACCGACGAACACCAGCTTGGAGAGGTACTGGGTGACGCCCGTCCCGAGCAGGGTGATCGCGACACCGGAGATGATGTGGTCGACGCCGAAGCTGACGGTCGCGATGGCGTGCAGCAGCCCGCCCAGCGCACCGCCGATGGCTCCGGCGATCACCCCGGCCCATGGGGTGCCGAAGGCCAGCGCGCCCCAGGCTCCGCACCAGGTGCCGAGGATCATCATGCCCTCGAGGCCGATGTTGACGACGCCGGACCGCTCGGACCACAGGCCGCCGAGCGCCGCGAGGCCGATCGGGACGGCGAGGCCGATGGCCGCGCCGATGGTGCCGCCCGAGGTGATGTCGTTGGCCCCGGTGACGACCCTGGCGAGGGACATCATGACCAGCATGACCAGGACGCCGAGCAGGGCGACCTGCCAGTTCAGCCGGAACCGGCGGGCCGCCGGCGGCGCGGGGGGCGCCGGGGAGGCGATGGAGATGTCGGAGACCGTCACGCCGCCGCTCCTTCGGCCGGGGCGGGGGTGCCCGCGGAGAGCTGCCGGCTCACCCTGCGCTGCTCCGCCACCGAGCGGTACCGGTGGACCAGCTCGTAGGCGATGATGACCGAGAGCACGATGGTGCCCTGCATGATGATCACGATCTCCTTGGGGATGCCATTGAAATCGAGGATGTCGTTGGAGTTGTCGAGGAAACTCCAGAGCAGCGCGCCCACGCCGATGCCGATCGGGTTGTTGCGGCCCATGAGGGCGATCGCGATGCCGGTGAAGCCGAGGCCCGGCGGGAAGTCCAGGCTGTAGGAGTACGACGCGCCGAGCAGCTGCGGGATGCCGACCATGCCGGCGACCGCGCCGGAGAGGATCATCGTGAGCACGACCATCTTCTTGACGTTGACGCCGCTGGCGACGGCCGCCGACTCCGACCTGCCGGTGGCCCGGAGGTCGAAGCCGAACCGGGTGCGGTTGAGCAGGACGTAGTAGGCCACGCCGAGCACGATCGCCACGATGACCATCCCGTACACCTTGGTCGTGGTGCCGGGGATGAGCGACAGCCCGGGGAACTGCCCGGAGGGCCCGATGGGCTTGGTGCCGATGTTGTTGCTGCCCGCCACGGGGACGGCGAGCCGCTCGGGGGTGAGCAGCCAGGCGCCGAAGCCGGTGGCGATGGCGTTCAGCATGATCGTGGAGATGACCTCGCTGACGCCGCGCGTCGCCTTGAGCACGGCGGCGATCGCGGCCCACAGGCCGCCGATCACCACGGCGACCAGCATGATCGCGGCGACGTGCAGCGGTGCGGGGAGCGTCAGCGCGCCACCGACCGCGGCCGCGATCAGGGCGGCCAGGCGGTACTGGCCGTCCACGCCGATGTTGAAGAGGTTCATCCGGAACCCGATCGCGACGGCGAGCGCGGAGATGTAGTAGGTCGTGGCGGTGTTGAGGATCATCACCTGCGTGCGCGGGGTCGCGCTGAAGTCCAGCAGCAGCCCGAGCGTCTTGAACGGCTCATTGCCGTTCAGCAGCAGGATGATCGAGGTGACGATACCGGCGAACACGATGGCCAGGATCGGGGCGGCGATCGCCAGCAGGCCACCGAGCCTGACCCTGCCGAGCAACCGGTCGGTGAAGGACGAACTCATGCTTCCTCCCCGGCCTCGGCCGCTGCCGAGCCGAGTCGCTCAGGGGATGTGTCGTCATGGGCACCGGCCGCCGCGGATCCGGGCCGCTCGGCGGAGGTGTCTTCCCGGGCGCCGGTCATCGCGGAGCCGAGCTGCTCGGGGGTCACGCTGCCGGGGTCCACGTCGGCGACCATCCGGCCGCGCAGGATGACCTTCAGCGAGTCGGACAGGCCGATCAGCTCGTCCAGGTCCGCCGAGATCAGCAGGACCGCCAGGCCCGCGGCGCGCGCGGCCCTCAGGTGGTCCCAGATGGCGGCCTGGGCGCCGACGTCCACGCCGCGCGTCGGGTGTGAGGCGATGAGGACGACCGGGTCGCTGCTCATCTCCCGCCCGACGATGAGCTTCTGCTGGTTGCCGCCGGACAGGGCCGCCGCGTCCACGTCGATGCCGGGGGTGCGGACGTCGTACTCCCTGACGATCCGCTCGGTGTCCGCGCGGGCGCCGGCCCGGTCGATCCACGGCCCCTTGACGTTGGGCTTTCGGGTCTGGTGGCCGAGGATGCGGTTCTCCCAGAGCGGGGCGCCGAGCAGGAGGCCGTGCCGCTGCCGGTCCTCCGGGATGTACCCGATGCCGCCTTCGCGCCTGCGCAGCGTCGACCACCCCGAGATGTCGGCGTCGCCGAGGATGATCGTGCCCTGCGCGGGGCGCATGCCCATGATGGCCTCGACCAGTTCGGCCTGCCCGTTGCCCTCGACGCCGGCGATGCCGAGCACCTCGCCCTTGTGGATCTCGAACGAGACGTCCTCCACGACCGCCCGTCCGTCGTCGCTTCGCACGGTCAGGCCGCGCACGGCCAGCGCCACCTCGGCGGTGACCGTCGACTCGCGCGTCTCGGGGCTCGGCAGCTCGCTGCCCACCATCAGCTCGGCGAGCTTCCTGGCGCTGACGTCCTTGGGCAGGACGCTCGCCACGGTGGTGCCGCGCCGGATCACCGTGATGGCGTCGGCGACCGACAGCACCTCGTCGAGCTTGTGCGAGATGAAGATGATCGTCAGGCCCTCGCGGACCAGGCCGCGCAGGTTGTCGAAGAGCTCGTCGACCTCGTGCGGCACCAGCACGGCGGTCGGCTCGTCCAGGATGAGGATGCGCGCCCCCCGGTAGAGCACCTTGAGGATCTCGACGCGCTGCCGCGCGCCCACGCCCAGGTCCTCGACGAGGGTGTCGGGGTCGACGCCGAGGCCGTAGGCGTCGGAGATCTGCTTGATCTTCCGGCGGGCCGCGGCGAAGTCGATGCCGAGCCCGCGCCTGCGCGGCTCGCTGCCCAGGATGATGTTCTCGAGGACCGTCAGGTTGTCCGCGAGCATGAAGTGCTGGTGGACCATGCCGATGCCGGCGGCGATGGCGTCGCCCGGCGTGCGGAAGGAGACGGGCGATCCGTTGACGCGGATCACGCCTTCGTCCGGCCGCTGCATGCCGTATAGGATCTTCATGAGCGTGGACTTGCCCGCGCCGTTCTCGCCGACGATGGCATGCACATGCCCGGGGAGCACGGTCAGACGGATGTCACGGTTGGCGACGACGCCCGGGAACCTCTTGGTGATCCCCTCGAGCTCGACGGCGGGCTCCGTGGCGGTAGCCGAAGAAGTCGGAGTGCTGATGGCGGCCTCCTCCATGCGGACGGCCTCGGTGGCGGGACTGGTGGGCCTCGTAGGCACGGGGGCCCGCCTCGGCGGCGGATCCGGTAAGCCTTTCGGACACCGCGGCCGGCCTCGTGGGCGGGAGCATGGGCCTCGTAGGGCGGAGCGGGTGAACCGACACTAGTCCAAGGGGCCCGGTGGCAAGACCTCCGGGCCCCTTGGATCAGTGGGTCACTCGGTGGGAACCTTGATCTCGCCGCTGATGATCTTCTGCTTGTACTCGTCCAGCTTGTTCTTGATGTCGTCGACCTGGCCACCGGTGGTGGAGAAGTCGACGCCGCCGGCCTTGAGGTCGTAGGTCGTCGGACCGGCCTTGACCGTGCCGTCGGCGAAGCTCTTCAGGAAGTCGAAGACGGCGACGTCGACCTTCTTGAGCATGGAGGTCATGATGACGTCGCGCACGCTCGCGTCGGCCGTGAGGGCCTGGTCGGAGTCGACGCCGATGGCGAGGGTCTTCGAGCTCTTCGCGGCCTCGAAGACGCCGCCGCCCGAGCCGCCGGCGGCCTGGTAGACGACGTCGGCGCCGGCGTCGTACATGCCCTGGGCCGCGGTCTTGCCCTTGGCCGGGTCGTTGAACCCGCCGAAGTCCGGCGGCTGCGTGAGGTACTTCACGTCGATCTTGATGTCCGGCTTCACGGCCTGCGCGCCCTTGGTGAAGCCGACCTCGAACTTCTTGATCAGCGGCACCTGCACCCCGCCGACGAAGCCGATGTGGTCCTTCTTGGTCTTCAGCGCCGCCGCGGCGCCCACCAGGAACGAGCCCTCGTTCTCGGCGAAGACCAGGTTGGAGATGTTCGGCCCCTGGGCGGCGTCGTCGATGATCGCGAACTTGGTGTCGGGGAACTCCGCCGCCACCTTCTTGATCGCCTCGGAGTAGGCGAAGCCCACCGCGATGACGGGGTTGTACTGGCTCTGGGCGAGCAGGCGGAGCCGCTGCTCCTTCTGGGCGCCCGTCTCGCCGGCGCCGGCCTCGAGCTCCTTGGTGTCGGCGAGCTTGAGCTCGGCCTTGGCCTTCTCCAGGCCCGCGGCGGCGGCGTCGTTGAACGACTGGTCCCCCCGGCCGCCGATGTCGTACGCCAGGCCTACCTTGGCGCCGGCCGGAGCCGCCGCGCTGGACGCGCTGGACGCGCCCGGTGTCGCCGTGTCGGTGCCTGAGCCACCGCTACCTCCACATGCCGCGACGGCCATGAGCATGGCGCTCACCGCGGTCGTGGCGGCCAACTTGCTTGCGTGATTGCGGAGCAAGATGACTCCTTCCGTGTCTTCGCCGTCCAACTCGTGTGCACGCGCGAAGGAACGCACGGCAACCCTGCACGGAAGATAGTTGTTTGACCGGTGTAGGCCAAACCGCAGCCCGGCTCCGAAATAGGTCCGTTATGCAGCTCACGCCACCCTGTGACCTGCGAAACCGCGAGATAGGGGGACGGGGACCCCTGTTCCGGGCGTCCCCGTGGGCTATCGGACCGTCAGGCGGTCACCGGCTGGACGTCCGGCTGCTCGGCGGAGGCGCGGCATCCGTCCCACAGGGCGGTCAGCGCCGTGGCCGCCAGCACGCGCACCCCGACGCCGATGCAGCGCTCGTCCACATCGAAGGTGCCCTGGTGGATGTCGATCTGCCGGGTCTCGCCGGGCGCGCGCACTCCGAGCCGCGCGTACGCCCCCGGGACCGACTCCAGGTACCACCCGAAGTCCTCGCCGCCGAGGGACTGCGGCGTCGGCACCGTGGAGTCCATGCCGAGCACCCGGTGGGCCGCCTCGCGCAGCATGTGCACGCTGGTGCCCTCGTTGATGGTCGGCGGGACGCCGCGGATGTAGTTCATCTCGGCCTCCACCCCGTAGGCGGTCGCGACCGAGTCCAGCAGCGACTTGAACAGGTCGGGGGCCTCGTGCCAGGCCTGCTCGTCCAGGCAGCGGACGGTGCCCTCGGCCAGGCCGTCGTCGGGGATGGCGTTGGCGACCGAGCCCGCCTGGACGCGGCCCCACACCAGCGACAGGGACGAACGGGGGTCGACTCGCCTGCTGAGGGCGGCGGGCAGCTCGGTGACGATCTTGGCGAGGGCGAAGACGAGGTCGGCGGTCAGGTGAGGGCGGGCGGTGTGGCCGCCGGGACCGGCGACGCGGACGCTGACCTTGTCGCAGGCGCCGGTGATCGGCCCGACGCGCAGGCCGAGCTTGCCGACCTCCACGCGGGGGTCGCAGTGCAGGCCGAAGATGCGGTCGACGCCGTTGATGCCACCGGCCTCCAGCACCTTCAGCGCCCCGCCGGGCATGACCTCCTCGGCGGGCTGGAAGATCAGGCGGACCCGCCCGGGCAGCAATCCGGCCGCGGCCTGCTCGGCGAGGAACAGCCCGGTGCCGAGGACGATCGCGGTGTGCACGTCGTGGCCGCAGGCGTGGCACACGCCCGGGACGGTCGAGCGGTAGGGCACGTCCTTCTCGTCGGGGAGCGGCAGCGCGTCGATGTCGGCGCGCAGCGCGACGGTGGGGCCGTCGCCGCTGCCGATGTCGCAGATGAGCCCGGTGCCCCGGGGCAGCGGCGTCGGGACGAGCCCGGCCGCGGCGAGCCGCTCGGCGATGCGCTCGGTGGTGCGGTGCTCGACGAACCCGAGCTCGGGGTGGGCGTGCAGGTCACGCCGGAAGCCGATCAGGGATTCGTTATGGACGTGCAGGAACGCCTCGAGTTCCCCCTGTAGATCACTTGCCGGCATGACCTATCGCCCCGTTCGACGTCCTCGGATTGCTTGTGACGAAGCGGTCTTCCGCCAGCTCGATGATCGTCGCGTCGACGATGTCATCGAGGGTGCCGCCTCCGGAAAGAATCGCGCGCTGGCGCTCGCAGGAGTTGCCCTGCTCCACCACATCGGCGATGGTCGCGAGCTCCTCGGGGCAGCCGAGCCGCTCGGCCACCGGCGCGAGCTCGCGCGTCAGCTCGTACAGCATGTCGCGCATGGGCGCGGTCGAGCCGTGATCGTCGGTGATGACGTAGGCGTCCAGCCCGTAGCGCGTGGCGCGCCACTTGTTGTCGCGTACGACCCACGGCGCGGGGTGCGGCAGGCGGTATCCGCGGTCGAGCTGCTGGTCGAACTGCTGCACCAGACACTGCGACAACGCCGTCACCATTCCGACCTCCCGTGGGGTCGGTATACCGTCGAACATTCGAATCTCAATCGTGCCGAAGTCGGGGTGTGGCCGGATGTCCCACCACACCTCCTTGATGCTTTTGATGGTCCCCGCGCGCTTCAGGGTGTCCATGTAGTCCTCGAACTCGGCCCAGTCCGCCAGCATCTGCGGTGGTCCCGCTGTTGGCAGTGCGCCGAAGACGATGGCCCGGCTGGAGGCGAGCCCGGTGTCTTGGCCGCCCCAGTACGGGCTGGAGGCCGTCAGCGCGAGGAAATGCGGCAGGTAGGCCGCAAGTGCGTTGACGATGGGGATGACTTTATCCCTTTCCCGCACCCCGACGTGGACATGTACGCCAAATGTTTGGATCCTCCATGCCAGCCACTGCATTTCCTCGACGAGCTCGGTGTAACGCTGGACGGGAGCGTAGACGGCGTCACGCCAGTCGCTGATGGCATGGGTGCCCGTGCAGGCCAGGGCCATCCCGTGCGGGTCGACCACCTTGCGCAGGCGCTCGATGGTGGTCTTGAGGTCCCGCACGGCCTCCGACACCGTGTGGCACACGTCGGTGATCACTTCGAGTTGCGACTGCATCAGCTCGTGCATGACCTTCGGCCGCGGGCTCTCGCTCAGCTCCGGGATCGCGTCGAGCACCAGGCGCGCGTCCTGGCGGAGGCGGCGGGTGTGCGTGTCGACGAGCTGGAGTTCCCATTCGACGCCCAGCGTCGGGCCGCGCGATGGATTGAACGCGATTGGCACAGCACGCCTCCATGAGCAATGGTCCCAAGGCCGAGTTTCCGCCCCGCGGCGAAAATGGCCAACCCTACGGCCACCCCAGTACGCCCCGACTTACGGCTTTGCGTGCCTTGGCCACCGAACCGGAGACGGAACCCACTCGTGCATGGTCAACCGCAAAACGGTCGTTTACCGTCTCTGCCCGCGAAAGGGGGCTTATATGCGGGCCTCACGCCGGCCGATCACGCGGCCCCGCGGTCGGTGACGCGCGCCACGCCCGCCAGCCGATGACCCCGACCACCAGGGCGAGGATCAGATTGACGGCGATCAAGATGCCGTGCACCACATAGAACCCCGTGGGATGCCCGTCGGCGAGGTTGAAGCCGAGGTTGATCCACTCGAAGACCATGAAGGCGGCCAGGGCCAGCAGAAAGCCGGCTACGCGTCGTGTCATCTTCACCGCCTCCATGGTACCTCCCTGATTCCTGACCAGGCACCTTCGCGATCTTTGTCGTGTCTTGCCCCATGTGAAAAGTGACAAAGCTACGCTGAGTGCCCTATGGGGATGAAGCACGTAGCAACAGTCAGCGCACTCGCGCTCGCCGGGGGCCTGACGCTGGTCACCCCGCCGGCTCACGCGCGTCCCGCGTCCGACGACACCACAGCCATCGGCGGCACCCTGCTCGGGAGGCACGGCCTGGTGGTCGACCCGGCGTCCCAGGCCCTGCCCAAGAGCGAGGCCTCCGCCTTCGTGGTCGCCGACGCCGACACCGGCCAGGTCCTGGCGGCGAAGGATCCCCACGGGCGCTATCTTCCCGCCAGCACCCTGAAGATCCTCACCGCCGTCACGCTCATCCCCCGGCTCGACAAGAACAAGATCATCAAGCCCAGCGCCGACGCGTGCAACGTCGAAGGGAGCGCCGTCGGCCTGACCCAGCACAAGATCTACAAGGTGGACGACCTGTTCCGGGCGCTGATGATGGTCTCCGGCAACGACGCGGCCGTGGCGCTCGCCGAGACCAACGGCGGCCTCGCCCGCACGCTCGCCGACATGAACGCCGAAGCCAAGCGGCTCCAGGCGCTGGACACCGTCGCCAAGACGCCGAACGGCCTGGACAAGCCCGGCCAGAGCAGCTCCGCGTACGACCTGGCGCTGATCGCCCGGGCCGGGCTGGCCAACACCGACTTCCGCGAGTACGTCGGCACCAAGGTGGCGAACTTCCCGGCTCCCGGGGGCAAGCACTACGAGATGGCGAACCACAACCGGCTCCTCGGCCGCTACCCCGGCATGATCGGGGTGAAGAACGGCTGGACGACCAAGGCGCTGGGCAGCTTCGTCGGGGCCGCCAAGCGGGACGGGCACACGATCATCGTCTCGGTCATGCACCACGAGGGGTCGTTCTGGGAGGAGGTCAAGGAGCTGCTCGACTGGGGCTTCGCGTCCAGGGGCCGCGTGGCCGCCGTCGGCACGCTGGTAGGGCCGGTCCCCCAGGTGAAGCCGACCAAGCCCGTGGGCGGCCCTCCTGTGGCCGCTCCAGCGCCCGCCAGGCCCGCCGCGGCGCAGGACTCTCCCGTGGTCGGCATCGGCGCCCTGGTGGTGGCCGTAGGGCTGCTCGGCGGCGTCGTGTGGGTGGTCTACGGGATGCGCCGCCGATCCCGCGTCCGGCGCGAGGACCCGCTGGAGCCGTAGCGACGGCTCCCGCGCACCGGCCCGCTCCGGAGCCCTCGGCGAAGGCTAGACGTACTGGCTGGTGGGGACGGGGGTGGGCTCGGGCGGGGGCGCGCCGCCGGCGGTGGACGTCCAGGCCGCCACGTACAGAGCCCACCGGGCGGCGAAGTTCAGCCACAGGAGCAGGCCGACGACCACGGCGAAGGTGCCGTAGATCGGGTTGGTGAGGGTGTGCGAGAGCAGCAGGGTGGCGACCTGCTTGAGCACGCCGAACCCGGCGGCGCCGAGCAGCGCTCCCCTGAGCGTGGTCGCGAGGGGCTTGCCCACCCTGGCCAGCCAGCCGAGGAGGACCAGGAACACCAGCATGTCCGCGCCGACGCTGATCAGCACTCCGGCCGTGCGCACCAGCGCCGCGGCCACCACCGAGTCGGCGAGCCCCAGCCAGCCGAGGATGGAGCCGGTGGCCTGGACGGCGAACCCGCCGACCGCCACCGACACCACGAGCGTGAGGCCCATCAGCAGCAGGGCGACCAGGTCGCGCAGCTTGCCGGCGAACCAGTTCATCGGCGGCTCGCAGCTGACGCACATTTCGTGCAGCGCGTCCCGCAGGGCGTCCATGACGCCGAGGCCGGCGTAGAACAGGCCCAGCAGGCCGATCACCCCCGCGCTCGTGCGCGCCTCGGCGAGGTCCGCGATGCGCAACCGCCCCGCCAGCCCGGGAAGCTGCTGGTTGACGGCCGTCTCCAGCGTCTTCAACGCGCCCGGGCTGACCGTGACGACGTAGCCGAACAGCGCGAAGGCCAGCGCCAGCAGGGGGAAGAACGACAGGAACGCGAAGTAGGTCACCGCGCCCGCCAGCCGGTCACCGCGCTGGCTCTGGTAGCGGTGGAGGCTGCGGATCAGATGGTCGAACCAGCGCATGCGGACGCGGTAACGCTCGGTCCTGGCCCTGCCCCACTGTTTGACGGCCTCCACGCCACGGAGGATCGAGGCCCACGCGCTTTTCATCCTGCACATCTACCCCGCGGGCGTACGGTATGCGAGCACCCGCGGGGAACGGGGTCCAGACCCGGGCACGAGGCTCAGGACCCGGGCGCGAGGCTCAAGGCTTGGGCAGGAAGCCGATGTGGTCGCGGACCAGTTCCATGGTCTCCCGGGCGACGGCCGAGGCCCGCGCGGCGCCGGCCGCGAGCAGGCGGTCGAGCTCCGCCTCGTTCGTCAGGAGCTTCTCGGTGCGCTCGCGGATCGGCGCCAGGGCCTCGATGACGACCTCGGCGACGTCCTTCTTGAACGCGCCGTAGCCGAGGCCGGCGTAACGGGCCTCCAGCTCGGGGATCGGCGTGCCGGTGAAGACCGACTGGATGCGCAGCAGGTTGGTGACGCCGGGCTTGTTCTCGGGGTCGGCGACGACCTCCGAGCCGGTGTCGGTCACCGCGCGCATGATCTTCTTGCGCAGCGGGCCCGGCTCCTCCATCACCTCGATGATGCCCTGGGGGCTGGAGGACGACTTCGACATCTTCGCCAGCGGCTCCTGCAGGTCGCCGATCTTCTCGACCTCCTTGAGGATGTACGGCGCGGGCACGTTGAAGGTCTCGCCGTACCTGGCGTTGAAGCGCTGGGCGAGGTCGCGGGTGAGCTCGAGGTGCTGCTTCTGGTCGCCGCCCACCGGCACGTAGTCGGCCTGGTACATCAGGATGTCGGCCGCCTGGAGGATGGGGTAGGTGAAGAGGCCGACCCCCGCGGAGGTCTCGCCGTACTTAGCCGACTTGTCCTTGAACTGCGTCATGCGGGCGGCCTCGCCCATGCCGGTGTTGCACATGAGGATCCAGGCCAGCTCGCTGTGCTCGCGGACGTGGCTCTGCACGAACAGGGTGCTGCGCTCGGGGTCGATGCCCGCGCCGAAGAGCTGGGCGGCCGAAACGCGGGTACGGCGCCGCAGCTCGGCGGGCGAGGGGTTCACCGTGATCGCGTGCAGGTCGGCGATGAAGTAGAACGCGTCGTGCGTCTCCTGGAGCGCGACCCATTGCCGGACGGCGCCGAGATAGTTGCCGAGGTGGAAGGAGTCGCCGGTGGGCTGGATGCCGGAGAGGACACGAGGACTGGCCATAGCACACAATTGTGTCAGGACTTGGGGCCGGTCTGCGACTCGGACCGTGACCGGCACCGGCCGATGTCGTCCAACGCGAAGAGCGGCGCGCCGCGTACGGCGCCGCTCTCCACCGGTTCACAGACGATCGAGGTCCACGGCCGCCGCCATGGCCTTCATGCCGGCGTCGTTGGGGTGCAGCCGGTCTCCCCCGTCGTAGGCGGGGTTCAGCGCGTCGCGGTCGGCGGGGTCGGCGAGGACCCTGTCGAGGTCGACCACCTGGTCGTACTCCCCGCTGCGGCGTATCCACCGGTTCACCGCGTCGCGGACGGCCTCGTTGCGCGGGCTGTCGTAGTACTCGTTGCCCTTGAACGGGGTGATGGTCGCGCCGATGATCGTGATGCCGCGGGCGTGCGCGGCGCGGATCAGCGCCCGGTGCCCCTCGATGAGCCGATCGGGGGTCATCAGCGGGGGCGTGCCGCACCCGAGGTCGAGCCCGCCGAGGCCGATGTCGTTGACCCCCATCAGGACGATCGCGGTGCGCACCCCGGGCTGCTCCAGCACGTCGCGGGAGAACCTCGCCACCCCCCTGACGCCGGAGAAGCACGGCGAGTCGGTGAGCAGCATGTTGCCGTTGATGCCGGCGTTCAGCACGCCCATCGGCCTGCCCGCGGCGACGAGCCGCTCGGCCAGTTCGTCCGGGTAACGGTTGTCGGCGCCGGGCGTCGAGACGGCGCCGTCGGTGATGGAGTCGCCGAAGGCCACGACGGCGCCCCCGAACGGGCGGGGCCCGCCGGAGACGTCCACTCCGGTCAGGAAGTACCACGAGTGGCTGGTCTCGCCGAACGCCCCGCCGGCGCCGTCGAACAGTTGATCTCCGGCGGCACGGTAGGTCGTGGTCAGCCCGCCCTCGTGGAAGGTGGCGGCGCCCGTGGGCTCGGCGAAGTAGGCGGTGACCGTCAGTTTGTCGAGAGGTGCGGTGGACAGCGGCGCGGTGTCGGAGGTCGCGGCCCCGCCGGGCGCGATCGTGGCCGACGGCGAGCGGCCGAACGTCAGCCGGCGCACGGTCTCCTGCCGGACCGCCGCGCCCTCGCCCGCCTTGGCGATCGTCGCCCCGGCCAGGCGCAGCGGCCGGGTGCCGTACGCGTTGGACAGGCGGATGCGCACCTGCGAGCCGCCGGCGCTGACCCGGACCACCTGCCTGATCGACTGGCCGGCGAAACCGGCTTGCGACCAGTTCGGCTCCGCCTCTCCCCCCATCGGGGGCTGCGGAGCGGTGCTCCAGGCGCCGGACCAGCCACGCCCGTCGCCGCCGGGACCGCCCGCGGCGGCGGCCGCGGGTGCGAGTGACACGGCCGCCGCCAGGGCCGCCGCCACACCGGCGGCGAAGAGTGATCTACGTCGTGATGAGGTCACCAGGTCGTCCTTTCGAGCCATGCGGAAGGTGCGATCGGATGCCGGCCGGACCGCCCCCAGGGCAGGCCGCCAGCGGTCGGCCCCGGCGGGGCGGTCTCAGACCCACATGGGTTGCCAGCCGGGCACCTCGTGGAAGCGGCGCAGCTCGGCCAGGCCGCTGAGCCAGCCCATCCAGGCGCCGTAGGGCGGCCGAGAGGTGTCGAAGCCGCTCTGGACGAAGGTGAGCCGCGTCTTTCCGCCGGTGCCTTCCAGCTCCCAGGTGGTCACACCGGTGGGGCCCCAGTCGGTGACCAGCTTGCGGCCGGGGTCGAGATCGATGATCCGCGCGGCATCGCCGGCGTCGAGGCCTCCCATGGCGAAGCGCCCGCCGACGTGGGGTTCGATCCCGACGGGGAACCCGAACCACCGGGTGACCTTCTCCGAGTCGATGAGGGAGTCGTACACCGCCTCGGGCGAGGCGTCGATGACGAACCGGCCCTCCATCCGCGAGGAGGTGAAGTCGCACCTCGGGAGGAGCTCGCGGCCTTCCAGGTGGTCGGCCAGGTTGGCGATCGCCATCGCCCAGAACGTGTGCAGCAGCCCGAGATCGCTGTCACCGCTCATCATCGCCTCGTGGGAGAAGTGGGTCTGGGTCAACGTCACGATGGTCGACTCCGCGCCCTCCTCTTCGAGGCTGAACTCCACCGTGGTGTCCTCGCCGCCGAGCCGCCACGAGAAGCGCACCGTGTGGTCGTCGACATGCAGGGGACGCTGGTGGGGGTCCTCGCCGCCGGGCGTGTGACGGCCCCAGAACGCGTACCGGTCCGGGAGGTCGACCTCGGCGTGCTCGGCGAGCCAGACGCGCAGCGCCTCGGCGTCCGTCAGCGCGTGGTGGACCTCCTTCATCGGCGTGGCGATGCGGGCGCTCAGCTTCAACGGTTCACTCATGGGGGGTCTCCTTGGGGTAGCAGGCCACGACGAGCTTGAAGGCGTCTCCTTCTGCTCCGCCGTAGCGGGTGAAAAGGTCCTGCAACGCGGTCTGCAGGTCGTTCAGGAACTCCTGGCGGCGTTCCGGTGGCACGTGGATCTCGCCGGACACGCCGACGGACGGCAGTTCGGGAGCGGCCCGGTCGAGCCCGGCGATGTCGCTCTGGACCTCTTCCATGAGGTCGAGCAGGTAGCCGAGGCTCAGCTCGTCCTGCGCCTTTCGCAGGCCGATCCGGCCGACCAGGCGGGGCGACAGCCAGTAGGACCGCGCACTCGCCCGGTAGATGCCCTCGTGGATGCCGCGCACCTTGCGCTCGGACACCTGGTCGACGAGGCCCGCCTCGACCAGGCGTTTGACGTGGTAGTAGACCCGCTGGGGGGTCTGGCCGAGCCGGGCCGCGACCTCACCGCAGGTGCGCGGCTCGGCCAGCTGCCGCAGCACCTCGATGCGCTGCGGCTTGAGCAGGGCCTCGGCCTGCTCGATCTGCTCTAGGTACAGGACGTCTCTCATCGCAAAATCATTATTTTACGTAAAACTGTTTTTTGTCAATGGGCACCCGCAATCTTGGCCGTGGCGGCGGCGATGCGCGTGCGTGGTGGCGGCGGCTCAGGAATCCGGGCCGGTGGGCGCCTGCGGCGGGTCGGCGGGGACGATCTTCCTGATCACCCGGATGCGCGCGGCGCGGCGGCCGTCCATCTCGGTGACGATCAGCGTGCAGGACGGCCTCTCCACCCGCTCGCCGATCTCCGGAAGGTGGCCGAGCGCGGCCATGACGTAGCCGCCGAGCGTCTCGTACGGCCCTTCATCCAGCCGGATGCCGGTCTCGGTGGCGAAGTCCTCGAGGTTGACCAGCCCGTCGATCTCCATCTCGCCCGCGACCAGGCGCACGGCCTCCCCGTCGGCGTCGTACTCGTCACGGATGTCGCCGGTGAGCTGCTCGACCAGGTCTTCCAGGGTCACGATGCCGGCCGTGCCCCCGTACTCGTCCACGACGATGGCGAGGTGCTGGCCGTCGTCGCGCATCTCGGTCAGCGTGGGCAGCACCCGTTTGGTGGCGGGCAGCAGCTTGACGGGCCGGATGGGCACCAGCTCGCCGATCGGCTCGATGCGCCCGGTGAGCACCGGATCCAGCAGGTCACGGACGTGGACGAACCCCACTATGTCGTCGTACGAGTCGCGGTAGACCGGGAACCGGGAGTGCGGCATCGCCGCGGCCAGGATCGCCGCCTCGGCCAGTGGCGTGTCGAGCGCCATGAACTCCACCTCGGTGCGCGGCAGCATCACCTCGCGGAGATGGCGCTTGCCCGCCGTGAACACCTCGTCGATCAGGTCCCGCTCGTCCTTGGTGAGCTCCTGGTGGCCGACGACCATGTCCCGCAGTTCCTCGGTCGTCATCTCGGCGCGGTCGGCCTCCGGGTCGCCGCCGAGCAGCCGCACCACGAGGTCGGTCGACTTGGACAGGATCCAGATCACCGGCCGCGAGAGCAGGGCCACCCGGTCGAGGAACGGCGCCACCAGCAGCGAGAGGCCTTCGGCCCGTTGCCGGGCGAGGCGCTTCGGCGCGAGCTCGCCGAGCACCAGGGTCACGTACGCGATCGCCAGGGTGACCACCACGAGCGACAGCGGCCGGACGGCCCCCCGGGGCAGCCAGGATCCGGCGATCAGCGGCTCGAGCTGGCCCGCCAGCGTGTCCGCGCCGACGGCGGCCGACAGCACGGTGGCCACCGTGACGCCGATCTGCACGGCCGACAGGAAGCGGTTCGGATCGCGGGCCAGCTTGGCGACGCGCGCGCCGCGCCGGCCTTCCCCCGCCAGCCGGCGGATCTGGCTCTCGCGCAGGGAGACCATGGCCATCTCGGCTGCCGCGAAGAACCCGCCGATCAGGACCAAGACGAGGACGAGGACGATGTTGGCCGCGACGTTGTGCACGTCGATGTCCGTTCGGGTGAGGCTCACACGATGATCTGGTCAGCGTACCCGCTGCCGTTTATCCCGACAGTGCCGAGAGGCGCGTAAGCTAGTCACTAGCGTACAAAATCAAACACGATCGCACACGATCGAACGGAGGCAAGGCACGTGAAGCTGCTGGTAACCGGGGGCGCGGGCTACATCGGAAGCGCCGTGGCGGCACAGCTCGTCGAGGCCGGGCACGAGGTCACCGTCCTGGACGACCTGTCGACCGGCCACGCCGACGCGGTGCCGACCGGCGCCGCGTTCGTCGAAGGTTCCATCACCGAGGCGGCGGGCGTCCTGGACCAGGGTTTCGACGGGGTGCTCCACTTCGCCGCCCGGTCGCTCGTCGGGGAGTCGGTGGAGAAGCCCTCCCTCTACTGGTCCAACAACCTCGGCGGCACGCTCGCGCTGCTGGAGGCCATGCGCGTGAACGGCGTGCGCCGCATCGTCTTCTCCTCCACGGCCGCCACGTACGGCGAGCCGGAGAACACCCCGATCACCGAGACCGACCCGACGCGGCCCACCAACCCCTACGGCGCCTCCAAGCTCGCGGTCGACACGGCGCTGACCGCCTTCGCCGGCCTGCACGACCTCGGCGCCGTCAGCCTGCGGTACTTCAACGTGGCCGGCGCCTACACCGCGGCCGACGGGCGCGTGTACGGCGAGCGCCACGCCGTGGAGACCCACCTCATCCCGAACGTCCTGGCCGTCGCCCTCGGCCGGCGCGACTCGGTGAGCGTCTTCGGCACCGACTACCCCACCCCCGATGGCAGCTGCGTCCGCGACTACATCCACATCGACGACCTCGCACGGGCCCATCTGCTGGCCCTGGAGGCCTGCCGGCCCGGCACCCACAAGATCTACAACCTGGGCAGCGGCACGGGCTTCTCGGTGCAGGAGGTCATCTCGGTCTGCCGCGAGGTCACCGGCCACCCGATCCCGGTGGTCATCGGCGAACGCCGGGCCGGCGACCCGGCGGTGCTGGTGGCCTCCTCCGAGCGCATCCAGCGCGAGCTGGGCTGGAAGGCCGAACACGCCGATCTCCACGGCATCGTCACCGACGCCTGGACCGCCCTTAACCGGTAATGCATCACGTTCCGCGAAAAAGGTGTCTCGCTGCGTCATCTATGGTGAGATCTCCTACGTGATGAAAGCTGGAAGCTTTTCACCTTTTGCGCTGAAGATGGCGCTCGCCGTCGCCATCCTGCTGTGCGCCATGCTGGCCGCGGCCGGCGCGGTGTTCGCCACGGCGACCCCGGGTGGAGCTCCCGCCGGCGCGACCTGCACCGCGCGTCCACAGTGAACGGGGGACGGCTGTCAGCCGTGCCGCATCGACACCCGCATGCGGGCCTGGTTGTTGGCCGGTCGGCGGTCTCCGACATGCGTGGAGTAGACCGTCGCCTCCGTCCCCACCTCGGCCGCCCTGCCACGGGGCATGCGGAACACGACGCTGAACGTCCCGCGCGCCCCCGACTTGATGGGTTCCAGCGCGCAGCCCACCTGGTCATGCCGCGCCGCGCACCGGGCGCCCTGCGCCGAGACGAACCGCGCGCCGTTCTCGGTGAAGTAGACGTGCGCGTCGCGCACGACCCTCGGCCCCCGGTTGCGCACCGTGGCCTTCACCGTGAAACGCTCCCCCGGCTCCGCGCTCCGCGCCGAGGGCGAGAGCCGTACGGCGAGATCGGCGCCCTCGTCGACCCGCGTCACCACTTCGGCGCGGTTGTCGGCCTCGTTCCCGTCGACCACCTCCGACGACAGGCCCGCCGAGGCGCGCAGCGGTCCGCGCGCGCCGGCGCGGACGACTCCGAGGACGGTCACCGCTCCGCTGCCACCGGCCGCGATGTCCGTCGGGGACGGGCACACCACCTCGTTCCTGGACGCTCCGGGCCGGCAGGACGCGACGTTGACGGCGGCGATGTCCACCTCGGCGGGCAGGCGGATCGTGAGGACGGGCAGCACCGCCTCACCCGGGCCGGCGTTGCGCACCTTCACCTCGTAGGACAGCCATTGGCCCGGCTGCGCGACCCTCGGCGAGGCGGCGACGCGCACCGACAGATCCGCCCCTCCCCACCGCCCCGGCGCGTGCCCGGACGAGGCGTTCACCACCACCGGAGCGGCGGCGACGAAGAAGACGAGACCGGCGGCGATTCCCGCCGAGAACAGACCCATTGATGTGCGACCCCCATGCGCTCGGGATCAATTGAACGCCGTGGGGGTCGCACCCCGCTCGCCCGACACGCGCCCCCCGTTCCAGGCGAATCCCACGCGAGCGCAAAGTTCTTTCACCGAGCGGCCGGCGCGGGCGCCTCGGCGAGGGGGCGCCGCGGCAGTAAGACCAGCGCCGCCAGCGCGATCACCGCGCCGGCCGTGGCGAGCCAAGGGATGACCGTGGCCGCCGCGGCCGCGTGCGCCTCCGCCAGCGGCCGGGTGACCGCCTGGTCGCGGACGACCGAGGTGTAGGCCGTGCCGGCGACGGCCAGGGCCACCGACCCGCCGATCTGGCGGAAGAAGGTCAGCTTGGCGGTGGCCGTGCCGATGTAGCTCGGCGGCACGGAGGACTGGACCGCCACCGTCAGGCCCGAGAGCATCGGCCCGACGCCGAGCCCCATGAGCGCCATCCAGGCGACCAGCCACCAGATCGAGGTGCCCACGGCCAGGCCGGTGCACAGTACGGCCCCGGCGGCGATCAGGAACGGCGCGGCCACCAGCCACGGCTTGTAGCGGCGCGTCCTTGCGATCAGGGCGCCCGTGAGGATGCTGCCCACCAGCATGCCGAGCATGAAGGGGTAGATGTGCAGGCCGGAGGAGGTGGCGCTCAGGCCCCGCGCCTCCTGGAAGTAGCGCGGGAGGAACACGGCCCCCGCGTACAGGCACGCCGCGGTGAAGAACGAGGCGATGTTGACGATCGTGTAGGTGGGGTTGCGGAACAGGTGCATCGGCATGATGGGCTGCTCGGCGCGCGACTCCACCGGGACGAACACCCCGAGCAGCACGGCCGCCGCGAGCAGCGGGCCGATGACCGGCGGGCTGGTCCAGGTGTGGCCGGAAAGGCCCTTCTCGGTGAGGCCGATCAGCAGCGCGCTGATCGCGACCGTGAACACGGCGATGCCGAGGTAGTCGGGCCTGGCCCGCCCGGTGCCCGGCGTACGGGGCAGCCGCAGCGCGATGATCGCCAGGAGCACCGCGCCGACCGGGAGGTTGACGAAGAACGCCCAGCGCCAGCTCGCCTGGTCGGTGAAGAACCCGCCGAGGATCGGCCCGGCGATGTAGCTGGCCGCCATGACGCCTCCGACCGCGCCCTGCACCTTGCCGCTCTTCTCGGGCGGGAACATGTCGGCGACCAGGGCGAGCGACAGCGGTATGAGCGCGCCCGCGCCGAGGCCCTGCAGGCCGCGGAAGGCGATGAGCTGGCCCATGTCCTGCGCGAGGCCGCACAGGACCGATCCGAGCAGGAAGACCGTGACGCCGATGAGCAGCAGCGGCCTGCGCCCGTAGGCGTCCGACAGCCTGCCGTACAGGGGGACCGTGACCGTGGAGGTCAGCAGGTAGGCCGTCACGACCCAGGTGTACAGGCCCGCGCCGCCGAACTCCGCGACGATGCGGGGTAACGCGGTGCCGACGATCGTCTGGTCGAGCATCGCCAGGAACATCCCGCCGAGCACGCCGGCCAGCAGGAGGCCGTTCCCCCTGGCCTTGGGCTCCATCTGCGCCGGAGCGGCGGTGGTCGCCGTCATCGCTGGTCCTTTCACTTTGACATGGCCGGTCCCGGGTCCACAGTGTGTGCGACCTGTTATGTCGGGCTAGACGTGTAGAAGATGACATGTATGAACTTACATGTCAATTCTTGGATATCATGACACCATGTCCCTGCGGATCGCCCTTCTCGGCCTGCTGTCGTCCTCCGGGCCGGCCAGCGGCTACGACCTGACCAAGAAGTTCGAGAGGTCGATCAACCACGTGTGGCAGGCGGGGCACAGCCAGATCTATCCCGAGCTGGCCAAGATGGTCATCGACGGCCTGGTCACCGTGGGGGCCGAGGGGGCGCGCGGGCGCAAGACCTACACGATCACGCGCGAGGGCACGGCCGAGGTGCGCCGCTGGCTGACCGAGCGGACGCCCACCGAGGCGACGCGCAGCGAGAGCGCGCTTGAGGCCTTCTTGCTTCCCCTGCTGGACGGGCCGGAGGCCCTCGCCGCGCTCGCGAGGATGACCTCCGCGATCGAGGCGAAGCTCAAGGGCCTGGAGGAGCTACAGGCCACCCACCGCCGCGAGGCCGCGACCGGGCGCACCCACCTCGGCCACTACGCCCTCAACCTCGGCATCATGCAGACCAAAACGGCCCTCACCTGGGCGAAGGAGACCGCCGCCGACCTCGAGGCCCGCATGCCGCCCACCTAAGAGATGCTCAGTCGCAGGCGGCCGGGGCGGGCGTCGTCCGGTCCGGCTTGAAGTCCACCTTCGAGAAGTACTTCTTCAGCAGGTCGTTTACCGTGCCGTCGCTGTACATCTGGGCGATGGCGCCGCGCACCGCCCGGCAGGCCCTGACGTCGCCCCTCTTCACCGCCACGGCGTACCGCTCGTCGGTCAGCCGGGCGCCCAGCACCTTGTACCGGCTCTGCTCGCGGTTGGCGAACCCGGCGAGGAGCAGGTCGTCGCCGGGCACGGCGTCCACGTCGCCCCGGCGCATCAGGTCCATGCAGTCGGCGTAGGTCCCCACGGGAACGAGTTGCACGTCGACCGCGGACTGGATGACGCGGACCGACGCGTTCGACCCAGGGGCGCACAACTTGCGCCCCTTCAGGTCGGCCACCTTCGCGAACGGGGCGCCCTCGCGCACGAGCACGTCCACGTGGGCGGTGTAGTACGGCCCCGCGAACGTGACCGGGTCGGCGGAGTTGACCGAGTAGGTCGCGATGACCAGGTCGGCCTTGCCCGAGTCGAGCAGGGACACCCGCTCGGCCATGCTGGAGGCCCTGAACGTGACGCCGCTCGCCGGGACGCCGAGCTGCCTGGCGATGTAGGTGCCGACCTCCACCTCGAAGCCGTGCCACCCGTCCTGGCCGTGGAGGGCGACCCCGGGCACCAGGTCGCGCATGGCGATGGTCAGCTTGCGGGTCTTGGCCGTCTTGTCGACGACGGAGAAGAACCGCACCGCCTGCGCCGGCGGGCTCGGCGTGGGGGTTCGGTGGGATGTGCCGCCCGTCGAGGGAGTGGGAGACGCCGGCGGCCCGCCACCCGTTCCCAGCGCGAAGCCCGGCCCCCAAAAACGCTGGACGGCGAAGGCGCCGCCGGCCAGGGCCAGGACGGCCGCCGCCGCCACGGCCCACCGGCGCCTGCGCGACCTCCCGGAGGGCACGCGGACGGCCCGCGTGCCGTTCTCCGGGGTCTGCCACGCCGGGACGGGGGGCATGGTGTCCCCGCCCGCCACCTCGGCGCCCTGGCTGAGCACGGCCGTGGACGCGTCTGCCGCCTCGGCGTGGCCGAGGAGCCGCAGCAGGACCCGGTCCGCCGTCGGCCGGGCGCCTGGAGACTTGTTCAGGCAGGCGCGCACCACGCCGCGCAGCGGCTCGGGCATGGTGCTCAGGTCGGCCTCGTGGTTGAGCACGCGGTTCAGCACCACGGCGATGGAGGTGCCGCCGAAGGGCGCCGAACCCGTGGCGGCGAAGGCGATGGTCGAGCCCCACGCGAACACGTCCGCGGCCGGTCCTACCTCCCCACCGGAGATCTGCTCGGGGGCCATGTAGGCGGGGGTGCCGACGGCCCTGCTGGTGATCGTGCCTGTCGAGTCGAGGATGCGGGCGATGCCGAAGTCGACCACCCGGGGCCCGTCGGCCGCCATCAGCACGTTGTCGGGCTTGAAGTCGCGATGCACGATGCCGGCGTGGTGGATGGCGGTCAGCGCCGTGGCGGTGCCGATCGCGAGGCGCTCCAGCGCGCTTCCCGACATCGGCCCGCCGGCCTCGACGGCCTCCCGGAGCGACCAGCCCTCGATGTACTCGCTGGCGATGTACGGCGTGTCTCCGTCGAGGTCGGCGGAGATCACCCGGGCCGTGCAGAACGACGCCACGCGCTCGGCGGCCTTCAGCTCCCGGGCGAAGCGCGACCGCGCCGTCAGGTCACCGGTGAACTTGACGTGCAGCAGTTTGACCGCGGCACGTTCCCCGGCGTCGTTCTGGCCGAGGTACACCACTCCCTGACCGCCCTCCCCGAGGCGGCCGATGAGTCTGAAAGGGCCAAGCTGCTGGGGATCTCCCCGTCCGAGCGGCCCGATCTCCGGCATTCATGTCCCCGTGGTCTCGTCAGGTGTCGACCATGAAGACTTTACGGCCCCTTGGGGTGCAAACCGGCAGCCGAGACCACGCCGTAATCTCCCGAGTCGCCCGGCTCGCGCAGATGGCGAAGGGCCGCCCACCGCGATCGCGGTGGGCGGCCCTTCGGAGGCCTGACGGTCGTCAGCCGGCCATCTTCTTCTTGAGGTTCTCGTCCAGGGCCGCGAGGAAGTCCTGGGTGGTGAGCCACTTGGCGTCGGCGCCGACGATGAGGGCCAGGTCCTTGGTCATCTGGCCGCCCTCGACGGTCTCGATGCAGACCTTCTCCAGCGTCTCGGCGAACGCGGTCACCTCGGGCTGGTTGTCCAGCTTGCCGCGGTGCGCCAGACCCCGGGTCCAGGCGAAGATCGAGGCGATCGGGTTGGTGGAGGTGGGGTTGCCCTTCTGGTGCTCGCGGTAGTGGCGCGTCACCGTGCCGTGCGCGGCCTCCGCCTCGACCGTGCGGCCGTCGGGCGTCATGAGCACCGAGGTCATCAGCCCGAGCGAGCCGAAGCCCTGAGCGATCGTGTCGGACTGCACGTCACCGTCGTAGTTCTTGCAGGCCCAGACGTAGCCGCCCTCCCACTTCATCGCCGCGGCGACCATGTCGTCGATGAGGCGGTGCTCGTAGGTGATGCCGGCGGCCTCGAAGTCGGCCTTGAACTCGCTCTCGAAGATCTCGGCGAAGATGTCCTTGAACCGGCCGTCGTAGGCCTTGAGGATCGTGTTCTTCGTCGACAGGTAGACCGGGTACTTACGGGCCAGGCCGTACCGCATCGAGGCCCGCGCGAAGTCGCGGATCGACTCGTCCAGGTTGTACATCGCCATGGCGACACCGCTGCCGGGGAAGTCGTAGACGTCCAGCTCGATGGGCTCGGAGCCGTCCTTCGGCGTGAAGGTCAGGGTCAGCGTGCCCTCGCCGGGGATCTTCAGGTCGGTCGCGCGGTACTGGTCGCCGAAGGCGTGACGGCCGATGACGATCGGCTTGGTCCAGCCCGGGACGAGCCTCGGCACGTTCGACATGATGATCGGCTCGCGGAAGATGACGCCGCCGAGGATGTTGCGGAGCGTCCCGTTCGGGGACTTCCACATCTTCTTGAGACCGAACTCCTCCACCCGAGCCTCGTCAGGGGTGATGGTGGCGCACTTGACGCCGACGCCGTACTGCTTGATGGCGTTGGCGGCGTCGATCGTCACCTGGTCGTCGGTCGCGTCGCGATGCTCGATCCCCAGGTCGTAGTACTTGAGGTCGACGTCGAGGTAGGGCAGGATCAGCTGGTCCTTGATGAATTTCCAGATGATCCGGGTCATCTCGTCGCCGTCGAGTTCGACGACGGGACCCGCTACCTTGATCTTGGGCATGCTTGGGGTTCCCCTTCTTACAACTTCTTACGACTAGGCTGATCAAACCGGTCTTTTACGAACGCGATGGCCGTGAGGCTACCCGACCGGGTATGAGGGGCCACTACCTGCCCGTCATCCACTGCACGGCGACGCTGACGGCGACCACGGCGAGAACGCCGCCGAGGATGCCGAAGGTGACGGCGTCGGTGCGTCTTCTGCGCACCGCGAGAAGGCCCTCCTCGCCGTCGGGGACGAGCAGCCGCAGAACGGCGCCGACCAGCACGGAGCCGGCAACGACCAATGAGCCCGCCCATGCGGGCAGGCCCATCGCGATCGCCCCCAAGCCGACGGCCGCACCCGCCAGGATCAGCAGGTACGGCCTCCAGCCCTTACCGTTCGTCAATAGGTGTCCACTTCTGGTCGCGCTCCCCGATGTACTCGCTGTCCGGGCGGATCAGCCGGTTGTCGGCGTGCTGCTCGATCACGTGGGCCGTCCAGCCGGACATCCTGCTGACCGAGAAGACCGGGGTGAACAGGTCGGTCGGGATGCCGAGGTAGTGGTAGACCGTCGCGGCGTAGAAGTCGACGTTCGGGTACAGACCCTTCTCCGCGAAGACGACCTCCTCCATCTCCTTCGACATCCGATAGTAAGTGTCGTCGCCACCGGCCTCCGCCAACTCGCGCGACATCTTGCGCAGGTGGGTCGCCCTCGGGTCCTCGGTCTTGTAGACCCGGTGGCCGAAGCCCATGATCTTCTCGCCGCGCGCCAGCTTCTCGCGTACGGCCTGCGCGACGCCGTCCGCCGGGATGCTCTCAAGGGTGCGCATGACCTGCTCGTTCGCGCCGCCGTGCAGCGGGCCCTTGAGCGTGCCGATCGCGGCCACGATCGCCGAGTGCATGTCCGACAGCGTCGCCGCGCACACGCGGGCGGCGAAGGTCGAGGCGTTCATGGTGTGGTCGGCGTGCAGCACCAGGCAGGCGTCGAAGAAGTCGACCTCGTGCTGGTCGGGCACGCGCCCCGTGATCTGCATCAGGAAGTTCGCCGCGATGCTCAGCGACGGGTCGGGCTCGGGCAGGGGGGCGCCGGTGCGCGCCGCGTGGTAGCGGGCGACGAGGATGGGCTGCTGGGCCGTCAGCCGCGCGGCCTTGCGGCAGTTGGCCTCGGGCTCGTTGGAGTCCTTGTCCGGGTCCTCGGCGCTCGCCAGCGAGACCAGCGTCCGCAGCGCCTCCATGGGGGCCTGTTTCTCGGCGATCTCGGCGACGTTGGCCTCGACGAGGCCTCCGAGGGTGCGGCCCCGGACGAGCTCGGCTCCGTAGTCGGCCAGCTGCTGACGCGTGGGGAGCGTGCCATGCTGAAGCAGGTGCGCGGTCTCTTCGAAGCTGGTGCGGCCGGCTAGCTCGTGAATGTCGTAGCCGCGGTAGAAGAGGCGACCGGCTTTGCCGTCGATGTCGCTGAGCGCTGTAGACGCGGCGACGACATCGGCGAGGCCTTTGGTGGGGTTGTCCGCCATGTGTTGTTTCCTCCGCTTATCTTCGTCCGCAGTCTACCTGTGAGCAGGTAAAACCGGCCGAGGAGGTCCAGACCAATTTCTGCAGTGATTCTCGTTATGGCAAAGGCGATTCCCCAACCCCTCGTTTGGGTAAGCCGGAGCTGTAGCGGAAGTAACGGCGGGCTACCTGGGGAGGAACTGCCGTGGAGGGGCCGTTCATACGCGTCGAGGACACCGGTGAGGTGGTCCCGTTGCGCCCCGAGATCACGACGATCGGCCGAGGCCGAGGCGTCGACGTCAGGCTGGCCGATCCGAGCGTGTCACGGTTGCACGCCGAGTTCGTCCGCCGTGGACCCTACCTGTATGTCGTTGACCTGGGCCTGTCCCGCAACGGCACCCGGGTGAACGGCAGGCCGATCGCCCGGAGGGTGCTGGACGACGGCGACGTCGTCTCCTTCGGAGCGGCGCGCTGTCGTGTGGGCGGCGTCCCAAGGGAGGACTTCGCGCCGGAGGTCGAGCTCCGCCGTGCGGCGGCGCCCGAGCTGACCAGGCGAGAGGTCGACGTGCTGACCTCCCTGTGCAGGCCCGCGCTGTCCGACGAGGCGTTCGTCGCCCCGGCGACCGCCCGGGAGATCGCCGACGACCTGGTGGTGACGGAGGCGGCCGTCAAGCAGCACCTGCTGCGCCTGTACCAGAAGTTCCGCATCCCCGAGGGCATCAACCGGCGCACCAGGCTCGCCAACGAGGTCGTCGCCCTCGGCCTGGTCCGCCCCACGCCCGTGGTGCCCCCGCAACGCACCTCGGGGCCCGGCGAGTCCCCACCCCCGCAGGCGGCCAACCGCCGCGCCTCCTGACGCTCGCGGTCACCGTTCTCCTCAGCCGAGGAGAACGGTGCGTGACCATCCGCCCGCCTCGCGGGCGGGCCGCACAAGCCATGGCGACCGTGATGTGTTCGGCCCCCGGAAGTACGGGCAAACCCACTGGAGAGAAGGGGTGCGATTGCTAGCGTGAGAGCATGACAGTCCAGGTCCGGAGCGAAATCATGACAGACCCGCAGCTTCCCGGCTGGTTGGTCCCGCCGCCCGGTGGTTTCACGGCCGAGGACCTCGATCACATTCCGGATTTGCCTGCGCACACAGAGTTGCTCGATGGAAGCTTGGTCTTCGTAAGCCCCCAGAAAGACTTCCACTCTGTGATCACCGATGTGCTCGTCACCGCTCTCCGCAGGCTGACGCCCGCAGACCTCCGGGTGCGCAGAGAGATGAGCGTCGTCCTCGGGCCTCGGCAACGTCCGGAGCCGGATGTGGTGGTCATACGCGCCGAAGCACTGGCGGGCCCCGACGTCACCGCGTACCAGGCCGCCGACGTCGTGCTGGTGGTGGAGGTCGTCAGTCCCGACTCCGAGACGCGTGACCGGGAGCGTAAGCCGCAGTTGTACGCCGCCGCCGGGATCCGGCACTTCTGGCGGGTCGAGCAGAACGACGGGAAGGCCACGGTCTACGTCTACGAGCTGGACCCGGCCACCAGCGCGTACGCCCTGATGGGGATCCACCACGACAAGCTGCAGCTCTCGCTTCCGTTCGAGGTCGGCATCGATCTGACGGAGATCGAGCGGCTCTGAGGGTCCCGCCGTTCCGGCGAGGATGCCGCCCGGACCTGCGGTCCGGCCCGTCCTGGCGGCGGCGTCCCGCTCACCGGCCTCGACGAGGCCGGTGAGCGGGATCCGGTCTCAGCTGGTCTTGGCGGCCTTCACGAACTCGGTGGTGTAGGTCTTGGACAGGTCGATGGTGTCCTTCTTGCCCTTCACGTTCGGGGAGAAGGAGCTGAGCACCTCCAGGACGTTCTTCGCGCCTTCCTCGTCCATCACGCCGTCGGGGCGGAAGATGCTCTTGGTGTCGTTGATCGACTTGGCGTAGAGCTTGGGGTCTCCCCCGGCGTACTCGGCGGGCATCTTCGCGGCAATGTCCTCCGCGGAGTTGTCGTTGATGTACTTCAGCGTCTTCACGAGGGCATTGGCGAGCTTCTGCACGGTCTGCTTGTTGTTCTGGACCCAGGCGCAGTCCATGTACAGCGAGCTCGCCGGGTAGAGGCCGCCGAGGGCGGCCCTGGTGCCCTCCTCCGTACGCATGTCGATGATGACCTTGCCCTTGCCGGTCGAGATCAGCTGGGCCGCGGTGGGGTCGGTGGTCATGCCGGCGTCGATGCCGCCGTTCTCGATCGCGGAGATGAAGGTCGGACCGGCGCCCGCCTTCACCCGGGTGAAGTCCTCGGTGGAGACCCCGTTCTTCACGGCGAGCGCCTGGGTGAGGAAGTCGGTGGACGATCCGGGGCTGGTGATGCCGAGCTTCTTGCCCTTGAAGTCCTTGGCCGACTGGATCTTGTCCGCCTGGGTGGTCGAGACGATCTCCACCTCTCCGGGCACATCGGCGAACTGTACGACGCTCTGGATGCACTTGCCCTTGGTCTGCAGGTCGATCGTGTGGTCGTAGAACCCGACGACGCCCTGGACGTCGCCGCTGATCAGGACGTTCTCGGCCTGCGCGCCCGACGGCTCGGTCATCAGCCGGACATCGAGGCCCTCCTGCTTGAAGTAGCCCAGCTGCTCGGTCAGCTTGGGCGGCAGGTAGATCACCTTGTCGATGCCACCGATCATGATGGTGACCTGGGGGGTGCCGCCTGAGGAGGCCGCGGTCGTACGGGAGTCGCGGCAGCCGGTGGCGGCGACGGCCACCGCGAGGCCGACGGCGGCGGTGATGATGAGGCGGGATGGGGCTTTCATGGTTCGGGTGGCTCCGATCAGATCCGGGCTTCGGTGGCGATGGACGGCGGACGCCAGGCGAGGAGCCGGCGTTCGAGGAGGGTGAGCAGCCACTCGGCGAGCAGCGCCATGACCGTGATGATGATCATTCCGGCGTAGATCCCGGCCGAGTCGAAGGTTCCTTGCGCGTGGTTGATGAGCAGGCCGAGGCCCTTGTCCGCGCCGGTGTACTCGCCGACGATCGCGCCGATCAGCGCGAACCCGAAGGCGACGTGCAGGCTGGCGAGGATCCACGAGGTCGCGCTGGGCAGCACGATCGTCGTGAGGATCTGGCGGGGACCGGCGCCCAGGATGCGGGCGTTGTCGATGAGGGTCTTGTCGACCTCGCGGGCGCCCTGGAAGGCGTTGAAGAAGACGGCGAAGAAGACGAGGACGACGGCGGTGGCGACCTTGGACTGCATGCCGAGACCGAACCAGATCACGAAGAGCGACGCGAGCACGATGCGCGGGATCGCGTTCGCGGCCTTGATGAACGGCGCGCACACCTCGGCGAGGAAGCGGCCCCGGCCGAGCAGTACGCCGAGCACGACTCCGGCCAGCGAGCCGATCACGAAGCCGGCGACGGCCTCCTCCAGGGTGACGGCCATCTGCTCCCAGATCGACCCGAACGCCGTCCCGGAGGTGAACCAGTCGACGATCCGGCCCCCGATGGCGCTCGGCTTCGAGTAGTAGAAGGGGTCGAGGAAGGTGCTCGCGGACAGCTCCCAGCTCCCGAGCCACAGCACGATCAGGAGCACCCGCGTTGCGGTGATCTTGGGGGCGCGCACGCCGCGCGGGCGGCGCCGTGCGGGAGCGTCGGCCTCGGCCACGGCGCCCGGCGGGGCGGCGGCCACGGGTGTTCGGACATCAGGCGACATTGCCGGCTCCTCGGGCGCGGGTGATCTCGACCTCTTGGCGCAAGGAGTTCCAGACCTCGCGGTAGACGGCGAGGAACGACTCCTCCAACCGGATCTCCTCGACGCGGCGAGGGCGCTCGAGATCGACGGGGATGACGTTCTTGGTGGTGGCCGGGGCGGCGGTCATGACGACGACCGTGTCCGCGAGGGCGATCGCCTCGGTCAGGTCGTGCGTGACGAACACCACGGCGGCCCCCGTACCGGACCAGAGATCCAGCAACAGGTCCTGCATGTGCTCGCGCGTCTGCACGTCGAGCGCGCTGAACGGCTCGTCCATGAGCAGGATGGACGGCTCGTTGATCAGCGTCTGGGCCAGGGCGACGCGCTTGCGCATGCCGCCGGAGAGCTGGTGCGGGTAGTACCGCTCGAAGCCGGCCAGCCCGACCTTCGCCACCCACTCCTTCGCCTTCTCGCGGGCCTCCTTCTTGCCCGCGCCCCGGTAACGGGGGCCGGCGGCGACGTTGTCGAGCACGGAGCGCCAAGGCAGCACGGCATCCTGCTGGAACATGTAGCCCAGGCCGTCGGGGATGCCGGTCACGGGCCTGCCCTCGACGAGCACGTCACCGTCGCTGGCGGCCGCCAGCCCGGAGATCATCGACAGGCTGGTGGACTTGCCGCAGCCCGTGGGGCCGACGACGCTCACGAACTCGCCCCGGCCCACGGTCAGGGTCATGTCGCGGGCGGCGGTGTAGTCGCGGCCGTCGCGGGTCGGGAAACGCTTGGTGACACCGCGCAGCTCGATGGCGTGACCGTCCGCCGCCGGCCTGCCTGCGGCAAGGGACGCGGGGGCGGAGGACACCGCCTGCGACCCGGCGGCCGCTGAGGGGCCTGGGCTCGTCATGGCGTTCGACTCCTTCGAATTTCGGTGCGTGACATATCTCGGCAACATCGGCCTGATAGTCAGTTGGGGGGAACGGGAAAACGCTCCCCGGACCGTAGGCCGGTGTGACGGGTATCACTAGGCTTGTGCCAGTTGTGGGAGCAATGCGCATAGTTCGCGTTTTGCGCTTTTTGCGCGCGAGGCCATGCGCGGTGCGCGGAGGTATCGTGCTGCCATGCCCTGGCCCGAGAAGAGGCCCCGTCTGCGCTTCGCGACACAGGCCCTGCTCGTCCAGGTCGCCGTGCTCCTGCTCATCATGGGGAGCGGCTTCGGGCTGGTGGCCTACCTGCTCCACGCGGAGCTGGAGAAGCAGTACGAGCAGCGGGCCCTCGCCGTCGCACGCTCGGTGGCGGCCGACGAGCAGATAATCCAGCACGTCGCCGCCCACGACCGATCGAACAGTGTGCAGCGGCGCGCGGAGGCGGCCCGCCGCCGCACGGGCGTGCTCTTCGTGGTCGTCGCCGACGATCACGGCATCCGCTACTCCCACCCCGACGCCACCCGCCTCGGGCAGCGGGTCAGCACCGAGCCGGAAGCCCTCAACGGTCACGAGGTCGTCACCTTCGAACGCGGCACGCTCGGGCTCTCCGCCCGGGGCAAGGTTCCGCTGATCACCGGGGCCGGTCGCGTGGTCGGCCAGGTCAGCGTCGGCATCGCGGCCGGCGAGGTGTCCCGGCGCGTCGGCGACCTGATGCGGGCCGCCGCCGGGTTCACCGGGCTCGCGCTGGCCCTCGGCGTGGTGGCCGCCGCCGGGCTGGCCCGCCGCCTCAAGCGCCAGACCCTCGGGCTGGAGCCGGCCGACCTCTCCGACCTGCTCCGCGAACGCGAGGCCGTGCTGCACGGCATCGACGAGGGCGTACTGGCCATCGACCCTGCCGGGCGCATCACCATCTGCAACGACGCGGCGGCCCGCCTCATCGGCGACAGCCCGGCGCAAGGCTCCTCCGTCGCGGACGCCGGCCTGCCGCCCGGCCTGCGCACCCTGCTGGCCGACCGCACCAGCGCGCGCGGCGTGCTGGTGGCCACCGAGGAGCGCATGCTGGTCGTCGCGGCCGCGCCCGTACGCCGCGGCGACCAGGATCTCGGCCACGTGCTGACCATGCGCGACCGTACGGACCTGGACGCGATGGCGCGGGAGCTCGATGTGGTGCGCGCGCTGTCGGACGCCCTGCGCGCACAGGCCCACGAGTACACCAACCGCCTGCACACGCTCTCCGGCCTGCTCAGCCTGGGACACCGGGAAGAGGCGATCACATACCTTCGGGAGCTGGCCGACGACCCGCTGGCCACCGAGTACGGTGACGGCGGGCGGCTGCGTGACCCCTACATCCGCGGGCTGCTCGCCGCCAAGACCGCCGTCGCGTCCGAGTGCGGGGTCGACCTGCGGCTCAGCGCCGACTCCTTCGTCCCCGCCCAGCTCAGGGCCCCGCTGGACGTCGTCACGATCCTCGGCAACCTGGTCGACAACGCCACGGCCGCTGCTCAGGCCGGCGCGCGGCGTCCCGCCTGGGTGGAGGTCTCCCTGCTCGCCGAGGCCGACATCCTGCACCTCGTCGTGGTCGACAGCGGGGACGGCGTGCCCCCGGAGGCCGCGGACCGGCTGTTCGACCAGGACTACACGACCGCCGCCGACGACGCCCGGCCGCACGGCGTGGGCCTGGCGCTCGCCCGGCGGCTGACCCGCCGCCACTGCGGCGAGCTGTCCCTCACCCGGCCCTCGGGCGCCGACTGCGGCGCCGTCTTCGTGGCACGGCTCCCCGGCGCGATCGACCCACCGGCCGGCCCCGGCACGGCCTGCGAGCCCGGCCCCGATTCCCGTTCGCCGTTCTCCGCCCTGCCGTCCGGAGGTGCGCCATGATCCGTGTGCTGGTCGTCGACGACGACTTCCGGGTGGCGGACGTGCACGCGCGGTACGTCCGCCGGGTGCCGGGCTTCGAGGTCGTCGGCGTCGCGCACACGGCCGCCGAGGCGGTCGAGCTGGCCGAGCGCCTGCGCCCCCACCTCGCGCTTCTCGACCAGTACCTCCCGGACAGCCCCGGCATGTCCATCGCCCCGCGGCTCGGATGCGACGTCATCATGCTGACCGCCGCCGCCGAACGTGCCGTCGTACGGGAGGCGCTCCGGCGGGGCGTCGTCAACTACCTGGTCAAGCCGTTCTCCGAGACCGACCTGGCCGAGCGGCTGCGGGCGTACGCGCGGTTCCACGGGCAGCTGGGCGGCGACCAGCACACCCTCGACCAGTCGGAGATCGACCGCGCCGTCCGGGTGCTCCACGAGGGCGACCGCGTCGACGCGGCCATCCGCAAGGGACGGTCGAGCCAGACGGCGCACCTGGTCATCGACGCCGTACGGACGGCGGCCGAGCCCGTCACGGCCGCCGACGTCGCCGCCCGGCTCGGGCTGTCGCGCGCGACGGCGCAGCGCTACCTCTCCGACCTCGCGGCGGACGGGCGGGTCACCGTGGGCCTGAGGTACGGCACCACCGGCCGTCCCGAGCATCTCTACCGCTGGCCCACCCAGCCCCCGAGGTCATAGGGCGGGAGAACGCGCCCCCGAGCGCGTCACGGCCCTAGCGGGCGCGGTGCTCGGCGGCCTCGACGACGTTGGTGAGCAGCATCGCCCGCGTCATGGGGCCGACACCGCCCGGGTTGGGCGCCACGAACCCGGCGACGTCCTTCACACCCGGCGCCACGTCGCCCGCCAGCTTGCCGTCCACGCGGGAGACGCCCACATCGAGCACGGCGGCCCCGGGCTTCACCATGTCGGGCGTGATCAGCCCGGGCACGCCGGCGGCCGCCACGACGATGTCGGCCTCGCGCACGCGAGCGGGAAGGTTGTGGGTGCCGGTGTGGCAGAGGGTCACGGTGGCGTTCTCGGTGCGGCGGGTCAGCAGCAGCCCGAGCGGGCGGCCGACGGTGATGCCGCGGCCGATGACGGTGACGTCGGCCCCCTTGATCGGCACGCCGTACTCCTGCAGGAGCACCACGATGCCCCGGGGCGTGCACGGCAGCGGGGCGTCCACCATGTGCACGAGCCGGCCGAGGTTGACCGGGTGCAGGCCGTCGGCGTCCTTGCCGGGGTCCATGCGCTCGATCAGCGACTGGGTGTCGAGGTGGCGGGGCAGCGGGAGCTGCACGATGTAACCCGTGCAGGCCGGGTCGGCGTTGAGCTCGTCGATCGCGGCCTCCACCTCGGCCTGCGAGGCCGTCTCGGGAAGGTCCTTGCGGATCGAGGCGATGCCGACCTCCGCGCAGTCGCGGTGCTTGCCGGCCACATAGATCTGGCTGCCCGGATCGTCGCCGACCAGGATCGTGCCGAGGCCGGGGGTGATCCCCTGGGCGGCGAGCCTGCTCACCCGCTCCGCCAGGTCGGCCTTGATCTTCGCTGCTGTGGCCTTGCCGTCGAGAATCTGCGCGCTCACAACTCGCCATCCTTCCATGCCGTCCCGCCGGGCCGTGCCCTGAGGGAGGTATACCTGGCACTACCGTGGCCTGGAGGGCGCGCGGGATAGCTTCTGATGGTGCGCACCCGGACCGCCCTGGAGGCCCTGTCACGGCATCCGCCGTCCTTCCTGCGGTCCCCGTGGCCGTGGAGATCGCTCGCCTACCTGCTGTCCAGCGCCCTTCCCGGCCGCGGCCTGGCCGCCGCCGTCCGGGAGGCCGCCGGCCGCTCCCCCGTCCCGGTGGAGGTGGAGATCGACCTGCCCCGGCGGCCGCCCGAGGCCGTGGAGACGACGGCCTACTACGTCGTCACCGAAGCGCTCGCCAACCTCGCGAGGCACAGCCGGGCCTCCCGGGCCCGGGTACACGGCCTGCTGGACGGTGACATGCTGGTCGTCGAGATCCGCGACGACGGGATCGGCGGCGCCGATCCGGCGCGCGGCACCGGGCTGACCGGGCTCGCCGACCGGGTCGCGCTCATGGAGGGCACGCTCTCCATGTCGAGCCCGCCGGGCGGGCCGACATCGATACGAGCGGAGATCCCGTGCGCGTGGTGATCGCCGAGGACGCCGTCCTCCTGCGCGAGGGGCTGACCAGCCTGCTGGAGCGCTTCGGGCACGAGGTCCTCGCCTCGGTCGGCGACGCCGCCTCACTGGTCGCCGCGGTGGAGGAGCACCGGCCCGACCTGGTGGTCGCCGACGTCCGCATGCCGCCCCGCCACACCGACGAGGGCCTGCGCGCCGCGATCGAGCTGCGCGCGCTCCCGGCGTCCACCGGACCGGCCCGGAGCGCCCGGCATGCCGCCGCCGGCTCCGGGCCTTGAAGAGCCCAGGAGCCGGCGTCCGGGTGGTCAGTGGAAGAAGTGGCGGGTGCCGGTGAAGTACAGCGTGATGCCGGCCTTGGCCGCGGCCTCGATGACCTCCTCGTCGCGGATGGACCCGCCGGGCTCGACGACGGCCTTCACCCCGGCGTCGATGAGGATCTGAAGCCCATCGGCGAAGGGGAAGAACGCGTCCGAGGCCGCGACGGAGCCCTCAGCGCGATCCCCGGCGCGCGACACCGCGAGCCGCGCGGAGTCGACGCGGTTCACCTGGCCCATGCCGACGCCCACGGTGGCCCCGCCGGCGGCGAGCAGGATCGCGTTCGACTTGACCGAACGGCAGGCCTTCCACGCGAAGGCGAGGTCGGCCAGCATCTCGGGCGAGGCGGCCGAACCGGCCTTGAGCTCCCAGGCGGCCGGGTCGTCACCGGGCGCGTCCACCCGGTCGACGGTCTGGACGAGCAGGCCGCCGTCGATGCGGCGGTACTCGGCGGGGTTGGACGGCCCCGCCGGGCAGCGCAGCAGCCGGATGTTCTTCTTCTTGGTGAGCACGGCCAGCGCCTCTTCGGTGTACGAGGGCGCCACCACGACCTCGGTGAAGATCGGCGCGATCTGCTCGGCGAGCTCCTCGGTCACCTCGGCGTTCACCGCGATCACGCCGCCGTACGCCGACACCGGGTCGCAGGCGTGCGCCTTGCGGTGCGCCTCGGCCACGTCGGCGCCGACGGCCAGGCCGCACGGGTTGGCGTGCTTGATGATCGCGACGGCCGGCTCGCCGAAGTCCCACGCGGCACGCCAGGCGGCGTCCGCGTCGACGTAGTTGTTGTACGACATCTCCTTGCCGTGCAGCTGCTCGGCGTTCGCCAGGCCGTCGGTGCCGCCGGTGTACAGCGCCGCGCCCTGGTGGGGGTTCTCCCCGTACCGCAGCACGGCCCGGCGCTTCCAGGAGGCGCCCATGAAGCCCGGCCAGGCGGTGTCCTCCTCGGGGGCGTAGACGCTCGCGAACCACGAGGCCACCGCGGTGTCGTAGGCCGCGGTGTGGGCGTAGGCCTGGGCGGCGAGGCGGCGGCGCTCCGGCTCGGTGAAGCCGCCCTCCTCGATCGCCCGCAGTACGTCGCCGTACCCGCGGGGGTCGACGACCACGGCCACCGTGCCGTGGTTCTTCGCCGCCGCCCGGATCATCGCCGGCCCGCCGATGTCGATCTGCTCGACGCACTCGGCCTCCGAGGCGCCGGAGGACACCGTCTCCTGGAACGGATACAGGTTGACCACGACGAGCTGGAACGGCTCGATCTCGAGCTCTTCGAGCTGCTTGACGTGGGAGGGGTTCGACCCGTCGGCCAGCAGGCCCGCGTGCACGCGCGGGTGCAGGGTCTTGACCCGGCCGCCGAGGCACTCGGGGAAGCCGGTCAACGACTCCACCGGGGTCACCGGCACGCCGAACGAGGCGATCTTCGACGCCGTGCCCCCCGTGGACACGATCTCGACGCCGGCGGCGTCCAGAGCCCGGGCCAGCTCCTCCAGCCCGGACTTGTCGTATACCGTGATCAGCGCGCGCCGGATGGCGATGCGGGTCACTTCGTGCTCCTCCCTGTGTCCGGGCGTCCGGGAGTTCCCGGCCGGCCCGGAGGTTGCGACTGGCTCAGACGGTCTCGATCGCCCAGGCGGACGTGGCGGCCGGTCACCGTCCAGCCGTCCCGGGCCATGCGGCCCACGACCTCGACGAGCAGGCGGCGCTCGACGACCTTGATGCGCTCGTGGAGCGAGGTCTCGTCGTCCCCATCCTCTACGGCGACCGCCTCCTGCGCGATCACCGGACCGGTGTCCACACCCGCGTCGACGAGGTGCACGGTGCAGCCGGTCACCCGGACGCCGTACGCGAGGGCGTCGGGGACGGCGTGCGCCCCCGGGAAGGACGGCAGCAGGGCGGGATGGGTGTTGACCACCGGGAAGGCGCCGAGGACCTCCGGGCCGAGGATCTTCATGAAGCCCGCCGAGACGACGAGGTCGGGTTCGTGCGCGGCGATCGCCGCGCGGAGGGCATGGTCCCAGGCCGCGCGCGCCGGGTGGTCGGCCAGCTTGACGACGAAGGTGGGCAGGCCCGCGCGCTGTGCGCGGGCGAGGCCCTCGATGCCGTCGCGGTCGGCGCCGACGGCGACGATGCGGGCGCCGTATGCGTCATCAGCGGCGGCATCCATGAGGGCCTGTAGGTTGGTCCCCGAACCGGAGACGAGGACCACGAGCCGAGCCGACAGGGCTGCACTCCTTCGGGGCGACGTTGACGGTAAGGCTGTCAGCGTATCGGCCCGCCCGCTCCACGACGCAGAGGAGGTCAGGTGCAACCACCCGCGGAGACCTCGGGAGGCGAGGTCGGGCGCCGCGCGCTGCTGCTCTCCATCGGCGCGCTGGCCCTGACTCTGCTGGTGCCGGTGTTCGGCCTGGCTCTCGGCGTGTTCTCGATCGTCGTGAGCTTCCGGGCGTGGCGCGTCCTTTCCGGACGGCGCCGGCCGGTCGTGCTGCCGATCTTGGGGTTGCTGCTCTCGGTCGCGTCGATCTGCGTGGCGGCCGGGGTGTTGTGGGTGCAGATGTACTTCACCGGCGAGCTGAGCGCCTACACCGAGTGCATGAAGGGCGCGGGGACGGCCACCTCGCAGCAGGTGTGCGTCAGCGAGCTCGAGCGGGCGGTGGAGCACCGGCTCCCGTTCATGCCGAAGGGCAGCGTGAAGATCCCGTTCCCACCGTGAGACCGGCCGCATATCGGCCTATATCGTGAAATATATCGGCGGTATGCCTGGCGTCTCCTGCCGAGCGGCCGGGCCTGGGGGCGATCGCACCGCCGGACGCGTCCCCGCGAATCCCAAGGAGAACCATGAACGCCTGCACCCACCTCACCTTCATCCGCGACGTCGAGCCGCACACCCCTCTCGGCTGCGAGGACTGCCTGGCCTCCGGATCGCGCTGGGTCCACCTGCGCACCTGCCTGACCTGCGGGCACGTCGGCTGCTGCGACTCCAGCCCCAACCGCCACGCCAGCCGGCACTACACCACCGCCGGGCACCCGATCGCCGAGTCGTTCGAACCCGGCGAGGACTGGGCGTGGTGCTTCCCCGACGAGATCCTGTTCGAGCCCTCCCCCAGCGGCCGGGGGGCACGCTCGCACGTGTAGCGCGCCGGCCGTCCCGCCGTCGCCTCCCGTCCCCGCCCTCCCTGGACGGGGCGAGGAGCCGGGTGCCCGGCGAGGCGACGATCAGGAATCCCGGTCCCACGCGTAGGGGTCGAGATAGATGATGTGACCCCCGCGGTCGTCGGACTCGTCCACGATGTCGCGGCGCGGAGGCCGCGGCTCCTCGCGCTTCGCCGCCGCGCGGTCCTTTCCCGCGGCCGCTCCGGCTCCGGCCTGGCTCTTGCCCCCAGGCGCCTTCCCGGTGCGAAGCCCCTTCGCGGGAGGCGGTTCCAAGCTCTCCACGGCCGCCGAGGCGTGCTCGTCGGTCCAGTCGGCGCGGATCACCGGGATGGGCTGGGTGTCGGCCTCCGTGGCGTCCATCCAGTGGCCGGGCAGCTCGCTGGTGACCGGTGGCGCGGCGGGCTTCACCTTGCTCGCCACCCTGACGATGACTTCCCCTGCCCTGCGTACCGGCGTCGCCGGGACGCCGGCGCCGTGGAACACCAGCCACCAGTTGGTCAGCCCCGCCGAGATGCCGGCGGCGACGCCGACCTCCAGGGTCACCGACAGCGCCACCTCCCACGCGGAGGGGCCCACGGCCGACAGCCGGGTGCCGCCGAGCGGGCCTCCCGCGAGCGCCGCGAGCAGCCCCGCCGACAGGCCGGTGGCCAGGCCGCAGACGAAGCCCCAGAGCGGCGCGGACTCGAAGTGCGGCGTCGGGGCGATGCGCGCGACGAACACGCCGGCGACCGCGCCCGCGATGAAGGGGATCGCCAGCACGCCCATGAGCCACGGGGACATGACCCCCGAGTCGGGCAGGGCGCCGAGGATCGGCAGGGCCGGCACGGCGCCGAGCTGGACCCCGGTGGGCGCGACCAGCGTACCCGTGCCCAGCGCGAAACCGGGGCCACTGATGTACGCCATGCCCCAGATGACGAAGTTGAACAGGTACAGCGTCTCCACCAGCAGGAGGAGCGAGCCGCCGACGAACCCCGGCGCCAGGAGATCCGAGAGCCGCTGGATCTGCCCGAAGTCGGCGACGACCGCCACGAGCACGAGCACGAGCCCCGCCGCCAGCAAGGTCGACAGCGCGACCGCCGTGCCGACGACGACCGACCTCGCGCGCTCGGGAAGCAGGCGCAGCATCGAACGCCAGGGGCCGATGGTGCGGGCGGTGGCCAGCGATCCGGCGACGAACGCCAGCACGAGATGGCTCAGCAGCGCCTCACCGACGAACGGCTGGGTCACGTTGTTCTGCGCGACCAGCGCGATCACCCCGGCGAGCAGGGCGTACGGCGCGGCCAGCGAGATGCCCGCCTGCGCGATCAGCACGAGCTGGGCGCGGCGGCGGGCGTTGGCGAGGTCTTTGGGGCTCCCCTTCGGCAACCGGGCCGGCAGCCGCAGCCGCAGGTCGGCGTCCCGGGCCATCCACATCGCGGCGCGGTACAGCAGGGCGGCGGGCAGCACCGTCAGGCCGAGCGGCAGCAGGCCGACGCGCCCGCCCGGGATCGCGAAACCGGCGTGGTGGGCGGCCAGCCAGACCTGGCAGGCGGCCCGGAACACGCCGGGAAGCCCCTGCCCGAAGGCTCCGCGGGGCGCGGCGATCCACCCGACCAGGGTCAGCGTGGTCAGGACGGCGAGGCCGACGCCGAGGGTCCAGGCGGCGGCGAGCATCCCGGAGACGGGCAGCGGACGGCGCGCCTCGTCGTCGTCACCTGCGCTCCCCGCGAGGGGGATGCGGCTGAGGACGGTGCGGGGGGCCGCCCGGAGCTGGTCGAAAAGGGCCGTCACAATAGTCGATGGTCTCAGCCTCAGCCGCCGTCGGGGGCGTACCGAGCCCGCGTGTCGCCCCGTTTGTCCCCGCGACGATCAACGGACCACGTGGCATGCTCCGCATGGAGGGGTGTCCGCAAAGGCTCGCCGGGTTGCTCATCGTACGGCGGCGCCGGCATCGCCGTACCACCTCGCGCCGACCCGGCGCCGGTTGGAAGCACCATGCAGGGCGGAAAGGAACGGCACCCGGCGAAGGTAAGTGGTCACCGCTAGAGCGGGAAAGAGAGGGACGCCCGGCCGGCAGCCGGGCGTCCCTTGGTCTCGCTATGTCGCGGTCTCGCGGTCTCGCGGTCTCGCGGTCTCGCGGTCTCGCGGTCTCGCGGTCTCGCGGTGTCGCGGTGTCGCGGTCTCGCGGTGTCGCGGTGTCGCGGTGTCGCGGTGTCGCGGTGTCGCGGTCTCGCGGTCTCGCGGTCTCGCGGTCTCGCGGTCTCGCGGTCTCGCGGTCTCGCGGTGGGTCTTAGCGGGAGCGCATGACCTCGCGCATGAGGCGGGCGGTCTCGCTCGGGGTCTTGCCGACCCGGACACCGACCTTCTCCAGCGCCTCCTTCTTGGCCTGCGCCGTACCCGCCG
>NZ_JALLPO010000056.1 GCF_023276435.1 Sphaerisporangium perillae
GGCGGCCTCCCCGGGACGGCCCCGTGGCGGGACGCGCCGCGGGCCCTGCCCGGTGCCGAGCACGCGGCGCGGGGTGGCGATGGTGGCCTCGGGCTCGCCTCTGACCGGCCGCGCCGGCCCGTCGGTACGCGAAGCGGCGCCGCCGGGCCTCGGCGGGCGCCCTGCGCCACCCGACCGGCCGCCCGGACCGCCGGAGCCGCCGGAACGCCCGGAGCCGCCGGCGCCCTCGGATCGCCCGGAACCGGCCGGACGGCCGCCGGATCCGTCGGGGCGCCCGGAGCTCCCCGGCCGGCCGGCCGCTCCACCCGAGGCGCCCGCGCCGCCCGAACGGCCACCGGAAGCACCTGAACCGCCCGAACGATCACCGGAAGCACCTGAACGGCCCGAACGACCACTGGACGCGCCGGGAGCGCCCGAACCGCCACCGGACGCGCCCGCACCACTCGAACGGCCGCCGGAAGCACCTGAACCGCCCGAACGGCCGTCCGGAGCGCCTGGGTCCGAGCCACCGGAACGCCCGGAGCCGCCGGAGCGGCCACCGGGGCCCTCAGGGCGTCCGGGACCTTCGGGCGGGCCCTGGCGGCCTCCGGATCCGGATCCGGAGCCGCGCCGGGGCCCGCCCGGACCGCTTCGCCCGCCTCCACCGCCGCCCGGACCGTTGCGACCGGGCCCGGGGGGGCGGCCGCCACCCTCTCTCACCGGATCGAGACCCCCGCGCCCTGTGCCCCGGTGCCGGCCGGAGCCTGGTTCTGGCTCGCCGCCCGGCCGGCCCCCTGGCCCTCCGGCGGGATGACCAGGACCTGCGGCGCCCGCTTGTCGGGCTTCTCGCCCAGCTTGCGGGCCTGCTCGGCGAGCCTCTCCGGCTGGGAGTCCAGCAGCACTTTGGTGCGCGCGGCCGCCGCCTCGTCGCGCAGGCGCTGGGTGCTCTTGACCAGGTCGTTCGCCCGGTAGGAGTCGGTGGCGAGCACGACGTTCAGCAGCAGCAGACTGACCAGGCCGCCGCACAGCAGGCCGACGACGAGCAGCACGAACGGCATGCGCGGCGCGCCACGCCGGACGGTCGCCCGCGGCGGGGCCTCCGCGGCCTCGGCCACCGGCGGCGCGGGCGCGGCCGCGCGCCTCGGAGGACGCGACGGCGCCGGGCGCCGGACGGTCCTTTCGGGCCGCGGCGGCGCGGTGACCGCGCGGGTGCCGCGCGCCGTGCGCACAGGCCTGTCGTCGACGGCGGTCGCCGTGCGGACGCTGACGGCCTCTTGCGGTGTCTCCTTGTCAATGCTCATTCCGGCTCCCGGATCCTCTCTGCCGCCCGCAACCTGGCCGAGGCAGCGCGCGGGTTGCGCGCGACCTCTTCCTCGTCTGGGAGCTCCGCTCCCCTCGTCACCAGACGGAACCGCGGCTGGTGGGCCGGCAACGGGACGGGCAGCCCCGGAGGGCTGGTGTCCCTGGTTCGCGCCGTGAGGACCTGCTTGCTCAGCCGGTCCTCCAGTGAGTGGTAGGAGAGCACGACCACGCGCCCTCCGACCTTCAGTGCGTCCAGTGCAGCGGGGAGCGCCCGTTCGAGAGCGGTCAACTCCCCATTCACCTCGATGCGTAAGGCCTGGAACGTTCTTTTGGCGGGGTTTCCACCGGTACGACGGGTCGCGGCCGGGATCGCGTCACGGACGATCTCCGCCAGCCGCTTGGTCGACGTGATCGGCTCCTCTGCCCGCTCCCGGGCGATGAAACGCGCGACGCGCGCGGCGAAGCGCTCCTCGCCGTAGTCGCGCAGGATGCGGGTCAACTCCGCCTCGGAGTAGGTGTTGACCACCACATCGGCCGTGAGCTCCTGCTCGGGGTCCATGCGCATGTCGAGGGGAGCGTCGTAGGAGTAGGCGAAGCCGCGCCCGGCCTCGTCGAGCTGCGGGGAGGACACCCCGAGGTCGAACAGGGCCCCGTCCACGCGGGGATGGCCGGCGCGCGCGAGCACCTCGGGCAGCTCGTCGGAGACCGCCCTCACCAGGGTGACGCGGCCCGCGTACGGCGCGAGGCGTTCGGTGGACCGCTCGATGGCGGTCGGATCCCGGTCGATACCGACCAGGTGAAGATCTGGGTGCGCGGCCAGCAGCGCCTCCGCGTGACCGCCGAGGCCCAGATTGGCGTCGACCAGCACGGGGCTAGGACCGGCGAGCGCGGGAGCGAGAAGCTCCAGGACGCGTCGCAGCATCACCGGGACGTGCCCGCCCGGCTCGGCATGATCTTGGACATGCATGGTCAAACCCCCTTTGCCGCCTTGGTCGTGTCCATCGAAACCCCGGGACACTTCCTGCTCGCGGATATGCGGCCTTCCATTCGGCCTTTCGCCGGCGGGCTCTCGCCCCCCCTTGTAAACGGCTCGTCCGGCCAGGTCCCCATCCGCGTCCCCTCTTCGCGCCCCGCCACCTGACACCGGGGAAGGTGCATCAGCTGGCGGCGGCGCTGCGGTGACCGGAACCGTCCCGGCACCATGGGAGCGGGTGGAGACCTCGCCGAACGACGTCTTCACCGACGAGTCGACCTTCGTCAAAGGACTCCTGGCAGCACCTCCTCCGACAGCTCGGAGAACGCCTGCTCTTGGTCGGCCAGATAGGTGTCCCAGGCCGTCGCGTCCCAGATCTCCAGCCGCGTGTTGGCCCCGATGACCACACAGTCGCGGCGAAGGCCGGCATACTCGCGCAGGCTCTGGGGGATGGTGATCCGCCCCTGCTTGTCGGGCGTCTCGTCGGAAGCACTGGCGAAGAAGACGCGACTGTAATCGCGAACGGCCTTGGCTGTCACGGGCGCGGTACGCAGCGCCTCGGTGATGCGCTGGAACTCCTCTACTGGAAATACGTAGAGGCACCGCTCCTGGCCCTTGGTGATCACAAGACCCTCCGCCAGCTCCTCACGGTACTTCGCCGGCAGGAACAGTCGTCCTTTTTCGTCCAGACGCGGTTGATGGGTGCCGAGGAACACCGGCCCCACCTCCCGTGCCATGTGGAACGGCCGGCGCTTGGACCCCAGCCCCTCCACTGCGCACCACCATACTCCACTTCTCCCCACCGTCAACTGATTCAAACCGTGTCGGACGGCTGCCATGCTCGCGTTTTCGCAGGTCAGAGCAAGTGGAGTGGAGTGGAGGGCCCTGGGGGCGCAGCATGCGCTGACGGGCGTGTCGGGCCGCCGCTTGACATATCCCGGTCACTTTCCGGGCCCGCGGGGCGCAGGATGGAGGAACGAGAAGCCGGGGGTGGGGAGAAGTGGAGCGCCGGAGCGGTCGCTCGTGTCACGGTATTCGCACCTTCACGGAACATGAACGCGACTCCGGAGCAGAACACTGGGGCTGTTCATCCCGAATATGACGGAAAGTCGCCCGGGAACCTCCGGCACCGTAGTGTCGGTACGCACAATGAAAAAGGAACGACAAAGCCCCCCGCAATACGATCCCGGCGTGGGGCTGCCGCACCCTCATGGAGGCCCGGTGGGAATAACCCACGATGTCGGACAGGAGCTGGATGGTCTGGTCGCCACGGCGCACCGGATCCGTGAGGCGATCGAGTCGGTGATCGAGGGCAAGAGCGACGTCGTCCGCCTCACCCTCACGGTGCTGCTCGCGGAAGGGCACCTGCTCATCGAGGACGTGCCGGGAGTCGGCAAGACCATGCTGGCCAAGGCGCTCGCCCGGTCGATCGACTGCCCGGTGCGCCGCGTCCAGTTCACCCCAGATCTGCTTCCGAGCGACATCACGGGCGTCAGCGCCTTCAACCAGCAATCACGCGAGTTCGAGTTCAAGCCCGGCCCGGTCTTCGCCAACATCGTGGTCGGCGACGAGATCAACCGCGCCTCCCCCAAGACCCAGTCGGCGCTGCTCGAGTGCATGGAGGAGCACCAGGTCACCGTCGACGGCACCACCTACCGCCTCGAGACGCCGTTCATGGTCATCGCGACCCAGAACCCCATCGAGATGGAGGGCACCTATCCCCTCCCCGAGGCCCAGCGCGACCGCTTCACCGCGAGGATCGCGATGGGGTACCCCGAACCCGCCGCCGAACTGGAGATGCTCGACGTCCACGGCGCCTCCTCGCCGCTGGACAAGCTGGAGCCCGTCGCCACGACCGCCGAGGTGAAGGCGCTGATCGACGCCGTGCGGGCCGTCTACGTCTCCCAGCCCATCAAGAAGTACGCGATCGACCTGGTGACCTCCACCCGCCAGTCCCCCGACCTGCGGCTCGGCGCCTCCCCGCGCGCCACCCTGCACCTCGTGCGGGCCGCCCGCGCCCAGGCGGCGCTCGCCGGACGCGACTACGTCATCCCTGACGACCTGCAGGAACTCGCCGTCCCCGTCCTGGCCCACCGTCTGCTCCCGAGCCTGGAGGCCCAGGGGCAGCGACGCCGCCCCGAGCACGTCATGGCCGAACTCGTCCGTCGCGTCCCGGTGCCGGACAGCCGGGAGAGGGGGTTCGACGGGGCGGGATCCGAGCGGTGATGGCAGGGCTCAGGGCGCTCACCTCGCGCGGCCGCTCCTTCCTCGCCTCGGGCGTCGCCGCCCTGCTGTGCGCGTTCGTCCTCGGGGAGCACGACCTGCTGCGGGTCAGCGTGCTGGTCATCACGCTGCCGCTGCTCGCCGCCCTGGTCGTCGCCCGCACCCGCTACCGCCTCAGCTGCGCCAGGCGCCTTGACCCGAGCAGGGTCGAGGTGGGCTCCGACAGCACCGTCACGGTCCGGCTGGAGAACGTCACCCGGCTCCCCACCGGGCTGCTGCTCATCGAGGACACCGTTCCCTACGCCGTCGGCACCCGCCCCCGGTTCGTCCTGGACCGGGTGGAGTCGCGCGGCATCCGGGAGATCGACTACAAGGTCCGTTCCGACCTGCGGGGCCGGTTCCCCATCGGGCCGCTTTCGGTGCGCATCACCGACCCCTTCGGCCTGGTCGAGCTGACCCGCGCCTTCACCGCCACCGACACGCTGATGGTCGTCCCGGAGGTCGTGCCGCTCCCCCACGTCCGCCTCTCCGGCGAGTGGACCGGCGGCGGCGACAGCCGCAGCACCAGCGTGGCGGCGGCCGGAGACGACGACATCGGCCCCCGGGAGTACCGCCAGGGTGACGACCTGCGCCGGGTGCACTGGCGATCCACCGCGCGGTACGGCGAGCTGATGGTGCGCCGCGAGGAGCAGCAGTGGCAGAGCCGGGGCGCCCTGCTCCTGGACACCCGCAGGCACGCGCACCGCGGCGAGGGCCCGCGCTCGTCGTTCGAGGTGAGCGTCTCGGCGGCCGCGTCCATCGGGATGCAGCTCGCCCGCGACGGCCTCGGCCTGCGCCTGGTCACCGACCAGGGCGCCCAGCACCTCCCCGACACCGCGGGCGGCCACTCCCTCCTCGACGCGCTCGCCGTGGTGCGCCAGAGCACCGCCCGCTCGCTCGACACCGGTATCACGGCGCTGCGGCAGGGCGGCGGGGACGGCCTCATCGTCGCCGTGCTCGGCGACCTGGACGCCGAGGAGGCCCAGGCGATGGCCCGGCTCAGGAACAGCGGGGTCACCGGCGTCGCCGTCCTGCTCGACGTGCGCACCTGGCAGCAGACGCCCGCCCACCACGCGGCGGTGGACGAGTCGTTCGAGACGGCTCGGGCCATTCTCGCCGGCTCCGGCTGGCGGGTCGTGCGGCTGCCCGCCGGCACCTCCCTCGCGGCCGTCTGGCAGGACGCCGGCCAGAGCAGCCGGTACGCCGGGCCGCGGGACACGATCACGGCAGGAGACGCGGCATGAGACTTCCGATCGCGGCGGGCCTGGCCACGGCCGCGGCCTCGATCACCCTCTATCCCCTGTTCCGCGGGGGCACCTGGTTCTGGACCGGGATGGGCGCGATCATCGTGGTCGTCGTCGCCTCGGTCCTCACCACCCGCAACACCATGCCGCGATGGCTCGGCCCTCCGGCCGAGCTCTTCGTGCTGTGGGTCTACCTCACGATGGTGTTCGTCCTCGACGACAACTGGGCGTGGATCCTCCCCACCAAGGACTCCGTCGTCTCCCTGGCGCGGCTGCTCGGGGAAGGGTTCGACGACATCCAGCGGTACGCCGCCCCGGTGCCGGCCAACCCCTCGATCTCCCTGCTCACCGCCGGTGGCATCGGCCTGATCGCCGTGCTCGTCGACCTCCTCGCCGTGCGGCTGCGGCGCGCGGCCCTCGCGGGGCTGCCGCTGCTGGCCCTGTTCACCGTGCCCGCGGCGGTGCTGTCCGACCCGATCAGCTGGCCGGCGTTCATCATCGGCGCCCTCGGGTACGTGGGCCTGCTCACCGCCGACGGGCGCGAGCGCCTCAGCCACTGGGGCCGCGCCGTCCTGGTGCGCCGCTCGCGCGGCGCGGGCGCCCGGATCCAGACCGACACCGCCCCGCTCTCGCTGGCGGGCAAGCGCATCGGCTTCGCGGCGATCGCCCTGGCCATCGCGCTGCCCGCGCTGCTGCCGACGCTGGAGCCGAGCCCGCTGTTCGGGTTCGGCGTGGGCTCGGGCACCGGCAGGGGCGGCAACACGATCACCATCCCGAACCCGATCGCGAGCCTGCGCGGCCAGCTCAACCAGCCCCAGAACGCCACGGTCCTCACCTACACCAACAACGACAACGTCCCTCGCTACCTGCGGATGTACTCGCTGGACACCTTCGACGGCGAGCAGTGGACGATGTCGCAGCCCAAGGGCCGGCCCGAGGACCGCGTGTCGGAGGCCCCGATGCCGCCGCCGCCCGGCCTGTCCCTGGACGTCCCGGTGAAGAACGTCGCCACGCAGATCCGGGTGAGCGACGACGTCGAGGGCCTCAGCTTCCTGCCGCTGCCCTATCCGTCGGCATCGGTGCGGGTGGAGGGCGACTGGCGCGCCGACGAGAGCACGCTCATGGTCTTCTCCACGCGCGACACGGCGGGCGGGCAGTCCTACAGCATCGCCGGCCGGGAGCCCCAGCCGACCACCGACGACCTCAGGACGCTCCCCGGGACGCCCGACGTCGAGATCGCCACGCGCTACCTCGCCCTTCCCCCGGACCTGCCGCCGCAGATCCGCGGCATGGCGGCCCGGCTGGTCAAGGACACCGACACTCCCTACGAGGCGGCGGTCAAGCTCCAGTCGTGGTTCACCTCGGGAGGCGGCTTCGTCTACAGCCTGAGGACGCAGGGCAACGGCAACGAGGCGCTGCTGGACTTCCTGAACAACCGGGCCGGCTACTGCGAGCAGTTCGCCGCCGCCATGGCGGTGATGGCCCGCGTCCTCGGCATCCCCGCCCGCGTGGGCATCGGCTACACCGGCGGCTCCTTCATCGACGGCTCCTGGCAGGTCCGCACCCACGACCTGCACGCATGGCCCGAGCTGTACTTCGAGGGAGCCGGATGGCTGCGCTTCGAGCCCACCCCGGCGGGCGGTCTCGGCCAGGCCACGGCCCGGATCCCCGACTACAGCCGCCCGCCTGTCACGACCGGCACACCGGGTGACACCCCGACCGCCGGGCCGACCGGCGGCACCGACGCGAACGACCCGGCCGGCGGCCTGGCGGGCGCGAGGCGCGATCCCCGCGACCCCGACACCGGTCTCGCCGCGGGCCCGGTCATCGTGGACACGGGCGTCCCCGTACCCGCCAAGATCGGCCTCGGCTTCGTCGCCCTGCTGCTGGTCGGGCTGCTCCCCGCCGCCTGGCGGGCGCTGGTCCGCTACCGGCGCCGGCGCGCCTGGGCCCAGGCGGACGGCGCGGCCGGGGAAGGCGGCGCCGCCGCGGCCCGCGAGGGGCGCCTGCGCGGGCAGGCCCGGGCGCCGGAGACGGTCCTCGGGCACGCGGTGCACGCGTCGTGGCAGGAGCTGATCGACACGCTGTACGATCTGCGGCTCGGTCACGAGGCGAGCGAGACCCCGCGCGCCCTGGCGAGGCGGCTGGTCGAGCAGTGCGAGCTGGACGGCGCGAGCGCCTCCTCGATCACGAGGATCGCCTCGGCCGAGGAGCGGATGCGGTACGCGCGCACGCCCGGGCGGGTCGGCTCCCTGAGCGAGGACATGCGGACCGTGCGCGACGCGCTGCGGGCGAGGGTGCCGCGCTCGCGGCGGCTGCGGGCCACGCTCCTGCCGCCCTCCACGCTGCGCAGGCTGAGAGGCGTGGGAGAGAAGATGCTCGACGGCTTCGACCGGCTGGAGACACTGCGGCTGTGGCCGCGGCGTCGCGACCTCCCGCCGCCCGGCCGGGAGCAGGCCGCCGAGGAGCGCCCGCTGGCCGGTTCCCGGCGCTGACCCGCCCGCGTCCCGCCGGTGAAGGCCCGTGGACGGGTCTCCCCCGGCGGGAGGCGGGCCGCCCGGGGGCGAGGGGACGCCGCTTCGCCCATGGCGAGGCAGGACACCGCGCGAAGGCCTGGTGCGGGAGTGGGTCCGGGACATGGCTCGCATGCCCACCCATGGGTGGGCATGCGAAAAGGGAGGACCGGCCCGGAGGGGCCGGGGATGCCGAGAGCCGTCGGTGTCCGAGAGGGCCGCCTCGGACGGTCAGGCGCGGGCCACGTCGCGGGGGATCACGATGACGGCCCGCCGCGACGTGTCAGCGTTCCTCGCCCCGGCGGCGCCAGCGCTCTTCCATGCGTTCCATGAAGCTCGGCCTGGCGGCACGCCGGCGGTCGGGCTTCGCGTCGGGGGCACCCGGCTTGGCCTCACCGCCGAACCCGTTCATGCGTTTCCAGCTGGACAGGCCCCAGACGGACGCGGCGAGCATGACCACAAAGCCACCGACACCGAGAGGGATGAGCGGTGCCACGGCGCCGACCATCAACAGGACGACACCGAGGACGAAGCCGATCGAGGCTTTCACCAGGCGACGTTTGTAGTGGTTGCGTGGATCACTGATCCGTACGGTATTGGCCCACTTTGGGTCCTCGGCGTAGAGGGCCTGCTCGATCTGGTCGAGCAAGCGCTGCTCGTGCTCAGAGAGCGGCACGGCGCCTCCCAAGGACGGCCCCTTGACGGGGAAGACGGCAACGGGCACCACAGGGTGTCCGGACCTCGCGGTCGGTTATCCCCAGAATACGAGGCTGTAGACGTAGGCGAAAGAAAACGTCCAACGTAGACCAAACCGGAGGTGACGTCATAGATCCATTCCATCAAACGGAGGGCGAACCAGCGAGGCCGGGCGGACCGCTTCCGGGCCGAACCTGCGCATGGCCTTGTCCATCGCCATTTCGGCCTCCCGCCAGCCGGTTTCGCGCTCGCCGAGGCCGAGTTGGCGGGTGGCCGTGCCCACGGGGCGGAGGTTCTCCACCCGGACCCCGACCAGGCGGAGCCGCACGCGCTCCAGCCCGGCGGCACCGTAAAGGTCGCAGGCAGTGGCATATATCTCTTTCGCGACATCGGTCGCCTCGCGCAGCGTGCGGGCGCGAGTGATCGTCGTGAAGTCGGAGCGGCGGAGCTTGACGCTCACCGTGCGGCCCACGTGACCGCCGCCCCGCAGCCGGGCCGCGACGCGCTCGGACAGCCTCAGCAGCTCGCGGCGGATGGCGTCGGGATCGTCCACGTCGTGGGAGAAGGTCTCCTCGGCGCCGATGCTCTTGTCGGGGACGTGCGGGGTGACCCGGCGGTCGTCGCGCCCCCAGGCGAGGGCCGCCAGATGGGCCCCGACGGCCCCGAACTCCCGCTGCAGGGTCGAAGGGGGCACATGGGCCAGATCACCCACGGTCTTGATGCCGAGCCGCACCAGGGCCTGCTCCGTGCGCTCGCCGACGCCCCACAGGGCGGCGACGGGCAGGGGATGCAGGAAGTCCACCACCCCGTCGGCGGGGATGACCAGCAGGCCGTCGGGCTTGCAGTGCCGGGAGGCGAGCTTGGCCACGAACTTGCTGCTCGCCACGCCCACCGAGCAGGTGATGCCGTGGCGCTCGACGACCTCGGCGCGGATCAGCTCGCCGATCCGCGCCGGCGACCCGAGCCTGCGCAGGGCCCCGCTGACGTCGAGGAACGCCTCGTCGGACGCGATCGGCTCCACCTCGGGGGTGACCGAGTGGAAGATCTCCATCACGCCCTTGGAGACCTCGGAGTACTTGCCGTGGCTCGGCGGGATGACCACGGCCTGCGGGCACAGGCGGCGGGCGCGGGTCATCGGCATCGCCGAGTGCACTCCGTATCGCCTGGCCTCGTAGGTGGCGCTGAGCACGACCCCGCGGGCGCCGGCGGCCCCGATGATCACCGGGGTGCCCTTCAGCTCAGGGCGCTCGAGCAGCTCGACGCTCGCGAAGAAGGCGTCCATGTCGACGTGCAGGATGGGACAGCCGGTGTCGTCGGCCGGCGCCGCCCGGCCCGGGCCACTGCCCTGCCCTGGCTCCGACCGCAGAACCTGCTTGCGCGACACAGGCTCATCCTAGCCGAACAGGCGTTCTAGCAGTGACTTTCATCGGCCGATCCGGCCCGCCCGGCCGGCCGCGGACCGCGCTCACCGGTGGCCGAGGAGGTGGAGCTGGGTGGCGATGTCGCGCAGCACCGGATGGGCCGCGGCGGCCTGCTCCAGCGCGATCAGCGCCCGCGCCGCCCCCGGCTCCCCGTCGAGCAGCCGGCCCGGGACCAGATCGGCGAAGACGCGCACGCCCCTGACCTCTCCAGGGGTGAACCCGGCCGCCGACAGCAGCGCGGCGAGCGTCTCGCCGCTGAACCGGCGGGGCGTCGGATCTTGGTCGCCCCACCTGCCGGCGGGATCGGCGAGCACCTGCCTGGCCTCGTCGAAATGGCCCGAGAGCGAGCGGTGGATCGCCGTGGCGACGGGATTGGCCGCGAGCACGCTGATCACGCCGCCCGGCCTCAGCACGGCCGCGACGGCGCTCAGCGCGCTCGCCGGATCCTCGACGTACTCGAGGACGCTGTGGCACAGCACCAGGTCGGCGCAGCCGGGCTCGAGCAGCTCGCGCAGGTCTGAGGCGTCGCCCTGGATGCCCTTGACGCCCACGCCCGCCTCGGCGGCGCGCCGCTCCAGGGCCGCCAGCGAGTCGGGGCTGGGGTCGACCACGGTGACGACGTGGCCGAGCTCGGCCAGCGGCACGGCGAAGCCGCCGGTGCCGCCGCCCGCGTCGACGATGTCGAGCCGCTCACGCCCGGTGGCCCCCGCCCGCTCGGCCAGCGCGGCCCGGAGCGCGTCCCACACCACGGCGGTGCGCACCGCCGGAGGAGTGCCCGCCTGGCGTGTGGCGCCTTCGGTGCGCAACTTCAGCTCGCCTCCTTGAAGCGTGTCGGCCGGCCCCGCTGGAAGCATGCCGGTCTGGCCCAGCCTACGCGGTGCGGGCGCGCGGCGGCCTCAGAGGGCGAGGGACGGCTTGAGCTGCTTGAAGCGGGCGAGCAGGCCGTTGACGAACTGCGGCGACTCGTCGGTGGACAGCTCCGAGGCCAGGTGCACCCACTCGCTGATGACCACCGCCTCGGGGACGTCCGTGACCCACAGCAGCTCGTAGGTGCCGGCCCGCAGCAGGTTGCGGTCGACGGCCGGCATGCGGTCGAGGGTCCAGCCCTCAGAGTAGGTCGAGATCAGCTCGTCGATCCGCGACCGGTGCCGGTTCACGCCCTCGACCAGCGTCGAGGTGTACTCGTTGACGGGCGGCTCGGCCCGCTCGACGCGCTCGGCGAGAACGTTCGCCGGCGGCTCGCTCCGTAGCTCGGCCTCGAAGAGAATGTCCAGTGCGCGTCTGCGCGCCTTTCCCCGAGCGGACACCTCAGGCCCGGCCGAGGTACTCGCCGGTGCGAGTGTCGACCTTGACCTTCTCACCGGTCGTGATGAACAACGGCACCTTGATCTCGGCGCCGGTCTCCAGCGTCGCGGGCTTGGTGCCACCGGTCGAGCGGTCGCCCTGCAGGCCCGGCTCGGTCTGGGAGATCGTCAGCTCGACGGCCGCGGGGAGCTCGACGTACAGGACGTTGCCCTCGTTGACCGCCACGGTGGCGAGGGTGTTCTCCAGCAGGTAGTTGGCGGCGTCGCCGACCGTCGGGCGCGAGACGTGCAGCATGTCGTAGGTCTCGGTGTCCATGAAGACGAAGTCGTCGCCGTCCATGTAGGAGTACTGCATCTCGCGCCTGTCGACGTTGGCCACCTCGACCTTGACGCCGGCGTTGAAGGTCTTGTCGACGACCTTGCCGGAGAGCACGTTCTTCAGCTTGGTGCGGACGAAGGCGCCGCCCTTGCCCGGCTTGACGTGCTGGAAGTCCACCACGCTCCAGAGGTCACCGCCTTCGAGCTTGAGCACCAGGCCGGTCTTGAGGTCGTTGGTCGTCGCCACTCGTTTTCTCCTGCGTCGTCATGGTCGCGCTCGCTGGGCCGCCGTCCTGCCTCACAGGATCAGCAGCTCCTTGGTCGTGCGGGTGAGGAGCTCCGGGCCGCCGGCGCGTGTCACGAGAGTGTCCTCGATCCGGACGCCGCCCCTGCCTGGCAGATAGACGCCGGGCTCGACGGTGATCGGAACCCGATCCTCAAGTCTACCGGCACCGGCAGGACGCAGGAACGGGTCCTCGTGGATCTCCAGGCCCACGCCGTGGCCGAGCCCGTGGACGAAGTGGTCGCCGTGCCCGGCGCCGGCGATGACGTCGCGCGCGGCGGCGTCCACCTCCTGGATCCCCGCGCCCGGCGCGAGCGCGTGCCGCCCGGCCCGCTGCGCCGCGCGGACCAGGTCGTACAGCTCCCGCTGCCACTCCGACGCGGTTCCCATGGCGACCGTCCTGGTCATGTCGGCGTGGTAGCCGTCGTACAGGGCGCCGAAGTCCATGGTGATCAGGTCCCCGCGCTCGACCGGCCGCTCTCCGGGGACGTGGTGCGGGACGGCGCCGTTCGGGCCGCTCGCCACGATCGTGTCGAAGGCCGGCCTGTCGGCGCCGAGCTCGACCATGCGCGCGTCCAGCGCCCTGGCGATCCGCCGCTCCGTCATTCCCGGCGCGATCGTGGTGATCACCTCGGCGAAGGCGCGGTCGGTCAGGTCGCAGGCGGTGCGCAGCGCCTCGATCTCCCCCTCGTCCTTGACGACCCTCAGGCGCTCCACGACGCCCTCGACGGGGGCGGGCTCGCCGCCGAGCCGCCGGTAGCGGGCCACGGACATGTCGTGCGCCTCGATGCCCGGCCGCTCCGCCATCTTGACCAGGGCGCCCGCCACGTCGCGCTCCTGGACGACCTCGACGCCGGGGCAGGCGCGCGCGGTCTCGATGTAGCGGGAGTCGGTCGCCAGGACGGCCGAGCCGTCCTCCCGCACGAGGACGGCGGCGTTCGAGCTGACCAGGCCGGTCAGGTACCGCACGTTGACGCCGCGGGTGACGAGCAGGGCGTCGATGCCGTGCTCGGCGAGCAGAGCGGCGAGCCGCGCGCGCCGCGTTTCGTAGATGACGGTCATGTCCGCACCTTACGGCCGGCCGGCCCCGCTGCCGCAGGACCGGGCCTTCCGGGACGGCACCGGGGACGCCCTGGTGCCGTGCGGTCAGGTCGTGTCGGGAGGGCTGCTGTGGGCGGAGCGCAGCGGGAGCTCGCGCAGGTAGACCACCGCCAGGAAGCCGACCAGGGCGGCCGGGACACATGCCAGGAAGACCATCTGCATGGCCTGGGTGAAGGACTCGATCACGATGTGCTGGAGGGCCGGCGACAGCTGCCCGATGGCCTCGGGAGTGCCGAGTCCGAGGTCGGAGCCCGGGGGCACCTTGATCCGGGCGGCGGCCAGCATGCCGGTCATCTCGTCCCTGACCCGGTTGCTGAGGATGGCGCCGAGGGCCGCCACGCCCACCGCGCCGCCCAGGTTGCGGAAGAAGGAGATGCCCGAGGTGGCCACGGCCATGTCGCGCGTCTGCGCGGCGTTCTGTGCGGCGAGGACGAGCATCTGCATGCTGAAGCCGAGACCGGTGCCGAGCACGGCGATGTCGACGCCGATCACCCAGTCGCTGGAGTCGGTGCGCAGCTGGGAGAGCAACGCGGCGCCGACGGAGACGAGCAGCATGCCTGCGACCGGGAAGATCTTCCAGCGGCCGGTGCGCGTGACCACCCGTCCCGCCCCCACCGCGGACACGAGCAGGCTGAGGACCAGGGGGATGGTCATGACGCCCGACATGGTGGGGGTCATGCCCTTGACGATCTGGAAGTACTGCGGCAGATAGATCATGACGCCGTACATCGCGATGCCGACCAGCAGTGACGCCGTGCTCGCCAGGACGAAGGTGCGGTCGCGGAAGAGCCTCGGCGGCAGGATCGGGCCGGCGGCGTGCCGCTCGGCGAGGATGGCGAGGCCGAAGAGCACCACCGCGACGGCGCCGAGCCCGTACGTCCACCCGGAGTTCCACGGGAACTCCTGACCGCCGAAGGAGAGCAGCAGCATCAGCGCCGAGGCGCCGCCGGTGAGGGTGAACGCGCCCAGCCAGTCGATGCGGGCGTCCCGCGCCTCGTGGTCGTACCGGAGCACCCTCTGCACGACGGCGAACGCGACCAGGGCCAGCGGGACGCAGCAGTAGAAGCACCAGCGCCAGCCGAGCCAGGGGGCGTCGACGATGAAGCCGCCCAGCAGGGGCCCGCCGACGGTGGACACGCCGAACACCGCGCCGATGTAGCCGGAATAGCGGCCTCGTTCCCTCGGCAGGACCACATCTCCGAGGATCACCTGGGTCAGCGCGGACAGGCCGCCGGTGCCGAGGCCCTGCAGCGCGCGGGCGGCGACGAGCATGCCGATGCTCTGTGAGAGGCCGGCGATCACCGAGGCGACAGCGAAGATCACGAGGGAGAGCTGGAACATGCGCTTGCGCCCGAACAGGTCGGACAGCTTGCCCCACAGAGGAGTGGAGGCGGTCAGCGTCAGCAGCGGCGCGGCCGCGACCCAGGAGAGCTGGTCCTGGGCGCCGAACTCCCCGACGATGGTGGGCAGAGCCGTGCCCACGACGGACGTCGAGATCTGCGAGGTCATCAGGGCGATGAGCAGCCCCGACATGACCTTGAGGATCTCTTGATGAGTGTAGGTCCGGCGGTCCCCCGACTCGCCATGTGCGTCCGCTCGGGTATCCCCCTGTAACGCCACTACAGGCCCCCAGTTTTATGTTTTTACCAACTATTTGTATTAGAGGCCTGTTTACCTTGTCAAACAACTACACAGCGCTACATGGGGCGAAAAGGGGAAAGGCGGCCGGGCGGATCGGCCTTCGCCGCGCCGCCCGCCGCCTCCCCGACCTGGCCGCGCCGGTGCCCGGCGCGGCCCGCGGCTCAGGCCGCCAGGTCCTTGATCTTCTCGATCAGCTTCAGGCGCTCCTCGTGGGAGCCCGCGATCGGGTTGACGTTGATCGTGGTCACGCCCGACTCCTTCATGGCCGCGATGCGGTCGCGGACGAACCCCTCGGAGCCGACCAGGGACATCTTCTCCAGCAGCTCCATCGGCACGAGCGCCGCCGCCTCGTCCTTCTTGCCCTCGAGGTAGAGGTCCTGGATCTGCTCGGCCTCCTTGTCGTACCCGTAGCGGCGGGCCAGATCGTTGTAGAAGTTCCTGCCCTTGGCGCCCATGCCGCCGATGTACAGCGCCGCCATCGGCCTGCCGAACTCCAGGAACCCCGAGACGTCGTCACCGATCGCCAGCGTCGCCTGGGCGACGACGTCCAGCTCGCCGAGCTCGGCGTCCCGCTTTGCCTTGCCGGCCGCCAGCGAGGCGCCCCACACGTCGGCGGCCTTCTCCGGCACGTAGAAGATCGGCTCCCAGCCCTCGGCCAGCTCGGCGGCCAGCTCGACGTTCTTCGGGCCGATGGCCGCGACCACGATCGGGATGCGCGGCCGGACCGGGTGGTTGATCAGCTTCAGCGGCTTGCCCAGGCCGGTGCCCTCCCCCTCCGGGAGCGGCAGCTGGTAGTACTTGCCGTCGTGGGTCAGCCGCTCGCGCCGCCACACCTTGCGGCAGATCTCGATCACCTCGCGGGTGCGGCCGAGCGGCGCGGTGTAGGGCACGCCGTGGAAGCCCTCGATCACCTGCGGGCCCGACGCGCCGAGCCCGAGCACGAATCGGCCGTCGGAGACGTAGTCCATGCCGGCCGCGGTCATGGCGAGCAGCGCCGGGGTGCGCGAGTAGATCGGCAGGATGCCCGAGGCGATCTGCAGCCGCTCGGTCCTGGCCGCGATGTAGCCCATCTGGCTCACCGCGTCGAAGCTGTAGGCCTCGGCGACGAAGACGATGTCGAGCCCCGCGCGCTCGTAGTCGGCCAGCTCCGCCACGGTCTCCTTGAAGCCCCCGGCGTAGTTGAGGGCCATGCCGATACGCATCCCGCGTCCTTCCGTCGAGGCAAACCGAATGATGTTCCAGTAGCCAGGCAAGGCTATCGAGTCGCCCGCCGGGGGTCGACCCCTGGGGGCCGCGCGCCCCGCGAGAGGCGGGCCAGATCGTCCGGGGTGTCGATGTCGGCGGGATCGCCCACGTCGTCGCAGGGCACGGGCGTGACCAGCTCCGGATGCGCGCGCAGGAACGGCCGGGCCCCGACGTCGCCGGCCGCCAGCCTCGCCACCTCGCCGAAATGCTCCCTGCCGATCAGCACGGGGTTGCGCATCGCGCCGCCGTACGTCGCGACCGCCACCGCCGCCCCGACGCTCCTCGCCTCGATCAGCCGCTCCACGGCCCCCGCGCCGATGAGCGGCTGGTCGACCAGGGCGATCACGACGGCCTCGGCGGACGCCGGCAGCGCGTCCAGCCCGGCCCGCAGCGAGGAGCCCATCCCCGACTCCCAGTCGGGGTTGCGCACGGTGACCGCGCCGGCCACCTGGACGGAGACCGCGCCGAGGACCACCACGACCGGATCGCAGCCTCCCTCGCGCAGCAGGCGCGCCCCCCGGTCGGCCAGCAGCTCGCCGCCGAACGAGACGGCCGCCTTGGGCGTGCCGAGCCGGGCCCCTTTGCCCGCCGCGAGCAGCAGCCCGGCGCAGCCCGGCCCGCGCCCGGTCATCCCGCTCCCATCCAGCTCACCGGCCGCCTTCCCGGTCACCCGGCCGCCTCCCCGATCCCGTCCCCGGTCACCCGGCCGCCTCCCCGCTCCCGTGGATGCGCCCGCTGGTCTCGGTCAGCGCCCGGCCCGAACCGCCCCAGCGGAGCTGGATCAGCTCGGCCGCGATCGACACCGCCGTCTCCTCCGGCGTCCGCGCGCCGAGGTCCAGGCCGATCGGCGAGCGCAGCCGCGCCAGGTCCGCCTCCGGCACGCCCGCCTCGCGCAGCCGCTCCAGACGGTCCTCGTGGGTGCGGCGCGAGCCCATCGCCCCGACGTACCCGGCGCCGGTGCGCAGAGCGACCTCCAGCAGCGGCACGTCGAACTTCGGGTCGTGGGTGAGCACGCAGATGACCGTGCGCTCGTCGACGTAGGCGGTGGACAGGTAGTCGTGCGGCCAGCGCACCACCACCTCGTCGGCCTCGGGGAAGCGCTTGGCCGTCGCGAACACCGGCCGGGCGTCGCACACCACGACGTGGTAGCCGAGGAACTTGCCGATGCGCGCGACCGCGGCGGCGAAGTCGATGGCCCCGAAGACGAGCATGCGCGGCGGCGGGGCGAAGGAGTGGACGAACACCGACAGGTCGTCCAGCCGCCGCTCCCCCTCCGGGCCGTACCGGCGGACGCCGGTGAGCCCCTGGGCGAGCATGCCGCGCGCGTCGTCGTCCACGGCGGCGTCCAGTCGCGCCACGCCCAGCGACCCCGACGCGCGGTCGCCCCAGATGACCCTGCGCGCGCCGACGCGCCCCGGTCCCGACATGATCGTCGTGACCACCACCGGCTCGTGCCGCCGCACGGACCCGGCGATCTCACCGAGCTCGGGGAAGGAGTCCTTCGACACCGGCTCGACCAGGATGTCGATGATCCCGCCGCAGGTCAGGCCCACGGTGAAGGCGTCGTCGTCGCTGACGCCGTACCGCTGCAGCACCGCGCGGTCCTCGGCGACGACCTCCCGCGCCAGCTCGTACACCGCCCCTTCCACGCAGCCGCCGGACACGCTGCCGGCGGCCTCGTCCCCGAGCACGGCCATGGAGGCGCCGGGCGGCCTCGGCGCGCTGTGGAAGGTGTTCACCACGGTCGCCAGCCCGAACTTCTCCCCGGCCTCCCACCACCGCACGATCTGCGACAGCACATCACGCATGCGACAGCCTTTCCGCGAGCTCCTCGAAGGCCGCCAGGCTATGCCCGGCGACGAACGCCCCGACGTGCGGCAGGGCGGCGCGCATGCCGCCGGTCAGCGGCCGGTAGCCCTCCTGGCCCTTGTGCGGGTTGACCCAGATCACCCGGCGGGCCAGCCGCGACAGCCGCGCCATCTGCTGCCCGAGCAGGGAGGGGTCGCCCCGCTCCCACCCGTCGGAGGCGATGACGACGACAGCGCCCCGGGCGCCCGCCCCCTGGTCGAGGAACTCCTTCAGCTCCTCGCCCAGGCGGGTGCCCCCGCTCCAGTCGGGGATGGCCGCCGACACCTCCCGCATCGCCCTGCCCGGGTCGCGGTGGCGCAGCTCGGCGGTGATCCGCGTGAGGCGGGTGCCGACGCTGAAGACCTGGGTGGCGCGCGGCTCGCACCGGACGAGCACGTGGGCGAACCGCAGCAGCGTGTCGGCGTACGGCGCCATCGACCCGCTGACGTCGACCAGCAGCACGACGCGACGCGGCCGTACCCGATGCGCCCGGTGGCGCAACCGGGCCGTCTCACCGCCGCGGCGCAGGGTCTCGCGCATGGTGCGCCGCGGGTCCAGGCGGCCCCGGTGGGCGGGGGCGAACCGCCGCGAGCGGCGTTGCTCCCTGCGGGCGCGCAGGATCGCGAGCAGGCGATGGATCTCGGCCAGCTCGGCGGCGGTCAGGCGGGCGATGTCCCGCCGCCTGAGCACCTCGGTGGAGCTCGCGGTCGCGGGCAGCGCCTCCTGGCCGGCGTCCTCCCGTGGCCCGGCGCCGTCCAGCGAGACGGTGTGCCGGGTGACGGTCACCACGGGCGGGCGCGTACGGGCCGCGCGGGCGCGCTCGCCGCCGAAGTAGGCCGCGAAGCACCGGTCGTAGCGCGGGAGGTCGTCGGGGCCCGCGCACAGGGTCAGGCGCCCGGCCCAGTAGACCGCGCCGGGATCGGCGGCGTCCAGGTGGCGCGCGGCGCGCAGGAAGGCCTGGGTGCGCTCGTGGTCGGCCGCGACCCCCGCCGCCCGCAACGTCCGGGCGAAGCCGGTCATCGTCGCGATCAGCTCCGCCGCTTCCTCAGGCATGGCGCAGGAGGCCGTTCGCGAGGGCGGTCTCCTGGTCCTCGCGGTACTTCAGCACCGCGCCGAGGGTCGCCGCGGCCAGCCCGGGGTCCAGGTCGCGGGCGCCGAGGGTGAGCAGGGCCTCGGTCCAGTCGAGGGTCTCGGCGACGCCCGGCGGCTTGACCAGCCCGGCGCCGCGCAGCCGCCCGGCGGCGCGGGCGACCTGGTCCGCGAGGGTCTCCGTGCACTCGGGCAGGCGCCGCAGCAGGATCGCCACCTCCCGGTCGAACGCCGGGTGCTCCAGCCAGTGGTAGAGGCAGCGGCGCTTGAGCGCGTCGTGCACATCGCGGGTGCGGTTGGAGGTCACCACCACCACCGGAGGCGTCTCGGCGCTGATCGTGCCGAGCTCCGGGATGGAGATCGTGAAGTCCGACAGCACCTCCAGCAGGAACGCCTCGAACTCGTCGTCCGCCCGGTCGATCTCGTCGACCAGCAGCACGCTCGGCTGGGTCTCCAGCGCCTTGAGCAGGGGACGGGCGATCAGGAACCGCCGGTCGTACAGCTCCCCCTCCAGGCGGGCGGCCTCCGTGGCGCCCGTCGCGCCGGTGGCCTCGGCGGCCTTGAGGTGCAGGAGCTGCCGGGCGAAGTCCCAGTCGTACAGCGCCTGGGCCGCGTCCAGGCCCTCGTAGCACTGCAGGCGGATGAGCGGCGCGCCGAGGACCGCTGCGAGGGTCTTGGCCAGCTCGGTCTTCCCGACTCCGGCCTCCCCCTCCAGGAACAGAGGGCGCCCCATCCTCAGCGCCAGGAAGCACGCCGTCGCCAGCCCTTCGTCGGCGAGGTAGGCCCGCGCGTCGAGCAGTTCGGCGAGCATGCTCGGTGTTTCGATGTCAGACGCCCGGGATGTCCTGTGCCGCACCCCCTCAGGTTACGCGTCCGCGCGCCTCCCGGCCCCCCGCGCCGCAGGGGCCGCGCAAAACCTATTGACTTGGTAGGTAATGCAGCTAATCATGCAAGGGACGCCGCACGCGACGATCCCTGCGAGGTCCCTCGATGTCCATCCCCGCACTGGATGCCCAGGGGGTACGCGGACCGGCACCCGCCGCCGCCCCAAGGGCCACGACCCCGCGCCGCTCCCGGCCCGCCCACGCCCCGGGAAGGGTCAAGGTCTGGCAGCGGTGGGTGAGCCCCCTCGCCGCCCTGGCCGTCTGGCAGATCGCCAGCACCACCGGCCTCCTGCCCCAAAGCCTGCTCGCCTCTCCCTCGACGATCGCCGTCACCGCCGCCGGCCTGATCTCCGACGGCACGCTCCCCGCCGCCATCGCCGTCTCGCTCCAGCGGGTCGCCGCCGGATTCCTGCTCGGCGGCATCACCGGGATCCTGCTCGCCCTGGCCGCCGGGCTCAGCAGGGCGGGCGAGAACGCCGTCGATCCCCTCATGCAGATGCTCCGCGCACTGCCGTTCTTCGGGCTGATCCCGCTGTTCATCCTGTGGTTCGGCATCGGCGAGACCCCCAAGGTCGCCCTCGTGGCGCTCGCCGTCTCCTTCCCCCTCTACCTCAACACCTTCGCGGGGATCCGGGGCGTCGACGGCAAGCTCGCCGAGCTCGCGCGGACCCTGAAACTCGGCCGTGCCGCGCTCGTCCGCCACATCGTCCTTCCCGGAGCACTGCCCCAGACGCTCGTCGGCCTGCGGCAGAGCCTCGGCGTCGCGTGGCTCGCCCTCATCGTGGCCGAGCAGGTCAACGCCGACGCCGGCCTGGGCTTCATGATCAACGACGCCCGCGAGTTCCTCCGCACGGACGTCATCGTGGTCGGGCTGCTCGTCTACAGCGCGCTCGGCCTGCTCACCGACGCGCTCGTACGGCTCATGGAAAGGCGGGCGCTGACATGGCGACGCGGATTTCTCGGCGAGTAGCCACGGTCCGGGGCCTCACCCGAGGGTTCGGCGAGCGCACCGTCCTCGCCGGGCTGGACCTCGACATCGCCCACGGAGAGTTCACCGCGCTCCTCGGGCGCAGCGGCTCGGGCAAGTCGACGCTGCTCCGCGCGCTGGCGGGCCTCGACGGCGCCGCCGAGGGCGAGCTGGAGGTCACCGGCTCGGTCGCCGTCGCCTTCCAGGAGCCGCGCCTGGTGCCCTGGAAGCGCGTCGACGCCAACATCGCACTCGGCCTGGACGTCCCCGACCCCGGGGAACGCACCCGGCGGGCACTCGCCGAGGTGGGCCTCACCGAGCGGGCCGGCGCCTGGCCCTTGACCCTGTCGGGCGGCGAGGCACAGCGGGCCAGCCTCGCCCGCGCGCTCGCCAGGGAGCCGGAGCTGCTCCTGCTCGACGAGCCGTTCAGCGCGCTCGACGCGCTCACCCGCATCACCGTCCACCAGCTCGTCCTGCGGCTGTGGGCGGTCCACCGCCCGGCCGTGCTGCTGGTCACCCACGACGTCGACGAGGCGCTGGCCCTCGCCGACCGCGTGCTCGTCCTCCATGAGGGGCGGATCGCCCACGAGGAGCTCATCGGCGTGGCACGCCCCCGCCACCGCGACCACCCCGACCTGACCTCCCTGCGTACACGCCTGCTCACCGCGCTCGGCGTGAGCACCGACGCCGGCCTCACCCCCGATCGCGCCGCCACCCCGGAGGAACAGCGATGACCGCCACCGCCCGTGTCTCCAAGGCCCATGTCTCCAAGGAGGGAACAGGATGATCACCAAGGCCGTCCGGCTGCTCGGAGCCCTGGGCCTGGCGGCCGCGCTCGCCGCCTGCGCGGGCACCGCCGGAGAGGACGCCCCGGCGGGATCCGCGTCCGGCTCGTCGCAGGTCACCCTCAGGGTCGGCGACCAGAAGGCCGGTTCCCAGGCGCTCCTCTCTGCCGCGGGCGAGCTCGACTCGCTGCCCTACAAGATCACTTGGGCTCAGTTCACCTCCGGCCCGCCGCTCCTTGAGGCCGTCAACGCCGGAGGCGTCGACCTCGGCGCGGTGGGCAACACGCCGCCCATCTTCGCGGCGGCGGCCAACTCGAAGATCGCGATAGTGGCGGCCTCGCTTCAGGACGTCGCCGGACAGGCCATCCTGGTGCCGTCCGGGTCGGCCATCACGGCCCCCGCCCAGCTGAAGGGCAGACGGATCGCGGTGGCCAAGGGCAGCTCCGCGCACTACCACCTGCTGTCCGTCCTGAAGAAGGAGAACCTCACCTTCAAGGACATCACCGTGAACTACCTGCAGCCCGCGGACGCGCTGGCCGCCTTCACCTCAGGGCGGGTCGACGCCTGGGCGATCTGGGATCCTTACACCTCCCAGGCGCGCCTCGGGAACGGCGCCAAGCTGCTGGTGGACGGCAAGGGCTACGTCAACGGCTACAGCTTCCAGGTCGCCGGACAGGCGGCCCTCGCCGACCGTGCCAAGGCCGGGGCGATCCGCGACTACCTCCTCCGGTTGCAGCGCGCCAAGGTCTGGGCCAACACCCACCAGGCCGAGTGGGCCAAGGCGTGGGCGAAGGAGACGGGCCTGCCGCTCCCGGTCACGACGGCCGCCGCCGCCAACCGGATCACCACCCCGGTGCCGATCGACGACGCCCTGATCGCCTCCGAGCAGGAGATGGCCGACGCCTTCACCTCGGCGGGGCTGCTCCCCGGCAAGATCACCTTCGGTGACTTCGCCGACCGCCGGTTCAACGACATCGTCAAGAAGGACGCCTGACCATGAGCCTGAAGTTCCACTGGTTCCTGCCCACCTCCGGCGACAGCAGGGCGATCATCGGCGGTGGCCACGGGCTCACCCGTGGCCACGGCCGCGCCGCGGCGAGCGCGTTCCGGCCGCCGTCCATCGACTACCTCGGCCAGATCGCCCGGTCGGCCGAGCAGCTCGGTTTCGAGGCGGTGCTCACCCCGACGGGCACCTGGTGCGAGGACGCCTGGCTGGTCACCGCCGCGCTCACCCAGGTGACGACGCGGCTGAAGTTCCTCGTGGCCTTCCGGCCCGGCTTCATCTCCCCCACCCTGGCCGCCCAGATGGCCGCCACCTACCAGCGGATCTCCGGCGGGCGCCTGCTCCTCAACGTCGTGACCGGCGGCGAGGGCACCGAGCAGCGCCGCTTCGGCGACCACCTGTCGAAGGACGAGCGGTACGCGCGCACCGACGAGTTCCTCTCGGTCGTGCGCGGAGCCTGGAGCGGAGCCCCCTACGACTTCACCGGGGCGTACTACCAGGTGGAGGGCGCCACGGTGGCCGAGGTGCCCGACCCGGAGCCCGAACTGTACTTCGGCGGCTCCTCGGCGGCGGCGGGCGCGGTCGCGGCCAGGCACGTCCAGACCTACCTCACCTGGGGGGAACCGCCCGCCCAGGTCGCCGAGAAGATCGCCTGGGTCCGCGGCCTGGCCGCCGCGGAGGGACGGACGCTGAGGTTCGGCGTCCGGCTGCACGTCATCACCCGCGACACCGCACAGGAGGCGTGGGCGGAGGCAGGCCGCCTGCTGTCGGGCATCGACCCCGCCGACATCCGCACCGCCCAGCGGACGCTGGCCCGCAGCGAGTCGGTCGGGCAGAAGCGCATGCTCGCGCTGCACGAGGAGTACCGGCGCGACGGTGGCGGCGTCCACGACCTGGAGGTGTACCCGAACCTTTGGGCCGGCGTCGGCCTCGTGCGCGGCGGCGCGGGGACCGCGCTCGTCGGCAGCCACGCCGAGGTCGCCGACCTCATCGAGGAGTACGCCGGCCAGGGCGTCACCGAGTTCGTCCTGTCCGGCTATCCGCACCTGGAGGAGGCCTACTGGTTCGGCGAGGGCGTCCTGCCCGAACTGCGCCGCCGGGGCGCCCTGGACCGCGGCGCGAAGGAGCCCGCCGGCCTCACCGCCTGAGCCGGCCGGGCGTCCTCTAGCGGGGGCCGAAGGCGTACTTCACGGGCGGGACCACCGCCTGGGCGTCCACGCCGGCGACCCACAGGCCCGCCATGAAGGCCATCGTGGCCTCCAGCAGGCCCCGGGGTCCAGGCCGCCGCCGTCGACCGGCTCTAGCTGTGGTCGGGGGCCTCGCCGTAGGCGTGGATGAGGGCGCGGAGTTCGGCGACGGCCTTGCGGGAGCGGGCCTTCTCGGCGCCCTGGATGCCCATGGCGCCGACGCTGGACCCGTCGGCCAGGTCGAGCCTGGGCCACGGCTCCCCCTCGGGCATGGTGACGTCGAGCACCTCCGGCCACTCGTACCGGTGGACCCGCAGGGCGTTGACGACGGTGATGCCCCCCTCGTCGGCCTCCACGCGCAGCCGGCCGAGCAGGTGGAGCAGGAAGGCGACCAGGCACCCGAACGCGACCAGGCCGAGCTTGTCGGGCAGCTTGAACGGAGGAGGGAGCACCACGGCCAGCGCGATCGAGCCCACGACCATCACCACGGCGAAGCCGTACGCCAGGATCATGGCCCGGCGGGGCCGCCAGGTCACCGGGAGGGACGGTGGGAGCTCGCTGTCAGGCACGGCGGCCCGCCCGGTGGGAACGGCAGGTGGATCGGCGCGGCAAATCCCTCATCCCTTCAGGTCACGCAGCACCAGCGCTGTCTCGATGGCCGCGACCGTGGCCTCGTATCCCTTGTCCTCGTGGCTGCCGGGGAGGCCCGCCCGGTCGACGGCCTGATCAAGGTTGTCACATGTCAGCACCCCGTTGCCCACCGGAGTCGACTCGTCCAGGGACACCCGGGTCAGTCCTGTGGTGACCGAGTCGCAGACGTACTGGAAATGGGCCGTCTCGCCCCGGATCACCACGCCCAGCGCGACGACGGCGTCGCACCGGCGGGCGAGGGCCTGGGCCACGACCGGGATCTCCAGCGACCCGGCCACCCGTACGGCGACCCACTCGGCCCGGCACTCCTCGGCGGCGTTCTGCGCCCGGACCAGCAGCCGGTCGGTGATCTGCTCGTGCCACCGGGCCGCGACGATGCCGACCTTCAACCCCTCGGCGGCGACGGGGGCGGCCTGCGGCCGTCCGGTACCACTCATCGGACTCCCTCGATCTGGTGGCCGAGGCGGTCGCGCTTGGCCGTGAGGTACTTGATGTTGTACTGGTTGGCCGCGACCGGCATCGGCTCGCGGCCGAGCACCTTGATGCCGTACCCGTCCATGCCGCGCAGCTTGGCCGGGTTGTTGGTCAGCAGCCGCACCGACTTGACCCCGAGGTCGGCCAGCATCTGGCCGGCGTTGGAGAACTCGCGGGCGTCCACCGGCAGGCCGAGCTCGAGGTTGGCGTCGACGGTGTCGCTGCCGTTGTCCTGCAGGCTGTAGGCCTTGAGCTTGGCGAGCAGCCCGATGCCGCGCCCCTCGTGTCCCCGCAGGTAGACGATCACTCCCTTGCCCTCGGCGGCGATGGCCCGCATGGCGTGGTCGAGCTGCACCCCGCAGTCGCAGCGCAGCGAGCCGAGCACGTCTCCGGTCAGGCACTCGGAGTGCGCGCGCACGAGGATGTCCTCGCCGTCGCCGAGCTCCCCGTAGACCAGCGCGATGTGCTCGCCGCCGTCGATGCCGCTGGCGAAGCCGTACGCGCGCCACACGCCGTACCGGTTCGGGATCTCGGTGACGGCGACCCGGGTGACGACCCGCTCGGTGCGGCGGCGGTGCTCCGCGAGCTGCTCGATGGACACCAGCGCGAGGTCGTGACGGTCGGCGAACACCCGCAGCTCGGGCAGGCGCGCCATCGTCCCGTCGTCGTTGACGATCTCGGCGAGCACTCCGGCCGGGGTGAGCCCGGCCAGGCGCGAGAGGTCGACGGCCGCCTCGGTGTGGCCGCGGCGGGCGAGCACCCCGCCCTCGTGGTAGCGCAGGGGGAAGATGTGGCCCGGGCGCACCAGCTCGAAGGGCTCGGTCGCCGAATCGGCCAGGGTGCGGATGGTCTTGGCCCGGTCGGCGGCGGAGATCCCGGTGGTCACCCCGTCACGCGCGTCGACGCTGATCGTGTACGCCGTGCGGAGCCGCTCGCGGTTCTGGTGGACCATCAGCGGCAGGCCCAGGCGGTCCAGGTACTCACCGAGCATGGGGACGCAGATCACGCCGCTGGTGTAGCGGATCGTGAAGGCGAGCAGTTCGGGGGTGGCCTTGGAGGCCGCGAAGATGATGTCGCCCTCGTTCTCGCGGTTCTCGTCGTCCACGACGACGACCGGCCGGCCGGCGCGGATGTCGTCGATCGCCCGCTCGATGGGGTCGAGCGTGATGTCGCTCATATTGTGACTACCTCCAGCTCCAGACGGCGGCTGTACTGCCGCCGCCACTCACGGATCCCGAGCAGGACCATGACGAAGAAGATCCCGTACACCACGCCGGAGACGACGAGGCCGGAGCTGAACGCCAGGGGGACGCCGACGAGGTCGACCGCGATCCAGATCCACCAGAAGTCGATCAGCGCCCTGCCCTGGGCGTAGGTCGCGATGGCGCTGCCGACGAAGATGTAGGCGTCCGGGAGCGGGGCCCACGACCAGCCGGTGACGCTGAAGAACAGGGCGACGAGCGCCGTGGCCGCCACCATGACGGCGACCAGGACGACGCGCTCGCGGGTGCGGCCGGGACGCACGGGAAGCGTCTCGCCGTCCCTCATGCCCCGCACCCACTTGACCCACCCGTAGACGGCGAGCAGGCCGAACATCGCCTGCTTCAGCGCGTTGCCGGTGATGTGCGCCTCAACCGAGGCGACGAACAGCAGCACCGAGCCCACGAGCTGCACCGGCCAGGTCCAGATGGTGCGCTTCATGGCCAGCACCACGGTGGCGAGCGCGCAGATGTTGCCCACCAGGTCGGTGTAGAGCAGATGCTGGCCGAACAGGGTGAAGCCCGCCTGGGTCCAGCTCATGAGGCCACGCCCTGCCGGTGCGGGCCGACGAGCTTCTCGACGTACTTGGCGATCACGTCCACCTCGAGGTTGACCGGGTCGCCCGGCTGCTTGCGGCCGAGCGTGGTGAGCTGGAGGGTGGTGGGGATGAGGCTGACGGCGAACTCGCCGGGCCGCACGTCCGCGACGGTGAGGCTGACCCCGTCGACGGCGATCGAGCCCTTCTCGACCACGTACCGGTCGAGCCCGGCCGGCAACGAGACGCGCACGATCTCCCAGTGCTCGGCGGGCTCGCGCGCCAGCACGACGCCGGTGCCGTCCACGTGGCCCTGGACGATGTGGCCGCCGAGGCGCTGGTCGGCGCGTACGGCGCGCTCGAGGTTGACCCGCGTGCCCGGCGAGAGCGATCCGAGGGAACTGCGGTCGAGGGTCTCCTTCATCACGTCGGCGGTGAAGGTGTCTCCGTCGACGTCGACGACCGTCAGGCAGACGCCGTTGACGGCGATCGACTCGCCGTGACGGGCTCCGGGGGCGACGGCCTTGCCGCGGATGGAGAGGCGTGCCGCGTCGGGCAGCGGTTCCATCGCGGCGATCTCGCCGAGTTCCTCGACGATTCCTGTGAACATCAGCGCTCCTTGTGCGATGCGGCCGGACGAGGAGCCTGAGCTCGGGCCGATCGGTGACCTGCGTGAGGAAGCAACCCGCGGAGATCCGTCCGTCTTCCGGGGAACCGGGGGGATCCTTCGGAAGAGCCGGGAATCGGGGAACGGGGAAGGTCCCTGTACGGCTCCGGGGACACGCCGCGATCGAGCGGGCACGGCGGCGCGAGCGCGGCCGGCGCGATGGCAGGGAAAGGTGCGGCACGCTCGATGGCGCGGCACGCGGTCACGTCCGGTCGGCCCACCCGGCCCCTCCTACTCGCCAGTAGCTTTCATGCCACGGCGGGCCCCGGGGTGATCGGGTGCGGCACACGCACCACGGACGCGTCCGGCGACGGATCGCCGGACGCTCGCGCGCTTCCTCCCATCCGGACTTTCACCGTCGGTCCTGGAATTCCACCAGGTCCACCGGCCGATGGACTCGGCCGGGTCGCGGACTGTCACCGCCGGTTCGGAATTTCACCGACCCCGGAGCACGCTGCTCTGCTATCAGTGTGCCATGCGCGGCAAAGCGCACGTAACCCACTACTACCCCTATGGTAAGCAAGCGCTTGCTAGCTAGGGGGTGGCCCCCGGGTTGTCAGGCGGCCGACATCAACCGCCGCGCGCGCCGCACGGCGGGGCTGTAGCGCAGCCCCTCGGGGATCACCTGAGTGCCGCAGTGCAGCGCCTTGAGCGTCATGGTGGCCCACAGGTCCTCGAGCGGCGTGGCCGGCAGGCCGTACAGCCTGCGGGCCCAGCGCGGCAGCGTGGCGATGGCCAGCACCGTCACCAGCGGGAAGGCCGGCTTCAACAGGGTGAGCCGCAGCGGCAGCGGCGCGTTGAGCGACACTCGCAGCGGATGGGCGGCCTCCGGCACAAAGTACAGGCCGGGGCGCTCGGCCTCCATGTAGGCGTTCAGCTCGGCCACCGACCCCGGCACGTCCCCCGGCCGCAGCCCGACGAGCTCGGCCGAGCGCCGCTGCTCGGCCACGAACCGGTCGGCGTCCTCGTCGCTCAGCGGCACCCCCGCGCGCCGGGCCACCGTCAGGTAGGAGTCGACCTCGCCCACGTGGACCCAGCGCAGCGCGTCGGGGTCGTCCAGCCGGAAGTCCTCGTCGCGGTCGGGATCGTACGCGGTTAGCGAGGCGTGGATCTTGCGGACCCGGGCGCCGGCCCTGGCGGCCTCGGCCCGGGTGCCGTAGGTGCGGATCCGGACGAACTCCGTCGTGCGCACGAAGCGGGCCCAGGCCTCGTCCGGGTCCATCAGGGCGGAGTTCTGCACCACGCCGCGCATCGCCCGGGGGTGCAGGCCCTGCATCAGCAGTGCGCGGAACCCGCCGACCAACTGGACCGGCTCGCCCATCACCCGCCATGTCACCGACCGCGGACCGAACAACCCGTGGTCCATCGCGCCACCTCCGGGGAACGCCGTAAGTAAGGGGTTACCCACGGAACTCCCCGCCCACACCCGGCCCTCGCGTCCGGCCCTATATCCACAATCATCCAGCGATCAAGGTGATTGCGTCATAGCCATGTCATGCTTGTGTCACGAAACCGTGACAATGGCAATCACGTGCGATGAACACTCTCTCGTAGAGCATCAGGGCAGGTCAAGGGGGTTACGGACACAACCTGATTGACATTGCACAACAAACGGCGAAGTGGCATGAAAAGTACGTTCCACACGTTGACCAACGGCTTATTAATTGCCAGGGTTCCACCAAGTCACGATTTACCGCGATCGATCTCTGGGGTGGCACCCGCACAATGGCTCTCCCCTCTCAGGCCACGGCCGAGGCCGGTTCCGGACCCGCGGACCCCGACCTCGCCGCGACGTCCGGCGCCGGCGGCTCCCCCCTGGTGGGCCGCTCGCCGGCCCAGCTCATGTGGCGACGCTTCCGGCGCGACAAGACAGGCGTGGTCTCCGCCGTCATCGTGCTGTTCTTCATCCTGGTCGCCATCGCGGCGCCGTTGATCTCGGCGCTGTACGGCAAGGATCCGTACACCACCTACGGCCTGGACGAGCCCGGGCTGCTCAACCCGTACGGCTTCCCGGTGCTGCCCAACGGCGGCATCAGCTCGGAGTTCTGGTTCGGGATCGAGCCCGGCCTCGGCCGCGACGTCTTCACCCAGCTCGTGTACGGCATCCGCACCTCGCTGCTGATCGCCCTGGCGGCGACGGCCATCACGACGGTGATCGGCATCGTGGTCGGCATCGTCGCCGGATACGCGGGCGGGCGGACCGACTACTTCATCGGGCGCACCATCGACGTCCTGCTCTCCTTCCCCTCGACGCTGTTCATCATCGCGTTCATGCCGGTGGTGGAGAACCTCATGGTGAAGCCGGAGGAGGAGACGCCGACCTGGCTGCGCGCCGCCTCGCTCATCATCTTCCTCACCGTGTTCGGCTGGGCGGGTCTCGCGCGGCTGCTGCGCGGCAACGTGCTCTCCCTGCGCGAGCGGGAGTTCGTGGAGGCGGCGCGGGTCACGGGCGCCTCGCCCGGCAGGATCATCTTCAAGGAGCTGCTGCCGAACCTGTGGACGCCGATCCTCATCCAGTCGACGCTCCTGCTGCCGGCCCTGGTCACCTCCGAGGCGGCGCTGTCCTTCCTCGGCGTCGGGATGATCGAGCCCGTGCCCGACTGGGGCCGCATGTTCCTGCGCGGGACCGAGGTCTACCAGGCCGACATCACCTACCTGATGTTCCCCGGCGTCGCACTCCTCCTCTTCGTCGTCGCCTTCAACCTCCTGGGTGACTCGGTCCGTGACGCCTTCGACCCGAAGATCAGACATTGACCCGGCCCCGCACCCCTCATATATCTACGACCAGGAGTGAAATGTCAGCACGAACGCGGTCCGCACTGGCCGTCCTCGCCATCGGATCCCTCGCGCTCACCGCGGCGTGTTCCAAGGGAAACGCCGGCGGGCCACCGGCGGGCTCGACCCCCAGCGCCACCACGACGAACCTCACCGAGCTCTTCGCCCCCGCGAAGGTCACCGTCGGCACGGCGGACGACTCCAACGGGCCGGCCATCCCGCCGGAGGGCGTCGTCAAGGGCGGCACCGTCAACATGATCGACCGTGACGACTACCCGCACTTCGACCCGGGCAGGGTGTACGACAACGTCACCGGCAACTTCCACGAGCTCATCACCCGCCAGCTCACCGGGTACAAGCGGGTCGCCACGGGCGACTACAAGGTGGTGGGCGACCTCGCCACCGACGCCGGGCAGTCCTCCGAGGGCGGCAAGACCTGGAAGTTCACCCTGAAGGACGGGGTGAAGTGGCAGGACGGCAGCGCGATCACCTCCGGTGACGTCAAGTGGACGATGGAGCGGCTGTTCGCCCCGTTCATCACCGAAGGGCCGCCGTACATCCAGCAGTGGCTGACGCAGGAGGACTACAAGAAGGCCTACGGGGGGCCGTACAGCGGCAAGGAGCTCGACGGCATCGAGACCCCCGACGACAAGACCGTCGTCTTCCACTTCACCTCCCCGCACGCGGACGCCAACTACGCGCTCGCGATGACCGGGTACGGCATCGTCCCGAAGGCCAAGGACACCAAGGAGAAGTACGACAAGGAGCCCGTCTCCAGCGGTCCGTACATCATCGCCAAGCACGTCGTCGACAAGTCGATGGACCTGGAGCGCAACCCCAACTGGGACCCCGCCTCCGACCCGATCCGCGGCGCCTACCCCGACAAGTGGCACCTGGAGTTCGGCTTCCAGGCACTGCAGGTGACCGACCGGTTCATCGCGGACACCGGCGACGACAAGAAGACGTTCAGCTTCTACGGCCACGTCGCCGCCGAGCGGACCCAGCAGGTCGTCGAGAACCCCGACCTGCAGTCGCGGCTGCTCAAGCAGCCCTCGCCGTACGGTGACTACTACTACTTCAACCTCGACAGGATGAAGGACGTCAAGATCCGCCAGGCGATCAACTACGCCTGGCCGACCCAGCAGATCATGCAGATCAGCGGCGGGCCCGCCAGCTCGGTGATCAACACCACCATCCTCAACCCGAGCGTGTCGGGCTGGCAGGACTACGATGCCTTCGGCATGAAGCAGCACCCCGAGGGCGACATCGCCAAGGCCAAGGAGCTGCTGGCCCAGTCCAGCAACCCGACGCCGACCATCGTCTACGGGTACAACGACACCCCCACCGAAGAGCGCATCACGGTCGCCATCAAGAACCAGCTGGCCAAGGCCGGCGTCAAGGTGGTCGCCAAGCCGATGAACACCAAGACCTGGTACGACGCGACCGGCAAGGTGGACAACGGCCTGGACATGTACTGGGGCGGCTGGGGCGCCGACTGGCCGACCGCGGCCACCGTCTTCCCGGTGATCTTCGGCCCGGTCCACGACGGCGGCTACAACCAGTCGCACCTGAAGGACCCGGCCATCACCGCGGAGATCAAGCGCATCGAGGCCCTGCCCGACGCCGCCGAGGCCAACAAGGCATGGGGCGAGCTGGACAAGAAGATCATGGAGACGGTCACCCCCCTGGTGCCCGCGCTGAACAACGTCGGCCTGCAGCTCCACGGGTCGCTGGTGGGCGGCGCCGAGATCGACCCGATCAGCTGGGTCGTCTCGCCGAACACCATCTTCGTGAAGCAGTAGCACTCCCGGCTCCGGGGCGCCCGTGCGGCGCCCCGGAGCACCCACAAGTGAGAACGACAGGCCATGCTCCGATTCCTGACTCGCCGGACCCTCGGCGCGGCGGTCATCCTCCTGATCATCGCCGCCGTGACGTTCTTCCTCTTCTTCGCCGTGCCCGCGGACCCGGCACGGCTTGCCTGCGGGAAGGTGTGCCCGCCCGAGACGCTCGCGCAGGCGCGGCACAACCTCGGCATGGACCAGCCGATCTTCGTCCAGTTCGTCACCTGGCTGGCCGGGATCTTCGTCGGACGGGACTACGAGGGACTCGGGCACTGCCCCGCGCCCTGCCTCGGGTTCTCCTTCGTCAACCACGCCCCGGTCTTCGAGACGATCACCGACCGGATGCCGGTCACGATCTCGCTGACCCTCGGCTCCGCCGTCATCTTCCTGCTCTTCGGCGTCGGCACCGGCATCGTCGCCGCTCTCAACCAGGGCAAGGCCCTCGACAAGATCGCCAGTGTCTCGTCGCTGATCGGCGCCTCGGTGCAGATCTACTTCGTCGGCACGCTGGCCATGTACTTCCTGGTCTACCAGTGGAACATCATCGCGCGGCCGAGGTACGTGCCCTTCACCGACAACCCGCTGGAGTGGGCGTACGGGCTGCTGCTGCCGTGGGTGGTGCTCGCCATCATCTTCACCGCGAACTACACCCGCATGGCCCGCTCCACGATGGTGGAGCAGCTGTCGGAGGACTACGTGCGCACTGCGCGGGCCAAGGGCATGTCCGCCCGCACCGTGATCCTGCGCTTCGCGCTCCGGGGCACGCTCACCCCCATCGCGACCATCTTCGGCATCGACGTCGCCACCCTCATCGGCGGGGCGATCATCACCGAGACGACGTTCAGCCTGCAGGGCATCGGCCGGCTCTCCATCCAGGCCGTGCTCAACTCCGACCTGCCCATGCTGATGGCGACGGTGCTGCTCGCCGCCGCCGCGATCGTCGTCTTCAACGTCATCGTGGACGCCCTCTACGCCGTCATCGACCCGCGCGTCCGCCTCAGCTAGGAGTCACCGCTTGACCGCCGTCACACTCTCCCAGAGCAGTCCCGGCCGCCGGGGCGACTCCTTCCTGTCCGTCCAGGACCTGCACATCTCCTTCCAGACCGAGGACGGCGTGGTGAGAGCCGTCGACGGGCTCTCCTTCGAGGTGGAGAAGGGCACGACGCTCGGCATCGTGGGCGAGTCCGGCTCGGGCAAGTCGGTGACCAACCTGGCCATCCTCGGCCTGCACAACCGCGACCGCACCGAGATCCACGGCGAGATCTGGTTCGAGGACCAGGAACTGACCGGCGCGAGCCGCACGGCCCTGGAGGGGCTGCGCGGCAACCGCATCGCCATGATCTTCCAGGACCCGCTGACCTCGCTGTCGCCCTACCACACCGTCGGCCGCCAGATCAGCGAGGTGTACCGCAAGCACAAGGGCGCGAGCAAGAAGGAGGCCCGGGACCGGGCGATCGAAATGCTGGAGCGGGTGGGCATCCCGAACGCCAGGACGCGCGTGGACGACTACCCCCACCACTTCTCGGGCGGCATGCGGCAGCGGGTCATGATCGCCATGGCCCTGGTCTGCGACCCCGACCTGCTGATCGCCGACGAGCCCACCACCGCGCTCGACGTCACCGTCCAGGCGCAGGTGCTCGACCTGCTCAAGGACCTGCAGCAGCAGACCGGAACCTCGATCATCCTGATCACCCACGACCTCGGCGTGATCGCCAGGACCGCGCACCAGGTGCTGGTCATGTACGCGGGCCGGGCCGCCGAGCGGGGAACCGTCCGGGAGGTCCTCGGCGAAGCCCGCCATCCCTACACCTGGGGCCTGCTCTCCTCCGTCCCCCGCCTCGGGTCGCCGGTCGACGTGCCCCTCACGCCGATCAGGGGCACCCCGCCGAGCATGCTCAACCCGCCGTCCGGCTGCCCGTTCCACCCGCGGTGCGAATACGTGCGGCTGGCGGGACCCGAGCTGTGCGTGCACCAGCGGCCGGACCTGTCCCCCGCCACCGGGCACGGGGACGCGTGCTATCTCACGCCGAAGCAGAAGCAGGAAACCTTCGCACAGATCAAGGGACGACCGTGACGACGCCGCTGCTGGAACTCGAGGGGCTGACCAAGTACTTCCCGGTCATGGGCGGCTTCGTCCTCAAGCACCAGATCGGGAAGGTGCACGCCGTCGACGGCGTCGATCTGACCGTGCCCGCCGGTCAGACCATGGGGCTGGTCGGCGAGTCGGGCTGCGGCAAGTCCACCCTCGGCCGGCTGGTCGCCCGGCTGCACGAGCCGAGCGGGGGCAAGGTCCTCTACCAGGGCCGCGACATCGCCCACAGCACGCGCCGGGAGCTGAAGCCGATCCGCCGGGAGATCCAGATGATCTTCCAGGACCCCTACAGCTCGCTCAATCCCCGCCAGACCGTGGGAACGATCATCCGCGGCCCCATGGAGATCAACGACATCAGGCCGGAGGGCGGGCTGCAGAAGCGCGTCCAGGAGCTGCTGGAGATCGTCGGGCTCAACCCCGAGCACTACAACCGGTTCCCCCATGAGTTCTCCGGCGGCCAGCGGCAGCGCATCGGCGTGGCCCGGGCCCTCGCCCTGGAACCCAAGCTGATCGTCGCCGACGAGCCGGTGTCCGCGCTGGACGTGTCCATCCAGGCCCAGGTGGTCAACCTCCTGCAGCGGCTGCAGCGCGATCTCGGCATCGCCTTCCTGTTCATCGCCCACGACCTCGCGGTGGTGCGCCACGTCTCCCAGCGCGTGGCCGTGATGTACCTCGGCAAGATCGTCGAGGTGGGCGACCGGGAGTCGATCTACGAGCGGCCCCGCCATCCGTACACCCACGCCCTGCTGTCGGCCGTGCCCGAAGTGGAGCTTCCCGAGGACGGCGTCGCGACCGAGCGGATCCGCCTCGCCGGCGACGTCCCCTCGCCGATCGACCCGCCGTCCGGGTGCCGGTTCCGCACCCGATGCTGGAAGGCCAAGGAGAAGTGCGCCGCCGAGGAGCCTCCGCTGCTCCAGATCGGCGGCAACCGCGACGGGCACCTCACCGCCTGCCACTTCCCCGAGGAGCCCACCACCCACGGCAGGGAGATCGTCCTGGACCCGGCCCTCGCCTGAGCACCCCGGACGGCCGCCGGGGTCAGCTTTCGGTGCGCTCGGCCTGGGTGCGCAGGTCCTGTACGGCTTGGGCGGGGTCGCCGGAGCCGTAGACCGCGTTGCCGGCGACGAACACGTCGGCCCCGGCCTCCGCGCAGCGCTCGATGGTCTTGGCCGAGACCCCGCCGTCCACCTGGAGCCAGACCTCGCCGCCGTGCTTGGCGATCAGCTCCCGGGCCTTGCGGATCTTCGGGAGCATGATGTCGAGGAAGGACTGCCCGCCGAAGCCCGGCTCCACGGTCATCACCAGGAGCATGTCGATCTCGCCGAGCAGGTCCTCGTACTGCTGGACCGAGGTGCCGGGGTTGAGCGCGAACCCGGCCCGCGCCCCGGCGGCGCGGATCTGCCGCAGCGTCCGCACCGGGGCCTTGGCGGCCTCGGCGTGGATCGTGACGCTGCCCGCGCCGGCCTCGGCGTACGCGGGGGCCCAGTGGTCGGGGTTCTCGATCATCAGATGGCAGTCGAGCGGCAGATCGGTCGCCTTGAGCAGCGACTCGACCACCGGCAGCCCGAGGGTGAGGTTGGGCACGAAGTGGTTGTCCATGACGTCGACGTGCAGCCAGTCGGCGACGCCCGCCACCTTCGCCGCCACGTCCGCCAGCCGGGCGAAGTCCGCGGTCAGGATGCTGGGTGAGATCTGTACGGCCATGAGGCCGAAGTCTAGAACCCCGCCACCCGCGCCCCCGGCCCGGCACACCCTCAGCGACCCGGTGCGGAGATCCGGCTCGCCCCTCCACATCGCGGAATCCCGACCCCGCGGGCCGGGGTCAGACCATGTACTGGTCGTGGCGGAGGAAGATCGCGTTCCACTCTTCGGGGCTCAGCCTGCCGCCGCTCGCGGCGATCTCGGCGAGTTCCTCGAAGTACGCCTCGCGCGGAGCGCCCGGAGCGAAGTGCAGCAGCATCGAAGCGGGCGCACCCGACTCGTTGCGGAAGGCGTGGATGCCCCCTTCGGGAACGTGCAGGAAATCCCCGGGAGTCGCTTCGATCCACTTGTCCCCGTCGAAGAGGCGGATCGTCCCGGACAGGACGTAGAACGACTCCGACATCGTCCGGTGGAAGTGGGCGCTCGGCCCGCTCGGCTTCGGCCCCATCTCCCAGCGGTACAGCCCGAACCGCCCGCTCGTCGTCGCGCCGGTCGCGAGATGGCTCACCCTCGTCCCGCCGGCGCCCATCGTCAACTCGGCCTCCTGGCCGGCGGGCCGGTACGTCGCGCTGACCTCACCCTCGGCCGCGAAATAGCTCGGGTCTGGATAGGACATGATCTCGTCCCCGTCTCTCGGTACCTGGCGAAATGATCACTTACCTTCGCACCTTCGCACCTTCGCACCTTGGCCCGCGCACCGGGCGGAGAGGAGCGGCGGCTCGAGGAACGCGACAGGGCCCGGCGGGTCACGTGCGGCGGAGCAGGGCCAGGAACATGGCGTCGGTGCCGTGGCGGTGCGGCCAGAACTGGGCGTAGGGGCCGTCGCCGAGATCGTCGGCCTCGTGCAGGAACGCCCGGGCGTCGAGGATCTCGGCGTCGCCCCGGCGCTTCACGACGTCACCGACCACGGCCCGGGTCTCGGCCAGATGCGGGGAGCACGTCACGTAGGCCACGACCCCCCCGGGGCGCGCCGCCTCCAGGGCGGAGCCGAGCAGGCGCCGCTGGAGCGCGCCCAGCTCGGGCACGCTCTCGGGAGCGCGCCGCCAGCGCGCCTCGGGACGCCGGCGAAGGGCGCCGAGGCCCGTGCAGGGGGCGTCCACCAGCACCCGGTCGAACACCCCGGGACGCCAGGCCGGCTCGGTGCCGTCCGCCGTGATGACCCCCGCCCTGCGCGTCGCCCGCCACACCAGCCGGGCCCGGTGGTACCGCTGGTCGGCGGCGAGCAGGTGGCGGTCGTTCTGGATGGCGAGCGCGTCGAGCAGCCCGGCCTTGCCGCCCGGGCCCGCGCACATGTCGAGCCAGAGACGGTCTGCGCCCTCCACGGGCACGCGGGTCAACGCCAGGGCGACGAGCTGGCTCGCCTCGTCCTGGACGGCCGCCCGGCCCTGCCCGACCGCCTCGACGGACCCGGGGTCGCCGTCGGGCAGGTAAGCGGCGTAGGGCGAGAAGCGCGCGGCGACGGCGCCCGCCTCGACCAGCTCCGCGACGGTGCTGCGTCCCGGCCAGGCGACCAGGGTCACCCCGGGACGCTCGTTGTCCGCGGCCAGCAGCTCGGCGGTCTCGCCCATGTCCCCGCCCACGGCGTCACGCAGCGCCGAGGTGATCCACCGGGGATGGCTGTAGGTCACGGCGAGGTGGCCGACCGGGTCGTCCTGCGCGTCGGGCGCCACGATGGGCAGCCATTCGTCGAAGTCGCGGGTGGCGACCTTGCGCAGGATCGCGTTGGCGAACTTGGAGGCCCCGGTGCCGATGCGCAGCCGCACCAGATCGACCGTCGCGCTGACGGCCGCGTGCGGAGGCACCCGGGTCTTCAGGAGCTGATGCACCCCGATGCGGATGGCGTCCAGCAGCGGCGGGTCGATCTCCTCGGGCGGCCGGTCACTGCAGGCTGCGATGATCTCGTCGTAGGTGCCGAGGCCGCGCAGCGTGCCGTACGCCAGCTCGGTCGCCAGGGCGGCGTCGCGCCCGGCCAGGCGGCGCTCGCGCAGCAGGGTGGGCATGAGCAGGTTGGCGTAGGCGTCCCGCTCGTCGACGGCCCTGAGAAGGTCGTAGGCGACGTTGCGCGCCTCGTCGCGTACCGGCCTGGGCCTCTTCCCGCTCTTGGGGTTCCCGCCCCTCGAGCGGCCGCTCTGCCCGTTCGCCGGACTCATCGGACATCCTGGGCGCGGGCCCGGTCCTTCGGCGCGGAGAGGACGCCCTCCCCGTTCTGCCGGTGCGGCCCGGAAAGGGCGCGGTGGTCGATGATCGCCAAGCGGGACATGTCGGATCTGCTTTCTGTTCTGAACGCCGTGAGGCGCGCGGCGCCCGCGAGGGGACGCCCTGGATCGCCGGGCCCGCGGCCCTCAGCCGAGCCGGTCACCGGCGGCGAGGCGCACGCCCCGCGCCCACTCTCCCGCGGTCATCTGGCGCTTGCCCTGCGGCTGGACGTCGCCGAGCCGCACCGGATGGGTGGCGGTGCCCACCAGGACGGTGTCCTTGGCGACCGCGATCTCGCCGGGCGCCAGCGCGCCGGCGCCCGGAACCGGCTCCGAGGCGTCGGGCACGAGCCGGACCGGACCGAGCTTGAGCCGCTGGCCCCGGAACTCGCTCCACGCGCCCGGAGAGGGCGTGCAGGCGCGGACCAGCCGGTCGACGCGCATGGCGGGCGCCGACCAGTCGACCCGTGCGTCCGTGACCTCGATCTTGGGCGCGTAACTGATGCCCTCGGTGGGCTGCGGACGGGCCTCCAGCGTGCCGTCCTCCACCCCGTCGAGCGTCGCCGCGAGCAGCCCCGCGCCGGATTCGGCGAGGCGGGCCAGCAGCTCGCCACTGGTGTCGGCGGGCCGGATCTCCTCGGTCACGACCCCGTAGACCGGCCCGGCGTCGAGCTCCTTGACGATCTGGAACGTCGCCGCGCCGGTGATCGGGTCACCATGGAGGACGGCGTGCTGCACCGGGGCGGCCCCCCGCCACGCGGGGAGCAGCGAGAAGTGCAGGTTGATCCAGCCGAACCGCGGGATGTCGAGAGCCGACTGCGGCAGCAGCGCGCCGTAGGCGACGACCGGGCAGCAGTCAGGATCGATGGCCTTGAGCCGGGCGAGGAACTCCGGGTCGCCCGCCTTGGCCGGCCGGAGCACCTCGATGCCGGCGGACTCCGCCAGCTCCGCCACCGGGCTGGGATGGACCTTGCGGCCCCGGCCCGACTGGGCGTCCGGCCGGGTCACCACGGCCACCACCTCGTGCCGGGGCGAGTCGAGCAGCGCCCTGAGCGGCGGCAGGGCGGTCTGCGGGGTTCCGGCGAAGACGAGGCGCACGGGCTAGAGAGCCTTCCCTTGAGTGGCGTGCGGCGAGAACTTGACCGCGGGGGCCGAAAGGCCGCTCCACTCGGCCTCGCGGATCGCCTTCATGGCCAGCTTGCGCTGCTTGGGGTCCATGCGGTCGATGAACAGCACGCCGTCGAGGTGGTCGGTCTCGTGCTGCACGCACCGGGCCAGCAGATCGGTGCCCTCGACCGTGATCGGCTCCCCGTGCATGTCGAAGCCCTTGGCCACGGCGCGGATCGCGCGCGGCGTCGGGAAGGTGAGGCCGGGGAAGGACAGGCAGCCCTCCTCGCCCTCTTCGTCCTTGTCCTCGGAGAGGTCGAGGGTCGGGTTGATCAGGTGGCCGAGCGTGTCATCGACGTAGTAGGTGAACACCCGCAGGCCGACGCCGATCTGCGGAGCCGCGAGCCCCGCTCCCGGCGCGTCCATCATCGTGTCGGTGAGGTCCTTGACGAGTTTGCGGAGCTCCTTGTCGAAATCCTTGACCGGCTCCGCGGGGGTGCGCAGCACCGGATCGCCGAACAGGCGGATCGACTGAATTGCCACGGACGACTCCGTTCACGTCACGAATTGAAGGTCCCTCTAGTTTATGGGCTCGCCGCGAACGCGCTGTTTGCGATCATGCCCGGCGCGCCCGGCCGCCGCCGCGCGCGAGGGTCGCGCGCGGGCGTCGCGGGTCAGCGGGAGCGGGCCTTCATCGCGGCCTTGCGAGCCGCCTTGGCTACCGTGGCGTCGGGATGGTGAGCGCCCAGGAGCGAAAGGACGGCGATGGCGTCGGGATGAGGGCTGCGGCCGATGTCGTCGACCAGGCGCAGCAGCTCCTCGCCGGCGTCCAGCGCCTCGAACTCCCCCATCGCCTCCTGGGCGTCGGGGATGTGCAGCAGCGTGGCCAGCGTGTCCACCGCGAGCCAGGTGCCGTCGTCCTCGCTGAGGGCCGGCGCGTCCAGGTCGCGCACGCCGAGCCAGACGGCCGCGTGGCGCCACATCGTCGGCTCGGCCAGGGCCTCGCGCATCGCCGGCTCGGCCTCCGGCCCGATCTCCTCGAGGACCGTGCCGATCACCCCGCGCTGGCCGGGGGTGCCGGACGCCGCCACCTTGATCAGCTCGCGGGCGGCGTCCTCGGGGACGCGGCGCTCGACCCACAGCGTCGGAGCGCTCGACGGCGCCTCCCCCGACAGCATCGCCTCGACCAGTTCGGCGGCGCTCAGCTCGGCGTAGGAGGCGACCTCCGACAGCAGCGGCGCGTCATGGCCCTCGCGCAGCAGATCTTGCCGCACTGCCCACACCCCGAGGGGGGTGAGCCGCACGCTGTCGGCCGTGCGCTCGAAGAGCCCGCAGTAACTCAGCAGGTCGAGCGCCGCGTCCAGCTCGCCGGGCAGCTCCTCGCGCAGCCGCCGCATCTCGGGCGCGCGCGCCTCGCAGCCGATCTCGTGCGCCTGGAGCATGCCCTCGACGAGGGCGGTGTAGGTGATGCCGTCGCTGGTGGCGTAGATGGTGGCGAGCATCTCGGTCAGGTGCTCGTCGGCGACGGCCGAGCCGGTGAGCCCCTCGTCGGTGCGGTCCAGGACGTCCATGACCACGCCGTCCCAGAACTCCATCAGGTCGGGAGGCAGCCCGGGGCCGGGAGACGCGCCGGCCTGGGTGATGCGGAGCAGGCCGCTGTTGACCGCCACGATCCACACCAGGCGCAGCCGGTCGCCGCTCAGCCCGAGCTCGCCGGCGGCCTCGCGCGCGTCGGCGGGCGTCAGCAGGCCCTCGCCGGTCACCTCGCGCGTGCCCGTCCAGGCCGCGAGCCGCCGCGCGTCCCGTACGAGGGGCACGGCCAGGACCGCGTCGGCGAGCTCGGCCGAAGGCGCGACCTCGACCGGCGGGAAGCTCAGCACCTCACCCTCGCCGCACTCACCGCAGTCGCACTCGTCGTTCCCGCCCGCCATCTCGGTGAGCAGCGCCTCCCGCTCCTCGCCGGACACGTTTCCCAGCTCGTCGATGAGATTGCGCAGCTCTCCAAGATCGAAGACGCCGCCGTTCTCGCTGTTGGCCATTCAGGCAACTTACTCCACACCAGCCACACCCGATGACCGACTCCGGACGATGACCTAGACCGCTCGGTGAATGTCGCCGGACGTCCACAGGGACCGCTCAGTGGATGCCGCGCGAGCGCGCCTTGAAAGCCGCCTTGCGAGCGGCCTTGGCCACGCCGCGGTCGGGCAGGTGACGGCCGAGAAGATCGAGGACCTCCGCGACATCGGGGTGGTCGACCTGCCACATCTCCTCGATGACGTGGGCGGGCGGCCCGGCCTCCGCAAGGGTCTCGGCGAACCGCTCCGGGTCGTCCTCGGCGTCCGGCATGGCCAGCGCGAGCATGTCGACGCTCAGCCACAGGACCTCCTCCGGCGTCAGGGCGGGCGCCTCGAGGTCGCGGGAGGCCAGCCAGTGGACGGCGTGCGGGCGCAGCTCCGGATCCGAGAGGAACGGCCGCACCGCGGCGTCCGCGTCCTCCCCCAGCCGGTCGACGATCGCGACCGCCACCCCGCGCGTCACCGCGTCCTGCTCGCGGACGGCGGTGAGCAGCTCGTGCGCCGCCTCGGCGGCGGAGCGTCGGCCGAGCCAGGAGGCGATGTCACGCTCCGCCTGCTCGGCCGGCACCCCGCCCAGCAGGCCGGCGATCAGCCCGGCGGCGTCCCCCTCGGCGGGGTCCGGGGCGACGGGCGCCGGCAGGCCCATGCGGGAGAACGTCTCACGCATCCCCCACAGGCCGCGCGCGGTGAGCCGGACGGTGTCCGCCACGTGCGCGACGGTGCCGCAGTGCACGAGGGCGGCCAGCGCCGCGTCCAGCTCGTCCTGGTCGTCACCGTCGGGCCGGTCGCCCGCCCAGGTCTCGTCGAGGTGCTCGCGCAGCGCCGCGACCGGCATGGGGACCTGCAGGCGGTAGAGCATGTCGTGGATCGTGTAGAGCTCGCGGTCGACCTCCGCCGAACCGGTGACCTCCACGGCCGGGCCGTCGATGAGGAACGCCACCGTGCCCGCCCACAGGTCGAGCACCTCGGCGTCGCCGCGGGACGGCAGCGGCCGGAGCCCGCTCGCCGAAAGAGAGGCGCCCGAGACCTCGGTCAGGCCGATGGCGACCGCCAGCTGCCAGGCCAGCTTCGGAGCGGCGATGCCGAGCTCCCTGGTGATGCGCGCGGCGTCCCTGACCCGCAGCCCGCCCCGGACGGTCGGCACATGACCGCCCTCCAGCATCCAGGCCACCACGCCGTGGGCGTCTTGGAGCAGGCCCGCCTCCCGGGCCGCCCGCGCGACCTCCTCCGGCGGCGCCAGCCGTACGGCGGGCAGCGGCGAGCACCCGGGACAGGCGCACTCGTCGTCGGCCGTCACACCGCGCAGCCGCTGCGGCGGCAGGCCGAGGAAGTCGTCGCCGGAGCCGTGCTGCCCCGCGCCCTCGATCTCACCGGCGTCGAGGTCGGCGCCCATCGCCCCGAAGATGCTCTTCGCCATGCCGAACTTCGAGGTGTCGGCCAGCGCGGCCGGCATCTCGGGCGCGATCTCGTCGATCTTGGCCCGCATGCGGGCCGCCATCTTGGTGCCGATCTCCCCGCTGTCCAGCAGGAAGTCGACCAGCGTGCGCGCCGCCGCCACCGTCTCGGCCGCGCTCTCGGGCGGCGCGATGACCTTGCGCGGGTAGATGTCGAGGAGCAGCTGCTCGAACGTGCCGGGCGTGAAGTCGGCGAGCTCGCCGACATCCAGATAGTCGCTGGCGTAGTCACACAGGAGCCGCACCTCATCGGCGTCGACCATGACGTTGTTCGAGCGCCCCCACGCCCGGATCTCCTCGATGGCCCCGTTCACCCATTCGATCGACACAGGGAGAAACTAACGGCTTACTTTCGGCACCGCGAATCGGCGACCTCCGGTCAGATCAGATCGATCGGATCCATACACACCCGGACCAGGTCGGGAGCCTTCCGCGCGGACCTCACGCCCGCCGCTCCCTTGAGCGCCCGCGCCAGCGCAAGGCCGGCCCCGCGCGGCACCCGCACCATCAGCCGCTCCTGCGCCTCCTCGGGCGCCGACCGCGGGTTCTCCACCGGAACCGGGCCGAGGACCTGCGCCCCTTCCGGCAGCCGCAGGCCGGCCGCCATCTCCCTGACCCCAGCGGCGGTACCGGTCAGCGTCGCCATGCGCACCGCCGGCGGGAACCCCAGCGCCGCCCGCTCCGACAGCTCGCGTTCGGCGTGGGTCACCGGGTCCCAGCGGAGCAGCGCCTGGACGGCGGGCACGCTCGGGTCGGCGAGGACGACCAGGTCGGCGGCCGGGCGGAGCAGCGCCGCGGCGTTCATCCAGCGTCTCAGCGTCTCCTCGGCGGCACGCAGATCGGGGCGGCCCAGAAGCGCCCAGCCGTCCAGCAGGACGGCCGCCGCGTACCCGCCCTCGGCGACCGGCTCCGCGCCCGGGGTGGCCACCACCAGCGCGGGGGCGGGACCGACGGTGGCGAGCACGCCATCACGCCCGGACGTCTTGACCGGGACCGACGGGAACGCGCGCCCGAGCTCCTCGGCCGTGCGCCGGGCGCCCACCACCACGGCGCGCATCCGGTTGCTCCCGCACGCCTGGCAGCGCCAGGTCCCCGCGATGCGGCCGCACCAGCGGCAGTACGGCGCCGCATGACCCCCTCGCAACGCCAGCGGCCCCCCGCACAACGCCCCCACGCCCCCCGACTCCCCCGCCGCCTGCCCGCCGGCCTCCGGTCCGCCCTCACCCGGATGCCCCACGCCCCCGGCACGCCCACCGGCCTCCCCCGGATACCCCGCCGCGTGCCTGGCCGTCCCCGCGGCCTCGCCGAGGTACCCCACCACGCCCTCGGCGGTCCCCCCGAGCAGCTCCTGATGCCCGATGCGCCCGGCGGTCCCCGCGACGCCCCTGCCGCCGGACGGTCCGGGGGACGTCATGGATACGGGCGGAGCCGCCACCTGCTGGTGACAACGGGCCTGGGCGCGGCAGGCCTGGCAGGCCAGCGCGGGGAGGTAACCGCGGCGCGGCACCTGCACCAGGACCGGGCCGCTCGCCAGCCCCTGCCTGAGAGCCCCCCAGGCCATGCTGGGCAGCCGTGCCGCCCGCGCGGCATCGTCCCTGGCCAGCTCGGCATCGTCTCCGGACGGACGCACGCGGGGCGCGCGCCGCCGGAGCACCTCCCGCGTCGCGGCGATCGGCCGGGCCCAGCCCGTCGCGATCAGCTGCGTCGCCTCGGCGGTACGGGCGTAGCCCGCGATGAGCATGGCGGCCCCCGTCTGGTGGGCGCGCAGGGCGAGGACCTCCCGTGCGTGAGGGTAGGGCGCGAGCCGTTCGGCGTGCAGGTCGTCCCCGTCGTCCCAGATCACCGCCAGGCCGAGGTCACGGACCGGCGCGAACGCCGCCGCCCGCGTGCCGACGGCCACCCGCACCTCGCCCCGGAGCACCCGCAACCAGCGGCGGTAACGCTCGGCGGGGCCGAGGTCGGCGGTCAGCGCCACGTGGGCGCCCTGCCCGAGCGCCTGGCGCAACGCCGCGTCCAGCAGGGCGACGTCCTTGCCATCGGGCACGACCACCACGGCTCCCCTGCCGCCGGACAAGGTCGCGAGGACCGCCACGGCGACCCCTTCGGCCCACCCCGGCACCTCGCCCCCGCCATCGGTACCCACACCTCGTCCGGCCCCCCTGCCCGTCCTTCTGCCCGAGCCTGCGCCCACGCCACGACCGGCACCCGTACCGGCGGCCGCGCCCATGCCGGGACCGCCAGACGCACCCCGCGCCGTGCCTGGGCCCGTCGCGGCACCCGTGCTGGTCATGGCGCCTGTACCCGGGCCGGAAGACATACCTGGGGCCATACCTGGGCCGGTCGCGGCACCCGTACTGGTCCTGGCGCCTGCGCCGGGACCGGCAGACGCACCTGGGACTGTGCCTATGCCCGGACCCGCAGACGTACCTGAGGCTGCGCCTGTGCCTGGGCCGGTCGCGGCACCCGGGCCCGTCGTGGCGCCTGTGCCGGTCGCGGTGCCCGTACCGGTCGCCGCGCTCGTACCGGTCGCGGCGCTCGTACCCGCGCCGACGCCGGGCCCGGCGGCAGTGCCGCTGCTCCCAGCCGGGCCCGTACCAGGGAGAACATTCCAGACGGCGCGCGGGGAACGCCCCTCGGCGAGAGCCGCGAGGAAGGACGGCCCCATGGGATAGTCGCCCCAGAGGCCCGGTCGCGGAAACGCCGGGAACCGTTCACTCGCGGCCTGCGGGACCACCGGGGATCGCACATCCTGAACCTGCGGGAATGCCGGACCCCCCTCATCCGAGACCTGCGCCACCACCGGGAGCCCCTCCCCCGGCACGGCCCCCTCGGCCCCCAGCCCCGTACCCCTGACCCCTTCAGCCTCCAGCCCCGTACGCTTGGCTCCCTCGGCCTCTACCTTGGCGTGTCGCGGTGGAACGGCGAGGCGCAGGACATCGGACATGGTCCCGGCGTATCGGTCGGCCACGGCCCGGCACAGGGCCGCCACCTCGTTGGTGAGCACCGGCTCGGGAGAGACCACCCGCTCCAGGCCCGCGAGCTTCCCCTCGTGCTCGCTGACCTGCGCCCGCTCCAGCAGGAACCCATCGACGAGCTTGCCCGCGAAGCGCACTCTCACCCGGCACCCGGGCACCGCATCGGCGGTCATCGCCTCGGGGACCACGTAGTCGAACGGCCGGTCCAGATGGGGCAGCGGCATGTCCACGAGGACCCGGGCGATCGGCAGCTCCTCGGCGGGCACGAGCGCCCCCTTCGCCGGCTCCATCCCCTTACCGGACCCCGGCGCCTTGACAGGCCCAGATCCGGGTGCCCCAACCAGCTCTGAGCGCTTCTCAGACCCCGCCCCCCTGACCAGCCCCGATCCCCTCCCAAACTCCGGCTCCCCGAACAGCCCAGACCCCAACCTAGACTCCGGCTCCCCGAACAGCCCCGATCTCCTCCCAGACCCCGGCTCCCCGAACAGCCCTGATCTCCTCCCAGACCCCGGCTCCCCGAGCAGGCCAGACCCCTTTCCAGACTCCGGCTCTCCGGCCGGCCCAGATGCCTTGCCAGCCCGCGAACCGCTGACCGGACCCGATCGCCCGTCGCGACCCTCGCCCTGCGCCGATGACTTGTTCTCGGCGCCGGAGGCCGTGCCCTCGACCAGGTCTCGACGCGCGGGGTCGCTCATGAGCTCGAGCAGCGGCAACGCCCCGGCGGGATCCACGGTAGGGCTGACTTCGGTCACGGTTAGGTCCTACCAGACGATACGGATGGGACCTGAATCGAACCCGCGCGACTCCGAGTGCCACGCGACCGGTCACCCACCATACGACGGCGCCGGCTTCCCCGAGCCGCCATCTGGCGCCGATGATCAGGCGGGAGTGATCGTCTGGACCCGCGGCGAGGCCCTGAAGGTACGCCAACCGGCCGGGCGTCGATCGCGTGCCGGCGCAGCCCTTGACATCGGAAGATTCCGAACCACGCGCAACCCTCAACAGGGCGCGGCCGATCTTGTAACCATGCGGTTTGTGGGGGTCCGTCGGCTATGGGGCGGGCCGACAATCATGACAACCCATCCATGTCGGGCTGCCGAGCCGCCATCTAGCGCCGATGATCAGGCGGACGTGATCCTCTGGCCCTCTGCCAAACCATGGAAGACCACGGAACCGGCCGGGTGTCCGTGCGCCACCACCAGGCGCCGATGATCGGGCGAGTGTGATCGTCTAGGTCCGCGCCGAGGCCGCGGAAGGCCGTGGAACCGGCCGGGCGTCGTCACGTTGACAGCAGTTCTTGAGATGTTGCGTGAAGCGCCGCTCTGGACATCGGAAGGATCCGGATCACGCGCGACCCTCCATTTGGAGGCAATGATCAGGCGCGTTTCCATTTGAGATGGGTTTGTCGGGATCGCTTCGGAACGGCAAATGCCACCAGACACCCGCGACCCAGCGCTGGTGCTGTGGACGTGGGGACGCGTGCGCGGCCCGTGCTGGGCACGGGCCGCGGGGGTGGGGCTGTCAGAGGCCGGCGGCCTGGCGGAGCTGGTCGGCGCGGTCGGTGCGCTCCCAGGAGAAGTCGGGCTCCTCGCGGCCGAAGTGGCCGTAGGCGGCGGTCTGGGAGTAGATCGGCCGCAGCAGGTCCAGATCGCGGATGATCGCGGCCGGACGCAGGTCGAACACCGTCAAGATGGCTTCCTGGATCTTGGCGACGTCGGTCTTCTCGGTGCCGAAGGTCTCCACGAACACCCCGACCGGCTGCGCCTTGCCGATCGCATACGCGACCTGCACCTCGGCACGGTCGGCCAGCCCGGCCGCCACCACGTTCTTGGCCACCCACCGCATCGCGTACGCGGCCGAACGGTCCACCTTGGAGGGATCCTTGCCCGAGAACGCGCCACCACCATGACGCGCCATGCCACCATAGGTGTCCACGATGATCTTGCGGCCGGTCAGGCCCGCGTCACCCATCGGACCGCCGATCTCGAACCGGCCCGTCGGGTTGACCAGCAGGCGGTAGCCATCGGTCTCAAGGTCGAGCTCGGCGAGCAGCGGCTCGACGACGTGCTCCTTGATGTCGGGGAGCAGCATCTCCTTGAGGTCGATCTCGGGAGCGTGCTGGGTGGAGACGACCACGGTGTCCAGGCGGACCGGGCGGTCGCCGTCGTACTCGATGGTGACCTGGGTCTTGCCGTCGGGACGCAGATAGGGAACCGTGCCGTTCT
>NZ_JALLPO010000057.1 GCF_023276435.1 Sphaerisporangium perillae
ATCGGCGTCCTGTCCCGCGTCACCGGGCGTGACATCGCCGTCAAGCACATCACCAGGCAGGAGTGGAAGGCGGAGATGGCCGAGTACATCGACGGGCCCTTCGGCGACGCGCTCCTCGACTACTGGCAAAGCTGCGACGGCCGCCCTGCCGAGCTCACCCCAGTGGTCGAGGAACTGACCGGGCGGCCCGCGCGCACCTTCGCCTCGTGGGCCGAGGAGCACCGGGCGGCCTTCCTCGGCTAGGGGCAACAGTTCGATTCCCTCTGCCAGCGCGTCCCCCTTGGCTCCGGCGATCAGCAAGGCGTTCACCAGACAGGAGCGATAATAGGTTCGATTCCGTTCTCCGATCGACGGGTCTATGAGCAGGTGCCGGAATCTTTCGACGGCCGGGAGAGGCTTACCGAGAGTCATAGCCGTCAGCCCTTCGAAGTAGACCAACGTGTTCTCGTTGACGAAGCCGGTCCACTCAGGATCGTCCTGGTCGATTCCACGGTCGACCTCACGCCACGCGGTGGCCATGGCCCTACGGCAGGCGATCTCATCGCCGATGACGGCGTGAGCGGTGGCCTCTCGGACAGCGAGAAGCGCGTACACCCGCGGAGTGGCCCATGCGCGCGCCGCGTGTTTTCCGGCCTCGACCGAACGCAATGCCTCACCCACACGACCTGGCCTCGTACGTGCCATCCGTACGGCCTGCATGGCCACGTATGAGGCGATGTTCACGCGGAGCTGCTCATCACCAGAATGTTCAGCGTACATGCAGGCCTCGTTGTACAGCTGCCGGGCGAGACTCTGCCGCCCTGAGTCGTAGGCAAGCCATCCTGCGCATACGCACAGCTCTCCCGCGGTGGAGACCAGGCGTCGGCCGATCGATTCCCCGAAATCGGCTTCGTCGAGCATTCGCCGTACTCGCGCGAGCTGATGCAAGGCGGGAGCCAGCAGCATGCCACCACCTATTCGCTGGTCATCGGCATAAAGGCGCTGGATCGTCGCCTTGAGGTGCTTGATGTGAGCGGCGTCGACCCGGTTCGGAACGGCCAGACCACCCCATCCCATCCCTGCGAGGCCACCTGCCAGAACTCCATTGAAATGCCGACGATCCATCTCCATATCCGGTGTTATGCCCTCTATCGCCATTCCCGCCACCGGATTACCGATGAGCAATGGCATCAAGGCGTGGCGCGGCATATCTATGGCATCGGCGAAACGGAGTAGTTCCCTGATGTCGTACAGCGTGTCGCGCCGGCCGCTCTCGATGCGGTTGACGGTGCTCTGTGACCAGCCGACCAGGCCGGCCAGTTCGAGTTGGCTCAACCCCATCGCCGCACGCACGACGGCCACGAACGCCGACAGGTCCCCCGAGGCGAGTGCTTCACGCATGGGTACCGAATCCCAGAGCCAGGCCGGCGTCGCGGGCCTCTCACCACGGCTCGCCCGCAGGCAAGGGGCGCATACCGGGTCACGGCTGTAGCGGCTGAGCAGTGTCCTGCGGCAGCCAGGGCACATCCGTCCGTCCATGAACCGACGCCTCCGTCCGCGATCTGACCGGTCCCTCCATGAACCGACCTCTCCGTCCGCGACCTGACCGGTCCGTCCAGGAGCCACCGGGGCGTCCCCTCGCGACCTGACCAGGCGCGACACCGTACGGCCTGCCTGCCGGAAGCGGCGATGCCAATCTGGCATAACAGAAGGTAGCCGATCAATGACTATATGGAGTTTTCGTTGTATCCCTCCTGCCGGACGCTGGCACCCGCCTACCTAAGGGCGTCCTCGGTCGCGGAGAAAGGGAACTTCGATGCTTTCCGGTAAGCGCGCACACCACGTCTTCGTGGTCCTTTCCACCATCGAGCAGGTGCCCGTCGCACGGCGCGAGACGGCGAAGACGCTGGCTCTCTGGGGGGTGGATCCGGAGACGGCCTTCACCGCCGGGCTCATCGTCACCGAGTTGGTCGCCAACGTCGCCGAGCACGCCTCCGCTGAGTCACCCACCGCGACGGTCGCGCTCGCCGCCGACGTGTCCTGGCTGACCCTGGCCGTGCACGACTCCCACCCGCGCCTTCCACGGGCACTGGCCACACCGTACGACGACGGCGGCCGGGGTCTGCGGATGGTCATGCTGCTCACCGAGGAGGCGGGCGGACGGCACACCGTCGAGCCGACGGCGGGAGGCGGCAAGCACATAGTCGTGCACCTTCCTCTGCCCTTCGGCCCGCCCTTGCCCGATTTCCAGGAAATCGCGCGCCAACGACCGTTCACCGGATAACCCGCCGTACCCCGGCGCCGCCTTCGCCGTACCCCACCCCGCCATACCGGCGCCGACACACAAACGCACACTGGCAGGAGAAGAGACCGGTCACCCGCCGCAGCCCTCCCCCGTACCTCAACCCCCACCATCGGCGCCGACACGCACACCAGCGGGAGACGACGACGGTTACCCGGTGCGGACACGTTCGGCTGTCGCCGTGCCCCGCCCGCCGTACCGACGCAGGTGGCCATCCGGCACGCCGGCACGTCCGGCCTACCCGGCCCCCGGTCCGCCCACCGGCCCCGTTGCGCGGGTGTGTGCCGGCGGCCGGGGGCGGCGGGTGGGTGAGTCGGGTGTGGGGCTATGCGAGGGCCTCTACGCGGGCGGGGACGTGTTTGTGCCAGGGGGTGCCTGCGTAGGGGTCGCGGTCCTCGGAGGCGGTCAGTTCGTTGGGGGCGGCTCCCGTGGTGACCTCGCCCGTCTCGCCCGGGTAGGACAGTCCGAGGCCGTTGGGCAGGGAGATGTGCCCGGGCTGGAGGGTGTCGGTGATCTCGACGGTCGCCTCCACCGATCCCCGTTTGGTCGTGACCCTCGCCAGGGAGCCGTCGGACAGGCCGAGGTCGGCGGCGTCCTTGGAGCTGACGCGCAGCACGCCGGCGACGTCGCGTTTCCGCCACGCCGGATCCCGGAAGATCGTGTTGGCGGTGAAGGCGCGCCGCTCCCCCGCCGACAGGACGAACGGGAACTCCGGCCGCAGCTCAGGCCCCGAGCCGAGGGTCCGCAGCTCCTCCAGCAGGTCGGGCAGCGCCAGATGGATCTTCTTGTCGGGGGTGCCGAGGCGGTCCCAGCCGACCCCGGGCTCGTCGAGGGTGAAGACGACGCCGGAGGGGTTGGCGAGGATGGCGTCGAAGAGCCGGTCGCCCAGTTCCAGGCCCTCGCCGTCGATGCCCGCCCGGCGCACGGCGTCGGGGTGCGCCATGGCGACCTTGACGGCCTGGGCCCACAGGGAGGCGGCCGCCGCCGCTCCGCCCGGCAGGGTCGGGCCGAGCGTGCGGTAGAGCAGGACGGGCGCCACCTTGGCGAGGTCCGGGTCGGAGATGGCGGCGAGGAACGCCTCGGCGAAGGCCGCGCGGCCTCGTTCGGCCGCCTCGCGCAGCGGCCGCACCTGGTCGTCGTTCAGCGCTCCGATGGCCTCGCACAGCCTGGCGTGGATCTCCGGTTCCGGCAGCAGGTCGGTGCCGGGCGGCGGGTCCAGCACCGGGGGCCGCAGGTGGAAGTAGTTGGCCGGGGTCTCCAGGTTGAAGAAGGTCGCCTCCCATTTCTCGAACTGCGAGGGCGCCGGCAGCACGTAGTCGGCCAGCCGCGCGGTCTCGGTCATCGCGACGTCGATCACGACGAGCAGGTCGAGCGCTCCGAGCGCTTCGCGCATCCGCTTGGAGTCGGCGAGCGAGTGGGCGGGGTTGGAGGTCTCGACGAGCATGGCGCGGTAGCGGCGCGGATGGTCGGTGAGGATCTCCTCGGCGACCACGTTCGAGGGGACCAGCCCGGAGATGATGCGCGCCCCGGCCACGGGGCTGAACCGGTCGCGCTTCGGCCCGTGATGGGAGAACGAGATGAGCGGCGCGAACAGGATCGGCGGGTTGTTGGTGCCGGGGCGGCCGAAGTTGCCGGTCAGCAACCACAGGAGGTTGTCGAGGTAGCTGTTGAGCGTGGAGTGCAGCGTCATCTGGACGCCGAGGTCCTCGAAGACGGCCACGCTCGCCGCGGCGGCTATCCGGCGTGCCGCTCCCCGCACCAGCCCTTCGGGCACCCCCGAGATCTCGCAGTACTCCGCCACGGGTACTGACCGCAGGACGTCCCGGACCTCGTCCAGGCCGACGGCGTGGGTGGCGAGCCAGTCGTGGGCGATGAGGCCCTCCTGGACGAGCACGGCCGCGAGCGCGGCGAGCAGCCAGGCGTCCGTACCGGGGCGGAGCTGCAGGTGGATGTCGGCCAGTTCGGCGGTCTCGGTGCGCCGGGGATCGATGACGATCATGAACCGGTCCGGGTCGCGGGCGATCTCCTTCAGCGTGGGCCTGGCACGCGGGATGCCGTGGGACTGCCAGGGGTTCTTCCCGAAGAAGACCGCGACCTCGCAGTGGTCGAAGTCGCCGCTCACCGTGTTGCCCAGCATGCGGTCCGACACCCAGAACAGGCCGGTCTTCTCCTGGGCGAGGGCGTTGGAGCGGTACTTGGCGCCGAGCGCGCGCATGAACGCGCCCGAGTACGAGCCGCCGAGGTGGTTGCCCTGCCCTCCGCCGCCGTAGTAGAAGATCGACTCGCCGCCGTGCGCGTCGCGGACCGCGGAGAACCTGGCGGCGATCTCGGCGATGGCGGTGTCCCAGGTGACCTGCTCGAACGTGCCGTCCGGCCGCCGACGCAGCGGGTGCGTGAGCCGGTCGACGCCGTTCTGGTAGTGGTCGAGGCGTCGCGGCTTCTCGCAGGTGTAGCCCTGTGACGACGGATGGGCCTTGTCACCCCGGATCCGCTCGAACCGCCGGCCGTCGAGCCGGATCTCGATGCCGCAGTTGCACGCGCATAACACGCACGCCGAAGGCCGCCATTCGGTGTCCATGTCGCCTCTCCCAGCCCGGTTGAGTTCGATTTCCAGACTCAGCGTAGAGGAGGACGCCCGTTTTGTCGCGTCCCCTGGCAGCGAAACGCCGTGGATCGGTGTACGGTCCACGGCCCGCAGAGGGGGTGATTGGCGCATAGTGGAAGAAGCCGCAACGAGTCGGCTTCGCGCGAACGGCACGTCCGACTTCACCGACGCACGCGGAGGCTCCCCGTGTTCGAGCGCTTCACCGATTCCGCCCGTCGCGCCGTGGTCGTCGCCCAGGAGGAGGCCAGGCGGCTCAACCACAACTACATCGGCACCGAGCACATCCTCCTGGGCCTGCTGGGCGAGGGCAGAGGACTCGCGGCGACCGTGCTCACCGGCTCCGGCCTGAGCCTCGACGACGTCAGACAGAGCGTGGACCAGATCATCGGGCGTGGCCAGAGCTCTCCGGGGACGCACATCCCGTTCACGCCGAGAGCCAAGAAGGTCCTCGAACTGTCCCTCCGCGAGGCGCTCCAGCTGCATCACAACTACATCAGCACCGAGCACATCCTGCTGGGGCTGATCAGTGAGGGCAAGGGCGTCGCGGTACAGGTGCTGGAGCGGAACGACATCGACCCTCAGCAGCTGCGGCTGCAACTGGTCGAGGGAGCGGCCGGGCGCAGGGTGCGCCGTCTCGGCCCTCCGGCGGAGACCGTCGTCCCGCTGCCGCCGGAGATGGCGTTCGGGTCGCGCCTCGAACGGATCCAGGAGAGCCTCGACCGCATCGAGCGGCGGCTGGACGCCTTGGGCGTCCCCCCGGCTCCCGGCAAGGACGCCCCTGAGGACGATTCCGCCGCTGCCCGCGAGGATGATCCCCCTACCGCCCGCACAGACGATCCCGCTGTCGCCGGCGGCGACGATCCCGCGACTCCCGGAAGCCCGTCCTCTGATCCCGCGACTCCCGGCGGCCCGTCCTCTGATCCCGGCGCCGGCCAGGACGACTGAACCCCGGCGCCGCCCGGGAAGGCGCGGACGTGCCAGGGCCGGTCGCCGTGATCCGAGGTCCCCGAGCGGCTCCGGAGCACGGCGGCCGGCCGCCGCGGTTCAGTCTCGGGAGGCGGGCACGCCTCGGGAGGCGGGCACCCTCGCACCGGCGGCGATCCTCGCCTCCAGCACGCCCGGGTCCTCGGTGTAGGCCAGCGTGGCGCCGAGGGAGAGCAGCAGGCGGCGCATGCGGACGTTGTCGGACAGCAGGCTCGCCTTCACCTCGGCGAAGCCCAGGTCCCGCGCCTCCTGGAACAGCATGCGCGCCAGCGCGCCGCCGAGCCCGCGTCCCTGCCAGCGGTCCTCGACCAGGAAGGCCATCTCCGCGATGCCGGGGTCCGGGGTGAAGATCAGGTTGGCGAGGGCCACGACCTGCCCGTCGTAGCCGGCGACGAGCGAATGGCCGCGGTCGCGGTCGCAGAGCCGGTCGAACATGCGCGGCGGCAGGGCCGGCATGGAGGTGAAGTAGCGGAACCTGCGCGAGTCGGGCGAGCAGCGGTCGTGCAGGTCACGGATCGCCTCGCGGTACAGCAGGGTGAGGGGGCGGATCTGCACCTCCACGCCGTCGGTGAGCAGCACGGGCCGCTCCACGGACGGGGCCTCGGCCGGCGGCTGCGCGAGCCGCACGAGCGCCGCCGCCCGGGCGGACTCCGTCAGCGTGAACGGCAGCACGCTCCTGCGCAGCCGTACGGCGCGGCGCGGTGCCACGGGCACGGTGAGCAGCGTCGGGTCCGGCAGTTCGGAGGCGAGGTCGGTGCCGTACACCCAGCGGGCGTCGTCGGCGCGCAGCAGGTCGCCGAGCACCTCGGGCAGCCGCCACGGCATGGCTCGCAGGCGGGCGGCCAGCAGCAGGACGCGGGTGGGTTCGTCGGTCAGCTCGTGGGCGGTGGCGGGCACGACCTGGACGCGCCGGCCGCCCGCCGCCTCCAGGGCCTCCCGTACTGTCTCCACCGAGGCAGGGATGTCGGCGACGAACTCGTCCACGGTGCCGTCGGTGTCAGGCTGGACGCTCAGCCCGAGGATGTTGCCGCCTTTGGCCGCCAGCGCGGCGGTGAGTGAGGCGAGCCGGCCCGGACGCTCGTCTACCGTGGTGCGAATCCGCAAAAATCCCATCAAAACCCCCTCTTGTCCCGAACAGCAGGATGCCCGCCAGCTGTTACGAAGCTGCTACACCGACATGAGCCCGCGGTTTCGTCTACATGAGTTGCCGGCGAACGTCGCTTTCCTCAGACAAGCCGTGGATCACCGACGATTTCCGGAGGGCATGCTGCACAGGCACGACGGATATAGCAGGATGTGGCGGGTGCGAGCGCGCACCATCACCATCGACCAGGCAGGAGGATGGGGCCCCCACCCGGCCGGCGCCGGAGCCTCCGGGCCCTGATTTCCCGATGACCGATCTGCTCTTCCGCGGCGGCCGCGTCTTCACCGGCTCGACCCCCTCGCCCGCCTCCCCCTCCGTGTCCCTCCCGGCGCCCGACTTCGCCGAGGCGGTGCTGGTCCGCGATGGGCGGATCACCGCCGTGGGCGCCGAGGCCGACGTCGCCGGCCAGGCGCGGCCCGGGCACGAGACGGTCGACCTCGGCGGCCGGCTGCTGACCCCCGCGTTCACCGACGCCCACATCCACCCCATCCAGGCCGGGCTGGAGCGCGCCAAATGCGACCTGTCCGAGGTGTTCGGCCTGGCCGCGTACATCGAGCAGATCGCCGTGTACGCCGGGGCGCACCCGGACAAGACCTGGATCGACGGCGGAGGCTGGGACATGGCGGCCTTCCCCGGCGGGCTGCCCCACCGCACCCAGATCGACTTCCTGGACCGGCCCGTCTATCTGATCCAGCGCGACCACCACGCGGCGTGGGTGAACGGCAGGGCCCTGGAGATCGCCGGGGTGACCGCGGAGACGCCCGACCCCGCCGACGGCAGGATCGAGCGCGACCCCGACGGCACGCCGAGCGGCGTGCTGCACGAGGGCGCCATGGACCTGGTCGGCCTGCTCACCCCCCGCCCGAGCGCCGCCGACGTCGACGCCGCCCTGATGGACGCGCAGTCCCACCTGTTCTCCCTGGGCATCACCGGGTGGCAGGACGCGATCGTCGGCTCGTACGCGGGTTCGGACGACCACTTCCCCGCCTACCTGTCGGCGGCCGGCTCGGGACGGCTGAGGGCGCGCGTCGTCGGCGCCCTCTGGTGGGACAGGGCCCGCGGCGCCGAGCAGATCGAGGAGATGGCCGAGCGCCGCGCCCAGGCGAAAGGCCTGTTCTCCGCCGGCTCGGTGAAGATCATGCAGGACGGCATCGCCGAGAACTTCACCGCCGCCGTCATCGAGCCGTACTGCGACTGCGGCCCCGACCAGCGCGGGCTGTCGTACGTGGACCCCGAGCTGCTCAATGGCTACGTCGCCGAGCTGGACCGGCAGGGGTTCCAGGTGCACTTCCACGCCATCGGTGAGCGCGCCGTACGCGAGGCCCTGGACGCGCTGGAGGGGACGGCGCCGGGCAACCGTCACCACATCGCCCACCTGCAGATCGTCGAGCCGTCGGACGTGCCGCGCTTCGCCCGGCTCGGCGTCACCGCCAACCTCCAGCCGCTGTGGGCCACCCACCACCTGCAGATGGACGAGTTGTGCATCCCCTACCTCGGCGAGGAGCGCTCGTCCTGGCAGTATCCCTTCGCCGACCTGGTGCGCACGGGGGCCCGGCTGTGCGCGGGCAGCGACTGGCCGGTCTCCTCGGCCGACCCCCTGCAGGGCATGCACGTGGCGGTCAACCGCACCGAGCCGGGCGGTTCGGTGCACGCGGACTACCCGACCGCCCAGACGCCGTTCCTGCCCGGGCAGAGCCTCGACCTCGCCACGGTCATGACCGCCTACACCGCCGGGTCGGCCTGGATCAACGGCGACGACGAGGCCGGCGTCATCGCCGAGGGTAACCGCGCCGACCTCGTGGTGCTCGACCGCGACCCGTACGCGCTTCCCGCCAAGGAGATCTGGACCACCCAGGTGGCCATGACGTTCACCGCCGGCGACCTGGTGTACGAACGCGGGGTCTGACCCCGCCGGCGAAAGGGTCCCTGTCCGGCGGGAGCGGTCCGGAGAGCGCGAGAAGGCCCCCGCGGAGTCCCGCGGGGGCCTTCTCCCTGCACCTAGGCTCTGGCCGGAGGCCTACCAGGGCGAACGGTTGTTGCGGAGCCGCTCGAGGGCCTCGGCGAGGATCGCCGCGCCGTCGGTGTCGCTGCGCCGCTCCTTCACGTACGCCAGGTGGGTCTTGTACGGCTCGTTGCGCGGAGGCGCGGGCGGGGCCGACTCATCCTGACCGGCGGGAAGACCGCAGCGAGGGCAGTCCCAGTACTCCGGGACGGCCGCGTCACTGGCGAAGCTCGGACGCGTCTCATGCATGTTGGCGCACCAGAACGAGACCCTGACTCGAGGGGCCGCCTCGCCACGCTCGGCCTCCCCCATCGGACCAGCGCCGACACGGCTACCACGGATGGCGTTGCCACTACCCACGGATGAACTCCTCGCTTGATCGCCCCGTCACGCGACGGGGAAAAGAATCTCTGTCAGGCCTGCCTGGTGAGGCGCCTACGCCGGCCGCATGAGCAGGCCGAGCGCGATGATGCAGACGAACCAGATCGTGCCGGTGATGACGGTGAGCCGGTCCAGGTTCCGCTCCACCACCGAGGATCCGCCGAAGGACGATGTGAAGCCGCCACCGAAGAGATCCGAGAGGCCGCCACCCTTGCCCTTGTGGAGCAGGACGAGCAGCACCATGAGGGCGCTCGACAGGATGAGGGCGATGGAGATTCCGATAGTCACCGTTGACCTGTTCCTCGTTACGCGCGCCGGAGCGCGACCTGACGTGCCCGGCGTCCGCCGGGGTGACGATTCAAAGTGTCTCTTCGAGGGTACGTCGTAAATTCACGTCGTACCGCCCGAACAGCCGAGCTAGCCCGACATTTCGCCAAAACGGATAATCTTGGCGAAGTCGACCGGGTCCAGGCACGCGCCTCCGACCAGGGCACCGTCGACATCGGGCTGGGCCATGATGCCGGCGACGTTGTCAGGCTTGACCGACCCACCGTAAAGGATACGGACGCCTCCGGCCAGCTCTTCGTCGTACAGCTCGGCGAGTCGCGCGCGCAGGGCTCCGCACACCTCCTGCGCGTCGTCGGGCGTGGCGACCTCGCCGGTGCCGATCGCCCACACCGGCTCGTAGGCCACCACCAGCGATTTGGCCTGGTCGGTCTTCACGCCGTTCAGCGCGGCGTCGAGCTGGGAGACGGCGTAGGCGACCTGGCCGCCCGCCTGGCGGACCGCGAGGCCCTCGCCCACGCACAGGATCGGCGTGAGCGAGTGCCGGTAGGCCGCCTGCACCTTGGCGTTGACGACCTGGTCGTCCTCGCAGTGGTACTGCCGCCGCTCGGAGTGCCCGGCCAGCACGAACGTGCAGCCCAGCTTGGCGAGCATGGAACCGGAGATCTCACCGGTGTATGCGCCGACGTCGTGGGTCGACAGATCCTGCGCGCCGTACTCGATGCGGAGCTTGTCGCCGTCCACCAGGGTCTGCACGCTGCGCAGATCGGTGAACGGCGGCAGCACCGCCACCTCGGTGCGGTCGAAGTCCTTGTCGGTCAGCGTGAACGCCAGCTTCTGGACGAGCGCGATGGCCTCGAGGTGGTTGAGGTTCATCTTCCAGTTGCCGGCGATGAGCGGCTTGCGGGCAATGCTCATGGGACGCTCAGTCCTCCAGCGCGGCGAGTCCGGGGAGGGTCTTGCCCTCGAGGTATTCGAGGCTGGCCCCGCCACCGGTGGAGATGTGGGAGAAGCCGTCCTCGGGAAGGCCGAGCTTGCGCACGGCGGCCGCCGAGTCGCCGCCGCCGACCACGGTGAAGGCGCCTGCGGCGATCAGCGCCTCGGCCACGGCACGGGTGCCGCCCGCGAACGCGTCGAACTCGAACACGCCCATCGGGCCGTTCCAGAAGACGGTCGCGGCGTCGGCCAGCTTGCTCGCGAACAGCTCGCGGCTCTTCGGGCCGATGTCGAGCCCCTCACGGTCGGCGGGGATCGCCGTCGCCTCGACCACCTCGTACGGGGCGTCCTCGGCGAAGGTGGTCGCGGCCAGGATGTCGACCGGGAGCACGAGCTCGACGCCGCGCTTGGCGGCCTCGTCGATGAAGCCGCGCACCTGGTCGAGCTGGTCCTCCTGCAGCAGGGATTTGCCGACCTCGTGCCCCTGGGCCTTGAGGAAGGTGTAGGCCATGCCGCCGCCGATGACCAGCCGGTCGACCTTGCCGAGCAGGTTGGCGATCACACCGAGCTTGTCGGAGACCTTGGCGCCGCCGAGCACGACGACGTACGGCCTGGCGGGGTTCTCGGTGAGCTTCTTGAGGACCTCGACCTCGGCCACGATCAGTCCGCCCGCGGCGTGCGGGAGGCGCTTCGGCACGTCGTAGACGCTGGCGTGCTTGCGGTGCACCGCGCCGAACCCGTCGCCGACGTAGAGCTCGGCGAGCGCGGCCAGCTTGTCGGCGAACGCCCCGCGAACCTCGTCGTCCTTGGACTCCTCGCCCGGCTCGAACCGGAGGTTCTCAAGGAGGGCGATCTCGCCGTCGGCCAGCCCCTCCACCGTGGCGTGCGCCGAGTCGCCGACGACGTCCTCGGCGAACGCGACCGGGCGGCCGAGCAGCTCACCGAGCCGCGCGGCCACCGGAGCCAGCGAGAACTGCGGAGCCACCTTGCCCTTGGGGCGGCCGAGGTGGGCGCAGACGATCACCCGCGCGCCGCGGTCGGCGAGCGTGGCGATCGTCGGGACCGAGGCGCGGATGCGGCCGTCGTCGGTGATGACGTCCCCGTCGAGGGGGACGTTCAGGTCGGCGCGGACGAGCACGCGCCGACCCTTCACGTCGAGAGAGTCGATGGTCCGCATCAGAGCTGCGAGCCCACCAGCTGAATGAGGTCGACGAGGCGGTTGGAGTAACCCCACTCGTTGTCGTACCAGCCGACGACCTTCACCTGGTTGCCGATCACCTTGGTCAGGCCGGCGTCGAAGATGCAGGACGAGGGGTCGGTGACGATGTCGGAGGACACGATCTCGTCCTCGGTGTAGGTCAGGATGCCGCGCAGCGGGCCATCGGCGGCGGCCTTGAGCGCGGCGTTGACCTCCTCGACCGTGGTCTCGCGGCCGACCTCGACGGTCAGGTCGGTGGCCGAGCCGGTGGGGATCGGCACCCGGAGCGCGAAGCCGTCGAGCTTGCCCTTGAGCTCAGGGAGCACCAGGCCGATCGCCTTGGCGGCGCCGGTGGAGGTGGGGACGATGTTGATCGCGGCGGCGCGGGCGCGGCGCAGGTCCTTGTGCGGGCCGTCCTGCAGGTTCTGGTCCTGGGTGTAGGCGTGGATCGTGGTCATCAGGCCCTTCTCGATGCCGAAGGTGTCGTTGATGACCTTCGCCATGGGAGCCAGGCAGTTGGTGGTGCAGGAGGCGTTGGAGATGATCGTGTGCGCGGCCGGGTCGTACTTGTCGTCGTTGACGCCCAGGACGATGGTGATGTCCTCACCCTTCGCCGGGGCGGAGATGATGACCTTCTTGGCGCCGTTGTCGGCGTGGACCCGGGCCTTGGCGGCGTCGGTGAACAGGCCGGTGGACTCCAGGACCACGTCGACGCCCAGGTCGCCCCAGGGCAGCTTGGCGGGGTCGCGCTCGGCGAACACCTTGATCGCCTTGCCGTCGACGGTGATCTCCTCGGCCGTGCTCTTCACCTCGTACGGCAGGCGGCCCAGGATGCTGTCGTACTTCAGCAGGTGGGCGAGGGTCGCGTTGTCGGTCAGGTCGTTGACCGCTACGACCTCGATGTCCTTGCCGCTGGCCGCCACGGCTCGCCAGAAGTTGCGGCCGATACGGCCGAAGCCGTTGATGCCTACGCGGATGCTCACGGGACCAGATCTCCTCGAACTTCGTGCGCCGGCTCGTGCCGGCGTCGTGGCGGGCTGAAACCTCAGACAACCCTACCGGGTAACAATTGGTGTAGACCACGTGGCTTCCCCCTTAGCGAAACCCGCCACGGGCCTACGACATCCCCCCAGTTCAACCGCCCGATGACGCCCCGTCCGCCCTGTGGCGGCGCGGCGCGGCCGGGCCCCCTGCCGGTCCTTTCCATCGGACCCAAGCGCCGTCTCCCGCGCTCCCCCACCGTGTCCCCACGATCCGAACCCGCCCCGGACCGTCCCCACCGTGTCCCCACGATGCGAACCGGCTCTGGACCGTCCCCACCGTGTCCCCACGATGCGAACCCGCCCCGGACCGGCCCCGGCGAGGGACCTCGGGGACGGCCGGCACTGCGCGACCGGCTCACGGACGCGGCCATGCGCCCGGTCGTCCGGGACGTCCGGAGCCCAGGCGGCCCGGGACGTCCTGAGGCCGGGCGGTCAGGGAGCCAGCATCTCGGCGGTCAGGTTCGCGTCGGTGCTCGCGATGCCGAGGTCGGACGCGCGCTTGTCGGCCATGGCGAGCAGCCGCCGGATGCGGCCGGCGATGGCGTCCTTGGTCAGCGGAGGGTCGGCGATCTGGCCGAGCTCCTCCAGCGAGGCCTGCTTGTGCTCCACCCGCAGCCGCCCCGCGATCACCAGGTGCTCGGGGGCGTCGTCGCCGAGGATCTCCAGCGCCCGCTGCACCCTCGCGCCCGCGGCCACCGCCGCCCGGGCCGACCTGCGCAGGTTGGCGTCGTCGAAGTTCGCCAGCCGGTGGGCCGTGGCGCGCACCTCGCGGCGCATCCGGCGCTCCTCCCACGCCAGCACGCTGTCGTGGGCCCCCAGCCGGGTCAGCAGCGCGCTGATCGCGTCGCCGTCCCGCACGACGACCCGGTCGACCCCCCGCACCTCCCGCGCCTTCGCGTGGATCTTGAGCCGCCGGGCGGAGCCGACCAGGGCCAGCGCCGCCTCCGGGCCCGGGCAGGTCACCTCCAGCGACATCGAGCGGCCGGGCTCGGTCAGCGAGCCGTGCGCCAGGAACGCCCCTCGCCAGGCGGCCTCGGCGTCGCAGGTCGCCCCCGAGACGACCTGGCGGGGCAACCCGCGCACCGGACGCCCGTGGTTGTCGATCAGGCCCGTCTGGCGGGCCAGCGCCTCGCCGTCGCGATACACCCGGACGACGTACCTGGAGCCCTTGCGCAGGCCGGCGGGCGCGAGGACCAGCACCTCGGCCTTGTGCCCGAACACCTCGCCGATGTCCTTGATCAGACGCCGCGCGGTTACATTGGTGTCCAGCTCCGCCTCGATGACGATGCGCCCGCCCACAAGGTGCAGCCCGCTCGCGAACCGTAGCAACGTCGACACCTCGGCCTTGCGGCAGCAAGGCTTCAGCACCGCGAGCCGGCTCAGCTCGTCCTTCACCACACCCGTCATGGCCATGTGCCTGTGTCCTCCCCCATACAGACGCGTCTCATGGTCGAAGCCGCCTCGTCGCGCCATACGAACGTTTCCCGCGCCCGACGCGGCTCCATCGGCCCCCGGCAAGTCTCTCGCACCCCGTGGGCGCGCTGACCAGGATCAACGCTTCCCACGGAAAATCTCGTCCAGGACCGAGGCAAGTCGTCGTGCATCGTGCCTCGGCGAGCCGTCCGCGGCCGCCACGTCGGCGAGCACCAGGCGCCCGCCCAGGGCGTCGGCCGCCTTCTCCAGCTCGTCACGCTCCCCCACCACCCCGTGATCGGCGAGCACCACGTCGACCCTGAGGTCGGGGGCGTGCTCGCGCAGCACCTGCAGATGCTTCTCGGCGGAGAAACCGTCGGTCTCCCCCGGCTGGGGGACCAGGTTGAGCGTGACCAGCCGCCTGGCCTCGGTGTCGTGCAGCGCCGCGGCGAGCTGCGGCACCTTCAGATGCGGCAGCACACTCGTGAACCACGACCCGGGGCCGAACACGACCCAGTCGGCGTCGCGCACCGCCTGGACCGCCTCGGGACAGGCCGGAGGATCGGCCGGCACCAGGGAGATCGCCTGGACGTTGCCCGGGGTGAGCGCGCAGGCCACCTGCCCGCGGACCATCGTCACCACCCCGTCGAGCTCCACCTCGGCCTCGATGTCGATGGGGACAGAGGCCATCGGCAGCACCCGGCCGTGCGCGCCCAGCAGCCGGCCCACCCAGTCGAGCCCCGCCACGGGGTCGTCGAGGAGTTCCCACAGCGCCACGATGAGGAGGTTCCCGACGGCGTGGCCGTGTAACTCGCCCTCGCTGCGGAAACGGTGCTGGACCACCTTGCTCCAGGTCTGGCCCCAGTCGTCGTCTCCGCACAGTGCCGCCAGGGCCATGCGCAGGTCACCGGGCGGCAGGACGCCCAGTTCGCGCCTGAGACGGCCGCTGGAGCCTCCGTCGTCGGCCACGGTCACCACTGCGGACAGCTCGCCGGTCACCCTGCGCAGGGCCGACAGAGAGGCGTACAGGCCATGCCCACCCCCCAGCGCCACCACCCTCGCATCCCCGGCCGCCCCCCTCTGCCCATCCACACGCACCCCAAGCCCAGGCTCACGGCCCGATTCCCCACCCACACGCACGCCGAGACCAGGCTCAGGGGCCGCTTGCCCGCCCACACCCACGCCAAGGCCGGGCTCGCGGGCCGCTTGCCCGCCCACCCTCATGCCAGGACCAGGCTCACGGACCGCTTGCCCGTCCACGCGAACCCCAGGACCAGGCTCACGGGCCGCTTGCCCGTCCACGCGAACCCCGGGACCGGGCTCGCGGGCCGGTGCGAACGTTTCGGTCGCTGGTCGGTGGTCCTCGCCGTCCTCGGTGTCGTCGCCCCGCCGGCCGTCTCCGCCGCCTGGACGCCCGCCCGCCCGGGCCGCACCCTCAGGGCCCGCACCACGGGCCGTACCCGCGGGAGCGGCGTCGTGGGCACTGCTCGCAGGGGACGCCCCGGCGGGCTCCCCGTCTTGCCTGCTCACTCGCGGCCCACATCCCGATGGCTGACCTGCACCTCCATGCCCCGATCGCGCAACCGCGCGCCGATCTGCTCGGACATCGCGACGCTGCGATGCTTGCCGCCCGTGCAGCCGACCGCCAGGGTGGCATACCCCTTGCCCTCGCGGACGTAGCCGGCGGCCACCACGCCGAGCACCTCCTCGTAGGCGTCCAGGAACTCCTTGGCGCCCGGCTGGCTGAGGACGTACTCGCGCACAGGGGTGTCCAGGCCGTTCATCGGGCGCAACTCGGGCACCCAGTGGGGGTTGGGCAGGAACCTGCAGTCGACCACGAGGTCGGCGTCCACCGGCAGGCCGTACTTGAAGCCGAAGGACACGACGTTGACGCGCAGGCCCGGGCGGTCCTCGCCGCCGAAGAAGGAGACGATCTTGCCGCGCAGCTCGTGCACGTTGTGGGAGGAGGTGTCGATGACGAGATCGGCGTTGGCGCGGACGTCCCGCAGGATGCCGCGCTCCCTGGCGATGCCGTCGACCAGCCGCCCCTCCCCCTGCAGCGGATGCGGGCGCCGGACGTTCTCGAAGCGGCGGACGAGCTCCTCGTCGCTCGCTTCCAGGAAGACCACCCGCACCCCGACCCCGCGCGCCTCGAGCTCCTCGATCGCGGTGTTCAGGTCTGTGGTGAACGCCAGGCTGCGCACGTCGACGACGGCGGCGACCTTGTCGGTGTCGAGTTTGACCCGCCCGGCCTCCTCGGCCATGGCGAACAGCATGCCCGGCGGCAGGTTGTCGATCACGAACCAGCCCAGGTCCTCTAGGGCCTTGGCGGCCGTGCTCCGCCCGGCTCCGGACATGCCGGTCACGATGACGAACGCGGTGTCGCTCACCGCGCCCTTGCGGCCGCGCGGATCGCCCGGCAGTGGCCGCGGGATGCCGCGCTCTTTCCCGCTGTCGCCGGTCTGCTCGGTCATGTGCCCTCCCCCTTCAGCGCCGCGACGATGGCCTCGGCAGTGGAAAGCCCGATGCCGGGAACCTCGCGGATCTCGTCGACGGTGGCCCCACGCAACCGTTTGACGGACCCGAAGCGCTTGAGCAAAGCCTGCTTCCGCGCTGAACCGAGCCCTCGAATCTCGTCCAGAGCGCTTTCCTTGACAGACTTCGAACGTTTCGATCGATGGTAGGTGATCGCGAATCGGTGAGCCTCATCGCGCACCCTCTGCAGAAGATAAAGCCCTTCGCTGCTTCTCGGCAGGATGACAGGCTGGTCATCGCTGGGAAGCCACACCTCTTCGAGCCGTTTCGCCAGCCCGCTGACCGAGACGTCGTCGACGCCGAGCGCGTCTAGCGCGCGCTGGGCCGCCGCCACCTGGGCGGGACCGCCGTCCACCACGACCAGGTTGGGGGGGTAGGCGAACCTGCGCGGCTTGCCGGTCTCGGGGTCGATCGGCTCGGGATCGAGCTCGCCGGTCTCTGCCCGCTCCTCCACATGGCGCTTGAAGCGCCGGTAGATCACCTCGTAGATCGAGGCCACATCGCCCTGCCCCGCCGTGCCGCGGATCGCGAACCGGCGGTACTCGCTCTTGCGGGCGAGGCCGTCCTCGAACACCACCATCGAGGCCACGACGTCATCGCCTTGCAGGTGGGACACGTCGTAGCACTCGATGCGCAGCGGGGCCTGGTCGAGGTCGAGCGCGTCGGCGATCTCCTGCAAGGCGCGGCTGCGCGTGGTCAGGTCGCTGGCCCTGCGCAGCTTGTGCTGCGCCAGCGACTCCTTGGCGTTGCGCTCGACCGTCTCCATCAGGGCCTTCTTGTCGCCCCGCTGCGGCACCCGCACCTCGACCCTGGCGCCGCGCTGCTCGGTGAGCAGCTCGGCCACCGCCTCGGCCTCGGGCGGCAGCACCGGGACCAGGACCTCGCGCGGCACCGCCTCGGGAGCGGCCTCACCGTACATCTGCAGGAGGAAGTGCTCGACGAGCTCGCCCGGCGAGAACTCCTCCACCTTGTCGACGACCCACCCGCGCTGGCCCCGGATGCGGCCTCCGCGCACGTAGAAGACCTGGACCGCGGCCTCGAGCGGATCCTCCCAGAGGGCGATCACGTCACAGTCGGTGCCCTCGCCGAGCACCACGGCCTGCTTCTCCAGGGCGCGCTGCAGGGCCTGGATGTCGTCGCGGAGCCGGGCGGCCCTCTCGTACTCCTCGGCGGCGGCGGCCTCGCGCATGGACCGCTCGATCCGCCTGATGAACCGGCTGGTGTTGCCGGCCATGAAGTCGCAGAAGTCTTCGGCGAGCTCGCGGTGCTGCTGCTCGGTCACCTTGCCGACGCAGGGCGCGGAGCACTTGTCGATATAGCCGAGCAGGCACGGCCGGCCGATCTGCCCGGCCCGCTTGAACACCCCGGCCGAGCAGGTGCGCACGGGGAAGACGCGCAGCAGCAGGTCGACGGTCTCCCTGATCGCCCAGGCGTGGGAGTAGGGACCGAAGTAGCGCGTGCCCTTTCGCTTGGCGCCGCGCAGCACCTGCACCCGGGGGAACTCCTCCCCCATGGTCACGGCGAGGAAGGGATAGGACTTGTCATCCCGGTATTTGACGTTGAACCTGGGGTCGAACTCCTTGATCCAGGAGTATTCGAGCTGCAGCGCCTCGACCTCGGTGCCGACGACGGTCCAGTCGACGCCGTCGGCCGTGGTGAGCATCGTCTGCGTGCGCGGATGGAGCCCGGCGAAGTCGGCGAAGTAGGAGTTGAGCCGCTGCCGCAGGCTCTTGGCCTTGCCCACGTAAATGACCCGGCCCTGGGCGTCTCTGAACCTGTAGACGCCCGGCGACTCGGGGATCGACCCCGGCTCGGGGCGGAAGCTCAGGGGGCTGTTCGCGGGTCTCGCCACACTGAAAGCCTATCCGGACCCGCCGACAGAGTAGGGCTTTCGGACACCGCTCAGGGGGCCCAAGGTAAGGCCGCGAACCCCACCCGCCCCGTCCGGCACCGCCGCCCAACACGGGAGCGGAGGACCCGGCGCTACAAGATGGGCGTGTTCGTGGCTTGGCGCGCCGGCGGGGCGGGAGCGGAGGGTCGAGCCCTGCGCACCCGCCCCGCGGTGGCGTTTCGTGTCGAGCGTCTCAGGCGAGGCTGATGGAGTCGCCGTCGACCTTGATCTTCTTCTCCTCCAGCGGCTGGCTGGCCGGGCCGTTGGCCACCGAGCCGTCGGAGATGCTGAACTTGCTGCCGTGGCAGGGGCAGTTGATGGTGCCGCCGGAGACGGAGCCGACCGGGCATCCCTGGTGGGTGCAGATGGCGCTGAACGCCTTGAACTCGCCGTCATCGGTCTGGGTGACGACGACCTTCTCCTTCTTGAAGATCTTGCCGCCGCCCTTCGGGATGTCGCTCGTCTTGGCAAGCCCGCCTCCGCCGCCGGAACCGGCGTCCGCGCCGGCGCCCGCCTCGGTGTTGGCGGGAGCGGCCGGCTCCGCGGAGGAGCCATCGTTCTCGACCGTGGCCGAGGACCCATATCCGCCGCAGGCGGTCAGCACCACGGCCAGGCCCGCACCACTCGCGCCGAGCATCACCGTACGCCGTGTCGTATCCGTCTCGATCATATTCGCCTTCCTTAAGGTCTGTTGTCTCGTGCTACGGCTCGCGCGCCGATTTGGTTCAGGATGTGTCACACCCGATCCAGGCAGTATGGACAATTACGCATAACACGGAGATCAAAAACGGCCCGATCCGACCCCGGCGCCGGACCACCCCTCTCCCGTCCGTCCCCGCCTTCGTAGCCGTCCCGGCCCGCCGGGCCCGCCACACCATCAAGATCCCCGTTCCGCCGTGAGCATCCGGGTGATCATCGCCGATGACCAGGAGATAGTCCGCACCGGGCTCGCGATGATTCTCGACGCCCAGCCGGACCGGGCCGCGTCCATCCCCCGGCGACGGCCACCCACCGGACCAGCGGGTCAACCCCGTGGGCCCTGAGGCCGCCCCGGCGACGGCCCCTCCAGGAGGAACCGAACCCACCGTGGAGCCCGAGCCCCGCCCCCGGGAACGCCACCCGGTACAAGTCAACCCCACCGTGAACGTGCCCCGGCCCCCGACGGCCATCCGCGAGGTGTGACCGATTTCACCCTGTGGACGCCGAGCTCCGCCGGGGCGGGCCGTCCACCGGACTCGGCCCGGCCCCCCGCTCCGGCTGGCTGAGCCGGCGGGCGGGGGGCGGCGACGGGGTGGATCGGCGAGCGGGGCGGGGGTGGGGGTGGGCTGGCCAGGTGGGCTGAACCGGCGGGGCCGGACCGGCTGCTGGGACGGAGTCGGAGACCGGGGTGGGGCCGGACCAGGTGGGGTCGGGGACCAGGGTAGGTCGGTGGCCGCGGTGGGGTCAGCCGCCCAGGGCCTTGCTGAGGAAGCGGCCGGTGTGGCTGTCCTCGATGCGGGCGACCTGCTCCGGCGTGCCGGTGGCCAGCACCAGCCCGCCCCGGGACCCACCTTCGGGACCCATGTCGATGACCCAGTCGGCCGTCTTGATGACGTCGAGGTTGTGCTCGATCACGATGACCGTGTTGCCGCCGTCCACCAGGCGGCCGAGGACGCCCAGCAGCTTGCGGATGTCCTCGAAGTGCAGACCGGTGGTCGGCTCGTCGAGCACGTACACCGTGCGGCCGGTGGAGCGGCGCTGGAGCTCGGAGGACAGCTTGACCCGCTGCGCCTCGCCGCCGGACAGCGTGGTCGCCGGCTGGCCCAGCCGGACGTACCCCAGGCCGACGTCGTTGAGCGTCTTCAGGTGCCGCTTGATCGGCGGGATCGCGTCGAAGAACTCCAGCGCCTCCTCGACCGGCATGTCGAGGACCTCGGAGATCGTCTTGCCCTTGTAGTGGACCTCCAGGGTCTCCCGGTTGTAGCGGGCGCCGTGGCAGACCTCACAGGGGACGTAGACGTCCGGCAGGAAGTTCATCTCGATCTTGATGGTGCCGTCTCCGGAGCACGCCTCGCAGCGCCCGCCCTTGACGTTGAAGCTGAACCGGCCCGGCAGGTAGCCGCGGATCTTGGCCTCGGTGGTCTGCGCGAACAGCTTGCGGACGTGGTCGAAGACCCCGGTGTAGGTCGCGGGGTTGGACCTCGGCGTGCGGCCGATGGGGCTCTGGTCGACGTGGACGACCTTGTCGACCTGGTCGGTGCCGGTGACCCGGGAGTGCCTGCCCGGCACGGTCTTTGCGCCGTTCAGCTCCTTGGCCAAGGCGTTGTACAGGATGTCGTTCACCAGGGTGGACTTGCCGGACCCCGACACGCCGGTCACCGCCGTGAACACGCCCAGTGGGAACTCCACGTCGACGCCCTTGAGGTTGTGCTCGCGGGCGCCCTTGACCACCAGCTTGCGCTTGGAGTCGCGCTTGCGCCGGGCGACGGGCACGTCGATGCGCCTGCGCCCGGAGAGGTAGGCGCCGGTGAGGGAGTCCTCGCTGGTGAGCAGGTCTTCGACGGTGCCGGACACGACGACCTGGCCGCCGTGCTCGCCCGCGCCGGGACCGATGTCGACGACCCAGTCGGCGGCGGCGATGGTGTCCTCGTCGTGCTCGACCACGATCAGCGTGTTGCCCATGTCGCGCAGCCGGATCAGCGTGTCGAGCAGCCGCTGGTTGTCGCGCTGGTGCAGGCCGATCGACGGCTCGTCCAGGACGTACAGCACGCCGACCAGGCCCGACCCGATCTGGGTGGCCAGCCGGATGCGCTGGGCCTCGCCGCCGGCGAGCGTGCCCGCGGCGCGGTCGAGGGTGAGGTAGTCGAGGCCGACGTCGAGCAGGAAGCCCAGCCGCGCGTTGATCTCTTTGACGACCCGCTCGGCGATGTGCATGTCACGCTCGGAGAGGGTGAGCCCGCCGAGGAACTTGGCGCACTCGCCGATGGACATGGCCGACACCTCGGCGATGGAGCGCTCGCTTACCGTCACCGCCAGCGAGACGGGCTTGAGCCGGGCGCCCTTGCAGGTGGGGCAGGGGATCTCCCGCATGAAGCCCTCGAAGCGCTCGCGCGTGGCGTCGCTCTCGGCCTCGGCGTGCCGCCGCTGCACCCAGGGGATCACGCCCTCGAAGGTGGTGTAGTAGGACCGCTGCCTGCCGTAACGGTTGCTGTAGCGGACGTGCACCTGCTCGTCGTGGCCGCGCAGCAGGGCCTTCTGCGCCTGCTTGGGCAGCCGCTCCCAAGCGGTGTCGAGGTCGAACCCCATGGCCAGGCCCAGGGCCTCGACCAGCCGGATGAAGTAGTCGCTGGTGTGACCGCCGGCCCACGGGGACAGGGCGCCGTCGCCGAGGGACTTCTCGGGGTCGGGCACCACCAGGTCGGGGTCGACCTCCATGCGGGTGCCGAGGCCGGTGCAGTCGGGGCAGGCGCCGAACGGCGAGTTGAACGAGAACGAGCGGGGCTCGAGCTCCTCGAACGAAAGGTCGTCGTAGGGGCAGTAGAGATGCTCGGAGTAGAACCGCTCTCGGCCGGGGTCGCCCTCGGGCAGGTCGACGAAGTCGAGCGTGATCGTGCCGCCGGAGAGCTGGAGCGCCGTCTCCACCGAGTCGGTGAGGCGACGGCGCGCGCCGTCCTTGACGGACAGGCGGTCGACGATCACCTCGATGTCGTGCTTCTCGTACTTCTTCAGGGTCGGCGGCTCTTCGAGCCTGACGACCGTGCCGTCGACCCGGGCGCGGGCGAAGCCCTTGGTCTGCAGCTCGCGGAACAGCTCGGCGTACTCGCCCTTGCGGCCGCGGATGACCGGGGCCATCACCTGGAAGCGCGTGCCCTCGGGCAGCTCAAGGACGCGGTCGACGATCTGCTGCGGGGTCTGGCGGGCGATGGGGCGGCCGCAGGAGGGGCAGTGGGGCTTGCCGATGCGCGCCCACAGCAGACGGAGATAGTCGTAGACCTCGGTGATGGTGCCGACCGTGGACCGGGGGTTGCGGGAGGTGGACTTCTGGTCGATCGAGACGGCCGGCGACAGGCCCTCGATGAAGTCGACGTCGGGCTTGTCCATCTGCCCGAGGAACTGCCGGGCGTACGCCGAGAGCGACTCGACGTAGCGCCGCTGGCCCTCGGCGAAGATGGTGTCGAAGGCGAGGCTGGACTTGCCCGAGCCTGAGAGCCCGGTGAAGACGATGAGAGCATCTCGCGGCAGGTCAAGCGAGACGTCCTTGAGGTTGTGTTCGCGGGCGCCACGAACGATCAAGCGGTCGGCCACAGCAGATCTCTCATGTTGGGGTTGCGATCCACGGCAGCCGAGAAAGGCCACCTCTGACTAGTCGCCGCCACTCTAACGACGGGGTCCGACAGTTTTCTTCCGCTCCGGCGAGGGGCGGGCGGACGGCCGGGCAGAAGGCCCGGCGCCCCACTCCGAGGAGCGCTTGGACGGGCGAGCGACGGTGGAGAAAGGATGAGACGCATGACCGTTCTGGACGCCCTCCGGGCCGAACTCACCGCGGCCACGAACCGGCTGCTCGCCACCACGACCGCGATGTCCGGCTCGGACGTCACGGCTCCCTCCCTGCTTCCGGGCTGGACGCGCGGCCATGTGCTGACCCACATCGCGCGCAATGCCGACAGCCACGTCAACCTGGTGACGTGGGCCAAGACGGGTATGTACACACCACAGTACCCAACGCTCGGCGCCAGGGAGGCCGAGATAGAGCAAGGAGCCGGACGGCCCCTGGAGGAGCAGCACGCGGACCTCGCCGCCGGCGCGGCACGCCTCGACGAGGCCGTGGGCGCGATGCCGGCCGAGGCCTGGACCGCCACCGTCCAGGGCATGCGCCCACCCGAGCACCCGGCGTGGTACCTCCTCGTCCGCAGGATCAGGGAGGTCGAGATCCATCACGTGGATCTGGACGCCGGTTACACCTGGGCCGACTGGCCCGAGGCGTTCGTCCGGCGGGAGCTGCACGACGCGATGGCGACCTGGCCGCACGCCGATAGCGCCGTCGGCGCCGTCCACGCCGATGATCGGACCTGGACCGGGCTGGGAGACGGCCCGGCGGTGGAGGGGGCGGCCCCGGCCGTCCTCGCCTGGGTGACCGGCCGCCTGAAGGAGGCGGACCTCGGAACGGCCGTCCGCCTCGCCGAAGGCGGTCAGGGGAGCCGGGAGCGCCGTACGGAGGACGGGCAGGCGGGCCTCGCCGGGGACGGGGGCGGGGAGGCCGGCCGGATGACCTTGGAGGGGCCTAGGCTGGCGGGGAGGCCGCCGGCGGCACCCCGGTGGCTGACGATGCCGGCACCGCCCGGCCTCCCGGCGACGCCACCTGAGGAGTACCCATGAGCTACACCGGTCATGTGACCGCCGGCGGCCCCGCCGACGTGCGCGAGCTGCCCGATCTGACGATCAGCAAGGTGGAGGTGGGCGATTTCGGGAACAACGCCTACCTGCTGCGCTGCCACGAGACCGGCGACGGCCTGCTGATCGACGCCGCCGCCGACGCCGGCAGGCTGCTCGACCTGATCGGCGACCGGCCGATCAGCAAGATCGTCACCACCCACCGGCACCAGGACCACTGGATGGCGCTCGCCGAGGTGGCCAAGGCGACCGGCGCCGAGATCGTGGCCCACCCGCTGGACGCGCCGGAGCTGCCGGTGGCGGTCACCCAGCCGGTGGAGCACGGTGACAAGGTCACCGTCGGCGTGGTGACGCTGGACGTGATCCATTTGCGCGGTCACACGCCCGGTTCCATCGCGCTGCTCTACCAGAACGCCCACCTGTTCACCGGCGACTCGCTGTTCCCCGGAGGGGTCGGCAACACCCAGCGCGATCCCGCCCGGTTCGAGCGGCTCTACACCGATGTGGTCGAGCGTGTCTTCGACCGGCTGCCCGACGAGACCTGGGTGTACCCCGGCCACGGCAAGGACACCACGCTCGGCGCCGAGCGGCCTTCCCTGCCCGAGTGGCGCGCCCGCGGCTGGTAGCGGCCCCGAGCGACCTGGCCGCCACGCCCGGGCCCACGCCCGCGAAGCAGGACGCGCCGTGCACGGCTCCACAGGCGAGGCCGGACCCGGCGCGCACAGGCCCCGCACGCGAGACGGCCCGGCCCCTCATCGAGGGACCGGGCCGTCCGGTCGTTCACCGGGCCGAAGCCCGCGGGCGGCACGCGCCCACCCGAGCCGCCGGAGCTACCGGATGACGGTCTCGGTCTCCTTGCGCTCCTTGCGCTGCTCCCGCTTGAACATGAGCACGCGCAGCGGGATCGCCGACACCAGCGCGATCTGCATGGAGGCGCCGATCTGGATCAGCAGGTCGCCGCCGGACAGGTCGGCGGCCCAGACGGTCAGGCAGACCACGTTGACCATGATCCAGCCGAGCACGACGGCCGCCAGGTTGCCCTTGGGCTTGGGGTACTCGATGCGGCTGACCATCAGCCAGGCCACCGCGAAGATGCCGATCACCGTGAAGTACGACGGCTGGAACAGCAGCACGATCGACACCACGGTCATGGCGCCCATCGGGATGGGCAGGCCCATGAAGTCGCCGCTCTTGGTCTTCACGCAGGCGAAGCGCGCCAGCCGTACGACGCCGGCGATGAGCACCGAGACTGCGGCGCAGAGCACCAGCCAGAGCGGGAGCTTGTGGGAGAAGCCGGCCCAGGCCACCACCATGAAGGCGGGGGCGAAGCCGAAGCTGATCACATCGGCGAGATTGTCCAGCTCGGCCCCCATGGCCGAGGCGCGGAACCTCCGGGCGACCAGCCCGTCGAACAGGTCGCAGGTCGCGCCGATCAGGAGCAGCACCACGGCGGTGGCGAAGTAGCGAGGGTCGGACTGGAACTCGGCGCCGGACTGCAGCTGCGTGATCGCCGACCACGCCAGCACGCACACCGCGAGGAACCCGCACATCGCGTTGCCCAGGGAGAGGGAGTCGGCGGCCGACAGCCGGAACGCCTTCCCGACCGGTCCCCGGGGTTCTTCGTCCTCGTCCACGTCCTCCATGGACCAGCCTGCGTCAGCCGTGGTCAATGCGAGTCACTCCTGCCGTCGTCCGCTGCCCCACGCTCACCGCAGGGGCGATCCCTTCTGGAAGGTAGATGTCCACGCGCGAGCCGAACCGGATGAGACCGATCCGCTCCCCTTGCGAGACCTTGGCACCCATGCCCAGGTACGGCACGATGCGGCGCGCCACCGCTCCGGCGATCTGCACGAGCTCCAGCTCGCCGATGGGGGTCTCGAAGTGCCAGACGACCCGCTCGTTCTGGTCGCTGTCCTTGTTGAAGGCCGGCCGGAACCCGCCCGGGACGTGCCGCACCGAGGTGACCGTGCCCTCGAGCGGGGCGCGGTTCACGTGGACGTTCAGCGGGCTCATGAAGATCGCCACCCGCGTGCGCCCGTCCGGCTGAGGGTCGATGCTCTGGACCACGCCGTCGGCGGGGCTCAGCACCACTCCGGTGCCGAGATCGCGGTCGGGGTCCCGGAAGAACCACAGCATGGCGCCGGTGAGCGCGGTCAGCGGAGCCGCCGCGAGCACCCACGGCCGGGACCGCCGGGCCAGCACCGCCGAGACGGCCGTGGCGGCGACGGTCGGTGCCAGCCAGGGGGAGACACCACGTGCCAGCCGCACGCGGCGGCGACTGTGGCTTGGCGAATCGTTGGACACGGGGAACCTTATGTGATGTTTGCGGCCAGAGACCGGTTCGTGACTTGTCGCCGAATGTTACCCATCCAGCCGCCATTGCATAGCAATACGAGACAACCAAATCGCCTCATGCACCAATTCGCTACCCCTGGGCCACCTTCGCCGGGGTACTGGCGTCGCCGGACCGCTTGTCGCGCCTGGCCTTGATGAGGCTGGCCACGGTGGTGACCACCATCGTGACGCCGATGACCGAAAGGGAGACCCAGATCGGCACTTCCGGCGCCCAGGAGACACCACTGGTGTGCAAGGCCTCCATGATGAGCTTAACTCCGATGAAGCCCAAGATGAACGACAGACCGTAGCTGATGTAGACCAACCGCTGCAGCAGGCCACCGAGCAGGAAGTAGAGCTGACGCAGTCCCATCAGGGCGAAGGCGTTCGCGGTGAAGACGATGAACGCGTCCTTGGTGAGCCCGAAGATGGCCGGAATCGAATCCAGCGCGAACAGCAGGTCGGTGGTGCCGATCGCGATCATCACGATCAGCATGGGGGTCACCATGCGGCGCCCGTTCACCCGGGCGGTGACCTTCGCGCCGACGAAGCCGTCGGTGGTCGGGAAGATGCGGCGCACCCAGCGGAGCAGGAGGTTCTCCTTGAACTCCTCCTCGTCGTGACCGCGCAGCAGGTTGACGGCGGTGTACAGCAGGAAGGCGCCGAACACGTAGAACAGCCAGCCGAAGCGCTCCAGGGCCGCCGCGCCGACCAGGATGAAGATGCCGCGCATCACCAGGGCCAGCAGCACGCCGACCAGCAGCACCTTGTGCTGGTAGATCCGCGGCACGGCGAAGCGTCCCATGATGATGTAGAAGACGAAAAGGTTGTCGACGCTCAGGCTGTACTCGGTCAGATAGCCGGCGAAGAACTCGCCCGCCCGGTCCGCTCCCGCCACGACGAACATGCCAATGCCGAACAGGACCGCCAGCGTGACGTAGAAGCCGACCCAGAAGCCGGCCTGCCGCATCGAGAACTCGCGGGGCTCACCTCTGTCGACGATCCAAAGGTCGAAGGCCAGAACCACCAGCATCCCGCCGATGACAGCCGCCCATGCCCACACGGATACGTCCAAGACAAACCTCCGGCCCGCGTCAAAGTGCCGGAGGTCTCTCCCGCCCGTGCCATTTGGCGCGGACCGGCAGCCCCGGGCACGCCGTAAGGGACGTACCGTGATGACGAGGCTGTCGCGAAGGGATACTCCCCCCCTCGCCGAGGAGTATAGGCGAGCACATAAGCCTTACCTAATCAGCGTTTACCCGAGCCGAGTCCCGCCGGCCGGGACGCCATTCCCTCAGCAGGTCACGGCCCCTCGCGAACCGCCCCACACGGAGATCACCGGCCGTGGCGGACGGCCTCGTAGGCGGCGCGCACGGACCTGAGCGCGTCCTGCTCGCCGGGCAGCGGGCGTGCCGCCGCGGCGGCCGACAGGCGGGCCGCGAGCTCCGGGTCGCCGAGCAGCCCGGCGATCGCGGACCGCAGGGCCACGGCGTCCCCCGGGGGCACCAGGAGGGCGGCGTCGCCCACCATCGCCGGGATCCCGCCGACCGCGGTCGCGACGATCGCCCTGCCGGCCCGTAGCGCCTCCTGAACGTTCAGCGGCTGCCCCTCCCACCGGCTCGGCACCAGCACGGCGTCGGCGGCCTGGAGCAGGTCGGCCACGTCGGCGCGGTCGCCGAGGAGCACGACGGGAAGCCCCTCGGCGTCGATGCGCGCCTGGAGCTCGCCGCGCAGCGGACCCTCCCCGGCGATCACGAACAGCGGGGTGGCGGTGCGGTCGCCGAAGGGGCCGCGCGCGGCCTCCAGCAGCGTCTCAAGGCCCTTCTGCTGGGCCAGCCGGGCGATGGTGAGGAAGATGGGCCTTGCGCCTTCGCCCAGCCCCGGTACGGCCCAGGCCGCGCGCTCGGGCCTCCCCTGCGCCTCGGCCGCGAGCTCGGCGCGGACCTCCGCGGGGGTTCTGCCTGAAGGGGCGAGGGGCGGGGCGGGGACGACGGCGGGGGCGACGCTCCGAGCGCCGCGGGCGGTCATCCGCTCCCCCAGATCGGGCGCGACGACCAGCACCTGATCAGCATTTCTGGCGACAATGCGTTCCAGAACCCCATATATCGCACCGGTCACGCCGCCGGCGGTCAGGGCGTTGTGCAGGGTGACCACCAGCCCGGTACGGCGCCCGGCCAGGGCCAGGGCCGCCAGCGCTCCCGCCCGCAACCCGTGGGCGTGCACCACGTCGGCCCCGGCCACCAGCGACCGGAGGCGACCCACGGCACGCGCGTCGCTCATCGGGCGCGGCCGGTCGGAGATCGGCACCTCCGCGAACCGGGCGACCCCGGAGAACCCGAACGCCGCGTCGGTGCTCGCCGGACCCGCCACCACCACCTGGTGGCCCTCGCGGGCGAGCCCCTCGGCGAGCATCCGCACGTGCCGCCCCACCCCGCCCGCGCTCGTCCCGAGCACCAGCGCCACCTTCCGCGCCGTCTCAGCCATCCTGTCCGGCTCCTTCCCGCCCGCAGGCTCCGACCCGGCGAAGGCGAGTGGACAGCGCACGAGAGTGCTCCCGCCCGGGAGCCCTGGCGGGCCATGGCATGCGGGGCACGCCGTCACGTTCGGCCGTTGTCATCGGTCCCTCCCCGGCCTCCGGTCCCCCGCACGCGGGAGAGCGCCGCCATCAGATCACGCCGGTCCACCGCCAGCGCGACGGCAACGCACGCCGCCACCGCCGCGACCCCCGCGAGGGCGGCCACGCCCACGCCTGCCACCGGCCCGTGGACGGGCATCTGAGAGGTGACCCACAGGCCCGCGAGGAAGCCCGCGCCGCCGCCGAGCACGGCGGTGAGCAACGCGCGGGGGACTCCCGCGAGCGCCGCCGGGCCGCGCGAGCGGGCGACGGCCGCCATCAGCAGCACCCCGCCCGCCGTCATGCCGGCGGCGCTGCCCAGCGCCAGGCCGCCGAGCTTCCAGGGGCCGGGGAAGCTCACGACGAAGGCGGTCTGGGCCACCATGACCACCAGCCAGCCGGCCACCGTGCCCACGGCCGCGGCCCTTCCCCTGCCGTCCGCGTACAGGACGCGGCCCAGCTGGGCGACCAGCCCGTATCCGACCAGCCCCGGGGCGAAGAGCGCGATCGTGCGAGCCAGCTCCCCGGCGTCGATCTGGCTGTCCATCCCCTCGACGAACACCGCCGCCACCGGGGCGGCCACGGCCGCGAGCGCCCCGGCGGCGAGCCCGGACACGATCACCACCGCGCGGGTGGTCTGCGCCGACAGCGCGGCGAAGCCGTCCCCGTCGCCGCCCTCGGCGCGCGCGGACAGCGCGGGGAACACGCTGGTCGCGATGGGCACCGCGAGCACCGCGTAGGGCACCTGGTAGATCGCCCAGGCGTAGTTGTAGCCGGGCAGCCCTCCCGCGCCGACCTCATGGTTGGCGAGCCAGACCACCAGCGCCATGGCGGCCTGCTGCGCGATCAGGGCGCTGAGCCCGGCCGCCGCCAGGCGGCGGACCCTCGCGGCCACGCCCTCGGGGAAGCGCAAGGTGGGCCGCAGCCGCAGGCCCAGCCGGGAGGACGGCCCGATCACCGTGACCACCAGTGCCAGGACGCCCAGAGTGGTGCCGGCGGACAGGGCCAGCTCGGCAGGGCGCGGCACATCCGTCAGGGGGTCGGTGACGCCGTGGCTGAGCGGCACGAACAGCAGGTAGGCGACGATGACCACCAGGCTGGACACCAGCGGGGCCACCGCCGGGCCCGCGAACCTGCGGTGGGCCTGCAGCACGCCGTAGAGCACCACCGCCAGGCCGTACAGCGGGATCTGCGGGGCGAAGACCACGAGCATCCGGGTGGCGGTGTCCACCAGGTCCCCGGTCATGCACCCCTGCACGTCGCCGGCGAACAGCCCGATCACGGGACGGGCGGCGAGGGCGGTGAGGGCGCCGAGCGGCACGAGCAGCACCAGCACCCAGGTCAGCAGCGCCGAGGTGATCCACCCCACCCGCGCCCGCGCCTCTTCGGCCGTCTCCACCGCGCCGGAGCCCGCGGCACCGGCCCCCTCGACGTGCGGACCACCGGCCCCGGCACCGCGGGCGGAGGAGGCGGCCGGACCGGAACCCTCGGCGCGGGAACCGGCGGGCACCGGGACCGAGGAGCGGGACGCCGCTCCGGCGAGCACGGGGACGACCATCCCGGCGAGCGCGCCGCCCACGACGATCTCGAACACGATGTTGGGCACCTGGTTGGCCGTGAAGTAGGCCGTGGCCAGGCAGTTGGTGCCCACCGTGCGGGCCAGGACGAGCTGCTTGGCGAAGCCGACGACCCGCGCGAGGATCGTGACGACCCCGATGAGGACCGCCGCGGCGGCGAGGCCCCGGCCCACCCGTGCTGTCATGCGGAACGGCGGCCCAGCATGTCGAGGCGGTTCAGCACGGGGTTCCCCGCGATGACCTTGGTGAAGCTGACCTTCTCCGAGGCGGCGGTGAGCGCGGCCACCGTGCCGAGCAGGGCCAGGCGGGACGGGCGGCGCAGCGTGGTCACCGCGGCGACCCCGAGGAGCGCGCCCAGCGCGTTTGCCCCGGCGTCGCCGAGCATGGCGCGCTCGCCGAGGTCCTCGGGCAGCAGGGCGACGCCCGCGCCGAGCGGCACCGCGGCGAGGGCGGCCCCGCCGGCGCCGCCCTTGGCCAGGGACGCGGCGAGGAGAGGGCCGCCGGTCAGCAGCCCCACCTTGATGGCGCGTCCCGGCCGCAGGTCGAACAGGTTGGCCAGGTTGGCGCTGCCGGCGATCACCGCGCCGTTGACCAGGGTGTCCACGGCGAGGGAGACCGGCCCCCGCCCCGCGTCCCGGGGATGGCGGGGCAGGATGGCAGCGGCCGCCAGGCCCGCCGCGCCGATGCCGAGGATCTTCACCGCGCCGCTGGTCACCTCGCCACGCGCCAGCGCGGTCAGGTGCCCCTTGAAGCCCTTGGAGGAGGTGGCCCCCCACAGGTCGTCGTACGCGCCGAGCGCTCCGCTGCCCACGCCGGCCAGCACGGCCGCCGCCCTGACCCGCCCGGACAGCCCCGGCGCCAGGGCCGCCGCCGCTCCCGCGCCGGCCACGAACGCCGGGCCCTCGAGCAGGGTGATCGGCTCACCGCGGTGGTTGGTGCGCGTCCAGGTCTTCTCCTCGCCGATCGGCGGGCGGCGGGTGAACGCCGCGTAGGCGGCGCGGGCGGCGACGGCGCCGAGGGCCGCGCCCGCCAGGGCGCCGAGCCAGGTGCGATGGGCCATAGCAGATCCCTCTTCGTCTGGAGCACCCGGCGCGAACGCCGGAGAGCATGGTCATCAGGGCGGGGCCGCCCCGCGGGTGGGGCGGAAGCTCCCCCCGCCCGCCGCGAGGCGGGAAGTCCGCCGCGAGGAGCGGCGGCGCGCCGGCGGGCCAGTCGAGGGGCCCGTCAGCCGCCCGCGCCCGCCTCGGGGGTGGGCGTGGACGAGGCCGTGGGGGACGGCTCGGTGGCCGTGGCGTCCGAGCCCAGGCCGTACTGCCCGGCGTCCCCGGCCGCCTGCTCCCGCAGAGAGTAGACCACCGCGGCCTGCCCGAAGGCCATATCGGGGTTGTCGACGGTGGAGACCTTCGCCGCCACGTCGCTGTCCGCGCGGACCGCGGCGATGACGCCCGCCGTGGTCGAGGGAGGCACGGCTCCGGCGACGACGGTGCCGGTGCCGCCGTCGTCCAGCCCGGCGGCCAGCGACACCAGGGCGGAGTTCTGGGCCTCGGCGGTCTCGCCCTCGTAGGGGGTGGCCGGGGTCATGAGCAGGGCCAGTGTGGCGCGCTTGCCGGGATCGCCCTCCAGCGTGACCAGCCCATCTCTCTGGAAGGAGTCGAGCACCCCCGACGCCGTGGGGTTGTCCTTGCCCGCCTGCGCCTTGTCGGAGGTCAGGACGGCGTTGGCCAGCACCGCGGCCGCCTTGTCGTACGGCGTGGCGGTCAGGGAGAACTCCAGGGTGGCGGGTTTCGCCCTGGTCGCGAGCTCGTCGACCAGACCTGCCTGCTCGGCCGTGAGGTACTTCTCGGTGAGCGCGACCCGCCCGCTCACCACGGCTCCGGCCGCCGTGAGCACGTGCTCCATCGGGTCGCGCAGCTTGGAGTCGGCCCCCGGCGCCTCGAAGATCACGACGTGCTCGCCGGTCAGGGCGCCCTGCACGAGCTGCGGGAGCCGGTCGGCGACGAAGGTGTCACCGGCCCCGTCCCGCGCCTGCGAGACGTTGATCTGCCCCTGCAGCTCGGTGTTGCGGGCCCGCAGCTGCGCGGTCACCGCCTCGGTGGAGGCGACCAGCGGCGCGTTCAGCACCGTGCTGCCGAGCACGATGCCGATGGCGAGCGCGAGGAAGATCGCGACGATGGAGACGATGTGATAGCGAAAATCGATCACGAGAAGAGTCCGACCAACCAGAAGATGAAACCGTTCCAGGCGTCCCGAAGTCCGTTCAGCCAGACCTTGCCCATCGGCGAGAACCACAGGACCACGCCCACCGTGACCAGGGCGGTGGCCACCAGCAGCAGCAGTGAGCCGATCGAGATGCGGCTGCGGTAGAGCCTGCTCACGCCCTTGGCGTCCACCAGCTTGCCGCCGACCCGCAGGCGGGTCAGGAAGGTGCTCGCCATGCCCGAACGGCCCTTGTCGAGGAACTCCACCAGCGTCCCGTGGGTGCCGACCGCCACGATGAGGCTCGCGCCCTTGTCGTCGGCGAGCAGCATCGCGATGTCCTCGCTGGTGCCGGTCGCGGGGAACACCACGGCATGCTGGCCGAGCTGCTGCACCCGCTCCAGGCCCGGCGCGCGGCCGTCGCGGTAGGCGTGCACGACCAGCTCCGCGCCGCAGCACAGCGCCCGTTCCGACACCGAGTCGAAGTCGCCCACGATGAGGTCGGGCAGGTAGCCGGCGTCCATGAGCGCGTCGGCGCCGCCGTCCACCCCGATCAGGACCGGGCGGTATTCGCGGATGTAGGAGCGGAGGGTGGCGATGTCCTCCTTGTAGTGGTAGCCGCGCACCACGACCAGGACGTGCTTGCCGTCCATGGTGGTGCGGATGTCGGGCACGCCCACGCCGTCGATCAGCAGGTCGCGCTCGCGGCGGATGTACTCCATCGTGTTGATGGCGAACTCCTCGATCTGAACCGACAGGCCCGCCCTCGCCTCGGCCATCGCGGCGGAGACGCTCTCGGCCGTGGCGGCCTCGCCCTTGCCGACGAGCTCGTCGTCGAGGTAGATCGTGCCCTCGTGGACGCGCACCACGTCACCGTCGCGGACGCGGTCGAACACCTCGGGGGTGACGTTGTCGATGACCGTGACCCCGGCGTTGAGCAGGATCTGCGGACCGAGGTTCGGATAGCGCCCGCTGATCCCGGCGGCGATGTTCACCACGACGGAGACTCCGCACGCGACAAGAGCCTCCGCGCTCACCCGGTCGACGTCGACATGATCGATGATCGCGATTTCTCCGGGCCGGAGGCGCTTGGTCAGCGTCTTGGTCCGCCGATCGATCCTCGCCACTGCCGTCACCCCGGGAAGGTCTGAAACCTTCCTGCGGCGGAGGCCCTGAACCTTCAAGGTCGGCACCTTCATCACGAACCATCCTGCCAGAGCGTGCGACCAAGATGGGCCCGCATCACGGCGTGTCAGATATGTCACTCGGGGTAGAGGGGCGCGCGCAGCTGGCGTACGCCGGTCCCCGCCCGCCCCGCTGAGCGCTCGTCAGGCGTCCTGACCAGGCATCGGCGGTCATCATGATCAACCCGTCGCCTTGTCCGCCCCGGCGATCGACAGCAGCTCCTCGGCGTGCGCCCGGCCGAGCTCGGAGTCCTCCAGGCCCGCCAGCATGCGCGACAGCTCCCTGGTGCGCCCCTCGCGGTCGAGAGCGGTGACCCCGCTGCGCACGACCCTGCCGTCGCTGGCCTTCTCCACGACGAGATGCTGGTCGGCGAAGGCGGCGACCTGCGGCAGGTGGGTCACCACGATGACCTGCGCCGTGCGGGCCAGCCGGGCCAGCCGCCGGCCGATCTCCACCGCCGCCTTGCCGCCCACGCCCGCGTCGACCTCGTCGAACACGAACGTCGGCACCGGGTCGGCGCCGGCGAACACCACCTCGATGGCCAGCATGACCCGGCTCAGCTCGCCGCCGGAGGCGCCCTTGTTGAGCGGCAGCGCCGGCGCCCCGGGGTGGGCCATCATCCGCAACTCGACCTCGTCGACCCCCTCGGGGCCGAACTGGCCGCTCGGAGTGATCACCACGACGACCTTGGCGTGCGGCATCGCGAGCGCGGAAAGCTCGGCGGTCACCGCCTCGCCGAACCGCTCGGCGGCGGAGGTGCGGATGCCGGTGAGCTCGGCCGCCAGCTCGGTGAGCCGGACCGTCAGCTCATCGTGCTCGCGGGTGAGCTCGGCGATGCGATCGTCGTCGCCCGCGAGCTCCCCGACCCGGGCCGCGGCGTCCCTCGCCCAGGCCAGGACCGCGACGGTGTCCTCGCCGTACTTCCTGATCAGGCCGGTGAGCAGCGACCGGCGCTCCTGCGCCGCGGCGAGCCTGGCCGGGTCGGCCTCGACCGACTCGGCGTAGGCGGCCAGCTCGGTCGCCACGTCCGACACCAGATAGCCGGCCTCGGCCAGCCGGTCGCCGATGCCCGACAGCGTCGTGTCGTACTCGCGGACGGCCTCCACCGCCGACCGCGCCTGCCCGAGCAGCGACACGGCGTCCTGCGCGCCCTGGGCGCTCGCCATGGGGTCGCCGAGCAGGGCCGTGTGGGCGACCACGGCGGCGTTCTTCAGCGAGTCGGCGTGCGCGAGGCGCTCCTCCTCCTGCTTGAGCTCGACCTCCTCGCCCGGCTTGGGGTCGGCCTTCTCGATCTCCTCAAGCCCGAAGCGCAGATGGTCGGCCTCCTGGGCCCGCTCCCGCGCCTTGGTCGTGAGCTCCTCGAGCGTCTCGCCGACCTCCTTGTGGCGCTTGTAGGCCTGGGTGTAGGCGCGCAGCGGCTTGACCAGCTCTTCCCCCGCGTAGCGGTCGAGGGCGGCGCGCTGGCGGCCCGGCTGCAGCAGCCGCTGCTGGTCCATCTGGCCGTGGACGGCCACGAGATCCTCGGCGAGGTAGGTGAGCGTGCCGACCGGCACGGACCTGCCGCCCAGCCAGGCCCGGGACCGGCCCTCGGTGGAGACCGTCCTCGCGATGATGAGCTCGCCGTCGTCGATCTCGCCGCCGACGTCCTCCACCTGCTGGGCGACCCGGCTGCCCGGCTCCACGACCAGCGTGCCCTCGATCGTGGCGCGGTCGGCCCCCGGCCGGACGCGCGCGGGGTCGGCCCGGCCGCCGAACAGCAGCCCGAGCCCCGTCACGACCATCGTCTTGCCCGCGCCGGTCTCGCCCGTGACGACGGTGAATCCCGATGAGAGCGAAAGGACCGCCTCATCGATCACTCCGAGCCCTTTGATCCGGACCTCATCGACCCGTGGCCGCACTGGGTCCCTCCCACTGTTCCGCCGCGCTCCGATCGGGCACCTCGCCGGACCGTCGGGGGCATGGCTCGGTCACCTCTCCGTGCGGGTCGATCCTACGCGGAAATCGCCAAGGTTTTCGATGACCGGGGTTGTTCGCACCCCCCAGGGCCGCCGAGGTGGCCGTTCAGGCCGCGAGGAAACGGGCTGGAATCCGCGGGCCGTCAGGGCCGCACGCGCCCGCGCCAGCCCTGGACGGGAAGCTCCAGCTTGGCCACGAGGCGGTCGGTGAACGGCGCTCCGGTGGTGTCGACGTCGTGCAGCCGCGCCAGCAGCACCGGCAGGTCGGCGCGCCGCACCTCCACCCGCACGCCCGGCGGCAGATCGAAGCGGCGCCGGCCGTCGCACCACAGCACACCGCCCGGCGTGCCCGGCAGCAGCTCGACGGCCAGGGTCGACCTCGGGGAGACCACCAGGGGCCGGGCGAAGAGCGCGTGGGCGCTGTTCGGCACCATCAGCAGCGCCTCCACCTCCGGCCACACGACCGGGCCGCCCGCCGAGAAGGCGTAGGCGGTGGAACCGGTCGGGGTGGCGCAGATCACGCCGTCGCAGCCCCAGCGGGACAGCGGGCGGCCGTCGATCTCGGCCACGACCTCCAGCATGCGGTCGCGCTTCTCGACGCTCGCCTCGTTCAGCGCCCAGGTGGACGCGAGGACCTCGCCGTTGGCCCGGACCCTCACGTCGATGGTCATGCGCTCTTCGACGGTGTACCGGCTCGTCACGACGCGGTCCACGGCCTCGGCGAGGTCGGCCATCTCCGCCTCGGCCAGGAAGCCCACGTGGCCGAGGTTGACGCCGAGGAGCGGGGTGCCGGCCGGGCGGGCGAGCTCGGCCGCCCGCAGCAGCGTGCCGTCGCCGCCGAGCACCATCAGCATCTCGGCGTCCTCGGCCGCGGCGGGACTCGACGGCACCACGTCCACACCCGGGGCGCCGATCTCCTCCGCCTCGGGCTCCATGACGCGGACCGTGAAGCCCTCGTCGAGGAACCGCTGTATCACCAGCCGCGCGCTCTCGACCGCCGGCACGCGCCCCGTATGGGCCGTGATCAGCACCGTGCGCTTCGAACCGTCCATGGTCGACTCCGCTCGTCCGGCGGGCACTTCACGCACTATTGGGGACCTTCCACGACCGCGCGCTCGATCTCGGCGTCGAGATCGGCCACCGGATCGGGCCCGGGGCCCTTGCCGAGCCAGATGAGGTACTCCACATTGCCCGACGGGCCCGGCAGCGGGCTCGCCGTCACGCCGCGCACCGCGAGGGACAGCCCGGAGGCCGCCGCCGCGACATCGCGGACCGCTCCGGCGCGCAGCCCCGGGTCCCGTACGACGCCGCCGGCCCCCACCCGCTCCTTGCCCACCTCGAACTGCGGCTTCACCAGCATCACGAAGTCGGCCCGCGAGGCCGCGCAGGCCGTCAGAGCCGGCAGCACCAGGCGGAGGGAGATGAACGACAGGTCGCCGACCACCAGCGTGGGCGGCTCGCCCACCATCTCGGGCGTCAGGTCGCGGACGTTGACCCGTTCCATCACGGTGACCCGCTCGTCCGTGCGGAGCGGCCAGGCCAGCTGGCCGTACCCGACGTCGACCGCGAGGACGTGGGCCGCGCCGCGCCGCAGGAGCACGTCGGTGAACCCGCCCGTCGAGGCCCCCGCGTCCAGGCAGCGGCGCCCCTCGACGGCCAGGCCGCGCGGCCCGAACGCCTCCAGCGCGCCGAGCAGCTTGTGGGCGCCCCGCGAGACGTAGGCCGGCCCTTCCGCCGCCTCGGCCACGACGATCGCCGAGGCCGTGTCGACCTGGGTCGCCGGCTTGGCGGCCGTGCGGCCTCCGACGCTGACCCTGCCACCTGAGATCAGCTCCGCCGCCTGCTCTCGGGAGCGTGCCAGGCCGCGCCGGACGAGTTCGCTGTCGAGACGGATGCGGCGGCTCAACGCGCCCACCCCCGCACCATCACAGGCTCCCGTCCCCGGGAGCGGCCGGGGAGGCGTCGTCCATCGAGGCCAGGGTAGCCTCCAGGCCGCTCAGGACCTCCTCGAACATCGGGACGTGCTCCCGCACGGGAACCTCGCCGAGGCCGCCCAGCCGGGCAAGGGCGGCGGCCACCCTCGCCTCGCCGCTCTCCGTCATGCGTCGTCTCCACCCGCTTCGCGTGTCCGTGTGTCTCCTGTGGCGGCACCGACTCGCGGTGCGCCTCTTGGTCGCGGCACCGATCAAGGACATGATGGAATGGTCGCGCACCAGGGTGACCGCCGCCGACACGGCGACCGTAGACCTCGACCGTATCGGAAGCGGCCACCGGTGTGATGCTCTTCTCTGCCCGCGCCGCGCCCGCGCGCCGGATTTCGCGTAGTACTCGAGTGAAACGCTACCTTCCGTAAGTCAGAGGAGCTTCGGGGATGAGAAGGGGTACGACGCATGGCGACCGTCGACGAGTGCAGGGCGGCGTTGGACAAGCTCGCCGAGCAGTTCGCCGAGCTTGATCCGGAAACCCGTACCAAGCACGTGGTGGACAGGAGCCTCAGCTGTCGGATCACCGATCTGGACGTGACGTTCTACGGGCGGATCCACCAGAACGGGCTAGAGCCGTTCACCGACATCCCTCCCGAGGGCGGGCGTCCCGCCGAGGTGCGCATCCGCATCTACAGCGACGACCTGCTGTCCATGGTGAACGGAGAGCTCGACATGGCCCGCGCGCTGCTCGGCGGACGTGTCAAGATCGACGCCAGCCTGGGGGATCTGCTGCGCCTGCGTAAGCTGCTCTGACACCCTGCGGTGGGACGGGATCAGGGCTCCAGCGCCGCCAGGGCCTGTTCGAGGGCGTCCTCGCCGGTCCGCCCCTCGCCGGCGTGCGCCCAGGACGCGGCGCACGCCACGCGGAGCCCGTCCACGGGGTCGCCGCCGCCCTTCAGGTGCAGCCGTCCGCCCTCCCATCGCGCGACCCAGCCGTCCCGGGTCCACTCCTCCCCCTCGCGCCCGACCGGCGCCGGCGGCCGGTGGACGGCGGACACGTCCGCGGCGATGTGCGTCGGGCGGTGCTCGGGCGGCGCGGTGAGCAGGTCCACCGGGCCGGTGACCCCGCTCAGCACCAGCAGGCTGTCCACGCCCGCCCGGGTGGCCGCCTCCACGTCGGTGTCCAGCCGGTCTCCCACGATGAGCGGCCGCTCGGCGCCCGTGCGCAGCATCGACTCCCTGTGCAGCGGCGGCTCGGGCTTGCCCGCCGACACCGGCTCCACCCCGGTGGCCGTCGCGATCACGCGGGTCATCGCTCCGTTGCCCGGGAGCACGCCGTTGTTCGTCGGCATGGTCGTGTCGCCGTTGGCCGCGACGAACCAGGCCCCCTGCCGGACGGCCAGCGCCCCCTGGCAGAGCAGGCCGTAGGACAGATCGGGTGAGATGCCCTGAACGACGGCCACGGGAGCGTCCGCCGCCGTCGTGACCGGGCGAAGCCCCTGGGCCCGGACGGCCCACCGCAGCCCCATGCCGCCCACCACCAGCACCGCCGAACCGGCCGGCACGCGCTCGGCGATCATGCGGGCCGCGGCCTGAGCGGAGGTCACGACGTCGTCGGGAGTGGCGGGCACGCCGATCGACACCAGGTGCTCGGCGATGGCGGCCGGGGTGCGCGAGGCGTTGTTGGTGACGTAGGCGAGCCGCACACCGGTCTCGTGCGCGCGGGTCAGGGCCTCGGGAGCGCCCTTCACCGCCTCGCGGCCGAGGTAGACCACCCCGTCGAGATCGAGCAGCAAGGTGTCGTACAGGTCGATGAGCGCGGTCTCCATTGACCCAGTGTTTCCGATGCCTGGACGGAGCCGTGACGCGGGCACGAGGCGTGTCACGCCTGCCTCGCGCGCAGGGTGGCCCTGACCTGCTTCAACGCCGAGACGTAGTCGCGCAGGTCGGGGCGCATCGCCACGGCGATGGACAGGTGCTCGTGGGCGGCCTTCATGTCGCCGGTGCGCCACAGCGCCATGCCGAGGCCGAAGTAGGCGTAGTCCTCGGTGGGGTTGGCGGAGACGATCCAGCGGAAGCTGTCGGCCGCCTCCTCGTACCGGCGGGAGTTGAACTGGGCCCGCGCCAGCGCCTCCCGGATGCTGCGGGACTCCGGCTCGGCGTCGGCCGCCCGCGCCAGGATCGCCGCCGCGGCGGCAGGACTGCCGTCCTTCAGCAGCTTGACGCCTCTCTGGAACCATTCGTAGACATCACCTGCGGGTGGACTGGGCTGGTAGTCGGGGGATTCGGACCCGCTTCGTCCCTGCACCATCTGTTCGAGGCCTCCTTCAGAGGACAAGTCATCCCGGCTTCCAGACGAGCCGGGCAGCGCTACGACATCGGGGCTGTCTCTGAGCGACTCAGGCCTTTATGGCACCATGCCCGGTATGGCCATCTCTGAACTGCCGTCCCCTGACGGACTGGTATTGCGCCCGTTCCGGGGTGTGCGCTTCGCAGTGGAGGATCCGGCTGCGGTCACCTCTCCACCGTACGACCTCATCTCGCGGGAAGACGTCCAGAGTCTGCTGGACGCCCACCCGAACAACGTGGTGCGCCTGATCCTTCCCGGCGCCGACCAGCACCGTTACGCCGAGGCCCGTGAGACCCTCACGTCATGGCTCCGCTCGGGCGTGCTGGCCACCGACGACCTCCCCGCTCTCTACGTGTACGAGCAGAGCGGCCCAGGGGTGCTGCTGCGCGGCCTCATCGGCGATCTAGGGCTGTCGGAGCCCGAGAAGGGCATCGTGCTGCCGCACGAGAACGTCATGCCGGGGACGGTGGCCGACCGGCTCGCGCTCATGAAGACCACCGAGAGCAACCTGGAACCCATCTTCCTGCTCTACGAAGGCGACGGCGGCGGCGCGTCCCGCCTGGTCGACGAGGTGGCCTCGACCCGGACGCCGCTGGTCGACGTCCGCACCGACGACGGCATCGCCCATCGCCTGTGGGCGCTGACCGAGCCCGCAGAGGTCGACGCCGTGGCGGCCGAGCTCTACGGGCGGCGGGCGCTGATCGCCGACGGCCACCACCGCTACGCCACCTACCTCGCCCTCCAGCGGGACTACCACGCCGAAGGACGGGGCCCAGGGCCGTGGGACTTCGGCCTCGCCCTGCTCGTCGACTCGACGGCCTACCCGCCCGATCTCAAGCCCATCCACCGGGTCATTCCAGGGCTCGCCCTGGAGGAGGCCGCGGCGCGGGCCAAGGGCGCCTGGCGGGTGCACGACTTCCCGCGCCTGGAGGACGCCCTGGACGCGCTCGCCTCGGCGCCCGGCCCGGCGTTCGTCCTGGCGGGAGAGGGCCCGAGCCACCTGCTCACCGACCCCGACCCGGTGCAGGTCGAGCACGCGATGCCGCCGTCGCGATCGGCCGCGTGGAAGTCGCTCGCCACCTCGATCCTCGCGGAGTTCCTGATGCCGAAGGTCTGGGGCATGCAGGACGACGAGCGAACGGTGCGCATCGTCCACCACGACCCCTTCCTGGCCGCCCAGATGGCGCGCCGCCAGTCGGGCACCGCGGTGATCATCCCGCCGCTGACCGTGGACGGCGTGCTGGCCATCGCGGCCGGCGGGGAACGCGTGCCCCGCAAATCGACGTCATTCGGCCCCAAGCCCCGCACCGGCCTGGTCCTGCGCACCTTCGCCACCGGCTGAGCCGCGCCCCGCCACCAGGTCGCGGGACTCCAGCCGGCTGACCCGGTGGACCTCGACCTCGTAGGTGCTGACGCCCCCGGCGGGGCCGCCCCGGTATCTCTGGTGCAGAGCCCCCTCCACCCGGACCACGTCGTGGAGCCGCCACCCGGCCACGCGGGCGCCGACCTCGGCGTCGAAGGTGACGCACGCGATGCCGTCGGCCTTCTTGCCGCTCGGGTGCTCGGGGGGCCGGCGGACCGCGAGCCCCCACATCGTCATCACATCGCCGCTCGGCAGCCCCTTCTGCCTCGGCGGCTTGGACAGCCGTCCCACCAGCGTCACCTCGTTGCGGTGCATGGCATCCCCTTCCGGATCCGTGGAAGGGACCATCTTGCGGCGGCGGCCCCGGCCTGCGGAGATCCGAACGCCGCTCTGTGGAAAACCGCCGTACGGGCCGCGAACACGACCGCGGTTCACACCGGGGATCGCCGAGGTGGTACGAACATAGGGATCGCGGGCACGGCCCGAAACCAGGGATCGAAGGAGTGGCCGGTGGACAACGTCACGCCGCTTGGCGGGGATGTCTACGAGATCGACACCCGCATGGCGGGATACTCCGGGATCACCGCCGGCTATCTGATCCTGGGCGACCGGCCCTGCCTGGTCGAGACGGGCACCTCCACGTCCGCTCCCATCGTCCGCGACGCCCTGACCTCCCTGGGGGTCGGCCCGGACGATCTGGCCACGGTGGTGGTCACGCACATCCACCTGGATCATGCGGGAGGCGTCGGCGACATCGCCGGTTTCTACCCCTCCGCGGAGATCGTGGTGCACGAAAAGGGCGCGCGGCACCTCGCGGACCCCTCCCGGCTCATGGCCAGCGCCAAGATGGTGTGGGGCGACAAGCTGGACACCCTCTTCGGAGCCCTGGCTCCGACCGACGCGGCCCGCATCCGGGCCCTCGGCGACGCCGGCTCGGTCGACCTCGGCGGCGGGCGGACGCTGTCCAGCCACTACTCACCCGGCCACGCCAAGCACCACGTCGGGCTGCTGGACTCCGCGACCGGAGACCTCTACGTCGGCGACGCCGCCGGGGTGTACCTCCCCCAGACCGGCGACCTGCGGCCCGCCACCCCACCGCCGGACTTCGACCTGCGGACCGCGCTGGACTCGATCGCCCTGTTCGGCGCCCTCGGCCCCCAGCGGCTGCTGTTCAGCCACTACGGGCCGGTGCCCGACGTCACCGCGACGCTGGAGCGCTCGGCCGAGGAGCTGCGCGTGTGGGTGGACCTGACCCGGCAGGCCCACGCCGAGGGCATGGACCTCGATCACGCGGTGGCGATGGTGCGGGAGAAGACGCGCGAGCGCTACAGCGCGCTGACGTCACAGGATCCGGAGGTGGCCGAGCATTTCGAGCTGCTCAGCGGAGCCCCGTCGAACGTGGCCGGCATCATGCACTGGCTCGACCGCACCCGCCCCACCTCCGAGTGAGCCACACGCGCCTCACGAAGATCGATCCGGCCGTCCACGGAGTTTCGCGGGGCGATTCGCCCGGCCCGATCCCCGCTCGACGGGGACGCTCGAACTCTCGTTCCCCCTGCCGGCCGCGCTTAGGATCGGCGCGGCAGGGAACGATGGTGGTGGGCGCCGCACGCCTCGAGGTTTGTCGGCGCCCACCACCCCTCGTCAGCCTTGGTTCACGCCTCAGGCTTCACGCTTGCCGTGCTTTCGCGCCTCGGCGTCGTCATCATCGTCGTCGTCGAGAACATCCCCCGGAACGGCCCTCGCCGAAACACCGAAGTCCGGCTCGATGAACGCCGGAGCCATACCCGGCTCCGGGCGCACGGCCTCGACCGGAGCGGCCGGCGGCTCGACGGCCGCCGCGATCTCCCGCTCCGCCGCGACATCCGGATCCGGCTCGGCCGTAGCCGCCCCGGGCTCGGCCGCGGTGGCTTCGGGCTCGATGTCATCGAGATCGGCGACGGCGCCTTCAGGATCGACGTCATCGGCTTCGCCGCCCGTGCCAGAGGCCTCCGGCGCCACGTCATGGCGGCCCTCGGCATCGGCATGGACGTCCGGCTGCGCGCCGACCGGCTCGACCACGACCGCCTCGGGCGTCCCGACTGCGGACTCGAAGCCGTCGCGCCCGAGTTCCTCGTCGAGCTCGTCGAGCTCGTCGTCCTCGTCCTCGTCGTCCTCGTCGTCCTCGTCCTCGTCGTCCTCGTCCTCGTCGTCGTCGTCGTCGTCGTCGAGCTCGTCTTCGTCGTCCTGATCGAGCTCGTCGAGCTCGTCCTGGTCGAGATCGTCCTGCTCGAGCACCTTGGAGGTCACCGCACCGGTGTCCTCGCCGGCATCCTCACCGAACTCGTCCTCGTCCTCGTCCTCGTCGATGTCCTCTTCGATGTCCTCGATGACGGCGCCGGTCAGCTCGGCATAGCGCTCGGCCGCGTCCGTCTCACCGTCCTCGTCGAACATCATGGCGCGCTCGAACCAGTCGGTCGCCGCGCTCTCGTGGCCGGCCTCCGCAAGGGCGTCGGCGTAGGCGAAGGCGAGGCGCGCCGACCAAGGATGCGGCTCCTGGTTGCGCAGTTCCGGCACCCGCTGCAGGGTGATGACCGCCGCGTCGTGCTGGCCGAGGTCCCGGCGGGCGCCGGACTCGACGATCGCCAGCTCGATGCGGCCGGCGCGGTCAAGACGCTCGGCCTCCGGCGAACGAACAAGGTCGAGCGCCCGCTCCGGACGGCCGAGACCACGCTCGCAGTCGGCCATGATGGGCAGGAACTCATCCGAACCGGTCATCCTGCGCGCAGCGCGCAGATCGCTGAGCGCCTCGGCGTAATGCCCGGCGCGGTAGGCGGCCAGGCCCACCGCCTCGCGGACGACGCCGATCCGCGCGGCGAAGCGCCGGGCGACCTTGGCGTGCTCGTACGCCCGTGCCGCGTCGTCCTCACCGAGGGCGCGCTCGGCCGCCACCAGGTGGCAGGCGATCATGCTGGCGAGGTCGTTGGGGAGGGAGCGGAGCTCGTCCCGGACGTCCTTCTCCAGCTCGTCCGGCGTGATGTCCGCCTCGAGTTCGGGCACCGCGACACGCTCCTCGCGGCGACCACGATCGTCCCGGGGGCCGTGCTCGGGCTCACGCTCGAACGGGCGGCCACGCTCGGTCTCACGCTCGAACGGGCGGCCACGCTCGCGACCGTACCGGCCACGGGCGCCGCTGTCGGAAGGTGCCCCCGCGTCCCGGTCTCCCTGGGAGCGGTACCCCTCCCTCTCGCGCTGCCCGTACGGCCGGCCCTGGTCGCCCGAGGACGGACGGCTCTCGCGAGGACCTCGGTCGTCACGGCCTTCGCGGCTGAACGGGCGCGGCCCTGATCCGGCGCGGTCGTCCCGCCGGAAGGGACGGTCTCCCCCCTGGCTCCCGGTGTCGCGGCCCTGCGGGCGGTCGTCGCGCTGCCCCCGGTAGGACGAACGCGGCGCGGATCCGCCACGGTCGTCGCGGCCCTGGCGGCCTTCACCGCTGAACGGACGCGATCCCGGCCCCCGGCGGTCGTCCCGCTGGAACGGACGGCCCCCCTGGTCGCCGCGCTCACCAGTGCCCGACGGCCGGCCACCGCGATCGTCGCGGTCGTAGGGAGGACGGCTCGGGCGGTCGGGACGGTCGCCGCGATCGAACGAACGGCCACCGCGGTCATCACGGTCGAAGGGACGCCCGCCACGGTCACCCCGGTCGAACGAACGCTCGCCGCGCTCACCGGGACCGGACGGCCGGCCACCGCGCTCACCGGGACCGGATGGCCGCCCTCCGCGATCGTCGCGGTCACGCCAGCCGGACGAACCGGCAGGACGGCCCTCGCGACGGTCCCCATAGCGGGAATCGGACCGGCCGGCCTCGCGCTGAGGACGCTCGCCGCCGGACCCGTAAGAACCACCACGCCCCGAGGGGCCACGGTCGTCCCGGTAGGGCGGGCGGCCCTCGCCGGAGCCGCCACGGTCGAAGGAGCGACCGGCGCCTCCAGAGCGGTCGTCCCGGTTGAACGGACGCCGGTCAGGGGCGCCTCCACGGTCCTCACGACCGCCTTCGCGGCCGAACGAACGACCGCCGGCACCGCCCCGATCGTCCCGGTAGGACGGGCGGCCCTCGCCGGAGCCGCCGCGGTCGTCGCGGTTGTACGGACGCGCGCCGGCGCCCCCGCGGTCGTCTCTGCCTTCACGGCTGAAAGGACGCGAACCCGAACCCCCACGATCATCACGCTGGAAGGGACGGCCTTCACGGTCGCCACGACCCCCAGGCGCGGAGGGCCGGCCGCCACGGTCGTCCCGGTCACGCCAGCCGGACGAACCGGCGGCGCCTGTCTCGCGACGATCCCCGTAGCGGGAATCCGACCGGCCGCCTGAGGGGCGGTCACCACGCGATCCATAGGAGCCCTGCCCACCCGGCGCGCGATCCCGCTCTCCGCCACCATAGGAGCGCTCACCTGCGGGGCCGCCACGGCCATAAGAGCGTTCACCGGCGCCACCGCGATCGTCACGGCCGAAGGGACGGCTCGGGCGGTCGGGACGGTCACCACGCTCGAAGGGGCGAGCCGGACGGTCTCCACGGTCATCGCGCTCGAACCGGCGGCCGCCACTCGCCCCACCTCGGCCCTCGCGGCCGGCCGGACCGGCGCCGCGGTCACCGCGGTCGTCACGCTGGAAGGGGCGTCCTCCCCGAGAGTCACGGTCGCGGGACCCATACGAGCCGGCCGGTCGGCCCTCGCGCCGCTCACCGTAGCGCGGGCCATCACCAGGGCGTCCCTCTCCACGGGATCCTGCACGATGGCCGCCTTCAGCCGGCCGGCCGTCCCTGGCTCCCTCGGAGCGGTCACTGCGGGGTCCTTCGGACCCTCCGCCTGTGCGCCCACCCTCTTCGGGACGGCCTGAATCCTCACGTCCGTTATCTCTGTTCACTTCTGTCCTTCGTTGCTCGCTCACCGCGGCCGCCGTGATCCGCGTTTCGTCCATTGCGCCGACCGTGTGCGGAGGGGATTCCATCCGGCCGCGGGACACAAGGCCCGTCCACTCTGTCGCTGCCCGTCCTTGGCGCCTTACGCGACGAAGGCCACCCGTGGTGGGGTGGCCCGGCACCGTCCAGCCTAGCAAGGCCCTGTACCGCACGAGACGCGCCCGCCCAGGAGGCCGGATGTTCATCGATACGGGACCTCGGTCAGAGACCGCCGAGGCAAGGAACCGAATGCCGCAGGACCTCATACGAGGGCTGATCAGGCACGGAAAACGTTCCAGAATGGAAATGACCTTGAATGGAAATAGCTCTGGAAATGCAGGAAATGGTTCTGGGACCGCTCCTGGAGCGATCTGGTCCTGGAACGCAGGAAAGCCACCCACAACGTGGATGGCTTCCCTGATGATGCTATGAAAAATTTGTCCGGCGGTGTCCTACTCTCCCACACCGTCCCCGGTGCAGTACCATCGGCGCTGGAAAGCTTAACTTCCGGGTTCGGAATGTAACCGGGTGTTTCCCTTCCGCTATGACCGCCGTAACCCCTT
>NZ_JALLPO010000058.1 GCF_023276435.1 Sphaerisporangium perillae
CCGACGGAGTGCTCATCGAGTACAACCGATCGCAGACCTTCGCCGAGACCACCGCCACATCCATGGCCGTGCTGCTGCCGATGTAGTCCGCCTGCAACTCATCCAGATCGAACCCCGAACAGAACGTCCCACCCCGGCCACGCAGCACCAGGACGCGCAGCTCGGGGTCGGCGTCGACCTCGGTGATGATCTCGTCGAGACGCCTGAGAATCGGCAGCGTCACGCAGTTCTTCTTCCACGGGCGGTTGAGCCACACCCGCGCCACATTCCCATCACGCTCGAACTGGATCTCATCCTCAACCGACACGATTCCTCCTTGAACTGAATTCAGTACAGTTTTATGGGGCGTGTATCGCCCTTGTCAAGCCGCCGAGTTCGTCGTGACCTCGGACGTCAGGCCGCGTCGAGGCCCAGCAGCCGGGCCAGGCGGGCCCGGTGGTCGTCGGCCGTGCCGAACAGCACCTCCGCCGAACGAGCGCGGCGCACGTAAAGGTGCGCGGGGTGCTCCCAGGTGAAGCCGATGCCGCCGTGCATCTGCACGTACTCGGCGGTCGCCCGGCTGTACGCGCCCGAACAGACCACCTTCGCCGCGCTCGCCGCCACAGGCGACTCCTCGGACGAGGCGGTGACGCATGCCGCCGCGTACGCCGCGGCCGAACGCGCCGCCTCGATCTCGACCAGCAGGTCGGCCAGCCGGTGCTTGATCGCCTGAAACGAGCCGATCTGCCGGCCGAACTGACGGCGCTGCCGCACAAATGACACGGTCGCCTCCAGCGCGTGCGCGCTCCCGCCTACCTGCTCGGCCGCCAGCGCCGCACGCCCGATGTCAAGCGCGCGCTCGGCGACCGCGGCGGCGCTCCCCGGCTCCCCGATCGGCAGGAGCGGGGTGTCCGCGAACGCCACCAGCGCCTGCGGACGGGTGCCGTCCAGAACCGGCCTCGCCGTTCGGCTGAGGCCCTCCGCCTCGCGCTCGCACGCGAAGAGGGCGGCCCCCTCAGCGGTCCGCGCCGCGACGAGGATCACGTCGGCTCCGCACCCGTCGAGCACGAAGTCCGCCGTGCCGCTGCCCACCCACCCGCCCGGCCCAGGCTCGGCTCGCACCCCGCCGTGGCCCTCGAAGCCCGCGACCGTCGCGGTGAGGGTGCCCGCGGCGATGCGGGGGAGATAGCGAGCGCAGGCTTCGCGGTCCCCGCTGAGCAACAACGTGGAGGTCGCGAGTACGACGGTGGACAGCAGCGGCGCGCACAACAGCGCCCGCCCGGCCTCCTCGACGACCACCGCGAGCTCGGCGAACGAGTAACCCGACCCGCCATACTCCTCCGGTATCGCCAGGCCCTGAACGCCGAGCTCCGTGGCCATGCGCGACCACAGTGCCTCGTCGTATCCCCGGCCCCCGGCCATGTGCTTTCGCACGTCCTCCGGTGAGGAGGTCTCGGCAAGGAAGTCACGCAGGACCTCCCGTAGCTCCTTGCGCTCCTCGGTCTCGCCGAAGAGCGCCGGATCGACGTCGAGCATCAGGCCTCCAGTTCGCTTACGTCGCGAGTGTTGAGCAGAGACGCGGCCTCCCCGCCGAAGTACGCCAGCTCCGCGCTCTCGGCGAACGACGGGTCCGACGCCTCTCCACGGGCGGCCACCCGGCCCTCGTGCAGCACCACGACTTGGTGACAGGAGGTGAGCGCCCGGCTGAGCAGTTGCTCCAGGAGCACGATGGTCATCCCGTCGCGGGCGAGCTGGTTGATCCGGGCGTAGACCTCGTCGACCAGGGCCGGCGCCAGCCCGAGCGCGGGCTCGTCGAGGATCAGCACGTCCGGCCGGGCCATGAGAGCCCGTGCGACAGCCAGGATCTGCTGCTCTCCTCCGCTAAGCCCGGCCGCAGCGACCGAGAGGCGGCCGCGCAGCCGCTCCGGCAGCCATTCGGCGGTCTCGTCGAGGCGGGCGCGCAGGTCCGACCCCCGGATGCCGGCGGCGTATCCGGCCACTTCGAGGTTCTCCCGCAACGACAGGGTCTTGAACAGGGCACGGCCCTCGGGGACGAGGCTGCCGCGGAATGGGCGCCCGTAATGCTCACCGACCCGCACCTGCCCTGACGACGGGCGCAGCGAGCCGTGGATGATCCTGCCGAGCGTGCTCTTGCCGGCGCCGTTCGCTCCGACGACACCGATGACCGCGCCCTTGCCAATGTCCAGGTCGACGCCGTGCAGGGCGGCGACACCACCGTAGTGGTGACCGACGTCGCGGACGGCGATGGCGACGGTATCGTCGCCGCGTGCCGGCAGCTCGGCCCGCGTGGCGATCGAGCCGAGGTACGACGACCGCACCTGCGGGTCCTGCAGAATGGCGCCCGGGTCGCCGGAACCGATCGGCTTGCCGAAGTCGAAGGCGACCACCCGGTCGGCGACCGCGAAGAGGTCGTCCAGAACGTGATCGATGATCACGACGGCGGTGCCCTGGGCACGCAGGCGGACGATCTGCTGGGCCGTCAGCCGCCGCTCTGTGGCGTCCAGGCCGCCGAACGGCTCGTCCATGATGAGCAGCTTCGGTTCCTCGGCCATCGCCCGGGCGAGATCCAGGCGCTTCTGCAGCCCGAACGGCAGTTCGGCCGGGTAGCGGTCGGCCACGTCGGCCAGGCCGGTCCGAGCGAGCAGCTCATCGGCCTGGGTGCGGTCTGCCACGCTGACCCGGCGTCTCGTACACAGCACGTTCTCCACGACCGTGAGCTCCGAGAAAATCTCCGCGTGCTGGAAGGTGCGGCCGATTCCCAGCCTGCGCCGTGCGGTGGCCCTTGTCCCCGTCAGCTTCGCGCCCGCGTAGTCCACCGCGCCGCTGATCCGTGCGCCGCCGATGAGGCCGGAGACGACGTTGACCAGCGTGGTCTTGCCGGCGCCGTTCGGCCCGATGATGGCGAGCACCTCGCCGGGCCGTACGGCGAGCGACGCGCCCTCAAGGGCGTTCAGACCTCCGAACCGCACGGACAGGCCATCGACGACCAGCAACGGCGCCCGATCAGCAGTGGCAGGCCGGTCTGTCGCCGGGGCGGCGGAAGCGCCGTCCCCACTGTCGGCCGGCGCCGCGCTGACGTGATGCTCGCCATCGACGACGCGGGGTCCTCGCATTCGCAGCGACCTTCGCGACAGCGCGCCCACGAACGGCACCACCCCACCGGGCAGGAAGATCAGCACGGTGATCAGCAGGACGCCCTGCACCACCGGCTGCGGTACCGACACGGCGTCGGCCACCGTCGGGGCCCACGCCAGGTAGACACCTCCGACCACGGCGCCGACGACCGAGCCGACGCCGCCGAACACGCAGGCCGCGATGATGGTGACACCGAGGTTCAGCGAGAACGTGTCAGGGCTGACGAAGCCGGTGATCAGGCCGAGCAACACGCCGGCGAAGCCGGTGAACGCCGCGCTGACCGCGAACGACAGAGCGGTCTGCGCCTCGGGCGCGATTCCCACGGAACGGGCGACCAGCGGGTGTGCCTTGGCGGCGACCAGGCGCATGCGCAGAGCGGTCGACTTCGCGAACACCGCGATCGCGAACACGACCCCGGCCGCCAGGACTGCTAGATACTGGGCCTCGCTGCCGCCGCTGGGGATCGAGCCCAGGCCGAGCGCGCTGTCCAATTGGGACACCACCACACCCTGGTCGCCGCCGGTGACACTGGTCCACCGGTTGATCACCTCCAGCGACACCAGGCTGAACGCCAAGGTCAGCAGGGCGATGTAGAGCACCGAGAACCTGGCGCCGGCGTAGCCGAGGAACGCGCCCAGCAGGCCGCTCGACGCCACCGCCCCGAGGATCGCCAACTCCAGCGGCCACTGGTGCCCGCTGCCGTACGCCGCGAAGTAGGCACCCACGGCGAAGAAGGCGGGGTGGCCGACCGACCACACTCCCGACCAGCCGGCGAGCAGGCCGACAGACAGGACCACGATCGCGTAGACCGCGGCGAGCGCGACCGAATACGCCTGGTAGGCCGGGATCGCCGCGGAGTGCATCAGCGCGATGAGCACGAGCCCGACGACAGGGCCCAGCGAGGCCTTCGCCAGATTCGAGCGGGTGAATACCATGTGCTGCTCCTCAGACCCGCTGGAATGTGCGCGTGCCGAACAGGCCCTGCGGGCGGATCAGCAACACGAGGACGGTGAAAGAGAACACGAAGGTGTCGCGGAAACTGGCCGAGACATAGCTGGCCGCGATGTTCTCCAGCACCCCCACGGTCAGCCCCCCGATGACGGCGCCGTACATGCTCGTGAGGCCGCCGAGGAAGATGCCTGCGAAGGCGCGGAACAGCGGTGCGGCCAGCACCGTGGGAGCCAGCCCTGACCTGGGCGCGTAGAGGCAGGCGGCGAGGGCGGCCAGGGCGAGGCCGAGCGCCCACGCGATCCGTGCGACGCGTTGCGCGTTGATGCCGATGATCTTGGCGGTGTCGGCGGACTCTGCGACGGCCCGCATCGCCGATCCCAGCGTGGTCCGGCTGAACAGGAAGGCGACCGCCGCCATCGCCACCGCGGCGATGCCGATGGTCAGCAGGCTCTGTGCCGGCAGCGCCGCGTCACCCCACCGGACGGTCCCGTTCACCAGGCTGGGAAAGGTCCGGGGCTGGGTGCCCCACACCGAGTTGACCACGCTCTCGGCGATGAGCGAGACGCCCATGGTCACCACCAGCGCGGAGAACAATTGGCCCTGGCCGAGCGGCCGGATCACCGCCTCCCGGACGATCACTCCTGCCAGCGCGGTCACGGCGATCGCGGCGATCACGCTGACCACCATCGCGACACCGTCGTCGCGGAAAGTGATCGCGACGTACAAACCCAGCGTGGCCAGGCTGGTGATGGCGAAATTCACCACGTCCGTCGCGCGATAGATGATCACGAGGCCGAGGCCCATCAGGCCGTAGATCGCGCCGCTGGCGACGCCGCTCACCAGGACGAGCAGTAACTGATCCACTTCGACTGTCACCCCTCGCGGGCCGCTCACGCGCCAACGCGCCCAGCCCTTTAATTGAACTCAGTTCGAAGACTCTAGATGACGGACCCGCCACCAGCAAGAGGTCGCCGGCCGGGCTCCAGCCGCCGGTTCTTGAACTGATTTCAGTTTGCTATCCTGTCGCCATGCCGGTGTCGACCATCACAGATCGGGCAGAAGCCGCGATCCGCCTCATGACCAACCGGATGGCGCAGTGAGAGCGCTCCGGCTGCCGAGTTGGGGCCGCCCACCCGTCCTCACCGACATCGACCAGCCGACCCCGCGAGGCTACGAGGTCCTCCTGCGGGTGGAAGCCGCCGGGCTGTGCCACTCCGACCTGCACGTCCTCGACGCCGGTCCGGGCGACATGCCCTTCCCGGCGCCGTTCACCCTCGGCCACGAGGTCGCCGGCCGGGTCGCGGCCGTGGGCCCGGCCGTCACCGAGATCGCGGCCGGCGACCGGGTCGTGGTGTACGGCCCCTGGGGCTGCGGTGAATGCCGACGCTGCTCGGCGGGCCGGGAGAACTACTGCGACCGCAGAGCCGAGCTGTCGTGGGCCGGGATGGGACTGGGCCGCGACGGCGGGATGGCCGACTACGTCCTCGTACCGTCGACCCGCTACCTCGAGCCGATCGGCGAGTTGGATCCCGTGCAGGCCGCGCCGCTGTCGGACGCCGGTCTGACGCCCTACCACGCCATCCAGCAGTGCCGGGCGGCCTTGGGCGACGGATCGACGGTCGCCGTCATCGGGGTCGGCGGCCTCGGGCACCTGGCCATCCAGATCCTGCGCGCGTTGACGCCGAGCCGGGTGTTCGCCGTCGACGTGCGCGAGGAGGCTCTCGCCGTCGCCGACAGATGCGGAGCCCACCTGAGCACCCGCGCTTCGGCGGATACGGGCCGCATCCTGCGAACGGCGAGCGGTGGGTACGGCGTTGATGTCGTACTCGACTTCGCGGGAACCAGCTCAACGCTCGACCTGGCCGCCAGGTGCCTCCGTGCCAACGGTGAGCTCGTGGTCATCGGCAGCGGAGGCGGGCAGCTGACCGTCCGCAAACCAGGCCCGCTCCCCCAGGGCGGCAGGATCTCGCTGCCCTTCTGGGGCACCCGCCCCGAACTCGCCGAGGTGATCTCGCTCGCCCGTTCCGGCGCGCTCCGCGTCGAGGTCGAGCGGTTCCCGCTGTCCGCCGCCCATGAAGCGATGACCCGGCTGCGCGCCGGAGATCTCAAGGGACGCGCTGTGCTGACGCCCGATTGATTCTGTCGCCTGCGCCGACCCAGCGCGAGGATGCCATTGATCCTTCCGGTCAGCCTGCGGCGATGCAGAAGAAGTGGCCTTCGGGGTCGGCGAAGACCGTCCACTGGTCCTCGCCGGGCTGGAACTCGGGCCTGGTCGCGCCGAGTGCCAGCAGTTCCTTGGTCACGACATCCAGGTCGGCGACCTTGAAGTCGAGGTGGGCATGCTTGGCCGTGTCGGGCCATCCCGGCCCCTGGTAGCCGTTGACCCGTTGGGAGGCGAGCTGGATCGGGCCGTCGCCGAGGTAGGCGTCCAAGGCAGACAGGGCGCAGGTCCGCGAGGCGCTCGATCGCGTGGGGCTGGCCGCACGGGCCAGGGAGCGGTTCGGCACCCTGTCCGGCGGCCGGCGCCAGCGTGTACTGCTGGCCCGCGCCATCGCCGCCCAGCCTCGGCTGCTTCTGCTGGACGAACCGTTCAACGGCGTCGACGCGGTCAGCCAGCACGCGCTCCTTTCGGCGATGGCCGCGACCTGACCGTCGACGCGCTGGCCGGTAGGTGGACCCTGCCCAGCCAGGACGCCGGGAACCTGGTCATGGTCAACCTGACCACGACGTCCCCGTACAACCCCGAGGCCGGCTCGACGTTCGGCGTGCACGTCCGGGTGAACGGGGCGTCTCGGCCCAGCTCACGCCGGTGGGTGAAGAGCCGCTGTACGAGGTCGGCGAGCAACTTCTCGCCTTCGACCAGGTCACTACGCCGAGGCTGACGGGTGTGCGTGGGGAGCAGGTCGCTGATCTCCTTGCTGCGGAATTCCAGCCGAACCCCCCATCGCGCACGTGGCCGACCACACCCGATGACGATCACGTACACCGACCTGCCCCGCCCGAGGTCAGTGGCAGGGTAAGGGGCGCCGGAGGTGGCCTCCAGGCTCACTCCTGGACACTGTTCAGGAACGGTAGGGCCCTGGGGCGCGCTACGGCCTCAGGGTGTGGATTCGACTCGGATGGGGTGGGACAGCACCGGGTGGTAGAGGTAGCCGAGGTCGTTCCATGGAACGGTGTCCGGCTGCGTACGGCCTTGGTCATCGGTGGCGCGTACCTGGAGGATGTGATCGCCGGGCTCGGGATCCCAGCTGAACTGCCAGCGTACCCACGCTCCTGGTATCCGCGGCGGAGCCAGGGAAGCCTCCTGCCAGGAGCCCTCGTCGATGCGGTATTCGACCGCCGTGACCCGGCTCTCTCCCGCGAACGCACGCCCCCGGATGACTTGCGGTACCGGCCGGAGCCGTGCCGGCCAGGACAGCTCCACCAGGCTCGCGACCGGTATACCGCTGATCGGCATACCGGGTGAGGGTGCCTGCGGAGGGTAGTCCGGGCCGATCAGCACGTAGTCTTCGGTGTTCCATGGAACGTGCAGTGGCTGGTCGGAGACTTCGATCCGCCCCACCCACTTGATGCTGGCCGCACCGAGCCATCCGGACACGACGATCCGAGCCGGGTACCCGTGATCGGGTGGCAGCGTCTCACCGTTCATGACCAGCGCGAGTATGGTGTCGTCGGCGAGCGCCTTGGCCAGCGGCATGGGGCGGCGAGCGTGGATCTCGTCGAGTGCTTCGGGCATGACCTCGCACGCCCCCGGGGTGATCCCGGCCGGTTCGAGCAGGTCCCGCAAGCGGACGCCGGTCCATTCGGCGGTGCCGATCGCGCCGCGCCCCCACTGGGTGCCCGCGAACGTGCGTCCGCACTCCTCGCCGAACAGGCTACGGCGGTTACCGGCGCACTCGATCGTGCGGATCACCGATACCCAAGGAAAGCGATCCCACAGATCGGCGTAGGTGTAGGCGATCGGCTCGCGTACCCCGCTTCCTTCGATCCGGAGCGACCATCTCGCCGCGTCCAGATGGGGAGTGGGCGCGTGGCTGCGGAGGAAGAAACGGTCGATCGGGGTGAGGTAGCCAGGCATGCGGTCCGGGCGGACCCCATAGTCCAGTCCGGTCCCGACGTCCTCCATGAGTTCGGAGGGCGTTGGTTTGACGACTTCGCGTTTCCGGACCTCCTCAAGTGAGGGGTGCTCGGAGTCGCTTCCGCCTAGAGGACCACTCATGTGTGTCGCCTCCTGCGGCCGGCTTGAGCCTTCCAGGAGGCCCTCAACTGGCATAACGTGTCTACCATCGTGTCACAGCGGAATACGGACGTGCCTGAACGGCTCCCTCGTAGGGCCGAATCATCCGGACGGAGTACCAGATCGGTGGACGAGTCGCCCCTCGCAGCCGGCGAGCTCCGGGTCCGCGAGCACCTGGCCAACGAGCGTACCTACCTCGCCTGGCTGCGGACGTGCCTGGCCATGATCGCCTTCGGTCTGGGAGCGGCGAAGTTCGGCTCAGAGAACGAGGCCTACGCGCTGGCCGCGGGCGGCGTGCTCGTGTGCGCGGCGGTCGCCGTCTTCGGCTACGCCACCGTCCGCTACCGCGCATTGAACCGGGAGATCACGCAGGGCCGCGTCACCATGGTGGCCGGCACTCGTAGGGTGATCGCCGCGGCCATGGTCCTCGTTCTCGCGGCCTTGGTCGCACTGGTGCTGCTCATCCGCTGACACGTCATTCCAAGGACCAGGAGACTCCGGTGTCGTCCTGACACCCCGGACCAGAGATCAGAAGCGCCTGAATCCACGGCAATGGCCTGTGCCGCCGCCCGCTCGTCCGGCCACGCGCATCGTGTGCACGCTCATGCCTGTGCCTCCACTGCCGAGTCATGCGGGGGAACGCGGAAGACATCCGCGGAATCGACGCCACGGCCCGTCAACCAGACGCGCGGCAGACAGGCGTCGCGGACTACGGCCCCTGCCGCTCACCACCGACCCCGGCAGGAGGAAGCCGTCTGGGGACTCAGTGTGGAAATCTCCACGAAACGTGTCAAGGCCATGCCCCGTACGTTTCCGACCTCGAGGACCTGATGGCCCGGATCGAGCGACACGAACAGAAAGAGTTCAACCTCCAGCAGCACGATGACTGCGACCATCAGCCTGCCGTACTCGACACCGCCGCATAACCCCCCGAAGGATTTACAGCGCGGACCACTAGTGGCCGGCATACGCAGATCCTGCAGGCATGCTGTCCGGGCTGTCGCCGAAGCCGTCGTCGTCGGCCAGAGGGTCGGTCTGCGACGCCGTCGTCGATGAGCCGTGGCCGGCTGAGGCCTGCTCGCTGTGCTTGGGCGGACGGCCTCGCGGCCGGGTCGTAGGAGCCGTGATGCCCAGCCGGCCAGGCCGCCGTTGGTCTCGATCGTCTCCAGCACCGCCCGGCCGGTCTCATGCCGGCGCCGCACCGCCGTCCAGGGGTTCGGCGCATTCCGGGCGGCCAGGTCGGCCTCCTTGGCCGTGCTCAGCAGGTCGCCGAGCACCGCCAGCATGCGCTCATTGCGCTGACGCTGCTCTCGGATGGTCTCCAGCAGCTCGCGGGCCTTGTTGTGCATGACGTTCATCCGCTTGCACAGCATCGTCACCAGGTCATCGCGGGCCCGCACGCGCCTGGTGCAGCAGGCACGCCTCCAGCACGATCCGCTTGGCCTCGCCGTAGTCGCGCATCTCGGCGGCGTCCAGCGCCCGCGCCTCGGCCGCGAAATGGGCAATCTTGGAAGCGGGCACCCCCTTGAGCCAGGCGTCGCTGGCCCCGGCCACGCCATCCAGCCAGGCCAGATGGTCCAACTGCAGGCGCAGCTTGGTCACCGTGGCCCGCGGCGCGCTCTTCTTGGCCCGGTCATGCCCGCTGCGGCCGGTAGCCGGACCACCTCCAGCATCGCCAGCAGGCGCGCGTGGTCATCGAGGCCAGGGTGAAGATGGCGCCGTTGACCTCCGCACGCACCTGAGAGGCCAGGTCATCCAGCGTGGAGAACGCCGGGAACTCACAGCTGTTCTTGGCCAGATCCTCCAGCGCCACGTTGATCAGATCGGCCGGGTGGTCCTTGGTCTTGGCCGCCTGCCGGATCGCCTGCTCGGCCAGCTTGCGCGCAGCGGCCTGATCGCCGTCCAGCTCCAGCCGGGACCGCACCAGCGCCTTGTGATTGCGTCCCGTCCGCTCAGCCACCCCCGCCATGCCGACCTGCTCGGGCAGGCCCAGTTCGTTCCGTACAAGCCACACCACCAGCGACAACATCGCTGTCGGTCATCTCCCGCGCCCGGTCCATCGGCGGGGCGGCAGCAGGGGCCCGGCGGCGGCGGTGCCGATGGGGCTTCTCACTTCTACTCATCCGAGGACACCAATCCTGAGCGGTAGGCATGGATCGCGGCTTGGACACGAGTGCGCACGCCGATCTTAGACAGGACACGGGACACGTGGATCTTGACCGTGCCTGCGGCGATGCGCAACTCCCCGGCGATCTCGGCGTTGGACCGGCCCAACGCGACCAGGCGGAGGACCTCCGTTTCCCGGACCGTCAGTTCCAGAGCACGGCCCCGCACCGGTGGGGTGGCAAAGCGGCGTACGAGCCTGCGGGTGACCTGCGGGTCGATCAGTCCCTGACCTCGGTGAGCCGCGCGTATCGCTGCCAGATAGAGGTCAGGGTCGCCGTCCTTGAGCAGGAAGCCCACGGCGCCCGCTTCGAGTGCCCCGAAGAGGTATTCGTCGGTGTCGAACGTGGTCAGCGCGATGATCGCCCTATCCGGCGCCCGAGCCGTCAGCCGCTGGATCGCCGTGATCCCGTCCGTGCCCGGCATCCGCAGGTCGGTGAGGATCACGTCCGGCTGGTGCTCGCGCGCCATGCTGATCAGCTCGGCCCCGTCGCGCGCGGCGCCGAGAAAAGCGATGTCGGGCTCATGGCTCAACAACTGCCGCAGGCCCTCGCGGGCGAGATGCTGGTCGTCGGCGATCAGCAGCCGGATCACGGCACCACCTGCCGGACCGGATGACTGTACGCGTAGGACATCGTGGAAGGGCCTGGCTCTGCACCGCCGGCCGTCACCGCCGATCTGTGCTCATCACGCGCATGCGGGGGGAGCCCGGGCAGGCTGGCGCGCACCTGCCAACCGTTCCTGCCGCGCGGGCCGATGTGGCAGTGCCCCCCGAGCGCCGCCACACGCTCGCATATGCCCGCCAGGCCCCGCCCACCGCTGGGCCCACCGTTCAGGACGCGGTCGTCCCCTGGTTCGCGGCGGGCCGCCGACCGGGGCGGGCCCGGGTCGTCGATGGTGACGACGACCCGGCTGCTCACCGCACGAACCGTTACCGAGGCCACCGCGGCCGTGGAGTGCCGCGCCACATTGGTCAGCGCCTCCTGCACGATCCGGTAAGCGCAGGCCGCTGTCTCGGGGTGCACGGTGCTTTCAAGGCGGGGGGCGACCTCCAGGGCGACGGCCAGTTCCGGCCCGCCGCTGCGTTCCACCAGTGCGGGCAGGTCGGCGAGGCCTCTGCTGTGAGCGTGGTCCTCGCGGTCCGATCGCACCAAGGTAGCGAGCAGTGCCCGGATCTCGGCCAGCGCCTCGGCCGACAGCCCGGCGATCCCGGCCAGCGCGTGGTCGGCCTCGCAGGCGTGACCGGCCAGCGCCCGGCGGGCGCCGACCGCCTGGAGCCTGATCGCGCTGAGGTGATGCCCGACGACGTCATGAACCTCCCGGGCGATTCGCGCAGCCTCCTGCGAGCGTGCCTGCTCCTCCCGTGCACGCCGCAGCCGCGCGGCCTGCACGGCGCGGTCGGCCCGCAGTCGCAGCGCGTACCCGACGGCGACCGGCGCCGCGCCGGCCGCCGCGTAGACGGATACGGTGGCGAGGTCCGGCACGGACATGCCCCCGAGGCCTGCCGCCACCGCCCAGACGACCGAGCCGACCAGGAGCACCGAGCGCAGCCGGTGGCGGTGGTAGGCCGCTGAGGCAACGATCAGGCCCAGTACCCAGATCCCGGCGTCGCGCTCCAGCGCGAGGCCGAGCGCCAGCATCACCATCGCGGACGCGACCACTGCCGTCAGCGGCAGCCGCCTGCGCAGCGCCAGCGGCGCGCAGGCGGCCAGGATCGGCGCCGCCCACGCCGCCGCCGCGCCCACATCGGTGATTTCGGCAGGCTGACCGCGCCACCATCCGTCCAGTGCCGAGACTGTCAGCGCGATGATCGCCACGGCGCAGGCTAACAGGGCGTCGCGGCCCATGAGCGGCATACGTCGCCAGACGCCGGTCAGAAAGGGGCGGAAAGTCGCTGGTCGTCTCACGCGACCAGTATCACGCCGGCCAGGCGGGGCACGTGGTGCCGGGTGCGGGCACCTTGCCGTCGATCAGGTACCGGTCCACGTAGCCGATCACGCAGGGGTCTCCGGCGTTCAGGTACCGGCCGTGGCCGATGTCGTCGTACTTGACCGTGACCGAGCCGGGAACCTGGTCGGTGATGGCGCGGACAGAGGGGTACTCGTAGACCGGGCCGACGCCGAGCAGCGGCGGAAGCTTGCGGGCCGGCAGTGGTGCCGGCGGGTTGGGGGCCTTGGCCGCCCACGGCGAGCAGGCGAGCCAGGCGTTCTCCCGCATGCCGGAGAAGTTCGGCGATACCTTGACCGAGCGCCGCACCGCCGCACGGTAGGCACGGTAGCCGTCGTAGCGGAACCCGTCGGCGCAGTTCACCGCGAGCATGGCGGTCACCCTCGGCGGCAGGCCGCGGCCCTGCGGGTCGAAACCGGACGCGTCGCCCTTGGCGGCGCTCGCGATGGCCTTGGCCAACGCGGGCCAGTCCGCCGTGCTGTCGATCAGGCCGTAGGCCAAGGACTTCAGATCGTCACCGTCGTAGCGGCGCTCACCGGCGGCCGCGGCACCGGGCAGGGGGCGACGCTCGGCCCGCCGCACGACGGCCTGCCAGGTCTTCTCCACGCCGATCCCGCGCAGCGCGCAGTCGGAGGAGCCGGCGCACCAACGGACGAACCGCTTAAACCCCGCCTCCAGACCCTCATATTGCAGTCGCTCCGACTCCGCGAGCGGGTCCACGTGGTCGGGCACGCTGTCTACGGCCATCGCGCGCAGCCGCTGCGGGAACAGCCGCGCGTAGGAGGCCCCAAGCACGCCGCCGTAGGAGTTACCGAAGAAGGAGATCTTCTCCTCACCCAGGGCGGCGCGGATGGCGTCCATGTCACGCGCCTGTGTGGCCGAGTCCAAGTGGGCGAACAACTCGGGCACGGCGTCCCGGCAGGGAGCGATCCCGGCGGCGTTCGCCTCGAGTGCCTGGTCGTACTCACGTCTGTTGTCCGGCGTGGCGAACGCGGGACCGGCCGCGCAGGACGCCAGCGGGATGTGCTCACCGCTCACCCCGCCGCGCGGGTTCCACGTGACGACGTTCATCCGGGTACGCAGACCGGCGAAGTGGGGCAGCGCCCGCGACAACTCCTGAACGCCGGCACCACCGGGACCTCCAGGGCTGAACAGGACGGCGCCGGCCGCCGCGCCGGCCGCCGGCGCCCTGCCCACGGTGAGGGTGATCGTCTTCCCGTCGGGCTTCGACCAGTCGATGGGAACGGCCAGCTTGGCGCACTGCAGCTCGGCCGAGATCTTCCCCTCGCATGCCGACCATGTCAGGGGCGGCGCCGGTGCCCCGCTGGCGGAGGCGGAGGCGGCGGCGGCGGCTGGAGCATACGCTCCCAGCGCCACCACCAGGGGCAAGGCAAGCAAGACCGATCGGGGCCAGGTCATCGAATCCTCCGACAAGATGGGCGGCGAGCGCCGCAGACGACCTCACAGACTAGGTACGCGAATCTCCCGCCACATCTGCCACAAGACATACATGCGACCCGCCACGCCGACGCCGACAGCTTCGCCGCCATCCTGGCGCGAGCGAGATCAAGATGGAGTGCTACGCCGCGAACTGGAGACCGCACCCGTGATCCGCACGGTCAAGCGGGTGGGCACCTTCCTATCCTGAAACTCAGCCTCACCCGGCCAATGCCTCGCCGACACGATCATCGCCTCCCGCGCAGTCCGGCCACTGTCCGTCTGCGGCGACATCTCAGATGGCGGCTGGTGGGGCCATCCTTACCGACAGGCCGACAACGCTGCTCCCCCTGCTGGACCTCGTCACGGACCTGTACGACGCCCGGGGTCGCAGCCGCGAGCTCCAGCCGCTCGACCTGTCACACGACGAGCGCCATCGCGGCTGCTCGTAGTGCGCGCTGAGCCACCTCGCCCCGGCACCGGGTGAGATCCAGGGCGCGAGCGCGTCGACCAGTGTGACCGAGCGATCGCCGGGTCGAGTGGCACATCGACAGGTTGCGTGCCAGATCGACGGCTTAGTGGTGCCCAATGTTCGACTCCGCGCCCTCCCAAGGCAAACCGCGATCTCTAGGTTCCTCTTGCTGCCGATCAAGCTAAGGGAGACCGATATGCACAGGAGCCCGGCAGTCCGGGGTCGCGGGATCACGAAGTCCTTCGGTGATGTGGTCGCACTTGACGGCGTCGACCTCGACGTGGCGAGCGGGCAGGTCCACGGCCTGGTCGGCCCGAACGGCGCGGGCAAGACGACGCTCCTTGGTCTGCTGTTGGGCCTGGCGGTCGCGGACAGCGGCCGCCTCGAGATCCTGGATACGCCGGTCGGGCGGACGCTCGCCGTACCCGACGGCGTCGCGGGCTTCGTGGACGGACCCGGGCTCTATCCCTCGCTCACCGCTCGGCAGAACCTCTCGGCCCTGGCCTCACTGCGCCGATACGACGCCGGGCGCACCGCCGACGTCGACGACGTGCTGGAGCAGGTCGGGCTCACCGACGTCGCCGACGACCGTGTCCGGGGTTTCTCGCTGGGGATGCGCCAGCGGCTCGGGCTGGCCGCCGCGCTGCTCACCAAGCCGCGACTGCTCGTCCTCGACGAGCCGCGACTGCTCGTCCTCGACGAGCCGGCCAACGGCCTGGACCCCGCCGGCAAGCACCACGTGCACCGCGTCATCACCGGACTCGCCGCGGACGGGACCGCGGTGGTCCTCTCCAGCCACCGGATGGACGACCTCGCCGCGCTGTGCTCCGAGGTCACCATCCTCGCCACCGGACGGGTCGTCTTCTCCGGGCCGGTGAGCAAGCTCGCCGCCGAGAGCGGCGAGCTCGACTATCGGCTGCTCACCTCCGACCCGGCGGCCGCCCACCGGCTGGCGTCAGAGACTCCCGGGCTCCGCGTCGTGCCCGGCCGCGACCCCGGTCAACGGCCGGACGCCGACGTCGTCGTCCGCGGGCCGGTGCCGGCCCTCGACGAGCTGGTCGTGCGGCTCGTGCGAGACGGCGTAGCGCTCCGAGAGCTGGGGCCCGTGGTGGCGCCGCTCGAGGCCGCGTTCTTGGCCCTGACCGGGACCGGCACCGTGCCCGCGCAGGCCGACCAGGAGGACCAGCGATGACCGACCAGGAGGACCTGCGATGACCGCGACCGTCACCCAACCCCGGGCCGGCGCCCGGCCGGCGCCCGTGCTGCACGGCTACCGGTTCGAGTTGGCCAAGCTGCTCTCCCAGTGGCGGATCCGCCTGCTGCTCGTGGCCTGCTGGATCGCCCCGGCGGCCTTCGTGGCCGTGGTGAGCCTGCAGAGCTCGCTACCCACCGACACGGTCTTCGGCCGCTGGATGAACGCGACCGGCTGGGCGGGGTCGCTGGTCGTGCTGGACTTCTCGTGCAGCTGGGCACTCCCGCTGCTGACGGCGCTGGTCGCCGGCGACGTCTTCGCGGCCGAGGACCGGCTGGGCACCTGGCGCCATCTCCTCGTGGCGGTGCGCTCCCCGCGACGGATCTTCGTGGCGAAGACCCTTGCCAGCCTCACCGTGATCCTGCTGCTCGTGGCCGGACTGACCGCATCGGGCATCGCCGGCGGCCTGGCCGCGGTCGGCAACCAGCCGCTCGCCGGCCTGGACGGCCATCTCCTCGCCCCGGCGGACGCGGCCGGCACGGTCCTGCTCGCGTGGGCCTGCGTGCTGGCGCCGACGCTGGCGTTCGCCGCGGTCGGCCTCCTCGGCTCGGTGGCCCTGGGCCGCTCCCCGATGGGGCTGCTGATGCCCGCGCTCCTCGCCTTCGCGCTGCAGCTCGCGCAGCTGCTCCCGCTGCCGGTGGCCGTGCAGCTGGCCCTGCCGAGCCACGCCTTCCTCGCCTGGCGCGGGCTTTTCACCAGCCCGGCACAGGCGGGCCCCCTCCTCATCGGCCTCGCGGTGAGCCTGGCGTGGGCGGTCACCGCCACCGCGTTGGCCTACCGCCTGTTCCTGCGCCGCGACTTCACCGACCTGGCATACGACGGGTCGGGCCGGCGCGTCCTCGTGGCGGGGGCGGTGCCGCTGGCCGGCCTGGTCGCCCTCACCGTCGGCGTGATCGCCGTCGCGACCCCGGCCACGGGCTCGGGGATCGAGAAGGGGAAGCTGCAGGACTCGCTCGCCACGGCGTACGCCCACCTCTACCGGCTGCAGACGCGGGAGCTCCACCGCCCCGACGTCACCGAGGCCCAGCTGCAGGCCACCGCGTCCTGCGACAAGGGCGGCTCCCGGGTCCTGGACCAGGGACCGGGCAACGACTGGCGGTGTGTCGTGTCCTGGCACCTCCCCGGCGCGACCGCCGTGGGCACCGCCATCTACCAGCTCGACGTCACCGCAGACGGGCGGTACGTCGCCGACGGAGACGGACCGAAGGAGGTCAACGGCTACTTCCAGGTGCGCACCCCGACCGGGGACGCTCCCAACCCCCTGTGGCAGTTCGACGGGAACGTCGACCTGCTCACAAGCACCCCGAAGGAATGATTCATGCATGTCACGCGCCAGCGCGTCGCGAAGCCCCGTCTCGGGCTCTTCGATGGACGCACCGGCCGCCGGATCCGCCTGGTGGCGGCCGGCACCGTAGCTCTCGCCATCGCCGGCGGGGGCATCGCCTACGCCTCCACCGAGGTGTTCGGCAGCAACCAGGTCGGCTCCACCACCAAGGCCGGCCTGCAGCTCGCCAGCGACCAGGTCATCAAGCCGATCGGTGACCGCCTGCTCGTCGACAACGGCAAGCTGCTCGCCTCGACGGTCAGCCCGGACGGCCGCTTCCTCGCAGCCCTCACCAACGACCGGTCGATCGCTCTCACCATCGTCGACCTGAAGAACTACAAGGTGCTGCAGCAGGCCGGGACCGCCTCGACCGCCGGTGTGCGCATCTCCAACAACAGCGTCGGGCAGGAGGGGCCGGCCTACTCTCCGGACGGCAAGACCCTGTGGCTGCCGCAGCTCGACGGCTTCAACCGCTTCCCGGTGAACGCCGACGGCACCCTCGGCACCCCGACCTTCGTCACCATCGCCGCGCAGGGCTCGAAGAAGGCGCTGCCGGCCCAGGCGGTCTTCTCCGCTGACGGCAAGACGGTGTACGCCGCCGTCAACGGCCAGAACCGCGTGGTGGCGATGGACGCCGCGACCGGCGCGATCCAGCAGAGCTGGACCGTGGGCACCGCGCCGCGTGGTCTGGCGCTGGTCGGCAACAAGCTCTACGTCAGCAACGAGGGCGGCCGCCCGGCCGAGCCCGGCGAGACGACGATGAACTCCTACGGCACCCAGGTGCCGGCCAACCCGGACACGGGTGCGACGACCACGGGCACCGTGAGCGTGATCGACGTCGCCAACCCGGCCGCTTCGGTCGGCTCCATCGAGGTCGGTCTGCACCCGACCGCGATGCACGCCGCCCCCGGCGTGCTCTTCGTCACCAACACGTTCGACGACCAGGTCTCGGTCATCGACACGTCCAAGGACAAGGTCGTCCAGACGATCGCCACTCAGCCGTGGCCGCAGGCCACGGTCGGCTACGCCCCGAACGGTGTGACCCTGACCAAGGACGGCCACCTGCTGGTCACCCTCGGCCGGGCGAACGCGGTCGCCGTCTACCGCTACACCAAGCCGCAGGAGCCGGTCAGCTACGTCGGCCTGCTCCCGACGGACTACTACCCGGAGGAGGTGACCACCGTCGGCGACGACGTGGTCGTCACCAACACCCGCGGCATCGGCGAGCGCGGCCCGACGCGCACGATCGACAAGGGGCCCGGCACCACGCCGGCCACGGGCCACAACACCCACGACTCGACCGGCTCGCTGCTTCGGTTCCAGCTGCCGTCCGACCGGGAGATCGCCAAGTCCACGGGCACGGTGTTCGCGCAGAACGGCTGGGGCAACAACGACGTCAAGCAGGCCGAGGGCAAGTCCGAGCACGCCGTGCCGGTCCCGAAGCGCCTCGGTGACCCGTCGACCATCAAGCACGTTTTCCTGCTGGTCAAGGAGAACCGCTCCTACGACCAGGTGTTCGGCGACGACCCGCGCGGCAACGGCGACCCGTCGCTGGCGCAGTTCGGTGAGAAGGTCACCCCGAACCAGCACGCTCTCGCGCGTCAGTTCGGTCTCTACGACAACACCTACTCCATCGGCACCAACTCCGCCGAGGGCCACAACTGGCTGGTGCAGGCCGACAACCCGGAGTACACCGAGTCCACCGCCGGCGAGTACGAGCGCAGCTATGACACGGAGGACGACGCGCTGGGCCACCAGCGCTCCGGCTTCCTGTGGACCGGTGCCAAGGCCGCGGGCAAGACCGCGCGCAACTTCGGCGAGTTCACCCAGTTCCTGACCGTCCCCCCCGGCTCCTCGTGGCAGAAGTTCTACTGCGACACCAAGAACATGGCGGCGACCGGTCAGGACACCACCATCAAGACGGACACCCAGTCGCCGATCCCGTCGCTCAACGAGATCACGGTGCACAACTACCCGAAGTACGACACCAACATCCCGGACATCTACCGGTACGAGATCTGGAAGCGTGACTTCCAGGCCAACGGCCCGGCCAACCTCAACATGTTCTGGCTCTCCAGCGACCACACCGGTGGAGCGCCGAACTCGGTCGCCCAGGTCGCCGACAACGACCTGGCCGTCGGCAAGATCGTCGACACCATCTCGCACAGCAAGTACTGGAAGGACTCCGCGATCTTCGTGATCGAGGACGACACCCAGAACGGCGTTGACCACGTCGACGGCGCGCGCGGCCCCGTGCAGGTCATCAGCCCCTGGGCCCAGCACGGCACCGTGGACAGCCGCTACTACACGCAGATCACCATGATCCGCACCATCGAGCAGATCCTCGGGATCCAGCCGATGAACCAGAAGGACAGCGCCGCCACCCCGATGAGCCGGGCCTTCACCAACAAGCCCGACTACACGCCGTTCAACGTGATGCCCAACCAGGTCCCGCTCACCGACGGCCTGGCCACCCCGCCGGCCTGCGGCAACGACACCCCGGCCGCGGCGGGCGCCTCGGCGGCTCCCGCGCAGGCCGCGGCGTCGGCCGTGTCCGCCGACAAGCAGCAGATCGTCGACGCCTGGACCGCCTGGCAGAAGCAGCAGCACCTGAGCGGGGCGAACGCGACTCCGGACTACGCCAACCCCGCGCTCATGAACCACTTCACCTGGTACCAGGCGCACAACTGGACCACGCCCTACCCGGGTGAGGACAAGATCTTCACCCCGGCCGAGGTGCCCGGCGGCTATCTGCCGTCGCCGGAGTCCGACGGCTGACCTCCGCACAACTCACACGACGGCTCGCCGGGATCCCGGCGGGCCGTCTGCCTATAAGAACTGATCCGAAAATCGGTTGGTTACTGGGCAGGCGGCAGCGAACCTCAGCCTGGTGTAGGAGGTCGACGTACCGGTCTAGTCGCCATCGGATGACGTGCTGGGGTTGTCAGCCAGGTGGTGCGTAAGGGCTGTCCCGTAATTGCTTGCTCGGGCCTGATGGCAGGATCAGGGTGTGACCAGCGAACCTGCTCCGACCGGCCGTAAGAGGTACGTCCTGTTTGATGTCGACGGCACGTTGATCGACGCCGTGGGTAACCAACGCCGGGTCTGGAGAGTCTGGGCGGAGCGGTACGCGCTGGACCCCGATGAGGTCTATCGGACCGAGCTCGTCGTCCGGGCCAGCACCGCTCCCCCTGCCCGGCGTCCGTGACTTCCGGTGCGGCCTCTTTTACATCCGGCATCGCCCACCGGTCCGGCACCGGCTTGCCCGGTCACCGGCGGGGCCACCCCACCTCGTCCCGTTTCCAATTCATGTAATGAATGAGCACAGGTTCGCGATATCAATCGGCCTGCTCAGAGCGTTACGCGAGGCGGGGCGGAAAGTTCGCGACGACGCGATCACAGGTGTCCGGCGCCTGGCGGAAACAGAGCTTGTGCCGCGCGACAGCACGGCAGGCTGTTATCGCTCACAACCGCGAAGTCAAGCGCTGTTCTCGAAATACTCTCGACACAGGACAGGGCGGCTCCCTGTAACTCTTCTGTAATGCGAATCCGCTTGACCATCTTGTTGTTAGCGTTCACAGTTCTATCCAGCGATGCCGAGGAGGAACGGCGCGAGCGGATCGAGAGCCGGTCACGGCGGATCTCGTCAGGGTCGCGGGACGGCCTCGCGTGTTCTTGAGTCACCAGCCGGGCGTGCGCTAGAAAGCCGCAGCTCGGGGCTGAAGCCTTACACCTGCTTGTTAACGCTAACAGGAAGGACACCCCCCATGCCAAGAAGGATCTCCGCCATCGCCCTCGCGGGCGTGATCGCGATGACGCTGTCCGCGTGCGGAGGAGGCTCGACCGGGGCCGACGCCGGAGGCTCCGGCGGCGGCGACAAGCTCGTCATGGGCTTCTCCCAGGTAGGCGCCGAGAGTGGTTGGCGTACGGCCAACACCAAGTCCGTCCAGGACTCGGCGAAGACCGCCGGTATCGAACTGAAGTTCTCCGACGCCCAGCAGAAGCAGGAGAACCAGATCAAGGCCATTCGCTCCTTCATTCAGCAGAAGGTGGACGTGATCGCCTTCTCGCCCGTCGTCGAGTCGGGCTGGGACACCGTGCTGAAAGAGGCGCAGAACGCGAAGATCCCGGTGGTCCTCACCGACCGCGCCGTCGACTCGAAGGACACCAGCCTCTACAAGACCTTCCTCGGCTCCGACTTCATCGAAGAGGGCAAGAAGGCCGGTCAGTGGTTGGTCGACCAGTACAAGGACGAGACCGGAGACGTCAACATCGTCGAACTGCAGGGCACGACCGGTTCGGCGCCGGCCAACGACCGCAAGGCCGGCTTCGGTGAGGTCATCGCGGCCGACCCCAAGTTCAAGATCATCGCTTCGCAGACCGGCGACTTCACCCGCGCCAAGGGCAAGGAGGTCATGGAGGCCTTCCTGAAGTCCAATTCCGACATCGACGTGCTGTTCGCGCACAACGACGACATGGGCCTGGGCGCGATCGAGGCCATCGAGGGCGCGGGCAAGGTGCCCGGCAAGGACATCAAGATCATCACGATCGACGCGGTCAAGGACGGCATGCAGGCTCTGGCCGACGGCAAGATCAACTACATCGTCGAGTGCTCCCCGCTGCTCGGCCCCCAACTGATGGACCTGGCCAAGAAGGTCGTCGCCGGTGAGGCGGTGCCGCAGCGCGTGGTCACCGAAGAGACCACCTTCACCCAGGAGAAGGCGAAGGAAGTCCTCTCCTCGCGTCAGTACTGAGTCGGCAGCGAGGTTCGCGCCCCGACGGAGAAAGGAATGCCGCATGGCCGAGTCCGCGCCGATCGTGCGGATGAGCGGGATCGTCAAGCAGTTCCCCGGAGCCAGAGCCCTGGACGGCGTCGACTTCCGGCTGCTGCCCGGGGAGGTGCACGCCTTGATGGGAGAGAACGGCGCCGGCAAGTCCACGTTGATCAAGGTTTTGACGGGGGTGCACCCGGTCGACGAGGGCGAGATCGAGCTCGCCGGCCGTCCCGTGGCCTTCTCGGGCCCGCTCGCCGCTCAGCAGGCCGGCATCAGCACGGTCTACCAAGAGGTGAACCTGTGCGGGAACCTCTCGGTGGCGGAGAACATCTTCGTCGGGCGCGAACCCCGAAAATTCGGCCGGATCCGGTGGCGGGAGGTGTACCGCAGAGCCGACGAGCTGCTCGACCGGTTCGACCTGGACGTCGATGTCTCCGCTCCGCTGAGTTCGTGCTCGCTGGCCGTCCAGCAGATGGTCGCCATCGCCCGGGCGGTGGACGTCGAGGCCAAGGTGCTCATCCTCGACGAGCCGACCTCGAGCCTGGACGCCGACGAGGTGGCCCAGCTCTTCCGGGTGATGCGCCGGCTGAAGGAGCAGGGGATCGCGATCCTGTTCGTCTCCCACTTCCTCGACCAGATCTACGAGGTCGCCGACAGGATCACCGTCCTGCGCAACGGCAGGCTCGTGGGCGAGTACCTCACCCGCGAGCTCCCGCAGGTCTACCTGGTCGCCAAGATGATCGGCCGCGAGCTGGCCGAGCTGGAGAAGCTGGAGGGCAAACCGCTCGCCCGGACCACCGAGCCGCTCATCGAGGCTCGTGATCTCGGGCGGGCGGGAGCCGTCAACCCGTTCACGCTCACCATCCGGGAAGGCGAGGTCGTCGGCTTGGCGGGGCTGCTCGGCTCGGGCCGCACCGAGATCGCCCGGCTGCTGTTCGGCGCGGACCACGCGGGCGGCGGCTCGGTCCACATGGGCGGGAAGAAGGTCACGTTGCGCAGCCCGCGCGCCGCGATGAACCACAAGATCGCCTTCTGCTCGGAGAACCGCCGGGAGGAGGGCCTGGTGGACGAGCTGACCGTCCGCGAGAACATCGTGTTGGCGCTGCAGGCGGACCGCGGCTGGAGCAGGCCGGTGTCTGCTCGCAAAGCGGACGAGCTGGTGCGCAAGTACGTCGCGGCTCTCAACATCAAGGGCGACCCCGACGAGCCCGTACGGACCCTCAGCGGCGGCAACCAGCAGAAAGTCCTGCTGGCCCGCTGGCTGATCATGGAGCCTCGGCTGCTCATCCTCGATGAGCCGACCCGCGGCATCGACGTCGGCGCCAAGGCCGAGATCCAGCGGCTGGTCGTCGAGCTGTCCGACGGCGGCATGGCCGTGCTGTTCATCTCCGCCGAGCTGGATGAGGTGCTGCGCCTCAGTCACAAGGTGGGCGTGCTGCGCGACCGGACCCTGGTCGCCCAGCTCGACAACGACGACGCGCTGACCACCGACACCCTCATGGGGAAGATCGCAAGCGGAGCACCGTCATGAGCGAGCTTATCCGGAACCGGTTGTTCTGGCCGGTCCTGATCCTTGTCGGACTGATGGCGCTCAACGTCGCCTTCACCGACAACTTCCTGAACATACAGGTGAAGGACGGTCACCTGTACGGCAGCCTCATCGACATCCTCCGGTTCGGAGCGCCCCTGATCCTGGTGGCGCTCGGCATGACACTGGTCATCGCCACCAGGGGCATCGACCTGTCGGTCGGCTCGGTGGTCGCGATCGCCGGAGCCCTGGCGTGCCTGCGGATCAGCGACCTGGGCGACCAGAACTCCGTCACCGGCGTGCTGGCCGCGGTGGGCGTCACGCTGGCCCTCACCCTGGTGCTCGGAGCGTGGAACGGGTTCCTCGTCGCCGCGGTGGGCATCCAGCCGATCATCGCGACGCTGATCCTCATGGTCGCCGGACGCGGCTTGGCCCAGCTCATCACCGACGGGCAGATCGTCACGATCAACAGCTCGCCGTACAAGCTGATCGGCGGCGGCTACTGGCTCACGCTGCCGTTCTCGATCCTCATCGTCGTGGCGCTCGTCGCGCTGACCGCCTTCCTCACCCGGCGGCTGGCGCTGGGCATGTTCATCGAGGCGGTGGGCGGCAACGCCGAGGCGAGCCGGCTGTCGGGCATCCGGTCGCGCGGCGTGCTGGTCGTCGTCTACACGTTCTGCGCGCTGTGCGCCGGCATCGCCGGTCTGATGATCAGCTCGAACGTGTCCAGCGCCGATGGCAACTACGCCGGGCTCTGGATCGAGCTCGACGCGATCCTGGCGGTCGTGATCGGCGGTACGTCGCTGGCCGGCGGCCGGTTCTCGATCAGTGGCACCATCCTGGGCGCGCTGATCATCCAGACGCTGACCACCACCGTCTACTCGATCGGCGTGCCGCCGGAGACGACATTGCTGTTCAAGGCGCTGGTGGTCACCATCGTGTGCCTGCTGCAGTCGCCCGCCTTCCGGCAGAAAGTGGTCAAACGCCGGGCCCGGCCGGTCGCGCCGGCGCCCGCGCCCATGAGCGAGCGAGAGCCGGTGACGAACCGATGACGGCCACGACCCTTCCGGCACGGCGCTTCGGTGTTCCGCGCAAGTACGTCCCGGTCGCCGTGACCGGTTGCCTGTTCGTCGCGATGTTCGTCATCGGCGGGTTTCGCTACGAGAGCTTCGCCACCGGGCAGGTCGTGCTCAACGTCTTCATCGACAACGCGTTCCTGCTCGTGGTCGCGGTCGGCATGACGTTCGTCATCCTCTCCGGCGGAATCGATCTGTCGGTGGGTTCGGTGGTGGCGCTGACGACGATGGTCTCCGCGACGCTCATGACCGGTCACGGATGGCCCGCCTGGCCGGTCATCCTCCTCGTTCTGGTCATGGGGTCGGTCCTCGGCTTCGCGATGGGTGCGATCATCCACTACTTCGAGATCCAGCCGTTCATCGTGACGCTTGCCGGCATGTTCCTGGCTCGTGGCCTGTGCTACACGATCGGCACCGAGTCGATCTCCATCACCGACCCGGTCTTCACCGCGTTCGCCCAGACGCGCATCAACCTGGGCCCCGATCTCGGCATCTCGCCGAGCGTGCTGATCGCCGCCGTCGTGGTCCTCGTCGCCGGGTACGTCCTGCACTACACGCGACTCGGACGATCGGTGTACGCCGTGGGAGGCAACGAGAACTCCGCGCTGCTGATGGGCCTTCCGGTGGCCCGCACCAAGATCGCCGTTTACACGATCAGTGGCTTCTGCTCGGCCCTCGGCGGCATCCTGCTGTCCTTCTACATGCTGTCGGGCTACGGCCTGCACGCTGTCGGCATGGAACTGGACGCCATCGCGGCCGTCGTCATCGGCGGCGCCCTGCTCACCGGCGGCTCCGGCTACCTGCTGGGCACCGTCCTCGGCGTCCTGGTGCTCGGCCTGACCCAGACGATCCTGAGCTTCGAGGGGACGCTGAGCTCCTGGTGGACCCGGATCTTCATCGGCCTGCTCCTGCTCGCCTTCATCCTGTTGCAACGCCTGATCGGCGTCCGCCGATCACTCCGCCCCTCCGGAAGCTGACACGACGACAGGCGATACCGGTTACGGGCCGTCCGGCTCCCCGAGGAGTGCGTCATTCGAGTCCGGTAGCGCGCCGTGCACGATGGCGCGGACGACACCTTGGACAACATCCTTGCTGATGCTCCCGGGCGGTGCGGTCACCAGGCTGAACAGCGCACCACCGTAGAGCGTGATCAGGGTGGGAATCCTCTCGCGGGGGATGGGCAGGCCAAGCTCGGCGTGGTGACCGGCGGTGAACCGCGTCGAGCTGTCCTGCAGACCCGCGAGAGCCGAGGCCAGCGCGGGTCGTCGTACCGCCTCCAGCTGGAGTTCGAAGATCGCCAGATAGCGGCTACGCAGAGTGGTAGCCGCTCCGAGCAATGATTCGGTCAGCAGATCAACGACCAGTTCGGTGATGCTCGCGGCAGGCACCGCGGCGGTCTTGTGTTGCTGAGCGGCCCGGTCCATGTCGGCATGGTGCAACTCGACGATGCGCTCTGCGGCGGCCACCAGCAGCGCTTCCCGGCTGCGGAAGTAGTTCGAGGCCGTTCCCGGCGGGAGTCCGGCGGTCTTCTCGACCGCGCGGTGGGTCACGCCATGTACTCCGGACGCCGCCAGTAGATCTATCGCGGCATCGGCCAAGGCTCGGCGACGGCCTGGGTTGGTCGGCGGCACCCGGCCATGATATAGCAGTATCCGTACTAGAACGATCGTAGTGGTATGGGCTGCCGACCGGGTGAAGGAGCGTCATGAGGATCGTGGTGGTAGGCGCCGGCTTGGGTGGGGTGTCGGCCGCGGTGGGGCTGCATCGGGCGGGTCACGAGGTGACGCTGTACGAACGCGGCGCCGAGCTTCGGGAGGCGGGCACCGCCATTGTGATCATGCCCAACGGCGTCCAGGCGCTGGATGCGCTGGGGTTGGGTGACTACGTTCGCGGCCAGGCCATGCCCGCCGTCAGTGGCGGACTGCGGGACTGGCGCGGACGGCCACTGCTGGTCACCGACACAGCCCAGGCGCAGCAGACCTTCGGGCCGACGGTGGTCGTGGGCCGAGCGCGACTGCACCAGGCACTGCGTGCCCCGCTGCCCGCCGAGCTGGTGTGTACCGCGACGCCCGTTCAGCGCCTGGAGCCCGACCCCACCGGGGTAACGGTGATCAGCGACGGCCGGCCCACCACCAGCGCCGATGCCGTGATCGTGGCCGACGGCATCGGTAGCAGGCTGCGCGGCCGGCTGTTCCCCGGCCACCCGGGGCTGCGGCAGGCCGGCCGGTTGGACCTGCGCGGCATGCTGCCCAATCCCCCCGGCCTGGACGTGACCGACCTGCTGGCCGGCATCCTGATCGACCGGCGCACCGGGTCGATGTTCGGCCTGTTCCCGGTCGGCGAGAGCGATCTGTACTGGTTCACCGACTCCGCGCTACGCGGAACGCCGCCCGGCGCGGATGAGGCACGCCGGCAACTGCTGTCCCTGATGGCCGACTGGCACCCAGCGGTCCCGGCGCTGATCGAGGCCACCCCGCCCTCCGACATCTACGTCGATCCGATCGCCTGCCTGGCCGAACCGCTGCCTTCGTTCGCGATCGGCCGGATCGCACTCCTCGGCGACGCCGCGCACGCCATGACCCCCGATCTCGGCCAGGGCGCCAGCCAGGCCTTCGAGGACGCGGCCGCGGTGACCCGTCACCTGGGCGACGCCGAGCCGGCCGATGTCGTCCAGCGGCTCCTCCGCTACGACGCGGAGCGCCGGCCCCGCGCCAACCGCCTGATGCGGGCATCGTCCCGGCAATCGCGGCTGACGTCGCAGACCGGCGCCACCGCGTGGCTACGCGACGCCCTGCTACGCGCGATACCCCGCCGGCTCGCCACTCGACAGCTCGCCGCCATCTGGCACGTCTAGCAACCCTGCGCGACCGGCCGGCTCCAGGCGGGGTCTTGCGGCTGGTCGATGATGCGGGGCGTCCGCCGTTGCCGTCTCAGGTCACCGTGCAGCAGCTGGGGGCAGCGGTTCGGATTACCACGGAAGGGTGCCTTCGGCGTCGAAGTAGCCTCCGGTGGGGCCGTCGGGGCCCACCTGGGCCATGCGCACGATGATCTCGGCGCCCTGCTCGACGGTCTGGATGCCGGTGTTCCTGTTCAGGTCGGTCTTGGTGAAGCCAGGCTCCACCGCGTTGATCCGCATGTTCGGGAACGCCTTCGCGTACTGCACGGTGATCATGTTGACCGCGGTCTTCGACGCCGGATAGGCGACCCCCGGGTAGGCGTGCACCGGTGTGCCCGGGGCGGTGACCCGGGCCATCGAGGCCAGGCCGCTGCTGACGTTGACCACGACCGGGGCGGCGGAACGCTGCAGCAGCGGAAGAAAGGCGTGGGTGACGCGCACCACGCCGAAGACGTTCGTCTCGAACGCGTGCCGCATCACGTCGGCGGTCAGGTCCGCGGCGCCGATCACGACGTTGTTGTCACTCATCTCTACTGCGATGCCGGCGTTGTTGACCAGTACGTCCAGCCCTCCGTCGGCCTCGATGGCCTTCGCTGCGGCTTCCACGGACGCGTCGTCGGTGACGTCGAGCTGGACTACCCGCGCGCCCAGTTGCTCGGCGGCCCGGCGCCCGCGTTCGACGTCCCGGCTTCCGATGTAGACGGTGTGGCCCGCGGCAATGAGCCGGCGGGCGGTCTCGAAGCCAAGACCCTTGTTCGCTCCAGTGATCAGTGTTGCTGTCATGCCTTCACGATGCGGCGGAACTGCGCGGTCAGCCAGGCGTCCCGTCTTCCTGGGACTGTCAGTACCAGGAAGATCCGGGCGGGGAGGGTGCACAGTGGTGCCATGGCGACCACAGAGTTCGGGCACACGGTGCGGCGCTGGCGCGACCGGGTCTCCCCGGAAGCGGCCGGGCTACCCGTCGGCGGCCATCGGCGCGCGGCCGGGCTGCGCCGCGAGGAACTGGCCCTGCTGGCCGGGATCTCCGTCGACTACGTCACCCGCCTCGAACAGGGCCGGGCGACCAACCCATCGGAGCAAGTCGTCGAGGCCCTGGGCCGGGCTCTGCGCTTGTCCGGAGCCGAGCGCGAGCATCTGTTCCACGTCGCCGGGCTCGTACCGCCGGGGCAGGGCACGGTGCCCGCCTACATCACGCCGAGCATTCAGCGGATGCTGGACAGGCTGACCGCGACACCCGTCGCGGTCTCCGACGCGACGTGGACGCTGCTGCTGGCCAACCCGCCGTACACGGCATTGATGGGTGAGCGGCGCGGCAAGGAGCGCAACGCGGTGTGGCGCAACTTCCTCGGCTCGGGCAGCCGCGTCCGCCACACACCGCAGTCCCAGCGCGCGCTCGAGGACGCGCAGGTCTCCGCGTTGCGTGCGACGGCGAGCCGGTATCCGGCGGACCAGCGGCTGCGGCGCCTGGTCGCGGAGCTGCGCGCGAACAGTGACCGGTTCGCCAAGCTGTGGGATTCCGGAGCCGTGGGCCGGCACGAGGGGGCGTCGCGCAAGACCATCGATCACCCGCAGGTGGGCCCCTTGACGCTGGATTGCGACGTGCTCAGCGTCGCGGGCAGCGACCTGCGCATCATGATCTACACGGCCGAGCCCGGCACGCAGGACGCCGAACGACTTGCGCTCCTCGCCGTCCTCGGCACCCAGACACTCGTCGGATAGCGGCCTCACAGCGATGGATGGCCACTCGCAGGGTTCGGATGGGTTTCAGGCCGCCGACCAGCCGCCGTCCACCGGCAGAATGGCGCCATTGACGAACGAGGCGGCGTCGGAGGCGAGGAAGAGGGCGGCGTCGGCCATCTGCTCTGGTTGGGCGAGTGCATCCCGAGCGAACCCTGCTACTCCGGCGCCCGGACCTGCCGTTCACCCCCACCGAGGCGGCCAGAGCCGCCGCGCTCACCGCTGCGGCCAGGCGCGGCCGCTACAGCGCAACCTAGATCTGCCGCATGAACCCGCGCCAGGTGGAGCACCTGCCGGCGTGCGGAACGGTGACGCATGAATCCGGCGTCACGTGACGACGCCCACATTCGATGGAGGTCAATAACCCTTTGCGCGGCAGGGGGAACGGCCGTCAGACTCTCGAGGTGGTCGAGAGCCTGTACATCGATGGGCGCGCCGGCATCGATGCGGGGCTGGTGAAGCGACTGGTCGCGACCCAGTTCCCGCAGTGGAGCGCCCTTCCCGTGGCACCGGTCGAGGTCGACGGGTGGGACAACCGCACCTACCGGCTCGGTGACGAGATGACGGCGCGTCTTCCCACCGCCGCCGCCTATGCCCCGGCGGTCGACAAGGAACATCGATGGCTGCCGATTCTCGCACCGACGTTGCCGGTTGCCATTCCCACGCCCATGGCGAAGGGGGCTCCGGGCGAGGGATATCCGTTCAGCTGGTCGATCCGCAGCTGGCTGGACGGCGAGACCGCGAGCCTTGACCGCATCGACGACCTGTCCGAGTTCGCGACCTCGGTCGCCGACTTCATTCTTGCCCTGCAGCGCATCGACGCGACGGGCGGCCCGCCGGCGGGCGCGCACAGCTTCTATCGGGGTGCGTCGCCGGCTTACTACGACGACGAAACATGCCGCACCCTCGCCGTGTTGGAAGGCTGTATCGACACCACCCGGGCATCGGCTGTGTGGGACGCCGCCCTCGAGGCGGCCTGTTCCGGGCCACCGGTGTGGTTCCACGGCGACGTTGCGAGCGGCAACCTGCTGGTCAGGAACGGAAGGCTGGCTGCCGTCATCGACTTCGGGACATCAGGTGTCGGTGATCCCGCCTGCGATCTGGTGATCGCATGGACGATGTTCTCAGGCGACAGCCGGGAGACCTTCCGCAGCGCTGTCGGCCAGGATCCCGCCATGTGGGCGCGGGCTCGCGGCTGGGCCCTGTGGAAGGCTTTGATCAGCCTGGCCGAAACCATCGACAGGGACGAGAAGCGAGCTGCGGGCAACCGTCGCGTCATCGATGAAGTCCTCACTGACCACTATCGCGCCAACTGACCAGCGTCCCCGGGAGGGAGCGGTGGAAGGATCATCGGCTCGTCTTCGCTGACCGGGGAGCGTCCTGGAGGATCCGCGGGTGCTACCTCTTGCCCCAGACGCCGGTGGCGGCGGCGTTGTCGTGAGACTTCACATGGTTATAAAGCTCGGCTTTGTGTTTAATCGTCTACATGGATGCAGTCGTCGGGCTTCTCGACGGACCCCGGGCGCAGGGAGCGTTCCTGCTTCGCTCGGTCCTGGCCCCGCCCTGGTCGATGCGGATCAAGGACGAGGCGCCGCTCACCCTGGTGGCCATGGTCCGGGGCGACGCCAGGGTCGTTCCCGACGAGGGTGCGGTCGTACGGCTCGGTCCGGGCGATGTGGCGATCATCCGCGGCCCCGCCCCGTACACCGTCGCCGACGACCCGGCCACGGCGCCGCAGGTCATCATCCATCCAGGCCAGCTCTGCACCACCCCGGACGGGCAGGAGCTGGAGATGATGGAGCTCGGCGTACGCACGTGGGGCAACAGCCCGGACGGCCCGACGATGCTGCTCACCGGCACCTACACGATGCGGGGCGAGGTCAGCGGGCGGCTCCTGAACGCGCTGCCGCCGCTGCTGGTCGTCCCGGGTGACTCCTGGGACTCCCCGCTGGTCCCGCTGCTGGCCGCCGAGATGGTCAAGAACGATCCCGGCCAGGAGGCGGTCCTGGACCGGCTGCTCGACCTGCTGCTCATCGCCGCGCTACGCGAGTGGTTCGCCCGGCCGGAGGCCGAAGCCCCCGCCTGGTACAAGGCGCACAGCGATCCCGTCGTGGGCCGGGCCCTGCGGATGCTGCACAACAGCCCGGCCGAGCCGTGGACCGTGGCGTCGTTGGCCGCCAGGACCGGGGTCTCCAGGGCGGCGCTGGCTCGCCGCTTCACCGAGTTGGTCGGCGAACCGCCCATGTCGTATCTCGCCGAGTGGCGGCTGGCCCTGGCCGCCGACCTGCTCCGCGAGCCGGACGCCACCGTCGGCGCGGTGGCCCGGCAGGTCGGCTACGGCAGCTCCTTCGCCCTGAGCACGGCCTTCAAGCGTGTCCGCGGCATCAGCCCCCGGGAGCACCGCGCCCGGGGCACCGCCTGACGCCACGCCGGGGTGCGAGCCGCGGGACACCCGCTGGGCGGCGTGTGACGGGCCCGCGAGCCGGTCAGGCGTTCGTCCGAACGATTCGGACAAATAGGGAATATCAGACTGAAACATATAATGAGATGTTAAATAGCCACCAAGACGTCGTTATCCTCGTTTGTCGTATCTGACGTCCGGAAAGACCCTAACCGGGCAGGCTCTTAACAAGTCACCCAGGCACTTATCTCGAACCAGCGCGATAAATGCATCAATAGGGCGACCCGACGTCAAGGAGAACGCAATGCCCGGCATCAAGAGATACGCCGCAACGCTCGCTGCCACCGCCGTGCTCACCGGTGGTCTTGTCGGCCTGAGCGCCGCAACGGCTACCAGCGCCACCGCGTCCACCGCCGTCACCGCCGGTGGCTGGGGGGCCGGCGGCCACGACAAGTGGGACGACTGGGGTCGCGGCCACGGCAAGTGGAACAGCTGGGGCGGCGGCCACGACAAGTGGAACGGCCGGGGCGGCGGCCACGGCAGCGAGGGCGGCTGGGGCGGCGGCCACGGCAGCGAGGGCGGCTGGGGCGGCGGCCACGGCAGCGAGGGCGGCTTCGGCTTTCCGCTTTGGGAGCTCACAGACTTCTGGTGGTGATCGATCTTCGGGCCGCCGTAGTGTGACGACCGTGTTCGAGCACCACTAGAAGAAGCGACCCGAGTTCAGGTGGTTTTCGGGGCGATGACCGGTCCGCCGGAGAAGACCACTTAGGAGATCACGGGAGATCCCGGGGGCGATTCCGCTCCGGGATCTTTCCCTTCCCCGGCCATTTCCGTCTTCCGCTGTAACCGTGCCCGGCCCTCGCGCCCGAGCGCGACGTAGCTAAGTCGCTGAACTGTCAGATGGGTCCCATGACCGTCGACGGGTCGATCCCGAGGGCGGTGAGCACCGTACGGGCGGCGTTGCGTCCCGGGCGGCCGGACACCGAGCCGCCGGGATGTGTGGTCGAGCCGGTCAGGAACAGGCCGGGAATGGAGGTTCGGTACGAAGGCCAGCCGGGGATCACGTCGCCGGCGGGCGTGTGGAACTCGCCGCCGTGGCAGGATCCGCCGAGGTTGTGCGGGTTGTGGGCGGCCACGTCGACCGGGGACTCCGCCCGAAGCGCGAGGATGTTCTCCGGCTCCAGTCCTACGGCTCGCGAGCGAACCAGGTCCACCACCGCTTCCGCGTATTCATGCTTGGCGTCCGCCCAGGAGCGGCCGTCCGCTCGTTCGTACGGCGCGACAGTGAGGATCTTGAATGTGGCCGCGCCGCCGGGCGCCCGGCCGGGGTCGACCACCGTCTGATCGACCACGAGCAGCCAGGGGTCGGTCGCGTGGACATCCCCGCGGTGGAAGGCCTCCATCTGGCGGGCGATGCCCTCAGCAGTGCCGAACCCGGCGGCGGTGCTGAGGATCGGCCCTTTTCGCGTATGGAAGCCGAGGTCGTGCCGGAGCGCGGCGTGGACGGCGAAGACGCTGAGACCCGGCCGCCACGTGTCACGCGCCTCGGCGAGATCGGCGGGCACCTCGGCACCGTCGAGCATGCCGGCGAGCCGTGCCAGGTGCGCGCTGGACACCACCGCCCTGCGCGCCCGCGCCCTCCGGCCGTCCCCTGTCCGGACCGCGACGGCCCTGCCCCCGTTGACCTCGATGGCGGAGACCGGCGCCGAACACACGACGCCGCTCCCGTGGGCCTCGATCTGCCGGATCAGCGCGCCCGGCAGCGCGCCCGAGCCGCCGATCGGGGTCGTCCAGCCGAAGGCCAGCCGACCCGCTGCGATCGAGGAGGGCAGGACCCCGGTGCCCGGCCGGCGGGGATCCTGAATCGTCGCCATCGACAGCCACAGCATGAACGAGCGGATCACCGGGTTCCTGAAGCGCTCGTGCACGACGTCCCAGGCGCTCCTTCGCCTGAGGGCCTGGTACCGCTTCGCGGCCTCACCTGCAGGCGTCGCGGAGTTCCATCTAGCATGCTCGGCCGCCAGTCCGTCGGACCACTCGGCCATCAAGGTCCGGAATGCCGCCGAGTCCTCGGTGGACCAGCGGGCGATCTCGTCCGCCGTCCCGCCGAGGTCGCGGTGCATGGCCAGAGCGTCACCGTCGGCCTGGGGCAGCACGACAGCGGGGTCTGTCATCGCGTACTCCAGCCCGTACGTCGCCAGCAGGCCAAGTTCGTCATCCCTGAGCAGCGGATTCGACTGGATGAGCACGTGCGCGCTCGAGCACGAGTCGTGCTCGAAGCCCGGCAGTGTCAACTGCTCGGTCACCGTGTTGCCACCAGGAACGGTCCTCGCCTCGAGGACGAGCACCTCGAGCCCGGCGGCGGCCAGGTACCCCGCGCACACCAGCCCATTGTGGCCGGCCCCAAGGACGATCACATCCGCCGCCTCGGGCAGGTCCTCGAGTCGCTGGTCGTCGGCCATCGCCTCTCCGTCTCAACGTCGTCCGAGTGGCACTTCCTTCACAGCCCACTCATGATGAGCCCACGCTGCACTCGTTTGCAATAGGTAGCTGTCGCGATGCGTAACCCACTGTGGCTGGCCATCTGCAAACGAGTGCGACACAATTTCGCGACCTCGTCGGCGAGCCGGTCGGACCCCAAACCCCCGGGATCGTTGGCGTGTCAGGTGCCGCCCGCGGGTCACGGCGAGGACTTCGCCGTTGACGTGCCCGTTCGCGGCCGAGCCGAGGTAGGCGACCGCGGAAGCAACGTCCTGTGGCGCGCAGACCCAGCGGTCCCTGATCCACTTCTCTATCGGCGAGGACCGCATGCCGAAGGCCGTCTACCACGCGTACGGATACATCAAGAAGGCCGCCGCCCTGGTCAACGCCGAGGCCGGCCGGCTGCCGCGGCGGAAGGCGGACCTCATCGCCCGCGTGGCCGACGAGGTGATCCGTGGCGACCTGGACGACGAGTTCCCGCTGTACGTCTGGCAGACCGGCTCGGGCACCCAGTCGAACATGAACGTCAACGAGGTGATCTCCAACCGGGCGATCCAGCTACTCGGCGGCCGCCTCGGCAGCAAGGAGCCCATCCACCCGAACGACCACGTGAACATGGGGCAGTCATCCAACGACACCTTCGTCACCGCCATGCACATCGCCGCCGTACAGGCGATCAGCAGCCGCCTGCTCCCGGCGCTCAAGCGCCTGCGCGGCGCCGCCGAGAGCAAGAGCCACGAGTGGGAGCACGTCGTCAAGATCGGCCGTACCCATCTGGAGGACGCCACCCCGCTCACGGTCGGCCAGGAGTGGTCGGGCTACGCCGCCCAGATCGCCGACGGCATCGACCACCTCGAGACCACGCTGCCGGGGCTGCACCGCCTGGCCATCGGCGGCACGGCGGTCGGCACCGGGCTTAACGCGCCACCCGGCTTCGGGGAGCAGGTCGCCTCCCGGATCGCCCAGCTCTCCGGGCACCCGTTCACGATCGCGCCCAACCCGTTCGCCGCGCAGGCCTCCTGCGACGCCCTGGTGCGTGCCTCGGCCTCGATCCGGGCCCTCGCAGCGCCACTGTTCAAGTTCGCCAACGACATGCGCTGGCTCGGGTCGGGACCGCGTGCCGGTCTGCACGAACTGACCCTGCCGGCCAACGAGCCCGGATCGTCGATCATGCCGGTCAAGGTGAACCCCACCCAGGCCGAGGCCATGCTGATGGTCGCCGTCCAGGTCATCGGCAATGACACGGCCGTCTCCATCGCCGGCGCCGAGCGTAACTTCGAGCTCAACGCCTTCCGGCCGGTCATCATCGCCAACGTCCTGCACTCGGTGAGGATCCTGGCCGACATGATCGACCACTTCCGTACGTACCTGGTCGAGGGTGCGAGGCTGAACATGGAGAAGCTGACCGAGGACGTCGAGCGGTCCATCATGATGGTCACCGCGCTCAGCCCGGTCATCGGCTACGACAACGCCGCTCGCATCGCCCACCGGGCGCTCGACGAGCACCTCACCCTCAAGGAGGCGGCGCTGCGGTCCGGCATCAGCGAGACCCTGTACGACAAGGTCGTCGCCCCCGAGCGGCTTACCCACCCCGGCGTCGCCGGGGAGTCAACTTGAATCGGGGGGCAGGAGGTCGTCCATCGGCTCCAGCGGTACGTAACTGACGCGGCGCTTCTCGAAGGTGGGCTGCCATCTGTCTTCCGGTCAGGTGGCTCGCATGGTCGGATCGATGCCGCGGAGCATCATCCCCTGGCCTCTGGAGCGGTGGACGTCATCGACGGGCAGATCTTCAGGATCACGGAACTGGACCAGCAAGGTCGTGCGCGCCTCTGCCGCCGTGTTGATGCCGGACCCGTGCACGGTGAGGTAGGTGAAGAACAGGACGTCGCCCGCCTCGGCCTCGATCGGGATGGCGGCCTCCAACGGCCATTCCGACAGCGGCAGGTGCCAACCGCCTTCCTCGATGTGTGGCAGCACCCCGTTCTTGTGGCTGCTCGGCACCACGCGGACGCACCCCTTCTCCTCCGGTGCGTCGTCGAAATGGAAGACCGCCGCGCCGACCGTGTGCCTGGTATGCGGAAGGTGCGGGGCGTCCTGGTGAAGGGGGAACGGCGATCCCTTCTCCGCCGGCTTCACGAAGATCTTGGTGTGGTGAAGCTGGACGTTCTCCGTGCCCATCAGCGCCGCCGCCACGTCGGTGAAGCGCGGGTCCACCACGAGCCTCGCGAACGCGGCCGAATAGAACTGCGCGTCATGGCAATGCCTCAGCTCGGTCGCACCCCCTGCCAGTTCACGGGCGCTCCCCCAGGTCGGGTCCGTCCTGCGCAACCGCGCGAGGACGGCGTGGCACTCTTCCCGGTACTCCTGCGCCTCCGATCCGCTGAGCAGGCCCTTGACCAGGAGATAGCCGTTGTCCCTGCAGAAGCCGACCAAAGCTGAATCGATCATGCCGCCCTCCCCCACCAGTGTCGTCCACCTCTCTGATGCCCGTAAACGGCCTGCCGCTCCCGGATTCCGGCGCCGGCTGTACTAGTTGATCAGGTGGCCGGGGACCGGCAGGGCCAGGACCAGGGGCGATGACCGCGAGGTAGAGCGGGTAGAGGCGGAAGAGGCGGCCGATCCAGAACGTCCGCGGGTCGCCGTGGCGCTCCAGAGCATCGCGGAGCAGGTGGCGGCCATGATCCGCAAGTACGGCGCGCAACCGTACCTGACCGAGGACGTGGGCCAGCCGTTCCACCTGCATTTTCACGGATCGGGCGGCACCGAGGTCAAGGCCATGGGCGGCAATTCGCCACCGCACTGGCGGCTGATCGTCGACGGTCATGGGCCCGACCGGTTCGGGCAGTGCGAGGCTCACCACTGCGACGCCGTCTACATCGACCTGACCCGCAACGGTTCGCGCCGCTATTGCAGCGCAGCCTGTACCGCTCGCGCCAAGACCGCCGCCTACCGCAGCCGAAGGCGGTCCTAACCTCCTCGGGCTCAGTGCCGTCCGGCGAACTGCAACGCCATGCGCGCATTGCCAGATGCCGGACCGATGTACTTGAGCCGGGGCTGTTGGGATTGCCGGGGTTGAAGTGGTTGAGGCGGCGCAGCAGCCGCTCCTGCTCACCGACGCACTCTCTCGACTAGCGCCGGGAGCCATGATCATGAGGAGCGCGCCGCCGTGAGTCTCGTGATAGAGATGCGGCTCTGCGGCGGTGAATACGGAGACGGCCCACAGCGATGAGGGCGACCTTCAGCACGACGATCGCCAGCACAGCGTTGCCGGCGAAGCCGGTCCACCGCGAGTCTGCGAGGATGGTGCCGGCCAGTCCGAGGTGCACGGCTAGGACCAGCGCCCCGGCCACCACCAAGACGATCGTCTGCAGGTTCGCGCGTACCCAGCCGGGAGCGCCTTGCCTGCTGAGTGTCGTTCCGCGCGCCTCCAGAGGCGGCATAACGCTGGCCGCTTCTGTCGTTTGCCAGGTCACGACCAACGGGGCACGTCGACTGAACCTGTCGAGGTCGCGCGTGATGACGTCCTGGATCTGCGCCAGACCGTCCTCATCGGCGGCTTCGATGCGCACGTCGAGGATGTTCCCCTCGGCGGCGAGCGTGCATTTCCCCCACGGGGTGAAGGTGACGATTCCGTGGGTGTCAGACCATTCGGCGCTGACCCGCACTTCACGGCGGGCCATTATGCCGTGCAAATGCATCCGTGGCGCATGACCGCCGCCGCCCATGGCGGCGGCATGCTTGCAGAACTGCACGAGATACCGGCTCGGGCGCTCGGTCTCGATCTGGGCTACCAGGCTTGGCATCGCACTCCTTTGGGTTCATGTGTCGTGAGAGCTGGCGACCGGGCCACCCGTCGTAGCGCGCGCCGGGGCCAGGGGAACAGGACACCAGATTTATCGATACACATTGTCTTTGTCAACGTCATAGTGTCTCTGTCATGGATGAGATGTATTATGGCCTGGTGCCGAAGCTGTGGAACGAGACCATCGACGCGCATCGCGCCGCGGTCCGGGATGCGACCTTGGACGCCACGGCGGCCCTGGTAGCCGAGCATGGACTCGTAGCCCTGACGATGTCGCAGATCGCGGAGAAGGCGGGCATCGGACGGGCGACGCTGTACAAGTACTTCCCCGACGTGCAGACCATCCTCGTCGCCTGGCACGAGCGTCAGGTCACCACGCACCTCGACCAACTCGCCGCCGCCGCCGATCCCGCGGACCCGGCCGGCGTCCGCCTGGAAGCCGTACTCCAGGCGTATGCGTTCATCCAGCACCACTCAGGACGCCACGGCGGTGAACTGTCCACACCCCTCCACCGCGGCGAACACGTCGACCGCGCGCGCCAGCGACTCCACCGCTTCGTCCAAGACTTGATCACCGAGGGTGCGAAAGCCGGCGACCTGCGCGTTGACGTGTCGGCCGACGAGTTGACCTGCTACTGCCTGCACGCCCTCACCGCGGCCGGCACCCTTGCCACCCCCGACGCGGTCCACCGACTGGTCGCCATCACACTGACCGGACTACGTCCCCAGCGACCAGAACCGACGAGACATCACCACAGCTGATCGCCATGATGTCCCCCGAGGACATGAAGGAACTGGAAAGCCTTCGGGCACCGCTTTCGGCACGGCCTTCCTCAACATGGTGATCAAATACAACCTCTCCACCACCGGCCTTGCGGCGAGATCGAGCAACGCTCCGGTACGAGCGTCACCTCCACAGCTCCGGCACAGCCGCAACTGAGTGAGCACTTGTGCAGGGGGCGATCCGCCACGAGGTTCCCTCAGTTCCAGCCGGCTTCTCCGGTGATGCGTAGTAGTACCTGGCGCAAGCGCTAGTCTGGCTCCGTGGTCGGGAGCAGCGCGTTCGGGGTGATCGGCCGGGCCATTGCCGGGCCGATCCTGCTATGTGCGGTAGTCGCCGGGTTGTTCGCCATGCACGGTGTCCAGCCCACACCCGGGCCGACTGAGATGGCCGGCGTCTTGACTATGCATGTCTCCCAGAAAGGCATGCCATCCGATGTCCCTGTCGGCGACGACCACGACCGGCAGATGCCCGCCCACGACGGACACGGTGGCGGGGAGGTCTGCCTTGCCCTGCTCCTCATAGCGGCGTTGGCATTCCTCGCGGGCAGAGCACTTGGCACGAGCCCGGGCATCGATCCTCCCGTCCTCGGTGGGCTTGTTCCCAGAGCCAGACCGAGAGTCCTGCCACGCGGGCCGACCCTCGCGCAGCTCTGCGTGCTTCGGCGGTGACGTCTTCCGCGGCGGTCTTCGGCCGCCTACGGATCAGTCACCAAGCCGAATCACGGAGTTGTTCACATGAAACGTCTCATCATCGCTTCCACGGCTCTGGCAGCGGCCGGGCTGCTCGCCACCGGTTGCGGCGGGCAAGAAACAGCCAGCGGCCACGGACAGCAAGCGGGCGGCGACCACGGCATGTCTTCGATGGCGTCGCCGACCGCTACTCCTGCCGGCAGCTCTGCCGGCAGTCCGTCGGCGGACCACAACGACCAGGACGTGATGTTCGCCCAGATGATGATCCCCCACCATCGACAGGCGATCGACATGGCCAAACTCGCCGATTCACGGGCCTCCAGCCCTGAGGTCAAGCAGCTCGCCAAGCAGATCGAGGCCGCCCAGGAGCCCGAGATCACCACCATGAGCGGCTGGCTGACCGCCTGGAGCATGCAAGTCCCGGGCTACGACATGTCCTCGATGGGACACGGCATGGACGGCATGATGTCGGCCGACGAGATGAAGGAGCTCGATGACTCGTCGGGCAGTGCCTTCGACAAGGCCTTCCTCACGATGATGATCAAGCATCACGAGGGAGCGGTCTCCATGGCCAAGAAGGAGCAGAGCTCCGGGGCCTTCCCGCCGGCCCACGAGATGGCCGCCGCCATCGTGACGAGCCAGACGGCGGAGATCGGCACGATGAAGCAGCTGCTGCGGTCCAAGTAGCACGCACGTCTTGGGGCGCATCCCACGATGCGCCCCAAGACGCCAGGTCGTCCCAGGTCACATAGGTCCCGTCGAAGAAGGGCCTGCGGCGCCGCCGCTGCGGCCCGCACGTCCAGCACCACGGTCTTGACGCCCTCAGCCATGCCCGCCCGCTCCTACTATTACGCTTCGTACACAATTCAGTGCGGAATCACGGCCAAGGCGTCGATGTGATCGTTGCACGCATTCGTATCGACACTCACTCAAGGTGGGGTTCGCGGGTCTGGGAGTTGCGGAGTTCAGTGAACAACTGTTCCCATTGCGGCCGGATCCAGCTCATGTCGTAGCGTTGTGCGGAGGCCAGGGCAGAGGTGCCGAGTGCGTGTCGCTGTTCGGTGTCGATTATGAGTCGTTCGATGGCCGCGGCGAGGCCGGCGAGGTCACCTGGGGGAACCAGCAGCCCGTCCTGTTCGTGGCTGATGATCTCCGCTGGACCGTTCGGGCAGTCGAAGCTGACGACGGGCAGCCCGTGGGCCATGGCCTCGGTGAGCACCATGCCGAACCCCTCTGCCCGGGAGCTGAGGACGAACATGGCGCCTTTGGGGAGTTCCTTCTCCAGCGTGGTCGTGCCCCCCATCAGATAGACGTGGTTGTACAGGTGCAGCCGATGGATGAGGCGCTGCAGCTCGCCGCGCTCCTTTCCGTCGCCGTAGATGCGCAACTGCCAGTCGGGATGGGTGCCGGCGACCGAGGCGAAGGCTTCGATCAGCAGGTCGAAGCCCTTCTGCCGTGTGAGCCGTCCGGCCGCGATGATGGTCTTGCTGTTCCGGGTGGCCGGCGCCCGCTCGGCCGGCGAGAGCGCATTCGGGATGGTCGCCACCCTGGCGCCGCCACCGTCCAGCGCGGCCATGTACTCCGCCGCGTCGGTGTAGGTGAGGGTTACGACCGCGTCCATGTTCGGGTACCACCGCACGATCTCGGCGGCTAGTTCGGGTTTGTGGGATCGCAGGTGCATGTGCTCTTGGGCGACCCGCACGATTCCGGGCCGGGCGAAGCGCGCGGCGAGCAGGTTGAGAGCGGGCCGGGTGGTGACCAGCACCCCACCATGGAGCGATTGAAGGTAGCGCACGATCTTGCGATCGCTGAGCCGGCTGAAGGCGGCGTAGCGGACCTCGCTGGGTGGCACCAGGCGGCTGGGCCGGTTGTGGAACCAGGTGCGGGCCGGATGGCGCCAGCGCGGTCCGCGTAGATCGATAAGGGCGTGCAGGCGTATTCGTGGATCGAGGGGGAACTTCGGCTCATCGCGGGTGCGGAACACGCTGACCAGCTCGACGTCGTGATCGCCCGCCATGGCTCCGGCCTGATTCATCACGGTGCGGATGGTGCCGCCGACGCCGTAGGCGTTCATGAGGAGGTAGCGGATCTTCATGGCTGGGCCGGTCGGCAGATCAGCGACAGGTTGTGCTCGACGGTGTAGTACGGCTTGACACTGACGAACCCGCGGGCAGTGCCGCCGACCTGAGCGGGAAAGGTCATCACCTTCTTCTTGTTGGGGATGTCGTCGAGGTGGCGGCCCACGCGCAGCCCGCTGTGGCCGCCGGGCACCTCCAGGTGGAGGTCCCAGACCTCCTGGTCGCCGGCCACCGCTGCCGCCGAGGCTGATGCGATCAGGTCCACGGCGAAGGATGCCTCGAATCGCCGGCCGGTCAACGTGGCCGGGCAACGGACCACCAGGTGTGGGCGGTCACGGTTGGTGAGGGTCAGGCTGCCTGCCGCCACGCCGGTCGGGAGGTCCAGGTCGACGATGCGGCCCACGACCCGGACGCGGCCGTCCTTGGGCCATACCTGGTGGATCTCCGCGTGCCCATGTGCCATGGGCGGCCTCCTCATGTGGTGCGTTCGCGTTGTAGCCTCGAGCTACTATCCAAATAGTTTCTACTACTCCAATAGTAGGTCACGCGAGGGGATGCCCACATGACCGATGATCAGGAGCGGGCGGACAGACGGTCTCCGGGGATGCTGGAGGACGAAGTGCTGGCCGTGTTGTGGTCGGGATCGGCGCCCATGAGTCCTGCCGAGGTCCAAGCCGGTCTTGGAGGATCCCTCGCCTACACGACCGTCATGACGACTCTGGCCCGCCTGCATCGCAAGGGCCTGGCGACGCGGGAACGCGCAGGCCGGGGATTTGTATACGCGCCGGCGGTGGACGAGGCCTCCCACACCGCCGAGGCGATGAAGGATCTGCTCGCCCGCCGGCAGGACAGAGCCGCGGTGCTGGCCCAGTTCGTGTCGCGGCTGTCGCCCGGCGACGAACAGACCCTCCAGCGACTGCTCGGGGAGGCCGGTGACTGACATGCGGATCATCGTCTACACGCCGTTCCTGGTCTCGATGCTCCTCGGACTCGCCATCCCGCACTTCGGGCGACGGCTCCCACCGGCCACCGCGACGCGGCTTCTGGTAGGGGTCGGCGCGGCGGTCGCGGCGAGTTCGGCTTTCGCCCTGGCATGCCTGGCCTGGACCTACCTGGGCCAGTTGCCGTTCATCGCGGCGCTGGGAGACTGGTCCATCAGGCTGCTGAAGGCACATGACCCGGTGTCACCGGTGACCGCCATGATCGCCCTGCTGGCGCTGGGCATCGTGAGCGTCGCGGCGGCGGCGACGGTGGCCCGGCGCTGCCTCGACTACCTGCGGGCGGCCCGGGCCCTTCGTCGCATGCGTGGCGGCCCGGGCGGTCTGGTGATCGTCGACGATCCCGCTCCCGGGGCGTACGCCGTACCCGGCCTGCCCGGAGGTCGCGGCCGTGTCGTGGTCTCAACGGGAATCCTGCGGGTTCTCAGCGCCGACGAGCGGCGGGTGCTGCTGGCTCACGAGCGGGCGCACTTGCGCGATCGCCATCACCTCTACCGGGCCATCGCCACGGTCGCCGCCGCACTGAACCCATTGCTCGCCGCTCTACCGCGGACCGTGGAGTACACCACTGAACGCTGGGCCGACGAAAGGGCCGCAGGGGAAGTCGGTGACCGGCGCCTGGCAGCCCGCGCCATCGCCACGGCCGCGCTGGCCACCACCCATCATCCACACCAGGCGCGCAGCGCCGTCCTCGGGTTCCACCACGGCGACGTGCCAAGCCGGGTCACGTGCCTGCTCGCCGCCCCGCCACGGCGCCATCCTCTTGTCACAGCCCTGGTCATCATGGCCCTGGCCACTTGCCTGGCCGCCGTGAACGAGGTCCGTACCGACACCGAAACACTCTTCGAGCAAGCCGCGTCCCGTCCCGCCACCCCGGCCACCGTCGCCTTCGCGCACGCCACGCAGGCCCAAACGGCGAAGGCGGCTGAGACCGTTCACCGGGCAGGTTGACCAGAGCCCCGCCAGCGTCCAACCTCTGTCAGGGGCGGATGGCGCCGAGCAGGCGTCCACGCCAATAGTCATCCAGGGCGACGACCTTGACCACATCCCCTGTGCGGGGCGCGTGGATCATCTTGCCGTCGCCGACGTACATGCCCATGTGGCCGAGCCCCCGGCTGAACAGCAGGTCGCCCGGCTGCAGCGCGTCCAGCGGGACGCGGCGACTCGCGCCCCAGGCCCACTGGGTGTAAGTGGTGCGCGGCAGGCTCACCCCCGCCTTGGCCCAGGACGCCTGGGTGAAGCCGGAGCAGTCGTAGGAGCCCGGTCCGGTGGCGCCCCACCGGTAGGGCTTGCCGATCTGGGCGAACGCGAACTGCAGGGCCACACGGGCGTTACCGGAGGCCGGACCGGTGTACTTGACGCCAGGGCTGTTGGGATTGCCGGGGTTGAACTGGTCGAGGCGGCGCAGCAGCCGCTCCTGCTCACCGACGAGTTTCTCGACCTTCTTCCTCTCCCCCCGGACTTCCTCCAGGATGTCGCGCGACTCGTCATACGCCCCCTTGGCCTTGGTGCGCCTGTCACGCAGCCCCTGGGTCGCGACGTCGAACTCCCGCAGGATGCGCTCGCGCCCGGCCGCGATCTGGTTTCCCGCCGCCAACCCGGACAACATGGCCGCAGGGTCCGGCTGGTTCACGAAGCCAGGCCAGGACAAGGCGTCACCGGACTGGTAGGTGCCCACCGCGGTCGACACCAGGTTCTCCCGAAGCACGGCCACCCTCGCCAACTCGCTTTCCAGCCGGTCGTTGAGCTGTTCGTACTTCTTCTTCGACGCCTTGTACTTTTCGGCCGCCGTGTTGTAGCGCTCGACCATCTGGTCGGCCTTGTCCTCCAACTTGGCCAGCCTCACCTTGGCCTGGGCCACTGTCGGACGTGGCTCGGCAACGGCACTTCCCTGCGCGAGCAGGACCGCGACGGCTGCCAGGACCGCGCCCAGCGGCACGACGCTCCGTCTCATGAGGCGCACGACCAAAGCGGTACCATCCCTGATCTACTTACGGTTTGCTTGAACCTGCGGCGCGATACTACTAAGTGAAGTAGGGGATCGCACCCGCAAGTACGGACCCCAGGCGTTGCGGGTTCATATGGGTTTGCCTGGACGTCTCAGGCAGTCGACTACGGTGGCTCGTACAAGACACCTCACCATCGCGTCCTCCGAGCCTGTGACCCGCCTACGAAGCTCGATAGCATTGGCCGGACGGCACGCAGAGAGGTTGGCGGATGGTACGGGGCCTCGGAGACCTGGAGTCGGTGGTGATGGACCGCATGTGGTCCTACCGCCGACCGGCGTCGGTAAGGGACGTGCTCGAAGACCTCAGGCAGGAACGCCAGATCGCCTACACGACCGTGATGACCGTGATGGACAACCTTCACAAGAAGGGGCTGCTACGGCGCAAGCAGATCAGCCGCGCGTACGTCTACGAGGCGATCGCCAGCAAGGAGGCCTACACCGCCGAGCTGATGCGCACCACGCTCGCCAACGGCGGCAACCAAGCCGCCACGCTGGTGCACTTCCTGGAGCGCCTGTCACCCGAGGAAGCGGAGGCGCTGGAGGCCGCGCTCCAGGTTTATCCCCCCAGAGGTCGTCGCTCATGATCGTCGCAGTCGTGCTGGGACTGTACGCCCTATCCGGAGCGGTAGCTTTGCCGCGGCTGCTCGTCCGGGGCGACTGGGCCGAGCGCGCCCCGCGTCTCGCCATCGCGATGTGGCATGCCGCATGCGCGTCCGTGCTCACCTCCGCCGTCCTCGCCGTCCTCGCAGCCGCCATACCGGCCTCCGTGGTCGGACACGGCATTGCCGACCTCCTCGAGGCTTGTGCCGCGCTCCTATCCGACGGCGCCGCCGTCACGCCGACCGGACTGGTGATCGCCGCCGCATCGGGCGGCCTGGTCGGGGGCCGTCTGGCGTACTGCGCTGCGGTCGTGCTGCTGAAGGCCAAGCGGGAGCGGCGAGAGCACGCGGAGATGCTGTGCCTGCTCGGCAAGCACGACAGCGCGCTGGGAGCGGTCGTGCTCGATCACATCGAGCCGATCGCCTACTGCCTGCCGGGTGGGAAGGGTAAGATGGTCATAACGACAGGAGCGTTGCGATCCCTGCCGCCGGAAGAAGTGGCGGCCGTCCTTGCACACGAGCAGGCCCATCTACAGGGCCGGCACCACCTCGTGGTGGCGGCCGGGGAGATCCTCTCCCGGGCCTTCCCGTACGTGCCGCTGTTCCGGCGCGCCAGGAGTGAGACGGCCCGGCTCATCGAACTCCAGGCGGACGATGTAGCGGCCCGCCGTCACGCGCGGATCCACATCGCCAGCGCACTCGTACGGCTCGCCACGGGAAGGGTGCCTGCCTTCTCCATGGGCATGGGGGGCGAAAACGCCCTGACTCGCGTGCGCCGGATGCTGGGCCCGGAGACTCCGCTCAACCGCCATGAGCGCCTCGCCACTGTGGCCGCCGTGGGCCTGCTGCTCGCCGGACCGGCCGCCGTGGCCCTGACACCCGGTGTGAGCGCGTTCCTGGCGCACCACTGCCACGAGCTCCTTCCCCGGTGACCGTGCCCGGCCACCGGGCCTGAAGTTCCGCTTCATCACCTTCGTGGGGGGTCGGCGCCTGGGTCGGGTCGCTGGTCGGCCGCGGGCCAGGTGCCGGGTCAGGGGCTGGATCTCGACGCCCTCGAGCCGACGGTTCCGCCGTCAGAAGGGCCACCAGCACATCGAGATCGGCGGACTCGTACGCGCTGACGAACTTCGCCACGATCGCATTCTCAGAGGGTGAGTCGCAGCCGGGAGGCCGTTCGCGGTCGGCGGCCGGCGGCCGGCGGCGCTCCAGGCTGGCGCGGGCCCGTTTGAGGGCGCTGTTCACCGATTCGACGGTCGAGTCGAGCATGTCGGCCACCTCGTTCGCGTAGAATCCGAGGACGTCGCGCAAGATGAGGACGGCGAGCTGGCGAGGCGGCAGGACTTGAAGGGCGGTCACGAAGGCCAGGGAGATGGATTCGGTCTGCTCGTAGCGGGCCTCGGGGCCGAGCGGCACGCCGATGGTTGATACCGCATTCCGCCGGCCAGTCTGCTTCGACCCCGTCATCGGTGAACGGAAACGGCCCTCGGTCATGACCGAGGGCCGTAGTCGTTGCCTTTCTACGATGCGGTGTTCAGGCGAAGCGGCGGAGGCGGAGGCTGTTGGTGACGACGAAGACCGAGGAGAACGCCATGGCGGCTCCGGCGATCATGGGGTTGAGCAGGCCCGCGGCGGCCAGTGGCAGGGCGGCCACGTTGTAGGCGAAGGCCCAGAACA
>NZ_JALLPO010000059.1 GCF_023276435.1 Sphaerisporangium perillae
AACGCCCGGCTTCTGGGAGGTTTCGGTGGGACGGGTAGAAGACGATCTGCGTGATCTCATCCGTGGGTGGGTAACAGCCGCGTGCCGTGAGTGGTCTTATCCGGATGTCTCTGAGCCATACTTCGACGCCGTCTACGAGCGGCTACCGGTCGGCGTCCGGACGCTGGTGGCCTCGGGCCATCGAGACGGGCTGATCAGGCCGGTCGGAACATACCGGTTCACGCTGCAGGGGCTGCCGCCTGGCAAGGGTCCCTATGCGTGGGTCAGCCGAAATGAGCAGGCGCAGGCGCCGGCCATCAACTGGGAGTACCTGATCCAGGCCGCCGAATACGCCCGGGTCTATGGGGCGCTGTCGTCCAAGGGCTATCTCATCGCGGTGGAAGACCGGCTTATGGACATCACCGTCTCCGACCCTGATGGTGCCTTGCGATGGTACATCGAGGTCAAGGAGCGGGCGATCGACGTACCCGGTCTCGTCGACCGGATCGGCGCCTACGGTCGCGAGGGTGTCGAGTTGAACGCACCCGACCGTGGCAACGATGCGCTCCGTAAGGCCAAGTATCTGATCCGGTACCGGCCCGTCTACCTGTCCGTCAGTGCCATCGGGCTTCGACGCGACTTCCAGGTTGCCTACGCGGCCGGGAACCGGTTCGCTCTGATCGACGACATGGTCCCGCTGATCTGATCCGCGGCATCCATTACGGTGCACACTCAAGCCTCACGGCCACGCTCATCGTCGGTATGAGTCGCCCGATCAGCGGCAAGCCAGTGCGTTCGACCGGTGCTCCTCCCGTCGACAGGGAGCGCTTGGTGCGCGCGCGCAGCGCGTGGCAGCTACGTGCTGCCCATCAAACGTGCTGTCCGCACAGCCGAAGCCCTCAACGCAGGTGACATCGCGACCGTAACCGTCGAGCTCATCGACTTTCGACCACCGGCGCGACAAGCCAGCATCAGCGCACGATCAGCGGCAGATGAATGCATCAGCGGATGTTTCTGAAGCACTGTGCGTGCGGGACTGGCTCCTCAGGCGGTGTTCATCGTGGCGTCCGCCTGGGCGCTTTGGTCTACCCTGTCGCGAGAGCGTGTCTGTGGGGAGGAACCGGAGTGGCGAAGACGTTCGATAGTGGCGACATTCCGCTGGCGGAGCTACTCAACCAAGCACACCAAGGAGTACTGCAGCTACCCGATTTCCAGCGTGGGTGGGTCTGGGACGACGACCACATCGTGAGTCTGCTGGCCTCGGTCTCTCGCTCGTTCCCGATCGGCGCCGTGATGACGCTGGAGACCGGAAACGCTGACGTGCGATTCCAGCCCCGGCCACTCGAGGGAGTCCCGAGTTCGGCGACGAGTGCCCCGAAATACCTGTTGCTCGACGGGCAGCAGCGCACGACCTCGCTCTACCTGGCGCTCCGTTCCGGAGCACCGGTCCCAACCCGGGATACCCGGAAGAAGGACGTTGAGCGTTGGTACTTCGCCGACATCGATGCGTGCATCGACCCGGACGAAGACCGGAATGACGCCATCCTGTCGCTACCGGCAGGCAAGCGACGGGTGAATGCCCGCGGCGACGTCGTGCTCGACGCCTCCACGACTGAGATGCAGGTGCGGGCCGGCAAGGCCGGCCTCTTTCCGCTCGACATCGTGCTCGACTCGGCTGCCACCACCGATTGGCAGGTTGCCTATTTGATGGCGGGACCACCGCAGGAGCAGGTGATGATCTGGAAGAGATTCCAGGAGGCGCTGATCCTGCCGTTCCTCCACTACAGCGTTCCGCGGATCGCGCTTCATCAGAAGACAACCAAGGAGGCCGTCTGCCAAGTCTTCGAGAAGGTCAACACTGGCGGCGTGGAGCTGACGGTCTTTGAGCTTCTGACGGCGACGTACGCCGCGGAAAACTTCCGGTTGCGCGACGACTGGGAGAGTCGGCAGGCGACCTGGGTGGACGAGCCGCTGCTCGCAGAGCTGGACGCCACGACCTTCTTGCAGATCGTCACGCTGCTCTGGACTCGTGGCCGCTGGGAGGAGCGCACCCGGGAACGTGTTCGCGGTGACCGCGTCCCGGCGGTGTCGGCCAAGCGCCGCGACATGCTGTCGCTTCCGCTGAGCGAGTACCGGCGCTGGGCCGATGCCGTCACTGAGGCGTTGCAGCGGGTGGTGCGGTTCCTCCACGTCGAGCGCATCTTCCGTGCCCGTGACCTCCCGTACAGCACCCAGCTCGTTCCCTTGACGGCGATCCTCACGTTGCTTGGCGAGGTCGCATTCACTCCAAAGCCGATCGCGAAGTTACGTCAGTGGTACTGGTGCGGGGTATTCGGTGAGCTGTACGGCGGCACCACCGACACCCGCTTCGCCAACGACCTGCAGGACGTGCTCGCGTGGATTCAGGACGACGGCGAGGAACCGCGCACGGTCCGCGAGTCGCAGTTCCAGGCTGAACGACTGCTGGGGTTGCGCACCCGCAACAGTGCCGCCTACAAGGGTCTCTACGCACTCGTGATGAAGCGGGGCGGTCGCGACTTCCGTACCGGTGAGACGATCGACGCGAAGGCGTACGCGGCTGACTCAATCGACATCCGCCACATCTTCTCGCAGAAATGGTGCGCAGCGAACGGCATTGACAGCGCGGATGCCAACTGCATCGTCAACAAGACCGCCGTCGACGGGCAGACATGGGGATACATGGGCGCGAGCGCGCCGAGCAAGTATCTGGCCGCGATCGAAACCGGTGTGCCGGTAAACCCGCAGGACTTGGACGCGATCCTCACCAGCCACGACATCGACCCGGTCGCACTTCGTCAGGACGACTTCGGCGCCGTCTTCGACGCACGCTACGAACGGCTGATCCGTCAGATCGAGGATGCGACCGGCCGACCGGTGAACCGGGGTGACGGTCAGGGTAGCCCATTCGCCGGACAACGCGGCGGTGACGCCCTGGCACGTGGTATACAGTCGCTGATCAAAGCCGGGGAGAGCAAGGTCGTCGAGTTCAAGTCGACCGGCCGGAAGAACCTGGACACCGGGCAGCAGGATCGGGCGATAGAGTGGGCGGTGATCAAGACGATCGCCGGCTTTATGAACGGTCACGGGGGTACGCTGCTCGTCGGCGTCCAGGACGATGGGTCGGTGCTAGGTCTGGAAGAGGATTTAACCGTCTTCTCCAAGAAGAACACCGACGGCTGGGAGCAGTGGCTGACCGGCCTGCTAATTCAGGCATTCGGAAAGGCTGTGACGGCCAACGTGACCGTCGCGTTCGGCACCATCGACGAACGCACGGTTGCCCGGATCAACGTCGCGCCTGCCTCAGGGCCGGTATATACAACCTCGAAGAAGACCGGGGCGAAAGGAGCGGTATTCCTCGTCCGGCTCAACAATACGACGCACGAGCTCGACGGGCCCGAGGCATCCAAGTATCAGCACGACCGGTGGTTCAAATAGTCGTGGGCCGAAACGATACGTTCGAAGTTCGTGATGGCGCTCTCTCATCGGCACGTCCGGGCGCCGACTCGATCCGCTCACCATGACACCCCATAGCGCGCGGTCGGCAGCAGAAGAGTGCGTCTGAGCACCCTTGGCTGCCTGGAATTAGCGGAGCCACACGGCTTCTAGGTCGGCAAGACCTCCGCGAACGTCTGCCGTGTGCCATCATGGTTTGACGGCCGCGCCCACAGGTATTCAAACCCCCGACGGTCAGATATACGCTCTCACGCGCTTTCCGGGTGAAGATGAGGCGAGATACGTAGATGCGTGTCGTGTCCTGGAATGTGGCATATCGCAGCACCGCAGCGGCAGAACGCCAAGGAGCACTGCTGCAGGAGCTAGGCGCGGATCTCGCGCTGCTGCAGGAAGTCAATCCGGGATCGGCTGGTGTGCTGCAGCAAGCCGCTGGACTTGACTGGATGGTCCGCGCGGTCGACTTGCGTGCTGCGCTGCCCGACGACCGGCCGGTGCGTCGTCGTGGCGTCGCGATCGCCGGTCGCGGTTCATCACCGCGCTCTACCTGGCTGCTCACGGACGGGCCGCTACCCGAGCGCACCCTGCTAGCCGAGACGGCCATTGAGGGGATGCCATTGACAGTGGGGTCCTACCACGCCCCGCCGGGGGTTACCTGGGGCCTGGTGAAACCGCGCCAGGCCGTCGTATTCGCCTCATGGTTGGCCACTCAGCCAGGGCCGTTGCTGTTCGGGGCGGACGCCAACACCCCGCTGGTGGATGCGCTTCAGTTTGCCGATACACGAACACACTGGCATACCGGGGACCGGCACCTGCGCGGGGAGCCGGGGGACGATCGCCTGTTCGGGCCGGGCAAGGTGCACCCCCTTGACGATGCGCTGCGGCGTTGGCTAGGCGGCTGCCCGAAGGATGTCGCTGCGCTTCAGGTGGCCCGCCCACAGGGCCCGCTCGCGGTCACCCACCGCACTGGGCGCAGAAAGGACTTCCCCGGAACCGCGCGGCGCTTCGACTCCGTCTGGATCAGCCGCCACTGGACGGTACGGCGAATCCAGCATCTCTACGACGAGGGCATCGCCGCGGGCAGTGATCACGCCCCTGTTGTCGTCGATCTCGACTTGACGCCCAAACCAACGCCAGGCTGACAGACGCCCATTGCGGCTACTTGTTAACTGGCGGTACGACCGCAGCCCGGCCAGGCTTGGTCGAGGTGACCGGCGGGGTAGCTCTCACATGCGGCTGCGGTCGGCGGACTTGGCGTGTCGATGCTGATCGGACCCCGAGACGTCTCAATACCGCAGCGTCCTGCGAAGGGTCGGGCCGTGTCCCAGTCAGTCGCTCACAGGTACTTCTCTACATGGTCTGCGTCGTAGTCTTCGTCGCCGTTCATCATCATGATTGCGCGACCGAGATCCATGTTCGACGCCACTTCCGCTGGTATGGCGCAGTCGAAACAGAGGTCACCGCCATGGTCTTCGTCGTAGTCGCCTTCTCCGTCAAGCACTTCGTTGTATGCGTTTCGCGCGGCTGGGACACTGAAACTGTCTCCGCAGTTTAAACACTTCGCCATGCCTGCACTGTAACGACGACCTACACCTTCTTGCTGGATTTCTTGCTGGATGCAGCCGTATCGCGAGTGCTCGCCTCTCTTGCTGTGGATGCGCCCCCGACTGTCTGACGCACGCACATCGGCAGAAGAGGACGACAGCGCGGGTCCGGCACCCTGCACGATCAGTCAGTCAGCAGGCTGCGGGCAACCAAGATCCGTAAGACAAACATCACGCCGTACCCACGAACGTGTCGCTGGCCCTTGCATAGTTTCGGTCCACGACATGCTCAACTCCAATGACGTCTCGTGCTCATGCCGAGGGACGGATAACAGCACCCCACGATCACACGGCGGTGGAGAGCCGCCCCGGCCCACGGGATCACCGAACTCTTATAAGCCTCGAGTTCGTCCCCCGTGGACGGCTCGGGGCTTTTTTATTTTGTCAGCGGTATCGGCGGGAGTTTCAGGGTCGCCATCTGCATTCGTAAATGCAGGTCGAGTGGCACTTCCTTGTGAATTTGTGAATCCCCAGACTCGTACCTGGTCGGAGGAGGCAGACTCCCCGGGCCCCGTGTGCGATGAACGTGGGTATCCCCCCAGGTCTCACCAATGTGAGAAGTAAGAAGCTCAGCCCTTTCTGTATTGACAGAAGAATGCGACTGATATAACTTCTTTCTCGCTCGGCTTCATGCAGATTGAATCTGCTTTCGTCAGTGTGACTCTTCACCTGACGCACCAAAGTCGGCCTTCAACATAAGACCAGCCCACAGCGCTACTCTCGCCAAAGACTCACGCTGTGGGCCAGCACAGTAAGGCTACCGCTCATGCTCAACCCTCAGCCTGTCATCAGCCCTGCCGCCTTCACTGGCTTGTTTGGCCTCATCACCAACGCCCTGGATCCCCACACGGAAGGGGACCGGGCGGGCGTACTGGTCTCCCTCATGGCAGGGTTCTCCGCCTACGTGAGCCACGGGCCCAGCGTGGAGACCCGAAAGGGTGGATCACCCCTGATGTTCTGGCCGGTCCTGGTCGGCCCCTCCGGCAAGGGCCGCAAGGGGACCGCTACTGGCATCGCCATGCAAGTGCTGGAGGCCGCCTTCAAGACCTTCACCGAGGACAACACCGTGCACGGGCTGCCGGCCACCGGCCTGGGGTTCATCGGGGAGCTGGACGAGCGGACGGCCAACGGCACCGCTCAGCCGGTGCTGTTCGTGGAGGAGGAGATGGACACCTTCATCACCAACGCCCGACGCGATGCCAAGGTGGGTGTCTACCTGCGCAAATCCTGGGATGGGCAGACCATCGGCCACAAGACCAAGCACGATGACATCAAGGTCCGTAACCCGCACGTGGCCATCATCGGCCATGCCCAGCCGAAAAACTGGGCAGCCATCCGGGGGTCCAAGGACGCCACGGGCGGCACCTACAACCGGTTCTTCCCGGTCTACGTGAGCCAGTCCAAGACCCTGCCGGTCTTCGAGGCCACCGACATCCAGAACGTGATCAGGACCGCTGCGCGGGCACTGCGTGAGGTCGCCGATTGGGCCAGGGATGCCGACATCGTCACCGTGCCCGCGCATGTGGCACAGGTCTTCGAGGGCAAGCACCGGCCTATCTGTGAGGCCCTGACCAGTGGGTCAGAGGAACTGAGCCAGTACACCGAACGGGCCATGGCGTACATGGTTCGTCTGGCCGCGCTGTACGCCTTGGCCGGCCAGCGGGAAGAGATCAGTGTCTCTGACCTTGACGCCGCTCTGGCCCTGGTTACCTACAGCGTGGAGAGCGTGAGCTTCATCCTGCCGGGGGCCGAGATGTCGCAGGAACTCCCGCTGGCCCTGCGGGTGGAGAGCTTCATTGCTGAGGCGGGAGAGGAGGGTGTTCAGTCCACCGTGATCTACCGCAAGTTCGGCATCCGGAAGACCGAACTTGAGACGCTGCTCACCGCCCTGGACACCGTCGAGAGCTTCAAGGCTCCCAGCACGGGCGGCAGGCCCGCCGTGATGTTCCGATACGTGGATCGGACAGGAGAAGAGAGCGGCCAGGCCCCCGCCGACCCGACTGCCGCGGCAGAGCCAACCCCTCCTTCGGCTCTGACAGATCTTACGGAAGTGCCGGCCGCTCTCATTCACAGTGACGACTACGTCACCGACGGTATCGAGCCTGCCGCCCCCGGCATGGCGTTCTACCTGACAGAAGATGAGTGGGCGGAGATGGATGCCGCCACGCCTGAGACCGTTGCCCCCATGCAGATCACGGTGAACCCGGATCTGCCTCTCGGGGTGGCCGCCCTCCGGGCGCTGCTCGATGGCCCGACCGTCGAGGCCGAGGAGCCCGCCCCCGCACCCCTGACCGGGGTTGCTGCTCTCGCCGCCATGCTCGCCATGTCTACGGCTAGGCCGGTTGCCGAGACCGTCAAGCCGGTCAGGGTCCGTAAGGCTTCCAACGCTCGCCTGGCCGCTAAGCCGGTTGCGGTTCCGGTGGCCCTATTCCAGGCCCCTGACGAGGTTGCCGCCTAGCGCGGCCTACGGTGGCCCCGGCTTACCGGCCGGGGCTCCTGTGACTATTGAGGCTGGAACGCTACATGTGACTGGGACATAATCGATGGACCCCCCTGGTAGCAGGCCAGGGGGTTCCATGCGTACATGGCCATGATCAGGACGGCCACGACGACGACGCCGACAATGCCGAAGAACCAGACCAGAGCATCGGACATCCCCTCCCTCTCGGGCTTGTCCTTACGGCGCTTGATTCGTGGCTGCGGTTCCCGGTAGCCGGTCCATTCTTCTGGGGGTTCTCGTACATCTCGTACTTTCTTCGGAGCGTTCTAAACCCCCAGCCGAAGCCGGGGGCGTTTTGCGTATAGGCACCCCGAAGAAGCTAGGGACGCCAAGCAGGCGGCAGATCCTGGCGAAGCTCCTGAATGTCTTGGTCAGTCAGGAGCGTCTGCTCGCCGTGAGGGGCTGATCCGGAGCTGGCAACAACGACGGCCCCGCCGATCAAGACGATCGCCAGCAGTGCAGGGAAGAGGATCTGCCCCAAGGTGTTCAGGGAGGAGTACCAGTCCAAGAAGGGGGTGTCGGGGAGCAGGCTGAGGCTGTGGAGGCAACTGCTGGGGGTGCATGTAGATCTTCTTTCGATGTGGGGGAACGTTCCATAGTTGGACACAAAAGCACCCCTCCCCTTGCGGGAAGGGGCCGGCTGTCTACTGAGCCCTAGGGCAGGCGACGCTGGATGTCGATCAGGATCTCCAGCATCTGAGCCTGGGTGGCCTTCACCCCGGCCACGTCCTCCTGGAGCGAGGCGACCTTCTCGTCCAGCACGGTCACCTTGGCGTCCAGCTCCTTGACGTTGTTGGCCACCCCGTTGATGCGGTTGGTCAGACCCTCGGCGACCTCCATCTGGTCGGCCCGGATCTGGATGTGCTCGTTCTCCACCGTGGTGGCGAACCTGAGGGCGCTGTCCTTGATGCTCACTTAGACCCCTCGATGCCGAAGTGGGCGAGAAGGAGGCCGATACCCTGCTCGATCTGCTCCAGGCGCTGGGTGTGGTCGGCCAGAGTCTCGGTGTGCTCGGCCTGAACCGCCTTGATGGCGGCCAGGTCTCGGCCCGTCTGGAACGCCCAGGACTCCAGGGCACTGACGCGATCATCCATGTTCTTCGTTGTCACTCGGTGCTCTTCCCTTACCGTGGGGGTAAGGGACCTGGCTGATAACCGCAGTCAGGTCCCGCTTCTTCGATGCTAGCTGATCGCTTATCGGCTCCCTTGCCTTCAGCGGATGAAGGTGTCTCCGCCGATAAGTTCCTTCACCTGCCTGCCGTAGTCCGGGTCCTTGTCTGCGACCATGTACCAGTTCTGGCCCTGTAGGCGGAAGGCCGGGGGGCGCATGACCATCAAGAGACCCTGCCAGAAGCTCTGACCCGGCTTAAGCGTGACAAACCTAACGGTGTCGTACCCTCCCCAGCACTCCACGCTGGCAATGTCAGCGTCACCGTACGCGGGGTCCGTACAGGGAGCGCCCAGATCATCGAGCGTCTGGAGGAGTTCCTGGGGGGACGCGAACGTCCCGCCATCCGCCTGGCGCTGATACGCCGGGGCAGCCTGCGAGTCGACCGTGCCAGCCTGGGAGTTGGACAGGCCGATCACGATCAACAAGCCGATCACGATCGAGAAGGTGACTACCAGCACCTTCTTCTTGTCTCCCGGGGACAGTTCCTTCGGTAGTTCCTTCGTCATTGGGTTCTCTTTCGGGGGGATAGCGGCCCCCTGGAACGCTCCAGGAGGCCGTGATGATTATGGCTGGACCGAAAAGCCTCCACAAGAGGCCCGGATCACCAACCGGCAAGATCCACATCAGTGCCGACAGGCACCAGCAGGACCGCCCACTCGATATATCGATCGCGATCTCTAGCTCTGCGCTCGCGTGGTGCCTATCGCCTCGACGTGGTCGGCCAGCCCAGTGACCTTGTTCTCCCAGCGCCGAGATGGAGCCGCAAGGTCACCATTTGGGCAGGGCACATCCTGGCCGAGGTACCCACCGGGTACCCCTGCCCTTCCGTCCGGGACAGGGTCAGCCCTGCCTCAGCCAGTTCAGGGCTGGCTCGGGGTCATGTTCCTCATGTTGCCCAGAGCCGCTAAGCTCCTGCTCACGGTGGGTTTTTGTCTGGTGCTGGCAGTCGCACCATGAACCGCCCCGGCACTCCTCATGCCGATGATCTTTGCATTCTTCGCAGATCACACCCTTGATTCTCCCCTGTTCCTCCCAGAACAAGACTCCGTTACGCTGACGCAAGCGCATGTAACACGGAGGTGTCCATGGCCGTCTCCATGTCCGAGCTGGTAACCGATCTCCGGGCCGAGAGCGCGGAGCTGACGGCCATGATCCGGACGTTGGACCCGGCGGGATGGGAGCGTCCGACACCTGCGGCGGGCTGGACCGTGCGCGACCAGATCAGCCACCTCGCGTGGTTCGACGACGCGGCCACCACGGCCGCGACCGACCCCGACGGCTTCCGCGCCGCGTTGCCGGCCCTGCTGGCCCGCGGCGACGCGGCCGTGAACGAGATCGCCGTCGCCGCGCGCACCCTGTCCCCCGAGCAGGTCCTCGACTGGTTCCGCACGGCCCGCGCCCGGAGCCTGGACGCCTTCGAGAAGCTCGACCCGAAGGAACGGCTGCCGTGGTACGGGCCCGACATGTCCGCCGCGTCCTTCGTCACCGCGCGGCTGATGGAGACCTGGGCCCACGGGCAGGACGTGGCCGACGCGCTGGGCATCGTGCGGACGCCGACCGCCCGCCTGCGGCACGTGGCGTCGCTCGGCGTGCGCGCCATGCCCTACGGCTTCTCGATGCGGGGGATGGAGCCGCCTTCCGACCCGGTGCGGGTGGAGCTGACGCTCCCGGACGGCACGCCGTGGAGCCAGGGGCCGCAGGACGCCGCCGACCTGGTGCGCGGCCCGGCGCTCGACTTCTGCCTGCTCGTCACCCAGCGCTGCGCCCTGGCCGACACCGCCCTGGAGGTGCGCGGTGAGACGGCGAAGGCGTGGATGTCGGTGGCGCAGGCCTTCGCCGGACCGCCCGGCGCGGGCCGCCCGCCCGGCCAGGTCCGGGCGCTCACCTGACCCGCCCGCCGGGCCCGCTCGTCCGGTCCGCCCGCCGGCGCGGCATCCCGCGGCGAGCGCACGCGCGCGCCTCGTACGCCCTTGACCTGGCTCTGACCTGCGCATATCCGGGTTGTTACCTGCCGGGCACGGTTAACATTGAAGGTCGCCGGCACCTGGTCAGGTAGGGCAGCGCTTCCCGGGGTAGACGCAGGCAAGGAGATCGTTACACGGTGGGGTCGTGGTAGAGCCATGTTGCGAATACCTTTGGATGCCATGACGTCCACCGACGCTCCCGCCAGGCCGTCAGGCCCTTCGGGGCGGACACCTCGCTGGAGGTCGGTCAGGGCCATGGTGAAGCGGAACGCCGCCGCCGGCATGTCCACCCTGCGCGGATCCCGGGCGTGGGGCGCCGTCCGCGAGTCCCGCCTCTGGGCGCTGGTCCGCGCGACCACGGTCGCCGGGTTCAACTTCCGGGTGACGGGCCTGGCCGGCGAGGCGGCGTTCTTCGCGCTGCTGTCGCTGCCCCCGTTCGTGCTCGGGCTCATCGGCCTGCTCGGTCACCTGAGCGGCGTCCTCGGCCCCGGCACCGTGGACGAGACCCGCGGCTGGGTGCTGCGGCAGGCCCAGCTGCTGTTCACCGGCAACACCGTCGACCGGGTGGTGCGGCCGCTGCTCGACGACGTGCTCAAGGGCGGGCAGGTCTCGCTGATCTCCGTGGGCTTCCTGCTCGCGCTGTGGTCCGGCTCGCGGGCGCTGTTCGTCTACGTCGACCTCATCTCGATCTCCTACGGCCTGGGGGAGACCCGGGGGATCATCCGGACGCGCATCCTGTCGTTCGGCCTCTACCTGGCGGCGCTGCTGATCGCTCTGATCGTCATCCCCGTGCTGGTGATCGGGCCGACGATCCTGTCGGGCGCGCTCCCGCAGTACAGCGGCCTCGTGAGCGTCCTGTACTGGCCGGTGGTGGTCATCGGCTCGGTGCTGGTGCTCACGCTGCTGTACCACGTGAGCGTCCCCGTACGGACCCGCTGGTGGCGCGAGGTGCCCGGAGCGCTGCTGGCGCTGCTCATCTGGATCGTCTGCGCGGCGGTCCTGCGCGAGGTGCTGGCCGCCTGGTTCTCGCCGCTGTCGATCTACGGCTCGCTGGCGGCCCCCATCGCGGTGCTGCTGTGGCTCTACATCACGGCGCTCGCGGTGCTCATCGGCGCCACGCTGAACGCCGAAGTGGACCGATTGTGGCCGGGTGGCGGGGTCGGCAGAAACGGCGAGTCCGCTATCGTCTAACGCGACGTGACTGGCGCGTCTGGGTGGGCTACCACCGGGGAGCGAAGAGGTCGGAGGCCGGGCGCCTGGGTCTCCGCCGGAGCCAACGAAGGGTAGGGGCCATGAGTTCTCTTGCAGACGTCGACCCGGAGATCGCCGAGCTGATCAGGGCGGAGGAACGCCGCCAGGCCGACACCGTCAAGCTGATCCCCTCGGAGAACTACGTCTCCAGGGCCGTCCTCGAAGCCACCGGCACCGTCCTCACCAACAAGTACTCCGAGGGCTACGCCGGCAAGCGCTACTACGAGGGCCAGCAGGTGATCGACCAGATCGAGACCCTGGCCATCGAGCGCGCCAAATCGCTGTTCGGCGTGAACCACGCCAACGTTCAGCCGTACTCCGGCTCGCCGGCCAACCTCGCCATCTACCTGGCGTTCCTCAACCCCGGCGACACCGTCATGGGCATGGGCCTGCCCTTCGGCGGCCACCTGACCCACGGCTGGTCGGTCTCGGCCACCGGCAAATGGTTCAACCCGGTCAGGTACGGGGTGCGCCGGGACACCGGCCGCATCGACATGGACGAGGTGCGCGCGCTCGCCCTCGAGCACCGCCCCAAGCTCATCTTCTGCGGCGGCACGGCCATTCCGCGCACGATCGACTTCCCGGCCTTCGCCGAGATCGCCCGCGAGGTCGGCGCCGTCCTCGCCGCCGACATCGCCCACATCGCCGGACTGGTCGCCGGTGGCGCTCATCCCTCGCCGGTGGGGCACGCCGACGTCATCTCCACGACCACGCACAAGACGCTGCGCGGCCCGCGCGGGGCCATGCTGATGGCCACCTCCGACGAGCACGCCAAGGCGCTGAACAAGGCCGTGTTCCCCGGCCTGCAGGGCGGCCCGCACAACCACACGACCGCCGCGATCGCGGTGGCGCTGCACGAGGCCGCCGGCGAAGACTTCCGGACCTACGCCCACCAGGTGGTGACCAACGCCAAGGCCCTGGCCGAGGAGCTGTCGGGCCGCGGGTTCGAGCTGGTGTCGGGCGGCACCGACAACCACCTCATCCTGATCGACCTGACCTCCAAGGGCGTCGCGGGCAAGCCGGCCGCGCAGGCCCTCGACCGCGCCGGTCTGGAGACCAACTACAACACCGTGCCGTTCGACCCGCGCAAGCCGTTCGACCCGTCGGGCCTGCGCATCGGCACGCCGTCGATCACCAGCCGCGGCATGGGCGAGAGCGAGATGCGGCAGATCGGCGCCTGGATGGACGAGGTCGTCACCGCTCTGGCCAAGGGCGACGCCGACGAGGTCATCGCCCGCGTCCACGGAGAGGTCAGCGAGCTGACGGCCAAGTTCCCGGCCCCCGGCCTGAGCTGACCCGCACCTCTATAAATGTGTTGCTCGTGCAGGCCGGGTCCGCGATAAAGTGGGCCCGGCTTCGCCGCTTTCGAGGGAAGGCGGCCTGACGACCGGGAGGTGAGGATCATGCGGGTCTTTCTGAGCGTGCCCGTTTTCATTTCCTCTTCCTCCCGGGTGTCGTCCTCGCGCTGAAGCCGCAGGCACCCGGTCTTCGAAAGGTGCCTGAGTTGACCACTCCTGGTCATGATCTTGTTTCGCTCGGCTGGGACGAATCCCTCGCAGCCGATCTCCCGGGCGGTGCCGTTCCCGCCCGTGTGGCGCGCGTGGACCGCGGCGCCGCCGACGTCATCGCCGCCGACGGCCACCACCATGCCCAGTACGCCGCCCCGCTGCGGCGGGCGGCCGCGGCCGACCCCGTGGCGCTGCCCTGCGTGGGCGACTGGGCCGCGCTCACCCGGCTGCCCGAGGGCCGCTACGAGCTGGAGGCGATCCTGCCGCGGAAGACGGCCTTCGTGCGGGGCGGGGTGGGCCGCGTCTCGCGGGGCGGCCTGTCCGGCGACTCGCAGGGGCAGGTGCTGGCCGCCAACGTCGACGTGGTGTTCGTCGCCGAGCCGGCCATGCACGCCGACGACTTCGCCGACCTCGGCCGGGTGGAGCGGCTGCTCGCCCTGGCCTGGGAGAGCGGAGCCCGCCCCGTCGTGCTGATCACCAAGTCCGACCTTGTGGGGGAGCACCTCGCCGGGCTGCTCGACGACGTGGCCGCCGCGGCGCCGGGCGTCGACCTCCACGCGGTCTCCTCGATCACCGGAGAGGGGGTCGAGGTGGTGCGGAGCCATCTCGGCGACTCGCGGACCGCGGTGATCCTGGGCGCGTCGGGCGCCGGAAAGTCGACGCTGGTCAACGCGCTGGCGGGCGAGCAGGTGATGGAGACCCAGCAGGTGCGCGCGGGCGACGGCCGGGGCCGCCACACCACCGTGCACCGCGAGCTGATCCCGCTGGCCGGGGGCGGGCTGGTCATCGACACGCCGGGGATCCGCCGGGTGGGACTGTACGAGATGAGCCAGGGCGTCGACATGGTGTTCTCCGACATCGATGAGCTCGCGACCGGGTGCCGGTTCGCCGACTGCTCCCACGAGACCGAGCCGGACTGCGCCGTCCTCGCGGCCCTGGAGTCGGGCGAGCTGCCCGAGCGCCGCTTGGAGAGCTGGCGCAAGCTCCAGCGCGAGGCGGCGTGGATGGCGCGGCGCACCGACGCCCGGCTCCGGTCGGAGCAGACGCGCGAATGGAAGATCATCCACAAGTCGATGAGAGGTAAGGGGCGTCCCTGACCGCCCCGGAGCCCGGCGCGACCGGAGACGGACGCGCCGGGCTCCGCCCCGTCGGCGGCACGGGCGCGCCGGCTCGGCTCCCTCGGTGCGCGGACGCCGTACGGTTCTGGCGCCGCAGGTGCAGGGGTAGGTTGGGGGTATGGGCGTTGGCCGGCGGGTGCTCCTGCCCTTCGCCGACAGGGCGGAGGCCGGAGTGGCGCTCGCGGAGGTGCTGGCGGAGGCCGGGCTCACCGATCCGGTCGTGCTCGCCCTGCCGCGCGGTGGCGTGGAGATCGCCGCGCCGATCGCCGAGCGGCTGGGCGTCCCGATGGACGTCCTGGTGACCCGCAAGATCGGCCACCCCTGGCAGCCGGAACTCGGGATGGGCGCGATCGCCGAGGGCGGGGAGCCGGTGTTCGACGCGTCGCTGCTGTCCCGCGTGCGCACCAGCGCTGCGGAGCTGGCGCCGGTCGTAGAGCGGGAGCGGCAGGAGCTCGCGAGGAGGGTCGCCGCCTACCGGGGCGGGCGCCGGCTTCCCGAGCTGGCCGGGCGGGACGTCGTCGTGGTGGACGACGGGCTCGCGACGGGGGGGACGGCCCGGGCGGCGCTGCGCGCCGTGCGGGCGGCCGGGCCACGAAGGCTCGTGCTGGCCGTGCCGGTGGGGGCGCCGAATACGGTCAGGGCGCTGGCGGATGAGGCCGACGAGGTCGTGGTGCTCGCCACACCGCCCGGCTTTCACGCTGTCGGCCAGTGGTATGAGAAGTTCGACCAGCTGACGGACGCGGACGTTCTCCGCCTGCTAGGGCAGGAGCGGTGAACGGGGTGTTCGCCTTGCGCACGGGACAGGGGGAAGGGTGGGCGCCTCCCCGTGAGGGAGGGTCACCCGCACGATCATGCGGCAATTGCGGCCCTGGAGGCGTACAGGAGCGGAAAAGCCGCATGATCATGCTGAGGGATCATGCCGGTGGAGGTTCAGGCAGCACTGATGCCGGCACTGGCGGCACGCCGCATGCGCCGGCGACGCTCGGACGCGCGCTCGTCCTCGTTGAGCCCGCCCCACGTGCCGTACTTCTCGGGGCGAGAAAGGGCGTAGTCGAGGCACTCCGCGCGGACTGGGCACTGGGCGCAGATGGCCTTGGCCTTGCGCTCGCGGATGTCGCGCTCCGGCTGACGCTCGCCGTCGGGACCGAAGAACAGCACAAGGTCCTCTCCCCGGCACGCGGCGTCATCCTGCCAACCCCAGCTGGGGCGCGGGCGGGCGATCTGCCGACGTACCTGAGACATGAGAAACCACCTTAGGTGAGAGATTTCGTGTTTGTGCCGCATTGGACGCTTATGGCGTCCCTCGTTCCAACGCTGTGGTAAGCCGTGGTGTTCCCGGCTCCAAAACGGAGCCTCAGGTCAGCACGGGCGTGCCGCACTGGAAGGGCTCCAGTGCCGCCAGCCGGTAGGTCATGATCGTGTCGGCGCATGCCGTACCGCACGGCGCGAACGCCGTCCGCTCGACCACAACCCGGAACCGGACCTCTCCGTGGCGCACAATCGCCTCGGTGACGTCACCGTCCGACCTGGTGGATTCCACGGCCACTCCGCCTACCGAGAACTCGCCCGTGTGTGCCCGGACGAAATGCTCGGCGGCCTGCGATGGCTCAGGGATGCCTGCGCGTCCCCGGAAGCGGTCGAGAACGATCTCGCCGTGCCGGTACGCGTTTGCCGCCGCGATCGCAGCAGCCTGAGACATGCTGCCGTAGTAAAGCCCGTGTGGCAAGCACACAAGGTTAGCGGCGTACCGATCGCCGCCCACATGAGTGGTTTCCCACACTCTTCCCGGCTGGCTCTCACCCAAAACCCGCGCGATGGGAAGGCCGATGCGGGCACAACACACGTTGCGCCTGGCATGCGTGCAGACCAGGAACACCGGCTCCTTCACCAGTATGCAGGACTCCGGAACCACTCCGCGCATGAGAGATCCCAGGTCAAGATCTCCAGGGTCCTCGAAGGACCCCTCGGCCAGCCACGGGACCGGTGCCGTGGTATCGGCGACCATCAGCCTGTAGGGGCCGCCGCCCGTCGTCCGGCGGCGTAGCGGGGGACGGATGAGCTGCGGCCGGATGCCGAGCTCGGTCGCGCCCCCGATCAGCGCGTGGACCTTCGCGGGCAGCGCGCAGTCGGCGAGGTGGGACGCCCAGGGGCCGGCATGCTCGATGAGCAGCCAGAACCGCGCCGCGGCCGTGGCGCTGGCGAGCGTCGGCACCTCGCCTGTATGGCAGCCGGCCGGGTGGTCGCACCCCCGTACCCGGTCTGTCGTCACGATTCCTCCCCGATGACTTAGGTAAGACTAACCTAATGGCTCAGGGCCCTTCCGTGCGGGGCTCGAATCCTCCGGCTGTCCCCATCGTGGGCTCATATGCGGCTTCAGGCGTGTGAGATAAGTCACGCGCCGAATTCCCGGGGTGGGTTGCCGCGGGACGTCCTCACGCGTTATCCGGCGTGGGCGCGCAGGACGCGTTCGGCCGCGGGTAGCGCCGCCGCGCGGTCCTCGCCCACCAGGCCGATGCGGGTGCGCCGGTCGAGGAGGTCCCCGGAGTCCAGCGCGCCCTCGTGCCGCACCGCCCACACCAGCTCGGCGACGGTCACGCCGAGCGGCAGGGTTTCGGCCAGCGCGGGGTCGCCCAGCGCCAGCGCGTGCACGGCCGCCGCCTCCGAGCCGTACCGCTCCACCAGCCGGCGCGGCGGGCCGCCCGCCTCGGCGGCGTCTCCGGCACCGGGAAGGCCTGCGCGTGCCGCCGCGTCCGCGCCGACGAGCGGCAGCCGCGCTGTGCGACTGGCGGGAGCGCCGGGGAACGCCGCGTCGACGGCGTCCTGGGCCATCCGGCGGTAGGTGGTGAGTTTCCCGCCCACGACGGTCAGGACGCCGTCAGGAGCCGTGACGACGGCGTGCCTGCGGGAGAGGTCGGCCGTGCGCCCATCGCCGCTCAGCAGCGGCCTCAGGCCCGCGTAGGCACCCGCCACGTCCTCTCTGGCCACAGGAGCCCCGAGAACGGAGTTCAGCACCTCGAGCAGGAACGCGATGTCGCTCTCGGGCGCCTCGGGGACGTCCGGGACGGGGCCCTCCACCGGCTCGTCGGTGAGCCCCACGTACACGCGCCCGTCGGCCTGGGGGAGGACCAGGACGAAACGTGCGCCCTGCCCCGGGATCGGCACGTGCAGGCTCGCGCGCGGCTCGCCCAGGGCGCCGGGACGCAGGACCAGGTGGGTCCCCCGTGAGGGCCGCAGCGACACCGACGAGGTGAGCTGCCCCGCCCACACGCCCGCCGCGTTGACGACCTTGCGGGCGCGGACGGTGAAGACGTCCCCCGACAGCTCGTCGCGGACCTCGGCGCCGTCGCCGGACAGCGACAGGGCGCGGCAACGGGTGAGGATCCGCGCGCCGTGGGCGGCGGCCGTCCGGGCGATCGCGACCACGAGCCGGGCGTCGTCCACCACCCGCCCGTCGAAGGACACGAGCCCGCCGCGCAGGCCATCGGCGCGCAGCGCGGGGAACAGGTCCCGGGCCTGGGAGGCCGGCACCCTCGATGGGCCGGGAAGCAGGCCGCGCGGCGTGCCCGCCGACGCCCGGAGCAGGTCGCCGAGCCGGTACCCGGCCATCACGACCGCGGCCTGGCCGCGGGAGACCTCCGGCGTCAGGGGCAGCACGTACGGCTGGGCGCGCACCAGATGCGGGGCCGTGCGGGCGAGCAGCGCGCCGCGCTCGACGGCGCTCTCCCTGGCCACCCCCACCTGGCCCTTGGCGAGATAGCGCAGCCCTCCGTGGATCATCTTGGAGCTCCACCGCGAGGTGCCGAACGCCAGGTCGTGGGCGTCGATCGCGGCGACGGACAGGCCCCGGGACGCGGCGTCCAGCGCCACTCCGGCCCCGGTGGCGCCGAGCCCCACGACGAGCAGGTCCACGACCGTCTCCCGCACGTCCGCGAGCTCGCGGGCCCGCCGGGCGGCGTTGAGCGAGGAGCCCTCGGCCACGCCGGCGGACGGGAACTCCGTCGGGGACGGGGATGCGGAGGCGGGCCGGTCCGGAGGCGGTCCGGGGGAGGGGTTCACGCTGCGGGCACCTCCAGAGGGGCACCCGGCCGGGGTACCACAGCCGGGCGTGTCACAGTGTAGGGCGTGGAAACTCCCAAGACCGCTGCCGAGCCGATGCTCTGGTCCGGCTGGGGCGACCCCGCCAAGGCCGCCGACCTGCCGCAATCCGTCCGCAAACTGCTCAGCGAGCTGCTGGGCGTGCGCGAGCCCGCCGAGCCGCCGGCCAGCTTCGGCGAGGTCAGGCTGCCCGCGGTCGCCCTGTCGCCGCTGGTGCTGGCCGACCTGCGCAAGGCCGTCGGCGGGGACCACGTCCGGTTCGACGACGACGCGAGGATCCGGCACACGCGGGGGAAGTCCACGCCCGACCTGCTGCGCATGCGCGCCGGGGACGGCTCGGAGGCGCCGGACGCGGTGCTGCTGCCGGGATCGCACGAGGAGGTGCTGGAGGTGCTGCGCGTCTGCGCGGAGCACCGGGTCGCCGTAGTGCCGTTCGGGGGCGGCACCTCGGTCGTCGGCGGGCTCGTCGCGTCGCGGCAGGGGTTCGCCGGCGTGGTCGCGCTGGACCTGGCGCGGCTGAACCGGCTGCTCTCGGTGGACACCGAGTCCATGGTCGCCGACCTTTCGCCGGGGCTGCGCGCCCCGCAGGCCGAGCAGCTCCTCGCCGGCCACGGTCTCACCCTGGGGCACTTCCCGCAGTCGTACGAGTACGCCACCCTCGGCGGCTTCGCGGCCGCGCGGTCCAGCGGCCAGGCGTCGGCGGGGTACGGCCGCTTCGACGACATGGTGGTGGGCGTGACCGTCGCCACCCCGCGCGGCACCCTGGAGTTCGGCCGGGCGCCGAAGTCGGCCGCCGGGCCCGACCTGCGCCAGCTCGTCCTCGGCTCCGAAGGCGCCTTCGGGGTCATCACCTCGCTGCGGCTGCGCGTCCGGCGGGCGCCGGCCGAGAAGGTGTACGAGGGCTGGCGGTTCCCCTCGTTCAAGGCAGGCACGGCGGCGCTGCGGCGGGTGGCCCAGGAAGGGCCGATGCCCACGGTGCTGCGCCTGTCCGACGAGACCGAGACCATGGTCGGCCTGGCCAAGCCGGGGGAGATCGGCGGCGTCCAGTCCGACGCCGGCTGCCTGGCCGTCGTCGGGTACGAGGGGGAGGACGACGACGTCGCCTACCGGCGGGAGCGCACCGCCGCGACGCTGTCCGGCCTCGGCGGCGTCTATCTCGGCCCCGAGCCCGGCCAGGCGTGGGCCCACGGCCGCTTCAGCGCCCCATACCTGCGCGACGCGCTGCTGTCGGCTGGGGCGACCGTGGAGACGCTGGAGACGGCCTGCTTCTGGTCGGGCATCCCGAGGCTCTACGACGCCGTGCGGCTGGTGCTCAGCGTGGCCCTCGCGCCCGCCGACTCCTCCGGGCCGGGCAGCCCCCCTCTGGTGATGTGCCACCTGTCGCACGTGTACGCGACCGGCGCCTCGCTGTACTTCACCGTGGTGACCGCGCAGGCCGACGAGCCCCTCGGGCAGTGGGACACCGCCAAGCGGGCCGTCAACGAGGCCATCGTGCTCGCGGGAGGCACCATCTCCCACCACCACGGCGTCGGCAGGGACCACCGGACGGCCTACGCGGCCGAGATCGGCGACCTGGGGGTGGAGATCCTGCGCGCCGTCAAGGAGCGTCTGGACCCGGCGGGCATCCTCAACCCGGGCATCCTGATTCCCTGACCCGGCACGTCGCCTGGAACATCCCGTTGATTCCGGTTGGCGATTCCCGCCATGCGATCGAGCAAGATCCGGAAAGATGGGGTCATGGTCGATGTGGATCGGGCAGCGGAGCGCGGCAAGCGCTCCTCCTCGCGGGTGTCGGAGGAGGGCGCCGGATGGTCCTGCCAGGAGATCGGCACGTTCCAGAAGCTGCGCCCCGACAGCAGGTCCTTCTCCTGGCTGAAGTGGCGGACGCTGCTGCGCTCGCGCAACGAGATCCTGGCCCAGCTCTTCGGCGACCCGTCCGACGAGGTACGCAGGCGGTGGATGGCCGCGCGCAAAGAGCAGGGCGTCGACCCCGGCCTCCGGATCGAGGTCGACCCGGGGCCCGAGTACAGCTTCCTGATCCTCGGCGACACCGGGGAGGGCGACGCCTCGCAGTACGCCGTCGTGCCCGGCATGCTCGCCCTCGGCGCGGACACCGCGTTCGCGGTGGTCGCCAGCGACGTCATCTACCCCACGGGCTCCGGCAACGAGTACGAGGACAAGTTCTTCCGCCCCTACAAGGACTATCCCGCGCCGATCTACGCCCTCCCCGGCAACCACGACTGGTACGACGGGCTGGGCGGCTTCATGCGGGTCTTCTGCGACGCGCCCGCGCTGGAGGCCGAGCGCCGGGGGTTCTCCTTCAGCCCCGCCGGATTCCGCGGCCTGCTGTGGAAGCGGCCCGAGACCGTCGACGAGCCGCGCCTGGCCGCGGCGCGGTCCCGGCGGTCCCTTCCCGGCCAGCGGGCCGCGCAGCCGGGGCCGTACTGGGTGATCGACCTGCCGGGCCTGCTGCTGGTGGGCATCGACACCGGCATCCGCGGCGGCATCGACCGCGACCAGGCCGCCTGGCTGCGGCGCGTCTCCGCCGACCCCCGGCCCAAGGTGCTGATCACCGGCAAGCCGATCTACGACCGCAACGAGTACCACCCCTGCCCCATCGAGGACGGCGGCACGGTCGACGAGATCGTGCGCGACCCGGCGAACAACTACGTGGCCGCCATCGGCGGGGACACCCACAACTACCAGCGCTATCCCGTCAGGGTCGGCGACCGGACCATCCAGTACATCGTCTCCGGCGGCGGAGGGGCGTTCATGCACGCCACCCACACCATCCCCCGGGTCGACGTGGGAGGCGTGCGGGAGGACGACTTCAAGTGCTACCCGTTGCGCGGTGACTCGCTGTCGTTCTACAGCAAGCTCTACCGCGACCGGTTCGGCCAGCGCTGGCTCTACCTCACACCCGACGAGGGCCTGGTGCTGATGTCGGAGCACATCGGCAACCTCCCGCCGCGCCCCGTCGGCACCGGTGACGGGACCGCGGACGAGCCGGCGCCCGGCGAGGCGGCCACGGCAGGCCAGGACGTCCCCGACGCCGCAGCCGGGGACGGCGCGGCCGGTGGCCCGGACGGGGCCGGTGTGGAGATCACGACGAGGATGAAGTGGGCGGCCGGGCTGCTCGGCGGCCGGCCGATGCCGGTGCGCCTGCCGCTGGGTCACGCGTTCCACCGCTGGTTCTCCGAGCTGTCCGACTGGGACAGCCCGCCGTTCTTCAAGAGCTTCCTGCACGTGTCCGTCGAGGGCGGCAAGCTGCGGATCCGCTGCTTCGCGGCGACCGGTTGCCGGCCCCAGGAGGTCGAGCCGCCGATGGAGGACGAGGTGATCATCCCCCTGGTGGCGGGGCCCGCCGCGCCCGCCGGATGACGGGCGGGCGCCATGGTGCCCGCCCCCGGACCGGTCGGCCCGCCGAGGGACGGGGCGGCGGTGATCAGCCGGCGGGCTTGAGGCTGCTCCAGAGGATGGCCATCGTCTCGCGGTTGTCGGACTGGTCCCACTCGGCGTCGGGCGCGGTGAAGGTGATCTCGTAGGCCGCCTTGCCGTTGAAGGCGACGTACCGCGTGACGGCGTGGGTCGTGACCTCGGTGAGCGCGGTGTAGGTGTACTCCCAGACGCTGCTCTGCCACTTGCCGTTCCCGAGCGGAGAGGACTCCAGCCGGGTCTGGGCGTAGTCGGTCAGCGTGGCCTCGTCCTTGGACTTGGTGAGCAGCGCGAGGCCGTCGTCACCGGTCGGGGCGACCTTCTTGATCTGGATGCGCCGCCCGGAGCTCTTCGGCCCGGTGTAGGTGACCGCCTCGTTGGAGGCCGACGCCGTCCAGGTCTTGGGGACCGCGACCGACACCCCGGCGGCGGTCTGCGTGCGGAAGCTGCTGGGGAGCTCGGGCGCGGCCAGCGTGTCGGCGGTCTCCACCGGTGCGGGGTCCCCCGTCGCGGGGTCGGCCGGGGCGGTCTCGCCGCTGGTGGCCAGGGGGGCGGCCACGTCCTCCTGCGTGGAGGAGCCGGTCGGCCACAGCACGAACAGCAGGGCGGCCACCACGCCGATGACCCCGATGCCCGCGAGGACGAGCAGCACGGGGGAGCGGCCCTCGCGGGCGTCGTCGTCCTCGAGCGGGCCGGGCCTTTGACGGCGGCCACGCCCGTCGGGCGCGGCCTCGCGCCGCTCGGGGGAGCCGGCCCTGGCGCCCGGACCGCCGAACGGATCGCCGCCGGCGAGGTCCTTGGCCAGCCGGTCGGCGAGGTTCGGGGACGCGGACGGCGGCCACACCCGCGAGCCCGGCGTTCCGCCCACGAGCGAGTCGTGGGAGCCGCCCTGGCCCGAGGGATCGTTCAGCGCGTCGTAGGGACCGCCCGGCTGCGGCCCGGAGGGGCTGCGCAGAGCGTCGTACGGACCGCCGGTCTGCGGCCCGGAAGGGCTCCTGAGCGCGTCGTACGGACCGCCGGTCTGCGGCCCGGAAGGGCTTCTCAGGGCGTCGTAGGGGGCGCCACCGGGCTGCTGCGGGCCGGAGGGGCTTCTCAGCGGGTCGTAGGGGCCGCCGGTCTGCGGCCCGGAGGGACTTCTGAGCGCGTCGTACCGGTTGACCGGCTGCGTGCTCGAAGGGCTTCTCAGGGCGTCGTACGGGTCGGGCTGCTTGCCGGACCCGCCGCGCGGCGCGTCGAAGGGGCCGGGCTGCGGGCCCGAGGGGCTCCTGAGCGCGTCGTAGGGGTTCGGCCGGGGGCCCGAGGCGTCGTTGGCCGCCTCGAACGGCTGGGGGCCGGAGGGGCTTCTCAGCGCGTCATAGGGGTTCGGCCGCCCGCCCGAGGGGCTCTGGAACGCGTCGTATCCCGCGGGCGCCGCGTAGGGCGCGCTCTGCGGGCCGGTGCCACCCTGGGGGTGGAACAGGTCGGGGCGGTCGCCCGCCTGGCCGGCGGAGTTCTGGTCGACCGGGACGCGCACCGGCCCGGAGGGGGTCTCGATGATGCGCGAGGGCAGCGGCCCGGACGGCGGGTCCAGCGGAGGGAGCATGTGCATCGGTGTGGGGTCGGCCCGGGTGGGCAGCGAGGCCATCGCGGGCCTTTCGCCGCCCCTGAGCGGCAGGCCGGAGCCGTGGGTGCGCAGCACCCGCTCCAGCAGGTCGGCGGCCTGGGCGGCGGGCATGCGGTCGGCGGGGTTCTTGCGCAGCAGGCCCTCGATGACCGGCAGCAGGGCTCCTGCCCGCTGCGGGCGGTTGGGATCCTGGGTCAGCACGGCGCCGAGGACGGCCACGGCGTCGGGGCCCTCGTACGGCGGGCGGCCCTCGACGGCGGCGTAGAGCGTCGCCCCGAACGACCACAGGTCGGCCGCGTGGGTGATCGAGCGGCCCTGCAGGCGCTCCGGCGGGATGTAGGCGGGCGAGCCCATGAGCAGGCCCGTCTGGGTGATGGTGACGTCGCCCTCGATGGCGGCGATGCCGAAGTCGGTGAGCACCACCCGGTCGGCGGTGAGCAGCACGTTGCCGGGCTTGACGTCCCGGTGCAGGATGCCGGCGGCGTGGGCGTGCCGGAGCGCGTCGAGCACGCGGACGCCGATCTCGGCCGCCTGGACGACCGGCAGCGGCCCGCTCTGCCGCACGGCCTGCTCCAGCGACCAGGCGCGCACGAGTTCCATCACGATCCAGGGACGGCCGTCCTCCTCGACGACGTCGTGGACGGTGACGATGCCGGGATGGCTGAGCCGCGCGGCCGACCTGGCCTCGCGCAGCATGCGCCGGTGGGCGACCTGCTTGCCCGCACTGTCCAGCCCGAAGGGCAGGATGAGTTCCTTGACGGCGACGTCGCGGTCGAGCAGCACGTCATGGGCGTGCCAGACCATGCCCATGCCGCCTCGGCCGACCGGTGAGAGCAGGCGATAACGCCGGCCCACCAGCCGCCCCTGCCCCTCCGGCGCGACACCGGCGTCGCCCAGGGGACTCTTACCCTCGGCCATTGAGGGCGCCCTCCCGAGCGTGCGATCGGTCGTCATACCGCGGTCCCCAATTCACGCTCGTCCGCGTCATATCCCCATTTATGGATCATGTAAAGATCGTGTGCGTCATCTGGACTGTGAGACTGGCCACTGATATTAGGGTCAAACTTGGGTCAATGGGAATTCGGTCTTCCTTTAAACTTCAACGAGCGCGGTCAGGGCCGCGGTGAACGCCTCGGCCGGCGGGGTCACCAGACCCGCCCCGACCTGCCCGGTTCCCGCCACGCGGCCCGCGATGCCGGTGTTGACGACCGGAAGCTGTCCGGTTCTCGCGATCAGCGCGATGTCGATGCCCGTGGGGGTGCCGCGGAAGCCGAGCCCGGGGATCTGGTACACGGGGTGCTCCGCGAGCGTGATCTCGTACATCGATCTGGTCGCGGCGACGGCGTCCGACACGTCCCCGCCGACGAAGCGGACGATCGCGGGGGCGGCGGCCATGGCGAACCCGCCCAGCCCGGAGGTCTCGGTGATCGTGGAGTCGCCGATGTCGGGGTTGGCGTCCTCGGGCCCGTAGGCGCCCAGATAGAGACCGTCGGGAACGCCGGCGGGGCCGGTGAACCACCTGTCGCCCAGGCCGGACACCTGGATCCCGAAATCGGTGCCGTTGCGGGCCATGGCCACCACCAGGGACGACCCGGGAACGTCCCTCGCGGCGTCGGCGCCGACCTTCCCCGCCGCCATGCCGGCGTTGAGGAAGAAATGATCGTTGCCGTTGATGAAGCGCAGGACCGCGGCGGCGTGCTCCGGCGCCGCCTCGACCACCGCCGCCGCCATCTCGCGGACGAACAGCGACGTGGCGGCGCGGTTGCGGTTGTGCAGCTCGTCGCCCATCTGGAGCGCCTGCGCGATCAGCGAGCGCAGGTCTATCGGGCCGCTCACGGCCAGCGCCGCCGCGAGCACGGGCCCGAGCACCTCGCCCATCCAGCGCAGCCGCTCGATCACCTCCGGCCCGTAGGCGCCGTACCGCAGCACCTTGCCCAGGCCCTCGTTCAGCGAGCAGTACGCCGTGCCGCCGTGCTCGTCGTCGACGACCTCGAACATCCACATCGACGGGCTGACCACCCCGGCCATCGGGCCGACCGTGCGGTGGTGGTGGCAGGAGTCGAGCTTCACGCTGCCCGCGACCAGCAGGCGCTCGGCCTCCTCGGCGTCCGCGGCCAGGCCCTCGAAGATCGCGGCGCCGGTGAGCGCCCCGCGCATCGGGCCGGAGGCGCGTTCCCAGTCGATGGGCGGCCCGGCGTGGAAGAACGTGCGCGGCGGCAGGTCGAGCACCTCGCGCGCCGGGCGCACTCCGACGAGCCTCGGCCTGGCCGACAGCATGCGGCCGACGGCGATCTCGTTCGCGCGCTCGCGCCGGGGGTCGGCCAGCACCTTGGCCAGGGCCTGCGAGGTGCCCGGGAGAGGGGGCCGCCAGTCGACCCCGAGGCGCGGCACGGCCTGCTGGTCGAGCGCCTCGGCGAGCACGGCGGCGCCGGCGGTGATCACGCGGGGCTCGCCGTCGAGCATGGACAACCTCACAGCGCACTCCTGACCAGGCTCGCGGCGTGCCCGGCGGCGGCCGCGTTGGAGGTGAAGACCGACGCCCCGGCCGCGACCAGGACCTCCGCCTGCCGGCGCAGCCCCTGCGGGTCGGACTCGGTGCCGACCAGGGCCACGACCACGGCCGCGCCGCGCTCGCGGGCCTCGCGGATCGCGGGCGCCAGGCGCGCGGAGGGATCGGGATCGGCGGCGTGGCCGAGCACGACGTCCAGCAGGATCACGCCGGAGGCCCGCCCCAGCGCCTCCAGCCGGACCGTCGGATCGATCATGGGATGGGCCCGGCCGAGGGTGTACTCGTCGTCGCCGAAGTCGGTGAAGGCGCCGGTGCCCGCGATGATGGCCGCCTCCGCGCACAGGGTGCCGCCGGCGTACAGCCCGGACAGCTCGGCGGACGGCGCCCGCTGGGGCACGGTCCAGCAGGGCCACTGGGGGACCGGGAGGCCGAGGGCGCGCAGGGCCTTCTCGGCGGCCGTGGTCAGGTCGTCCTGACCGGGACCGAGCAGGGCGGTGACGACCGGCGTCGACAGCTCCTCGACGGCCCGGCGCACGACCTCGGCGACCTCGGGAGCGGGGGGCTTGGAGATCAGCACGATGAGCTCGGTGGCCGGGTCGGCGTCCAGGGCGGCCAGCGCCGTCAGCGTCGAGGCGCCGCCCACCGCGGCCGACAGGTCTCTGCCGCCGACGCCGAGGACGTGGCTCACCCCGGCGCCCGCGTGGTCGAGCAGGCAGGTGACCTGCTGCGCGCCGGTGCCGGAGGCGGCCACCACGCCGACGGGCCCGGGCCGCAGCACGTTGGCGAAGCCCAGCCCCGCGCCGCCCACGACCGCGGTGCCGCAGTCGGGGCCCATCACCAGGACGCCGCGCTCCCTCGCCCGCTCCTTGAGCAGGACCTCCTGCTCGACGGGCACGTTGTCACTGAAGATCATCACCGACAGCCCGGCCTCGACGGCGTCCATGGCCTCGGCGAAGGCGTGCTCGCCGGGGACCGACACCAGCGCGAGCGAGGCGTCCCATGCCCGGGCGGCGGCCCGGGTGGTGCGCGGCGGGCTCTCGGCCCGCTCGCCCCCCGCCTGCCCGCCCTTGGCCAGGAGGGAGAACTGCCGTTCGAGCTCCTCGGCCGCGTCCTTGACCGCGGCCTCCGAGCCGGCGCGGATGGCCACCAGCAGGTCGGTGGGGCCCGCGTCCGGGACCGCGAACCCGGCGTCGCGTGCCAGATCGAGATTGAGCTCGGTCGCCATGGCCACCACGGCGACGGTGACGCCCGGGCGCGAGCCCAGCGCCTGGCTGATCCGCATCAGGCTCACCGAGTCGTGATAGAGCCCGGTGCGCACCTCCACCAGATCGGTGCTCGTCGTCACCGGCTCACCGCCCCTCGCATGACGTCCGTTCCACTCTCAATGGTCTCTCACCGCATCTCAGGCGATTTCTTACACGGTTTCTGACAGGCTTTGTGGCACGACGTCCGTCCGGCGGGCCGCCCCTTCGAGGGCCGGCCACGGCCGCCCGCGTCGCGCGAAGCGCCTCCGACGACCGCCCGCGCCGGTCACCGGCCGGGTAAGGGCGCCATGCCGCCGAGGCGGAGCACCGCGGACATCCCGGCCCGCAGACCCCACGCGAGGTCGGCGCCGGAGGTGTGGCCGAGCCGCAGCAGCCTGCGCACGGCGGGTTCGAGCGACTGGAGGCCGGCGACCGCGCGCAGCACGGCGAGCGCCTCCGCGCACGCCTGGCCCTGGGCGGCGCAGTGCAGCAGCGTCGCCGAGATCGGGGTCGTGCGGGTGCGGGCGTCGAACGCCACCGTCGCCGCCAGCCAGTCGGCCACCCAGACCGCCCGCTCCACGCCGGTCGCCAGGCCGAACTGCCGCAGCGCGACCAGGATGCCCGAGAGCATGTCGTCACCGCTCGGAGTCAGGCCGGGACCGAGGCCCATGAGCCGCTCCGCGGCGGTGATGGCCGTCACCAGCGACCCATCCGAGCACCCCTCGGCGAGCATCGCCGCCGCGCCGCCGGGGTCCAGGCCGGGCTCGCGGCCCGGCGCCCGGCAGATCTCGGTGAACGCCGGGAGCGTCCGCGCCAGCCGTTCCAGGCCGACCGGACCCAGCGGAGGGGAGGGGTCCCACCAGCGCCGCACGTGCACGGTGACGCGGCCGATCTCGACGCACCCGTCGCCGACGGCGGCCTCGTCGCCGCTGGAGATCGACGGCAGCGGGTCGCCGATCACGACGGCGTTGGGCAGCCGGGTCGCGTCGCCGGTGACGACGGCCACGACGAACGGCTCGGTGTCGGTGCGGATCTCCAGGTAGACGCCCAGCGGGAACGCGGCGAGCACGCGCGCGGGCCTGCGGGGCGACTCCAGCGCCGGGCGCAGCGCGGTGCTCGCCGCCCCGAACGCCTTGGCGTGCGCCGGCGTGCCATGTCGGATCGGTGTGCGCGTCCCCAGTGTCACTACCCCGGCCTCCCCGCGAGTCTGGGGAGACCGTAGAACGGTCTTGGAGACCTGCCGTACGGAGAAAGCTGCCAACAGTTCTCCAGAGAGTTGGCTCTTGTTGACAGACAACTGTTCCGTCAGAATCACGGAAAAGGCGTTCCACTCTGGAGCATGACCATGACTGCTGACCCATCACCCCCGGCGATGCGACTGGCCTCCACCGGCACCATCATTCACGGCGTCTCCGTGGGCGAGGTGCTCGGCGTCTCCACCCTCGCCGGAGCCCGCCTGATCGGCGGCAGGAACGGCCTCGAACGCATCGTCCAGCGGCTCAACGTCATGGAGGTGCCCGACATCCTGGCCTGGGTGAAACCCCACGAGCTGCTGCTCACCACGGGCTACCCCCTGCGCAACACCCCGCAGTCGCTCGGCAGGCTCGTCGCCGACCTCGACGAGCGCGGCCTCGCGGCACTCGGCATCAAGCTCGGCAGATACGTCGACGAGCTGCCCGCCGAGATGGTCGAGCAGGCCGACCGGCTCGGGTTCCCCCTGATACTCCTGCCCAACGACGTCGGCTTCGACGACATCCTCAACCAGGTTCTCACCGACATCCTCAACCGCCAGGCCGCGCTGCTCGCCCGCACCGAGGAGGCGCACAAGGCGCTCGTCCAGATCGTGCTGGCCGGCGGGGGGCTCCGCGAGGTCGTCGCCGAGGTGGCCGGGCTCCTCGACGTCTCCGTGGCCGTCCTCGACCCGGCGGGGCACGTCCTGGAGGCCGCGGGGGACGCCGCCACGCTGCGCGCCGCCCCGTCCGTCTCCGGCAGGGACTACACGGTCGTCCCCGTCGTCGCCGGCGGGCACCACCACGGGCGCATCGTCGCCCACAGCCCGGCCGGGGCGATGCGCGACGGCGACATCGGCATCCTCGAACGCGCCGCCACCGTGGCCGCCCTCGTGGTCACCCGGCAGGAGGCGGTCACCGCCGTAGAGAGCAAGTACCGCGCCGACTTCCTGCGCGACGTCCTCACCGGCCGGGGCGGGCCGCGCATCGCCGCCCGCGCCCGCTCCTTCGGGTGGGATCTCGAACGGCCCGTCGGCGTGCTGGTGGCCGAGATCGACCCCGAGTGGGACATCCCGCCCGACCGGCTGCTCACCGCGTGGGTCACCGCGCTGCGGCGCCACGACCCGCAGGGCGCGGTGGCGGGCTTCTCCCACGAGGTCGTCGCCATCGTCGGCTCGGGCGTCGACATGGCCCGCCTGGCCAAGGACGCCGTGGCCTCCTTCGCCGACTGCCGTCCCGCGACCTTCTCGACCGGCATGAGCAGGGTCGCCCAGGGGGCCGACTCCCTGCCCGACGCCTACGGCCAGGCGCTGAAGGCCGCGCGCGTGGGCCGCCAGCTCCACGGGCCGGGCGCCGTCGCCCACTTCGACCAGCTCGGCGTCTACCGGCTGCTGTCCCTGGTCAACGACACCGCCGAGCTGCACTCCTTCGTGAAGGAGGCGCTCGGCCCGCTGGCCCTGGACGAGGACGCCGAGAACGCCGACCTGCGCCGCACCCTGCAGGTGCTGCTCGAGACCAACCTCAACGTGGCGGAGACCGCCCGCCGCCTGCACTTCCACTACAACACCCTGCGTTACCGCATAGGCAAGCTCGAACGCATGCTGGGCAACTTCACCGAGGACGCCCACCTGCGCCTCAACCTCACCCTCGCCCTCCACGTCCTGCGGATGCGCGGCATCTGATGCGTCTCACCTCCTGCGCCGCTCACCCGTGCGCAAGAAGAGTGCTGGTAGGCGGGGCACGTTTGGCAACTCCTTACCATGTGGGCCGCCGTCCGCCGGTCTAATGTGCCCGCAACAAGACAGAACAACGACAACAGCGACAACATCGAGTACGGCAAGAAGCAATACGCCGCGGAGGTCCGCCTGCGGGGTGGCCACCGACCGCCCGGCCCGGTCAGTGAAGGGGCTCTCATGGCCTTCGGATGGAAGTTGCACGGCGACGGGCGCGCTCTGGCCCCCGGAGAGGTGGTCAAACCCGATGAGCGGCTGAGCTGGCCGCGCATGGTGGGGTTCGGCGCGCAGCACGTGATCGCGATGTTCGGCGCGACCTTCGTCTTCCCCCTGATCATGGGGCTGAACGCCAACCTGGCGATCATGATGTCGGGCGTCGCCACGATCCTGTTCCTGCTGATCGTGCAGGGGAAGGTCCCGAGCTACCTCGGCACGTCGGCCTCGTTCGTGGGCGGCGTGGTGGCGATCCGCGCCGCCGGCGGCGACAGCGGCACGGTCACGGGCTCGATCCTGGTGGCCGGCGTCGTGCTAGCCCTGTGCGGCGTCGCGATCCACTACCTCGGCGTGCGCGCCATCAACAAGATCTTCCCGCCGGTCGTGACCGGCGCGGTCGTCATGCTCATCGGGTTCGGCCTCGCCTACGTGGTGGCCGACGTCTACTGGCCCCAGGACCCGTGGATCGCCCTGATCACCATGGTCGTCACCTTCGTCATCATCGTGGCGTTCAAGGGGTTCATCGGCCGCATCGGCATCCTGCTCGGCCTGGTCGCCGGCTTCCTGCTGTCCCTCGCGGCCGACAAGGTCTTCGGGAACATCACCGCCTACAACGCGGGGCTCAGCAAGGTCGACACCCATCCGCGGGTGAGCTTCCAGGGCGTCGCCGACGCCCCGTGGTTCGGCCTGCCGGACTTCCACAGGCCGAGCTTCGCCGTCTCGGCCGTCGTGCTGGTACTGCCGGCCGTGATCGCGCTCATCGCCGAGAACATCGGGCACGTCAAGGCCGTCGGCGAGATGACCGGCACCGACGTCGACCCGTACATGGGCCGGGCCATCCTCGCCGACGGCGTCGGCACGGCCGTCGCCACGGCGGTCGGCGGCTCGCCCACCACCACCTACGCCGAGAACATCGGGGTCATGGCCGCGACCCGGGTCTACTCCACGGCCGCCTACTACATCGCCGCCGTCGTGGCCATCGCGTTCGGCCTGATCCCGAAGTTCGGCGCGCTGGTCGCGGCGACGCCCGGCGGAGTGCTCGGCGGCATCACCGTCATCCTGTACGGCATGATCGGCCTGCTCGGCGCGAAGATCTGGATCGAGAACCGCGTCGACTTCTCCGACCCGGTGAACATGGTGCCGATCGGAGCGGGCATCATCCTCGCTATCGGGCCGGTGTCGCACCAGATCACCAAGGACTTCTCGCTGGCCGGCATCGCGCTCGGCACGATCGTCGTGCTCGGCGGCTACCACCTGCTGCGCGTCATCGCCAGGCGGACATCCGCTCCGGCGGACACCGGGCCGGCGCCGGCCCTGGCGGAAGGGAGCGACGGCACCGCGTGAAACCACCGGCGTTCGACTACCACGCGCCGCGCGGCCTCGGCGAGGCCCTGGAGGTCCTCGCCGGGGCGGGGCCGCACGGCAAGGTGCTGGCCGGCGGCCAGAGCCTGATCCCGCTGCTCAACATGCGGCTGGCCTCGCCGTCCCACCTGGTCGACATCAACCGCGTCGCCGAGCTGGACACCCTCGTCGTGGCGGACGGCGGGGTGCGCGTCGGCGCGCTCGCCAGGCACGCCGCCGTGGAGCGTTCCTCCTCCGTCGCGCGCGCCCAGCCGCTGCTCCGCACCGCGCTCAAGCTGGTGGCCCACCCGGTCATCCGCAACCGCGGCACGGTCATCGGCAGCCTGGTCCACGCCGACCCCTCCGCCGAGCTGCCCGCCGTGCTGACCGTCCTTTCCGGGTCGGTGCGGCTGGCGCGGCACGGGGGCGGCGAGCGCGACGTCCCGGCCGGCGCGTTCTTCACCGGGCCGCTGGAGTCGGCCGTCGAGCCCGGCGAGCTGGCCGTCTCGGCGTTCTTCCCCTCGCTGCCTCCCCGCACCGGCAGCGCCTTCTGCGAGGTGGCGCGCAGGCACGGCGACTACGCCATGGCCGGCGCCGCCGCCGTGGTCGGACTCGACGAGGACCTGCGCATCGTCTCGGCCAAGGTGGCCTGCGTGAGCGTCGGCCCGGTGCCGGTGCTTCTGGAGATGTCCGAGGTGTGCGCCCACCGGCCCGCCGCGTCGGTCGACTGGGCGGCCGTGGCCGCGTCCGTGCGCGAGCGCATCGATCCCGAAGGGGACATTCACGCGACCGCCGCCTACCGGCGGCACCTGACCGGGGTGCTGGCCGAGCGGGCGCTGCGGATCGCCGCCCAGGAGGCCGCGGGCGAGCAGGGGAGGGAGGGCCTGGATGGCTGAGACGCTGCACGAGATCTCGCTGACGGTCAACGGGGTCGTGCGCGAGGTGAAGGTGCCGGGACGGCGGCTGCTGTCGGACTGCCTGCGCCACGAGCTCGGCCTGACCGGCACGCATGTGGGCTGCGAGCACGGCGTCTGTGGCTGCTGCACGGTGCTGCTGGACGGCGACCCGGTGCGCTCCTGCCTGACCTTCGCGGTGTCGGTGGACGGGCACGAGATCACCACCGTGGAGGGGCTGAGCGGGCCGGACGGGTCGCTGTCGCCGGTGCAGCGCGCCTTCTCCGAGTGCCACGCGCTGCAGTGCGGCTTCTGCACCCCGGGGTTCCTGTGCACGGTCACCGCGCTGCTGCGCGACAACCCCACGCCGGCCGACGATGAGGTGGTCGAGGGCATCTCGGGCAACCTGTGCCGCTGCACCGGCTACCAGAACATCGTCAAGGCGGTACACCGCGCGGCCGAGCTGATGGGTGATGAGGCGTGACGACGAAGCTCTTCGGCGAGCCGGTCCAGCGAAGGGAGGACCGGCGGCTGATCACCGGGCAGGGCCGTTACCTCGACGACCTCGGCCAGGGCGCGCTCGCCGCCGCCTTCGTCCGCTCGCCGCACGCGCACGCCCGCATCCGCGACATCGACGTGTCGGCGGCGCTGGACGTGGACGGCCTGGTCGCCATCTACACCTGGGAGGACCTGCCCGAACGGGTCCGCGACCCGCTGCCCCTGCTGATCCCGCATCCGGCGCTCACCCACGGGCGCACCGCCTACCCGCTGGCGAGGGACGTCGTCCGGCACGTCGGCGAGCCGGTGGTCATGGTCGTCGCCCGCGACCGCTACCTGGCCGAGGACGCCGCGGGCCTCATCGAGGTCGGCTACGAGTTCCTCAAGCCGGTCGTGGGCATCGAGGAGGCGGCCAACGGCGTCCACCTCGTCCACGAGGACGTCCCCGGCAACGTGGGGGCCCACCTGGTCCAGGAGGTGCCGTCCGCGCAGGGGCTGGGGGCACGCGAGGCGATCGACGCCGCGCCGCACGTGCTGTCGTTCCGCCTGGACTTCGAGCGCAGCGCGTCCATGCCGCTGGAGGGGCGCGGCGTGTACGCCCGGTGGGACGCCGACGACGCGTCCCTGCGCGTCTACAGCTCGACCCAGACCTCGACGAGCGTGCGCATGGCGATCGCCGCCAAGCTCGCCCTGCCGCTGCCGTCGGTCGAGGTGATCGCCCCCGACGTGGGCGGCGGGTTCGGCGTGAAGATCGTCCACCCCTGGCCGGAGGAGGTGCTGGTCCCCTGGGCGGCGATGCTGCTCGGCCGGGAGGTCAAGTGGACCGAGGACCGCCGCGAGCACTTCATCTCCTCGGCCCACGAGCGCGGCCAGGTGCAGCACGTGCGCGTCGGCTTCGACGGCGAGGGGCGGGTGCTCGGCCTGGACGTGACGATCCTGCACGACCACGGCGCCTACACGCCGTACGGCATCATCGTGCCGATCATCACCGCGACCCAGCTGCTCGGGCCCTACCGCATCGGCGCCTACCGCGTGGAGTTCTCCTCCATCTACACCAACACGGTGCAGGTCACGCCCTACCGCGGCGCCGGGCGCCCGCAGGGGGTGTTCTGCATGGAGCGCACCATGGACCGCATCGCGGCCCACCTCGGCCTGGACCGCACGGCGGTGCGCGCGGCCAACTTCATCCAGCCCGGCGAGTTCCCCTACGACCAGGGCCTGATCTTCCAGGACGGCCGTCCGCTGATCTACGACAGCGGCGACTACCCCGAGTCCCTGCGGATGCTCAAGGAGCTGATCGGCTGGGACGGCTTCCCCGCGATGAAGGCCGAGGCCGCCGAGCGGGGCCGGCGGCTCGGCATCGGCATCGGCTGCTACGTGGAGGGCACCGGCGTGGGCCCGTACGAGGGCGGCCACGTGCAGGTGACCTCCGACGGGCGCGTCCACGTCTCGACCGGCCTCACCTCCCAGGGCCAGGGGCATGAGACGGTGTTCGCGCAGATCGCCGCCACCGAGCTGGGCGTGCCGCTGGAGAAGGTGTCGGTGGTGACCGGCGACACGCGGCGCTTCGGCTACGCCGTCGGCACGTTCGCCTCGCGGGCCGCCGTGATGAGCGGCAACGCGATCGCCCTGGCCTGCCGCAAGGTGCGCGACAAGGCGCTGCGCATCGCCGCGGAGGCGCTGGAGGCCGATCCGCGCGACCTCGAGATCGAGGACGGCGTGGTGCGGGTGGCCGGCCACCCGGGCGCCTCCATCCCGCTGGCGACGGTGGCCGTGCTGTCCAACCCGCTGCGGTACGCCTTCGACGAGGAGGCCCAGCGGGCCACACAGTTCTCCGGGGCCGCCTCGATGGACCGGCCGCCGGTCCAGGAGGGGGAGGAGCCGGGGCTGGAGGGGCGCGACTACTACTCCCCGATCCGCTCGACGTTCGCCTCCGGGATGCACGCCGCCATCGTCGAGACCGACCCGGACACCGCCGAGATCCACATCCTGCGGTACGCCGTCGTCCACGACTGCGGCAGGCTCATCAACCCCATGATCGTCGAAGGCCAGATCCACGGCGGCGTGGCCCAGGGCGTCGGCGGGGCGCTGTACGAGCGCATGGTCTACGACGCGCACGGGCAGCTGCTCAACGCCTCGTTCATGGACTTCCTGATGCCCTACGCCACGGAGGTGCCGTTCATCGAGACCGCCCACCTGGAGACGCCCTCGCCGCTGAACCCCCTTGGGATCAAGGGCGCGGGCGAGGCCGGGGTGATCCCGGTGTCGGCGGTGATCGCCTCGGCGATCGAGGACGCCGAGGGCATCACCATCGAGCGGATGCCCATCTCCCCTTCGGAGCTGCACGAACTGCGGAGCCGCACGGCGTCGCCGTGATCGCGCCGGGCGCGTTCAGGCCGTGAGGGCGGGGACCGCGTGGTCCCCGCCCTCAGGTGCGTCCGGCGTCAGGCCGTGACGCGCCTGCGGAAGACCCAGTACGTCCACCCCTGGTAGGCCAGGACGAACGGCAGCGCGATCAGCCCGATCCACGTCATGACGCCGAGCGTGTACGGGCCGGAGGCGGCCTCGGCCACGGTCAGGCCAGGGAGCGGCTCGCGCCACAGCGTTCCGAACAGCGTGCCGGTGACCAGCACGATCGACGCGGCGGTCGCGGTGAACGCCCATCCCTCGCGGCGGCGCCAGATCAGCGCGACGGCGGAGGCGAGAGCGATCATGGCGGCCAGCGCGGCCAGCCACAGCACCGGGTGGGAGGTCCAGGCGGCGTTCGCCGCCCCCGCCCCCGGCAGCGCGGGAAGCGCGACGATGGCGACGGGCAGGGCGGCGACCGACACGGCGAGCGCGGTGTGGCGGGCCCTGGCGCGCAGCGGGCCGGTGGTCTTCAGCGCGACGAACACCGCGCCGTGCACGACGGCCAGGGTCAGCGAGAGCGCCCCGCCGAGCACGGTCGCCGCCATGGTGCCGTACAGCAGGTTGCCGAAGATCGCGCCCCACAGGAACGCGGTCAGCACGCTGCCGGCCACGATGCCCGCGTCGCACAGCGCGCGCTCCCTGCCCTCGACCTTGCCGCGCCACTCCAGGGCGACGCCGCGCACGATTAGGCCGGCCAGCACCATGACCAGCGGCAGGTAGAAGCCGCTGAGCAGGCGCGCGTACCAGGCGGGGAAGGCCGCGAACATGGCGCCGACGGCCGTGATCAGCCACACCTCGTTGCCGTCCCAGACCGGTCCGATCGTCGCGAGCATCTGCCGGCGCTCGCCCTCGCCGCGGGACAGGACGGGGAGCAGCGCGCCGACGCCGAAGTCGAAGCCCTCAAGGACGAAGTAGCCGGTCCACAGGAACGCGATGACCAGGAACCAGAAGGTGGTGAGTTCCATGGCGATCTCCTAATACATCAAGGTGGGCGCCAGGCGCGCCGCCTGGGCGTCGATGTCGTCCGGCAGGCGAGGTTCGAGCGGCGTCTCGACGGGCTCGGGTCCCGCCTTGACGTACCGGACCAGCAGCCTCGCCTCGGCGATCGCGAGCACGCCGTAGAGCGCCGTGAAGATCGCCAGGGAGATCGCGACCTCGCTGAGGGAGACCCCGGGGGACACGCTCGCCGCCGTGAGCAACTCGCCCTGGACGGTCCAGGGCTGCCGCCCGATCTCGCTGAGCAGCCATCCGGCGATCATCGCGAGGGTCGGCAGTGGCAGCGCCAGCAGGCAGATCCTGGCGAACCATTCCGGCGCCGGGCGGCGGCGCCGGGTCAGCCAGAGCCCGAGGAGCGACAGGCCCACCGTGGAGAGCCCGAATCCGGTCATGACGCGGAACGACCAGTAGACGACCGGGAGGTTCGGCACGTAGTCCCCGGGGCCGAATCGCTGCTCGTACCGCCGCTGGATGTCGTCGATGCCCTGCACTTCGGCGCCGGGGTCGTGCGCGGCCAGCAGGCTGAGCATGTTCGGCACCTCGATGCCCGGCACGGGGGAGAACGGCGCCCCCTTCTCGTCGTGCCGGAGCCCTTCGGCGGCCGCCAGCTTCATCGGCTGCTGCTCGCGCAGGTACTGCCCGGACAGGTCGCCGCTGCCCGCGACGACCGCGCCGGCGATGGCGGTCATGACGAGCGCGGCCCGCAGGCTGCTCCGCCACATGGCGGGGTCGCCGGTGAGGCGGGCGGCCACCCGCCCGCGCGCCGCCCGGGTGAACGGGACGGTCGCGTCCGCGTCGGCGGCCATGCGCCGCTCCCGCGTGATCCGGTAGCCGCTCACCGCGATGACGAACCCGCCGGCGATGACGAAGGAGGCCGCGATCACGTGCGGGACCTGCGCGAGGGCCGTGGAGTTGGTCAGGACCGCCCACAGGTCGGTCATCCGGGCCCGGCCGTCGACCACCTCGTAGCCCACCGGGTGCTTCATCCAGGCGTTCGCCGCGAGGATGAAGTACGCCGACAGGTTCGAGCCGATGGTGGCGGCCCAGATGCACGCCAGGTGGATCCGCTTCGGCAGCCGGTCCCAGCCGAAGATCCACAATCCGAGGAACGTGGACTCCAGGAAGAAGGCGAGCAGCGCCTCCATGGCGAGCGGGGCGCCGAACACGTCTCCGACGAAGGTGGAGTACTCACTCCAGTTCATCCCGAACTGGAACTCCTGGACGAGGCCCGTGACCACGCCCATCGCGAAGTTGATCAGGAAGAGCTTGCCGAAGAACTTCGTGAGCCTGAGGTAGTGCTCCTTGCCGGTGCGGTGCCAGGCCGTCTGCAGGCCGGCGACGAAGATCCCCAGGCCGATCGTCAGGGGTACGAAGAGAAAGTGGTACACGGTGGTGACCCCGAACTGCCACCGCGCCAGGTCCAGTGCGTCCATGTGCCCCTCACGGATCCAAGAAGCTCTACCGCCTGTAGTTCTACTTCTAGTAGTACTACAGCTTGTAGAGCAAACGAGGAGCGGAAGGTGCCCTGCGTACTGCGATCTTCGTCACACCCCCCGCTCGCCGCCAGGCCCCCCGGCGACGCGTCCAATGATCCGTCCCCGGGCCCGCCCGGGGCGTCACCCCACCGGCGGATTCCCGGGTACGCCGCCCGATGGAGCGGGAAGGCGCACTCCGCCCGCCCTGAGGTAGGCGGAGAGGTCGCCCAGCGCGAACCCGCGCCGCTCGATCTTGTCGAGCAGGATGCGGAAATCCCTGGCCAGATGGGCGCGGAAGTGCAGGAGCAGGATGTCTCCGGGATGCAGCCGCTTGTCCGGCGTCTGGTAGGAGATCTTCCCGCCCGGCTGCACGCTGGCCGTCCACAGGAGTACGGCCGACAGGCCGCACCCCTTGGCGACCCGGAGGGTGGTGCCGGTGTAGTTGCCGAACGGCGGCCGGAACAGCACCGGCCTGCGCCCGATCTCCCTGGCGATGACCTTGGCGGAGCCGCAGATCTCGTGCTTCTGGGCGTCCGGCCCGAGCCGCCAGAGGTTCGCGTGGGTGAGCGTGTGGTCCTCGATCGGCGCGCCCGCGTCGCGCAGCTCACGGAAGTAGGACCACTTGCCCGCGCCCACGTACCGTCCGCCGGCCGCCGTGGGATCGGGGACGCCCCGGGCCTCCACCGCGTCGCGCGTCGCGAACACGGTGATCGGGACGGCGCGCTCTCTGACCAGCCGGACGAACCCGGGGTCCTGCTCCCAGCCGTCGTCGATGGTGAGGAACACGACCTTGCGCTTCGTCGCGATCGCGCTCACCACCGGCAGCGCCTCACCGGCCCGTGCCCGGATCCGGCCGACCTCCCCTGGCCTGGGCAGCGCGCCGGCGGGCCCGCCCGGCGCGGCGCTCGCGGTCGGGGCGGCGCTAACGGACGGGGCGGCGCTCGCGGTCGGGACGGCGCTAACGGTCGGTGCGGCGCTCCCGGTCGCGGCGTTCGCGTGCGGCGGGGACGGGGGGACGGCCGGGGGCCGGTCCGGGAACGCCGTGCCGCTCGCCGAGCAGATAGCGACCAGTACGAGGCCGATGACCGTGCTTGACACCTTTCGTCCCCAGATCATGGTCAGCCATCTTGCCATCGGCATGATCCCGCACCGCAAGCTCCGCGATCAGTGCCGGTTGACGCGGAGCACCGTGTGGTCGTTGTCCTCGGCTGAGTGGACGATCAGCCTGCGCGCCGTCGCGACGGCGTCCTCCTTGGTGAGGCTCGCGCCGAGGGAGAACGCCTCGTCGTACGCCTCGGGCGAGAGGGTGGCCCGCACGCAGGCCACGTTGCGCGGCCCGTCCAGCGGATCCATGAGCAGCGGCGAGTACCCCACCCGGGACCCGATGGCCGACACCGTGCCGAGCATCACCGCGCCCTCCATCGCCTGCCCGGCCATGCCGAGGGCCCCGGCGAGCGCGTGGGCGCCCGCGAGCCACGAGGTCACGTCCACGGTCCGGTCGAGGTACACCAGCAGCCGCGCCGCCTGCTGCACGGCGCGGTCGGCGTCCCCGAGGTCCATGGCGACCTTCGCGCTGATCCAGCCGGAGGACACGTACGCCCAGTCGTGACCGCACGCCTCGGCGACGTCGGCCGCCTCCACGAGCTGGACGGCGGCCAGCGCCGGATCCCCGGCGACGCGGGTGATCTGCCCGCGCACCATCATCAGCTCCGCCTCCACCCACGGCAGCCCGGCGGCCCGGACGTGCTTCCAGCCTTCGGCGAGGGCGAGCTGGGCCTGGCTCGGGTTGCCGCTGAGCTGCAGGAAGTACGCCCGGTACGGCAGGGCTCTGGCCATGACCTCGATGTCCCCGACGACCTCGGCCTGCCGCAGCGCGACCTCCACGTCGTCGTTGCCCGCGATCGCGGCGCCCGCCAGGTAGCGGAGCAGCGCCCGCCCGATCAGCGCCTGGCCGCGCAGAGGATGATCGGCATCGACGGCGTCGAGGGCCCGGGTCAGCCAGTCCATGCCCTCCTGGACGTTCCCCGCCCGGTACCAGTACCAGGACAGCGCGGTGGCGATCCGCAGCGCCGATTCACCGTCGCCGGCCACGAGGGCATGGGCGAGCGCGGCGCGCGTGTTCGCCTGCTCGCGCCGGAGCCGGCGCATCCACAGCTCGTCGTCGAACGTCCGCAGCCGCCGGTCGGCGGTCTCGGCCAGCTCCACCGCCCAGGCGAGATGCCGCTTCTCCCAGTGCGGCCGCTCGCCGGCGGGCAGGACGCGCAGCGCGTACTGCCGGATCGTCTCCAGCATGCGGTACCGCCGGGGCGTGCCCGCGCCGTCCACGGTGACCAGCGACTTGGACACCAGCCCGCTGAGCCGGGGCAGGACCGTCGGCCCGTCGGCCATCCGCTCGGCCGCCTCCAGGTCGAACCCGCCCTCGAACAGGCTGAGGCTGCCGAGGAGCCGCTGCTCGGCCAGGGTGAGGAGCCGCGCGCTGGACTCGATGGCCGCCTCCAGGCTGCGGTGCCGCGCCGGGGCGGTGCGCGAGCCGGTGGCGAGCAGCGCGAAGCGGTCGTTGAGCCCTTCCTCGATCTGCTGGAGCGACAGCACGCGCGTCTGGGCGGCGGCCAGCTCGATCGCCAGCGGAAGCCCGTCCAGCTCGCGGCAGATCCGGAGGATGACCTCGCGCTCCGCAGGCCGCGGCCGCCAGTCGGGGCGGATCGCGCGGGACCGTTCCAGGAACAGCTCGACGGCCGTGGTCTCCGGATCGAGCGGCGGCAGGTCCCAGGTCGCCTCTCCGGCGATGGCCAGCGGCTCCCGGCTGGTGGTCAGCAGCCGCAGGCCCGGGCACCGCGATAACACGGACTCGGCCAGCCCGGCCACCGCGTCGATCAGGTGCTCGCAGTTGTCCAGCACCAGGAGCATTTCGCGGTCGCCGATCGACTCGACCAGGTCGTCGGTGCTCTTGGTGATCGCCGTGCCCATCGCGGCGCCGACGGCGGCAGGCAGCAGCGCCTCGTCGGTCACGTCGGCGAGCAGGGCGAGCCAGGGCCCTTCGGCGGCGACGGAGCGCTCCGGATCGGCGGGGCGCCCGGAAGCGCCGGAATCGCTCACGTAGCCGGCGAAGTACCGGGCCACCTCGAGCGCCGTGCGGCTCTTGCCGGTGCCGCCGGGGCCGGTGATCGTGACGAGCCGGTGCGACTCGAGGAGCTGCTTCACCGTGCTCACCGTCTCGTCGCGGCCGATCAGGCGGGTCAGCGGCGCGGGGAGCCGGGGGCCGGGGGCGTCGCGCCGCTCGGCCGGCTCGGCCAGCGTCGCGGTCTCTTTGGGAGCCTTCCACTCGAGCGCGGGATCCTGCCGCAGTACCGCGGCCTCCATGGCGCGCAGCGAGGGGCCCGGGTCGACGCCGAGCTCGTCGATCAGCCGCTCGCGGGCGGCGCGCAGCGCGGCGAGCGCGTCTCCCTGCCGCCCGTTGCGGTACAGCGCGAGGGCCAGCAGTTCCCACGAGCGCTCGGCCAGCGCGTGCTCGCGGACGAGCGCCTCCAGCCGGCCCACGGCGGGGACGGCCTGGCCCATGGCCAGCAGGGCCGCCGCGTGGTCCTGGCGGGCGGCGAGCCGCGCGTTCTCCAGCCGGGCGATCTCGGCCGTGGCCACGTCGCTGTCCCCGAGGTCGGAATACGCGGGGCCGCGCCACAGCCGCAGCGCCGTCTCGAGGTTCTCCGCCGCCGCGGCCGGTTCCTCGGCCAGCAGCCGGGCGCCGCGTTCGGCCAGGGCGGCGAAGTGCTCGGCGTCCACCGACTCGGGCCTGACGCGCAGCACGTACCCGGGCCCCTGGCGGTCCAGGATGCCGGTGGGCGCTCGCGAGGGCCTGTCCGGTTCCAGGGCCTTGCGAAGCTTGGTCACATACGAGTAGAGGCTGGCCATGACGCTGTTGGGAGCCTGCTCGGCCCACACGGCCTCGACGATCCGGTCGACGGTGACGACCTTGCCCTGGGCGATCAGAAGCGTCGCCACCACCGCTTTGACCCGGCTGCCGCCGAGATCGAGCCTCTCCCCGTCGCGGGTCACCTCCAGTGGGCCCAGGACGGCGAAGTGAAGCCCCGCTGCTCGAGCGCTCACAGATATCCGTTTCTTCTTGTGCGTCTGCCGGCCGGCTGCCTGCGAATAATTGGCTAGTTATATCCCGAAAGACGGCAAAGGCGAAGACTGCTCACGAATCGAAATGGTCTCGCGACCGCCGATGCCTCCGGCCGATCGGCGACGAGCATGAGCTAGCGTGACCTTGACGCGGGACGGAAAGCCGTGACGCGGCGAGAATTGACGAGGGCGGGCGGAGCGGACGGGCAGAAGTTGCTCTTATCGCCGCCGTGGGCCCGTCTCTAGTCTCTCGGCATTCCCTCGGCATCGGAGGTGTCCATGAAGGTCGTCGGCAGCGCCGTCGTCGGGGTCGACCGGGGCCGCGTGTGGTCCGCGCTCCAGGACCCGGCCGTTCTGGTGCGCACCATTCCGGGCTGCGAGCGGCTCGAGGCCACGGGCGCCGACACCTACCGCATGACGGTCAGCGCGGGAGTCGCCTCCATCAAGGGCGTCTACCAGGGCGAGGTCGCCCTGTCCGACCCGGAGGAGCCCGAAGCGTTCACCCTCCGCGCGCGGGGCGCCGGCGCGCCCGGCACCGTGGACGCGACCGTGCGCATCCGGCTCAGCGAGGTCGACGGCGGCGCCACCCGGGTCGACTACGACGCCGAGGCCGTCGTCGGCGGCATGATCGGCGGCGTGGGGCAGCGGATGCTGGGCTCGGTCGCCAAGAAGACGGCCGGCGAGTTCTTCACCGCGGTCGAGCGGCACCTCCAGCACGTCCCGGCCCTGGCGGGCGCGGCGCAGGCCGTTCCGAGCATGGCGGGGGCGGCGCAGGCCGTTCCGAGCATGGCGGGGGCGGCCGAGCAGCCGTCCGGCGAACCCGCCGGCCTCGCCGCGGGTCAGGTGTTCGAGCGGCCGCGAGACGAGGCGGGGCGGGCGGCCGAACGGTCGCGCGCCGGTGGGACGCCGGTCTGGCCGGTGCTGACGGCATTCGGCATGGGCGCGGGCATCGCGCTCGGCAGCGCGGTCATCGGCTGGCTCCTCGGCCGCACCGGCCGGCGGCGATAGCCGCGCGGCAGGGGCGATCCGGTGTCGCCGCAGGTCAGGCGGTATGTGCGGAGCTCAGCTGATCCCGAGGCCGTTACAGGACCTCGCGGAAGAGGATCTCCCGGCGTAACGTGAGCACTATGCGAGAGTTCCGTGCGGAGGACGCTCGATCGGAGGCTCGGCGGCTCATCCACGACCTGCTGGGTGAGCGGCATCCGACGGCCGCACTGCTGCTGAGCGAGGCCGGAGCAGTGTTCGGCGAGGAGCGCGTGACCCGCTGCGCCGAGCTGGCGCAGGGAGCCATGCTCACCAGGCGCTCTTCCGAGCTCGCCGCGATCGCGGGCCTGCTCGTCGGCACCGGAGTCCTCGGCGTCGGCTGGTGGTCGTCCGGCCGCAGCGGGAAGATCCCCGCCCCCGACGAGGTGCTGGCGGCGAACACGGCCATCGAGCCGTGGACCGATCTCACCGTCCTTGAGATGCTGGCCGCCTGGATCGCCGACGACAGCGCCGACGCCGCCTGGGGTCCGCCCATCGCGTCGGTGGACCTCAACTCCTGGCAGGCGGAGGACCGCGTCGAGCTGCCCCAGGACGCCGCTCCCGGCCGGCGCCTCGTCGTCGCCTTCGACGCGGGCGGGCGCCTGGACGCCGTGGTGGTGGAACGGCCGGACGGCCGGCTCGGGTCCAACCTCGACTTCGCCTCGCTGCGCTACTCCAGGGCCGCCGAAGCCCAGTGGAGCTGGGGAGTGGCGGCGGGACTCGGCCCCCATCCCCTCCCTGGAGAAGACCCGGACCCCTACGCCGAGACCGTCGACCAGCGGGCCGCCGAGTACCTGCGCCAGTGGGCGCTGCGCCACGGCGCCACCGGCGAGCAGGTCGGCCCGTGGTGGCAGGCCAAGGGCGACGTCATCGCCGCCATCGAGCGGGTCGACTGGATGTGGCGCAGCGGCGAGTGGTTCGCCTGGTGGCGCGCGACGTCCGCCCTGCTCGGCGGCGACCCTCTCCAGCTCGCTGACCGCATGGACGACATCTCCTCCGTCCCTTGACCTCTGGCCTCCCTGGGCCCGTCAGGCCGCTCGGCTCCGGGCCCAGGAAGTCAGGCGGTCAGCCGGAGACGGCGGCCGTGGCCCAGGAGTCGCGGAACGCGTACCGCGCCGGAGCGCTCGAGTAGCGCAGGAACGCCGTCCCGGACGTTCGCGGGCTGCGCGGCGAAGAGGCCCATGGCCCCCGTGCCGGTCGCGGCCAGTCCGCCCGCCGCGCCGAGGGCGAAGGCTCGGCGGCTGACCATGCTGACCTGGTCGTCTCTTCTGTCTTCGGGCTTGCTGAAGGCGCTCTTTCCAGGCCGGGACTCCCGGGGGGCAGGAGCATGATCACATACCGTAGAGCGCTAATGATCTACTGACAAGTCCTCATATCAGGTGGTCGACGCGGCCAGTGAGGCGGGATGCGATTCGCCCAGGTCGCCGGTGCGGTAGTGGCGGCGGCACAGGACGCGATAGTGCACCTGGGACCCGTCGGTGTCGGCGATCACGACCTGCTCTCCGGTGCGCGCCATGACGCCGTCCACGACACGGGCGTTCAACCTGCCCTCGCGCCCGCACCAGCAGAGCACCTCCACCTGCAGCCGGGACACCTCGTCGGCCAGCTCGAACAGGCGCTGCGCCGCGGGGAACATCCGCGACCGGAAGTCGGAGGCCAGGCCGAACGCGTAGACGTCCACGCCGTGCTCGTCGACCAGATCGGCGAGCTGCTCGATCTGGGCCACCGTGTAGAAGCACGCCTCGTCACAGATCAGGTAGTCGATGCGGTCGCGCTCCAGCACGAGCCGCACCAGGTCGAGGTCGTCGACCACCTCCACCGCCTCGAGCCCGAGGCCGATCCGGCTGGTGATCTGCGGGCCGCCCGAGCGGTCGTGCTTGGTGAGCACCAGACCCCGCCTGCCCTGGCGTCCGTGGTTGTAGTTCATCTGCAACGCGAGCGTGGACTTGCCACAGTCCATCGGGCCGTGGAAGAACCTCAGCACGGCATCGCGATGAGGATGCGCGGGCGCACTAGACAAGGCGGACGTTTCACTCACGGCGCGCCAGCATACAGTCATCTCCCCCACCACCCCGCCCC
>NZ_JALLPO010000006.1 GCF_023276435.1 Sphaerisporangium perillae
TCACCTGGCGATGCCCTGGCTGTCCTTTCCGTCGCCGTCCCAGTCACCGATGACCGGCAGCTCTCCGCTCCCGTTGCCGTAGCCGATCGACATCGTGGTCTCGGTGGCCGAGGTCACCGGACTGGTCCGCATGTAGAACCCGTTGCCCATCTGCACACCGATGTTGTCCTTGCCGTCCCCGTCCCAGTCACCGACCAGCGGAACGGCACCGGGGTTGCCGTACACGAACGTGTACTGCGCCAGTCCCGTCACCGGATCATTGCTGATGAAGAACTTGCCGGTAGTCGGATCGTAGGCGCTCACCGAGTCCTTGCCATCGCCATTCCAGTCACCCGAAATCGGCACCATACCGGCGTCCCCATAGGCCAACGACACCGTGGTCTCGGTGGCCAAGGTCACCGGACTTGTCCGCATGTAGAACCCGTTGCCCATCTGAACACCGATGTTGTCCTTGCCGTCCCCGTCCCAGTCACCGACCAGCGGAACGGCACCGGGATTGCCGTACACGAACGTGTACTGCGCCAGTCCCGTCACCGGATCATTGCTGATGAAGAACTTGCCGGTAGTCGGATCGTAGGTGCTCACCGTGTCCTTGCCGTCGCCATCCCAGTCACCCGAAATCGGCACCATCGGACTTTGCCCGTAACTGATCACCGGCCGCGTCGCGACACTCGAGGTCTGACTGTCGGACAGATAGAACTCCAGAACCCCGAGATCGGGGACCTGATCGACGTTCGAGTAGCGGTAGGCCTTGTAGATGGAACCCGGGTGACCGCCGACCGTGCCGCTGAACGTCCTCCCGGTTTCGTGCTGAGGCGGTGAGTTGCCGTCGCTTCCCCCGCCGAAACTGAAGACGGAGAAATGGACGTGGTCCGCTTCCCAATGGTCGAACAGAACCGCGTGATGCTCACCGTTCGGCCCGTTGTCCACGTTGAGAAGGTCACCGGGGCGAAGGTCGGTGCCGCTGGACGGGTGGCTGGAGATCAGTACGGAACTGCCGGGCAGGGTCGCGGTGGTCAGGCTCCTCGCCAGGTGCCAGGCCATGGAGACCGCTCCCGAGCAGTCGGGGCGGTACGGCCTGCCCTGCGCGTCCGGGGCACTGGTGTTACCGCTGCTGTCGTACTTGATGTAAGGCCGCCGATTGACCCAGTCCCAGGCGCGGGCGATCACCTCGGACTGGGTGATGTGGCCGCCGACGTCCGACGCGGCACTGGCCTGAGGTGCCTGTGTCACCGCGACACCGGCGAATGCGAGAGTCATCGTGGCGGTCGCCGCGACGAGCCGGGAAAAGCGGTGTGCGAGCCGAGCCGAAGCTGAAGCACTCATAAAAGTCCTTTCACACTGATTTCGCTGGGCCGGCGTTTCCTTCACCGGCACTCATATGGTCGACCAGCGCTCTAGAACTTCACTTCAAATTCGCTACAGAATGATAATGCGCGGCCCGGGGCATCGGACCTGCGATGATTCTGCTGAAAAGGCGGGCGCCCCACTCACCGATGCGCCGGAATCCCGGGGCACGGAAACAGGGAGCGGGCATCGAGCCCGCCCCCTGCGAATAGGCGTCTCAGCGAGAAGCTCCTCGCGAGTTCACCTGGCGATGCCCTGGCTGTCCTTTCCGTCGCCGTCCCAGTCACCGATGACCGGCAGCTCTCCGCTCCCGTTGCCGTAGCCGATCGACATCGTGGTCTCGGTGGCCGAGGTCACCGGACTGGTCCGCATGTAGAACCCGTTGCCCATCTGCACACCGATGTTGTCCTTGCCGTCCCCGTCCCAGTCACCGACCAGCGGAACGGCACCGGGGTTGCCGTACACGAACGTGTACTGCGCCAGTCCCGTCACCGGATCATTGCTGATGAAGAACTTGCCGGTAGTCGGATCGTAGGCGCTCACCGAGTCCTTGCCATCGCCATTCCAGTCACCCGAAATCGGCACCATACCGGCGTCCCCATAGGCCAACGACACCGTGGTCTCGGTGGCCAAGGTCACCGGACTTGTCCGCATGTAGAACCCGTTGCCCATCTGAACACCGATGTTGTCCTTGCCGTCCCCGTCCCAGTCACCGACCAGCGGAACGGCACCGGGATTGCCGTACACGAACGTGTACTGCGCCAGTCCCGTCACCGGATCATTGCTGATGAAGAACTTGCCGGTAGTCGGATCGTAGGTGCTCACCGTGTCCTTGCCGTCGCCATCCCAGTCACCCGAAATCGGCACCATCGGACTTTGCCCGTAACTGATCACCGGCCGCGTCGCGACACTCGAGGTCTGACTGTCGGACAGATAGAACTCCAGAACCCCGAGATCGCCGCCACCGGCGAATGCCGCGAGGTCGCTCGAAGTGCCGTTGAAAGCCGTGGGCGAGCCCGGAATGGTGCTCGACGAGCCCTGGTACTGCCAGGCGGTGAACCGCGACCATCCAGCCGGCAGTGCCCCGGGTGATCCGCTGTAGTTGGAAGTCTCGAGAGGGTTCGCCGCGAAAGAAGTATTGCTTCCCGTGCACTGGTTCCACCAGTTGGGATTGGTGTAAATCGCCGCCTCCCGGCCTGTTCGGGCCTTCACCTCGTTCACGAAGTCGCGGATCCACTGCACCATCTGGCCGCTGGACAGCCCGTAGCACGGATAGATGGGGGCGGCCGTGGTCCACCAGGGCCACTCAATGTCGAGTTGCAGGGGGAGCGTCTTGCCGTCGTTGACGTACTGCGCGTGATCCACCAGATAGTCGGCCTGCGCCTTTCCGGTGCCCGCCCCCTTGTCGGGACGGCCGAAGGCATAGGCCCCGATGTACACCCCGTTGCTCTTGGCGCCGCGGTAGTTCGCCCCGTACTGCGGATCGACGAAGTCGAGGCCCTCTGTCGCCTTCGCCCAGCCGAACTTCACTCCCTTGGCGGCGACTCCACTCCAGTCGATCGCGCCGTCATGATTCGATACGTCGGTGCCGAGCACGGAATACCCCGCCGGGGCGGCGCCCGCCGGCAGGGCCATGGCTACGATCATGGCTGCGCCGGCGGCGAGGGCGAGCACTGTGCGCACGAACAACCTGCGTGTCCGCGCGGGTCGTGATCTCCCCGGGGGCGGCCCGTCTCCTGGCGGTCCGGCGGCGATCGCTGACGGCTTGCGGATCAGCTCCATGAGGAGGTGCCTCTCTCTGCGTGCTCTCATGGCAAGGACGGGTTCGTCCTGCCAGAGCACACGCTCGGGCGAGGCGCTACAGCTTCACTCCAATTCCGCTTCAGCTCGGGTCACAGATACCTGCGAAACGGCCCGGAAGCCGGGCCGTGGGTCATCGCTCCGCCGGGGCGCCGGTCGTCTTGGCGGTCGAGCCGCCGGCCTTGGCGGTGTTCGGCTGGAAGCGTTCGATCACATCGGTGTAGTGGTCGTTCGCGTCCACCACGTGCCCGACGGCCATCGTCAGGTCGCCGACGTGGGTGACGGCCTGCAGGCGCATCGTGCGCGGCCTGGTGGGCGTCTCTCCGCGGACCAGCCGCCAGGCCGACCCGGCGCCGCGCAGCAGGTACGCCTCGCCCGGATGCTCGGGATCGTAGCCCGACACCCAGAAGTGGCCCTTCCCGTCGCCGGTGACGCCGTACAACTCGGCGTAGCGGTCGGGCACCGGCACCTGCCGCCAGCGTTTGCCGTTCCACGTGAGGACCAGCGGGGAGATCTTGCCGTCGTCGTGGTAGATCCCGCCCACGGCGACGGCCTTCTTCGGCCCCTCCATGGAGACGTCCCGCAGGAACCCTCCGGCGACGCTGGGCGCCGTCACCGGCTTCCAGGTGTTGCCGGCCAGCCGCATGATCAGCGGCTCGGTGCCGTCGTCGCCCACCGCCCAGCCGTCGCCCTTGCGCGTCAGCGCGACGCCGTACAGCATGCCCTTGGCCTTGCCCTGGACGGCGGTCCAGCCTTTGGCGGTGGACGTCGCGACGAGCGTCTTGCCGGCCCGTCCGCCCACGGCCACCATGCGGCCCGGGACGGCCGCGACTCCTCCGAGCCAGTCGCCGCTGCCGAGTTCCGGCACGCTGACGCGGTCGAACACCGACCCGTCGCCGCGTACGACGTAGGGCAGGCCGTCGTGCCCCTCGCCCACCGCCCAGATCTCGCGCGGCGAGGCGGCGGCGACCGAGCGCAGGTGGCCGGCGTTGGAGGCGTCGTTGCGGATGCCCAGCTCGGTCCAGGTGCCGCCGTCCCAGTGGGTGATGACGCTGCGGTTCTGCCACGCCTCCCAGACGTCCTCCTGGCCGACGGCCCAGATGTTCGACTTCGACAGGCCCACCACGTCGGACAGGGAGCCGTCGGTCTGCAGCCGCGCGGTCGTCGACTCCTGGAACAGCCCGGCCGGCCCCCGCTCGGCGGCATGGGGACGGGGCGGGTCGGCGTGGGCATGCGCTGGGGATGTGGCGCGGGTGAGGGCACCGGTCAGCACGCCGGTCAGCAGCACGCACAACGACAACGCACGCCGCGGCAGGCGGCGGGACATGACCAAATCGTACGTGTCCTGCCATCCCGCGCGCGTGAGCTGTCGCAGTGTTGACCAAACGGTCACCTGAACCCAGTGCGCCCGTCGCTCAGCCCGCGAGCAGCTCGGCGACGACGGGCAGGTGGTCGGTGGCCGCCGTCAGGTCGGCGGGGTCGGCGTCCACACCGCCGCACGACCGCACCGCGATGCCCGGCGCGGCGAACACCACGTCCAGGCGCATCCCCGGCCGCCTGGCACTGAAGGTCAGGCCGTCGCCCCGGGGCGCGAGGAGATAGCAGTCGGCCAGGGCGCGGGTGAGGTAGCTCCAGGCGGGCCCGCCCGGCTGCTCGTTCACATCGCCCGCCAGCACGAGCGGCGTGCCGAACCGGCTCGCGACCTTCCCGGCGAGACCCATGATCTCGACCGCGTGGAACAGCCGGGCGGGGGCCACGAGGTCGAGGTGCACGGAGGCGACGGTGATCGCGACGCCCTCGTGCTCCACCACCGCGATGGCGACGCCGCGCCGTTCCAGGCCGGCGAACGGCCGCAGCAGGTGGCTCTCGCGGTGGAGGACCCGCGTACCGGGGGCCACCAGCACCGCGACGCCGCCCCAGCGCCGGCCGGTGACGACCCGCAGCCCGGCGGCACGGGCGAGTTCGGCGCGCCTGTGCCGCCAGCGCAGCAGCCGGGGCGCCTCCTGAACGCAAAGGACGTCCGGCGCCATGGCCCTGATGACCCGCGCGAGCGCGGCGTTGTCGTCGTACATGGAACGCACGTTGTAGGTGCCGACGCGGATCATCATGGAGCGCGGACGTCCTGCGGCGGGCCGGTCAGGGATGCCGTGCCAGGTCCGCCGCGCCGACCAGGCCGGCGGCCGGTCCGAGCTCCGCCGGGCGGATGTCGGCGTGCGGCCGGTGCTCGCGGCCGGTCAGCGCTCGCAGGAAGGCCGCGCGGGCGTGGTCGATCCACAGGTCGGCGGCGCGGGAGACGCCGCCGCCGAGGATGAAGCGGCCGGGGTCGAGCACGGCGGCGAGGTCGGCCATACCCTGGCCGAGCCACTCCGCCATGGCCGCGAAGGCGGCGAGGGCCCCCTCGTCGCCCTCCCTGGCGGCCTGCGTGACGTGTTTGCCCTCGATGTCGGAGACCGATCCGCCCGCCAGCGCGAGCATCCGCGCGGCCCGGTCGGGGTCGGCGGCGGCGACCAGCCGGGCCTCGTGGACCAGGGCGCTGCCGCTGGCGTACTGCTCCCAGCAGCCGAGGTTGCCGCAGCCGCACAGCCTGCCCTCGGGGACGACCTGCATGTGCCCCATCTCGGCGCCCATGCCCCACCGGCCGCGGTACAGCGCGCCGCTGAAGACCATGCCGCCGCCGATGCCCGTGCCGACGGTGATGCACACGACGTGGCTCTCGCCGCGCCCGGCCCCGAAGCGGTACTCGCCCCAGGCCATGGCGTTGGCGTCGTTCTCCACGACGACGGGCAGGTTGACCCGCTCGGCCACGGCCTTCTGCAGGGGCTCCTCGCGCCAGGCGAGGTTGGGGGCGAACCGGACGATCGACCGGGTCTCGTCGACGAATCCCGCGGCGCCCAGCCCGACGGCCTCGACGTCGTGGCGGCCGGCGAGTTCCAGCACCGCCTCGGCGATCGTCTCCGCCACCTTGTCAGGGTCGTCGGCGGGGGTGGGTCGCAGGAGGTTCTCCACGATGTGGCCGTCCTCGTCCACGACCCCGGCGGCGATCTTCGTGCCACCGACGTCAACGCCGATCGTCAGCGCCATTTCTCATCCCTTCCCCCGAGACTCACGCCGGGCCCTCAGCCCAGGTCGATGTGCTGTACTCGGGTGTCCGTGTCGCCGGCGCTCCTCGGCGTGGCGGGCCGCGACACGGCGTCCACCGCCTGGCGGAACGCGGCCAGAAGCTCGCCGCCCGCCGTGATCAGGTGGTCGGTGACGTCCCCGCCGGCCTCGCGCCGGGCGGCCTTCAGGCGGCAGACCGGGCAGGCGCGGCAGATGTACTCGTCATCGTCATGCCCCGAGACCGCCTCGCTCCACACATCCCCGGCCGGGCGGTTCGCGCCGCCGAGGACCTGTCCGAGGCCCTGGCCGATGCCGCTCATCCCGCCCTTGACGACGCCCTTGCCGATCTCGCGGCCGACCCGCTGCTGCATGGAGTCGAAGAGCCGCCGCGCCTCGTGGGCGACGGAGCCAAGGGCGTCGGACGGCTCGTCGCGGGCGTCGCCGCGCCGGTCGCCGGCATGCTGCTTGAACCACTCGTCCCGCTCGGCCGCGCGCCGTTCAGCGTCCCGCTCCTTGAACCACTCATCCCGTGGAATGGGACGACGCTCATCGCTGGTGTTCTCGTTCATGTCCGTCATCAGGCCCCTCCTGCCTCGAACCGTACCCGGAGGCGCCCGTCACGGAGCACGGCGTCGCGCACCGATCTGCGCGCGAGCGCGGCGGGCAGCGCGAGGACCCGGCGGTAGGAGCCGGCGGTGACGATGAGCTCGTCCCCCTTCCTCGCCAGGTCGACCGCCTCCTTGTCGGCGAGCGGCAGGGCGAGGGTCAGTTCGTGGACCTCGCCCTCGGAGCGGATGATCAGCGGCGGCTCGCCGGAGGGGGGCGCGAACGGGTCGGTCGTGCCGTACAGCTCCTCGGCGAGCGCGGCCAGCGCCTCGGGACCGACCGGCTCGGCGGGCAGATAGGGAACGGTGTGGACCGGCAGCGGCGCGAAGGACTCCCCGACCGCCGCCAGGTGGCGCGCCTGGGCCTCCACCCAGCCGCGCCGCCAGGGGTCGGAGCCGCCCTCGGGGAACACGCGGTTGGCGACGACGGCGTCGACCCGGTAGCCGTACAGGCTGAGGGAGGTGAAGGTGCGCCGGGCCTCGGCGACCACGACCGCCTCGGGGGTGAGCACGAGCCGTACGGAGGCGTTGTCACCGGTCAGCAGATCGCGCACCCCCATGAGGCCGAGGTGCAGCCGCTCCCCCGCGCTCACGACGGCGTCCTCGGGAAGGCTCAGCCGGGCGACGTGCCGCACGACCGGGGCCAGGGCGCGCATCAGCTTGCGGCCGGCGGGCAGCAGGCGGCTGACGTGCCAGTCGAGGGCCTCGGGGAGGGCGAGCAGGCGCAGGGTCTCGGCGGTCGGGGCGCAGTCGACGACGATCACGTCCCACCTGCCGGTCTGGACCTGCTCGCGCAGCTCCAGCAGGGCGATGACCTCCTCGGCGCCGGGCAGCACCGTGAGCTCCTCGGAGGTGACCTCGTCCAGGCCGAGCTCGGCGAGCAGGCCCCGCGCGTACTCGCGCAGGTCGCCCCAGTGGCGTTCGAGCGCACGCTGGGTGTCGACCTGCTGCAGGTACAGGCCGGGCGCGGCCTCGCTGGGCTCGCCCGAGCCGGGCACGCCGAGGGCGTCGGCCAGGGAGTGCGCGGTGTCGGTCGAGACCACGAGCGTCTTGCGCCCCCGGCGGGCGGCGAGCGTGGCGGTGGCCGCGGCGACGGTGGTCTTGCCCACTCCCCCCTTGCCGGTGAAGAGCAGGACGCGCGGGGTCCCCGTGGTCATCGGCCCTCGACGCGCTTCTTCAGACCCTTGAGCGCGGTGTCGACGATGACCTTCTCGGCCTTGCGCTTCACCATGCCGATCATCGGCACCTTCAGGTCGACGGCCAGCTCGTAGGTCACCTCGGTGCCGCCCGCGGCGGGGGCGAGCAGGTAGCTGCCGGTGAGCGCGGAGAGCATCTTGCCGGGCTCGACCATCTCCCAGTCGACGGCGCGGTCGTCGTCCCAGCGGTAGCCGAGGGTGTACTCGTCGGTGATCACACCGGCGTCGAGGACGAACCGGACGGTGGCCGGGCGGCCGTCTTCGCCCACGGAGAGGACCCCCGCGGACTTCACCTGGCCGGCCCACTGGGGATAGGAGCCGAAGTCGGCGATGACCGCCGTGATCGCCGACGGGTCGGCGCCGATCGTGATGCTGGACGTGGTGCGATCAGCCATGGGCTTACCGTACTCGTTCGCCGTTCCCGCGCGAACGTCCGAGGGGGTGATCTTCCCGCCGCTTGGGAAACGTCATGCCGGTGCTCCCCGCGACGCCGGTGCCCGCGCCGGCGGCGGGGCTCACAGATCGAGCGCGAAGGGGCGGCCGTTGCCGCGGAAGTGGCCGACGTTGACGCACTCGGTGCGGCCGATGCGGGTGCGCGCTGCCAGCGGCTGGTGCACGTGGCCGAACAGGGCGTACCGGGGCTGGGTGGCCTTGATCGCCTCCAGCGTCGCCTCGCTCCCCCGCTCGAAACGCCGGGCCACCACGTCGTACAGCAGGTCGGGCACGGCGGGCGGGATGTGACAGCAGAGCACGTCGACGGCGCCGACCGCCTCCACCTTGCGGGCGAACTCCTCCTCGTCGATCTCGTTGGGGGTGCGGTAGCGGGTGCGCAGGCCGCCTCCGACGAACCCGAAGGTGAGCCCGCCAATCTCCACGGTCTGGCCGTCGAGCACGTGGTGGCCGTCCCTGATGTGGTCGCTCCAGAGGCGGGGCAGGTCGACGTTGCCGTAGGTGAGGTAGGCGGGCGTCGGCATCGCGGCGAAGATGCGGGCGTACTGGTCGCGGACGGCCCGCTCGATGTGCTCGCGCGGCTCGCCGCCGAGTGTCGCCCAGAGCCCGGCCGACATGCTCCGCGCCTCCTCGAAGCGGCCGGCCGTGCGCAGCCCGATGAACTCCGAGGCGCGCTCTGCGCCGAACAGGTCGGCGAAGATGCCCTGGGAGTGGTCGGCGTAGTCGACGAAGAGGATCAGGTCGCCGAGGCAGATGAGCGCGTCGGCGCCGTCCGCGGCACGGGCGAGGGCGTCCGCGCGCCCGTGGACGTCACTGACGACATGGACCCGCATGAGGCACATCGTAGTACTCGCCCTTTTAGCAACCGATCGCTTGGCGTGGCCGGCGACGACACACGAACCGAACCGGCGCGGTCGCTCCGACCCGCCAGATGACACTGATAGCGTGGATTTGCCCTTGATAAAGGCGCGGTGACGGATCTACCGGAGCATTGGCCCGACACGGTAGCGTCCAGGCAGCCTTCAGGGAGAAAGAGCCTCCGGGCGTGCATTCGAAGGAGTGACCGTGCGCGAATACAGCGTTCCCGTGCTGGTGGACGTGCCGCCGTCCGCCAACTGCGCCGACATCGTATTCGAGCGCAGCGAGCAGGAGCCGAGCGCCGTCGCGATCAGCCGCAAGGTCGGCGACGCGTGGACCCCGGTCACCGCCTCGGAGTTCCGCGACCAGGTCGCCGGCGTGGCCAAGGGCCTCATCGACGCCGGCATCGAAGCGGGCGACCGGGTGGCGCTCATGTCGCGCACCCGCTACGAGTGGACGGTCGTCGACTACGCGATCTGGGCCGCGGGAGCGGTCAGCGTGCCGATCTACGAGACCTCCTCGGCCGACCAGGTGCACTGGATCCTCACCGACAGCGGCGCCAAGGGCGTGATCGTCGAGACCGAGGCGCACGAGCAGGAGGTCCGGCAGGCGCTCGAGGACATCTCCGACAAGCCCGCCATGTGGCGCATCGACGCCGGCGCTCTCAGCGAGCTGACCGCGAGCGGCGCCGACGTCCCGGGGGAGACGCTGAAGGAGCGCCGCCTGGCCCGCGGCGGCCACGACCTGGCCACCATCATCTACACCTCCGGCACCACGGGACGCCCCAAGGGCTGCCGGCTCACGCACGACAACCTGCTGTTCACCGCGCGCAACGTGGCCAAGGGCCCGCTGGAGGCGCTCTTCGAGGTGGACGGCCGGGCCGCGCTGCTGTTCCTGCCGCTGGCCCACAGCTTCGCCCGTCTCATCGAGATCATCCTGCTCGAGACCGGCACCGTGCTCGCCCACACCCCCAACATGAAGAACGTCGCGCCCGACCTGCAGTCGTTCAAGCCGACGTTCCTGCTCGGCGTGCCGCGCGTGTTCGAGAAGGTCTACAACTCCGCCGAGCTGAAGGCCTCGGCGGGCGGCGCGCTCAAAGGCAAGATCTTCCACCGGGCGGTCGAGGTCGCGATCGCGTGGAGCCGCGCCGAGAGCTCGGGCGGAGCGGGCGCGGGCCTGCGCCTCCAGCGCGCCCTGTACGACAGGCTGGTGTACGCCAAGCTCCGCGCGGCCACCGGCGGGCGGCTCACCGCCGCCGTGAGCGGCGGCTCGGCCCTCGGCGAGCGGCTCAGCAACTTCTTCAAGGGCGCGGGCATCGAGATCTTCGAGGGCTGGGGGCTCACCGAGACCTCCGCGCCCTCGGCGGTCAACATCCCCGGAGCCAACAAGATCGGCACCGTCGGCAAGCCGTTCCCCGGCGTGACCATCGCCGTCGCCGAGGACGGCGAGGTGCTGGTCAAGGGCCGCCACGTCTTCGACGGCTACTGGAACAACGACAAGGCCACCGCCGAGGCCATCGACGCGGACGGCTGGTTCCACACCGGCGACGTCGGCGTGCTGGACGCCGACGGCTACCTGCGCATCACCGGCAGGAAGAAGGAGATCATCGTCACGGCCGCGGGCAAGAACGTCGCCCCCGCGCCCATGGAGGACCGCATCCGCGCCCACCCGCTGGTCAGCCAGGCCATGGTGATCGGTGACGACAGGCCGTTCATCGCGGCGCTGGTGACGCTGGACCCCGAGGCCCTGGAGCAATGGAAGGAGGCCAACGGAAAGTCCGGCGCCTCCGGTGCTCAGCTCTGCTCCGACCCCGCCGTGATCGCCGCCGTCCAGCGGGCGGTGGACGAGGCCAACATCATGGTCTCCAAGGCCGAGCAGGTGAAGAAGTTCGTGATCCTCGACACCGACTTCACCGAGGAGAGCGGTCACCTCACCCCCTCGCTCAAGATCAAGCGCAACCTGGTGCTGCGCGACTTCGCCAAGGACATCGACGCCCTCTACGGCTGAGGTCGCCCCCCGGGCCACATGACCTGGGCCACCACAAGAGGTCATCGATGCTGCAAGCACGTCTATACGATGGCTTGGCCATACATTGGCCTCGACTCAGAGGGTGGACATGGTTGACAGCGCGAGTACCGCCAAGCGTGGATCCACCCTGCCGGCGAAAGGCGGTCCCGAGGTCGACCTGCGGCAGCTGCTGGCGGGGCTGACGGCGGTCCGTGACGGCGACTTCGGCACGCGGCTGCCCGAGGAGGGCGACGGCCTCTACAAGGAGATCGCCACCGTCTTCAACGGCATGGTGGACCAGCTGTCGCTGTTCACCTCCGAGGTCACCCGCGTCGCCCGCGAGGTCGGCACCGAGGGCCAGCTCGGCGGCCAGGCCGAGGTGCCCGGCGTCTCGGGCACCTGGAAGGACCTCACCGACTCGGTGAACGCCATGGCCGGCAACCTCACCGACCAGGTCCGCAGCATCGCCCAGGTCACCACGGCGGTGGCCAAGGGCGACCTGTCGCAGAAGATCACCGTCTCGGCGCGCGGCGAGATCCTCGAGCTGAAGAACACCATCAACACGATGGTCGACCAGCTCTCCTCGTTCGCCGACGAGGTCACCCGCGTCGCCCGCGAGGTCGGCACCGACGGGCGGCTCGGCGGCCAGGCGCAGGTCACCGAGGTCGCCGGCACCTGGCGCGACCTGACCGACTCGGTGAACTCCATGGCCGGCAACCTCACCGACCAGGTCCGCAACATCTCGCAGGTCGCGACGGCCGTGGCCAGGGGCGATCTCTCCCAGAAGATCACCGTCTCGGCGCGCGGCGAGATCCTCGAGCTGAAGAACACGCTCAACACGATGGTCGACCAGCTCTCCTCCTTCGCCGACGAGGTCACCCGCGTCGCCCGCGAGGTCGGCACCGAGGGGCGCCTCGGCGGCCAGGCGGACGTCAAGGGCGTCTCAGGCACCTGGAAGGCGCTCACCGAGTCGGTGAACGTCATGGCCGACAACCTCACCGCCCAGGTCCGCAGCATCGCCGAGGTGACCACGGCGGTGGCCAAAGGCGACCTGTCGCAGAAGATCCGGGTGGACGCCCGCGGCGAGATCCTGGAACTGAAGGAGACCATCAACACGATGGTCGACCAGCTCTCGGCGTTCGCCGACGAGGTCACCCGCGTCGCCCGCGAGGTCGGCACCGAGGGCAACCTGGGCGGCCAGGCCACCGTCCGCGGCGTCTCGGGCACCTGGAAGGACCTCACCGACAACGTCAACGTCATGGGCTCCAACCTGACCGGCCAGGTGCGGTCGATCGCGCAGGTCGCGACCGCGGTGGCCAGAGGAGACCTCTCCCAGAAGATCACGGTCGAGGCCAAGGGCGAGGTCGCCGCGCTCGCCCAGACGATCAACACGATGGTCGAGACGCTGAGCGCCTTCGCCGACGAGGTCACCCGCGTCGCCCGCGAGGTCGGCACCGAAGGCCAGCTCGGCGGCCAGGCGCGGGTGCCCAACGTCGCCGGCACCTGGAAGGACCTCACCGACAACGTCAACTCCATGGCGAACAACCTGACCAACCAGGTGCGCAACATCGCCCAGGTCACCACCGCCGTCGCCCAGGGCGACCTCACCAAGAAGATCGACGTCGACGCGCGCGGCGAGATCCTGGAGCTCAAGACCACGATCAACACCATGGTCGACCAGCTCTCCTCCTTCGCCGCCGAGGTCACCCGCGTCGCCCGCGAGGTCGGCAGCGAGGGCAGGCTAGGCGGCCAGGCCGAGGTCGAAGGCGTCTCCGGCACCTGGAAGCGGCTCACCGAGAACGTCAACGAGCTCGCCGGGAACCTCACCCGCCAGGTGCGGGCCATCGCCGAGGTGACCAGCGCGGTCACCTCCGGCGACCTCACCCGCTCCATCACCGTCGACGCCTCCGGCGAGGTGGCCGAGCTCAAGGACAACATCAACTCCATGGTGAAGTCCCTCCGGGAGACCACCAGGGCCAACCAGGAGCAAGACTGGCTCAAGACCAACCTGGCCCGCGTCTCGGGGCTCATGCAGGGCCACCGCGACCTCGCCGTCGTCGCCGAGCTCGTCATGAACGAGCTGGCGCCCCTGGTGCGCGCCCAGCACGGCACCTTCCTGCTCGCCGAGGACGGCCCCGCCGGCACCGAGCTGCGGGTGGTCGGCGGCTACGGCCACCTGGAGGTCTCCCGCCGCTACGCCCTCGGCGACTCCCTGGTCGGCCAGGCCGCGCTCGCCAAGCGCACCATCCTCATCGAGGACGTCCCTCCGGGCTACCTCACGATCGCGTCCAGCCTCGGCGAGGCCGGCCCGGCGAGCCTCGTCGTGCTGCCCATCGTCGTCGAGGACCAGGTGCTCGGCGTGATCGAGCTGGCCAGCCTCGGCCACTTCACCCAGGTCCACCGCGACTTCCTCGAACAGCTCGTCGAGACCATCGGCGTCAACGTCAACACCATCGTCGCCAACGCCCGCACCGACGCCCTGCTGACCGAGTCCCAGCGCCTGGCGACCGAGCTCCAGGTCGGCCAGGAGGAGCTCCAGCGCTCCAACGCCGAGCTGGAGGAGAAGGCCGAGCTGCTCGCCCGGCAGAACCGCGACATCGAGACCAAGAACATCGAGATCGAGCAGGCGCGCCAGGAGCTGGAGGACCGCGCCCAGCAGCTCGCGCTCGCCTCCAAGTACAAGAGCGAGTTCCTGGCCAACATGAGCCACGAGCTGCGCACCCCGCTCAACTCGCTGCTCATCCTCGCCCAGCTTCTCGCCCAGAACCCCGCGCGCAACCTCACCGCCAAGCAGGTCGAGTACGCCAACGTCATCCACTCGGCCGGCACCGACCTGCTGCAGCTCATCAACGACATCCTCGACCTGTCCAAGATCGAGGCCGGCAAGATGGACCTCGCCCTGGAGCCGTTCCACATCCACCAGCTCCTGGACTACGTCGAGGCGACGTTCCGGCCGCTGACCACCGAGAAGGGGCTGCGGTTCGACGTCAAGGTGGCGCCCGGCGTCCCCACCCGGCTCATGATGGACGAGCAGCGGCTCCGGCAGGTCCTGCGCAACCTGCTGTCCAACGCGGTGAAGTTCACCGAGCGGGGCACCGTCGAGCTCCGCGTGGAGCGGGCCGGCGCCATGGACCTGCCCAGCGGGCCCGGCCAGGAAGTCCTGGCCTTCCACGTCGTGGACACCGGCATCGGCATCGCCGACGAGAACCTCTCCCAGATCTTCGACGCCTTCCAGCAGGCCGACGGCACCACCAGCCGCAAGTACGGCGGCACCGGCCTCGGGCTGTCCATCAGCCGCGAGATCGCCACGCTGTTCAACGGCGAGATCCGCGCGGTGAGCACGCTCGGCGAGGGCAGCACGTTCAGCCTCTACCTCCCGATGACCCACTTCTCGGAGAAGCCCGCGACCGGCGCTCCAGGCTCCGCCGTCGAGGCACGGCCCGGCGCCGCCGGGACGGCGGAGCCTCCGGTGTACGCCTCACCCGCCGACGGCGGACCCGGTGGGTCGGGCGGGCTCGGCGCATCCGGAAGGGCCGACGGATCCGGCGGCTCCGACGGCCATGCCGGGGGACGCCGCCTGCTCGTCGTCGAGTCACGGCCGAGCGGGCTGCTGTCCCTGCTGGCCCAGAGCGTGGTGTCCGACCTGTCGGAGACCCACGGGCCGGTGCGGGTCACCACGGCGAACGACCCGGACACCGCCCTGGGCGCGCTGTCCCGGGAGGGCTACCACTGCATCGTGCTCGACCTCGGGATGCCCCAGGACGCGGCGGCGGAGTTCCTGCGAAGGCTCGACGAGGACGGCGCCCTGCGCTCGCTGCCCGTGCTCGCCCACCACACCCGCAAGCTCACCCGCCCCCAGGAGAACCTTCTGCGGGGACGTGCCCGCACCCAGCCGCTGGAGCGCCTGCCCAGCCTGGACGAGCTGCGCGAGCGCATCACCCTCCACCTGACGGCCAAGGGTCCCGGCGACGTGCTGCCCCTGGTCCAGGCGACCCTGGAGGACACCGCGCAGGACGTCGAGAAGGTCGACAGCGGTCTGCTCGGCCGCAAGGTGCTGGTGATCGACGACGACGTCCGCAACGTCTTCGCGCTGACCAACATCCTGGAACTGCACGGCATGCAGGTGCTCTACGCCGAGAACGGCCGCAAGGGCATCGACGCGCTCATGCGCAACGAGGACGTCGACCTCGTCCTGATGGACATCATGATGCCCGAGATGGACGGCTACGCCGCCACGGCCGCGATCCGCGAGATGCCGCGCTTCTCCGACCTGCCGATCATCGCGGTCACCGCGAAGGCCATGCACGGCGACCGTGAGAAGACCCTCTCCTCGGGAGCCAGCGACTACGTCACCAAGCCCGTCGACGCCGAGGAACTCATCGACCGCATGCAGCACTGGCTGCAGTTGTAGGACACCGTGGCGGGCCGCAGGCCGATGCCGGCTCAGCTGAGGTTCTCGGCGGAGCCGGTTTCGGGGACGCCGGGGGTGGCGAGCAGGGTGGCAAAGCGGTCGGCGACGAGGTCCCAGTGCCATTCGCGTTCGATCCAGGCCCGTCCCCGCCTGCCCATCTCGCGGGCGCGGTCGGGGTCGCGGAGCAGCCCGACCAGGGCGGCGGCCACCTGGTCGGGGTCGCAGCCGTCCACGACCACGCCCGTCTCGCCGGGAAGGACCGCGTCGGGCGCGCCGCCGGAGGCGCCCGCCACGACCGGCAACCCGGTCGCGGACGCCTCCAGGTACACGATGCCGAGGCCCTCCACGTCCAGGCCCTTGAGCCGGGTACGGCACGGCATGGCGAACACGTCACCGGCGTCGTAGTAGGCGGGCAGGCTGCTCCACGGCACCGACCCGGTCACGATGACCGAGCCGCCCAGGCCGCGCGAGCCGATCGACTGCTCCAGCGCCTTGCGGGACGGCCCACCGCCGACCAGCAGGAGCACGGCGTCGGGCACCTCCCGCAGCACCGCCGGCCAGCAGCGGACCAGCGTGTCCTGGCCCTTGCGCGGGACCAGCCGGGAGACGCACACCACCACGGGCCGGTTGCCGATTCCCAGCGACATCCGCACCTCGGCGCCGCCGGCCCCGGGATGGAAGACCTCGGTGTCCACGCCCGGCGCCAGCCGTACGAGCCGGGCGGGGGGCATCACCGTGGCGAGCCGCTGCCGGGTGTAGTCGCCGAGGTAGGTGATCACGTCCGCGTGGGAGCCGATCCTCGCGAGCAGACCGCGTGCCAGGGGCACGCCGGCCCAGGCGGCCTCGTGCCCGTGGGTCAGCATGATCACTCGCTCGGCCCCCGCCGCGCGCACGGCGGGGGCGAGCAGCCCGAGCGGCGCCGCCGCGCCGAACACGACCGTGTCACACCCCTGCGACCGGACCAGCTCCGCCGCCCGCCTGGCCACATCGGGGACGGGCAGCATCAGGGAGCCGGCGTGCCGCACGACGGGGTACGGCTGGCGCGCGTCGAACTCCTCGCACCCGGGCCAGCGGGAGGCGTACACGATCACCGAGCCGGGCGGCCGCCGCACGGCGAGCGCGTGCACGAACGCCTGGATGCCGCCGGGGCGCGGCGGGAAGTCGTTGGTCACGACCAGCGTCTTGGGTCGCGTGGGGCCGCGCTCGGGCCGGATCACGGTTCCGGCATGCCGTTCAGGCGGGCCCAGGAGCGCGCCAGGGCCAAGCGCTGCGGGGTCGTGGGGTGGGAGGCGTACATGAGGTACTCGAACGCGTCCGGCGACAGGTCGGAGATGTTGGTCACGGCCAGCCGTCTCTGCATCGCGGCGAACGTGACGGGGTCGCGGGTGAGGTCGAGCGCGTGGACGTCGGCCCTGGCCTCGATCTGGCGGCTGACGAGGTTCTCGGCCGGTCCGGACAGCACGGTCGCGAGGCTCATCAGGCCGAGCAGGAGCCCCACCGCCCGGGGGTCGCCCACCGACCGCACTCCCGTCCGGCGCCTGAGGGCGGGGAGCGAGGTCACCAGGTAGAGCAGGCACGCGCCGGCGGCGGCTCCGAGCCCGCCGATCATCGTCCCGTAGAGGACGTCGCCGCGCTTGGCGTGGCCGAGTTCGTGCGCGACGATCAGCTCGACCTCGTTCGCGGGGGCGCGCAGCAGCGTGTCGTAGAGGACGATGCGGCGCGTCGCGCCGAAGCCCGAGACGTACGCGTTGAGCGCCGTGGTCCTGCGTGAGGCGTCCGCGACCAGCACGTCGTCGACCGGGACGCCGTCGCGGCTCGCCATGGCGATCAGGTCGGTGCGGAGCCGTCCCTGCGGGAGGGGCGTGAAGTCGTTGAACAGCGGTTCGACGACGACCGGATAGACGAACGACGCCACGACGGTGAGCAGGAACGCCCCGGCCGCCGCGGGGATCCACCAGGTGCGCGGCCGGCGCCGCGCCAGCCAGACGACGGCGAGCACCATGATCGCGACGAGGATGGTCTGGACGCCGAAGTTCTTGAGCCGGTCGGCGGACCATTCGCCCCAGTGCTGGGTGGACAGGCCGTACTCCCGCAGGCGCGTCTCGTACAACATGCCGAGCGGCCATTTGATCAGCAGGCTGACGCCCGAGAGCGCGAGGACGCCGAGCAGGGTGCGCGCCCACCACGGCCCCTTGAGACGGCCCACCAGCCATGCCCCGAAGGGCGTCAGGACCAGCACGCCCGCGACGACGAGCGTCACCGCGAGCGACAGGTACACCGGGACGTTGACGGCGGCGTCGAAGGCCCCGGCCCGCGCGATCTGCCCGGGGCTGAAGTCGCGCGCGGGGTCGGCCGCCACGGCCGGGGCGTCGCGCAACGGGTCCCACGGCGTCGTGACGGCCACCACGGCGGCCAGCGCCGCGCCCAGCACCACCAGGGCGACCCCCGCGGCCCGCAGCCCCGTGCCCGTCTCTGTGCGCCCGCCGGTGCCCTCGATCAACCTCGCCACGCGATCAGCCTCGCCACCTCGTCCGTCCCCTCTCCCATACGCCCCCCCGCCGCTCTCCCGCCGTTCTCACGCGAGCTGTCGCCGGACGTACTCGCGCCACGCGGCGGTGAACTCCTCCTCGCTCATCCCGAGCGTCCGGGTGAGCGCGGTGTCCGGGTCGCCTCGCCTTGACTCACGGTAGAGGGTCACGAGCGCGCGCTCGCCGAAGCGCCCGGCGACATACCGGCAGGCGAGCCACGCCTCCTCGTACGCCTGCGCCAGCCGTGCGGAGCCGGCGGCGAACGCGCCGGGGCCGGGGAGCGCCTCGGGCGGCGCCCCGGCGCGCACCTCCTCGGCCAGCTCGGCGGCGGCGCGGGCCACGGGGAGCCCGGCGTGGAGGTAGCCCACGTAGTCGGCGAACCCCTCCACCAGCCACTTGGGAGTGCGCCCGTCCATCGCGGCTCCCATGGCGACGTGCGTGAGCTCGTGGGCGAGGACGACGTCGCGTCCGGTGCCGGTCAGGCGGGCGAACGAGCGCGGCTCGACGATCACGTGGTCGGCGGCGGCCACCGCCGCGAGGCCGCCCACGGCCGCGGGCGCGGCGAGCGCGGCCGCCTGCTCGGTGGTCGCGGGCACCAGGATCAGCGGGCGCACGGGCCCGGCGACGCGGGCGACGATCAGGCTCGCGCGGTCGGCCCGGCGGGCGAGATCGGCCAGGCCGAGGGGTCCCGGGGCGCCGGCCGCCTCCGGGGACGGATCCCCGCGGCCGGGAGTGACGGCGTCGGCTCGGGCCGTCGCGGCCACGACCAGCAGGGAACGCTCGCCGGGGATGATCCGCGCTCCCGCCCAGATCTCCGGATGCTCCCCGATCAGCGCGTCCGCGCGCCGTCGCAGGTCGTCGGTGGCGACGGGACCCGTCAAGGCGGCCAGCAACCCTGCCAGGACGGCCCAGAGCCACACGACGCGCATGCGGGCAATCTACCGCCGGGGTACGACGGCGCCCCCCGGCGGGAAAGCGCGAGCGCGGAGAACCACGTGCGGAGCCGGGGAGGACATGAAGGCGGACAGAGATGCGTGCAGGCCCCGGCCGCCCCAGGGGGGAGGAGGCGGACGGGGCCTGCACGGCGGTGCGTGGTCAGCGTGCGTGTGGGGGTGCTTCTCGGGAACGGTCTCCTGGGAAGTGGTCCCCCGGCACGGGGATCACGCGCCGGGGCGCACGGCTCCGACGAAGGAGGCCTTGCGGTAGCCGGACAGCTTCTCGATCCGCACCCGCGTGCCGCTGTGCGGGGAGTGGATCATCTTGCCGTGGCCGACGTACATCCCGACGTGGCCGAGGCCGTAGAAGAACATCAGGTCGCCCGGCTTGAGGTTCTTCCAGGAGACCTTCTTCTTCACGGAGCGGAACTGGCTGGCCGCGACGCGAGGAAGCTTCACGCCGGCCTTGCGCCAGGCGTACAGGACGAGGCCGGAGCAGTCGAACGCGCCCGGGCCGCTGGCACCCCAGCGGTAGGGGTCGCCGATCTGCTTCTTGGCCACCGAGACGGCCGTGTGCGCCTTGATCTTCTGCTTGGCGGCCTTGCTCAGCTTGGCGGAGCTCTTGGACTTGCTCGCCGTGGCGGTGCTCTGTGTGGTGCTCGAGGTGGTGGTGCTCGCCGCCTCGACCAGGTTCACCGAGCCGGCGGCCTCACCCGGCTGGGCGGAGGCCGGCGCCTCGTTCGACCTGGCCGGACCGTAGACGGTACCCGGGTCACCGATGCTCTGCGCGGTGGTCGCCGTGGCGGCATCAGCCGCCGTCGCCTGTGTCGCGACCGCCCCAACGGAGGCCGTCATGGTGAGCACGACCCCGCCGAGAGAGATGCGGGCAATGCGCGACAGACGAGGGTTTTGGGTGGTGCTGGACAGGATCGCTCCTTGATTCTTCCACTGACGCCTACCGGGTTAGCTGACGGATTCGGGCATGGAAGTCGCCCTACAGCGCCATAGGCGCTGATTCACCCCCTGAGCCCACATTTGGGATCAATTGGGTCCCCGGTTCCGCGCTCCTTGCCGCACGGATTCGGCAGGTCACCGCCCTCTGCGGTCCTGATTCGTCCTTACTCGATGACGGTGACCATTGGATTGTTCTGCTGCCGCCCATCGATCATGACCGGCTTCATCGCGACGGCATGGCGTGCTCGCCGCGGCCCAGAAGCTACACAGATCCCCAAATTGAGGCAAAGTCGTGACCAAGAAATGGAGATCAAATAAGGGGGTGGTGAACCAGGAAACCCCTGCATATCAAGCGCCTCTGTTACTTAAATGTGATTCCCCTCACATGTCCTGAAACGAGACCGTTCGCGAGTCACATCAGTCACACCAGTCACAGAAGTTAACGATCTTGCAGCCGGCACGACGTCCCGAGATGCGCAATGGTTCTTTAGCAATAGTCATTGCGCAAGCGTCATTGTGCATGTCACGCTGGTGGCATGGATCACAAGGAAGTGCGTCAGATCACCGACTCGAAGGTGCTCGCCGTGCTCGCCCACCCCCTGCGGCGACGGCTCATGGACGCCCTGAAGGTCTACGGCCCCTGCACCGCCAGCATGCTGGCCGAGCACACCGGCCAGGCGGTCGCCAACGCCAGCCACCACCTGCGCATGCTGGCCGCGAGCGACCTGATCGAGGAGGCGCCGGAGCTCGCCCGTGACCGGCGCGAGCGGTGGTGGCGGCTGACCTCCGCCGAGCTGCGCTGGACCACGTCCGACTTCGGCGGCGACCCGGCCACGGCCGCCATCGCCAACGCGGCCGCCTCCATCAACCTCGACCACCATGTGGGCCTGGTCCGCGCCTGGTACGCCGCCGGTGAGGAAGAGCGGGAGGCGTGGCAGGACGCCCCCTTCTCCACCGACAAGTGGCTGCGGCTGACCCCCGCGGAGCTGGCCGAGTTCGAACAGCAGGTCCTCGCCCTGTTCCACCGGTGGGCCACCCGGGAGATCCCCGACGACGGGCGGCACCGCGACCCGGTGTTCGTCTTCGCCTTCGGCGTGCCGGGGCAGCCGTGAACGCGGCCGGCACCACCTCGCGGGCGCCCGCCGTCCGGCGCCGGCGGCGAGGGGGCCTGCTACGCGAGCGCGACTTCCTGCTGCTGTGGACCGGCGAGACCACGAGCGGCTTCGGCAGCTCCCTGACCGCCGTGGCGCTGCCGCTCGTGGCGATCACGACGCTGCACGCGAGCACGTTCGTCGTGGCGCTGCTCGCCGCCGCGGCCTGGGTGCCGTGGATGGTCATCGGCCTGCCCGCCGGGGCCTGGGTCGACCGGCTCCCCCGCCGGCCGGTGATGCTCGCCTGCGACGCCGCGTCGTTCCTGCTGTTCCTCAGCGTCCCGGTGGCCGCCTGGTGGGGAGTGCTCACCATCGGCCACCTGCTGGCCGTCTCGCTGCTCGCCGGCACCGCCAAGGTGTTCTTCCAGACCGCCTACCAGGTGTACCTGCCCGCCGTCGTCGCCCCCGCCGACCTGCCGGAGGGCAACGCGAAGCTGCAGGGCGGCGAGTCGGCCGTCCAGGTGGTGGGCCCGGGCGCCGCCGGCCTCATCGCGCAGGTGTCCGGGGCCGTGAACGGCCTGCTGGCCGACGCGCTCAGCTTCCTGGTCTCGGGGCTCTGCCTGCTCGGCATCAGGTCCCGTGAGGCCCCCGCCTCGCGCGAGCGGCACGCGAGCACGCTGCGGCGGGAGATCGGCGAGGGCCTGCGGTTCGTCGCCCGCGACCCCTACCTGCGGGTGCTCACGGTCTTCGGGGCCGCCAGCAACCTCGGCCTCATGGGATATCAGGCCATACTCGTTGTCTTCCTGGTGCGCGACGTCGGCGTGAGCGCCGGTACGGTCGGCGGCCTGATCGCCGCGATGAGCCTCGGCGGGGTGGCCGGCGCGGCGGGCGCCACCTACCTCTCCCGGCGGTTCGGGAGCGCCCGCGCCATGCTCGGGTGCGAGATGCTGGGAGCCCCGTTCGGGCTGCTCATCCCGCTGGCGAGCCCGGGGCCCGGCCTGGCGTTCGCGGTGGCGGGCGGCCTGTTCGTCGTCGCGGGAGTGGTCGCGGGCAACATCATCAAGGCGAGCTTCCGCCAGACCTACACTCCCCGCCACCTGATGGGCCGGGTGTCGGTGAGCATGCAGTTCGTCAACTACGGCACCATCCCGCTCGGCGCCCTGCTCGGCGGGGTGCTCGGCGACGCCATCGGCACCCGCCCGGCCATGTGGATCATGATGGGTGCGCTCGCGCTGACAGGTCTGATCCTCCTGGCCGGTCCGCTCAAGAGCCGCCGCGACCTTCCGGTGGCTCCCGGCGCCGCCTGAACCGGCCTGTGGAGCACGGCGAGGCCGCGGGCGTGGCCGCGCACGGCAGGACGGATGTCCGGCGCGTCAGGGACGTACAGCGCCGATGATGCTGCGGTAGGCGGAGAGCGGGACGACCTTCACGACGTCCCCGGTGCGGGGCGCGTGGACCATCTTGCCGCCGCCGGCGTACATCCCGACGTGCCCGAGGCCGGCGGCGAAGAGCAGGTCGCCCGGCTGCAGGGCGTCCAGGGACACCCTGCGCGAGGCGCCCCAGGAGTACTGCCCGGCGGCCGTACGGGGCAGGCTGACCCCGGCGGCCCGCCAGGACGCCTGCGTGAGGCCCGAGCAGTCCCAGGCGCCTGGACCGGTCCCGCCGTAGCGGTAGGGCTTGCCCACCTGCGCGTAGGCGAACTGCAGCGCCGTGCGGGCGTTGCCGGACGCCGGCCCGGTGTACTTGATGCCGGCGCTGTTGGGATTGCCGGGGTTGTAGACGTTCAACCGGCGAAGCAGCTGCTCCTGCTCGCCGACGAGCTTCTCGACGTCCTTCTTCTGCTTGCGCAGGTCGTCCAGGAGCTTGAGCGCCTTGTCGTAGGCGCCCTTGGCCTTGTCACGCTGCCCCTTGAGCGAGCGGGTGGCGTTCTCGTACTCGCTCAGCTTCCGCGACTGGCCGGCGGACATCTGGTCGATCGAGGCGAGGCCGCTCAGGAGCGACTCGGGGTCCTCCTGGGTGACGAGGTTGGGCCAGGCCAGGATGTCGCCCGACTGGTAGGTGCTGACCGCGACCGACACCAGGCCGAGGCGCAGGTCGTCGATCCTGCCGACCTGCGTCTTCAGCCGGCCGTTGAGGAGGTTGTACTCCTTGCGGGCCTTCTTGTACTGCTCGCCGGCGTCGTTGTATCGGTCGACCACCTTGTCGGCCTGGTCGTTCAGCTTGGCGAGCCGCGCCTTGGTCTGCGCGACGGTGGGCTTGGGCTTCGCCTCTGCCCCGCCTGCCTGCGTGACCATGACGACGGCGATGAGACCGGCTACGACCGGTATCCGCCCGGCTCTCCGGATGCCACGCACGACCACTGCGACGCCAGCTCCCTCGAGTGAGACAAGTGAGACAACCTGGGCGGCGATCCTACAGAAAAGGTAAGGACACCTGCACCTTTTCCCCAGGAAATGCTATTGATTCGTCTCTGCCCACCCACCGCCGCGTCACTCTACGGAGCCGCCCTCACACAGGGAGTCGCCCGGCCCTCGGCGAGACGGCGGGATGTACGGTCAGGAACGGCCGAGGCGGCGGAGCAGCAGGGTGGCCGGGACGGGACGGGCGCCCATCCGGCGCACCGAGTCGGCCACCTCGCGGTCGGAGGACACCACCGCGACCGCGCGGCCGGGCGGCTCGGCGCGGACGAGCTGCCGGATGAGGTCGTCGGCGATCTCCCCCGGCGCGCTGAACAGCACCCGCACGCCCCGCGGCGCCGACACCTGCACCGGGCCGTTCAGCTCCGCGCCGTCGAACGCGCACGTGACCTCGACCCTGGTCTGCACGGCCAGGCCGCCGAGGCCGGTGAGCAGCCGCGAGCGCTGGTCGAGCAGCGTCAGCGACGGGTAGCCGGTCTTGGTGACGTTGTAGCCGTCCACGATGAGGTGGAGATGCGGGATGGCGAGGAGCTGGTCGAGCAGCGCCGGGTCGTCGTCGGCGAGGGCGCGGGCCGGCACGGCGCGCACCGAAGGCCGCCCGGGGCTCACGGCGGTCACCGAGTCGGCCGGCTTGCTGATCGCGACGGGCAGCGCCAGCTCACTGCGCAGTCCCGCCGCCGCGTCCTGGAGGGTGTCCAGGAGCACGCGGATGCGGGCGTCCTCGATGCTGCGGCCCTCACGCGTGGCGCGGCGGCTCGCCTCCAGGGCCCGCTCCGCGTCGGAGAGACGCTCGCGGACCTTGCGCAACTCGCTCTCGGCGGTGCTGGTGGCCGAGGTGACCGAGGCCCTGGCCTCCTGCTCCATCGCCTGCAGCTCGGCGGCGCGCTCCTCGGCCAGCCTGCCGCGCTCCCTGGCGTCATGCAGCCTGCGGCGCAGGTCGGCGACCTCCGCGCGGGACACCTTGAGCTGCTCGCGCAACCGGTCGGTCTCCTCCTTGGCGGCGGCCTTCTGTGCGGCGAGCTGCTCGCGCAGCCGTACGACGGCATGCTCCTGCGCGCTGCCTTCGGCGGCCGCGGCCGCCTGCTCGAGGTCGGCGCGGGCGATCTCCACCAGATCGGGCCATCCGGGCGGCCGCGTCAGGTAGGCGGCGGACGCGACGATCACCGGCTCGGCCGCGGGCGGGACGTTGCCCTCCTCCAGGCTGGCGACCAGCTCGGGCCAGGCCTCCTGGAGGCTCTCGGCGACGATCTCGCGGAACTCCTTGTCGGTCTCCAGCTGCGCGGCGATCGGCGCGCTGCCCAGCCGGGCGCGCTTGCGCGGGTCGAACCGGGCGATCCCCCGGAGCGGCGGCGGGATCGCGGCCGGCTGCAACGTGCCGAGCACCTGGGCGGCGAGCTCGACGACATGTAAGCGGACCTGCTCGGGCAGCGGGCGAGACAGGCCTTCTCCGGCTGAACTCATCCGTCTTCCCCTAGCTGACTGGCCGTTCAATTCTCGTCTATCCGACAAGGGTACGGCTGACGCGTCCGTGGTCAGCGCGCTTCCCACCGGGTTCTGGACCCCCGGCTGCCCCGCGAGCCACGCCTCCGACCCCCTGCCGCCGGGTTACCGGCCGGTGAACGGCATATGGACAAGCGCTTGGTACGGGTATACGACAGGGCCACCACCGATGAGGGAGACCGCGATGGCGACGCCCGGCGACCGAAGCACCGAACCGGAAGAGATGCGCACCTCGACCCGTGACCTGGGCGAACTCCGCGAGCGCCTGCAGAACTGGCTCACCGGCCGGCTGGAGGGGGCCACCGGGGTGACCGTGTCGGAGCTGTCGCGTCCCTCCGCCAACGGCCTGTCCAGCGAGACGCTGTTCTTCACCGCGTCCTGGACCGAAGACCAGGCGGATCAGCGGCTCGAATGCGTCGCGAGGATGGCCCCGGCCGCGGAGGCCGTGCCCGTCTTTCCCGAATACGACCTCGCGAAGCAGTTCGAGGTGATGCGGGTGGCACGGCTGCGGGCCGGCATCCCCGTCCCGCTGGCCCTGTGGTTCGAGCCCGACCCCCTCCCCCTCGGGTCCGCCTTCCTGGTGATGGAACGGGAGACCGGGGACGTCCCGCCGGACCTGATCCCCTACACCTTCGAAGGCTGGCTCGCCGACGCCAAGCCCGCCGACCTCGCCGGCCTGCAGCACCGGACCGTCGAGATCCTCGCGCGGCTGCACGACGCGCCCCTGCGGCCGGAGGAGATCGCCTTCCTGCGGTCGGAGCACCCCGGCGGCTCGGCGCTGCGGCGGCACGTCGAGGAGCAGCGGGCCTACTACCAGTGGGCCCATGGCGCCCGGCGCATCCCCGTCCTTGAGGAGGCGTTCGCCTGGCTCGAGGACCATTGGCCGGACGAGACCGGGGACGACGTCATCAGCTGGGGCGACGCGCGCATCGGCAACGTGATGTACCGCGACTTCACGCCCGTCGCGGTGCTCGACTGGGAGATGGCGGCCGTCGGTCCACGTGAGATCGACATCGCCTGGATGATCTTCCTGCACCGCTTCTTCCAGGACGTCGCCGAGATCATGGGCCTTCCCGGCCTGCCCGGCTTCATGACCCGCGAGAAGGTCTGCGCCCAGTACCGGTCCCTGTCCGGATACCAGCCCAGGGACATGGAGTTCTACGAGATGTACGCCGCCCTGCGGCACGGGATCATCATGGCCCGCGTCTGGCAGCGGCGGATCCACTTCGGCGAGCAGGCGATGCCCGACGACCCGAACGACCTGGTCATGCACCGCGCCGCGATCGAGAGCATGCTCGACGGCGGCTACTGGAAGTGATCGAAGCAGGGACCGCCGGTACCGAACTGTCGGAGCGCGCTCGTATGGTCATGCACGTGGAGATCGGGGTTCAAGGAACGCTTGACGAGCTCGGCACGCCCCTCGACCAGGTGACCTTCGTCGTGTTCGACCTGGAGACGACGGGCGGGTCGCCCGCCGAGCACGCCATCACCGAGATCGGCGCGGTCAAGGTGCGCGGCGGCGAGGTGCTCGGCGAGTTCGCCACCCTGGTCGACCCGGGGCGTCCCATCCCGCCGTTCATCACCGTGCTCACCGGCATCACCGACGTGATGGTCATCGCCGCGCCGCGCATCGAGCAGGTCCTGCCGTCCTTCCTGGAGTTCGTGCGCGGCGCCACGCTGGTCGCGCACAACGCCCCCTTCGACGTGGGCTTCATCAAGGCCAACTGCCAGACCCACGGCTATCCCCCGCCGGTCAACCCCGTGGTCGACACCGCCGACCTGGCGCGGCGGGTGCTCACCCGCGACGAGGTCCCCAACTGCAAGCTCTCGACGCTGGCCAGGGTCTTCCGGAGCACCACCGAGCCGTGCCACCGGGCCCTCGCCGACGCCAAGGCGACCGTCGACGTGCTGCACGCGCTGATCGAGCGCGTCGGGGCGTACGGCGTGCAGACCCTCGAAGAGCTCAAGGGCTTCGTGCGGGCGCCGACGCCCGAGCAGAAGCGCAAGCGCCACCTGGCCGCGAGCGTCCCGAGCGCCCCGGGCGTCTACGTCTTCGAGGACGAGCGCGGCGAGGCGCTGTACGTCGGCAAGAGCGGCGACCTGCGCACCCGCGTCAAGTCCTACTTCACCGCGAGCGAGACCCGGCCCCGCATCCGCGAGATGATCGGCATCGCCGAGCGGGTGCGGCCGATCGTGTGCGCCACCGGCCTGGAGGCGGAGGTCAGGGAGCTGCGGCTGATCGGGTCCACCAAACCCCGCTACAACCGCCGGTCCCGCTTCCCGGAGAAGGTCGTCTGGCTCAAGCTGACCGACGAGCCCTTCCCTCGCCTGTCCATCGTCCGCGAGGTCAAGGCCGACCAGGCCACCTACCTCGGCCCCTTCACCTCCGCGCGCGGCGCCGAGGACGCCCGCACGGCGCTGTACGAGGCGGTGCCGCTGCGCCAGTGCACCGAGCGCATCACCGTGCGCACCCGGCGGCCCGCCTGCGCGCTGGCCGAGATGGGCCGCTGCGGGGCGCCGTGCGAGGGCCGCGAGGGCATCGACGACTACCGCCGCCACGCCGACGAGGCCCGGGCCGCCATGGAGAACGACCCCGGCCCGGTGTTCTCCGCGCTGGAGGCCCGCATGGAACGGCTGTCCGCCGAGCAGCGCTACGAGGAGGCCGCCGTCGACCGCGACCGGCTCGCCGTCTACGTGCGCACCGCCGCGCGCATGCAGCGGCTCCGGTCGCTGACCGGCATTCCCGAGCTGATCGCGGCGAGCCCCGCGTTCGACGGCGGGTGGGACATCCACGTCGTGCGGCACGGCCGGCTGGCCGCCGCGGGGGTGATGCCCAAGGGCGCCCACCCGAACCCGTACGTCGACGCCCTGGTCGCCACCGCCGAGACCGTGACCCCCGGCCCCGGCCCGCTGCCCGCCGCCATCGCCGAGGAGACCGAGTGCATCCTGCGCTGGCTCGACTCCCCCGGCGTCCGCCTGGTACGCGTCGAGGGCACCTGGAGCCTCCCCGCCCGTGGCGCCGGCCGCCTCAAAGAACGCATCGACCGCGCCTACAAGGGCCTGCAACCCCGCCAACCCCGCGAAGGCCGCCCCCTGCGCTGACAGGGCGTGCTCACGCCTGAAGCACCTGGCGCAGCCGCGGCAGTCGTGGTGTACGCGTCGGCGAGCAGCGGGTGACACACACGTCCAGAACTTCGCGACCAAAGATCGTTAGGTGGCTCCAGTGCGTACCAGGCCGCTTTCGTAGGCAAAGACCACGGCCTGGACACGGTCGCGCAGGGCGAGTTTGGCCAGCACGCGGCTGACGTGGGTTTTGACGGTGCCCTCGGACAGGAAGAGGGAGTCGGCGATCTCGGTGTTGGACAGGCCGCGGGCGATGAGGCTCAGCACCTCGCGTTCGCGTTCGGTCAGAACGTCGAGGTCGGCTGTGGGTGTGACCGGGGCGGCGCCGATGCCGACGTATCGTTCGAGGAGTCGGCGGGTCACGCTGGGCGCGACGACCGCGTCGCCTCGTGCGACCACACGGATGGCTGAGAGCAGGTCGGGCGCGAGGGTGTCTTTGAGGAGGAATCCGCTGGCGCCGGCGTGGAGGGCGGCGTAGACGTACTCGTCGAGGTCGAAGGTCGTCAGCATCAGTACCCGGATCCGGCTGGTGCCGACGCAGATGCGGCGGGTCGCCTCGACGCCGTCGACCTCGGGCATCCGGACGTCCATCAGCACGACGTCGGGTTGGAGTTCGAGGGCCAACTCCGCTGCCTGCGCGCCGTCGCCTGCCTCGCCGACGACCTGCATGTCGGGGGCGTTCTCCAGGATCATGCGGAAGCCGGTACGGACGAGGGCCTGGTCGTCGGCGAGCAGTACGCGGATCATGCGGCGTGTCCCTGGATCGGGAGCGCTGCCCGCACGGCGAACCCGCCTCGGGGTTCGGGGCCTGCAGCGAACGTGCCGCCGAGCAACTTAACGCGCTCGCGCATGCCTCGCAGCCCGTTTCCTCCGCCAATGTCCCCGGCCCGGCCGTGGCCGTTGTCGCTGATCTCGATGCCGATCTCCGCATCGTGGTAGTTGAGGACCACGCTGGCGGTGGCACCCGTTCCGGCGTGCTTCATGGTGTTGGTCAGGGCTTCCTGCACGATGCGGTAGGCCGACAGATCCACTGCCGAGGGCAGCGCCGCAGGTGAACCCTCCACGCGGAGCCGTACCGGTGTGCCTGCCCTGTTCACCTGGGCGAGCAGGGCGGACAGGTGCGCGAGGCCGGGTTGCGGATGCCAGGCGTCGTCCACCTCTCCCACTGCGGTGAGCACTCGTCGCATGTCGGCGAGGGAGCCGCGGCCGGTGTTGACGATCGCTTCCAGTGCGACCCGGGTATCGGTGGGGTTGTTGTCGAGCGCGGCGGCGCCGCCTTGGGCCTGGATCACCATGAGGGACAGGCCGTGGGCCACGACGTCGTGCAGTTCCCGGCTGATCCGCCCGCGCTCGGCGGCCACCGCGAGCGCCGCCTGCTGGTCGCGTTCGCGTTCGAGATCCCGGGCGTGTGCGTGGAGCTCATCGAGGTAGGCGCGGCGGCTGCGGGCGCCGGAACCGATCGCCCAGGAGGCGACCAGAACCGATCCGAGCACAGACAGGCCACTCCAGGTATCGGCCGAGGCGCTGCGGTGGACCCTCATGACCTCTTTCGGCGTGGATGGGGTGTCGAGGCCGGGGCCCGTCGAGAGCACATCTGATGGCCCAGGTATCGGACGTGCGTCGTACAGGCTCCATCCGGAGGCGACAAGCAGCAAGCAGGCCAGGACGGCGAGCGAGACGGCCCGTTCGTAGCGGGTGGCGACGGTGTAGAGCAGGACCAGCAGGCTCAGATCGATGATCATCAGGGGCGCGGCCTTGGCCACGTGCACCACGGCAGAGAGCACGCAGAAGGCGAGCATCGGCATCGGCCGGCGCCTGCGGAGCGTGACACCGACCGCGGCCAGTGCCGTCGCCCCCCACCAGAGTGCGAGCTGTACGGCCTGCCCGCCGACGACGGGGGTGCCCGCCGTCTTGCCCACGATCGCGTTCGGGTCGTTGACCAGCACGCAGATCGCGAGCAGCACGGCGGCCAGCGCCGCGTCCTGCGGCATCGGCAAGCGTGACCACGCGCGAAGATCCGTCATGAACCTGTGAGCTTACGGCCAGGCCCGACGCGCGCGCGTCTGCCGCAAGTCTGATCCGGCGGCGCCGGGATACATCTGGCGACAGATGTGAACATGCGGCTGGGGGCAGACGCGGGTTCAGCGCGGCCGGCAGCAGGGTTGGCCGCATGTCTCAACGTGAATCCCTCACCGGTCGCGCGGTTACGGCCATGGCCGTGGGTGCCGTCACCCTGGCATCGCTGGTCGCGGGTTCGCCCGCCGCGACGGCCGCGACCGGGCAAGCCCAGGCTTCGGTCAAGTGGAGCTCCTGCCCCACCTACTCCGACGACGTGATCCGTACCCTCGTCGTCTCCGACGAGCAACTGCGGAAATTCCGCGCGCTACTGGGCCGGATGGAGTGTGGAACCGTCAGCGCTCCGCTGGACTACCGCAAACCACGCGGACGGCAGATCACCATCGCGATCACCCGGGTCAAGGCCGCCGACCGCAAGCACCGGCTGGGCAGCCTGGCGCTCAACCCGGGCGGGCCAGGCGGCGCCGGTTACCTGTTCCCCCTCCAGATCGCCTCAATGAACCAGGCGAACGCGAAGCTCAACGACCGCTACGACCTGATCGGCTTCGACCCCCGCGGGGTCGGCTACAGCACCAAGGTCAGCTGCCCGGCCATGGGCGGGCAGGCGCCGGAGCCAGGGCCGCTGACCGAGGCGGCGGCCAAGCGCACCTATGACAGCGGGGTGGCCAACAACAAGGCCTGCGGAAGCTCCGATCCCGCCTTCCTGGGCCAGCTCACCACCTTGAACTCGGCCCGCGACCTCGACCGGGTGCGGATCGCGCTCGGCGAGCGCAAGCTCAACTTCCTGGGCATCTCCTGGGGCACCTGGCTCGGCGCGGTCTACCGCAGCACCTTCCCGGGCAGCGTCGGGCGCATGTTCCTGGACAGTGTGTCGCCCGTGCACTTCCGGCTGGACGACTTCGAGGACGGCCATGCCGCGGGCAGCGAGCGCAACTTTGGGCGGATGGCGGCCTGGATCGCCAAGCGCAACGACACCTACGGCCTCGGCACCACCGCGCAGGAGGTGCGGACCAAGGTAGTGGCGCTCCGCCGCGCCTATGACGAGAACCCGAAACACTACAGCGACTGGGAGATGGTCGCCGACGGTGCCACGGTCGCCATGCTGGCCATCCAGAGCGCCCCGGACTGGCCGCAGGTCGCCCAGGCGTTCAAGGAAATGCAGGACGAGGGCGACACCGCGCCGCCCGCCCTCAAGAAGCTCATGAATCAGGGACCGCAGACGCCCCCGGCGGCCGACGCCCCGGAGCGGTTCAACCCGACCACCGGCCAGGCCGTCTTCTGCAACGAGGATCCCAGCCGGCTCGGCTTCTCCGACGCCTGGGCCACCTACCAGCGGCGACTCGAGGACAACCCGGTAACGGGGCGGGCCAGCGGCTTCTCCGCCCAGTGCGCCGGTTGGCCGCTGCCGGTGCAGAAGATCAAGGTCAAACGCACCGGCGGGTCGCTGGTGCTGTCCGGACACCGCTACGAATCGGTCTCCCTGTACGAGTGGACGAAGCAGATGCACGCCGCTATCGGAGGCACGATCTTCACCGTCGACGACGACGTGCACGGGTCGGTCCTGCGAGTGCCGAGCTGCGCCGCCAAGCTCGTGTCGTACTTCAACACGGGCCGAATCGACAGCGGCTGCGACGGCACCCCCGTACCCGAGAACTGACCAATCCCAGCCCTGCCCGGTCGCCGGGACGCCACCGCACGTGCCGCCCCGGCGACCGGGGCTCATCCAACCGCACACGATGGAGATCGAAATGGAAGGCATCCCCAGCCGGAGCGTGGCCAGGCGGAAGCGCTCACGCAGGAGCATCGCGTTGGCCGTCGCGTTGGCCGTCGTCGCATTGGCTGGCGCGGCCTGCGGGAGCGGCCAGGAACCCGCCAGGACCGTGGCATCCATGGCGCCGCAGGCCGGTTCGGCGTCCGCCGCGCCGCAGGGCGGTTCCCAGGCCGATCCAGTGGCCTTCGCCAAGTGCGTCCGCGAGAACGGCGTGCCGAATTTCAAGGACCCGGAGCCGGGCGTAGGCATGGGAGACGGGATCGACCTCAACTCCCCGGCGTTCAAGAAGGCCGCCGAGGCCTGTAAGGAGTTCATGCCCGCCCCGCCCCCGCAGAACAACCCCGGCGAGACATGGTCCACCTCGGACAAGCTCAAGTACGCCACGTGCATGCGCGACAACGGCGTGCCGTCGTTCCCCGACCCCGACGCCGACGGCGGTTTCAAGCTCAACGATGACCCCAACACACCGCAGTTCAAGAAGGCCGAGGAAGCCTGCGAGCAATACCAGCCGCAGAGCATCCGGAACATGGCCCCCAGTAAGACCGGCGGCGGCAGTTGAGCGCGATGCGCTGGACGGCCAGACTGGCGGCGGCAGGCGCGCTGGTGGCCGGAGGTGTCTGGTTCCTGCGCGCCGACCCGTTCGCCGCGCCCGTGGCGAACACCACCGCCGCCCATAGCGCGGCCAGGACCGGCGTGGCGCAGGTGACCAAGGGCACGCTGTCGGCCCGCACCCTGCAGAACGGCACGCTCGGGTACGCGGGTGAGTTTCAGGTCGTCAACAAGGCCAGCGGTACGGTGACCAAGCTGCCCGCCGTGGGCCAGGTGATCAATGCAGGCAAGGTGCTGTACCGGGTGGACGGCAAGCCCGTGATGCTGCTCTACGGTGCGGTTCCCATTTACCGGTCGCTGTCGTGGGGCACGGAGGGCGTGGACGTCCGGCAGTTGAATGCCGCGCTGGTGGCGCTCGGCTACGCGACCAAGGACGAGCTGGATCCCGACTCCGACTATTTCGGCAGGGCCACCCACAACGCGCTTCGGGAGTTGCAGGACAAGGTCGGGCTGGAAGAGTCGGGGAACCTCTCGCTCGGCCAGGCGGTGTTCGTCGCAGCCAAGACGATCCGGGTGCTGAAGGTGAATGCGGTCAGCGGCGCGCAGACGGCGGCCGGGACCGTGGTGCTGCAGGCCTCCTCGACGGCCCGGCAGGTCACCGTCGAGTTGAATGCCGGCCAGCAGAGCCAGGTGGCCGTCGGCGACAAGGTGATCATCACGCTGCCCAACGGCAAGGCCGTGCCTGGCGTGGTCTCCGATGTCGGCAAGGTCGCCACCACCTCCGACAGCGGGACCACGATCGAGGTGAAGATCCGGCCGACCAGGCCGAAGCAGACCGGAAGCCTGGATAAGGCGCCGGTACAGGTGTCGATAGTCACCGACACCGCCAAGGACGTGCTGTCGGTGCCGGTGAACTCGCTGCTCGCGCTGGCCGGTGGCGGCTACGCGGTCGAGGTCGTGGACACCGGTGGCAAGCATCGGCTGGTCGGTGTGACGACCGGGCTGTTCGACGACAGCGAGGGCAAGGTCGAGGTCACCGGCGACGGCCTGGCCGAAGGCCAGAACATCGTGGTGCCGGCGTCATGAGAAGTGTTCTGGAACTGGACCGGGTGACCAAGGTCTACCCTGGCGCGACACCGGTGGTGGCGCTGGAAGAGGCCAGCTTCACCGTCGAGGCCGGCGAACTGGTCGCCATCGTGGGGCCGTCCGGGTCGGGCAAATCGACGCTGCTGCAGGTCATGGGTACCCTGGATCGGCCCACCTCGGGCACGGTCCACATCGTCGGCGACGACGTCGCGAGCATGTCCGACCGCGCCCTGGCCAAGCTGCGAGCTGAGCGGATCGGATTCATCTTCCAGCAGTTCTTCCTGGCCCAGCACGCCACCGCTTTGGAGAACGTGGCCGACGGCATGCTGTATACGGGTGTTGAACATCGCGCCAGACTGCAGGCAGCGTCCGAGGCGTTGGAGCGGGTCGGGCTGGGACATCGCCTGAACCACCGCCCCCCGCAGTTGTCGGGCGGTGAGCGACAGCGGGTCGCGATCGCCCGGGCGCTGGTCGGCAACCCGGCGATCGTGCTGGCCGACGAGCCCACCGGCAACCTCGACAGCGTCTCCGGAGCCGCGATCTTCAAACTGCTGAAGGAGCTCAACGCCGAGGGCGCCACCATCATCATGATCACACACGACCGGGAGCTGGCCGCGAAGCTGCCCCGCCGCATCGAGGTGCTGGACGGGCACCTCGTCGCCGATCGGCGGGAGTCATGATGTATCCGGCCGACCTGGCACGGGTGGCCGGCCTGGGACTGCGGACCCGGCGGATGCGGGTGGCCCTGTCGGCGCTCGGCATCGCCATCGGCGTCGCGGCGATGGTGGCCGTGCTGGGCTTGTCGGCCTCCTCCCAGGCCGGGTTGCTGGCCGAGATCGACAAGTTGGGCACCAACCTGCTCACCGTCACCCCCGGCCAGACCATGGGCGGCGACAATGCGAAACTGCCCAACGACGCGCCGGGGATGATCGCCAGAATCGGCCCGGTCGAGAAGGTCGAACACACCGGCAAAACCAAGGCCAACGCCTTCCGCAACCCCTACATCCCCGCCTTCAACACCAACTCGCTGACCGTCAGCGCGGCCAGCCTGGACCTGCCCGGCGCGGTGCGCACCAGCCTGGCCCAAGGCGCCTATCTCAACGCTGCCACCGCCCGGCAACCGGTCGCCGTCCTCGGCGCCGACGCCGCCCAGCGCCTCGGCATCGCAAAGATCCACCAAGGGATGCGCATCTGGGTCGGCGGGCAGTGGTTCTACATCGCCGGGATCCTCAACCCGGCCAAACTGACACCGGAGATCGACTCCGCGGTACTGGTCGGCTACCCGGCCGCCAAAAAATACCTGCACTTCGACGGCCATCCGACCACGATCTACGTGCGGGCGGCCACCGAACAAGTGGCCGACGTGCAGAAGGTACTGGCCGCCACCGCCAACCCGCAGAACGCCGGCGAGGTCAAAGTCAGCCAGCCCTCCTCCGCCCTGGTGGCCCGCGCGGCCGCCCAATCCGCGCTCAACGGCCTGTTCCTGGGCCTGGGCGCGGTGGCACTGCTCGTCGGCGGCATCGGCGTCGCCAACACCATGGTCATCTCGGTCCTCGAACGTCGCTCCGAGATCGGCCTGCGCCGCTCCCTCGGAGCGACCAGAGCAGACATCCGCCTCCAGTTCCTGGCCGAGGCGATCCTGCTGGCCGCGCTCGGCGGCCTCGCCGGCGTGGCCATCGGCACCCTGGCCACCACCATCTACACCCACATCAAGAACTGGGCCACCGTGGTACCCCCGCTGGCCTGGGCAGGCGGGCTGGGCGCGGCCGTCGCCATCGGCGCCATCGCCGGGCTGCTCCCCGCCATCCGCGCGGCCCGCATGCAACCCACCGAGGCACTGCGAACCGTCTGACATGCCCGGCACGACGGACAAACCCGTCGTGCCGGGCTTCAGCCTGCCCAGCGGCTCGTTTCACACCTGACCGTCATCAGACCAGCCCTATCTACCTGGGGATACAGGATGGAACTCTCTCAATCATCTGACCGGAGTGGGCTTCGACGGGGCAGCAGCCAAAGCCGGACCCACCTGCGCGTCTCCACCACACGCCCGCTCTCCCGTCGGCCCTTCTCGCTGTAGCGGGCGCCGCCACAGCGAGAAGGGCCTGCTCAGACGTCCAGCGCGCTGGTCTTGATCCCGGCCACGAACGTAGACCACTCACCCGACCCGACAATGAGGACCGGGCCCGCCGGGGTCTTGCTGTCGCGGACCGCGACGAGGCCGGGCCGGTTCGAGGCGATCTCAACGCAGTTGTCGCCCTCGGGACCGCTAAAGCTGCTCTTACGCCACCGCAGGCCCGGAAGATCAGGGGTCATTTCGCTGCACCACTTCCTCAATGAGCCGGAGAGACTGCTTGCACGACAGGGCCTCAGCTCTGATCGCGTCGTACCCGCGGACCAGCCGGGCGATCGTCGTCCGGTCGTCCAGGGTGCGCCCGTAAGGTTGCGCGCTCACAAAGGCAGCGTAGGCCGATCCGTTCCGCTCGGCGATGATGAATCCGCCCGCCAGCCCGCAGTGCACGTCGGTCGCGTAGGGCACTATCTGGATGGTCACCTGGGGATGCCGGGCCATCTCCAGCAGGAACCGCAACTGCTCCCCCATCACGGCCGCGCCGCCGACGTTGCGCCGAATCACGGCCTCGTCCATGACCACGCTGATGGCGGGCGGCCTGTCGCGGTTGAGGATGGTCCGCCGCCGCATTCGGCCCGCGAGGCGGTCCTCCACCTCCTCGCCGGTGATGCCCGGCGAGACGCCGAGGATCTGGCGGGCGTACCCCTCCGTCTGGAGCAGGCCGGGGACGATCGTCGGCTCCCAGCAGCGCAGGTCCGTGGCGTCCTGCTCCTCGTCCAGCCACGGCCGGAAATGCTCCGGCGCCTGCGGCCACGTCGTGGCGGTGTACAGCCTGGTCATGGTGCCGTCGAGCCCCAGGGCCCGGTCGCACAGCTCCGCGAAGCGTTGCGACGGGCGACGCTTGGTCAGCTCGACGAGGTTGACCATCGAGTCGGAGAACCCGATGCGCTCGGCGAGCTGCCTTTGGGTGAGGTTCGCCAGGTGCCGGTGGCGGCGGAGCTCGAAGGCGAACAGGGCACGGGGGGATTCGTGGGGGTCTATTTCTTTTTGGGGGAACAAATCTCACCTACCTGACCGAACTCGGACGTTTCAAATGACCGACCGGCTTGCTGACAGAACTGTAGGCATAAGGTCGGCCGATTTCGATTCCGATCGTAGCTCCGGGTCGTCAATCTGATAAGGCGAAGTCCGCACGACGCGCAGGACTTTCCGACGGACGAAAAGGCAAGCGCATGACGACAGAAAGCCTGCTCGGAGTCATCGATCTCATCGGTGCTCCCGAGTCGGTCTCTCGCGCACGCGGGTATGTGAGAGAAAAACTCGGCGGCGAACACCCCGCCCTCGATGACGTGACGCTCCTGGTTTCCGAGGTCGTCACGAACGCCATCGTCCATTCGGACTCCAAGAACGGCGGGAGGGTGACGCTCGCGCTCGCCGACTGCCACGACTTGATACACGTCGACGTGGTGGACGCGGGAAGCGAGACCGCCCCGTACGTCAGCGGCGACCTGTTCGCCGAAGGCGGGCGCGGCCTGCGACTCGTCCAGACGATCTCCCATCGCTGGGACGTCTACGAGGACGACACCGGCCGGACCGTCTGGTTCGAGGTGAAGTACAAGCGCCGGGAAGGCGCGGACGACGTTTCCGTCCCCGGACAACGGCAGCCGGACTAATACGCTCCTTCGCGGCGAGGAAATACACCCCGAAAGCGGGGGCGACAGCGCGGCGAGCGCCCTGGAAACAAGCCAGAGGCGCCTTGTCCCCCGGCCGCGCTGTCGCCCCGTCCACAAATGAGCGGACGGCGGACGAGCCGGCGGCCCCTGGGAATGCTCAGCCCGTGCATTCACCCGTGCTCGATACTTTTTCCGCACGGTCAAAGGCAGCGATCCCATAAGGCCCTTGAGTGCCGGATTTCCCGCCGAGGCCGACGGACTCATGTCCGGTACGCATGCCTCAGGTGGCCGATCGCCGGCTTCCTTCGGCCATGATGTGCTCGACAACAGCCGTCCGACGTTTTTGATCTTCGACGGACAACCGGTCGACCAGGCGGTTCAGCTCACAACGGCGGTGCTCGAGCACGGCGCGGCGGGTTTCGTGTACGACGAACGAGCGCGGCCGGTGTAGCGGACGAGGGTGAGAGGCAGTGACGGTGCCCCGTCCGGACGGCGCTAGAGTCGGGCCAGACCGTACTCAAAGGAGAGAGCGCGAATGATCACCGCGATCGTGCACATCAAGGCGGAGGTCGACCGGATTCCCGAAGTCGCCCAGACGATCGCCGAGCTCGACGGGGTCAGCGAGGTCTATTCGATCACCGGTGACTACGACCTGGTCGCCATGGTGCGGGTCGCCACCTATGACGAGGTCGCCGAGGTGATCCCCGGGCGCATCAACAAGGTGTCCGGCGTCCTCGCCACCGAGACCCACCTCGCCTTCCGCACCTACTCCAAGCACGACCTGGAGGCCGCCTTCTCCATCGGCTTCAACGAGGCCGACTAACCCGTCCTAGCCCGTCCGGCAAGCGGCGCGTTACCAGGTTGCGCCGCTTACAGATGCCGACGTAGAAGGCACGCGACCGGCACGCCCGGCTGCCCGTACACGTGCGGTCAGCGCGTGCGCGCCCCTTGGGCATCCCCCAGAACGGCCAGGTAGAAGGGGCGCGCGGCCCGCCTGCTGCCAACGGCCCGCCTGCAGATGGCGGCGGATGCGGTGCCGGGAGATGCCCAGACCGCTCAACTGCTTCCTGTGGATCACCTGATCCTGCTCGCGGCCGAGTCACGTTCTGTGGACGATGGCTCTCAAATCCTGCGCACGCACGATCGCCGGTCGGCCAACGTATGGGGGCGCCGGCTTCGCCGTACCTCCTCCCACCCCATCGGCGCCGACCGAACAACCCACAGCGGCCAGGAGAGACAGGCGGCCCGACGAAGGGGGCGGCCACTCGCATTCGACCGGAGCAAAGCCGACCGCGGAAACGACCAAGGTCACCGCCAGGCAGGCGAACCTCTGAAGGGGGCGGTCGCCCGTAATCGGACAGGGGGGAGCCGGCGGTGGGAGCGGCTGGGATTGCCCTCGCCGGGGTCCTAGGGGGCGACCCGGTGGAGGGGGTGTTGGTGTTTTGGGGGGTTAGGAGTTCTTGTGGATGCGGCTGATCTCTACCCAGCGGGTCAGGGTTTCGGCGGCGCGGCCGGAGTCGATGGCTTCGGCGGCGCGGGTGTAGGCACCGCGCATGGCGGTGACCAGGGCGTCCCCGGGGACTCCCGGGCCGGGCTCGGCGGAGTCGAGGGGGGCGAGGTCCAGGCTGACCAGGGCGGCCGCGGCGTTCAGCAGCACGGCGTCGCGTACCGGGCCGGTCTTGCCGCCCACCAGGTCGTGCACGGCGCGCGCGTTGAACTCGACGTCGCCGCCGCGCAGCGCGTCGGGCTCGGAGCGGGGGACGCCGATGTCGAGCGGGTCGAAGGAGGTCTCGACGGCGGTGCCGTCTCTGACCACCCAGATCGTGGAGGTCGTGGCCGTGGACAGCTCGTCCAGCCCGTCGTCGCCCCGGAACACCAGGGCCGACACGCCGCGCTCGGCGAACACGCCGGCGATGACCGGCAGCATGCGGGCGTCGTAGACGCCGATGGCCTGCGCCGTCGGGCGGGCCGGGTTGGTGAGCGGGCCGAGGAAGTTGAAGACGGTGGGGACGCCGATCTCCTTGCGGGCGGGCCCGGCGAAGCGCAGCGCGGGGTGGTAGACCGGCGCGAAGCAGAAGGCGATGCCCGCCTCGACGGCGGTGCGCGCCGTCGACTCCGGGGGCAGGTCCAGCACGACGCCGAGGTGTTCGAGCACGTCGGCCGCCCCGCACGAGGAGGACGCCGCGCGGTTGCCGTGCTTGACCACCCGCGCCCCGGCGGCGGCCGCGACGATCGCGGCCATCGTCGAGACGTTGACCGTGTGGGCGCGGTCGCCTCCGGTGCCCACGATGTCGACGGTCGGGCCGTCGACCGACAGCCGCGTGGCGCGGTCGAGCATGGTGCGCGCGAGCCCGGTGACCTCGGCGACCGTCTCGCCCTTGGCCCGCAGGGCGACGGCGAAGGCGGCGATCTGGGCGGTCGTCGCGGACCCGGACATGATCTCGCTCATGGCCCAGGCTGTCTCATCGGCGGTGAGGTGCTCACGGGCGATCAGGGCCGTGAGCAACGCAGGCCATGTGGTGCGCGCGTCCATGGATTCTCCGGTCGGTGGGAGGAGGCGTGGGTCTCCATCACTGGGCGGAGATGCGGATCTCCGATCAGTGGAGGGGGGAGCGGACCTCCATCGGTGAGCGGGGGGTCGACCTCCGCGGGTGGAGGAGAAGACCCCGTCGGTGGGGCGAGGGGCCGACCTCCGTAGGTGGAGGAGGGGCCCGTCGGGCGGTGGAGGAGCGGGTCTCCGGGTAGAGGCGGAGGGTCGGACCTTCATCGGCGGATGGAGGGCGTTCTCCGGTCAGTGGAGAGGACGTTCTCCGGTCAGTGGGAGATGCGGGTGGCCGAGCGGCGGCGTATGAGGCCGGCGACGGCCTCGGCGAGCGCCATCGGGTCGAGCGGCTGGGCCACGACGGCGTCGGCCCTGGACCAGTCGGCGAGCCATCGGTCGTCCCGGCGCCCGATGATCAGGCAGATCGGCGGGCAGTCGTACACCTCGTCCTTGGCCTGGCGGCTGATGCCCATGCCGCCCGCGGGAACGGCTTCGCCGTCCAGCACGGCGACGTCGATCTCGCCGGAGTCGAGGTGCTTGATGACGGCCGGCTGCGTCGCGCACTCGACGATCTCCACGAGGGGCACGTCGGCGGCGGGACGCCGCCCGATCGCCAGCCGCACCTTCTCGCGGGTGCTTGCGTCGTCGCTGTAGACGAGAACCCTCATGCTCACGGTCGCGCTCACTATCGATTGACGAGGTATGGTCACCACGGATGCTACCTGTCCCTGACGACGGAATCCCAGACCAGTCACACTTGGCGTAGTTCCAGGCTTATGTCTGGTTTATCGGACTGATGCGTCCCTAACCGGGGGGTCGTGCGGCGACCCGACCTGGAGAGCCGCAATAATGCTGGGCGTGGCGACAGCATCCGCAATTACGACGACGACAGCAGCATCGTCCCGCAGGCCCAATCTGGTCCAGGTGGGGACGATCGTCTGGCTGTCCTCTGAGCTCATGTTCTTCGCGGCGCTGTTCGCGATGTACTTCACCATCCGGTCGGTCAGTCTCGGCCAGGACAAGCCCTGGCCGACGCTGCCTGAGGGCGTCCAACTGGACGTGCCGTACGCGCTGGTCAACACGATCGTCCTGGTGCTGTCGAGTGTGACGTGCCAGCTCGGCGTGTGGGCCGCCGAGAAGGGCCAGGTCAAGAAGCTCCGCTTCTGGTACCTCATCAGCTTCCTCATGGGCGCCTGGTTCGTCGGAGGCCAGCTGTACGAGTACACCAACCTGGTACACGAGGGCGTGACCCTGTCCTCCAACGCCTACGGTTCGGTCTTCTACCTGACCACGGGCTTCCACGGCCTTCACGTGACCGGTGGCCTGATCGCGTTCCTGTTCATGCTGGGACGCACGTACGCCGCGAAGCGCTTCACCCATGAGCAGGCCACCAGCGCGATCGTCGTGTCCTACTACTGGCACTTCGTCGACGTCGTCTGGATCGGCCTCTTCGCGACCATCTACATCATCAAATGATCGGAACGAGGATATCGGTGAACTCGATCACCGCACGGAGGCGGCATCCACTCGCGCGATACGCCGTCCTCCTCCTGGCCCTGAGCCTCCTCGGAGGGGTGTACGCCCTGCTGGCGCCCGGAGGAGACCGGGCCGACGCGGCGATCGCCTCCGGCAGGGCGGACGACGTGGCCGCAGGCAAGGAGCTCTTCGCGGCGCACTGCGCGAGCTGCCACGGCCTCAACGCCGAGGGGACGTACTCCTCCGGCGGTGCATCGGGCCCGAGCCTCATCGGCGTCGGCGCGGCGGCCGTGGACTTCCAGGTGTCCAGCGGCCGCATGCCGTTGTCCGACCCCGGCCCCCAGGCGCCGCGCAAGCGCACGCCGGAGTGGGTGAACCAGGACGCGATCCGGCAGCTCGCCGCGTACGTGCAGTCGCTCGGCGGCGGCCCGACCAAGCCCTCCGCGGAGATGGTCGACCCCACCAAGGGTGACGCCGCGAAGGGCGGTGAGCTGTTCCGGGCGAACTGCATCCAGTGCCACAACTTCGTGGGCTCGGGCGGCGGCCTGACCTACGGCAAGTACGCGCCTCCGCTGAACCCGGCCTCGCCGACCCAGATCTACGAGGCGATGGTCACGGGCCCGCAGGCGATGCCGGTCTTCAACGACAGCACGATCACCCCCGAGCAGAAGCGGGACATGATCGCCTACATCGTCAGCGTCCGCAACCAGCCGGACCCGGGCGGCAGCGGCCTCGGCCGCATCGGTCCGGTCACCGAGGGTCTCGTGGCCTGGGTCGTCGGCATCAGCCTTCTCGTTCTCGCCGCCATCTGGATCACTGCGAAGAAGCGTCAGGCCAACCATGACTGAGAACTCCAACGACATCGAGCAGGCCGAGGATCGCGTCCCGAGGCGCGTCATCGGCACGCCCCCGCCGCGGGGTGAGGCGTCCGCGCTCGGCGCGCCTGCAAGCACCGACGAGCCGATCGTGTACGAGGGGGCGACGTTCCCCGACCCGGCCAAGGCACGCAAGGCCGAGCGCATCGTCGCCCTGCTGTTCCTGGTGTCCTTCGTCGGTGCCGTCGCGTTCATCGCGTCCTATGTCGCCTTCCAGGTCGGCACGATCGGCAGGACTCAGGTCTCCAACTTCGCGCTGGGAAGCTCGCTGACCGTCGCCCTGCTGGCTCTGGCGGCCGGCATCGTGGTCTGGGTCCGGCAGATCATGCCGAAGTACAACCTGGTCCAGCAGCGCCACCCGATGGTGTCGGACCCCGAGGTCCGCGAGTCGGTCGCCGAGACCTTCCTGCAGGGCGCCAACGAGAGCGGCTTCGTCAAGCACAAGCTGCTGCGCCGCACGCTCCTGCTGGCGGCGGCCCCGCTCGGCCTGCTGCCGCTGGTGCTGCTGAAGGACCTCGGCCCTCTGCCGGAGACCACCCTGCGGCACACGGTCTGGAAGAAGGGCCGGCGCCTGATGGTGGAGGGCACCAAGCAGCCCATCCGCGCGGCGGACTTCAACTCCCCCGGCGGCATCCTGTCGGTGGTGCCCGAGGGCTACGAGGAGGACCTCAACGCCCTCGCCAAGGCCACGCTGATCCTGATCAAGTTCAGGCCAGAAGACCTCAAACCGGGCACCAAACTCAATTGGACCCACGACAGCATCGTTGCGTACTCTAAAATCTGTACGCACGTGGGCTGTCCGGCGGCGCTGTACGAGCAGACGACGCACCACATCCTCTGCCCCTGCCACCAGTCCACCTTCGACGCCGCCGACGGAGCGAAGGTCATCTTCGGCCCGGCGGCGCGTCCCTTGCCCCAGCTGCCGATCGGTGTCGACGGCGAGGGCTACCTCATCGCACAGAGCGACTTCAACGTCCCGGTCGGCCCGAGCTTCTGGGAGCGCGGGGACGCCGAAGCCGAAGCTAGGGGGCAGGCATGAGCCTCGACAGCGCTCCGAAGGCCATCGCGGGACCCGCGAACTTCATCGACGAGCGCATCGGCGCGGGCAGCTTTCTCAAGCGCAACCTCCGCAAGGTCTTCCCTGACCACTGGTCGTTCCTGCTTGGTGAGATCGCCCTCTACTCGTTCGTCATCCTGCTGCTCACCGGCACGTTCCTGACGTTCTGGTTCAAGCCGAGCATGGGTGAGGTCACCTACAACGGCTCCTACGGGCCGCTGGTCGGCGTCCACATGTCCGAGGCCTACGCCTCGTCGCTGAACATCAGCTTCGACGTCCGCGGCGGCCTGCTGATGCGGCAGATCCACCACTGGGCGGCGCTGCTGTTCGTGGCGGGCATGATGGTGCACATGCTCCGGGTGTTCTTCACCGGCGCGTACCGCAAGCCGCGCGAGCTCAACTGGATCATCGGTGTGCTGCTGCTCAACCTGGCCCTCCTCGAGGGCCTGACCGGCTACTCCCTGCCCGACGACCTGCTCTCCGGCGCCGGTCTGCGGATCACCGAGGGTGTGCTCATCTCGCTCCCGCTGGTCGGCACCTACGCCACGTTCTTCCTGTTCGGCGGGGAGTATCCCGGCCACGACGTGATCTCGCGGTTCTACAGCATCCACATCCTGCTGATCCCGGGCATCCTGCTGGCGCTGATCACCGCCCACCTGATCCTCATGTGGGTGCAGAAGCACACACAGATGCCGGGCAAGGGCCGCACCGAGCAGAACGTGGTAGGCGCGCCGTTCTACCCGTCGTTCATGGCCAAGTCGGGCGCCTACTTCCTGTTCACCTTCGGAGTCCTGGCGCTGCTCGGCACGTTCGCCCAGATCAACCCGATCTGGCTGTTCGGGCCGTACACGCCGGCGGACATCTCGGCGGGTTCGCAGCCCGACTTCTACATGGGCTTCCTGGAGGGCTCACTGCGGCTCATGCCGTCGTGGGAGATCAACTTCCTGGGCTACACGCTGCCACTGAGCGTGCTCATCCCGGCGCTGCTGCCACTGGGCATCGTCATGACCGGCCTGGCGCTCTACCCGTTCGCCGAGCAGTGGATCACCGGGGACAGACGCGAGCACCACATCGCCGACCGGCCCCGCAACAACCCTCACCGCACCGCGATCGGCATGGCGGCCATCACGTTCTACGGCCTTCTGTGGCTGCTGGGCGCCAACGACTGGATCTCGGCGAAGTTCCACATCTCGCTGTACACCACGACCAATGTCGGCCGGGTGCTGATCATCGCCGGACCGGCGATCGCGTACTTCGTCGCTTACCGCATGTGCATCGGCCTCCAGCGTCACGACCAGGACGTCCTGTCCCACGGCGTCGAGTCCGGCGTCATCAAGCGCATGCCGAGCGGCGAGTACATCGAGGTCCACGTCCCTCCGGCCGAGGACATCGCGGCGCACGTGCGAGGCAAGGAGCCCATCCCGGCGATCGAGGCGGCCCCGGATTCCGACGGGGTTCCCCCCAAGGGGATGCGCGGCCCGCTCGGACGGCTCCGGGCCAAGCTCAGCGAGACCTACTCGACCGACACCGAGGCCATCTCGCTGGACGAGGGCCACAACGGCCACGGCGCTCCGCACGCCGCGGTCGGCGCCGGCGAGGACGAGACCAAGTCGATCGGCCACTGAGCGAGCGGGAGAGTCACCACCGAGCGCCGGCCACCCGGCCGGCTCCGGACGAAGTAAGAAGGGCCCGGGCGCGAAACGCGCCCGGGCCCTTTCGTGTCGTCATGAGGTGACGCGCTTCTTCGTCGAGTCGTCGGTCTGCCGGGTCGTGTGGTCGGTCACCGGAGTGACGGACAGCGCCTCGGTCGTGAACCCCGACCGCAGCCCGCTCCAGCGCAGCCACTGGGGCCAGGTCTCCTGCCAGTGGCCCCACCCGTTGCCGGGGTCCAGCTGGCGCGGCGTGCCGCTCACGATGATCGGGTCGCCGATGAGGGTGGTCTCCTTGAACCACTTGGCGTTCGACGGGCTGACGTTGATGCAGCCGTGGCTGACGTTGGAGTTGCCCTGCGACCCCACCGACCAAGGGGCGCCGTGGACGTACTCCCCGCTGTCGGAGATGCGCACGGTGTCGTACACGGTGAGGCTGTAGTAGCCGGGGCTGCCGGGCCCGGCGTCGGGGGACGTCATGGTGGTGACGTCCTCGCGCGACATCGCCAGGTGGACGCCGTTGGTCGTGTAGTGCTTCCAGTTGCCGCCCTGCCCGGCGCTGAGCGGGATCGTCCTGATCACCTGGCCGTCGCGCTTGACCGTCATCTGGTGGGTGACGGTGTCGGCGTGGCTGATCTGGGCCCGGCCGATCTCGAACTCGCGGACGTAGTCCTGGGCCCCGTACGTTCCCGGACCTCCGCGCACGCCGGCGAGCTGGGCGATCAGCTTCACCTTGGTGTGGGCCGGCCACCACTGCTTGGGCCGGAAACTGACCGACTTGTCGTCGAACCAGTGCCAGGCGCCTTCCACCGGCTTGGAGGTCTGCACCATGAGGTTGCGCTCGACCGACACCCGGTCGGTGATGGGCCGGTCGAAGGTCAGCATGATCGGCATGCCGATGCCGACGGTCATGCCGGTGATCTCCTTGTTCGGGAGGATCTTGTCGACGGCGAACGAGTGGGTGGCCTTGAGCGTGGAGAACTCGCTGCTCACCTGCTTGGTCGTGCCCGAGGGGCCCGCGGCGACCACCGTGACCTGATAGGTCTCCCCCGGTGCCATCGTGCGCTTGCTGCGCCACTGGGTGCGGTCGGCGCTGAGCACTCCCGCGATGGGGGTGTTCCTGGACTTCGTGTGGACCGTGACGCTCCTGAGAACCCCGTTGACGGCCCCGATCATGACAGGCAGCTCAGGGGCCACCTGAGTCGCCCCGTTGCCCGGAGAGACGCTCACAGCCACGTCCCGCCGTGAACCAGAAGAGTTACCTTGCCCTTTCTCGGTGCCGGAGCCCGCACAACCACCGACCAGCAGCAGGGCCAGCGCTCCCGTCCCAATGGCGACCACCCGGATCTCGACGTGTCCCACGTTACGTCTCCCCCGCTCCGATGGATCACTCCTTGTGAGTTATTACCCGGTTACAGCGTGTCGTGTACCTGTGCTCAACGAGAAAGGCCGAAACGTCCAGCAAAAAAGCCGCGCTGGTGGTCGACGGTTCCTTGACGGAACAAGTCGGCCACCAGCGCGGCGGAGTGGGGTGGGAGAGGGGCTCGGACGCCTGTGGCGACGCCTGGGGGCCCGCTCCGTCAGTGCGTGAAGTGTCCCCGGTAGTACTGGAAGACGAAGCCGATGGCGGCCATGATCACGGCGAACGCGCCGATGATGAACATCCACCAGCCGATGACGAAGCCGACGGTCATGAGCGCGACCGCGAGGCAGAGGAACAGCGGCCACCAGCTCGACGGGCTGAAGAAGCCCAGCTCGCCGGCGCCGTCGCTGATCTCGGCGTCCTTCCTGTCCTCCGGCTGCTCGCCGATGCGGCGCGCGGTGAACAGCAGGTAGTAGCCGATCATGAGCGCCAGGCCCACCGAGATGGCGAGCGCCGTGGTGCCGGTCGGCTCCTTGGACCAGAACCAGTAGACGAGGTCCACCGCGGCGAAGAAGATGCCGCAGAGGAGGAACATCCAGCCCTGAACCTTCATCGGGTCTCCTCCAGCTCCTTCTCCGGAGCCAGCCGGTGCGGGTTTTTCAGGTCGAAGGCAGGACGCTCCGACCGGATGCGCGGCAGCTTGGTGAAGTTGTGCCGCGGCGGCGGGCAGGAGGTCGCCCATTCCAGGGAGTTGCCGAAGCCCCAGGGGTCGTCGACGGTGACCTTGGGAGCGTGCCGCCAGGTGCGCCACACGTTGTACAGGAACGGCAGCGTGGAGGCGCCGAGGATGAACGCGCCCACGGAGGACACCACGTTCAGGTCGGTGAAGCCGTCCGCCGGCGAGTAGTCGGCGTACCGGCGCGGGAAGCCCTCGGCGCCGAGCCAGTGCTGCACCAGGAAGGTGGTGTGGAAGCCGATGAACAGCGTCCAGAAGTGCCACTTGCCCAGCGTGTCGTTGAGCATCCGGCCGGTGAACTTCGGCCACCAGAAGTAGAAGCCGGAGAACATCGCGAACACGACGGTGCCGAAGACGACGTAGTGGAAGTGGGCGACCACGAAGTAGGAGTCGCTCACCTGGAAGTCCAGCGGCGGCGAGGCCAGGATGATGCCGGTGAGGCCGCCGAACAGGAACGTCACCAGGAAGCCCACCGCGAACAGCATCGGTGAGGCGAAGGTGATATGCCCTCGCCACATGGTGCCGATCCAGTTGAAGAACTTCACGCCGGTCGGCACGGCGATGAGGAAGGTCATGAACGAGAAGAACGGCAGCAGCACCTGGCCGGTGACGAACATGTGGTGCGCCCACACGGCGGCCGACAGGCCGGCGATAGTGATCGTCGCGGCGACCAGGCCGATGTAGCCGAACACCGGCTTGCGGCTGAAGACCGGCAGCACCTCGGTGATGATGCCGAAGAACGGCAAGGCGATGATGTACACCTCTGGATGCCCGAAGAACCAGAACAGGTGCTGCCATAGCATGGCACCGCCGGTCGTCGAGTCGAAGATGTGCGCTCCGAGGGCCCGGTCGGCCTCCAGCGCCAGCAGCGCGGCGGCCAGCACCGGGAAGGCCAGCAGCACCAGGATGCTGGTGAGCAGGATGTTCCACGTGAAGATCGGCATCCGGAACATCGTCATGCCGGGCGCCCGCATGGTGACGATCGTGGTGATGAAGTTCACCGCGCCGAGGATCGTGCCGACGCCGGACATCGACAGGCCCATGATCCACAGGTCGCCGCCGATGCCCGGGGAGGACACGGCGTCCGACAGCGGGGTGTAGGCCGTCCAGCCGAAGGCGGCGGCGCCGCCCGGGGTGAGGAAACCCGAGACGGCGATCAGGCTGCCGAACAGGTAGAACCAGTAGCTCACCATGTTGAGGCGGGGGAACGCCACGTCGGGCGCGCCGATCTGCAGCGGCATCAGCTCGTTGGCGAAGCCCGCGAACAGCGGGGTCGCGAACATGAGCAGCATGATGGTGCCGTGCATGGTGAACAGCTGGTTGAACTGCTCGTTGCTCACGAACTGAAGGCCGGGCTGGGCCAGCTCGGCACGCATGACCAGCGCCATGACGCCGCCGATCAGGAAGAACACGAACGAGGTGATCAGGTAGAGGTGCCCGATCACCTTGTGGTCGGTCGAAGAGAGCCACCGGGCGATGACCGTGCCCTTGCGGGCCTGTCGCGGGGTGATGCCCACCCGGATGGGTTCGTTGATGGCGGTCACTGAGCACTCCCCGCCTGGCTGGTTACGTACTGGTCGTACTCGGCCTGCGGCACGAGCTTCACCGTGAAGAGCATGCGGCTGTGGTCGACGCCGCACAGCTCCGCGCAGCGGCCGGCGAACTCGCCGGGCTTGTGGAGGGTCTGGATCTCGAAGCGGTTGTGCACGCCCGGGATGACGTCACGCTTGAACAGGAACGCGGGGACCCAGAAGGAGTGGATCACGTCCGGCGATTCGAGGTCGAACTCGATCTTCTTGTCCATCGGAAGCACCAGCACGGGCTTCTTGGCGGGCGTGCCCACCACGCTGACGGTCTTGCCGTTGTACTCGCTGGTGAAGCGCCAGCTCCACTGGAAGCCCTCGACCTTCACCTTCACGTCGGGGTGGCCCGACACCGCGGTGACGACGTTCTCGTCACGGGCGGTGAAGTAGAAGAACACCGCGATCATGACGATCGGCACCGTGGTGTAGAGGATCTCGATCGGCAGGTTGTACCGCACCTGGGGCGGCAACGCGTCGCCGGTGTTCTTGCGCTTGCGGTGGAACGCGCACGCCCACAGGATCAGGCCCCAGACGACGACACCGACGGCGAGGGAGGCGATCCAGGCACCGTTCCAGAGATTCTGGATGATGCCGGCCTCCTTGGTGACGCCCTCGGGCATGCCGGCACGCTCCCACGTGCCAGGTCCACCACACGCCGTCAGGGAAACCAGCAGCGCCGCCAGGGCGGCGGCGCGTGGCACCCTGCGGGCCAACGGACGCCGTGTAGTACGGCGGGTCGGACTCACGGATCGCCTACCCCACAGTTAAAGCCCAAGAGTCCCCCTCCTGGGCGGTCGTTTCCAGATTCACGATATTCGTGCTCTTAGTTGTCTCACGTCACGCTGGGGGACACATTAGCGCGCACCGGGGCCGCCCTCCTTCTCAGCCCCCGCGAAGGCCGCCCGTGCCCTCCCGCGAGCGCCGACCCCGCCGTCCCGCGAGCGCGGCCCGTGCCCCCCGCGCCTCGACCGCCGGCACGGGTGCGACCATGAACGCGTGGCGTACTTCGACGCGGCCTCCTCCGAGCCTCTGCACCCCGCCGCGCGTGAGGCGCTGATCGCGAGCCTGGACGCCGGGGGCGCCGACCCCGCCCGGCTTTACGGCGCGGCCCGGCGGGCGCGCCTGCTGCTCGAACGGGCCCGCGCGGAGGCCGCCGAGGTCATCGGCGCCAGGCCGGACGAGGTCTCGTTCACCTCCTCGGGAACGCAGGCCGTCCACCTGGGGGTGCTAGGGACGCTGCTCGGCCGCCGGCGCGCGGGCCGCCGCCTGGTGACCGGCGCCGTCGAGCACTCCAGCGTCCTCGCCGCCGCGTCAGCGCACGAGCGCGAGGGCGGCGCCGTGGAGGTCGTCGGCGTCGGCCGCACCGGAAGGGTCGATCTCGCCGCCTTCGGCGCGGCCGTCGCCCGTGAGGGCACCGCCCTGGCGTGCCTGCAGACCGCCAACCACGAGGTCGGCACCCTGCAACCGGTCGAGGAGGCCGCCGTGGCCTGCCGGGCCGCGGGAGTGCCGCTGCTGGTCGACGCGGCCCAGACCCTGGGACGGCTGACCGTCCCTGGGGGCTGGTCGGTGCTGGCGGCGAGCGCCCACAAGTGGGGCGGGCCCGCCGGGGTGGGGCTGCTGGCCGTGCGCAAGGGCACCCGGTGGCGTTCCCCGCTGCCGGAGGACGAGCGGGAGCGGGCGCGAGTGCCCGGCTTCGAGAACGTGCCGGCGGCGGTCGCGGCCGTGGCGGCGCTGCGCGCCCGGGTCGCCGAGGCCACGGAGGAGAACGCCCGGCTGTCGGCGCTCGTGGACCGCCTGCGCGAGGCCGTGCCGCGCCTGGTCCCGGACGTCGAGGTCATCGGGGACGCCACCCTGCGCGCTCCCCACATCGTCACGTTCTCGTGCCTGTACGTGCCGGGTGAGGCGATACTGACCGAGTTGGACAGGGCCGGGTTCGCCGTATCGTCCGGCAGTTCATGCACGGCGAGTACGCTACGACCATCGCACGTGTTGGAGGCGATGGGAGTGCTCACGCATGGCAACGTCCGGGTCTCGCTGCCCAGGGGAGCTTCCGCCGCGGACGTCGACCGGTTCCTCGCCGTCCTGCCGGACATCGTCCGGCGCGTCCGTGGGAGCGTGGGAGTGAGGTCGTCGTGAGGCGCGGCAAGCGGGCACCGGATCCCGGCGGCGCGCGCCCGGGACGCGACAGCGAAGGTGAGATCGTGATGGCAGGCTCGCAGCAGTACGCGGCCACCGAGGCGCCACAGCCGCCGGCCGCCCTGACGATCGACGCCCTCGGGCGCAAGTGCCCCATCCCGATCATCATGCTCGCCGAGCAGATCAACCAGGTGCCGCTCAACGCGACCGTGGCGGTCCTCGCCGACGACCCGGCGGCCTTCACCGACATCCCGGCGTGGTGCCGCCTGAAGTCCCACCACCATGTGGGCAGCTACACGCTTCCCCGGGGCGGCTGGGCGATCCACGTCCGGCGCAACTACTGACCCGCCCACGTCCGGCGCAACTACTGACCCGCCCGCCTGAGCCGCCGCTCACGGCCGTCCGGGCCGTCCCTCACCACCGTCCGGGCCGGGCCCGCCGCGAGGGCGGGCGCGGCGAGGACGATCACGGGTAGTGGCACTCCATGCGCGGCTCGACCTCGGCCGCCGCGTCGGCGCCGTAGGCCGCGGCGAACCGCTCGACGAAGGCCCGCTTACCGAGCTGGTACTCCTGGCCGCCGACGTGCTCCAGGACGTAGGTGGCGGTGAGGTTGCCGATCTGCCCGCAGCGCTCCGGCGACAGCCCCCAGACCAGGCCTGACAGGAAGCCCGCGCGGAAGGCGTCGCCGACGCCGGTCGGGTCGACCTTGCGCAGCTCAGGCGTCGGGGGAACGTGCACGGTCGGCTCGCCCTCGCGGTCGATGCGGGCGCCCTTGGGGCCGAGGGTGGTCACCCGCACCCCGACCCGGGACAGCACCTCTTCGTCGGACCAGCCGGTCTTCTGCTCGACGAGCGCCTTCTCGTAGTCGTTGGTGAACAGGTAGGCCGCGCCGTCGACCAGCGACCGGATCTCCTCGCCGCCCATGCGCGCGAGCTGCTGAGAGATGTCGGCCCCGAACGGGATGCCGCGCTGGCGGCACTCGTCGGTGTGGCGGAGCATCGCCTCCGGGTCGTTCGGGCTGATCAGGACCAGGTCGAGCCCGCCTACGCGGTCGGCGACCGGCTGCAGCTCGATCAGGCGCGCCTCGGCCATCGCCCCGGTGTAGAAGGAGGCGATCTGGTTGTGGTGCTCGTCGGTGGTGCACAGGAACCGCGCCGTGTGATGCAGCTCGGAAATGTGCACCGAGTCGCAGTCGACGCCGTGGCGCTCGAGCCAGGAGCGGTAGTCGGCGAAGTCGCTGCCGACCGCGCCCACCAGGATCGGGGACAGGCCGAGACAGCCCATCCCGAAGGCGATGTTGGCGGCGGCGCCTCCGCGCCGGATCTGCAGGTCATCGACGAGGAAGGACAGCGACACGCGGTCGAGCTGCTCGGCGATGAGCTGGTCCCCGAAGCTACCAGGGAAGGTCATCAGATGGTCGGTCGCGATGGAGCCGGTGACGGCGATGCGCACGGGGTCGCTCTCCTCGTTGTCAGCCTCGATGAGCCCGCCAAGAATACGCCACGCGGGCGATCGCCAGCGCTCGAAACCGCTGGGGAGGATCTCCCGCGCGGGCCGCGAGCGGGCGCCGGCCGGGAGACCTCCCCGGCCACCTGCGGCGGGACCCGGCAGGCCGCCTGGGCCCCCTAAAAGCACATGCCGATACCCCGCCCGGCGGAGATCGCCCGGCGGGGTATCGGCGGTGTGGCTAGTTGAACGAGTCGCCGCAGGCACACGAGCCTGTGGCGTTCGGGTTGTCGATCGTGAAGCCCTGCTTCTCGATGGTGTCGACAAAGTCGACCGTGGCGCCCGTGAGGTACGGAGCGCTCATCCGGTCGGTGACGACACTTACCCCGCCGAAGTCGGAGACGACGTCTCCGTCCATCGAGCGGTCATCGAAGAAGAGCTGGTAACGCAGGCCCGAGCAGCCGCCGGGCTGCACCGCCACACGCAGCTGCAGGCCGTCTTCGCCCTGCTGCTCTAGCAGACTGCGCACCTTGGCCGCGGCCGCGTCGGTCAGGACCAAGCCCTGCTGCGTGGTCTCGCTGCTCTCAACCGTCATCTGTTGACTCCCCGTCTGCCCCAACGCCCCTCGGGGACGGAGGCCTGGTTCTGAGGTCTCACTCAGACGCTACCAACAGCGGGGCACCGCTACACATTCCTATCTCAGGGCGCGGTCCTTCCCCACCCCCCGGCACGACGCATCCCAGCCCGTGTGCCATCATTAGTCGTCAACTAGACGATAAGCCCCCTAAGAGGTGTAACGCCGTGACGACTACCGAGACCGGCCTTCCGCTCTTCGTCCTCGGCCAGGGCACCGACGCGCACAGCGAGCGCGGCGTCGACTGCCCCGGCGAGCTCCCCGAGGCCTCCGACCCGGCGCTGGTCGCGCGCGCGGCCAAGGCCAAGGCGGCTCTGGGCGACCGGCTCTTCGTGCTCGGTCACCACTACCAGCGCGACGAGGTCATCCAGTTCGCGGACGTGACCGGAGACTCCTTCAAGCTCGCCCGGGAGGCGGCGGCCCGTCCATCGGCGGAGTACATCGTCTTCTGCGGCGTCCACTTCATGGCCGAGTCGGCGGACATCCTGACCGGAGACGCCCAGCGGGTGGTGCTGCCCGACCTCGCCGCCGGCTGCTCCATGGCCGACATGGCGACCTTCGACCAGGTCGAGGAGGCGTGGGACGTCCTGACCGACCTCGGCATCGCCGAGGTGACCGTGCCGATCACCTACATGAACTCCTCGGCCGACATCAAGGCGTTCTGCGGGCGCGAGGGCGGCGCCGTCTGCACCTCCTCCAACGCCCGCCGCGCCCTCACCTGGGCGTTCGACGAGGGCCCCGAGGGGCCGGCGAAGCAGGGCGGCGACCGGAAGGTGCTGTTCCTGCCCGACCAGCACCTCGGCCGCAACACCGCGGTCCTGGAGATGGGGCTGTCCCTGGACGACTGCGTGGTCTACAACCCGCACCGCCCGAACGGCGGCCTCACCGACCAGCAGCTGAGGGACGCCAAGGTGATCCTCTGGCGCGGGCACTGCTCGGTGCACGGCCGGTTCACCGCCGAGTGCGTGGACGAGGTGCGCGAGCGCATCCCGGGCGTCAACGTGCTGGTCCACCCCGAGTGCAGGCACGAGGTCGTCACCAAGGCCGACCACGTCGGCTCGACCGAGTACATCATCAAGATGCTGGACGAGGCCCCGGCCGGGTCCGCCTGGGCCGTCGGCACCGAGCTGAACCTCGTCAAGCGGCTGGCCGCCCGGCACCCTGACAAGACCGTGACCTTCCTGGACCGGACGGTCTGCTACTGCTCGACGATGAACCGCATCGACCTGCCCCACCTGGTGTGGGCGCTGGAGTCGCTCGCCGCGGGACAAGTGGTCAACCAGATCACCGTCGACCCCGAGACCACCCACTGGGCCAAGGTCGCCCTCGACCGCATGCTGGCCCTGCCGTAGTCCCCGTCCGCCGGCCCTCCACCCCCGCCACCGTACGGCGGGGGCCGGCGAGTCCGGCCGGTCGGCTAGATCAGTTCGAAGACCGCGCGGAGGGTGACGCCGATCGAGGCGTGGCCCGGGCTGATGGACGCCTTCTCCGCCATCGTGAAGCGGGAGGGCGAGGCGTCGCCCTCCTCCTCGAGCTTGACCATGCGGCCGACCTGGTGCCCCGTCAGCTGGGCGTACTGCCGCGCCTTGGCCAGCGCGTCCCGGTAGGCCGCGGCGCGCGCCTTCTTCACCAGCGCCGCCACCCTCGAGACCTCGAACGAGATGCCGTTCAGCCGCACCTCCTCCCCCACCGCCGCGACCGCGTCGACGACCGCGTCGGCCCGGGACAGATCGTGGACGAGCACCTCGGCGCCCTGTGTCGCCCGGTAGCCCACCACGTTCGGGTACTTGTCGTACTCGGCGCCCAGGGAGAGGTCGTTGGTGCGCACGTCGGTCCGGTCCACACCGGCCGCCAGGAGCGCATCGGTGAGCTTGAGCCCGGCCGCCTTCACGGCGGCGAACGCCTCTCCCGCCTTCGGCCTGCGGGCCTCCACGCCGACGTTGAGGCGCATGACGTCCGGCGTGGCCTGGACGCTGCCCCGCCCGACGACGACGAGTTCGGCCGGCACGGCCGTGCGGCCGGGCGCGGACCGCGCCACGCCGGCGGGGGACGCCTGCGCGGGGACGCCCGAGGCCGCCAGGGCGGGCACGGCCTGCGCCCCGGCGAAGGCGAAGACGAAGGCGGCGGCCGCCGGCACCACACTGAGCTTGGTCATGAGCACATGCCACCACCGGGCGGCCCCGGCTCCGGCGCGCCCTCTCCGTGGACGGCCGGAACTTGACCAATATCAGGAAGCCCTGGTGTAGCGCAGGTACTGTTTTTTGTACTCTCCCGCCTTGGCCGTCGCCAGCACGCGCGTCGCGGTGCCCGAGAGGTCGACGACCACCGCCTCGTACCCGCTGCCCTTCTTGCGCCAGCCCGCGATGTGCTGGTCGTCGTACCAGCCGATGAGCCGGTCGGTGGGGAAGGAGAACCGGGCCGCCTCGCTGCCGTCGAGCCCCCATACGCAGATCTCGGTGTCCGAGCCGGAGCACTTGGTCATGAAGTGCTCCCCGGACGGCGACACGTCGTCGCCCTCCACGGTCAGCGGGCTTCCCACGTCGAGCAGCGTCTGCAGCACCGTGCCGTTCAGGTCGTAGAACCTGATGCGCTGAGTGGCGCCCTTCAGCGCCCAGGTGCCGACGGCCCTGCCGTCACCCCGCCAGAAGTAGCTCCAGGTGCCCACGTCCTTCTCCTTGACCCGGACGATCTTGGCCTTCTCCCTCGCCACGTCGATGATCGCGTAGCCGTACCCCTTGCTGGTGTCGTCGACGGCCTCGTTGAGCGTGACCAGCACCTTCCTGCCGTCCGGCGACCACTGGGGGAAGGTCGGGTACACCGGCGCCTTGGCGATCCTGATCACCGTCGGCTTGCCGCCCGTCCGGTCGACGAGGGAGACGGTGGAGTAGCTGTCCCTGGTGTAGACGGTGTCGGTGCCGAGGGCCTTGCGGCCGTCGTCGCTCACCGTGTACTCGAAGTACTTGCCCGTCTTGGCGAAGGAGGTCCCCCCGTACTTCCGGACGTAGACGCGCTTGCCGTAGTCCAGGCTGTAGAACGTCAGCTTGATCGGGTCGCTGTCATTCTCGTGGAGGGTGATGGTGCTGCCCGGCAGCTTGATCGTCCTGGTCGCCGCGGGCGGGGGCGAGGCGGCGGAGGTCGCGCCCGCCGCGGGGGTCTCCGCCGAGGACGCCACCGTTCCCGGCGACGGCGAGCCGGCCGGGGTGGCCAGTGGACCGGACGAGCTCGTCACGGGCTCGTCGGTCCGCCCCTGCTGGTTCGTGGCGTCGTTCGTGAGGCCGGTGCCGGTGTCCTTGCCCAGCGACTGCGCGATCAGGTACCCCGAGCCGCCCAGCACCAGCGACACCGCGACGACTCCCGCCACGATCAGGGGCACGCGTCCCGTACGGCCTCCGCCGGGCGGGGCCCCGCTCGGGGAGGTCGCCTCGACGCCGCTCGGCCCGGTCGCACCTGGGGCGCCCGACCACGGAGGGGGCGGCGGGCCCTCCGGCCGCTGCCAGTTCGGCACCGGATCGCCCGGGTAGGACTGCGCCGGTCCCGGGTACGGCCGCCCGGCGTACGGCTGCGGGGCGCCGGGGGCCGGCTGCGCGGCGTACGGCGCCTGCGGGCCGGCCGGGTTCCCGGTCCCCTGCGCGGGCTCGGGCCGCCACCGGCGCGTGGGCTCCTCCGGCTCGGACAGCGGAGGCCGGGCCCCGGAGGCCGCCTCCTGCGAGACGCGGGGACCAGGTTCGTGCGGGGCTCGCGGGTCCGCGCCGCGTGCGGCCTGAGGGGCCGGATGATGGGCGGCCTGGGGGGCCGGGTGATGAGGGGCGTGGGGGTCCGGGTGATGAGGGGCCCGGGGACCGGGGTCCTGCGCGGCCTGGGCGACGGCGGAGCCCTCCGCCATGATCGCGGCGGCCGGCGCCGCGGCGGCGCCGCCGTGCCCGAGCAGGCGCATGAGCACCTCGCCGGCGGCCGGCCGCGCGGCCGGCTCCCTGGCCCGGCAGGGGGCCCCGATGCCGCGCCGCGCCTCCGCCCGCGCGGCGGGGTGCGGTTCGAGGTTCATGATCCGGTGGAACACGGCCGGAAGGCTGTCGGTGCCGAAGGGCGCGTCCCCGGTGGCGGCGAAGACCATCGTGCCCGCCCAGGCGAACATGTCGGCGGCCGGGCCCGCCTGCTGGCCCGCGAGCTGCTCGGGGGTCATGTAGGCGGGCGTGCCCACGACCATGGAGGTGAGCGTCGAGGTCTTGTCCAGCGCCTTGGCGATGCCGAAGTCGATGACCCTGGGCCCGTCGGCGCCCAGCAGGACGTTCGACGGCTTGAAGTCGCGGTGGACGATGCCGGCCTGGTGGATCGCGACCAGCGCCGTGACCGTGCCGATCGCCAGCCGGTACAGCGCGGCGCCCCTGCGGGGGCCCTCCTGGCCGACCACCGCGTCCAGGGTCGGGCCGTCGATGTACTCGCTGACGATGAAGGGCCGCTGGTCGGCCACTCCGGTCTCGATCACCTGGGCGGTGCAGAAGGTCGCCACGCGTTCGGCGGTGGACACCTCCCGGACGAACCTCGCGAGCGCCTCCTCGTTCTGGGCGAGGTCGGAACGGAGCACCTTCACCGCGACCGTGGCGCCCTCCGGCGAGCGGCCGAGGTAGACGACCCCCTGACCGCCCTCCCCCAGCCGGGCGGTCAGCTCGTAGCCCCCGACCCGTGCCGGATCCCCCGGACGCAACGGCACCGGGTTCGACATGGCGCCCCCTCCATCCCCCACTTATGGGCTTATTCCAACCCATTGTGGCGTGGACTTGAGGAAGTCTTTACCTTCGCCGCCAACCCGTACCCGTAGCGTGACCCGCGGCACACACGCCGGCGATCAGCGGTCCCGGCGCCTGCGGCCTAGGAGGGATCGGCGTCCCTGACCGGCGTGCCGCCCGCGCCGGAGCAAGGTGAGCACGCCCGGCACGGTCAGGAACCCCTCGGCGATCATGGAGGCCAGCCCCACCTTAGGCAGGTCGCGCGTGTCGTCGTAGGCGACGAAGCGCGGCACCCACCGTGGGTGGTACTTGGCGTTCGCCCGGTACAGCGACTCCAGCTGCCACCACCGGGAGCAGAACACCAGCGTCCAGCGCCACAGGCGCAGCACCGGCCCAGCACCGAGCCGCGCGCCGCCCTCGAACACCGAACGGAACATGGCGAAGTTGAGCGAGACGCGCTTCACGCCCAGCTCACCCGCCTCGGCCACCAGCCCGGCGACCATGAACTCCATCAGCCCGTTGTCGGCGTTCCGGTCGCGCCGCATCAGGTCCAGGGACAGGCCGTCGTCGCCCCACGGCACGAACGACAGCAGGGCCGCCGGCTCGCCGTCGGCGTGCCTGGCCTCCACCACGACACAGGACCCGTCGGCCGGGTCGCCGAGCCGGCCGAGGGCCATCGAGAACCCCCGCTCGGTCTCGGTGTCGCGCCAGGCGTCGGCGCGCTCGATGATGTGGCGCACCTCCTCGGGGGACAGCTCGGCGTGGCGCCGCACGCGCAGCGTGTACCCCGCCCGCCTGACCCTGTTGACGGCCTGCCGCACCCCGCGCATCTCCCGGCCGCCCAGACTGAACTCGGCCACCTCGATGACGGCCTCGTCCCCGAGCTCAAGGACGCGCAGCCCGGCGCGGGCGTAGGCGTGCGCGGCGGCGTCGCTCGGGCCGATGACGGCGGGCGCCCAGCCGTAGCGGCGCGCCTCGTCCATCCACGCCCGGATGGCCGGCGCCCACGCCTCGACGTCGCCGATGGGATCGCCTCCGGCCAGGCAGACGCCCGCGACCACGCGGTAGGACACCGCCGCCTTGCCGCTCGGCGAGAAGATCACGGCCCGGTCGCGGCGGGTGGCGAAGTAGCCGAGCGAGTCGCGCGAGCCGTACGCCGCGAGCAGTTCCCTGACGCGCGCCTCGCTGTCCGCCGGCAGCTCCGCCCTCGCCCGCTGGGAGCGGAAGAGCACGGCGAAGGCGACCAGCACCGCGACCGCGCTCAGCAGTCCGATGACGAAGTTCACCCAGGACGGGGGCCACCCCGTTCGGGAGAAGTCCAGCGTCACCACCCCGCCGAGAGCCTTCTCCAGCGCCCACCGCAGGTGGTACTTGGCGTTCAGCGTTCCCGGGAAGAGCGTCACCAGGGCGTACCCGGCGGCGAAGGAGACGGCCAGCAGCGACCCGAGCGTGAGCAGGGCCTTCCTGAACGACCCCCGGCGTGTCGGGGCGAAGAACTCGTCGTGCGCCGCCGCGAGGACGCCGAGGACGGCGGCCGACACCACGAGGTTGACCTCCGAGGCCACCACCTGCGGCGTCAGGGAGAACTCCTCCACCAGGTCGGGCATCAGCGACGCCGACAGCACGAGGGCGAGGTTGCCCAGCACCAGCAGGGCGAAGAAGGTCACGAGCACCCAGTACGCCGCGCGCTTGTGCCGCGCCAGGGCTCCGGCGAGGATCCCGAGGAACACCGCATAGCCGAGGTTCGGCTCGACCGGGAAGACCGCCACCTCGATCAGCTTGGTGACCGGCCGGAGCAGGTGACGGATGGGCGCGACCATGGCGATCATCGCCGAGTACACGGCGGCCATCGCCACGCCCACGGACATCACCCGTGGCACGACAGCCCGGAAACGCCGCCCGGCGTGCACTTCTGTGGCCGCTTCAACACGGCCGTGATCGGTCACTGCCACCTGATTCCCCCCGGCGATGGCTGATCTGCCCGGGTGGTATACCCCTCGGTTCGCATACCTAAGGGCGAGAACGACCTGAGTGATCGTCTTCGTACTACCTGCGAAGGCCCGCGGGCGGCGGCGGCCGGCTCAGAGGCCGGGGGCGCCCCAGACGGGAAACCATCGCGACAGATCGGGCTCGATCGGGAGCTCTCCGCTGATCGCGCCCCGCATCTGAAGCTCCAGCGCGTTGTCCCGGCGCTCCCCCGGCAGCGGCGCGAAGGGGTAGAAGGTGCCCTGCTTGTACAGGTAGACGATCGCGAGCCGCCGCGACGAGGCGTCGGTGAAGGTGACCAGCGAGCACAGCAGCGACGGGCCGAAACCCGCCGCCTCCAGCGAGGAGTTCACGCCGTGCAGGTCGGTGACCAGCGCGCTGAGGTCCTCCGCGGGGCGGCGGACGAGCAGCCAGGTGTAGCCGTAGGAGTCCTGCGACTGCTCCACCTGGACGTCGCCGAGCAGTTCCTTGATGTCCTTCTGCAGCGTGGCGAAGGCGCCGCCCTCGGCGGAGCGGAAACAGACCGACCCGAGCCCGGTCGGCTCGAACCCGGTGGCCGCCTGGAGCGTCACCGCCGCCGACGGGAGCGCGAACAGGGCGTCGAGGTTCGGCTTGGCGGGTTTGCTGCGGCCGAGCAGCACGTCCAGCCAGCCCATCGGTTCAGGCCCCCCGGCCGAGCTGGCCGGCGATCTGGCTGAGCTGCTCGAGGCGGCGCTCCAGCGGTGGGTGGGTGGCGAAGAGCGTCGCCAGGCCCGCGCCCCGTCCGGAGAGCGCGGGGGTGAAGAAGAAGGCGTTGAACGGCTGCGCCTCGCGCAGATCGCGGGTCGGGATGCGCGACATCTCGCCCGTCACCTTGACCAGCGCGCTCGCCAGGGCGGAGGGCCGCTGGGTGAGCAGGGCGCCGGCGCGGTCGGCCGACAGCTCGCGGTAGCGCGACAGCGCGCGGGTGAGCAGGAAGCTGACCGCGTACACCACGATCGAGACGAGCATGATGATGAGCCCGATCGGCGGGCCGTTGTTGTTGCCCCGGTCGCGCCCGAGCCCGGAGTAGAGCGCGAAGCGGGTCATCAGGCCGGCGACGATGCCGAGGAAGGAGGCGATCGTCATCACGGCGACGTCCCGGTGGGCCACGTGGGACATCTCATGGGCGACGACGCCCTCCAGCTCCAGCGGGTCGAGGCGCCGCAGGAGCCCGGTGGTCACGCAGACCACGGAGTTCTTCTGGTTGCGCCCGGTGGCGAAGGCGTTCGGCACGTCGGTGTCGGCGATCGCCACCCGCGGCTTCGGAGAGTTCGCCAAGGCGCTCAGCCGATCGACCAGGCCGTGCAGCTCCGGCGCCTCCTGCCGGGAGACCTCCCGTCCGTGCATCGCGAACAGCGCGATCCGGTCGGAGAAGAAGTACTGGACCAGCAGGAGGCCCCCGGCGAGGACGAGCACCACGATCGCCTGGACCCCCATGGCGATCAGGACGCCCACGAAGACGACATAGAGCAGGCCCAGCAGGAACATGGTCACGACCATGCGCACCGTCAGACCCCGGTCGGGGGCATACCGGGTTTGTGTCATATCTACAAGTTATCCTGGGATAAGTCCGGAATCGCCAAGCATGCCCCTGACTTCGTCGATCGAAGCATCCGACGGCGGCAAAATCAGCTCCGAGGGCTCCAGGGTGTCGTCCGGCAGCGGCTTGCCGATCTGGCGGACCTTGTCCAGGAGCGCGTGGAGCTTCGAACGGAACTGGACCTCATCGTCGGTCTCGATCGCCGCCTCGAGCTCGCTGTCGAGGGAGTTGAGCACGTCGATGTCGCCCTCGGCGACCTCGATCTGGCCCTCGCCCATGATTCTGATGATCACAAGCCCTCCCCTGGCTGACGGTACTGCTGCGTCGGCTGCGACTGCTGCTGGGGCGCCTGCTGCGGCTGCCCCGGCTGGCCGGCCTCGATCGCGTCCCGGGGCGCCGGACCCTGGCCCAGCTCCGCCTTCATGCGGGCGAGCTCCAGCTCCACGTCGTTGCCGCCGCCCATGCGGTCGAGCTCGGCCTGGATGTCGTCGCCGCGCTGGCCGCTGAAGTCGTCGAGGGCGCCGCTCGCGAGCAGCTCGTCGATCGCGCCCGCGCGCGCCTGCATCTGGGCGGTCTTGTCCTCGGCGCGCTGGATCGCCAGACCCACGTCGCCCATCTCCTCGGAGATGCCGGAGAAGGCCTCGTTGATGCGGGTCTGCGCCTCGGCCGCGGTGTAGGTGGCCTTGATGGTCTCCTTCTTGTGACGGAAGGAGTCGACCTTGGTCTGCAGACGCTGGCTCGCGAGGGTGAGCTTCTCCTCCTCGCCCTGCAGGTTGTTGTGCTGCACCTGCAGGTCGGCGATCTGGGTCTGCAGAGCGGACCGCCTGTTCAGCGCCTCACGGGCGAGGTCCTCGCGGCCCACGCTCAACGCCTTGCGGCCCTGGTCCTCAAGCTTCTTCGCCTGCTGCTGGATCTGGTTGATCTGCAGCTCCACCCGCTTGCGCGAGGTGGCGACATCGGCCACGCCCCGGCGAACCTTCTGCAGTAGCTCAAGCTGCCGCTGATAGGAATAGTCGAGGGTCTCGCGCGGATCCTCCATCTTGTCCAAGGCCTTGTTCGCCTTGGACTTGAAGATCATGGAAAGTCTCTTCATCACGCTCATGCGCGTTGGCCGTCCCCTTCTTAGGTAGTGCTGTGCCTATGCTCCCGCTCGCTGCGACGCTCGCTCGCCGTATGCTCGCTGCGCTGGCATCCATGCTCCCTCGCGCCGACTCGCAACTCCATAGGCTGCCCGCTCATCGTCAGCCCCCGATTATCGCGGCAAAGTCGCGTAGGTCCACCCTACGCATAACGCACGAGGGCGTCATTAAGTTGCACCCCCGGTAGGCTGACGTCGTGTTCCGACGTCGTGAGCAAACCCCCGTGGATGACAACCCTTCCTCGTCATCGCAGACGCAGGCGAAAAACGCTGGAAAGGGCCGGCCGACCCCCAAGCGCCGTGAGGCCCAAGGGCGCCGCCGCCAGCCGGTCACCGCCCCCACCAACCGCAAACAGGCCTATAAGCAGGCCCGCGAGCGCCAGGCCGCCGAGCGGGTGCGCGCCCGCGAGGGCATGCTGAGGGGCGACGACCGCTACCTGCCCGTCAGAGACCGAGGTCCGGCGCGCAAGCACGCCCGCGAATGGGTCGACTCCCGCCGCACGATCAGTCAGTATTTCCTTCCCGTCTCGCTGATCCTGCTCCTCATCCTCTGGACGATCCCGATGTTCGGCGGCCAGACGGGGATGCTCCTCTACTCCTACGCGATCACCATCCTGTGGCCGCTCATGATCGTCGTGGTGGCCGGCAGCTCGTTCTGGGTCGCCCAGCGCGTGAAGAAGGAGGTGGCGGAGCGGTTCCCGGACGAGAGCCTCAAGGGCGTCGGCTTCTACGCCGCCATGCGCGCGATGCAGATCCGCCGCCTCCGCTTCCCCCCGCCCACCCTCCTCCCCGGCGGCAAACCCGTCCCCCCCAAGAAGTAACCCCACCCCGGGGCCCCACTCACCCCAGGGCGCTCAACCATCCCCGCACCTGACCGCAAGCTCCGTCCGGAACGACCGACCCCCGCTCCACCCGACCCCAGGCTCCGTCCGGAACCACCGCACCCGCTCCGCCCGACCCCAGGCTCCATCCGGAACCACCGCTCCCGCTCCACCCGACCCCAGGCTCCATCCGGAACCACCGCACCCGCTCCACCCGACCGCGACCCCTCCGCTCCGCTCCGGGTGGTGCTTGTAGATCCGGCGCCGCGGCGGCGAGAAGCAGGACGGCGAGACCGGCGCCGCCGTACGGCGACCGGCCCGGCGGGCGGGCGGGGCGGTACCGCTAAGTCCTGGTGCCGGAGGGCGGGTCGGGCTCGGTCCAGTGCAGCCGGCCCGAAATGACCTCCGGGCGCAGCCCTCGGACCGGGCGTCCGGTCTCCAGCGAGCCGGCCGTCGCCCTGAGCAGCGCGTAGTACGACGTCCAGCGCGCGGAGGCCGCGAAGGGGATCGTCCGGCCGTCCACCGAGGGACCGTGCGCGGCGCACAGGGCGCGCCAGGTGTCGCGGATCTCCCGCACGCCGTACGCCCGCAGCCCGGGAAGCACCTTCTCGGCGGGATGCGCGCCGTTGTGGCGGAGCAGCGACGCTCTGAGGCTGTCCGGGAACGGCACGCCCGTCTGCGACTCGGCGATCGCGATGGTCCGCGCCCTGGCCGGCGCGCGCAACCGGGCGTAGGTGACGGGCGCGTTGGCCTTCAGCCACCTCTCGATCCGCCGCCACTGGACGTCCACCGCCTCGGCCACGCGGGGGTCCACCGGCCGTACGACCACCGGCCGCCCGGCGGGACGGCAGGCGTCGTCCGGTCCCGACCGCGCCGCCTGCGCCGACCGTTCGAGTGAACCCTCCCCCGGCGAGACGGCCGGAGCGGTCCGCGCGCCCGTGGGCGTCGCCTGCGGCGGGTCGGTGACGTAGATGACGGCCCGCCGCCACGTCGTACCGCCGGAGATCGCCTCGTTCGCGACATAGCCGCCGAAAGCCACCAGGCACGCGGCGACGCAGAGCGTGGCGGTCAGGACGCTCCGGCGGCCGGTCCACCGGCGCCGGCCACCCCGGACGCGCGCGGGCGGTGCGCCTTCAGCCTGAAGCCCGGGCCGCGCCCCCTCTGGCCGTACTTGCTCAAGCCCTACCGGTTCGGGCCGGCCGGGCCGCGAAAGCTCCGGACGCCCGGCGGGTGGGAGATAGCGCCGCACCGGCCGTGCGGGACGCACGCCGCGGCGGCGGGAGAGAGTCTGGGCGGCCCACACCGCCATGACGACCAGCGCGCCCACGGCGGTCACCGCGAGCGCGCGCCGTACAACCCTCGGAGTGATCAGCCGCCGCACGCCGGGCAGACTATCCCGTACCGGCGGATGGACGGAGTCGCGCGCCTTGGCCGGGGCATGGGAAGCCACCCGAAGCGGATCGTCAGCGGGCGGCGGCTAGGGTCATTGGCATGCAATTTCGCCATCTTGGCCGGAGTGGTCTCAAAGTAAGTGAGATCAGCTACGGCAACTGGATCACCCATGGTTCCCAGGTCGAGGAGGACGCCGCCAAGGAGTGCGTGCGGGCGGCTCTCGATGAGGGGATCACCACCTTCGACACCGCCGACGTCTATGCCGGCACCAAGGCGGAGGAGGTTCTCGGCCGGGCTCTGAAGGGCGTGCGCCGCGAATCCCTGGAGATCTTCACGAAGGTCTACTGGCCCATCGGCACGGGCCCGAACGACAACGGACTGTCGCGCAAGCACATCACCGAGGGCATCCACGGCTCGCTGCGCCGCCTGCAGACGGACTACGTGGACCTCTACCAGGCGCACCGCTACGACTACGAGACGCCGCTGGAAGAGACGCTGAAGACCTTCGACGACCTGGTGCGGCAGGGGAAGGTCCTGTACATCGGCGTCAGCGAGTGGAGCGCTTCGCAGATCGCCGACGCCCTCAAGATCGCCGATGAGATGGGGTTCGACCGGCTGGTGTCCAACCAGCCGCAGTACTCCATGCTGTGGCGCGTCATCGAGGCCGAGGTCGTGCCCCTGTCCGAGAAGGAGGGCGTCGGGCAGATCGTGTGGTCGCCCATCGCGCAGGGCATCCTCACCGGGAAGTACCTGCCGGGCCAGGCTCCGCCGGCCGGGTCCCGGGCCACCGACCCGGCCGGAGCGGGCTTCATCTCCCGCTTCCTCGACGACGACGTGCTCACCCGGGTGCAGGAGCTCAAGCCCATCGCGGCCGACCTCGGTCTCAGCATGGCGCAGCTCGCGGTGGCCTGGGTGCTGCAGAACCCGAACGTCTCGTCGGCCATCGTCGGGGCCACCCGTCCCGAGCAGGTGCGCGACAACGTCAAGGCGTCCGGTGTGAAGCTCGACGCCGACATCCTGGCGAAGATCGACGCGGCGCTCGGCCCGATCGTCGAGCGTGATCCGGCCAAGACCCAGAGCCCGCCGAGGCGACCGGGGTCGTAACGGCCAAGGCATCGCTTCCCTGCCGGTGTCGCCGGCACCGGTATGAAGGCACGGCCGTAAAGGCGTCGCGGGCCCCTTGTGTTTTCGGTCACCCTGACATCGTTTGTCACATGGACATCAGAAAAGCCAAGGGGCCCGTCCGTCACTCGGCGCGCAGCGACATCCCGGCGTACTCCACTTTGTCGTCTTCCAGCAGCGTGACCTGCTCGACTCCCGAATTCAGGAGGGTTCGCCAGTTTTCTCCGAGCCATGACTCGGCGTCGGCCTGACTCGGGAAGATCTCGCGTGGAAGCGGGCCGTCCATAACCTCACCACCATTAGCGTTTTCATAACGCCAGCGCCAAGTCATGCCATACGCTCCTTTTCGTGGGGTTTGCCCAATGCCCTCGCCGGGGCTGTGCAGACCCTATCTCCTGGAGTCTGCCGCAGATCTTGCCGTGCGCGCGGCGGGACAGGCCACAGGCCGGGAGAACCGCACGACCGCGTGACCATAGAGGATGGAGGCCGACCCATGCCGCTCTCGTTCCGTCCTCCGGCGCCCGGCACCGGACCCGGACTCGCGACGGCGGCCGAGCCGATCCCCGCGGTCACGGCATAGTGAAGGTCCTGCTCTCCGGCACCGCCGGTCCGTACGGCTGGCCCGAGCCCGGCTGCGGCTGCGCCTCCTGCCGCCGCCTGCCCTCCGGCCATCGCCTGCCGACCGCGGTGCTCCTCGACGACGTGGTACGGCTGGCGCCGCCCGCCGGCCTTCCCCTCGCACCACCGGCGGCGCTGCCCAAGGGCTACCGGGTCACCGTCACCCCCGACGGCTACGCGGTCAGCGGCCCCGACCGCGGCCGGGTGCTGTACGCCGTCGGCCCGGACGAGCAGGGCGGCTCCCCCTCGCCGTGCTGGGCGGAGGACGCCTACGACCTCGTGCTCATCGACCTCCTGGACCGGCCGCAGCGCCTGGGCGACCTGCGCCGCCGCGGCCTGGTCACCGCCCGGACCCAGGTGGTGGCGGTCCACCTGGACCACCGCATGCCGTCGGAGGCCGAGCTGTCCAGGCGGCTGGCGCTCTGGGGAGCCCAGGTCGTGGACGACGGCACGATCCTCGACACGCGCATACCCGCCCCCGCGCGCCCGGGCGCTCCCACGAGGGTCCTGGTCCTCGGCGGCGCCCGCTCGGGCAAGTCCGAAGAGGCGGAGATGCGGCTGATCACCGAGCCGGACGTCACCTACGTGGCCAGCGGGCCGACCGGCGGGCGGGACGCCGACTGGCTGGCGCGGATCCGCGCCCACCAGCGGCGGCGCCCGCCGTACTGGACCACCATCGAGACCACCGAGCTGGAGGCGCTGCTCAGGGCGGAGACCGGCCCGCTGCTCGTCGACGGGATAGGGACCTGGCTCGCGGCGGTCTTCGACGGGTGCGGCGCGTGGGGGGATCCCGCCCACGACCGGCCGAGGGGCCGCAAGCCCGGCCGGTTCGGCACCGCTCTGGACCTGGTCGCCGCGCGCTGCGACGACCTGGTCGCCGCCTGGCGGCAGACCCGGGCCCAGGTCGTCGCGGTCAGCGACGAGGTCGGCCTCAGCGTCGTCCCCGCGACGGCCAGCGGCCGGGTGTTCCGCGACGCGCTCGGCAGGCTGAACCAGCGCCTGGCCGGGGAGTCGGAGGAGACCGTCCTCGTCGTCGCCGGCCGCGTCGTCCCCCTACCGGTCTGACATGCCCGCACCCGCCGCCCCCGAGGAGCCGATCGCCGCAGGCCTGCGCCTGGCCGTCGGCACGTTCACGATCCTGCCCGCCGGGCTGCCGCGCACCGACCGCGTCACCGCCGGCTGGGCCATGGCCTTCGCTCCGCTGGTCGGCCTGGTCCTCGGCCTGGTGGCCGCCGCCGTGGCCACCGTCGCCGGCTACCTGGTCTCCCCGCTGCTCGCCGCCGCGCTCGGCCTCGGCTCACTCGCCGTACTGACCCGAGGCCTGCACCTGGACGGCCTCGCCGACCTGGCCGACGGCCTCGGCAGCGGCAAGCCGGCCGAGCAGGCGCTGGACATCATGAAGCGCTCGGACATCGGTCCGTTCGGCGTGGTGACGCTCGTCTTCACGCTGCTGGTGCAGGCCACGGCGGCCTCCGAGGCCGGTCCGGCGGCGCTGGTCCTCGCGTGCGCCACGGGAAGGCTCGCGGTGACCTGGGCGTGCGTCGCGGGCGTGCCCTCGGCGCGGCCCGGGGGGCTCGGCGCCATGGTGGCCGGGACGGTACGGCAGAGCACGGCGATCATCGCGACCGCGCTGGTCGCCGCCGGGGCCCTCGTCCTCGGCCTGCTGTCGGGCGGGCCGGTCATCTACCCTCTGGCGCTCGCGGCCGGACTCGGCGCGGCCTGGGCGATGCGCCTGCACGCCGCGCGGCGGCTCGGAGGGATCACCGGCGACGTGCTCGGCGCCCTCGTCGAGATCGCCGCCGCGACCACCCTGATCGTGTGCGCGGCGGCGCACTGACCTCAGGCCTGGACGGGCGCCGGCCGCGCGGCCGGCCGCCTCTTCTTGAGGATGACGGCGGCGACGACGGCGAGCAGGGCCCAGCCGACCAGGCCGGTGATGCCGGCCACGGCGAGGTTCGGCGGATGTGCCGCGTCTCCCAGCAGGATCGGCAGGCCGCCCAGCGCGTTCAGTGCGCCGTGCCCGGCGACGGCGGGCCACACGCTGTCCGAGGCGAGGCGGAGCCATCCAAGGAGGATGCCGGCCAGCACGCAGAACCCGACGAACATGACGGCCGCCCAGGCCCCGAGCTGGGGATAGTTGTAGCCGCGCAGGGTCAGCGGCGCGTGCCAGAGCCCCCAGATCACGCCGGACGCCACCAGCGCCTTGGCGGTGCCGAGGGGCATGAGCCTCGGCAGCAGCCATCCGCGCCAGCCGTACTCCTCGCCGAGCGCGGGGATCGCGTTGATCACCGGCCCCATGATGAGCCCCTGGACGACCTGGATGACGACGAGCGTGTGCGGGTCGATGGGAAGCGGGCTGCCCTGACTCGCCGACGCGAGCTGCGCACGGAACAGGCTGAGGCCGGACAGGTCCACGCTGAGCAGTCCGGTGGCCGCGCTGATCGCGGTGGCGAGGACGGTGAGCAGCACGGTTCCGGCCCAGGCGACGGCGATGTACTTCCACACCCGCCCCGCGCGCCCGCCGAAGGTGAGGCCGGTCCGCCCGGCCCATGCCCGGAAGGGCACCTCCCGGTGGTGCGGCCGCCACACGGCCAGCACCGCGATCGCGGGCGTGAACATGATGGCCAGACCGGTCACCGTGACCAGGCCGGAGCCACCCGAGACCCACAGCGGAACCGCGAACAGCCAGGAAAGCCCGAAGGCGACGAGCAGGAACACGGCGAGATCACCGGGACGACGGAACACGAGACACCTCATTCGTGCTGAAGAGCGGGCCGGTCAGCGAGTCGGGGTTGTCAGGGGGAGATGGGGCTGTCAGGGGGAGGTGGGGTGGTGTTCGGAGATGAGGGCGTTCAGGAGGGCGGCGCCACGGGTGGCGTCGTCCACGGTGACGGCGAGTTCGCCGCCGGAGGGGTAGCGCACGACGAGGCACTCGCCGCCGCGGACCATGATCGTGGACATTCCGGGTAGCCCCCGGATCCCCCAGCCGCCGACGTCGATCGGGCGGCGGTCCTCGGCCCTCGCGCTAGTGATCCTGCTCAGCGGGATCTTCCGGCTCGGCCGGCGCAGCGGGCCGAAGGAGATGACGAGACCTTGGTCGCTCACTCGCACGCCGACCTTCGACACGGCGAGCCCGGCCACGCCGACGACCGCGAACGAGACGGCCGTGCCCCTGATGCCGCCGGTCTCGACGGTGAGGCTCCAGACGGCGAGGATCAGCGCGCCCGCCACGCCGGCGACGCCGAGGCCGGCGGCCCAGGTGTTCGACGCCGAGGAGATCCATACCGCCCGCTGGCCCGGTCGCAGCCGCAGCCGGGCACCGCCCATCGCCTCCGCCACCGGGGGGTCGCCGGGCCCCACGGAGGCGACCAGCCAGCCGAGCAGCCCCGCGAGGACGGCACCGGTGAGGACGATGAAGACCTTCCCGCCGAGTTCGCCGGCGGCCTGCCAGCCGGCGCGGTCGAGGTTGGCGGCGAGCGTCGTCCACTGCAGGCCGAGCACGAACGCGGCCCCGCCGCCCAGCATGGCGCCGACGCCCCTCCTGCGCGCCCTGTACCGGGCGGCGTCCCGGCGCAGGGTCACGTACACGGCGAAGCCCGCGAACAGCGCCCACACGAGCAGGTTGACCGCGAGGGACGGCCAGAAGGACATCGCGTCGTCGGGAAGCCCCGAAGGGCCCCAGTGCGAGGCGAGCGGCTCGGGCAGCCGGTCGCGCAGCGCGAGGGGAACGGCGACCAGGGCACCGGTGACCGCCGCGACCCACGCGCCGGCCGCCAGAAGGAAACGCGACCGGTGACTCATGACGACTCCAACTCCTTTATGACCTCTATCACGTCGGCGGGGCGGTATCCGTACCGCTCCGCCTCATCGAGCAGCTCCCGCGACATGCGCAGGAGGACCTCGCGCCCGTCGGGAGGGCGGAGCACCGAGACGCCCCGCCCCCGGCGGAACTCGAGGACGCCTTCGTCGCGCAGTTCCCGCAGGGCGCGCAGGACCGTGTTGGGGTTGACGCCGAGGGCGGCGGCGAGCTCACGGGCCGAGGGCAGCCGCTGGCCGGGAAGGACCACGCCGGAGGCGACGGCGTGCCTGACGGCCGCGGCCACCTGCTCGTGGAGCGGCCGTGGATCGTTCAGATCTAGTGTGAGCAACATGGTGCTACTGACGCTATCACCATTCACGCCAATTCGCACGATGGTGCTATCACCACTGGCACCATCCCGATCCAGTCAGGTAACCCATTCGTAGGACGAACCCTCGTTTATGCGTACGCGACAAGCACGGCTAGCATCGGCCTACGTGACGACAGTGCGACTCAACGCCTCTGACTCGGGATCGGTCGAGACCGATGCCCTCGTAGTCGGCATCAATACCTCACCCGACGGCCCTCGCCCCGCGCCCGGCGCGCAAGCCCTCGACGGCGCGCTCACCGGCGGGCTCGCCCCCACGCTGAGCGCCCTCGGGTTCTCCGGCAAGGCCGGTGAGATCACCAAGATCCCGACCTTCGGGGCGGTTCCGGCGTCCGTGGTCGTCGCCGTCGGGCTCGGAGACGCGCCCGCCGAGGACGGCGCGTACGACCTGGAGGTGCTGCGCCGGGCGGCGGGCAACGCCGCGCGCTCCCTGGCCGGCACGGCGACGGCCGCCTTCGCGCTGCCCGCCGCCACGCCCGAGCAGGCCGAGGCCGTGGCCCTGGGCGCCCTGCTCGGCGCCTACGACTTCAGCAGATACCGCACGACCGGCGACCAGAAGGCGCCGCTGGGCGAGATCGTCGTGCTGAGCGACGCCTCCGCCGCCGACGGCTCCGTGGCCCGCGCCACGACGCTGGCCGAGTCGGTCACGCTCGTACGCGACCTTGTCAACACCCCGCCGTCCGACCTGCCTCCCGCCCGCTTCGCGGAGATCGCCGAGGAGACGGCGACCAAGGCCGGCCTGTCGGTCGAGATCCTCGACGAGGCGGCCCTGAAGGAGGGCGGCTACGGCGGCATCGTCGGCGTCGGCCAGGGCTCGGTGAACCCGCCGAGGCTCGTGCGCCTCGGCTACGCCCACCCCGACGCCCAGACGACCGTGGCGTTCGTCGGCAAGGGCATCACCTTCGACTCCGGCGGCCTGTCGCTCAAGCCTTCCGCGTCCATGGCGTGGATGAAGTCCGACATGGGCGGCGCCGGCGCGGTGTTCGGCGCGCTGCTCGCGATCGCCAGGCTCGGCCTGAAGGTCAACGCCATCGGCTACCTCTGCCTGGCGGAGAACATGCCGAGCGGCACCGCGCAGCGCCCCTCCGACGTGCTCACCACCTACGCCGGCAAGACCGTCGAGGTGCTCGACACCGACGCCGAGGGCCGCCTGGTGCTCGTCGACGGCATCGCGCGCGCCGGCGAGGACGACCCCGACATCATCGTGGACGTGGCCACGCTCACCGGCGGGCAGATCGTCGCCCTCGGATGGCGCACCTGCGGTGTCATGGCCTCCGACGACGAGCTGCGCGAGGAGGTCGTCGACCTGGCCGTGGCGCAGGGCGAGGCCGCGTGGGGCATGCCGCTGCCCGAGGACCTCCGCAAGGGCCTGGACTCGCCGATCGCCGACATCGCCAACCTCAACCCCGAGCGCTCCGGCAGCATGCTCGCCGCCGGCATCTTCCTGCGCGAGTTCGTCCCCGAAGGCGTTCGCTGGGCCCACCTCGACATCGCCGGGCCCGCTTACAACAAGGAGGCGCCCTACGGGTACATCCCGAAGGGCGGCACCGGCATGGCCACCCGCACCCTGGTCGCGCTCGCCGAGCGCTACGAGGCGGGCCGCGAGGCATGATGAGCGCAGGGCGCGAGCGGCCTGGCCCCCGCCGGTCCGCACCGGCGGCCAAGCGCGTCACATACACGCGAGACAAGTGAAAAGATGCTGTTGGGCAGGCCGGTCACACCCCGAGAGCGGGCATGACCCGGCCGTGAGGGCCCACCGATCCGACAAGGAGCTTTCCAGTGGCTGATGGCAGCGGCCCCTTCGACATCGTTGTCCTGGGCGGCGGTAGCGGCGGCTACGCCTGTGCCCTGCGGGCGGCCGAGCTAGGCAAGTCCGTCGCGCTGATCGAGAAGGACAAGATCGGCGGCACGTGCCTGCACCGGGGATGCATCCCCACCAAGGCGCTCCTGCACGCCGCGGAGGTCGCCGACGAGACCCGCGAGGCCACGAGCGTCGGCGTCAAGGCCCGCTTCGAGGGCATCGAGATGCCCGGCGTCCACGCCTTCAAGGACAAGATCGTGAACCGCGCCTGGAAGGGCGTCCAGGGCCTCCTCAAGAGCAGGGGCGTCACGATCATCGAGGGCGAGGGCCGGCTGGCCGGACCCAACCGCGTCATCGTCGGCGACCAGGCCGTCGATGGCCACAACATCGTGCTCGCGACCGGATCGGTCCCAAGGTCGCTGCCCGGCCTGGACATCGACGGCGAGCGGGTCATCACCAGCGACCACGCGCTGAAGCTCGACCGCGTCCCGTCCTCGGTGATCGTGCTCGGCGGCGGCGTGATCGGCGTCGAGTTCGCCTCCGTCTGGAAGTCCTTCGGCGCCGAGGTCACGATCGTCGAGGCCCTCCCCCACCTGCTGCCGCTCGAGGAGGAGTCCAGCTCCAAGCTCCTGGAGCGCGCCTTCCGCCGCCGGGGCATCAAGTACGAGCTGGGCACCCGCTTCGAGAGCGTCAAGACCACAGACACCGGCGTCGTCGTGACGCTGGAGGGCGGCAAGACCTTCGAGGCCGAGCTGCTCCTCGTCGCCGTGGGCCGTGGCGCGGTCTCCTCCGGCATGGGCTTCGAGGAGACCGGCGTCGCGATCGAGCGCGGCACCGTCGTGGTCGACGAGTTCTGCCGGACCAGCGTGCCCGGGGTGTACGCCGTCGGCGACCTGATCCCGACCCTCCAGCTGGCGCACGCCGGCTTCGCCGAGGGCATCCTGGTCGCCGAGCACATCGCGGGGCTCGCCCCGGTCCCGATCGACTACGCCGGCGTGCCGCGCATCACCTACTCCGACCCCGAGGTCGCCTCGGTGGGCATCACGTCGGCCGTCGCCAAGGAGCGCGGCTACGAGATCACCGAGCTGGTCTACGACCTCGGCGGCAACCCCAAGAGCCAGATCCTGGGCACGCAGGGCGCCGTCAAGATCATTTCTCAGAAGGACGGACCCGTGCTCGGCGTCCACATGGTGGGCAAGCGCATAGGCGAGCTCGTCACCGAAGGTCAGCTGATCTACAACTGGGAGGCCCTGCCTTCCGAGGTGGCCCAGCTCATCCACGCCCACCCCACCCAGTCCGAGGCTGTCGGCGAGGCGATGCTCGCTCTGGCCGGCAAGCCCCTGCACGTACACAACTAAGCCCTCACAGGAAACGCGAGAGAAGACACCATGCCGGTTTCCGTAACCATGCCCCAGCTCGGCGAGAGCGTGACCGAGGGCACCGTCACCCGCTGGTTGAAGAAGGAGGGGGACCGCGTAGAGACCGACGAGCCGTTGCTCGAGGTCTCCACCGACAAGGTCGACACCGAGATCCCCTCCCCCTCAGCGGGCGTCCTCACCAAGATCGTGGTGGCCGAGGACGAGACCGTCGAGGTGGGCGCCGAGCTCGCCGTCATCGACCAGAACGGGTCCGCGGGCGCCACCGCCGCTCCGGCCCAGGCGGAGCCGCAGGCCGAGCCGGAGCCCGAGCCCCAGCCCGAGCAGGTCAAGGCTCCCGAGCCGGCCCCGGCTCCCGCCCCGGCCCCTGCTCCGGCACCCGCCCCGGTCTCCTCCATCCCGCAGCCGCCGGCCCCGCAGCCCGCGCCGCAGCAGCCGCGCCCGCCGGCCCCGCCCGCCACCGCGGCGCCGTCGCCGATCGCGCCCGCCGCGACCGCCACCGGTGAGAGCCCCTACGTCACCCCGCTGGTCCGCAAGCTCGCCGCCGAGCACGGCGTCGACCTCGACGCGCTCAGCGGCACCGGCGTCGGCGGCCGCATCCGCAAGCAGGACGTGCTGGAGGCCGCGCGCACCCAGCGCGAGCAGGCGGCCCAGGCCGCTCAGGCCGCTCAGGCCGCCCCCGCGCAGGCCCCGGCCCAGGCCGCCCCGGCCCAGGCCGCCGCCCCGGCGCCCGAGCCGGTGCAGGCCGACACCACGCTGCGCGGCCGCACCGAGAAGATGTCGCGCATGCGGCAGACCATCGCCAAGCGCACCATGGAGTCGCTGCAGAGCTCCGCGCAGCTCACCTCGGTCGTCGAGGTCGACGTCACCAAGATCGCCGGCCTGCGCGACCGGGCCAAGGCCGACTTCCAGCGCCGCGAGGGCGTGAAGCTCAGCTTCATGCCGTTCTTCGCGCTGGCGACGGTCGAGGCGCTCAAGCAGCACCCCAAGCTCAACGCGGTGATCAACAGCGAGACCAACGAGGTCACCTACTTCGACCACGAGCACCTGGCCTTCGCCGTCGACGCCGAGCGCGGCCTGGCCTCCGCCGTGATCAAGGACGCAGGCGACCTGAACATCGCCGGTCTCGCCCGCAAGATCGCCGACCTGGCCGAGCGCACCCGCACCAACAAGGTGAGCCCGGACGAGCTGTCCGGCGGCACGTTCACGCTGACCAACACCGGCAGCCGCGGCGCGCTGTTCGACACGCCGATCATCAACCAGCCGCAGGTCGCGATCCTCGGCACCGGCGCGGTCGTCAAGCGCCCGGTCGTCCTCGACACGCCCGATGGCGAGGTCATCGCGATCCGCTCCATGGTGTACCTGGCGCTGACCTACGACCACCGCCTGGTCGACGGCGCCGACGCCGCCCGCTTCCTGACGACGATCAAGCGTCGCCTGGAGGAGGGCCGCTTCGAGAACCAGCTCGGCCTGGGCTGAGCCACACTCGACCCGGCCTGACCTGCGACACCCGGGCCCTGGCCACACCTGTGAGGCGCCAGGGCCCCGCCGCCCGTCAAGGCGCGGTGCCGCAGGGTGCGGCCGGGGCGGAACACTGGACAAGCGGCGCGGGGCTGCCGGACGTCGGGACGGCGCCGACGTAGGGTGACCGCATGGCAGTCGTGGTCACCGGCTCTTCAGGGCTCATCGGTTCGGCCCTCGTCCGCTCCCTGCGCGACGAGGGCAGGACCGTCGTCAGGCTCGTCCGCCGCTCCCCCGCCGCGCCGGACGAGGCCTTCTGGGACCCACGTGAAGGCGCTCTCGATCCCTCGGTGCTCGAAGGGGCCGAGGCCGTCGTCCACCTCGCCGGGGCCGGCATCGCCGACCGGCGCTGGACCCCCGAGCGCCGGCGCGAGCTGCTCGCCAGCCGCGTCGAGGGCACCCGCACCCTGGCCACCACGATGGCCGTCCTGGAGCGCAAGCCCGCCGTCTGGCTGTCGGGATCCGCGATCGGCCTCTACGGCGACACCGGGGAGCATCCCGTCGAGGAGTCCTGGGAGCCGGCCGCGCCCCTGGGGGACCCGTCTACGGGGCTAGAGTCGGACGGCGGCACGCGGGCCCACGGGCAGTGGCTGGCCGAGTTGGTCGCCGCCTGGGAGGCCGAGACCCTTCCCGCCGAGGAGGCCGGCGTCCGGGTCGTGCGGCTGCGCACCGGCCACGTGCTGACCGCGCGCGGCGGATTCCTCGGCAAGATGCTGCCGGTGTTCAAGCTGGGCCTCGGCGCGCCTCTCGGGTCCGGCCGGCAGTACATCTCGTGGATCTCCATGCCCGACTGGCTCGGCGCGGTGGCGCACATCCTCGGCGAGCCGGAGGTGTCGGGGCCGGTGAACCTCACGGCGCCGACGCCGGTCACCAACGCCGAGTTCACCAAGGCCCTCGGCCGCGCTCTGCGTCGCCCAACCTCGCCGCTGGCGGTGCCGGGCTTCGCGCTGCGGGCCGCGCTCGGCGACCTGGCCGACGAGGGCGTGCTCATCGGCCAGCGCGTGCTGCCCCGCCGCCTGCTGGAGATGGGATACCGGTTCAGGCATCCGCGTCTCGACGAGGCACTGGCCGCCATACTCTAGGGTGCCGATCCGGTGAAATGGGAGGGCAAGCCGCGTCCCGGCCCCTGAGGCCTTTCGGGGGCGGCTCACGCGCCCCTCCGCAAAGGCACAGCAGGAGACATCATGAGCAGGCTCGGCCAGTCCCACATTCTCGCCATCGGCGGCGGCTCGTTCCGGCCGACGCCGCGTCAAGGAGTCCTGGAGCCCTCCGGTCTGCTCCGGTACGCGCTCGACCTGACCGGCCAGGACCGGCCGAAGCTCGGGCTGCTGGCCACCGCCACCGGCGACGACGCCGACTGGCTGCTGAAGATGTACGGCGCGTTCCGCACCTGGGACGTCGAGGTCAGCCACCTGCCCCTGTTCCCGATGCCCAACGTCGAGAGCCCCAGGGAGTGGATCCTGGAGCAGGACGTCATCTATGTGAGCGGCGGCAGCGTCGCCAACCTCGCGGCCCTGTGGCGGCTGCACGGGCTCGACGAGGCGATGGAGGAGGCCTGGCGGTCGGGGGTCGTGCTCTCGGGGCAGAGCGCCGGGGCGTTGTGCTGGCACGTCGGTGGCAACACCGACTCCTTCGGGCCCGTCCTGCGCCCGTGGGCCGAGGGCCTCGGCCTCCTGCCCTACTCCTGCGGCGTCCACTACAACTCCGACCCCCAGCGCCGCACCCTGCTCCACGAGTCGATCGCGTCGGGCGAGCTGCCGGACGGCTACGCCGCAGACGAGGGGGTGGCCCTGCACTACGTGGGCCGCGAGTTCATCCAGGCCGTCACCGTGGACCCGAAGGGGTACGCCTACCGGGTCGAGCGTGACGGCGACGGCGGGGTGAAGGAGTTCCGCATCGAGCCGCGCCTGCTGACCACCTGACCTGCGCTCATGATCACGGCATCCGCCCGCGACGTCGTGCGAGGCTGGCACCTCCGACGACGTGACCTCGCGTTAGGCTGACCCCGTGACTGAGCGCGCCGACCAGACCAGGCAAGAAAGCACTACGGGCGGCGGGGCTGGCAGGCTCGCGCTGGTCCGCCTAGGAGTCGACGTCCCCTACGAGCAGGCGTGGGAGCTCCAGCGGGAGATCCACGCCCGCCGGGCCGCCGACCTGATCCCCGACACCTGCCTCATGCTGGAGCACGCCCCGGTGTACACCGCCGGCAAGCGCACCCGGCCTGAGGAGCGGCCCAGCGACGGCACCCCCGTCGTCGACGTCGACCGCGGCGGCAAGATCACCTGGCACGGTCCCGGGCAGCTCGTCGGCTATCCCATCGTCCGGCTGACCGAGGCGCTGGACGTCATCGTCTACGTCCGCCTGCTGGAGGAGGCGCTGATCCAGGTGTGCACCGACTTCGGCGTGGCCGCCGGCCGCGTCGCGGGTCGCAGCGGGGTCTGGGTCGCGGGCGACGCCGCCAGCGGCCTGCCCGACCGCCAGCTGGGCGCCATCGGCATCCGGGTGGCCAAGGGCGTCACCATGCACGGGTACGCGCTCAACTGCGCCAACGACCCGAGCTGGTTCAACCGCATCATCCCGTGCGGCATCAGCGGCGCCGGCGTCACCTCGCTGTCGGCCGAGACCGGGCGGCGCATCACCGTCGACGAGGTCCTCCCCTTCGCCGAGAAGCGGCTGGCCGAGGCCCTGGGCGCCGAGGGGCTCGACGTCCAGGAGGAAGACCTGCTCTCGGGCCGGTTCTGACCGCCCGCCCGTCCTGTGCGGGCCCCGGCCTCCCATCCGGTCCCTGGCGTCCGGTCCTCCTGGCGCGGAGACGTAAGCTTGAGCGCGTGACCGTTGCTCCTGAAGGCCGAAAGCTCCTCCGCCTGGAGGTGCGCAACAGCCAGACCCCCATTGAGCGCAAGCCCCCGTGGATCAAGACCCGGCTCAGGAACGGGCCGACGTTCAACGAGATCAAATCGCTAGTGAAGGACCAAGGTCTGCACACGGTCTGCCAGGAGGCCGGCTGCCCCAACATCTCCGAGTGCTGGGAGGACCGCGAGGCCACCTTCCTCATCGGCGGCGACCAGTGCACTCGGCGCTGCGACTTCTGCCAGATCGACACCGGCAAGCCCGCCGAGTACGACAAGGACGAGCCCCGGCGCGTCGCCGAGTCGGTCGTGCAGATGGGCCTGCGCTACGCCACCGTCACCGGCGTCGCCCGTGACGACCTGCCCGACGGCGGCGCCTGGCTGTACGCCGAGACCGCGCGCCAGATCCACACCATGATCCCCGGTTGCGGCGTCGAGCTGCTGGTGCCCGACTTCAACGGCCACCGCGACCAGCTCGAAGAGGTCTTCGGCAGCCGCCCGGAGGTGTTCGCGCACAACATCGAGACCGTGCCGCGCATCTTCAAGCGCATCCGCCCGGCCTTCCGTTACGAGCGCTCCCTGCAGGTCATCACGATGGCCCACGAGGCGGGGCTCGTCACCAAGTCCAACCTCATCCTCGGCATGGGCGAGGAGCGCGAGGAGATCGTCCAGGCGATGCGCGACCTGCACGACGCCGGCTGCGACCTGCTCACCATCACCCAGTACCTCCGCCCGACCCCCCGCCACCACCCGGTGGACCGCTGGGTCAAGCCGGAGGAGTTCATCGAGCTGCAGGCCGAGGCCGAGCAGATCGGTTTCAAGGGTGTCATGTCCGGCCCGCTCGTCCGGTCCTCCTACCGCGCCGGCCGCCTCTACCGGCAGGCCGTCGAGGCACGCCAGACCGCCTGATCCCGCGGCCGGGCCGCCCCGCGCGTCCCGGCTCCGCGTCCGCCCCCATCCCTGCGATCCGACCGGCCAGACCAGCCTGATCCCCCTTCCCGGGAGTGTCGTGGACATCGAGGAACTCATCGGCGCGCTGGACCTCCCCTCGAAGGTCCGGCTGCTCGCCGGCGCCGACATGTGGTCGCTCCCGGCGATGCCCGAGATCGGCCTGCGGCGCCTGGTGATGAGCGACGGGCCGATCGGGGTGCGCGGCGAGCAGTGGTCGACCGCCGACCCGTCGATCGCGCTGCCGAGCCCGACCGCGCTGGCGGCCACCTGGGACACCGGGCTGGTCCGGCGGGCCGGGCGGCTGCTCGCCCAGGAGGCCCGCCGCAAGGGCGTGCACGTCCTGCTCGCCCCGACGCTCAACATCCAGCGCAGCCCGCTCGCCGGCCGCCACTTCGAGTGCTTCTCCGAAGATCCCCTCCTCACCGGGGAGATCGGCGCGGCGTACGTCGAGGGGGTCCAGGACGGCGGGGTGGCCGCCACGCCCAAGCACTTCGTCGCCAACGACTTCGAGACCGAGCGGCTCACCGCCGACGTCGTGGTCTGCGACAAGGCTCTGCGCGAGGTCTACCTCGCGCCGTTCGAGCGGATGGTGCGCGCCGGCGCCTGGGGCGTCATGGCGGCCTACAACGCGACCAACGGCACCACCATGACCGAGCACGCCGAGCTCCTGCTCGGAGTGCTCAAGGGCGAGTGGGGCTTCGACGGGTTCGTCGTCTCCGACTGGACCGCCACCCGCTCCACCGAGGCGACGGCGCTCGCCGGGCTGGACGTCGCGATGCCCGGCCCGTACGGCCCGTGGGGCGACCGGCTCGTGGAGGCCGTCCGGTCGGGACGGGTGCCCGAGCACGTCGTCGACGACAAGGTTCGCCGGGTGCTGCGGCTGGCCTGCCGGACCGGCGCCCTCGGCGGGCCGGCGCCGCGCCCCCTGCCCGATCCGATCGACGGCACGGCCCTCGCCCGCGAGGTGGCCGCCCGCTCGTTCACGCTGCTGCGCAACGAGGGCGGCCTGCTGCCGCTCCGCGGCCTGCGCAGCGTCGCGCTGATCGGCGCCGGGGCGGCGCAGGTGCGCGCCATGGGCGGCGGCAGCGCCGAGGTCTTCCCCGACAAGGTCGTGTCGCCGCTGGACGGCCTGCGCCGCCGGGGCGAGTTCGACGTGCGGTACGCCGTCGGCACCGACCCGCGCGTGCGCCTGGAACCGCTCGCCACGCCGAGCCGGGCGGTGTTCCTGGACAAGGCGGGCGTGGTGCTGGCCGGCCTTCCGCTGCGCACCGCCGAGGCCCGCTGGCTCGGCGAGCCGCCTTCGGGGGTCGACCTCGCGGGGGTGGCCGCCGTGGAGATCCGCACGACCTTCACCCCCGAGGCCGAAGGCCCGCACCAGTTCTCCATCTCGGGAGCGGGCGCGTTCACCATGTCCGTGGACGGGCACACCGTGCTGGACGAGGTGATCGTCCCACCGGAGGGCGATCCGGCGGCGGCCTTCCTCGCCCCTCCCGAGCGCCGCATCGTCGTCGAGCTCGCGGCGGGCGCCCCCGTCGAGCTCACCGTGCGCCACGCGACCTCGGCCCTTTCCGGCATGGTGTTCATCGCCTTCGCCCTCGGCCACGCCGCCCCCTCCCCCGACGACGAGACGCTCCTCGCCGAGGCGGCGGGCATCGCTGCGGGGGCGGACGTGGCGATCGTGGTCGCGGGCACCACGAAGGAGACCGAGAGCGAGGGCTTCGACCGCGCGAGCCTGGCCCTTCCCGGCCGGCAGGACGAGCTGATCGCCAGGGTCGCCGCCGCCAACCCCCGCACGATCGTGGTGCTCAACGCCGGATCCCCGGTCGAGATGCCCTGGCTGGACCAGGTCGCCGCCGTCCTGCTCGCCTGGTTCCCCGGGCAGGAGGCCGGGGACGCCCTGGCCGACGTGCTGTTCGGCGACGCCGAGCCGGGCGGGCGGCTGCCGACGACCTGGCCGATGCGCGCGCAGGACGTGCCGGTGCTGGACGTCACGCCGGTAGAGGGGAAGATCCGCTACGACGAGGGCGTGCTGGTCGGGTACCGCGCGTGGGAGCACGCGGGTAGCGTGCCGGCGTTCTGGTTCGGGCACGGGCTGGGCTACACGACCTGGTCCTACGACAGCGTCGCCGCGACCCGGACGGCGGGCGGGGTAACGGATGGGGCGACGGTGACGGTCGCGGTGACCAACACCGGCGACCGGGCCGGGCGCGAGGTCGTGCAGGTCTACCTGTCCCCGCTGGTACCGGGCGACGCGCCGGCCTCCGGGGGAACGGCGGCCCGGGAGGGCACGGACGGGCCCTCGGAGAGCACGGACGTTCCGTCGGACGTCACGGACGGGCCCTTGGTGAGCACGGACGGGCCGTCGGACCGGTCCGCGGGCGGGCGGCCCGCGCGGTGGCTGGCCGGCTTCGACGTCGTCACCGCCGAGCCGGGCACGACCGTGCTGACCACGATCTCCCTGCCCGAGCGTGCGTTCCAGGTCTGGGATCAGGGGTGCTGGCGCACGGTCCCCGGCGACTACACGGTCGAGATCGGACGCAGCGTGGCCGACCGGCGACTCGCCGCGACGCTGAGGGTCACGGTCTGACCGGTCTTCAGGTCACGTTTTCCTTTCTTCAGCTCCGCATTTGTATCCTTCAACCATGGCGAACAAGCCCGCAGACCCAGAGCGCCCGGGGCGCATCAAGCAGCTCCGGATGATCGCTCAGATCATCAAGAAGGCCAACCCCAAGGGGATGCCGATCGTCTACGCGTCGGCACTCGCCACGCTGGTCGTATTCGTCGTCCTCGGGCTCGTGACGGGCCTGGTGTGGCAGCTGATCATCCTCGGGGTCATGGTCGCGATCACGGTGGGCATGGTGGTCTTCGGGCAACTTGCCCAAAGAGCGCAGTACTCCATGCTCGACGGGCAACCGGGCGCCGCCGCGGCCATCCTCCAGAGCATGCGAGGCAACTGGCAGGTCACCCCCGCCGTCGCGGTCACCCGTGACCAGGACGTGGTGCACAGGGCCGTCGGCTACCCCGGCATCGTCCTCGTGTCCGAAGGCCCCGGCGCACGGGTGCAGAGGATGCTCGTGGCCGAGAAGAAGCGCGTGCAGCGAGTCGCCATCGACGTCCCGGTGTACGACATCCAGTGCGGCGACGGCGAGGGCCAGGTGCCCATCAAGAAGCTCCAGCGCCACCTGATGAAGCTGCCCCGCAACATCAAGAAGGAAGCGGTCTCGGAGATCAACTACCGCCTCAAGGCGCTGCCGCAGACGCTTCCCGTGCCGAAGGGGCCGATGCCGAAGGGCGCTCGCATGCCCCGCGGCAAGATGCGGTGATGCCGGGCTCCTCCGGAGTGGCGCGGCGCACGGTTGGCGACGCCCCGAGCGTCCGGGCCAACCGCCACTGGTGGGATTCCGCGGCCGACGACTACCAGGCCGAGCACGGCGGTTTCCTGCGTGACGACGGCTTCGTCTGGTGCCCGGAGGGGCTCGACGAGGCCGACGCCCGCCTGCTGGGCGAGGTGCGCGGCAAGCGGGTGCTGGAGATCGGGTGCGGGGCCGGGCAGTGCGGCCGGTGGCTCGCCGGCCGAGGAGCCGACGTGGCCGCGTTCGATCTGTCGCACCGCCAGCTCCTGCACTCCCGCCGCATCGACGAGGAGCTGGGGGTCCGGCTGCCGGTGGTCCAGGCGGACGCCGGACGCATCCCGTTCGCCGCCGGGTCGTTCGACCTCGCCTGCTCGGCGTTCGGCGCGCTGCCGTTCGTCGCCGACGCGCGTGCCGTGCTGGCCGAGACCCGCCGGGTGCTGCGGCCGGGGGGACGGTTCGTGTTCTCCGTCAGCCACCCGATCCGCTGGGCGTTCCCCGACGACCCGGGCCCGCGCGGCCTGACCGCCGACCGCTCCTACTTCGACCGCTCGCCGTACGTCGAGCAGGACGAGGAGGGCGAGCCGACCTACGTCGAGCACCACCGCACGCTGGGCGACTGGGTGGGCGACATCGTCGCGTCGGGGCTGACGCTCACCTCGCTGATCGAACCCGAGTGGCCCGACGGGCACGACCGCACCTGGGGCGGCTGGAGCCCGCTGCGCGGCCGCCTGCTCCCGGGCACGGCCATCTTCTCCTGCGTGAGAGGCCGCTGAGCCTTCTCCCGCGTGAAGGGCCGATGAGCCGGGTCAGTCGCGGACGACGACGGTGCGGGCGGCGCGGTCATGGAGGCCTCGCTGGTCGCGGTCCCAGATCAGGGCCGGCACGGCGAGGCAGAGCAGCAGGGTCCGCAGCAGGACCGCACCGAACGCGGGGCGGCCGCCGTCGAGCGCGGCGACTCTGATGCCGAAGAGCCGCATGCCGAGGGTCATGCCGAGGGTGCCGACGAGCAGGATGTACTCCAGGGCGAAGACGCCGAGACCCACCCAGCCGGCGCTGCGCGGGTCGGCCTGCAGCAGGCCCCTGCCGATCGCCCAAGTGCAGATGAGCCAGTCGACCGTGATCGCGCCGATGCGCCGCCCGAACCCGGCGACCGACCCGCCGCCTTCCTTGGGAAGGCCCAGCCGCTCACCGGGGTAACCAAGATCGACGCCGGCGGCGCGGGTCCCGCTGATCCACGTCTGGGTCCATCGTGGTTCCTTGCTCATGCAGGTAAGATACCTACAAGCCGCACTGGTGCTTGAAGCGGTACACCCCCCTCCACTTAACATCCGTGAAACAAACGAGACATGGGGTGGAAACGGCACAGGCCTACCTTCAAGTCTGCAAGCCCGTGCCCCTGGGAGGTTGGATGTTCAGCTCCGCCGACGACGTCCTGAAGTTCATCAGGGACGAGGGGGTGCAGTTCGTCGACGTCAGGTTTACCGACCTGCCGGGCACGACGCACCACTTCACCTTCCCTGTGGAGAACTTCGGTGCCAGCGTCTTCACCGACGGTCTCATGTTCGATGGCTCGTCGATCCGCGGGTTCCAGGCCATTCACGAGTCGGACATGCTGCTGCTGCCCGACCCGTCGACGGCCGTGGTCGACCCGTTCCGCCAGCACAAGACCCTCAACATCAATTTCTTCGTGCACGACCCGCTGACGGGCGAGGCCTACAGCCGCGACCCGCGCAACGTCGCCCGCAAGGCCGAGGAGTACCTCAAGGGCACCGGCATCGCCGACACCGTGTACTTCGGGCCGGAGGCCGAGTTCTACATCTTCGACGATGTGCGCTTCTCGAGCAGTGCGAGCGAGAGCTTCTACCACATCGACTCGATCGAGGGCGCCTGGAACACCGGCAAGGCCCAGGAGGGCGGCAACCTCGGGTACAAGCCGCGCTACAAGGGCGGCTACTTCCCGGTCCCGCCGATGGACCACTTCACCGACCTGCGTTCGGAGATGGTCCGCCGCCTGATCGACTGCGGCATCGAGACCGAGATGCAGCACCACGAGGTGGGCACCGCCGGCCAGGCCGAGATCGACTTCAGGTTCGGCACGCTGCTCAAGACCGCCGACAACCTGATGCTGTACAAGTACATCATCAAGAGCACCGCGGTGGAGTACGGCCACACGGTCACCTTCATGCCCAAGCCGATCTTCGGGGACAACGGCTCCGGCATGCACTGCCACCAGTCGCTCTGGAAGGACGGCGAGCCGCTCTTCTACGACGAGGTGGGCTACGCCGGTCTGTCCGACACCGCGCGCTACTACATCGGCGGCCTGCTCAAGCACGCGCCGGCGCTGCTGGCCTTCACCAACCCGACGGTGAACTCCTACCACCGCCTGGTGCCCGGCTACGAGGCCCCGGTCAACCTGGTCTACTCCCAGCGCAACCGCTCCGCCTGCATCCGCATCCCGATCACGGGGTCGAACCCGAAGGCCAAGCGCATCGAGTTCCGCGTGCCGGACCCGTCCTGCAACCCGTACTTCGCGTTCGCCGCGCAGCTCATGGCGGGCCTCGACGGCATCCGCAACAAGATCGAGCCGCCGCAGCCGGTCGACAAGGATCTCTACGAGCTTCCCCCGGAGGAGGCCGGCCAGGTCCCGCAGGTCCCCGGGTCGCTGCCCGAGGTCCTCGCCGCGCTGGAGGCCGACCACGAGTTCCTGCTCGAGGGCGGCGTGTTCACGCCCGACCTCATCGAGACCTGGATCTCCTACAAGCGCGAGAACGAGATCGACCCGATCCGGCTCCGCCCGCACCCGCACGAGTTCGAGCTCTACTACGACGTGTGATCGGCTACCGCGCGGTGACCTGCATGTTCATCGCGCGGTGCCAGTCTGGTTCTGCCTCGGTTCCGTCCGAGCAGCGAGCACCGCATCGACGGCGGCCCGTGTCGACTCGTCGGAAATCCGGCCACAAATGGCCATAGGTGTCGAGCGTCTTGGCGCTCGCGTGCCGTAGGCGGGCCTGGACGACCTTGACGTCAGCTCCAGAAGCGATCAAGAGCGACGCCAGGCAGTACCGCAAGTCGTGGAATCGGAAGCCCGTGGGAAGGTCCTGCACCTTGCCGCGGGCTTTTCGTATTGCGCGTTCGAGTTTCCAGGGACCGACCTGGGCACCATCGTCGTCCGTAAGCAGCGTTTCACCGCTGTGGCCGGCCTGAGCGTGCGCCGAGAGTTCGAGCGCCAGTGACGCCGGGATGGGCGGCAAGGACATGGCGATCCAGGTCCTGGACCCCCATGGCCGGACGGTTGCGGCGACCCGCAACTCGTCGGCAAGCAGCCGATGGCCACCTTCCACTGGACCAGCATGAGCGTGCACGCCGAACGGGTGCTGTGCCCTCCGACCGGGCTGAAGGGCTGCATGACCGTCGCCTCGTACAAGGTCTATCAGCCGGATGGGCCCTGGCTGCTCTTCGCGACTGGATCGCGAGCCGCCGGCGGCGTCACCACGACCTGACCGCTACCTGGACGCCGAGTCCTTGGGCGTAGGGGACACGTCCGAGGCCGTAGAGAACAATCGGAGATCGCTCACGGCTCGCACGTCCGTCATTGATCTTTCTCCGACAACGGACCGTTGATGAGAACCATGGAGCCTTCCACGCGGGTTCACCGTCCTCGCCGGGACAGGTTACCGGCCCGCCCCATTACCTCGGCCTTTCCCTCCATCCCTCAGCTGATGGCGGGCCGGTCCAGGAGATCGCCAGGTGTCGCGTTTTGACACCTCGCACGGGTAACCGCTATCTATTGGCCAACCGTTAGGGGGTGACATGCAGGACGCAGTGCTGGCGATGCTCGCCAAGGAGCCGTCGCACGGATACCACTTGCACGCTCGGCTGCGGCACAGTCTTGGGCCGCTGGGCGAGTCGATGAACCGTGGCCAGATCTATGTGACGCTGGCCCGGTTGGAGCGAGCGGGGCTCGTCGTCTGTGAGCGGGCCGACGGCCTGCCCGAGCGGCCGGAGCGCAAGGTCTATGCGCTGACGCCGGCCGGGCAGGAACGGGTGGCGGCCTGGCTGGCCGAGGTGGGCTGGCCGAAACCGGACCTGGCGGAGTTCTATCTCAAGCTCGCCGCTGCCGCCGCGGCCCGGCTGGCCGACCCGGTGGAGCTGGTGGCGGCGCAGCGCCGTGAGTTGCTGCGCCGCTTGCGTGAGGCGCAGCAGGCGGCGCTGGCCGAGCCGGCGGGGTCGGGCGCCGGCCTGCTGCTGGAAGGGGTCGCACTGCGGTTGCAGGCGGACCTGCGCTGGCTGGAGGCCTGTGAGCGGGCCTGGTCCAAGGTCGATGACGAAGTTGAGGGTGGATGAACGTGTCAAGTGCCGCGGTCCGGGCCTGCGGCCTGGTGAAGACGCATGGTCAGGGGCAGAGTGGGGTCCGCGCGGTGGACGAGGTCGACCTGGAGGTGCCTCAGGGACAGATGCTGGCGGTGATGGGGCCCAGCGGCTGCGGGAAATCCACTCTGCTGCACCTGCTGGGTGGCCTGGAGCGGCCTACCGGTGGGGAGGTGTGGGTGGCCGGGCGGCGCATCGACACGCTGAGCGAGCGAGCTCTGGCGCGGCTGCGGCGCCGGTCGGTGGGGTTCATCTTCCAGGCCTTCCATCTGGTGGAGGAGTTGTCGGCGGCCGAGAACGTGGAGCTTCCCGCGCTGCTGGCCGGGCGCTCGCGGCGCGAGGCCAGGCGGCGCGCGAGCCTGCTGCTGGAACGGGTCGGGCTCGCCGACCGCGCCCGGCATCTGCCGTCGCAACTGTCGGGCGGGCAGCGTCAGCGGGTTGCCCTCGCTCGCGCGCTGGTCAACGACCCGCTGGTCGTCCTGGCCGACGAGCCGACCGGCAACCTCGACACCGCGGCGACCTTCGATGTGCTGAGGATTTTCGAGGAGCTGCGTTCCGCGGGGCAGACCTTCGTGATCGTCACGCATGACGAGCGGGTGGCGGCCACGGCGGATCGGCTGGTCTCGATGCGCGACGGGATGTTCGTCGACGACACCCGGCTGGCCGGCTCCCACACGCGCGGGCTCGGCGGGCTGATCGGGCTGGAGGGCTGAACGTCATGGGCTCCATCGTGCTCGTCGTGCGCCTGGTGCTGGCCGACGTGCGCCGGCACAAGGTTCAGGCCGCGATGCTCCTGCTCGCGGTGACCGTGGCCACCGCCACGATGGCACTGGGCCTGTCCCTGCGCGGCGTGAGCGACGCGCTGTACGAGCAGACCCGCGCGGCCACCGCCGGGCCGGACGTGGTGGCACTGTCCGGCGACACGGGCCCCGCCGTGACCTCGGCCCTGGCCTCGCTGGCGAACGAGCCCGAAGTCATCGCCCACCATGGCCCCTATCGCATCGTCTACGCCGACCTCACCACGCGCGATTCCACCTCGTCCCCGGTGGTGGTGCAAGGTTTCGGCGAGACGCCCGGCGCGGTCAACCGGCCGCTGCTGACCTCGGGCCAGTGGGTACGCTCCGGCGGCACGGTCCTCGAACGCGGCTTCGCCACAGCGCTGGGCGTCGGCGTCGGCGACCGCGTCACCATCGCCGGCCGGTCGTACCCCGTCGTCGGGATCGCCGTGACCGCGGCCACCTCCATCTACCCCTGGGCGGCGCAGATCGGGCCGGGCGGTGGTCCCGGCGACTACAGCGGCCTGGCCTGGATGACCCGATCAGATGCCCGGGCCCTGGCGTCGTCCCAAGATCTCCCGGTGGCCTTGGCCCTGGACGTCAAGCTGCGTGACCCCGCCACGGCGCAGGCCTTCCTGGACGCCCACCGCGTCTCCACCCTCAGGGTGAACTTCCATACCTGGCAGTTCACGGCCGAGCAGGACATGGTCATCCTCAGGGACACCCAGCCGATCCTGGTCGTCGGTAGCTGGCTGCTCAGCTTCCTGGCCATCACCGGAGTGGCGGCGCTGGCCGCGGGACGCGCCGTCGAGCAGACGCGCCGGGCCGGGCTGCTCAAGGCCGTCGGCGCCACCCCGGGTCTGATCGCCACCGTCCTGCTCACCGAGTACCTGGCGCTGGCGCTGGTCGGCGACGCGCTGGGGCTGGTGATCGCCCGCCTGACCGTGCCCGCCATCGCCAGCCCCACAGCCAGCCGGATCGGCGACGCGGTCGGGCTGACCGGCGCCACCGTTGCCGCGGCGACCGTCCTCGCCGTGGCGGTGGCGGTGCTGTCCACGCTGCGTCCCACGCTGCGGGCCATGCGTACGGCGACCGTCACGGCGCTGACCGCCACCGCGCACCAGCCCCGTCACCGACCCTGGCTCACCGCGCTGTCCGCGCTGCTGCCCACGCCGCTGCTGCTCGGGCTGCGGCTGACCGCCCGCCGGCCGGGCCGCGCCGTGCTGCAGGCGTGCTCCACCGCCACCACGGTGATCGCGATCGTCGCCCTGCTGACCCTCTACGCCCAGCCGGAGAGGGGCTACGGCCTGGATGGCTCCTCCGCCCTGCCCAACCTGCGCGGCGAGCACGACCGCCGGCTGATGCTCGCCGTCACCATCCTGCTGATCTCACTCGCCGTCGTGAACACCATCACGCTCACCTGGACCACTGCCATGGAGGCCCGGGCGAACACGGCCATCGCACGTACGCTCGGCGCCACCCCCGGACAGATCGCCGCGGGGCTGTCCACCGCCCAGCTACTGCCCAGCCTGCCCGGCGCCATCATCGGCGTCCCTCTGGGCATCGGCCTGCTCTCGCTCTTCGCCGCCAGGAATGCGACGGAACCCCCCTCGTCCTGGATGCTCGGCGCCGCACTCGCGACTCTCCTGGCGACGGCGGCACTCACCGCCCTGCCCGCACGCCTGGCGGCCCGCCGGCCCGTGGCGCAGACCCTCAGCGCCGAAACAGCGTGACCGGCCCCGCTCAGCAGGCGCCGGCAGCAGCGGCGCTCAGCGGACCGAGGCCCGCACAACCCCGCAGAGACCTCATCCGCCTCACCAGCGTTCGCCGACGGGCGCCCGGCCCACCGGTGTCTAGATGAATCGATTTGATCGACGGAAAGGAATCACGAAGTGGCATCTGACGCCGCCAGCACTCGGCGCTTCATGGCGGACACCGGGGAGCCCCGCGGATGGGTGTCCCCCAGGACAGACCTGGTGACGGCGCTGCTCGGAATCTGGTTCGGGGTCGGACTGATGATCGACGCCTGGGCGCACAGCAACCTGACGGAGCTGGAGACGTTCTTCACCCCGTGGCACGCGGTGTTCTACTCCGGGTTCGCCGTGGTCTCCGGCTGGATCATCTGGCAGGTGTGGCGCAACGTGCGCGCCGGCCGGCAGGGGCCGGCGGCCGTCCCCACCGGTTACCTCGCCGGGCTGGTGGCGATTCCCGCGTTCGCCGCCTTCGGACTCGCCGACATGATGTGGCACACCGTCCTCGGCATCGAGACGACCATCGACATCTTCTTCAGCCCGTCACACCTCGGTCTCGTCGTGACGATGATGCTCATCATCACCACCCCGCTGCGCTCAGCCTGGAGCTCCCCCGATGTCGGCGCCCGGCCCTCGCTCTGCCGCCTGCTGCCCGCGCTGCTCGGGCTCGCGTTCGCCACCACGCTGGTGTCGCTGTTCCTGTCGTACGGCGACGCCTTGCAGTACCGGCCGCAGGCAATCGTCCAGGCGTTGTCCATGGCGCAGGACTCGGGCGCCGCGCCACGGGGCGCCGGCCCCAGACCTGTCGCCCTGGGCGCCGATCGGGTGGCCGTCGCGATGGTCGTCACCAACGTCGTCATGCTCAGCCCGGTGCTGCTCCTGATGCGCCGCTGGCTGCTGCCGTTCGGCTCGGTGACCGTCATGTACACGATCATGGCGCTCATGCCGGGCGCCCAGACGGCGTTCCGCAACCTGCCGATCCTGCTGTCGTTCGTGGCCGCCGGGGTCGTGAGCGACCTGCTGATCCGCCGGCTCCGGCCGTCGGGTGAGCGGCGCGCCGCCTACTGGGCCTTCGCCGGGCTGTCTGCCTTCGTCACCTGGTCGCTGTACATCGGGATCGCCTCGGCCACCGGCGGCGGCCTGCCCGCAGTGCCCGAGCTGTGGACCGGCGCACCGGTCGTCGCCGCACTGATCGGCCTGGCGCTCGGGGCGCTGTTCCTGCCCAACGCAGCCGCTGCCGAGCCGGTCGCGCCCGGCGCCGGGCGGGCATGATCCGAGTCCTGTCGCCGCGCTGGAGCGCGCCCGCCGCGGCGGCCAGCGGGCCGCCGACGCCGACCTTGACACCGTGATCGACATGGTCGTGGGCGCGGCCATGTGCGCCGCACACAGTAGAGCTCATCAGTTCCGTTCTGGTTCCGTCCGAGGCTACAAAACGCCGGAAGTAGACCAGAAGCCTGGGCGTACATCGATGGGTGGTCGAACAGACCATCGCCCTGCTGCACTGGTTCCGCCGATTACGCATCCGCTGGGAGATCCGCGACGACATCCACGAGGCCTTCATGACCCTGGCCTCAGCCATCATCTGCTGGCGCCGCCTCAACCACTGATCCCTTTCTCTTAGGACTTCTTAGTCGTGAGGACCGGACCGGGATCGATATTCGGTGGTCTGCCCGCCCCCTGAGGACGCAAGATGAGGCGCATGACTCTGGTCACCCCCATACTGCACGCCGCTCGCCTGCGACTGCGCCCCTTTACCGACGCCGACGCGGGCGCCCTCTTCGCGCTGCACAGCAGCACCTACGTGATGCGCTACTGGGACTCCCCGCCGTGGACCGAACGGGCCCGCGCCGAGCGCTTCATCATGATGTGCCGGAAGATGGCGGACGAAGGCACCGGGGCACGGGTGGCCATCGACCGTGTTTTTGACGGGGCCTTCGTCGGCTGGTGCAGTCTGACCGGATGGAACCCGGACTACCGCAGCGCGTCACTGGGCTACTGCCTCGATGAGGCGATGTGGGGCCACGGCTTCGCGACGGAGGCCGCGCACGCGTTGCTGCGGTGGGCATTCGACACACTGGACCTGAATCGTGTTCAGGCCGAGACCGATACGCGCAACGTGGCATCTGCCCGGGTTCTGGAGAAGATCGGATTCATACGTGAAGGGACGTTGCGGGAAGACTGCATCGTAAACGGCGAGGTGTCCGACTCGTGGGTGTTCGGGTTGATTAGGCGAGAGTGGCCGCCGTCGGCCGTGCCGATTCCAGCCTGCTAAGAGCTCCGAACCACCTCATTGTGTTAGGAACTCTTAGGCGCGGATCCTCATTGTCCGGTGTCGGCCGGTGTCCGTACGGGGAGGAGGCGCGGGCGTTTGGCCGTGCGGCCGTCTCCGGATGAGCGGCCGCGCAGGCGTCTGCCCAGCCATGGGCCGATGAAGTCGGCGACCCAGCGCAGCTCACCGGGGACGGCGTGCCATCCGGCGGGCGAGGAGGTTTCCAGAGGCAGGGGGTGTGTCCAGGAGTCGTCGCTGCCGGGCAGGGCGAGGGCGTCGGCGACCGCGGCGGCGATCCGCTGGTGACCGAGCGGGCTGGCATGGAGCCGGTCCGGGCTCCACAGGCGGGGATCGGTGACCACCGGATGGTGGCTCGTCTCGGCGACGGTGACCCCGTGGCGCCGGGCCGCGTGGCGGATGCGGTCGTTGACGGCGGTGATGCGGGAGCCGAGCGGGCGGGCGATGGGGATGATCCGCGTCAGGTCGGGGAAGGTGAGCGTGGCGACGCGGGCGCCCTGGGCGGTGAGCGCGGCGAACATCGCCTCCAGGTGGCCGGCGACCTCGTCGGCGTCGAACCGCGGCCGCAGCAGGTCGTTGACCCCGGCGACCACGGTGGCCAGGTCGGGGCGCAGGGCGAGGGCGGGGCCGAGCTGCTCGGCGTGGACCTGCGCTGCCAGGCGGCCTCGTACGGCCAGGTTGGCGTATCGCAGATCAGGGCTGTGCCGTGCGAGGTGTTCGGCGAACCGGTCGGCCCAGCCTCGCAGGCCGACGGTGTCGTCGCCGTCACCGAGGCCCTCGGTCTGGCTGTCGCCCAGGGCGACATAGCGCAGGTAGCGCGGGTCAATGCCGGACATGGGCGCCTTGCCTCTCCCGCAGGACGGTGGCCGTGCGTTCGCACCAGTCGCGGTTGCCTTGCTCGAAGGCGAGGCCCCGCAGGCATGTCAGGTAGGGGCCGATGCGCTCGCCGTGGCGCAGGAACTCCTCTTCGGTGTGGTCGCCTCGCATGGTGTGCAGCAGCCCGCCGAACAGGTCGATCTTGGCCTGCGCGAAGGCGGAGCGCTCGGCCAGCTGCGCGATCAGCGTCTCGGTGTCGACGTGGTCTGCGGCCTGGACCTTGACGACCAGGTCGTCGCGGATGAAGGAGGGCTTGGCCGCAGTGGCCGTGAAGCGCTCCAGCTCGGCCAGGCCGGCGTCGGTGACCCGGAACAGGCGCTTGTTCGGCCGGGTGTCCTGGACCACTTCCCGGCCGGTGACCAGCCCGTCCTGCTCCAGCCGGGTCAGCTCGGCGTACAGCTGCTGGGGCTGGGCGTGCCAGAAGTTCGCCACACCCAGGTCGAACACCTTGGCCAGCTGGTATCCGCTCAGCTCCTCGTCGAGCAGGGCCGCCAGCACGGCGTGCCGCAACGCCATCGGTTCGCCTCCGTCCCTGTCCACGAACACCCTCCCATGATAGTCATGAATCTGACTAGCCACATTGATGAGTATCGAGGAGGAGTCGTGACCGCAGCAGACCGCTTCCGCGCCGCCGTCGGCAACCGGGACCTCGCCGCGCTGGACGACCTGTTCACCGAGGACATCCGCTTCTACAGCCCGGTGAAATTCCAGCCCTTCACGGGCAAGCCACTGGTGCTGGGCCTCTTCGGGGTCCTGCTGCGCACCTTCGAGGAGCTCCACTACATCGGCCACCACACCGGCACGTCTCAGACGAGCGCCGACGGCACCGAGTCCCCGTCGGCGGTCCTGCTCTTCCGGGCCACCGTCAACGGCAAGCAGATCCACGGCATCGACCTGCTGCACTTCGACGACGACGGCCGGATCAAGGAGTTCACGGTCATGGTCCGCCCGCGATCCGCCGTCCACACCCTGGGCGAGGCGGTCCTCGCCGGGCTGATCGCCGACGGCCTGGTCCCGACGCCGGCCGACCGGTGACGAGGGCAGCCTGGCACGCACCGTCCGCTCACGCGGCGGATCACGGCCAAGGCCACCGCCCCCGGCGCGCCGCGTAGGACCTCATCGCCGGGCCGGCCGTGCGCGCCGGCCCGGCCCGGGGTCGTCCGCTCCGATTCCGTCGCGGTCGGCGCAGGCGACGGACATCCGAGCTAGCGGCGGCGGCGGAGCGGGTCGGGGCCGGGGCCCTGGCGGGGGTCGACGACGGGGCCGGGGTTGATGGGCTTGCCGACGACGCCGGAGGAGACGGCCGAGGACAGCTTGGTCACCGCTCGCAGGAGCTCGTGCAACAGGGACCCGGCGCCCTTGGGGGTGCTCGACATGGCAGGTTCCTCCTTGCCGGCGGAAGATCCGTCGGCGTCATATCGCGCAATGTGGTCAATATCACGATATGTCGTGTCCGACCGCGTCGTCCACTCCAGTCCCCGCTCCGGCGGCGGACGCACCGGCTCCCCCGCAAGGGACCGGAGGTGGCGGGCTATACGCTCCTAATGCGCCCGTCCTGCCTGGCGAACCCTGTGCGCAGGAAGCCTTGACCGGGTTCTGGCGTTGAACTGGACAACGGGCACACGAACGCACGGCTGCCCGATCGAGCGAAAGGCAGAGCAAGTGTTTGGTCGCAAGCCCATCGAAGAGCGCCTGGCCGAGCGCCGGGCCCAGCTCCCCCCGCTCAAGGAGGGGGAGCACTTCGAGCACGGGCCGGCGAAGTTCGTCTTCATCTTTCTGATCGTCTTCGTCATCCTGGCCCACCTGGTCGGCCTCGTCGTCCTCATGGCCCTCGACCTGCACTAGGTCCCGTCAGTACGGGAGTGTGTACTTGGTGAAGCGCTGGGCGACGTACGGGGCCTTGAATTTGGGGAAGGCGACGGTCTTGATGTCGCCGTCTGAGGTGTAGCGGTCGTCGGGGTGGGCGCTGAGCCAGTCGAGCCAGGCCGCCGAGCAGAAGCGGGCGCAGTCGCCGACCTTGTCCATGGCGCGGATGCGCGGGATGCCGAGCGGGTCGAAGTCCTTGCTGAAGGGCGAGGCTCCGGGGGTATAGCCGGCCAGGAAGACCCCGGTGTAGTTGTACTTCACGTCTCCGGCGCCGCCGCGGATCGCCCAGTCCTTGGTGCTCGGCTGGTTGCCGTACGGCAGCGCGAGCGTGGACGGCGCGTCCTTGATCAGCGAGGTGATCAGCTTGTGGCCCGCCACGATCTGGTCGGTGACCTGCTCCTTGGACTTCCCGCGCAGGTTGAGATGGTCGCGCGTGTGGTTGCCGATGTCGAAGCCGTTGTCCCGCAGCCAGCCGAGCGTCTGCGCCTGCGCCTCGGGCCCGAACGTGCCGAACATGTCCTTGATGACGTAGAAGGTGGCGACCGGCCGGAACCCGGGGTGCTTGCGGGAGACCTCCTGCAGGATGCCGACGGCGGTGTCCGGCTTGGGGTGGCCGGTGCCGTCCAGGGTGAGCTGCGAGGGCGAGGAGTCGTCGAACGTGAGCACGACCGGGTGGGTCCCGGCGGGAATGGCGATCTTGCCGGTGGTGTACTCCTTGGCGGTGATCGGCACGTAGCCGTCCTTGGCCAGGCGCTCCAGCTCGGTGCGGAACTGCTCCGGAGTGCGGTCATCGGTGCCGGCCGGCTTGAGCACGACGCGGTGATACATGATCACCGGTATCTGGCCCAGCTCGTTGGCCTTCGCCTTGGCCGCCTTCGCCATCGCGGCCTTGCGCGCCTCCTCCGCGGAGCCGGCCCCGGCCGGCTTGTGAGACGCGGCCTGCTGCGCCACGACCTTGGGCTCCCCCTGGCCGCACGCGGCCAGCGCCATGACGCCGAGTGACAGCACCCCGATATGACCTGCCCGGAACCGCCCCATGGTCCCCCCAACCGACCCGAGGAATGAGATACGTCTCTCCTACCCCCGGACCTGGGGTTCCCACACGCAGTGGAGCGGAACGAATGCCCAGCGTTACTTCTTCTCTCGCGAGAGACGACGTATCGCTGTATGTCACCACCGGGTGCGACGCGCAGGGCCTACTTCTCGGTCTCCCCGGCACGTACGCGGATCCCGGTCAGCCGCCGGAAGATGTCCCACCAGAACGGGGCGCCGAACAGCAGGGCGAAGAAGGTGATCAGGAAGCCCGGCCAGTGGCCCGGGCTCATCAGGCGGTGCAGCCACTCCCCGCCGTTCCAGGTCCACTGGGGGCTGCCGTTCGCCGGGATCTTCACCGACACCGGGGCATTGCCCACGATCTGCACGAACGCCGGAGCCGACAGCACCTCGGTGACGCAGGCGTACGGGTCGGTGGGATGGTCGGGACACTTCTCCCGCAGACCCGCCAGCGACTGCGCTCCCCCGTCGGCCGTGGCCGCCACCTGGGCGCGGATGGCGTTGTCGGTCAGGATCGCCCTGCCGTACTCCAGCGCGTCCATGCTGAACAGCAGCGTCAGCAGCAGGCCGAGCACGGCGATGACCCAGCGAACGTAACGGCGGTACAGCACGGTGAGACGACGCATCTCGCCGTCGAACCACTGCTCCACGGCCGCGCGGAATGCCTCGAGCTCGCCGTTCGCGGTGTCCCAGGCGCTCTTCAGGGGCCGGTACAGAGGGCTGCCGGCCGCCTCGAGCCTCGCCAGCATGGCGGGCACGCCGCCCTCACCGGTGGCGATCTCCATCATCGCCGTGGCGAACCGCGTGGGCGGGATGGAGGCGATGTTCGTCTTGCCGTCCTTGCCGTCCTTGCCGTGGTCGATCTCGCGGAGCCGCTCGTACAGCATGCCGGACAGGCTGGGGGCGGCGCTGTCCACCGGCGGGGGAAGCGGGCTGAAGGCCGGCCGCACGTCCTTGCGGAAGGGCAGGCGGGCGAAGACGTCGCCGATCGTGCTGGGGATCGACTTCTTGCCGTTGTGCCCGTCCAGCATGTCCTTCAGGTAGGCCCACAGGAACTTGCTGCGGATGCCGAGCAGCCGCACCAGGCCCTCGTTGATCCCGCTGAGCAGCAGCGAGAACAGCAGGAATGCCAGCACCAGCCCGATGGCGAGGTCGATGTAGACAGAGTTCAAAGGAGATCACCCGCGACGGTAGGCAATGCGCGACGGTGGCCGCAATGATCAGACGTCGCCGGGTCAGGATCGGTTGTCACCGCCGCGCCCCGCCCGCCGTACGCCCCGATGGGAACACGCCGCGGCCGGGTCAGGCCGCCGGGCTCCGGGTCTGCTGGGACGCGCGCCACCAGGCGAAGCTCTCGGGAAGGACGGCGGGCGCCCACGTCGGCATGCGCAGCTGCGCGGTCTCGGCCTCGGTGACCCACCGGGCCTCGTCGATCTCGACGCCGTCGGGGGCCGGCGTCCCGCCGTCGGTGTCGCAGCCGTAGCCCGTCATGACGAAGCAGACCTGGTCGCCGTTGGGATAGGTCGACCGGAAGAGCGGGCCACCGTAGGCGCCGATCAGGCCACGGATGCGGATGCCGAGGCCGAGCTCCTCGCGCACCTCGCGGACGACGGCCTCGGCCGGCGGCTCGTCGGGCTCCACGATGCCGCCCGGGGGCGACCAGAGGCCGCCGAGCTCCTTGTGCCTGGCCACCAGCATGCGGCCGTGGTCGTCGAAGACGAAGGCGGTGACCGAGGGCAGGATGAGCAACGCGTTACCGATCCGGCTGCGCACCCCGGCAAGGAACTCCGATATCGGCACGACCACTCCCCCACCGCTGTCCGCCAAGCTGACGTCAACAAAGGTACCGAGTCAGGGCATGCCACGGGGGCCGTCCCCGCACCCCGGCCGGACCGCACCCCGGCCGGACCGCGCGCCGGCACGGAACGCGCGCCGGCACGGAACGCGCGAGGTCTCCGGCCTGGCCTGGTAGCCCGGGGCGCGGCAAGCGGGGCGTCCCGGCGGCGTCGCATCCCGGCGGTCCCGGCGATCCCGGCGGTCGGCCGGTCGCCCGCCGGTTCCGGTCGCCCGCCGGTTCCGGTCGCCCGCCGGTTCCGGTGGGCCGCCGGTGGGCCGCCGGCGGTCAGCCGCCGTAGAAGACCCGCTCGACCACCACCCGGGCCCGGCGGGTGGTCCTGAGGTAGTCCTCGACGAAGTCCTCCGACCCGTCCGGCGGGTAGCCGAGGGCACGCGAGATCAGCATGCGCTCGCGCACGTCGCCGGGGATGCTGTCACCCGCCCGGCCGCGGACCAGCATGATCGCGTCGCGGATCTGGGAGGCGAAGCGCCAGGCCTCGGCGAGCACCTCCTCGTCGGTGGAGGCCAGCAGCCCGGCCCCGACGGCGGCGCGCAGGGCCTCCAGCGTGCGGGTGGTCCGCAGTTCGGGCAGGTCGTAGGCGTTCCTGAGCTGGATCAGCTGTGCCAGCCACTCGACGTCCGACAGCCCGCCTCTGCCCAGCTTGGTGTGCAGCAGCGGGTCGGCGCCCCGGGGGAGCCGCTCGGCCTCCATGCGGGCCTTCAGCCGCCGGATCTCCCGCACGGCCGCGTCGCCGATGCCCTCGGCCGGATAGCGAAGCGGCTCGATGAGCTCCAGGAACTGGGCCCCGAGCCCCGGGTCTCCGGCCGAGAACCGGGCCCGCAGCAGGGCCTGGGACTCCCACGGCGACGACCAGCGCCGGTAGTAGGCGGCGTAGGACGCCAGCGTGCGCACCAGGGGGCCCTGGCGGCCCTCCGGGCGCAGGTCGGGGTCGATCAGCAGGGGCGGGTCGGGGGCGGGCCGGGCGAGCAGGCGGCGCACCTCGTTGGCGACCGCCTGCGCCGCGTCGGCCGCGACCTTCTCCGCCACTCCCTCATGCGGCGAGTGGACGAACATCACGTCGGCGTCGCTGCCGTAGGAGCACTCGTAGCCGCCGAGCCGCCCCATCGCGATGACCGCGAAGCGGGTGGGGAACTCGCCGCGCCGCTCCAGCGAGATCTTGTGGATGGCGGAGTCCAGCGCCGCCTGGATGGTGACGTCGTTGAGCTCCGAGAGCGCCTGGCCGACCTCTTCGATGTCGACCCGGCCGACCAGCCCGGCGACGGCCGTGCGCAGCAGCTCGCGGCGGCGGAGCGCGCGGACCGCGGCGACGGCGGTCTCGGCGTCGTGGGCGTGACGCCGTACGGACGCGGCGGCCTCGGTGGCGATGGACTCTTTGGCGCGCGGGGCCAGCTCACCGTCGGAGCCGAGCATGGCGACGGCGTCCGGCGCGTGGAGCAGCAGCCCGGTGGCGTAGCGGCTGGTGCCGAGGAGGCGGGCCAGCCGCTCGGCGACGGCGGTCTCGTCGCGGAGCAGGCGCAGGTACCACGGCGTGGTGCCGAGCTTGTCGCTGATCTGGCGGAACCCGAGCAGCCCGGCGTCCGGGTCGGGGGCGTCGGCGAACCAGCCGAGCATGACCGGAAGCAGGGTGCGCTGGATCGCGGCCCGCCGCGAGACGCCGCTGGTGAGCGCGGCGATGTGCCGGAGCGCCCCGTCGGGGTCGGCGTAGCCGAGGGCGGCCAGGCGCGCGGAGGCCGCGGCGGCGGACAGGCGGGCCTCGTCTCCGGGGAGCCGCGCGACGGCCTGGAGCAGCGGCCGGTAGAACAGCTTCTCGTGCAACCGGCGGGCCTCCATCGCGTGGCGCTTCCATCGGGTGGTGAACTCCCCCACCGGGTCGACGAGCATGCCGAGGCCCCGGCCGATGCGGCGCAGGTCGGTGACGTTCTCGGGCACGACGTGCGTGCGGCGCAGGCGGTGCAGTTGCAGCAGGTGCTCGATCTGGCGCAGGAAGGTGTAGGCCTCGGCGAGCGCCTTGGCGTCGTCCCTGCCGACGTAGCCGCCCCGCGAGAGCGCGGCCAGGGCGGGCAGGGTGGCGCGGCGGCGCAGCAGCCCGTCGGTGCGGCCGTGCACGAGCTGGAGCAGCTGGACGGCGAACTCGATGTCGCGCAGACCCCCGGGGCCGAGTTTGATCTGCCGGTCGGCCTCGCTGGCGCGGACGTTGGCCTCGACCTTGCGGCGCATGGCCTGGACGTCCTCGACGAAGTTGTCGCGGGCGGCGGACTGCCAGACCAGCTCGTTGGTCGCGGCGACGTACTCCCCGCCGAGCTCCAGGTCTCCGGCGACGGGACGCGCCTTGAGCAGGGCCTGGAACTCCCAGGTCTTGGCCCACCGGCGGTAGTACGTCAGGTGGCTGGCGAGGGTGCGCACGAGCGGCCCGGCCTTGCCCTCGGGCCGCAGCGCGGCGTCGACCTCCCACAGCGCCCCCTCGGGCGTGCTGGTGGAGCAGGCGCGCATCATGCCCTGCGCCAGCTTGGTGGCGGCCTGGAGCGCCTTGGTCTCGTCGACGCCCTCCTTGGGCTCCGCCACGAAGATCACATCGACGTCGCTGATGTAGTTGAGCTCGCGGGCGCCGCACTTGCCCATGCCGATCACCGCGAGCCGCACGTCGGAGCTCTCGGGGTGGTCGGCCCTGGCGATGGCGAGCCCAGCCTCCAGGGCGGCGGCCGCGAGGTCGGACAGTTCCGAGGTGATCTCCGACAGCGAGCCCGCGCCGGCGATGTCGCGCGCGGCGAGCTGCAGCAGCCTGCCGCGGTAGGCGACACGCAGGGCCGACATCGTGTCGGTGCCGGCGTGCGGGGCGCACGGCTCGGGCTCGGCGGGGCCGGCGCCGACGGCCTCCAGCAGTTCGGCGCGCATGTCGCGCTGGGGCGTGCGCTGCAGGGCCCGGTCGCCTTCGAGGAGCCGCCAGTGCTCGGGGTGGCGGACGACGTGCTCTCCGAGCGCGGCCGACAGGCCGAAGACGCCGAGCAGCCGCGATCGGAGGCCGGGGTCGGCGCGCATCGCGCCGAGGACGCTCGGATCACGCTCGGCGAGACGGCCGAGCGAGGTGAGGGCGAGGTCGGGGTCGGCCGCGCCGACCAGGGCCGCGAGCAGGTCGAGATCACCCACGGCCTCGGGCCCGAGGTCGTCGAGGAGCCGCTCGGCCTGGGCTCCGTCGGCGAAGCCCAGCCGGGCGAGACGCCCTGCTGTCGTCTGCATACGGGACTCGGCGGTCACAAGCACAAAGTAGCCGCTGCCTCACGGTTCCGTCGTTAGTGGTTCCGCAACGTAATCGGCCGGTCACCGTGAATGGACATGGGTGCCGGGGCCGGGCTCGGCGCCTGCCTGGGACGGTTCACGCGCCGGTCGCCGGAGAGGCGGCCTCGGCGGGGGTCCGGTCGTCCGTGGCCGGGGTGGGCCCGCCGGTGACGACGGCGGCGAAGGCCTCGGCGAAGGGCCGCCAGGTTCCGGCGAGCTCGTCGTCCGCGGCGGTCACCGCGGCGTCCAGCCGCTCCACGTCGAACCCGGCCGCGGCGAGCTCGCCCGCGTTGGGGGCGGTCCAGGAGCGGAAGATCTCGGGGGTGGCCTCCGGGTGGAACTGCACGGCCCAGGCGCGGCCGCCGAGCCGGTAGGCCTGGGCGGGGTAGGCGGTGGCGGTGGCAAGCGGGACGGCGCCGGGCGGGAGCGCGGTCATGGCGTCCTGGTGGTACTGCACGGCCCGTACGGCGGGCGGGAGCCGCGCGAACAGCGGATCGTCCGCCGCGGCGGGCAGGAGCGACACGGCGCCGAGGCCGACCTCCAGCCCGGCGGTCCCCGGCTTCACCTCTCCCCCGCAGGCCAGGGTCATGAGCTGGGCGCCGAGGCAGATGCCGAGGGTGGGCAGCGAGGCGTCGACGGCGCGCCTGATGAGCTCGCGGGTGGCGGGCAGCCACGGGTATCCCTCGTCGTCCCAGGCCGAGGCCGCGCCGCCGAGCACGATAAGGCCGGCCGGAAACCCGCTCGCGGGCGGCCCGTCATCGAGGACGGGGACCTCCTCCCCGAGATAGGGGCGGACGACCTCGCAGGTCACTCCCCCACCGGCCAGCCATCCGGCGAGGAACCCCAGGCCGGCCTCGGCCTCGTGCTCGACGATCAGAACCCGATCTCCCATGCGTCAATTATGGGTGCCCGAAACCGGTGACCCGCGCAAAGTCCCAGGAAGGCACTAAAAAGTGGAACTTATCCGCTATACAGTCGTTTATCGGTTCGGGGGAACCGTTAACTAGGGGAAAGCACGAGACGATGGGGGAGTTCGTCCGTACGGCGTTGAGTTTTCCCGCCGTGCTGTTCAGTTTCTTGCTGGTCGTGGTCGTCGCGTACTGGGTCCTGGTGCTGCTGGGGGGCGCCGGACTCGACGCGCTGGACGGGGACGGCGCGAGCGACGCCGGCCACGAGGCCGGGGCCCTTTCGGCCCTCGGCCTCGGCGGGGTGCCGGCGACCGTGGCGGTCTCGCTGCTGATCGCCCTCTCGTGGTTCGGCAGCCTCTCCGGCACGGCCCTGCTCGGTGACCCGCCGGCCCTCGCCCGGGTCGCCGTTCTCGTCGCGGCGCCGGTCTGCGCCTGGCTCGTCACGCGCCTCCTGGTGCTGCCGCTGCGGCGCGTCTTCGCCATCCACCGAGCGCCGTCCCGCAAGGACTTCGTGGGCAGGACGTGCGTCATCCGCACGGGCCGCGTGGGATCCGACTTCGGCCAGGCCGAGGTCAGGGCGTCCGACGGCTCGTCCGCCGTCATCCAGGTCAGGCAGATGCAGTGGCCGAGCCACGCGCTGCGGGATGTGCTCGACGCCGAGCACCCCTCCCGTGGCGGATCCGGGCCCGAGCCCTCCACCGGAGACGAGCAGGAGCGCAGGCACGAGCGAGCGCTCCGCGCGGGCGACACCGCCCTGATCTTCGACCACGACGCGGACGGCGAGTTCTTCTGGGTCACCCCCTACGACGCGGAACTCGACCCCGACGCCCCTACCAGGTAAGGGATTTGCATTGGACGTCATCTCCACCGGCTTCGGCGTGCTGCTCGCCGTCATCCTCGTCATCGTGATCACCATGCTGATCGTGATCACTCGCCTGTTCCGCAAGGTCGAGCAGGGCAAGGCGCTGATCATCTCGAAGGTCAAGGCCGTCGAGGTCACCTTCACCGGAGCCATCGTGCTGCCCGTCCTGCACAAGGCCGAGGTGATGGACATCTCGGTGAAGACCATCGAGATCCAGCGCACCGGCCAGGAAGGCCTGATCTGCCGGGACAACATCCGTGCCGACATCCGCATCACGTTCTTCGTCCGCGTCAACAAGACCGCCGAGGACGTGGTGAAGGTGGCCCAGGCCATCGGCACCGCGCGGGCCAGCGACGAGGGGACCCTGCAGGAGCTGTTCAGCGCGAAGTTCTCCGAGGCGCTGAAGACCGTCGGCAAGCAGCTCGACTTCGTCGACCTCTACACCAAGCGTGACGACTTCCGGGACCAGATCATCCAGGTCATCGGCACCGACCTGAACGGCTACAGCCTCGAGGACGCCGCGATCGACTTCCTCGAGCAGACGCCCATGGCCCAGCTCGACCCCGCCAACATCCTCGACGCCCAGGGCATCCGCAAGATCACCGAGTTGACCGCGATCGAGCACGTCCGCACGAACGAGTTCCAGCGCCACGAGGAGAAGGAGATCACCCGCCAGAACGTCGACGCGCGGGAGGCGATCCTGGAGCTTGAGCGGCGGCAGGCCGACGCGGAGATCAAGCAGAAGCGCGAGGTCGAGACCATGCGGGCCCGCGAGGAGGCCGAGATCGCCCGAGTGCAGGCGGAGGAGCGGCTGAAGGCCCGCACCGCCGACATCCGCACCGACGAGCAGCTCGGCGTCCAGCAGGAGAACAGGGCCAGGGAGGTCGCGGTCGCCGAGAAGAACCGGGAACGGGTCATCGCGATCGAGACCGAGCGGATCGAGAAGGACCGCCAGCTCGAGGTCATCGCCCGCGAGCGCGAGACGCAGCTCTCCACGATCTCCAAGGACAAGGAGCTGGAGACCGAGAAGCGCACTATGGCGGAGATCATCCGCGAGCGCATCGCGGTGGAGAAGACCGTGGCCGAGCAGGAGGAGATCATCAAGCGCCTGCGCGCCGTCGAGGAGGCCGAGCGGATACGTCAGACCGTGGTGATCCAGGCCGAGGCCGAGGCGCAGGAGGGGCTGGTCAAGGACATCAAGGCCGCCGAGGCGGCCGAGGCGGCGGCCAAGCACAAGGCGCGCGAGGAACTGGTGCTGGCCGAGGCACGCCAGCAGGCCGCCGAGTTCGACGCGCGGGCGAAGATCCGCTTGGCCGAGGGCATCCAGGCCGAGGCGGCCGCGGCCGGCCTCGCCGAGGTGCAGGTGCGCGAGCGGGACGCGGTCGCCATCGAGAAGGTCGGCCGCGCCGAGGCCGCCGTGGAGCGGGAGAAGACCCTGGTGGCGGCCACCGCGGTGGGCGAGAGGCTGAAGTCCGAGGCCGAGGGCCTGAAGGAGAAGGCGGCGGCGATGGCCGCGCTGGACGACGCCACCCGCGCCCACGAGGAGTACCGCCTGCGGCTGGAGGCCGAGAAGGAGCTGCGCCTGGCCGGCTTCGAGGTGCAGCGCTCCATCGCCGAGTCGCAGGCCATCGTGCTGGCCGCCGGGCTGGAGAAGGCCGACATCGACATCGTCGGCGGCGACGGGATGTTCTTCGACCGGCTCATGGGCTCCATCGCGCTCGGCAAGAGCGTGGACGGCTTCGTCGAGCACTCCGAGGTGGCGAAGAAGCTGGCCGGGCCGTGGCTGGACGGGTCGTCGAGCTTCCCTGAGGACGTCACGCGGCTGCTCGGCTCGCTGAGCTCCTCCGACGTGAAGAACCTGACGATCTCGGCGCTGCTCATACGGCTCATCCAGGCGGGCGGGCCCGAGAGCGGGCAGCTGAGCAAGCTGCTGGAGACGGCACGCCGGCTCGGCGTCGCGGAGGCGCCCCTGTCCGCGGCGCACCTGGGCAACGGGCTCGGAACCGCCGCCATCCCGGCGGGCGCGGCCGGAGCCGCCACGGGCGCCACCAGCGCCGAGCAGTGACGGCGGCCCCGGTGACCGACGTTCTCACCGCCCCGGAGACGGCGACCGTCGACGCGGGCACCTACGACGTGCTGCGGGCCCGGCTGGCGGAGCAGGCGGCCGAGCTCGCCCGGCGGGCCGAGGCGCTCAACGCGGAGCGGCTCGCGGTCTTCGGCGGCACCGATCTGCGCCTCATCGGCACCGAGCGGATCCGTACGGAGAACAACTGCGTGCCCCGCGACATCGTGGCGGTGGGCGGGCTCATGCTGTTCGGCTACAACGTCTTCATCGGCCTGAAGCCGGAGACGGCGGTCGACGACGTCTTCTCCCTCCACCGGTTCGTCCGGGAGGGAGAGGCGTTCCGCTTCGAGGACGTGGGCGGCGGCGGGCTGCCCGGGCTGCTGCGCGACCCGGTGTTCCAGCGCGACTTCGGCGAGCTCTACCGGTACTACCGGGAGACCCGCCTGCTCCAGCTCCGGCAGGTCGACGGCAGGCTGCTCGCGGTGTTCCAGACGGGCCCGCGCACGCAGGACGTGCGCGTGCTGCGCTGGAGCGTCGGCGCCGACGGCGCCGTCGCGTACGTGGACGACCGCGGCGAGCGCGACCACGTCTTCCCGCCGTCGCACGACTTCGAATGGACCGAGACCACGCGTGACGACCACGTGCTCGGCCGCCACCCGCACATCTCCGTCGGCGGCGAGGTGTTCGTCGAGACGGTCGGCGGCGACCTCACCATCAAGGTCGAGGACAACACCGAGACCGGCGAGGGCATCTACCGCGAACCGGTCGACGAGCCGCTGCAGAGCCTGGCCGACGCCGACGTCCACCACGCCAGGATCGGCCCGCTCATCCTGCTGCGCATCAGGCCGTACAAGGAGACCGCCTGGCGGCACCTGGTGTTCAACACCCGGACCAGGACCGTGGTGCGCCTGGACGGCATCGGCCAGGCCTGCCGCCGCCTGCCCGAGGACCAGGGGATCATCTTCCCCGGCGGCTACCACCTGGCCACCGGCGTGACCAAGACCTTCGACACCGACGTCGAGGAGCTGGAGTACGAGCGGGTGGTGCGCTCCACCAACGGCGAGGACGTCCTGTACGTCTTCCATGCCCGCACCGAAGGCCGGACCCTGCTGCTGCCGTACAACGTGATCCGCAAGGAGGTGGCCAACCCGATCACCTGCCACGGTTACTCGCTGTTCGAGGACGGCACGCTGGTGGTGTTCCGGGAGGCGTCCAGGGAGCCGACCCGGGTGCATCCGATGCAGGTATGGCAGACGCCGTACCTGTCCGACACCTACGCCGCCGCGCAGCCGGCCGGCACCGGCGCCCTCGCGCGGGTGGGCAACGCCGACCTCGTGCGCGGCATCTCCGACGCGCTGTCGATCACGCGGATGGTCGACGAGATGGGCCCGTCCACGGCGGTGTTCGAGGCCCTCATCGCCGCCTGCGAGCGGATGTCCGACCACTACCACTGGCTCGGCGACGCCGAGCTCGGCGAGCTCGGCGCTCCCCTCGGGGCGGTGCGGTCGGCGGCCGAGGAGGTCCTGGACGAGTTCGAGAAGGTCCAGTCGCTCACCGGCCAGGCGGCCGCCACGCTCGACGAGGCCGCCACGCGGATCGCGTCCATGGTCCGGCGCCTGCGCGGCGAGGCGCCGGCCACGGCCGGCGAGTGGGTCGCCCGGCTCGCGGAACTACGCAAGGCGCAGGGCCACCTCGTCACCGTGCGGGAGCTGCGCTACGTCGAGCAGGCCAAGGTGGACGAGCTGGCGGCCGGCCTCGCCGCGGAACTCGACCGGGCGGCGGGCGAGGCCGTCGAGTTCCTGCGCGGCGAGGACGCATTCACCGGGTACCACGCCGAGGTGGACCGGCTGGCCACGGAGGCGAGGGACGTCGACACCGTCGCCGCCGCCGGGCCGGTCGGCGACCGGCTCACCGAGCAGGCCGAGGGCCTGGAGATCGTCACCGAGGTCGTCGGGAGCCTCGACATCGCGGACGCCACGGTCCGCACGGCGATCCTGGAGCGGGCCGGCGAGGTGCTGGGCGGGGTGAACCGCGCGCGGGCCATCCTCGGCGCCCGCCGCGCGGAGCTGCTCGCCGTCGAGGGCCGGGCCCGGTTCGCGGCCGAGTTCTCGCTGCTGGGGCAGACGATCACCGGCGCCATGACGATGGCCGACACCCCCGAGCGGTGCGACGAGCAGCTCGGACGGCTGCTGCTCCAGCTGGAGACGCTGGAGTCGCGCTTCGGCGAGTTCGACGACTTCCTGGCCCGGCTGACCGCCAAGCGCGAGGACGTCTACGAGGCGTTCTCCTCGCGCAAGCAGGCGCTGCTGGACGAGCGGACCCGCAAGGCCGACCGCCTGGCCGCGTCGGCCGAGCGGATCCTGTCCGGCGTGCGCCGCCGCGTCGCCGGACTTTCGTCCCTCGACGACGTCAACGCCTACTTCGCCTCCGACCCGATGGTGGCCAAGCTGCGGGCCGTGTCCGAGGAGCTGCGCGCGCTCGGCGACCAGGTCCGCGCCGAGGAGCTCGCCGGGCAGATCAAGGCCACCCGGCAGGAGGCCGGCCGGACGCTGCGCGACCGCCTGGACCTCTACGGCGAGGGCGGCGACACGATCCGGCTCGGCGCCCACCGCTTCGCCGTCAGCACCCAGCCGTTCGACCTGACGCTCGTCCCGCACGACGACGGGATGGCGTTCACCATCACCGGCACCGACTACCGCTCCCCCGTACGGGACGAGGCGTTCGCGGCGACCCGCCCGTTCTGGGACCAGTCGCTGGTGTCGGAGTCGCCCGAGGTGTACCGGGCCGAGCACCTCGCCGCGTGGATCCTCGCCGCCGCCGAGGACGGCCGGGAAGGGCTGACCACGGAGGCGCTGCACGCGGCGGCGGTCACCGACGGCGCGCTGCTCGGCGTGGTGCGCCGGATCGCCGGGGCGCGCTTCGAGGAGGGGTACGAGCGCGGTGTCCACGACCACGACGCCGCCGCGATCCTCGCGGCCCTGCTGCGCGTGCACGCGGGCGGCGGGCTGCTGCGGTACCCGCCTTCCGCGCGGGCGGCGGCCCAGCTGTTCTGGACGTTCGGCGCGGACGAGCAGGCCAGGGCGAAATGGGCGATCCGGGCCTCCTCGCTCGCCCGCGCACGCGCGGCCTTCGGCCGGGTCACCGGCCTGGACGCGGGCACAGGAACGAACGCGGGCACGGCAACGAACGCGGGCGCTGGAACCCCGGCGGGGGCGGAGGGCCGGGCGGGGCGCTCCGGCGCGATCGCGGAGCTGTGCGCCGAGCTGTCCGCCGCGATGACCGGCTTCCTCGACGGCGCGGGGCCGGTCGCCTTCGGCGCGGACGCCGGCCTGGCCGCCGAGTACCTCTTCGAGGAGCTGGCCGGGACGCCGGCCGGGTTCGTGACGAGCGCCGGCGCCCGTGACGTGATCAGGAGGTTCCACCTGGCTCTCGGCGGCCCGGGGTCGGCGTCGTACGAGCGGTTCGAGGACGATCTGCGCGCTCTCGGCGACGACCTGGCCGCCCGCCACCAGCTGGTGTCGGCGTGGCTCGGCTCGATGCTCGCCGCGACGACCACCGACACGACGACCACCGGTGAGGCGGGAACCGACGAGGCGAACGCCGTCGAGGCGGCCACCGGCGAGCTGCCGGAGGCGGTGGCGATCGTGCTCTGCGGCGCCGGGCTCCCCCGCCACGACTCCTCGGCCACCCTGACCGCGACCGTCGAAGGGCTGCTCGGCACCCATCCGCGCATCGCGGAGCGGCGCCTGCGGTTCCGCGCCGACGAACTGCTCGCGCGCACCCGGCGCTTCCGCGAGGAGCGCGTGCCGGCGTTCCGCGCCTACCAGCGTCGGCGCGACGAGCTGGTGTCTGGCGAGCGGCGGCGGCTGCGGCTCTCGGAGTACGAGCCCAAGGTGATGAGCGCGTTCGTCCGCAACCGGCTGCTGGACGAGGTGTACCTGCCGCTGATCGGGGCGAACCTGGCCAAGCAGCTCGGCACCGTCGGCGACGCCCGGCGCACCGACCAGATGGGGCTGCTGCTGCTGATCTCGCCGCCGGGGTATGGCAAGACGACGCTCATGGAGTACGTCGCGAGCAGGCTCGGGCTGGTCTTCGTGAAGGTCAACGGGCCCGCGCTCGGCAGCGGAGTCACCTCGCTGGACCCGGCCGAGGCGCCGGACGCGACCGCCCGGCAGGAGGTCGAGAAGATCTCCTTCGCGCTGGAGATGGGCAGCAACGCGCTGCTCTACCTGGACGACATCCAGCACACCTCGCCCGAGCTGCTGCAGAAGTTCATCTCCCTGTGCGACGCGCAGCGCCGGATGGAGGGCGTCTGGGACGGCGCCACCCGCACCTATGACCTGCGCGGCAAGCGGTTCGCGGTGTGCATGGCCGGCAACCCATACACCGAGTCCGGCCGGCGGTTCCGCGTGCCCGACATGCTCGCCAACCGCGCCGACGTGTGGAACCTCGGCGAGGTCCTGTCCGGCAAGGACGAGCTGTTCGCGCTCAGCTACATCGAGAACGCGCTCACCTCCAACCCCGTGCTGGCGCCGCTGTCGGCCCGGGACGGCGGCGACGTGGAGCTGCTGGTGCGCCTGGCGAAGGGCGACCAGGCGGTGCGGCCCGACCGGCTCGCCCACCCCTACTCGGCGACGGAACTCGACCAGCTCACGGCCGTGCTGCGCAAGCTCCTGCGGGTCCAGCGGGTCGTGCTCGCGGTCAACCAGGCCTACATCGCCTCGGCGGCCCAGGCGGACGCCTCGCGGACCGAGCCGCCCTTCCAGCTCCAGGGTTCCTACCGCAACATGAACAAGCTGGCGGAACGCGTCCTCCCGGTGATGAACGACGCCGAACTGGAGGCGATGATCGACGATCACTACCTGGGCGAGGCGCAGACCCTCACCAGCGGGGCCGAGGCCAACCTGCTGAAGCTGGCGGAGCTGCGCGGCACCATGACCGCCCGGCAGGCGGAGCGGTGGGCCGAGGTGAAGGCGGGCTACCTGCGGGAGCGGGCGCTCGGAGGCACGCCGGACGACCCGATGAGCAGGGCCGTCGGCGCGGTCGGCCTGCTCGCCGACCGCGTGGGCGCCGTCGAGTCCGCCATCACCCGCGCCACACAACCCCGCACCGCCAACGGCACCCCCTGAACCCGCCCGCAGAGGCCGTCGCCTGCCGACCTGGACCTGGCCGACCCGCGAACGCGCCGCCTGCCGAAGGCGGCGGGGATCGCCTGGTCCGGCCTCGACTCGGCGACCGCCGGCCGTTCAGCCGGGCGGCGGGAGATCTCCGGCCGTTCAGCCGGGCGGCGGGAGATCTCCGGCCGTTCAGCCGGGCGGCAGCTCGCCGGAGCCCCGGACGATCAGCCGGGTGGGGACGACGACGGACCGGGCCTTGGATCGGTCGCCGTCCAGACGGGACAGCAGCAGTTCGCCCGCGGCCTGGCCGATCGCGGCGGGGTTCTGAGCGATCACGGTCAGGGCGGGTTCCAGTACCTCGGCGAGCGGCAGATCGTCGAAGCCGACCAGGGCCACGTCGCGGCGGCGCATCCGGGCCAGGCCGAGAACGGCCCCGGTCGCCGCGAAGTTGTTGGCCGCGAAGACGGCGGTGGCCGGGTTCCGGCCGTGGAGCACACGGGCCACCGCCTCCGCGGCGGCCTCCTGGTTGTGCCCGGTCTCCACCAGGGACCGGTCGTAGGGAATGCCCGCCTCAGCCAGCGCGTCGCGGTACCCCTGGAACCGCTCCCGCCTGGTGTAGAGGGCGGGCGCGTCGCCGACGAAGGCGATGCGGCGGTGCCCGTGCGCGATCAGGTGCGCGACCCCGGAGCGCGCGCCCTCGCGGTTGGAGCTGACCACGGAGTCGGCGGTGAGCCCGTTCGCGGGGCGGTCCAGGAAGGCCAGCGGCAGACCGGCCGACCGCTCCGTGCGCATCGAGCGGTGGTCGCCGCCGGCCGAGGGGACCACCAGCAGCGCGGTCACCCGCCGGGCCAGGAAGGTGGAGATGAGCGAACGCTCCCGCTCGGGGCTCTCCTCGGACGATCCGACGATCAGGGTGAGGCCACGGGGCCGTACGACGCTCTCGACCCCGCCCGCGACGGTGCCGAAGAAGGGGTTGCCCATGTCGGGGATGACCAGTCCGATGGTGGAGTCGCGGGCGCCGACCCGCATGTTCCGGGCCATCAGGTTGGGCTGGAAGCCGAGCCGGCTCATGGCCGCGAGGACGCGCTCGCGGGTCTCCCGCGACACCGGCCCTTCGCCGTTGACGACCCGGGAGACGGTCTTGGCCGTCACGCCCACCTCCCGGGCCACGTCGCTCATGGTCGCCCGGCGCGCTTTGGACATGGATCACCGCTCTGGTCGTAGCAATCGTCGTGTCGAGGACAGGGTAGAGCGCAGACGCCCAGGCGCTGGTGATCGCCCGAAGCGGGCCGCGGCGCCGCGGCCGCACCTACAGCGCCTCCGACATGGACGCGTGATCGTCAGGGCGGTCCGGGTCGCCCGCGGCCTCGGCGGGCGTCACCTGCAAGGCGCCCGTCATGATGGCGACGACTTCGGCCATGTCGTGGTCGCCCGGCTTGAGCTGGGCGACCCGGCGGCCGAGCCGCTGCACGTGGATGCGGTCGGCGATTTCGAAGACGTGCGGCATGTTGTGGCTGATCAGGATCACCGGAAGGCCGCGGTCGCGGACCCGGCGGATCATGTCGAGGACCTGTCCCGACTCCTTGACGCCGAGCGCCGCGGTCGGCTCGTCCATCACCACGACGTGCCGGGCCCACGCGACCGCCCTGGCCACGGCCACGCCCTGGCGCTGCCCGCCGGACAGCGACTCCACCGGCTGGGTCAGCGAGCGCAGGCCGATCTTGAGATCGGCCATGTGCCGGGCCGACTCCTCCCGCATCCGCTTGTGGTCGAGCATCCGGAACACCGTGCCCAGCAGGCCGGGGCGGCGGATCTCCCGGCCGAGGAACATGTTGCTGGCGATGTCGAGCGAGGCGGCGACGGCCAGGTCCTGGTAGACGGTCTCGATGCCGTGCCGGCGCGCGTCGAGCGGGTCCCGGAACCGCACCGGTCTCCCGTCGAGCAGGATCCGGCCCTCGTCCGGCTGGACCGCGCCGGTGAGCGCCTTGATCAGGCTCGTCTTGCCCGCGCCGTTGTCGCCGATGACGGCGAGCACCTCGCCGGGCATCAGGTCGAAGTCGGCCCCGTCCAGCGCGGTCACATGGCCGTACCGCTTGACCAGGCCGCGGGCCTGCAGCACCGGGACGTCGGTCATCGCATCCTCCTGCGGGAGAGCTGGTCCACGGTGACCGCCAGGATGACCAGCACACCGGTGATCAGGGTCTGGTAGATCGAGGGAACGCCCATGAGCTGCAGCCCGTTGCGGAAGACGCCGACGATCAGCGCGCCGAGCAGGGTGCCGATGACCAGGCCCCGGCCGCCGAACAGGCTGGTGCCGCCGAGCACCACGGCGGTGATGCTGTCCAGGTTGTCGGTCTGCCCGGCCTGCGGGTCGCCGACACCGGTCCTTGAGACCAGCAGCAGCGCGGCGATGCCGTACACCAGGCCGGCCACGGTGTAGACGCCGACGGTCAGGCGGCCGGTGCGGATGCCGGTGAGCCGGGCGACCTCGGGGCTGTTGCCCAGCGCGTAGACGTGCCGGCCCCAGGCGGTCTGGCTCAGCAGGTACGCGAAGAGCAGGAACAGCAGGATGGTCAGCAGCGACCCGTACGTCACCATGGTGCCGCCGATCGCGAAGGTGCCGCCCAGCGCGGTGAGCGGCGCGGGCAGGTTCACCACGGTCTGGTCGGCCGAGTAGACGTGGGTCAGCGCGAAGACCACGTTCAGCATGCCCAGCGTGACGATGAACGGCGGCAGCGGGATCGTGGTCACCAGCAGCCCGTTGACGGCGCCGAACGCCGCGCAGACGAGCAGGCCGGCCGCGATCGCGACCAGCGGCGGCACGGACCCGTCCACGGCGAGCTTGGCCATGACGATGCCGCCGAACGCCATGATCGCGCCGTTGGACAGGTCGATGCCGGCGGTGAGGATGATCAGCGTCTGCCCGATGGCCAGCGTGCCGACGACCATCACCTGCTGGATGATCAGTGAGAAGTTGCCGCCGCTGAGGAACTGCTGGCTGTTGAGGGAGAAGAAGGCGCAGGCGAGCAGCAGGGCCGCCAGCGGCCCGACCGACGGCGTGGTGAGCAGCCGGCGCACCCGTGACGGACCGGCCGCCACCCCTGGCCCCGGAGCTGTCGTCGTGGTGGTCATGTCGATCTGGTCCCAGCGGTTCTGCGCGCCGAGCGCGGTGTCCTCGGCGTCATCGGGAGTGACGGTGTCGTGGCCATGTCGATCTAGCCCCAGCAGTTCTGCAGGCCGAACGCGGTGTCCTTGGCGTCGACGCCGGCCGCGGGCTTGTCGGTGATCAGGGTGACGCCGGTGTCGGTGTATCCGGAGGCCTTGGCGCCGCCCTTGCCGAACGCGACGACCGCCTTGACCCCCTGGTCGGCCATCTTCAGCGGGTACTGCTGCGAGGTCGCGGCGATCTGACCGGACTGGACCGCCTTGGTGCCGGTGCAGCCGCCGTCCACCGAGACGATGAGGACGTCCTTCTCCCGGCCCTTCGCCTTGAGGGCGGTGTACGCGCCGAGCGCGGCGGGCTCGTTGATGGTGTAGACGAGGTTGATGTCGGGGGCCTTTTGCAGGCAGTTCTCCATCGCGGTCTGACCCTTGGCCTGGTCGCCGCCGGTGTCCTGGGAGCAGACGACGGACGGGTCGCCCTCGGCCACGCCGAAGCCCTTGAGGAAGCCGTCGTGGCGGAGCTGCCCGACCGCGACGCCGGGGGCCAGGTCCAGCGTCGCGATCTTGGCGGGCTTGCCGGCCATCGCGGCCTTGGCGTACTCGCCGATGAGCTGCCCGGCCTTGAGGTTGTCGGTGGCGAAGAGCGCGTCGGTGGCGTCCTGCGGCTCGGTCGGGCTGTCCAGCGCGATGACCATGACGCCGGCCGACCGGGCCTTCTGGATGGCGGGCACGATCGCCTTGGAGTCGCTCGGCGTGATCAGGATGCCCTTCACACCGGCGGCGACCATGTTCTCGATCGCGGTGATCTGGCCGGCGTTGTCGCCGTCGAACTTGCCCGCGGCGGTCATGAGCTCGGCGCCCTCGGCCTTCGCGGCGGCCTGGGCGCCCTCCTTCATCTTGACGAAGAAGGGGTTGGTCTCGGTCTTGGTGATGAGCCCCACCTTGACCGGCGCGGAGCCTCCCGCGGCGGCCGAGCCGCCGGTGGTGGCGGCGTCGTCCCCGCCGCATCCGGTCAGGCCGATGGTGGCGGCGACGGTGCAGGCGGCGAGCGCACCGAGGGTTCGAATGCTACGAGACATGAGCGACTCCCTGGTTCCATAGCGGGCGGCGATGTCATCGTCGACATATGTCAACGTTGACATCCGCTGGGATGCGATGATGAACTCCGCAGGACGAAACGTCAATGCCCTCGGCCTGTAACGAGTTGGCAACGTCGCCACGTACCCCCACACCTTCCGGCAGAAAGGCCAGGCCATGCCCGTCACCCAGGTCGCCGTGCTCGGCGAGTGCGTCGCGGACGCCTTCGTCGTCGAGACTCCGGATCCGGGCGAACTGGCCCTTCGCGTACTGCCGGGCGGAGGTCCGGCGAACACGGCGACGGCGCTCGCCCGGCTCGGCACGCCCGCCCGGTTCCTCGGCCGGATCTCCCGCGACGCCTTCGGTGGCCTGTTCCGCCGTCACCTGGCGGCTTCGGGGGTCGATCTGACCGGCTCCGTGCCCGCCCCGGAGCCGAGCACCCTCGCCGTCGCCACCGTCGACGGCGAAGGCAAGGCGGTCTACTCCTTCCGGCCGGACGGCGCCGCCGACTGGCAGTGGAGCAGGGCCGAACTGACCCTCGAGCGGCTCGGCGGAGCGGTCTGCCTGCACACCGGTTCCCTCGCGCTGGTCCGCGGGCCGGGCGCCGAGCACATCGAGGCGCTGCTGGCGGCCGCCGCCCGCCACGCCACCGTGTCGATCGACCCCAACGTGCGCACGGCTCTGGTGGACCCCGCGGTGTACCGGGCCCGGATGCCGCGATGGTGCGCGCTGGCCGACGTGGTGAAGCTGAGCGACGAGGACCTCGCGCACATCCACCCCGGCGAGAGCGTCGAGGAGGTGTGCGACACCTGGCATGCCGCGGGCGTGCGGCTGGTCGTGGTGACCCGCGGCGCCCGCGGCGCGGTCGTCTCGGTGGACGGTGAGCGGGCGGAGGTGCCCGCGCCCGCCACGCAGGTCGTGGACACCGTCGGGGCCGGCGACTCCTTCACCGCCGGGCTGCTGCACCGCCTGCACGCCTCAGGGACGCTCGGCGGGCGGCTCGACGCCCTCGACCTCGGCCAGGCCGTGTCGGCCGCGACCTTCGCCGCCAAGGTCGCCGCGCTCACCTGCTCGGTCGCCGGCGCCAATCCCCCGTGGGCCAGGGATCTCGCCGAAGAGCTCTCCGGGGAGAACCCGCCGGACCAGGGACGCGCGGCACTGGCACCCGGGTGAGTCGCCGGATCGTCGAGGACCGGCGTCGCCGGCACCGGGGTGAACGGCCGGCTCGCCGTGTCCGCTCAGGAACCGGCCTCAGCCGGTGCCCACCCCAGGCCGGGTGATCTCGCCGGATCCGCGTGCGACGTACCGCGTCGGCAGCACGACGTGGCGCCCCGGCCCGTCGTAGCCGTCCAGACGGGAGAGCAGCAGTTCCGAGGCGCGGCGGCCCAGGGCCTTGGGGTCCTGGGCGATCACCGACAGCGGCGGGCTCAGAAGGTTGGCCAGCTCGAAGTCGTCGAAGCCGACGTGCGCGATGGTGTGATGCAGCCCGAGATCCTGCAGCGCGGACCGCGCGCCGATGGTGAGCAGGTTCTGGCCGGTCACCAGGGCGGTGGGCGGCGTGCCACCGGTGAGGATCTCACGGGCCGCCCGTTCTCCGGCCGCCTCGCCATGCAGGTCGCGGCGCACCCAGCCCTCCCGCAGCGGGCAGGACAGCGCGGCCATCGTCGAGACGAAGCCCTCCCACCGTCGCCGGGCGGTCCACAGCGAGGTCCGATCTCCGAGAAAGGCGATGTCGCGATGCCCGAGCGCGTGCAGCCGCCGGACCGCGTCGCCGACACCCTCGGCGTTGTCCACCGTGACGGTGTCGACGCCCTCCAGCTCCGCGGCCCGGTCCACGCACACGATCGGCATGCCCTGCCGCCGCACCGCCTGCAGTTCGTCGTCGACCTGGCCGGTCGGCACCACGATGAGCCCGTCCACCCGTCTGGCGTGGAAGGCCCCGAGCAGGCTGCGTTCCCGCTCGGGATCCTCGTCGCTGCTGCCCGCGAGCAGCAGCAGCCCGAGCTCGCTGGTGGCGTCCTCGACGGCCCGGTGCAGCAGGGAGGAGAAGGGGTTGGCCACGTCTTCGAGGATCAGCCCGATGGTGCGCGTACGGCGGTCCGACCGCCGCAGGCTGCTCGCGGTCGGATCATGCCGGTAGCCGAGCCGCTTCGCCGCCTCCGTCACCTGAGCGGCCAGCACGGGGTCGACGGGAGTGCCGTTGATGACCCGGGAGACGGTGGCCAGCCCCACGCCGGCCAGCGCGGCGACGTCCTTCATCGTCGGAGACCGCCCCGTCGCACGCCCCCCGCGTTGTGCGGCCACTCGCGTCTCCTTCGGTACCGGCCCGGCCGTGCCCCACCGGGGTCATCTTCCGATGCCCCGCGGGCGCTGTCCATTACACCGCAGTTTCCCTGGGCACTGCCTCTGGACTTTTCCCGGACGTCCATCAATACTTGCCTGCGACTCAGGAAACGTTTCCTTAACCTGTACGCAACAGTGCCGCAGCCCGCGGCGGCCCTCTCCGGCGGCCCCGCGCGCCGTCGACGGCTTCCGCCTGCCCGCTGACCCCGTTCTCCCCCGGACGGTGACGCCACGTCGCCGATCTGCCGGTTCTCTCCCGCCCCCCGAAGGGAAGATCGATGCGTCGAGCATCACCTCCGCGGCTCGTCCTCATACTCCTCGCCACCCTGGCCTTCCTCGTCCCCGCCGCCTCCCCCGCCTTCGCCGGCGACCCGGCCGACTACCCCGAATACCCGTACCCCACGACCAGTGAGGGCGCCTACGACGAGCCCTACCGGGGGCAGTTCCACTTCAGCCCGCGCGGTGGCTGGATGAACGACCCCAACGCCCCGCTGTACTACAAGGGCACCTACCACCTGTTCTTCCAGCACAATCCGCACGGGCTCGGCTGGGACACCATGCACTGGGGACACGCCACCAGCCCCGACCTCGTGCACTGGACCCAGCAGCCCATCGCGCTGGAACCAGGCGTGCATCCCGGCGACCTGTGGTCCGGGGCCGGCGTGGTGGACAAGGACGGCACCTCCGGGCTGAAGGCCGGCAAGAAGGACGACCCCATCGTGGTGTTCACCGGCACCAACGGGGTCACCGTCAACTACAGCACCGACGGGGCGAAGACCTTCAAGTCCTACGACAACGGGCGCAAGGTGGTGACCCCCGGCGGCGAGAGCCGCGACCCCAAGGTCTTCTGGCACAAGGCGACCCGCAAGTGGGTGATGGTGGTCTGGTCCAACGAGGGCGGCAACGGCGTCAACGTCTACACCTCCCCCAACCTGCTCGACTGGACCTTCGCCAGCCGCTTCGCCGCCGATTGGCTGTTCGAGTGCCCGGACATGTACCCGCTGCCGCTGGACGGCGGCCGCACGGTCAAGTGGGTGCTCAACGACGCGAGCATGGAATACGTGGTGGGCGACTTCGACGGCACCAGGTTCACCACCACCTGGACCACGCCGCAGCGTATGGACAAGGGCAGGAACGACCCGGGCGGCACCGTCTACGCGCCGCTGACCTTCAACAACATGCCCGGCGACCGGATCGTCCAGATCGCCTGGCAGCCCGGCAACCGCGGCGGCTCGTGGACCGGCAACGCGAGCTTCCCCGCCCAGCTGGGGCTCCGTACGTTCCCCGAAGGCATGCGCGTCGTCCGCAACCCGGTCCGTGAGATCTCCAAGATCCGCGGCAAGGGCCGCTCCTGGTCCCAGCGAACGATCACCGCGAGCCCGGACTCCAACCCGCTCGCCGGGATCGCCGGTGACACCTACGAGATCACCGCCGAGTTCGACGCGGCCGGCGCCACCGCCTCGGAGTTCGGCCTGCTGCTGCACACCCGGGCCGACGGGAGCTACGACCGCAAGGTCGCCTACGACCGCGCCGCCCAGACGCTGTACGGCGCGCCCCTCGCGCCCCGGAACGGACGCGTCACGATGCGCGTCCTCGTCGACCGCGGCCAGCTCGAGATCTTCGGCAACGACGGCGTCCTCTCCTACACCGACAACGTCAACTTCACCGCCGGGCCCGGCAGCCGGGGCATCTCGGTCTACGCCGCCGGCGGCGAGGTGCGGCTGGTCTCGCTGAAGTACCACGACCTCGAGCGCATCTGGCCGCCGTCCACTCCCGGCACCAACCCCGGCAGCAATCTCGCCGGGCCGTGGCGCCCGGTCGGCGGCACCTGGACCAGCCTGGCGGACGGCAAGACGGGCACCACGCCCGGTGGAAACGCCTTCTACCTGAGCGGCCAGACCGGCTCGGACTTCACCTATGAAGGAGATCTCCGTCCGGACGCGCCCGGCGCCGCCGCGGCCCTCACCTTCAGGGCCAGCGCCGACCTGGCCATGCACTACACCGCCAACGTCGATACCGGCGGCTTCGTACGGCTCTGGCGGCCGGGCGCGGTGCTCGGCGACTACCACACCACCATCACGCCCGGCACCTCCTACCACCTCAAGGTGGTCGCCACCGGACCGCGCATCCAGGTGTACCTGGAGAACGGCGCGGAACCGGTGATCGACGTGACCGACACCGCCACGGCCAGTGGCTACTTCGGCCTCAACGTGTGGAACAGCACCGGCACGATCCGCAACGCCACCGTCAGCTGACGACTCCGCAGAACCGGGCCCCCCGCGTGGCCGGGGGGCCTACGCGCGATCGGCCCGCATCCGTGGCCCGGCCGTCCCGTCGCCCGCCCCGAGCAGGTCCGCGTCCGGAACGGCGGCCTCGATGGTGGCGGGCAGGTCGAGGCTGGTACGCAGGGGCGCCGGCGAGGATCGCCAGCGCCGTGGTGCGCTGCCGGACGATGTCCAGCGGCACCACCGGCTCGGCCGCCCGTTCCTCGCGGCGGCGTTCATGGCGAGCTTCCCGTGGGCACGCAGGCCTGGCTCGACCAGCCGGCGGACACTTCCCTGATGACGCTCGTCCGGCAGGCGCCGGCGGAAACCGGCGAACGATTCGCCTGACCACGATCCTGATAAACCCGGCACCTTCAATGCACATTTACTGATAAACCAGTTATGCCGGGTGTTGATATGACAGCTGCGGATGAGCCGGGTTCGGCGCCCTGTCAATCACGACATAAGGCTCATTAGCGGACAGATTACTCTCTACCGGGCGGGGTCATTGGTGGTTAGAGTTACTGACATCAGGAACTCTGCATTTCCGCCACGAGGAGATTGATGGCGCCGCCCCCCGAAGAGCCGCACACTGCCTCCAGCGACGCGACATCTTCCGGCGAACCCGGTCTCCCCGACGCGGCCAAGGAACTGGCGCGCCAGGTCGAGGAGCTCACCCGACGGCTCGCCGCGCTCGCCGAGACGGCGGGGCGCGAGCACGATCGGGCGGCCCACCGGGAGCAGGTCATCGACCGCCTGCACACCGAGAACCAGCAGTTGCGGCACGGGCTCCTGCAGGAGGCGCTGACCCCGGTCAGGGCGGGCCTCTACCGGCTCCACGACACGGTGACCCGCGAGGCGGCCCGCTGGCAGGCGCCGGACCCGCCCGCCGCCGAGCTGGCCGGTCGCCTGTTCGCGGCCATCGCCGAGGAGGTCGCCGAGGCGCTCGGCCGCACGGGCGCCGAGCGTGCCGGCGTCAAGGCGGGCGACGCGTACGACCCCGCGCTCCACCGGCCGGCCGGCACGCGCGCGGTGGAGGCCGGCGCGGACGGGACGGTCGTGGAGGTGCTGGCCGAGGGGTTCGCGATGGGCGAGCGGGTCCTGCGCAAGGCCTCGGTCGTCGTCGGGCGGGCCGCCCCGGAGGGGGAAGCGGCAGGCCGCCCGAAATCAGAAAACATGAAAAAGACGAAAAAGCCGGATAAAGCGGGCAACGCGCACGATTTACAGCAGCGGAAAGACCGGAACGACGGCAAGGACCAGAACGCGGGTGACGAGGTGAACGGGGCCACGGAGCGCGCGGGCGGCGGTACGGAGAAGGGGAGCGAGTAGGCGATGGCTGTTCACGGGATCGACCTCGGCACGACATATTCGTGTATCGCCTATGTGGACGACGTCGGGCGGCCGACGGTGCTGCGCAACATGGAAGGCGCCGACACCACGCCCTCGGTGGTGTTCTTCGAATCCCCCGACAACGTCGTGGTCGGCGCCACGGCCAAGGACAGCGCCGTCCTGCACCCCGACCTCGTCGTCAGCCGGATCAAGCGCGACATGGGCCAGGACGCGCCCCGCGTCAGGCACGGCAGGCCGTACACCCCGGAGGAGATCTCCGCCTTCATCCTGCGCAAGCTCGCCGACGACGCCACGACCACGACGTCCGAGACGGTCGACGACGTGGTGATCACCGTGCCCGCGTACTTCGGCGCTGCCGAGCGGGACGCCACCAGGAAGGCCGGGGAGATCGCCGGCCTCAACGTCATCGACGTCGTCTCCGAGCCGATCGCGGCGGCCATCACCTACGGCGTGCTCAACCCCGACCAGGACCGCACGATCCTGGTGTACGACCTCGGCGGCGGCACCTTCGACACCACGGTGATCAAGATCGAGGGCGGCAACATCGAGGTCGTCTGCACCGACGGCGACCACGAGCTGGGCGGCGCCGACTGGGACGACCGGCTGGCGGAGCACCTGGCGGAGCGGTTCCGGCAGGAGCACCCCGACGCCGGCGACCCCCTGCTCGACAAGCACTCCGAGCAGCAGCTGCGCCGCGACGCCGAGGAGCTCAAGAAGACCCTCTCCACGCGCACCCAGCACGCCGTCCGCGTGATGCACGACGGCAGGGTGACCACGGTCGAGCTGACCCGCGAGTCCTTGGAGGAGCTGACGCGCGACCTGCTCGACCGCACCATCGAGATCACCCGGCGCACCATGGAGACGGCCGCGGGCAAGGGGGTGCGGTCCTACGACCATCTGGTGCTGGTCGGCGGCTCCACCAAGATGCCGTCGGTGAGCGAGGCCCTGCAGAAGGAGTTCCAGCTCACCCCGCGCCTGCAGGATCCCGACCTCGCCGTCGCCAAGGGCGCCGCGCTCTACGCCTTCGAGGAGACCTACCGGCGCCTGCGGAAGGCCGGCGAGCCGGACAAGGCCCAGGAGATCGCCGAGCGAGCCGGCCTGTCCGCCGAGCAGCAGGAGCAGATCGCCGGGCGGACGATCAAGACGGTCGCCTCCCGCGCGTTCGGCATCATGGTGACCGACAAGGAGACCCGCCGCCGTAGCGTGGAGCACCTCGTCCACGCCAACGACCCGCTCCCGGCCGGCGTGACGCAGGACTTCTACACCATCGACGCCGGCCAGACCGGGGTCACCGTCGAGGTCATGGAGCAGGCCGGCACCGCCGAGTCAGACGACCCAGAGGACAACGGCCTCATCGCCGAGGGCCTGCTGAAGATCCCGCCGGGCAAGCCGGCCGGATGGCCGATCGAGGTCACCTTCGCCCTGGACGCCTCCGGCCTGCTGCAGGTCACCGCCCGCGAGCGGGAGACCGGCGAGGAGCTGGAGCTGCGCATCCAGATCGGCGGCATGTCCGAGGAGGAGGTGGCCGAGTCCCGGGCCGCCCTGTCCCGCGTCCAGGTCAGCTAGCCGGGCGGCCGGATGGCGTTCGACGAGCAGCGCTACACCCGGGAGGTGCTGGAGCCCGCACGCGAGGCGGGCGGGCTCCCGCCCGAGGACCTCACGGTCCGCTACCAGCTGCGCGAGGCGATGACGGCCGCGGAGGTCGCCGAGACCGTCCGGCAGGTACGCCAATGCTGGCGGCGGGCCCGCGGCATGCTGAAGTACAAGCGGCTGGCCGACCGGCTGGAGGCCGACCACAGCCGGTTCGCCCCCATCTTCTCGGCCACCGCCGACGGCGACCTGGCGCCGCTGAGGGAGGCGCTGGGCGAGTCCGAGCACAGGGCGGCGCGCAGGCTGGCGGGCGCGGGCGGCCGGCTCGACGACGCCGCGGGCAGGCTGCGCATGCTCTCCCCCGCCCTCGTGGCCACGATCGCCCGTTCCAGCGGCGTCAGCACCGAGGAGGCGGCCCGCCTGGCCGCCGAGCGGTCCATCGAGGTCCGCGAACCCGACCGGCTGCCGGAGGCCCCGCCCTACCCCGGGTTCGCCAAGGTGCGCGAGGCGCTCGACACGCTCGGGATGCCCCACCTGGGCCGGTTCCTGTTCGGCGACGAGTGCACCGGCATGCGGGTGCTCGACGGCTTCGCGGTCGCCGGCGGCGGCTCGGTGCGAGACGCCGCCGCCGAGGCGGCCCGGCGATGGGCGACCCGGACGCGAGGCCCGTGGACCGTCAGCGCCGACACGGTGCTGGCCGCCCTGCGCAACTCCCCCGACCCCGAAGCCCTCATCCGGTACGACATCGTCGCCCGCCTGCGGGAGCGCATCCGCGAGCACCCCTACGACGACACGCTGCTGCGGCACGCGACCACCGATCTCGACCTCGCCACCGGCGACGCCCGCAGGCTCATCTTCGCCGTCCGCGGGGAGGGCGGCCTCACCGGCGGCCCCTCGGCCCGGCTGCGCGAGCTCGTCGACGCCGGGGAGATCCACGCGGCGGCCGACTTCGCCGAGGCCCTGGACCCCGGCGCGCTCACCGGCGAGGCCGCCGAGCTGGCCACCGAGGTGCGGGCGCGTCTCGCGCACGCCGTGCGCCTCAGAGACCGGGCGCGGGCCGCCCTGGACCCCGACGACGCCTGGCTCGCCGTGCGCGACGCGCTGCAACGCGTCCCCGACCTGCCCGGCGCCGCCGAGCTCCTCGCCCGGCTCGCCCCGCACCCGGCGCGGGCCGTACGCGCCGCCATACAGGGCGAAGGGGTGAGCCTGGTGTGGCAGCCCTCGCCCTCGCGGGCCGGCCGCGTCCTGTACGACGTCTACCGGGACGGCATCGCGCTGGAGACGACCGAACGGCCCTCGGCCCGCGACGAGCATCCGCCGGTCAACACGCCGGTCACCTACTGGGTGGTGGCCCGCAGGGACGACGCCGTCGCCATGCCCGCGATGGCCCAGCCGGTGGTCGTCCAGCCCGAACCCGGCGCCGTGCGGCTCACCGCGGGCGACGGCGTGGTGTCCGGCCGCTGGACCCGGCCCGCCGAGGCCACCCGGGTCATCGTGACCCGGGACGGGCGGCCCGTCACCGCCGGCGACACCGGATTCCGCGACAGGGACGTGACCAACGGCACCAGCCACATCTACGTCGTCTCCGCCGCCTACGCCGGACCCGACGGCGAGGTGGTCACCCCGGGCGTGCGGCGCACCGTGACGCCGCTCGGGCGCCCGCGGCCGGTCACCGACTTCACGCTCCGGCCCGACCCCTCGGCCCCGGGCACGTTCCTGGTCCAGTACGAGGAGCCCGCGACCGGCGAGCTGGAGATCGTCGGGCTCGACGCGGCGCCGCCCTGGCCGATGGGCACGACCCTGTCGCTCGCCGAGCTGCGCGCCGCCACCCGCCCGATCCCCTCCGCGCCGACCCGAGATGGCCAGTCCATCCGGCCGGGCGGCGGCCAGGGCGTCCTCCTCGCGGTCACCGTGGCGGGCGAGCTCGCCACGGTCGGCCGGCACATCGAGCACCTCAACCTCGCGCCCCCGGCCCGGCTCACCGCGCAGCGCCGCGGCGTCACCGTGTACGTCGGCTTCGTCTGGCCGCCGGACGTGCCCGAGGTCGAGGTCCGCTGGAACGGCCGCAGCATGATCGTGAACTCGGCCGCCTACCGCGCGCAGGGCGGCGTGCGGCTCGACGTCCCGGAAGGCGAGCCGGTCACCGTCGAGGTCGCGCCCACGTCCATGGTGCACGGCGAGCGGGTCCGCGGGACCGCCGTGAGCCTGCGGCTGTCCGGGCACGTCCCCGTCCGCTACGACCTCAGCCAGCAGGGCCCGGCCTGGCGTCGCTCGCTGGTGGTCGAGGTCACCGCCGACCGGCCCGTACGGCTGCGCCGCCTCGCCCTGGTGCTCAAACCCGGGCACGTCCAGCCCAAGTCGGCCGACGACGGCATCCTCCTCGCGGAGTGGACCGACCTGGAGGTACCGGCCCGCCTCACCGTTCCCGCCCCCCGGCAGGCCAAGCCGTACTGGCTGCGCTGCTTCGCCGAAGGCGCCGTCGAAGGCCCGCGCTGGGCCACGGGTGGCGGCGGGCGAGGCGCCGGCGGCGCACCGGGACACCAGGAGCCCGCCGGCCGTGATCACCCCGCGTACGCCGGTCCGGTGTGGAACGACGGCGTGCTCCGGAACGACAGCGTGCTCGAGGACATGCTCCGCGACGGCGGATACCTGTGGGACGCCCCCGCGCCGGAGGGCGCCGCCACGGACCCCGGCCAGGGCTCGGGCGAGCCTGCGGCGGCGGACGGCGAGGTGGCCCTGATCGACCCGCCCGTCCGGCGAATGAAGGTGGGATGACCCCTTGGTGATCACCTGCCCGTTCTGCTTCGCGCGGCTCGACCGCAACCGCATCGCGTTCCGCTGCGCGGGCAGGTCCGGGCGCGGCGGCGGCTGCGACGCGCTGCTGGACGAGACCCTGGCCGAATACCTCGGCTCCCCCGCCGCCGCCTCCCTGCCCCCCGTGTTCTCGGTGCGCAGGCCGGGCCGCCGCGCCGACTGCCCCAGGTGCGGCCGATCCACCGGGTGGCGGGTGTGCCCCGAATGCCACAACCGGCTGCCGGCCGAGTACTGCGCGAACCCGGGCAAGATCGTGGCCCTGGTCGGGGCCAAGGGGTCGGGCAAGAGCACCTACATCGCCGTCCTGCTCCACGAGCTGACCAACCGGGTCGGCGCCGAGCTGGACGCCTCCCTGGTCGCCTGCGACGACCGCACCATCACCCGCTACAAGCAGGACTTCGCCCGCCCGCTGTACGGCGAGCAGCGGCTGCTCAGCACCACCCGGCCCGCCGCCACCGAGCCGCGCGACCCGCTGGTGTACCTGCTCACCCGGACCGTCCCGGGACGCCTGCGATCAAAGACGATGTCGCTGACGCTGGTGCTCTTCGACACCGCCGGGGAGGACCTGCGCAGCCGCGAGTCCACCGAGACGCACCTGCGCTACCTCAACGCCGCCGACGCGATCGTCTTCCTGGTCGACCCGCTGGAGCTGCCGGGGGCCAAGGCGTCGCTCAGCGGGCTCGCCCAGGTCAGGAGCGGCGTCAACGCCGGCGACCCCGACAGCGACCCGATCAACGTGATCAGCCGGGTCACCGAGCTGCTGCGCGACCGCGCCGGGTCGGGCCGGCTCAAGGTCCCGGTGGCGGTGGCGCTCAGCAAGATCGACGCCCTGCAGGAGGGCATGGACGCCCAGTCGGCGCTGCACCGGGCCCGCACCCCGTCCGGCACGCTCGACCTCGACGACCGCGAGGCCGTCCACGAGCAGGTCAGGGCCCTGCTGGACGACTGGCAGGCGGGGATGGTCGACCGCTACCTCCGCCAGCACTTCACCGACTTCGCGCTGTTCGGCCTCTCGGCCCTGGGCGGCGTCCCCGGCGCCGACGCGGTCGGCCCCGGCGGCATCCGCCCCTACCGCGTGGAGGACCCCCTCCTGTGGCTCCTCCACCGCTTCGGCATGCTCGCCGGAGTCCGCATATGACCCCGCCACGGCACAGCCCGGGAACCGGCCGCGTGACCTCCCCTCTACGCCCGCTGTGGTGCCTGTGCATTCGGCGCCGTGACGGCGAGGTGAGATACGGCGATGCCGGCGCCACCGTACGTCGAGCGACCCGGCGAGCCTGCGCAGCCGCACTGGACTGTTCCTCATCCGGCGGAGGTGAGTAGAGGTGGCCTGGCAGCTGCACTACACCTCCGCGGAGGCGGGACCGGCCGGGCGCGCGGGCTTCCAGTTCGTCGCCGAGTCGCCGGGGCTCCCTCCCGAACTCGCGGGCAAGGTGGCCCCCTATCTGACCTACAAGCCCCCGCCCACCGCCCCACTGGCCCCCACCCCCGCGCAGGTCGCGCGGCTCCCCGTGGCGCTGGCCTACGGCCCCGTCGGCGCACGGTGCGTCCTGACCCGTTGCGTCTACCTGGGGCAGGACTACTCCGGCCGGTACGGCAACTACCTGGGGCACGCGGTCGTCGCCGACCCCGAGGAGCTGACGGGCCTGCGCCCGGTGGAGTTCTGGCAGGCCTCGCTGTGGTCCGACGCCCCCGCCCCTCCCGGCACGCCGCTGCCCGCCCTCGCCGACCTACCGCCGGGCGACCGCGTCGACCCCGAGTCGCTGGCCTCCTGGCTCGCCTCCTGCGGTGATCCCGCCTACATCAGGCTCGGCGGCCTCCTGGAGACCGTGGTCAGGGCCCTCTCCCAGGGCCACGGGCGCCTGGTGCTGGTCTGCACCGACATCGAGGAGATCGTCCGGTGGATCGGCGTGATCTCCTACTCGCTGCCGTGGCAGGTGGCGGCGCGGCTGCCGTTCCTCACCTACAGCGCCGATCCGGGGTCGGCGCCGCAGCTCATCGTGGGAACCACCCCCGACGTCTGGATGCCCTCCGACATCGACGCCGCCGTCGTTCGGCTGGACGAGCCGCCGCCTGCGGGCGCCCGGCTCGGCCGCTTCGCCCGCACGGTCACCGACTGCTGGCGGCGGACCGACCTGGCCGGGATCGACGCGATAGGCGAGCTGGCGGAGCTCGCGGCCCACGGCTCCGATTCCGCGGAGACCGGCGCGGCGTTGCTGGCGTTCTGCCGGGGCGATCCCAGTGTGACCGCCGAGGAGCAGGTGGAGATCGCCGGCGCGCTGTCGCGGGACCTGCCCGACTGGCTGTGGGCCGACCTCGCCCTGATGTCCGGCCGGATGGGGTTCGAACTGGCGTCCGCCGCCCTCGCACTGGCGCCTCCCGGCGTCGCGGAACGGTACGCCGCGCGCTGCGCCGTACTGGCCCTGCGCGACCCCGCCCTGCCGCCGCCCCCACCGGTGTCGGGGCCGGAGACCCGTGAGGAGCTGCGCAGGGAGGCCGCGGGGGCGATCGCCACCGCCCGCGACCTCGCGGAGCTGGGCGAGGTCGCGCGGACCGCCCGGGCGGTCGGCGCGCCCGTCTCCGACGCCGACCTCGCCGGCGTGACGCGGGCCCTGGTCCGCGAAGGGCGGGGCGACCTCGGGCGGCTGCTGGACCAGGTGCCGCCCGACCTGCGGGAGGCCGTGCTCGCGGGCGCCGTGGCCGGTCTGGAGGAGTCGGCATCCCAGGACCGCCACCGGATGCTGACCGGCGCCGTCTGCGAGGGCCTGGCCGCACGCGACCTGTCGTCCGCCCCGCTGACGGGCACAGCGGTGGTGCGCTCCCAGATCCGGCGTGGGCGGATCACCCGTGTCGAGGCCACCGTGCGGCTGGTCGCCCTCGCCTCCGCCTCGGGCACCGGCTCCCCCGCCTCTGCCTCGGGCACCGCCTCCCCCGCTTGCGGCGGCACGGGCACGCCCTCCGATCCCGGCTCCGGCCACGGAACCGGCTCCGCTTCCGGTGCCGGTGCCGGTGCCGGTGCCGGTGCCGGTGCCGGTGCCGGGGACGCGGCGGCGGGGGAATTCGACGCGGCCGTCCTCACCGTCTGGGAGGACCCGCCCGGCGCCGCCGAGTGCGCGGCCCTGGTCGGCAGGCTCGGCGCGGCCATGGCGTACTTCCCGCACCTCAGCGACCTGCCGGTCCGCGCGTTCCTGGCCGAGGGCATCGAGGACCCCGGCGTCGTACGGCTCGCCGAGCTGGTGCGGGACACAGTGCCCGGCTATCCGGCCACGGACGCCGAGGTGGTGCTCCTGACCGTGGGCCTCCACGAGGCGACCGTCCCCGGGGACGCGGCCGCGCTGCTCGAACGGCTGGACCTCCTGCGCCCGGAGGCCGACGAGGAACTGCTGGAGGTGGCGGTCGCCGCCATCGCCCGCACCCTGGCCCTGCGGGACCCGCGGTTCCGCGCCGGGGTTGTCATGGAGCTGCCGGACGCCGGGCGTGCCGGGCTCGCGCGCGCCTGGCTGGACGGGCGCAGGGGCCGGGACGAGCAGGTCGCCCTGCTGGAGGTCGCGGTCCGCCTCCATCTGGCCGCCGTGCCGGTGCCCGAGCTCGACGACTGGGCGCGGTCGCAGCTCAACGGCTGGTCACTGTTCGGGTCGATGGAGTCGCACTTCAAGCACGACGCGGAGCTGTCGGCCGGGTTGCGGGAGATGGCGAAGGCGCGACGCGGCCGGCCCTGGAAGCGGGAGGGCCGGTGACCGGCGGGCCGAGGGAAGCGGGGGCGGGCTGATGCCGCTCGTCGTGGTGTTCCTGATCGCGCTGTGGTGCCTGTGCATGTACTTCGGGTTCCTGTACGGATTCCCGGTGGTCGCGGCGCTGACCCTGGCGGGCGCCACCCTGGTGGGCCTCGGCCACTACTTCCTGAGCGCCGGACGGGTGCTGCTCCCGGCCACGGCGCACGGGGCCTCTCCCGCGGTCGCGGGCGGGCCGGCCACCGAAGGACGCCCGGACTCTCCGGAGGCGGACAGGGAGGGGGACCCCGTGTACCGCCACTACCTCTTCCGCCAGATGGCCCTGGACTGGTGGCGGACCCAGCGCTTCGCCGTCCCCGCAATGAGCCAGGCCGCCGGGCTCGCGATCGGCACGGTCACGCGCCGGCTCATGAGCAACGTGCAGGGGTTCTTCGTCTTCCCGATCTGGCTGGCCATCGTCGCCGGTGTGGTCGTGGCCGCGGTCCCGCTCGCCGCCGTCGCCGCGGCGCTCACCGCCGCGTACGCGCTGGTGGCCGGGGCCGGCTTGGTGGTGTGGGGGGCCTGCCTGCTGCTCCTGCTCGGCGTGGAGGCCGTTTTCATGCGGGTGCGGCGGATCCTGCAGACCTGCCCGCACCCTCAGTGCTACGCCCGGATCGCCCTCCCCGAGTACGCCTGCCCCACGTGCGGCCGGCGGCACCGGCACCTGAGGCCCGACCTCGAGGGCGCCTTCCGGCACGTGTGCCGGTGCGGCACCCGCCTCCCCACGGCCATCGTGCTCGGCCGCTACCGGCTGCCGGCGTACTGTCCCGAATGCGGCCGCGCGCTGCCGCCGCGCATCGGGCGTGCTCGGATCGAGCCGCTGCCCTTCATCGGCGGGCCCGACGCCGGCAAGACCACGTTCATGGTGCTGGCGATCAACGCCCTGCACGGGGTCGTCAAGACCGCACGGGGGCGGGCGGGGTTCGTGGTGGAAGGCGACGAGATCGCCTTCACCCGATTACGGCAGGAGCTGCGGCTCGGCAAGGTCTCGAAGACCACGACGCGGGCGCCGTCGGCGACCATGGTGGACGTCACGCTGCCGGGGTCGCGCACCCGCAGCGGAAACCGCATCCTCTACCTGTTCGACCCTTCCGGGGAGGGCTTCACCGGGGCCACCCGGGTGGAGGCGATGAGCTACCTCGCCCACGGCGAGGCGATGCTCATCGTGGTCGACCCCTTCGCGCTCCCGCTCGTCCAGCAGAGCCTGTCGGACGCCGAACGGCAGGCCCTTCAGCGCGCGGGTGTCGTGCTGTCCCCCGAGGACCCCTCCGACACCTTCCAGCGGGTCAGGAACGAACTGGCCGCGCGGGCCGACGGCGGGCGGCAGAAGAGGGTCGCCGTCGTGGTCACCAAGACCGACCTGCTCCGCACGACCGGCGTCGGCCGCGACGCCGACCGGCTGCCCGGCTGGTTCGACGGCGTCGGCCTGGGGAACATGGTCCGCGACCTGGCCAGAACGGCGGGCGAGGTGCGCTACCTCGCCTCGGGCCTCCCCGCCGACGACACCGCCATCGCCCACCTGCTCGCCTGGCTCACCGGCCTGCCGCTGGTGGATCCCGCCGCCCAGCACCTCAACGGCTCGGCGGCGAACGGGGAGGCGACGGCACGGTCCGATGACACCGCGACGCGAGCGGGCGAGGCTGCGGCGAAAGCCGACGACCCGGCGGCGGGCGGCGACGCCGATCTCACCACGGCCGACCTGCGCCGGCCGTGGACGCCCGGCAAGGGCCGCCAGGGACAGGCCCCGCTCAGCTACCGCCTGTTCCGCTGGTCGATCTTCGGCGTGTCTCTGCCGCTCGGCATCGCCGTCCTGACCCTGCTCGTCGTCCGCGCCCTGTCCCTCCTCAACGGAGCCGTCCCCTTCTAGCCGGTCGCCGACATTCGGCGCATATCCCCTGGGGCGGCGGGCTTCCGGACGGTAATCTTGAGGCCTCCGGCGGTGACCAGCTCCTGGATACGGCGATGCCTCATATCTCGCGCAAGCTCAAGTCCGGGTTGAAGCTGGCCGGCGTCGGCGGACTGCTGGCGTGCGTGGTGGCGGCACCGGCCACTCCCCCCGTCGTCCCGCCGCCCGACTCACCGGGCACGGCCGTGCGCGTGTACGAGCGCGACGGGTCTCTCGTCGGGAGTCTGGGCGAGACCGTCCTGTGGACCACCGGCATCGGACTCTCCGGCGGCACCGACCGGTTGACCGCGAGAACCGGCTCCTACGTGGTGACCGAGTCCTTGCCGGACGAGGGGATCGAGCCTTCCGGCAACGGCAGGCGCGTGATCAGCGCTCGCGACGCGTTGACCGGCCTGCCCGCCTGGAGCATCGTCTCCGGATATCCGGACGAAGGATCCTTCAACCCCTTCTACTACGTGCTCGGGGTGGCCGCACAACAGGTGGTCGTCGACGTCCCCTCGCTGCGCGTGATCCGGGGCCTGGCGGTCGCCACCGGCCGGATCGCGTGGGAGACCCCCTTGCCGGACGGGTGCGTCAGCCTGAAGCCGACGAACCAGAAGACCGACACCGACACCGACGCGCACGGCCGGGAGAACATCTGGGGGACCACGGACGAGCGGACCGCGGGACTCCTCGCACGTTGCGCGGACGCCCGGACGACGTTGCTCGGATTCGACGTTCACACCGGCGGACTCCGCTGGAGACGGGCCATGCACCCCGCCGGGAAGCCGGCGATGCGCTTGGAGAAGGGGGTCTTCGTCCTTGAGGGGGACGAATCGCTCGCGCTCGTCGGCGACGACGGGCTCGTGCTGTTCGACGATGCGGCGATGTTCGCCGAGCTCGCCATCACGGACCGGGCCGTGGTGATGCGCAGCGGCAGCGTGGCCGAGGGCGAGTTGCGCTCGATCGACCGGCTCACCGGCCGGATCCTGTGGCGGCGGCCCTCGCCCCCGAGGTTCGAGAAGATCCGCGATTCAGCCGGGCGGGTCGTCATCGGCCAATATCTGGACTACCCGCTGACCGGGCAGGGCGTGCCCGGTCTGGAAACGGTCATCGACCCGGTGACGGGCCGGACGCTTCCCGCCCCGACCTGGGTCGACCGGGGGATCATCGACCCGAACGCGTGGCCCGACCCCTGCGATCTGGTCACGGCGTCCGATCTCGCATCGAGGTCGGCGGGGCCGTATTCGGTGACCGCGACGCCCGCGCCGGCGCAGTTCGGGCTTCCCACTCCGGACACGTGCCTGATTCGATTCGACAGCGGGATATCAATCTCCATCCGGCTGATCTGGGTCTCCCGCCGGGAGAAGGACGCGAGGGCCACGCTGGACGAAATACGCGACGGCATCGTCGAAGGCGAAGCCCGGGGGATCGCCGACCGGGCTTATTTCCACAACGACGACTACCGGGACGGAGTGCTCCTGTGCCAGGGACCGGTCATCGCGAGCGTTCGCGCCTCCGGTGACGCGCCGCTCGCACTGTGGGCGGCGAAGACCGTGGCCCGCCATCTACGCGAGATGGAGAACCGATGACGACGGAGCCCGCGACCCGGGAACCCGGCGGGAAGGAGACCGAGGAGACACCGCGGAATCCGCTCCTGAGCGCGCTGAAGAAGCCGACGACGTGGGTGGTGACCACGGTGGCAGGCGCACTGGCCACCATTCTCAGCGGCGGGGTGGTGAGCCTGTGGTCGTGGACCCAGGACACGTGGGCCGACGTGTGGGACAGACAGGCCATCGGCGGTGTGGTCTACTCGCCGATCTACACGGGCCAGTCCTACGCGCTGACCGAGGCGATCCCCGGCGGCCCGGGCCGCCGGCTTCTCCGCGAGGACGCCGACCTGAACGACGTCGCCGCGCTGGTCCACGCCAAGAAGGGCTACCGCCTGGGACGGATGGACATCAACATCGTCCTGCAGGGGCTACGACACGATCCTGTGCGCGTCCTGGACGTGCGGCCGCATGTCATCTCGGCCGGTCCACCGCCGTCCGGCACGTGTTTCACCATTCCGACGGCAGGCGGGGACAACGTCTTCTCGATCCAGGTGGACCTCGATCACCCGATTCCCGGCTACGGCACCAAGCGCCTCCGTGACAGGTTCCTCAAGAACAACATCAACCTGGCGTACAAGGAACGTGCCACGGTCGAGGTGACGGCCACCGCCGAGCAGCGCTCGTACGAATGGGAACTACAGGTCGACTACGTCTATGGCGATGGGACGACCGTCCAGCACGCGTACTTCCGCGATGAGCGGGGAGAGCCCTTCCGGCTGTCCGGCGAGGCGCGCAGATACCGGTTCATCTACGCGACGCCGACGTTGGCGGAGGACTACCGGCTCACCGGTAGGCACACCAAATGCTGATCGCGGCGAGATTGCCGGCCGCGCTGCTCCTCTTGATCGCCACGGTGACGGCCGCCGCGCCGGACGGGATCGCCGAACGGGACTTCACGCGGGCCTGGGTGACCGAGGTACGGCCGGGCTACGCCGCGCCCAGCGTGTTCGTCGCCGACGACGACCTGGTGCTGCGCGACAGCACGTCGGTGTCGGCCCTGGACCCCCGGACCGGGATCGTGCGATGGCGGCACGTCTTCACGCGTTCCATGCCGTCGGACTGGATCGCCCAGGGAGGGACACTGGTCGCCGTCTCCATGGGGCCGGCGCCGAAGGGTGACACGACCTCCGTCACCGGTCTGTCCCGCGCCGACGGAACGGTCCGCTGGGAACGTCCCGGCCTCGGCGGGGCGGGCGACTGGCGCGGGCCGTTCGGCGGGGCCGGGCCGATCTCCGCCGTTCCGGCGTGGGACGCCGGACGGCGGGAGGTCGTCGGACTGGCGCCGGAGTCGGGCGCCGCGAAATGGACGGCGAAGCTCCCCGGCGGCTGCGATTCGGTCCTGTCGTCGGGCTCCGCCCCGGCGGCGGTCGTGCTGGTGGCGCGGTGCGACCTCGGGAGCATGCTCCTGGCGCTGGCTCCGGAGACCGGGACGACCCGCTGGAGCGCGAGAGTCGGTGGCACGGCGAACCTCTCGGTGCTTCCCGAGGCCGTGGTGCTGGTGCACGACCATCGGCTGACCCTCTACCACCCCGCGACCGGCCGAGTCATCGTCGAGCGCACCGGATGCTGGGACGCCTGCGTCGCCACCCCGATCGTCGACCTGATCGTCCTCGCCTACGGCGCCGGTTCCGACGAGGTGATCGAGGCGTTCGACCCGGCGCGCGGATCGACGAGATGGATTCGCCGCCAACCGGCCTCCGCCGGTCGGTACACGAGACTCCTCGTCGCCGGGGACCGGCTCTACGGCGTGCTCGACGTGGGTGCCCCTGCGGTGGTGGATCTCATCGATCCGGTGTCCGGAACCGGGCGGCGAACGCGGCTTCCACAGCTCGGCGACCCGTTCTCCGCCACCGGATCCCTGCTCCTGACGGCCTGGCAAACCGGCGACGCCGGGCAGGCGGCCCAGGTACGTCTCGCCGCTTTCCAGCACCACGAGGACATCGTCCAGCGCGTCTCCGCCGCCGCGTGGCCGGGGAGGTCCGCATGCGATCTGCTGTCCGCCGAGGATCTGGCGCCTCTCGGCCCGGACTACCGCGAGAAGCCGGACGACCTGCCGTCGGCGGCCGGCTGCCGATACACGGGGAAGGGCATGGAGATCGCCGTCCGCGTGTGGACGGAACCCTCCGCCCGCCTGGCGGAGGAGTTGTTCGGCGAGCTCAAGGACGCCGTGGGCGGCGTGCGCACATCGGCGCTCGCCGATGACGACTTCACCTCGGGCGCGCACGTCCGATCGGTGTACGTGCGCGAGGGCCGCACCGTCATCCGGGTGTCCTCGGTCTACATTCCGCTGCGCGGCGCCCTGCGGGCCATGGCGAGAGAGGCCGCCCGGCGAGTGCGCGGCGGCGCGGTCGCCTATCCGCCCTATCCGGCCCGGTGGCGGGCGGACACCACCGCCGCCGCCCCGGCGGAGTCATCCGATGCTCTCGTCAGGCTAGCGGGAACCTCGGTGACCATCCATGAGCCTGCCGGGTCGCCGCTGACCCTGCGCGCGTACAACCCGTTCAACGACGGCCCCACCCGGCTCCGGCAGGCTTCGGGGGCGGCGTTCTCCTCGGCCGCCGGGCGTTACACCGCCCTGTCACCGGACGGCCGGTGGGGGCTGGCCTTGTCGGACCGATGGTCCAAGGGCAGGGACGTGGTCACATTGGCCGACCTGCGGACCGGCCGGAGTCGTGCGATCACCATGCCGGTCGTCCAACCGCTGTGGAGCGCCGCCCCCGTCTGGTCCAGGGACGGCGGAAAACTCCTGTTCACCGTCCGGCGAAAGGACGATGATGACGGCGGCTCCACCCGAGTCGGTTTCATCACCATGGACGTCCCCTCCGGAAAGCCGGTGTTCGTCCCCACGGACGCCGACGAGGACCTCGGAGAGTTCGATTTCTTCTGGAACGCGGACGAGACGGGGGTGGTGTCGAGCTTCGGCGTGGAGGAGTCCGAGAACTCCGATGCCGAGGATCCCTCCTACGACACCTACGCGCTGCGCTTCCTTGACCTGTCGGGGAAGCCGACGGGCACAGTGGAGAACGTGGGTGACCCGGATCTGGGCATGCCGGATCCGTACTCCCCCTCGCGGTCCAGGTTCGTGGCGCACTGCCCTCGACATTGGGGGGCGCTGTGCGTCAGCGACGCGACGACCGGTGCGCCGCTGGTCCGCGTCGACCTGTACACCGAGCGGCTCATCGGGTGGTACGACGAGGATCACCTGGTGGTATGGCAGCGCGTGGGCGAGGGGTACCAGGCCGCCGTCGTCGACTTCGCCGGGCGGGTCGTCGGCCGGCTGGCGGAGTCCACGACGGTCCGGGAGGCCGATACCGAGCTGTTCTACGTCCGCCGGGATCGGCCTGCACCGCCATAGCGGACATCCCACCAGGAAGCGGCTTCGCCGCTGACCTCGAACAGTCAGGCGGGGAGGAGCCAGGTGGCCTTGGCGGCGGCGACCAGGGTGCCGTCGACCTCGTACACGGCGCTCTCGCCGAAGAGCTTGCGTCCCTCGCGGCCCGTGGCACGTGCCACTACGGAGTAGGTGCCGTTGGGGTACACCCGGCGGAAGATCTGGGCCGTGATGCGGCCGAGCAGGCCCGGGCCGCCGGCCGGGGCGTTGGCCCAGCCCGTGGGGCAGTCCAGCGCGGCCCACACGAGGGCGGCGGGGACGACGCCGTCCTCCTCGGTGACGGTGACCGGAACCCGCCAGCCTGCCGCGATCAGGCCGGTGCCCTCCACAGGGCCGGGGAAGATCCGCAGGCCGTCACCTGGGTCGCGCAGGCCGCAGACGAAGCATTCTGGGGCGGGATGGCGCCCGGTCAGGCCGGCGAACCCGGCCTCGGCGCGGGCGGCCTCGGTGAAGGGCACGAACGGCGGCGGGGTGACGTCCTGCGCCACGGGGATTGCCTCTGCCAGCACCTCCCCGCCGTGGGCCAGGGAGGCCGAGTTGGCCATGTGGGTGACGACCAGGGGGGTGTCCAAGGGGATCGGTCTGCGCAGGGTCACCTCGATCGCGTGCGCGCCGTCCAAGGTGCCCGCCAAGGTGCCCGCCAGCGTCCCCGCGCTCCAGCCACCGTTCGCGGTGCCCTCGGGACCACGGAAGCGGGCCGGAACGGCCAGCGAGGTTTGCAGACCGGCATCGGTCGTCATCCTGTGCACCCCCCATATTGCTTCACACCAAGAAGCACAATCGTAAAAATGGTGAGATAGCGTCACATTTTACTCATACGACTCAGACCGCCATCACACCAGGTGGCCATGACGGACCCGTTAGCCGTGGGTAACGGCGGCGTGACATCCGGGGGGGTGAAGGCACGCGACGCGCTCCCCCACCGTCCCGGCCGCCGCATCCCGGCAGGTCGCATGAGAGAGCAACCATCCAGACCACGGCACGATTCCCGGCGAAAACCCATCCCCAGGGAAAACCTCGGGCACGGGGACGCCCTGAGGCAGTCCCCGGCCCCGGGCTGGTGACTCCGACGCCGAACTCGTCGGGCGCAAGGCTGGAGGAGGTGTCCAGCACCACGAAAGCCGTAGCCGCCGTCTACCGCCCACGTTTACCCGTGATCTCAATCAAACGCATGACGACATTGCTTTCTGGCCGCGGAGGTTGATACCGGAATGTCTGCCACCGGGCACAACTATCGGGTTGTCCAGGGCTCGGGCAAGACACGGGATACGTTGGCCGGACGCGACCCGCGCGGGCAGATCGCCCACAAGGGTGAGAAAGCGCCGATCCAGGCCAGCCGCCGATGGCACGTGGAGCGCAAGCGAACAGCAGTGCTCAATGACGACGGAGGTTTGACGTGGCAAAGCTCACCTACTCTGCTATCGCATCCCTCGACGGATACGTGGAGGACAAGCGCGGCAATATCGAGTGGGCGGCCCCCGATGACGAGGTGCACGCGTTCGTCAATGACCTCGAGCGGCCGATCGGCACCTACCTCTACGGGCGTCGGATGTACGAGACGATGGTGTACTGGGAGACCGTGAGCACCAGCGGCGATCAACCCGCGGTAACCCGGGACTTCGCGGAGATCTGGCGAGCGGGCGAAAAGATCGTGTACTCGCGGACGCTCCAGACGCCATCGAGCGCACGGACGCGGATCGAGCGCGATTTCGATCCTGTAGCCCCGAGGGACCACACGTCGCAGTTGTGATCAGCCCGATCGTGACCTGGCGAAACATCCGAAGCACCTTGATGACCTGGCGTTCGGTGTCTCGGTGGTTCTCGGTGTTTCGCGGTGTTTCGCGGCTGATCACGATGTCATGTGCCCCGTTGGTACGGCAGGTCGGGGCCGAAGTCGACGCGCTTGCGACGGCGGGGGTGGCTGTTTAACGGTGTATTGCCCTGGTCTCAATATGCTGGTTGGGGGATGGGGGGTGCTTCGCGATGCCCGATGTCGTGGACCGGCTGACCAGTGCGTTGAACACGCATGATCTCGACGCGGCGATGCGGTGCTACCGGCCGGACGCGGTGGCGGTAACGCCGGAGATGGAGTTGGGGGGCCTCGAGGAGATCGGCTCCTTCTTCGCGCAGCTATGGCAGGGGTTCCCCGACATCCACTACACGGTGTGGGAGAAGATCGTCAGCGGGGACGCCATCGCGGCCGAGATGGTGGGAGTCGGCACGCACACTGGGCCGTGGTTGGTCGTTGGGGGCGAGGTGCTGGAGGCGACGGGCCGCGCCATCGCGGTGCGCTCCTCCTGGTTCTGGAACCTGGAGGACGGTCTGATCGCCAGCCAGCGTGTCTACTACGACCAGTTGCAGATATACGCGCAGCTCGGGATGCGCCTCCCCCTCGACTTCGAGCCGTCCCGCTAGCCGTCGCACCATCCCGGCTGCCGTCGACCCCACCGCGGAGCGGCAGCGGGCCGGCGACGGAGGCCCCGCTCCTTCATCGCATCAAGCCCGGCGCGCGGGGAACGTGCCGCCCACCCCACAGGCGGCCCAGTTCCGACGTGGTAGCGGCCGGGGGTATCACGCTGAGCGCGGCCACCTGGCCGCGGGTGAGACAGGCCAGGACCGGCCGGCTTCGCTGCTGTAGTACGCCACGATCTTCCGAACTTCGACTGGAGACGCGTGCAACCGAGGAGCCGGGGTGGTCTCCCGATGCCCCTCGATGCTCTCAGCGCAGGACCGCGCCGGCGACGGTCTCGTTGATCCAGCTCTCCCACCGGTCGGGCGTCCATCCGCGTGCCTCGGTGAGCAGGAGATAGACCTCGTGGCTGACGAGCGTGAAGACGATGTCGGCCGCTTCCTGGACGGTCAGTTCCGGCCGGAGAGCCTGTTTGTCCCCGAGCTGCCGCACGAGGGCGTGGTGGGCGATGAAGCGTTGTCGTTGGTTGGTCTCCCACTGCGCGGCCATCTCGGGGTCGGCGCCGGCGGCGTCGCGGACGACCTTCATGATCGGCGCGACGCGGCCGAAGATGACGCGGCTGTTGCTCAGCCAGATGGCCAGCGCCCGCCGGCCGTCAGGCTCCTCGCGCACCTGCCGCACCCACGGCCGGTCCAGCATCGGAATCGGCTCGTCGTCGCCGACGGACATTACGTCGACGACCTCCTTGAGGACCGTGGCCTTGTTGCCGAAGTGGAAGTACACGGTCTGCACCGCGACCCCCGCCGCGCCGGCGATCTGATCCAGGGTCGTCGCCGCGTATCCGTGCCGCAGGAACAGCTCCAGGGCTCCGTCTATGATCCGGCGCCGTGTCGCCCGGGCCTGGGCGGCCCGGCGGGTGCCGCGTCCGGCCGTGCTCTTGACGCAGTCGCTCATTCGTTAGAGGCTACTCTAAAGAAATTCGCTAGAGTTAACTCTAGTGAACCATTCAGTCGGAGGTGATCATGGACTTGGCGATCAGCGGCTTCCACCACGTCAAACTCCCGGTGACGGATGTGGTGCGCAGCCGCGACTGGTACGAGCGGGTGCTCGGCCTGCAGACGCACATGGAGTTCGTCGAAGAGGGCACCCTCATGGGGATCGCCATGCGCGACGCGAACGACACGATGGACCTGGCCGTACGGCACGACCCCGCGAGGGCGGCCGCGCTGGCCGGATTCGACCCGATCGCCCTGTGTGTGCCCAGCACCCGCGACCTGGACACCTGGAAGCGGCGGCTGGACGATCTGGCGGAACCTCACGGCGGCATCGTCACCGGGCATGTCGGTCAGGTGCTCGTGGGCCTGCACGATCCCGACGGCATCGAGGTACGGCTCTACGCTCCGGCCGGCGACGACTCAGGAGGACCTGATGAGCTTTGATCCCACCGGTTACCTGCTCGGCACCGACGATGGGCCGCACCTGTGGTTCCTGGACACCCGGATGAGCGTGAAGGCGGGCGCGGACCAGACCGGGGGCGCCTTCACCCTCATCGAGTGGTCCGCGCCGGCCGGATTCGGGCCGCCGCTCCATGTCCACGACCGCGAGGACGAGGCGTTCTACGTTCTCGACGGCGAGATCACCATCGATTGCGGCGACCACCACTGGACCGCGGGACCCGGCGACTTCGCCTTCCTGCCCCGCCGAATCCCGCACGCCTTCGTCGTCACCGGCGGACCGGTCCGCGGCCTGCAGCTGACCACCCCGTCCGGGTTCGAGCAGTTCATCGCCGAGATCGGCCGCCCCGCCGAACACCCCGGCCTGCCGGCTCCGTCCCCGCCCGACATCCCCCTGCTGATCGAGGCCGGCAGCCGTTACGGCCACCAGATCCTCGGCCCGCCCCCGGCCGCGGCGCCGGCTCACGGCTGAGCCGTCGCCCTCTTCCCGGACGCCGCACGGCCCTGCCCGCCGGGCGCCGCCAACTGGACGACCGGAGCGACTTCAACGTGCCGAGCAGTGAGGGGCGCACTCGACGAGCCGTGGACAGGGCGTATGAGGCCATGCATCTCAGGTCTGACGGCCCACAGACGGCCCAGGATTGAATGAAACGGCGCGAGGCCAACGGCTGTGCACCGCTGGCCCCTCGTCCTTCGTTCAAGGAGAACCGTCTCTGAGCTGCGATTACAGCACCGGCAGGTAGCGGCCGAGCTCGAACTCGGTGACGGTGCGGCGGTACTCGTGCCACTCCTGGCGTTTGTTGCGCAGGAAGTGACGCCATGTGTTCGTGACCTGGGCCGTAGCGCCGACCACCCCGACAACCTGGCGTCATGCATCTCGATGGTTCTCGACGTTTCGCACGTGGTCACGAAGTCATGTGCCCTGAAAGTGCCCTGATCGCACATTGATCGCTTGGGAGAAGCGCCTACTGTCCGCGTATCGCCGGCCAGCTCGGCCCTGATGCCAGGTACAGTATCCGCCTTCCTGCTGACCTCTTGAGTGTGAAGCAACTGAAACGGATGCCTGTCCAGCGGACATGGTGCCGGTGACCTGCGCGAACGTCCGTAAGAGTCCGCCAACGTTCGTGGTCATCCGTCGCGGTTCTCACTCACTTCGTCATCGACACCCGATGTGGTGCAACCCACAAAAAGGAATCTCCTGGCTAAGCTGGAGAAATGGAGGGTGAGTACGACCATGTCGTAGAACTGTGCACTCTGAAACGGTTTGATCAGGCTCGCATCCGGCTGAACCACCTGATAGCGAAGTATCCAGACGATCCCGGTCCCATCTTTCTCTTGGCCCACGTCCACATCCTTGAGGGCAGTCCTCAGGCCGCCCGCGAGGCAATCGACCGGGCGATGATCGTCACCCCGGACCTCCAAGCTCGCGAACTCGTCTTAGCCTGCAGGCTGTTCCGTCTCCTCGGTGACGTCACCCAGGCGATCTCCTACGGTCGGCGCGCGGTCGAGATCGATCCCGACAACTGGATGGCCCACGAGGCACTGGCCGACGCGTACGCCGCAGACCCCAAGCGCAACCTGCTGCTCGAGACCGACTACCACGCCGCAAAATCGGCCGAGCTGGCGCCCGAGGAACCGGAAACACGACCGACGCCCGAGCAACAGGTGGAGAGGCGTTTCTCCTGGACCTCGATCCGCCCAGGGGTGCTCCTGGTGGTGAGCATCGTCTGCTTGATGTTCGGGCCCACCATCCTGAAATGGCTGGGCCACAGGATCGAGGACCTGCTGGAAGTCGACCGGCCTCAGGACGAGTTCCCCCTGGTGGGAGTCCCGATCGTCCTCGCGGTGGCCGTGGCCGGATGGGGGATCCACCGGGCGATCAGGATATGGCGCGGCGGCGACAGGATCGGCCCCGCCATCCAGCGTCGGCGGGCCGTGTCCCGCGAACTCCATCTCACACTCCCCGACAAGCTCGCCGTCTCGGCGACGAATTTCGCGGGCTGGCTCTGCTTCTTGCCGCTCCTCGTCACGGCGTGGCTCGGCGCTGCCGTGCTGGATGAGAAAGTACCGCCCCGTCCCGGGGCGGTGGCCGTCGCGTCCGCCGTCGTTGCCGCGCTGAGCCTGCTCCTCTGGCCGGCCCTGCGCTGGTGGCTCGGCCCCGGACAGCCCCGGCGGTTCCTCACCGCCAGCCTGACGCTGTGCATCTACCTGCTGATCACCGGTGGCCTCATGGTGACCTCCATCATCATGGCGGTCGCTCAGGTTACGAATGAACGCGCCTGGATCACGGTCACCGTCCTCCATTTCGCCTGGATACTGGCGGTCTTTGTGCCGATCATCAAGGTGAGCCACATGGGTCGCATTCCGAGCTAACACGTGAATGGACCTCACCCAGGCGCGCGGCAGCGGGTCGGGGATCCCGACACAAGCCCTACCGTCTGCGTCCGGCGAAGATCATCCCGAAGTGCACTGAAAACCCCTGAACAGCGAAAAGGCCCGTCAGGATCACGCCTGGCGGGCCTTGTCTTTGGGTGGAGCTGAGGGGATTCGAACCCCTGACCCCTTCGATGCGAAGCATTCGTATCGATCGCTTGGCCTGGCGTTTGAGCTGGTCAACCGGGTCGCCAGTGTGCATCGACGTGCATGTTTGAGTGGCGTGAGGCATCTCTGATGTCACTCAGTTGGTCACTCACTCTCGCGATAGGACTCGAACCAGACTCTTGCCGTTTCGATCAGACCACATTGATTCACTGGTGACGCGGACTGGCCTATCGGTTCCCTATGCGGTCGCGCGTCGGCGAAGGAACGCCATCGGGACGCAAGACAAGGTAGTGATAACCATCAGCGCAAAGAGGGGCAAGGCGTCGATTCGGATGTTCATCTGCGGCTGGAAGGTGGTCATGTACCACTCGTCCAGCGCCGCCAGGATCCAAGCTGCTGCTGGCCATAGGAGATAGTGCCCCCTCCGCTGCTTACGCCGCAGAACCCAGGACAAGGCAAGGAAGACGACTACGCCCAGTGTCAGGGGCACGGTCTGGTACAGCATCCCGATCATCTCGTACATGCGGATCTCTCGGTCGGAGGGTACGAATCCCGGTCAATATAGGTTGTCGCGTAGTGCGCGCGTCGTCCCTCGACAAGGGTCACCCTGGCCTGCCGTCTGCCGTCGTCCCACCCACGGGGTAGCGGGCCAGCCGCGGGCTGCCCGGTCGCGCGCCCGGTGCCAGGGCCGTGATGGAGCGAAGGCGGCCCCGCGGCTGGTCTGCTAGGGCTTGCCCCTGGGACGGCGGTAGGTGGGCAGGCTTCCACGGCAACCCACTCAGACGGGCAGGGAACGATCTTGCCTGCCCGGAGCCGGAGCGCCCCCGCCGGAGGCATGTAGTAAGCCCGGCTCCGTGACCGCGCGCGCGTGCGCTGACCGACTCGTCCCCGTGACCTGAGAAGTGCGCCCCCTTGTGATCAGATCTGTACCATCGCACGGCGGCCCCCTCTTCCACTCGTCCGCGCCAGCCGTCCGGCGCGCTCTTAGCCGGCCGCCTGGAGCCCTAGCGGAGGGCGGCGGCGTTCGCCGTGACGGCGGCGCGTGCGGCCCCGTGGGGCCGCCTTGATCGGGGTGAGTACTTGGACCCTGCGGCCGGACAGCTCAGTTTGAGCACCTATGCGAAGGAGTGGCGGGCAAGCCTGACGATCGACCCCGGAACCCTGGAAGGTGTGGACAGTCGGCTGTCCAGGTGGGTGTACGGCCAGAAGATCGGGTCGGAGACAATGCACTGCCGTTGACGACCGGATCATCAACCGCAACCCCTTCAAGCTGAAATCGGTCCAGTCCGCTCGGCCGGTTGAAACGATCCTAAGAAGGTGACGCCCTGGACACGGCCCAGGTCGTCGGTGTCGCCGAGGAGCTCCCGGCCCGCCTCGGGGCGATGGTCTATCTGGGTGCGGGGTGCGGGCTCCGGCAAGGTGAGCTGTTCGGCATCGCGAGATGGATGACCTGGACTTCGACAACGGCATGGTGCACGTGAACTGTCAGGTCCGGCTCGTTCGGAGTCGACAGGTGTTCTCCCTGCCCAAGAGGAAGACGCGTTCGGTACCGATGCCTGCGGCGGTGGCTGAGAGTCTGCGGGCGCACATCGAAAACCATCCGCCCGTGGATGTCACCCTGCCGTGGCGTGCTCCCGACGGGGAACCCCGGACTTACCGTCTCGTGTTCGTCCGGGAGACCGGAGAGGCTCTGCACTGGGGTTCCTTCAACTACACCTGGCGCGGGGTCATCGAGCGCGCGGGGATCGTGCCGCCCACTCTCCCGGGCGCCCGGCGCAGGCCGTACCGAGAGCACGGCTGCCACAAACTCCGCCACACCGCCGCGTCGGCCTGGCTCGCCGCCGGCGTCGACATCGTGACCGTGGCCGAGTACCTCGGGCACAGTGACCCGGCCTTCACACTTCGGACCTACACCCACCTGATGCCCAGCGCGACGGAACGGGCGCGGCGGGCCATGGACGCCTTCTTCAACGACGGTGCGTGTGCCCTGGATGTGCCTTGATCTTCAACGTTCGGAGGATCGCCCCTGCCGACGAGCCTTCCCCAGTCACAGGGGAACGCTCGTCGGTAACGTATTTCAGCAGGTCAGAGCACCGGCAGGTAGCGGCCCAGCTCGAATTCGGTGACGGTGCGGCGGTACTCGTGCCACTCCTGGCGCTTGTTGCGCAGGAAGTAGTCGAAGACGTGCTCGCCCAGCGTCTCGGCGACCAGCTCGCTGCGCTCCATGGTCGAGATCGCCTCGTCCAGGCTCTGCGGGAGCGGCTCGATGCCGAGCGCGCGCCGCTCGGCGCTGGTCAGGGCCCACACGTCGTCCTCGGCGCCGGGCGGCATCTCATAGCCCCCCTCGATGCCCTTCAGGCCCGCGGCGAGGATCACCGCGTACGCCAGGTAGGGATTGCACGCGGAGTCCAGCGAGCGGAACTCCACCCGGGTGGAGTTGCCCTTGTGCGGCTTGTACATGGGGACGCGGACGAGCGCGGACCGGTTGTTGTGCCCCCAGCTGATGTAGCTCGGTGCCTCGCCCCCGAGCCCGGCGATCGCCTCCGCCCCGCCCCACAGCCGTTTGTAGGAATTCACCCATTGGTTACAGACCGCAGTGATCTCGGCCGCGTGCCGCAGGAGACCCGCGATGAAGGAGCGGCCGATCTTGGAGAGCTGGTAGTCGGCTCCGGGCTCGTAGAAGGCGTTCCGGTCGCCCTCGAACAGCGACATGTGGGTGTGCATGCCCGAGCCGGGGTACTCGGTGAAGGGCTTGGGCATGAAGGACGCCCAGATGCCCTGCTCCAGAGCGACCTCCTTCATGACCAGGCGGAAGGTCATGATGTTGTCGGCGGTCGTCAGCGCGTCGGCGTACCGCAGGTCGATCTCCTGCTGGCCCGGGGCGCCCTCGTGGTGGCTGTACTCCACCGAGATGCCCATCGCCTCCAGCATCATGATCGCGTTGCGCCGGAAGTCGTGGCCCGAGCTGTGCGGGGTGTGGTCGAAGTAGCCGCCGGAGTCGTTCGGCACCGGCTTCTGCCCCTCCTCGGGCCTGTCCTTGAGCAGGAAGAACTCCACCTCGGGATGGGTGTAGAAGGTGAAGCCCATGTCGGCCGCCTTGGCCAGGGTGCGCTTGAGCACCCAGCGCGGGTCGGCGTGCGAGGGCGAGCCGTCCGGCATGAGGATGTCGCAGAACATGCGCGCGGCGCCCGGCGTCTCGCTGCGCCACGGCAGAATCTGGAACGTGCCGGGGTCCGGCTTGGCGAGCATGTCCGACTCGTACACGCGGGCGAAGCCCTCGATGGCCGACCCGTCGAACCCGATGCCCTCGGCGAACGCGCCTTCGAGCTCGGCCGGCGCGATCGCCACGGATTTGAGGAACCCGAGCACGTCGGTGAACCACAGCCGGATGAACCGGATGTCGCGTTCTTCGAGCGTACGGAGCACGAATTCCTGCTGGCGGTCCAAGGCATCCCCTTCTGCCGGACGGTGTTCGGACACCATCGTCGTCACGCTGAGCCAGTCTCTGAATCGGCGGAAGACATGTCTGGTCATCTACCAGTCTGCCCGCTTGGTGTTTCGCACACGTTACGCGGGTCCGTAGTGAGGAGTCGACGCCGGAGCGCCCGACCGGCTCGCGCACATCTCGGTCATCGGATGCCCGCAGACGCGCATGCCACACCGGAGACAGGACAAGAGCAGTGTGTGGTTGCTTAATGTGACAGCATGGTGTCGTTCTGCATTCGTCAAGGGTGACGTCCGGCGAGGAGAGCACACATGAACGCGGATCGGCGGCACGCCAGGCGTGCTCTGAGCGGGTGGCCGCGGCTGCGGCTGAGGCGCGACCGCCTCACCCTGCGGCCCGCCCCGCGCGCGGCCGCCTGGCAGCGGCTCGCATGGGCGATGTCGATGGGCACCGCACTGGCGATGCTGGCGCTCGGCGCCTCGGCCGGGAAGAACGCCGCGTGCGCGGCGGCGTCGCCCGACCCGGGCGACCCAGCCGGCGTGCTGAGCCTGTTCGCGCGCGGCTGCTCGCTGTCGGGTGCCGTCCGCGGTGACCTGGTCGCCGCCGTCTCCCCCGTGGAGTACGCGGGCTCGGCGGCCTGCGGGGCGTATCTCGACGTCACCGGCCCGCGCGGCACCGTGCGCGTCCAGGTGATCGACGAGTGCCGGTCGTGCGCCGCCGGGGAGCTCGATCTGAGCCGCGCCGCCTTCGCCCGCATCGCCGGTCCCGATCGCGGTGTCGTGCCGGTCCGCTACCACCGCGTGCGCAACCCCGCGGTCCCGAGACCCGTGGCGTTCCGCCTCAAGAAGGGTTCTTCGCCCCGCTGGCTGGCCATCCAGGCCGTCGACCACGGCAACCCGCTGCGGCGCCTGCAGATCCTGCACGAGGGACACTGGCGCGACCTGTCACGCGAATACGACAACTACTGGGTGGCCGACCGCGGCGCCGGCTCCGGGCCGTACACCGTCCGCATCACCGACGTGTACGGGCAGCGGCTGGTCGCGAGCGGCATCCACCTGGTGCCCGAGGGGATCCAGCGCACCACGCGCCGCCTGTACGTCCCAGCGGCGGCCTCGCCCGCTCCCCCGGCGGGCGCGGCGCAGCGCACGACGGGGAACGCGCCGCCGCGCGCCGGAGGCCAGGACACCGCCGCGCCGTGGAGCCCCCCGTCCGGGAGCGGCGCGGGCGGGCACGCCCGTCCGGGCCGGTCAGGGGACACGCCGTCCTCGGGGACGGCGCCCGGCGCCACCGCCTCCCCGGGCTCCAGGCCGGAAAGTCCCGCCTCCGAAGGGACGGCGTCCGGGGCCGCGTTCGGGGGGACGGCGTCCGGCGGCGAGGAGTACGGGCGGGCGGGCGCGGGCGGCTCGGGGCCGGAGAGCTCCGTGCCCGAGGGCGGCGCGGCCAGGGGCACCTTGGACGTCGATTCGGGCGCTCAGGGCTCCACGTCCGGACGCGCCCCGCTCGCCGCGCTCCCCTCCACCCGTCCCTTCTTCTGCTGATCACGGCCTTCCGCGCCGGCAGCGGCCCGGCGGGCGGTCAGGAGCCGCCGACGAGGGCGTCCCCTGTGGGGGTGCGCCGGTAGAGGACCTCCCTGCCCAGGCGCCTGCGGGCCACCAGGCCGCTCCCGGTGAGCACCGACAGGTGCTGGGAGACCGCGCCGGGCGTGAGGGACATCCGCCTGGCCAGCGCCGTGGTCGACGAGGGGTGCCGCAGCGAGAGCAGCAGCTGGGCGCGGGTCTTGCCGATCAGCGCCGAGAGCGCCCCGGGGGCCGGCGGCGGCCCGACCTCCCACAGCGTGCCGACCCCGCGCGCCGGGTAGACGAGCATGGGCTGGTAGGGCTCGCACATGACGGCGATGTCGGGCCAGCGGAACGCGCTCGGCACCAGGAGCAGCCCGTTCCCGCCGAGCTCGCTGGAGTGGCACCAGCGCCCGTCGCTCTTCAGCCGGTCGCCCTCCCACCTGACCGAGGCGTGCAGGTCGGCGAAGAGCTCCTCGGCGCCTCCGGTGGCCAGCCGCCGGGTGCGCCACATGAGGTCGGCCTCCAGCAGGCCGTACACGCGCGGCCAGAACTCGGCGAGCGCGACCTCCCAGTACGCGGCGAGGGCGTCGGCCACTCTGCGCACCCCCGCGACGGGGTCGGCCTGGAACCGGGCGATGGACCGGGTGTCGGAGGTCTGCACCCACCCGGCCTCCTCCAGGGCCTTCTCGGGCGGCGTCAGCCGTACGCGGGCCAGCTCGGCGGCGAAGTCGGGCAGCGGCGTGTCCGGCGGCGGGGTGAGGAAGTCGGCCATGTACCCGTGGGCGGGCGCCAGCGCGAACAGCTCGGACAGGTCGAGGGCGGCGAGCCTGGGCAGGACCGCGCGCAGCCAGGGCAGGTGGACGGAGTGGCGGGCAGGGGCGCGCAGCACCCGCAGGCTCGCGACCAGCTCCCACAGCGGGGAGAACGCGAACCGCAGGCGTGCCAGATCATCGGCTCCGAACCGCCACTCGACACCCACCGTGCTCCCGCCGCCGCACCGAACCTTTTAGCCGTGCCTAAAAGATTGGCACGGACACGGGCCGATGTCCAAGGGTTGACGACGTGACCAGCATCATCGCCGACAAGCCCTCCCTCCTTCAGACCAGGATCGGAGGCTTCCCCCGTGCCTTCTGGGTGCTCTTCGGCGGCACCTTCGTCAACCGGCTCGGCACTATGGTCGAGCCCTTCATCGGGATCTACCTGACCCAGGCCCGTGGCCTGTCCCTCGGCACGGCCGGCCTCGTCATGGCGGTCTTCGGCATCGGATCGCTGGTGTCGCAGCTCGTGGCGGGCTGGCTCTCCGACCACGTGGGCCGCCGCGCGACCCTGACCGGCGGCATGATCGCCACGGCGGTCACGATGATCGCCCTCGGCTACAGCACCTCGCTCCCCGCCATCGTCGCGGCGATGGGCGTGCTCGGCCTGGTCGTGGACGCCTACCGGCCGGCCTCGCAGGCCCTGGTGGCCGACCTGATCCCGGCGCACGACCGCTCGCGCGCGTTCGGGCTGCTCTTCTGGGCGATCAACCTCGGCTTCGGGGTGGCCATGATCGCCGGCGGCTGGCTCGCCCAGTCCGGTTTCCTCTGGCTGTTCTGGATCGACGCGGTCACCTCGGTCATCTTCGGCGTCCTGGTGTGGCGGGCGGTGCCCGAGACCAGGCCGGAGCGGAGCCGGGAGGCCGGCGGCTTCCTCGACGTGCTGAAAGACCGGCTCATGGTCACCTACGTGCTGCTCACCCTGCTGTACACCTTCGTCTACCTGCAGGCGTTCACCACGCTGCCGCTCGCGGTCACCGGCCAGGGTCTGCCCCCCTCGGCCTACGGGCTGGCGATGGCGGTGAACGGCGTGTTGATCGTGGTCGTCCAGCCGCTGGTGAGCCACTGGCTGGCCAAGCGGGACGCCAGTGCCACGCTCGCCCTCGGCATGGCCGTGGTGGCGGTGGGGTTCGCGTTCACCGCGTTCGTCTCCACGACCGCCGGCTACGCGGTCACCGTCGCGGTGTGGACCCTGGGCGAGGTCATCACGGCGGGCATGGCCGGCACGCTCGTCGCCACGCTGGCCCCGGCGCACCTGCGCGGGCGCTACAGCGGCCTGTTCGGCTTCGCCTGGTCGGCGGGCGGGCTGCTCGCTCCGCTGATCGGCACCCGTCTTCTGGGGCTGGGCCAGGAGGCGCTCTGGTTCACGGTCGGGGCGCTCGGGCTGCTCGCCGCGATCGGCCAGCTCGCGATCGCCCCGGCGGTCCGCCGCCGCGCCGCCGCCCAGCTCGTCGTCCCCGCCACCTGACGCCGCGTCCCAAGGTCAGCGGTTCTTGAAAGCGCTTAGACAGCCACAGTAAATAATGGAGTCGGATTTCTCGATTTATATCGGTTGAAATGCGATATCAAGCAAGCGTTGATTCGATGTTATACGCCGACCCATACTTTCCGGATGCCTCCCGCGCCGTCGGGAGCGCAGAGGGAGGACACGGGGGACATGCGCCGGCTCAGCTTCGTGGCGGGGACGCTGGCCGCCACTTCGGCCGGCCTGGTCGCGATCGGACTCGTGCTCCGCTTCCAGGTCCCCCTGCCCGAGCGCATCCGGCCGGGCGTCATGACCGGGGACGACGTGGTGGGCGTGGTCTATCCCGCGCTGGGGCTGCTGCTCGTCCTGCGGCGGCCCCGCCTCCTGGTGGCCTGGCTGATGCTGACGGGGGGCTTCGCCACGGCGACGCTCGGCCTGTCGCAGGCGTTCTGGGAACGTTCCTATCTCGCGGGCGACCTGCGCACGGCCTCGCTCATCGGCGACTACAACGCCACCGTCGGGGCGTTGTGCATCATCGCCGTCGACCTCCTGCTGCCCCTGCTCTTCCCCGACGGCAGGCTGCCCTCGCGCCGCTGGCGTCCGGTCGCGGGGTTCGCCGTCGGCATCGTCGCGTTCCTGGCCTTCCTCTACCTCGTCCGGCCCTCCGTCCCCGGCTCGCCGGCCGGGCCGAACCCCTTCGAGATCGCGGCCCTCGCGCCGGTCGGCGACTGGCTCGGCCGCCTCGGCGCCGACTGGTACCTGATCGCCGAAGGGCTCTGCGTGCTGTCCCTGGTGGACCGGTTCCGCACCGCCGACCCCGCCGGCCGCCGCCAGGTGGGCTGGCTGCTGTACGCGGTGGCCGCCAACTGGGCCGTCGAGCACTGGATGCCCTTCTCCGTGCCCGCCATGCTGACCACGGCCGCCATCCCGGCCGCCATCGGCATCGCGGTGACGCGGTACCGCCTGTACGGCATCGACACCCTGGCCAGCCGGACCCTGATCGCGGCCGGGCTCGTCGGCGCCGTCGGGGTGGTCTACTTCGCGGTGAGCACGCTCGGCCTGGTCGCCGCGGGCCTCGGCCAGCTCGCCGGCCTGGCCGCCGCCCTGTTCGCCGGCGCCGCCTTCCAGCCCCTGCGGCGAGGGCTGCGCAGGGTGATCGACCTGATGTTCTACGGCCAGAGCGGTGACCCGCGCCGGTTCGCCGACCGGCTCACCACGGAGGTCCACTCGGCCGAGCCGGTGAGCGCCCTGGCGGCCGTGGTGGCGACGGTCCGCGACGCCCTCGCCGTCTCCGGCGTCGCCGTCGAGGTGATCGGCGGCCGGCCCGGGCGCGTGGCGACGGGGCTGGTCGGCCCGTCCCCTCGCGAGGTACGGCTGGTCTGGCACGGCGAGCCCGTCGGGCGGCTGCTCATCGGGCGGCCCGGGCCGAGACGCTTCCCGCTGGCCCACGACGAGCGCATGATCGCGGTGCTGACGCCGTTCGTGGCCGACGTCGCCCATGCGGTCCGCATGGCCGCCGACCTGCAACGCTCGCGGGAGCGGATCCTCACCGCCCGCGAGGAGGAGCGCCGCCGGCTGCGCCGCGACCTGCACGACGGGCTCGGGCAGGCCCTCGGCGACATGGCCATGGCGATCACCATGGCGAGGAGGGTGCTGCGCGGCTCCCCCGAGTCGGCCGAGCAGTTGCTGGCCCGGCTGCGGGCTGACATGGACCGGGTGACCGGCGAGATCCGCGAGCTGGTGTACGGGCTGCGCCCGCCCGCGCTGGACGACCTCGGCCTGGCGGAGGCCCTGCGGCGGCTGGCCGAACCGGACGCGACCCTCACGGTGGAGGGCGCGCTGGACGGGCTCCCCGCCGCCGTCGAGGTGGCCGCCTACCGCATCACCCAGGAGGCCCTGACCAACGCGCGGCGCCACGCGCGGGCGTCCCGCGTGGTGGTGGGGCTGTCCCGCTCGCCCGGCGCGCTGCGGCTGAGCGTCCGGGACGACGGCCGCGGCCTGCCTCCGAAGGTGCGCGCGGGCGTGGGTCTGTCGTCCATGCGGGAGCGCGCGGCGGAGCTGGGAGGCACCTGCTCCATCACGGCCGTCCCCGCCGGCGGCACCCTGGTCGAGGTGAGCCTCCCGCTCAGACCGGCAGAAGGGAAGCCGGACGGCACCACCGGGCCGGACGGCCCGGCTGATCCGCTTTTCGGGAGTTCCGCCCCCTCGACGGGCCATAATCCTCTCGGTGGCGGGAGGCCGGGGAGTGCCCCCGCCATCGAGAAGGGTGCGTAGCGATGGTGCGGATCACAGCGGCACGGGCGGCCGCCGCCGCGACGGCGGTGGTCTCGCCCCTCCTCACCGTCGCCTCATTCCTGATCCAGCTCGGGCTTCCGCCCGGATGGCGGCCCAGCGTCCCCATGAGCCCCGACTTCGCGGCCGGCCTCACCTTCCCGGTGGTGGGCGCCTTCCTGGTGTTCCACCGGCCCCGCCTGAGCATGGCCTGGCTGATGTGCCTCGGCGGCCTGAGCGCGGGGATCAGCGAGTTCTGCGGCATGCTGATGTTCCGGGTGGCCTCGCAGGGTGACCTCGTCACGGCGGGCTACCTGCGCTATCCCTACATCGTCGGCTGGGCGCTGGGCGGCATGTCCCTGGCCATGTTGCTGCCCCTGTTCTCCCCCGACGGCAGGCTGCCCTCCCGCCGCTGGTGGCCGGTCGCCGCCCTCGGCATCGTCTCCATATCCGTCGAGCTCGCGCGCCAGATCGTCCGGCCGCAGCCGCATCCCTACCCCTGGCCCGCCGTCATCCCGAACCCGGTGGCGGTCGAGGCGCTCCGGCCGTACAACGAGCTGATCAACCAGGTCGCCTGGGTGGGCATCTTCGGCGCCGTGGTGCTGTCGCTGCTGTCCCTCGCGGTCCGGTTCCGCCGTCCGGACTCGGTGGTGCGGCGGCAGATCGCCTGGCCGCTGCTGGCCTTCGCCGGGTACGTGCTGTTCATGCTGCCCGGTGAGCGGACGTGGCTTCCCGCCACCATCTGGGTGGCCCTCATCCCGATCGCCATCGCCTTCTCGGTGATGCGCTACCGGCTCTACGGCATCGACACCATCGTCAGCAGGGCGTTCGTCGCGGCGGGCGTCCTGGCCGTGGTCAGCGGCGTCTACTTCGGGATCGGCGGCCTGTCCAGCCTGGTCGTCTCCCAGCAGCACCAGGTGGCGGGCCTGGTCGCCGCCCTGTTCGCCGGGGCCTTCTTCCAGCCGCTGCGGCGCGCGCTCCAGCGGCTCGTCGACCGCATGCTGTACGGCCGCGTCGGCGACCCCCGGCTGCTCGCCGAGCGCCTGACCCAGGAGGTCCGCAAGGCGGACCCGGCCAAGGCGCTGTCGTCGGTGGTGACGGTCCTGCAGGACGGCCTGGCCGTCGAGGGGGCGGCGGTGGAGGTCATGGACGGCAACCCCCGCTACGTCGAGAGCGGGCGGGTCGGCGAGACGCCCCGGCAGATCCCCCTGGTGTGGCACGGCGAGACAGTGGGCCACCTGCTGCTCGGGCCCCCGGGCGCGCGCCGCTTCGCCGCCGCCCATGACGAGCGCGTGCTCAGCACGCTGGCTCCGTACGCGGCGGACGTCGCCCACGCCGTGCGCATGGCCGCCGACCTGCAACGCTCACGCGAGCGGATCCTCACCGCCCGTGAGGAGGAGCGCCGCCGACTGCGCCGCGACCTGCACGACGGGCTCGGGCAGACCCTCTCCTCGATGGCCATGACGATCAACCTGGCGCGCAGCAGCCTGAAGACCTCCCCCGAATCCGCCGACACCCTGCTCCGCGACCTGCGGACCGGCATGGACGCCGTCTCGGGCGACATCAGGCAGCTGGTGTACGGGCTGCGCCCGCCCGCGCTGGACGACCTGGGGCTGGCGGACGCCGTCCGCGCCCTGGCCGGCGAGGGGCCTCCGGCGGCCACCGTGGAGACCACCGGCGAGCTGTCCGACCTGCCCGCCGCCGTGGAGGTCGCCGTGTACCGCATCGTGCAGGAGGCGCTCACCAACATGCGCCGGCACGCGCACGCCACGAGCGCCCGCATCGACCTCGACCGCGGCCCCGGCACGCTGCGGGTACGCGTGGCCGACGACGGCGCGGGCCTGCCGGACCGGCCGAGGGCGGGAGTCGGGCTGACCTCGATGCGGGAGCGGGCCGCCGAGCTGGGCGGCACGTGCGGCGCGGTGTCCATGCCGGGCGGCGGCACGGTCGTCGAGGCCGTGCTCCCCGTCTGACCGGCCCGCCGTCCTCACAAAGCGGCGTCCGCCGTATGGTTGCGCGGGATTTGGCTCTACGCTATGCGCTGCGATGTTGAAATTTCATGCTCTTGGGCCGTTCCGGGCGCTCCTCCAAGACACGGTGCTCGATCTGGGCGGGCAGCGCCAGCAGGCCGTCCTCGCCCGGCTCCTCGTGGCGCACGGCCGTGCCGTCCCCATGAGCGTGCTGATCGACGAGCTGTGGCCCGGCGAGCCCCCCGCGCAGGCGCTCTCCACGATTCAGGGCTACGTCTCACGGCTGCGCCGCGCGCTGGAGCCGGACCGCGCCCCCCGCGAGGAGGCGGCGGTACTGGTCACCGCGCCGCCGGGGTACGCGCTGCGCACCGGCACCGAGGCCGTCGACACCTGGCTGTTCGAGAAGCTCGTGCGCGCCGAGCCCGGCGAGGACGCGGCGGCGGTGTGGGAGCGCATGGAGCGGGCTCTCGCGTTGTGGCGGGGGCCGGCCCTGGCCGAGTTCGCGGACCTGCCGTGGGCCGCCGCCGAGGCGATGCGGCTGGACGAGCTGCGCCTCATGGCGGTCGAGCACCGCGCCGACGCGGCGCTGCGCCTGGGCAGGGCCGCCGCGGCCATCCCCGACCTGGAGGCCCACGCCTCGGCGCATCCCCTGCGCGAGGAGGCGTGGCGGCTGCTCGCCCTCGCCCTGTACCGGGCGGGGCGGCAGGGTGACGCCCTTGGCGCGCTGCGCCGGGCGCGCACGCTGCTCCGGGAGGAGCTCGGGCTGGACCTCGGCACGACGCTGCAACGCCTGGAGCGGGACATCCTCGCCCAGGCGGCGCACCTGGACGCCCCCGCCCATGACGTCCCGGTCGCCGGGACGCGCGCGCAGGACGCCTCGACGCTGCGGGTGGTGGTCGCCGACGACCAGGCCCTCGTGCGCACCGGGCTGCGGGTCATCCTGGAGAGCGAGCCCGGCCTGGAGCTGGCCGGCGAGGCCGAGGACGGCGAGCAGGCCATCGCGCTGATCCGGCGCACCCAGCCCGACCTGGTCCTCATGGACATCTCCATGCCGCGGCTGGACGGCCTGGCGGCGGCCCGGCGGATCCTCGCCGACGCCGCCCCGCCGAAGGTCGTCATGATGACCACCTTCGGCACCGACGACAACCTGTACGCGGCCCTGCGGGCGGGGGTCAGCGGTTTCGTGCTGAAGACCTCCGCGCCCGAGCAGCTCATCGCGGCCATCCGGGCGGCGGCGGCGGGGGACGCACTGATCGACCCCGCCGTGACGACCCGCCTCATCGCCACCTTCGCCGGACGAAGCGACCCTGCCGTCCCGCCGGCGCTGCACGGCCTGTCCGACGGCGACCTGGACCTGGTGAAGCTGGTGGCGCGCGGGTCGACCAACCAGCAGATCGCGGCGACGCTGGCCGTGCCGGAGGAGGCGGTGGCCACCTCGATCGCCTCCGTCCTTTCGCGGCTCGGCCTGTTCGACCGCGCCCAGCTCGTCGTGCTGGCCTACGAGTCGGGGCTGATCAGCCCTAGGGGCTAGAACCTGTGCGAGGGTCCTGCGCGTCGCGGCGGGCCGGCGGTGGCGACCCGCCGCCGGCGATCACGAGGGTCTCCCGTCCACAGGGGTGATCCAGCGCTCTCCCGTCGTGACCGCCACACGTAAGGTGGAGACCGTGCCTCAACTGCGAATAGCCCTCGCCCAGACAAACCCGGCGGTGGGCGACCTCTCCGCCAACGCCGGCCAACTCGTCGAGTGGACGCGGCGCGCCGCAGATCGCGGCGCGCACCTGGTCGTCTTCACGGAGATGTTCCTGACCGGCTATCCCGTCGAAGACCTCGTGCTGCGCACCTCCTTCGTCGACGCCTCGATCGCCACCCTGTCGGCAGCCGCCACCCGGCTGGCCGAGGAGGGCCTCGGTGAGATCCCGGTGGTCGTGGGATACGTCGACCGCTCCGGGGTCACGCCGCGCGCCGGGCAGCCGAAGGGGGCGCCGCTGGACGCCGCCGCGCTGCTGCACCGTGGCCGGGTGGTCACCAAGACCGCCAAGCACCACCTGCCGAACTACGGCGTCTTCGACGAATACCGCTACTTCATCCGCGGCGACCGGCTCCCGATCTTCCGGCTGCACGGCGTCGACGTGGCGATCGCCGTCTGCGAGGACCTCTGGCAGGAGGGCGGCCCGGTGTCGGCCGTCGCCGAGGCGGGCGCGGGCCTGCTCGTGGTGCCCAACGCCTCGCCCTACGAGCGCGAGAAGGACGACGTACGGCTGGCGCTGTGCGCGAGCCGCGCGCGCGAGGCCGGATGCGCCCTCGCCTACGCCAACCAGGTCGGCGGTCAGGACGAGCTCATCTTCGACGGCGACTCCATCGTGGTGGACGCCTCCGGTGAGCTGATCGCCCGTGCCGGCCAGTTCCGCGAGGAGCTCCTGGTCACCGATCTGGAGCTGCCGCTCGCCGACCCGCAGGCCGCTCCGGGGTCGTTCCCCGTGGACGCCGGGGACGGCACCACGATCACCGTCGAGCGTCTTGAGCTGTCACGCGACCCGCTGCCCGCCTACACCCCCGAGCCGCCGACGGTCGCCCCGCGCCTCGACGATCTCGAAGAGGTCTACTCGGCGCTGGTCCTCGGCGTGCGCGACTACTTCACCAAGAACGGCTTCCAGTCGGTCATCCTCGGCCTGTCGGGCGGCATCGACTCGGCGCTGACCGCCACCATCGCCGCCGACGCCGTCGGCCCCGACCGCGTGCACGTCGTCCTCATGCCCTCCCGGCACTCCTCCGACCACTCGGTGAGCGACGCGCGCGACCTCGTCGAGCGACAGGGGCTGCACTCCCGGCTGGTCCCCATCGAGGGCATCGTCGACGCCTTCGAGAAGGAGATCGACCTGCACGGCCTGGCCGCCGAGAACCTCCAGGCGCGCGTGCGCGGCATGCTGCTCATGAGCCTGTCCAACGAGCACGGCCACCTGGTGCTGACCACGGGCAACAAGAGCGAGCTCGCGACCGGCTACTCCACGCTCTACGGCGATTCCGCCGGCGGCTTCGCCCCGATCAAGGACGTGCTCAAGACGACGGTGTGGCAGCTGTCCGGCTGGCGCAACGCGCAGGCCGGCCGCCAGAGCGATCTGCTGCACCCCTTCGCCGTGCCGCCCATCCCGGAGAACTCCATCACCAAGGAGCCGAGCGCCGAGCTGCGCCCCGACCAGCGCGACACCGACTCCCTGCCGCCCTACGACGTGCTCGACCGGCTGCTCGCCGACTACGTCGAGCACGACATGGGCAAGGGTGAGCTCGTGGCCGCGGGGCACGACCCCGAGCTGGTGGCCAGGGTCATCCGGCTCGTCGACCTCGCCGAGTACAAGCGCCGGCAGTATCCCCCGGGCCCGAAGATCACCCCGAAGAACTTCGGCCGCGACCGCCGGCTCCCCATCACCAACCGCTGGCGCGAGACCCCCGCCTCCTGACGGCCCACGGCCCGGCGGGGCGTCCGGGCCGATGACGGCGACGAGCGCCTTCCAGGGCAGCGAACCGCGCTGACCGGCATACCGGTCAGCGCGGTCGTCGGGTGACGGCACCGGGGACGGCCCGCCGTCCCGGCCCTTTCAGGGACGCAGGCCCTGAAGGATCAGGTCGGCGATGCGCTCGGCGAGATCGGCGGGGAGTTCGGCATCGTCATCACGCCACTTGGTGAAGAACATCATCGCGCCGGACAGCGCGGCCATCGCCACCTCGACGTCCACGTCGGCACGGAGCTCCCCCGAGTCGACGCCTCGCTGGATCGCCGACCGCAGGACCTCCCGCCGGGGCCGGACCACGATCTCGCGGAAGCGCTCCGCCAGGTGCGGGAAGCGCTCGGACTCGCTCAGCGCGATGTTCATGATGCAGCGAGTGCGCGGATGGTGGGTCTCCAGCTGCATCGCCGACAGGTAGAGGATGACGTCATCGCGTACCGACGTGCCCGCGAGCTCCGGGATCGGAGCCTTCAGGCTGGCCAGCGCGTCGACGACGAGCTCCTCCTTGTTGGACCAGCGCCGGTAGATGGTGGTCTTCCCGACGCCCGCCCGGGCGGCGATCGCCTCGATGGAGAGTTCGGCGACACCGGTGCCTTCGGCGATCATGTCCATCGCCGCATCGATGATCGCCTTCTCCGCCTTCTCGCTGCGGGGACGGCCGGGCGTGCGGACCGCACCCATCTGCTCAGTCATCATGGTGATCTCACACTACTGCCGGTTCCTTGTTTTCCGCTCGAGCCGCCGGCGTCGCGCCCGCGTTCTTGCCCGGAAGCCACTTGGCCACGACCGCCGCGCCGATCAGGGCGACGACGGCGCCGCAGAGCGCCGTGACGTGCATGCCGTCCATGAACGCCTGCTTGGCGGGCTCGACGAGCGCCGCGCCCTTGGGGCCGAGCGCCTGGGCGACGCCCATGGTGGCCGTGATGGACTCGCCCGCCGCGTGCCGGAGGTTCTCGGGAAGCACCGACAGCGAGCCCGCCATGTTGTCGCGGTAGGTGGCCGACAGGAGCGAGCCGAGGATGGCGACGCCCAGCGCGCCGCCCACCTGCCGGACCGTGTTGGTCATCGCCGAGCCGACGCCGGCCTTCTCGCGGGGCAGCGAGGACATGACCGCCTCGGTGGCCGGCGGGTTGATGTTGGCCATGGCCGCGCCCTGGACGAAGCCGATGAGCTCGAAGACCCAGATCGAGGTGTCGACCTGCAGGAGCGTGTAGCTGGCCAGCGCGGCGGCCACGACCACCAGGCTCACGGTGGCGACCGACTTGGCGCCGAACCTGCGGACCGCCTGGGCGCTCAGCGGCGAGAAGATGAGCTGCGCCGCCGCGAAGGGCAGCACGAGCGCGCCGGCCTGCAGCGGGCTGTAGCCCTTGACGATCTGCAGGTAGAACGCCAGGAAGAACATCACGCCCATCATCGCGAAGAACACCAGCCCGACGCTCGCGACGGCCGTGGAGAACCTCGGGATGGCGAAGTAGCGCACGTCGAAGGCCGGGTGGGTGGCCCTGCGCTCGTGCCGGACGAAGGCCGCGAGCACCGCGATGCCGGCGAGGCCGGGCAGCCACACCTCGGGGTCCAGGACGGTGCCGAGCTCGCCGCCCTTGATGATGCCGTAGACGACGCCGACCAGGCCGATGACGGAGAGCAGCACGCCGACCGGGTCGAGCTGGGCCTTGTCGGGGTTCCTGGACTCGGGCACCAGGAGGGCGATCAGCACCGAGCTGATGAGCACGACCGGCACGTTCACCAGGAACACCGAGCCCCACCAGAAGTGCTCCAGCAGCAGGCCGCCGGTGATCGGGCCGATGGCGATGGCCAGGCCGACGCCGCCCGCCCAGATGCCGATCGCCTTGCCGCGCTCCTGCGGCGCGAAGACGTTGGAGATGATCGCCAGCGTGGCGGGCATGACGGCGGCGCCGCCGAGGCCCATGGCGGCTCGCGCGAAGATCAGCTGGGTGGGATCCTGCGCGTAGGCGCTGGCCAGGGAGGCCAGGCCGAACAGGACCATGCCGATCTGCAACATGCGCTTACGGCCGAACCGGTCACCGAGCACTCCGAAGGTGAACAGCAGACCGGCGAAGACCAGCGTGTAGGAGTTGATGGCCCACTCGAGCTGGCTCTGGGTCGCTCCGAGGCCTGCCACCGGATCGGAGATGACCTTCAGCGCGACGTTGAGGATCGTGTTGTCGAGCACGATCGCCAGCAAACTGAACACCATCACGCCGAGGATCCGCCATCGGCGCGGGTGACCTGTCGGTTCTTCCACGGTTGTCCCCCATGAAGTTTCGCTTCGAGAATTTCGATACGATTGAGTTTCGCAACGCTACCGTAGCGCTTGGGGATTCGATACGCAACCGTTCCGTTTCAATATCCTCGCGACCCTCGGCCCGGCCATCGGTGACAGGGATCTCACGCCGCCAGGGGATGAGGAAGAGACATCCCGGGTGTTGCCATATCGGTCAGGCGTGCGATGATCTGACCGTCCGGGGACGCCACAAGGGCGCCTCGAGGCCTGGAGGGATCCATGATGTCCTCTACGTCAGCCATTTCCAGCTCGTCGACCACGCTCTACGGCGGCCAAGCTGGGCGCAGGGTGACCGTCCGCGACATCTCCGCCGCCAAGGAGCGCGGCGAGAAGTGGCCGATGGTCACCGCCTACGACGCGATGACCGCCAGGGTGTTCGACGAGGCCGGCATCCCGGTCATGCTCGTGGGCGACTCGGCCGCGATGGTGGTCTACGGCTATGACTCGACCCTGCCCGTCTCCGTCGGCGACCTCATCCCGCTCACGGCGGCGGTGGTCCGCGGCTCCTCGCGGGCGATGGTCGTCGCCGACCTCCCCTTCGGCTCCTACCAGTCCTCTCCGCAGCAGGCGCTGGAGTCGGCGGCGCGGTTCATGAAGGAGGCCGGCGCCCACGCGGTCAAGCTGGAAGGCGGCCGCCGCGTGCTGCCCCAGGTCGAGACCCTCGTCTCGGCCGGCATCCCGGTGATGGGCCACCTCGGCCTGACCCCGCAGTCCGTCAACGTCTTCGGCGGCTACCGCGTACAGGGACGCGGCCAGTCCGGTGACGAGCTGATGGCCGACGCCAAGGCCCTGGAGCACGCCGGCGTCTTCTCCGTCGTCCTCGAATGCGTACCCGCCGACCTGGCCGCGCGGGTCACCGCCGCCCTGTCGGTCCCCACGATCGGCATCGGCGCGGGCCCCTCATGCGACGCCCAGGTGCTCGTCTGGCAGGACCTCATGGGCCTCACCCCGCGTCCGGCGAAGTTCGTGAAGAAGTACTTCGACCTGGCCGGGGAGATGGACCACGCGGTCCGCGCATTCGCCGACGAGGTGGTCTCCGGCGCCTTCCCCGCCGCCGAGCACAGCTACCACTGACCCGGGCCTCACCCCCACTTCCCCGCCGACGCGACAGCCGTACCGCCACTCCCGGCGGTACGGCCCCGCGCGAATCCAAGCCCGCGTATCCGGGTTACCTCCCGGTGTGCTGCTTGTGGAATCGGCGCCGCGACGGCGAGGAGTGGTACGGCGATGCCGGCGCCGCCGTACGGCGGGGGACCTGGCGCCGGGGTCAGTGCTCCAGGGCCTGGACGAAGTCGGCCCACAGGTCCTCGGGGTGCTCGATGCCTACCGCCACGCGCACGGTGCCCTCGCCGATGCCCGAACTCTCCAGTTCCGCGGCGGTGAGCGAGCGGTGCGACGTCGTGGCCGGGTGCAGGATCAGCGTCTCGACGCCGCCGAGCGAGGGGGCGAGCAGCGCCAGCCGTACCGAGCTCATGAACCTCTCGCCGGACGCGCGGCCGCCGGTCAGGTCGAAGGAGAACACCCCGCCGAAGTCGGGCAGCAGCTTGGCCGCCAGCTCGTAGGAGGGGTGCCCGGGCATGCCCGGCCAGTGCACGGCGTCGACGGCCGGGTGCTCGGCGAGCCGGGTGGCGAGGATCCGGGTGTTCTCGCAGTGCCGCGCCATGCGCAACGGGAGGGTCTGCATGCCCCGCAGCGTCAGCCAGGCGGCGAAGGGGTCGAGAGTCGCGCCGAGCTTCGTGGAGTACGCCCAGAGCCTCCGGTAGAGCGCATCATCGGCGAAGACGGCGATCCCGCCGAGCACGTCGCTGTGGCCGCTCAGGTACTTCGTCGTGGAGTGGACGACGATGTCGGCGCCGTGCTCCAGCGGCCGGCACAGGATGGGCGAGGCGAAGGTGTTGTCCACCACGGCGACCACCCCCGCCTCACGGGCGACGGCGCACATGCCGGGAAGGTCGGCCACCTGGGTCATCGGGTTCGCGATGGTCTCCAGGTACAGCAGCTTGGTCTCCGGCCGCAGGGCCTCGCGCGCCGCCACCGGGTCGTCCTGATCGACGTAGGTGACCGAGACGCCGAACCGGGCGCCGAGATCGGCGATCGAGGCGGCCGTCCCGCCGTAGAGCGGCCTCTGGGCGATCAGGTGGTCACCGGGCTGGAGCAGCCCGAACAGCACGCTGTTGATCGCGCCCATGCCGGAGCCGGCGGCCACGGCGGCCACGCCGCCCTCCAGGTCGGCGACCGCCTCTTCCAGGGCGCGCACGGTGGGGTTGCTGAGTCGTCCGTACACGAAGGCGCCATCGGGGCGGCCCATGCCGTCCGCGAACACGGCGGGATCGTCGAAGACGAATCCGGAGGTCTGGTACAGGGGCACCGCGATCGGCGTGCTGCCGTTCAGGGGCGGTTGGGGCAAGTGGACGGCACGGGTATCCGGGTGCAGAGAACTCATGCCGTCAAGAATGACCGTAAAAGCCCCCTTTGTCAGATTTCCTGGCCGGACGCGGCGCCATTCCGGATGTGGCGCCTATCCGTACTCGGCCCCTGACCCGCCCGTCCCTCCCCGTGACCCTCTTCACCGGCCCGCTCACCCCTGAGCGAGGGTGGGGCGCTCAGACGTCGGTGACGCGGAGGCCGGCGTGGGCCTTGTAGCGGCGGTTGATCGAGATCAGGTTGGCGGTGAACGCCTCGATCTGGCGGGCGTTGCGGAGCCGTCCCCCGTAGATGCCGCGCGCGCCCGGGATCTGGGATGCCAGCGCCTGGACGGTGTCGGTCGCCTCGCGGTCGTCGCCGAGCACGAGCACGTCAAGGTCGATCTCCGCCACACCCGGGTCGAGCAGCAGCACGGCGGAGACGTGGTGGAAGGCCGCGACGACCCGGCTCCCGGTCAGGACGGCCGCCGCCTGCTGGGCCGCGCTGCCCTCCTCGACGTCCAGCGCGAAGGCCCCCTGCTTGTCGAACCCCAGGGGGTTGACGCAGTCGATGACGATCTTGCCGGTCAGCTCCGAACGCAGCGACTCCAGGATGGACCGGTGCCCGTCCCACGGCACCGCCACGATGACGACGTCGGCCTCGGCGGCGACGCTCGCGTTCTCGGCGCCCCGGACCGGAAGGCCGGGGCCGAGGCTGTCGGCGGCCTCCTGCGCCCGCGAGGCGTTGCGCGATCCGATCAAGACCTGGTGCCCGGCCATGGCGAACCGGCGGGCCAGCCCCTTGCCCTGGTCTCCCGTGCCACCGAGGATCCCCACCGACAGGTCGCTGACGTCCCGAAGCGCATCGCTCATGATGTGGCTCTTCTCCTTGCTCGGCTCGCGATTCTCCCCGATCATGCCAGGTGGTTCATATCGCGACGGCGGCGGGGGCGATGATGCACCATGGAGCCCATGGACGCTGCGTCGGTGGCCTTCCTGCGCGAGGCGCTCTCCACCACCCGATGGGTGGAGCGCACCCGCGAGCTCGGGTCCCGCCTCCGCTCGACCCGCACGCCCGGAGGGCTGCTCCTGGTCGGCACCCCGCAGGAGGAGCCGTGGCACCTCGCCGCCCACCTCGACGACGAGGCGCGCATGTCCGGGCTCGCCCAGCTCGCTCCCACACTGGTGCGCTGGTCCCCGCCGCCCGGCGCGGCGCCTCACCTCGCGGTGGGCATCGACCGCATCGAGGCCGTGCGCCGGGGTGAGACCTTGTTCGTCGTCGCCGAGGACAAGGCTCCCGTGCCGCTGCTCGAGCGTGTCGACGACGCGCGGCGCACGGGGGCGACGATCCTCGCTTTGGACGGCGGCGACCCCGAGCTGGAGGGCCTGGCCCACGACGCTCTGGCCGTGCCGGCCCAGGACGGCCTGTTCACCTTCGACGCGGCGCAGCATCTCGTGAGCCTGGCCGCCGGCGAGGCACGGCGATCACGCTCCCGGCTGATCGACCGGCTGGCCCGCCTCGCCGAACGCATCACCGGCCCCAGCGTGAGCGACTGAAGCCGAGTCCCGGGCAGGGCGCCGGCCCGCGAAGCGCGACTCCCGAACGGCCCGGCGGCATCGGGAGCCGGGCGGCCGGGAGATATCGAGAGCCTTAAGATATCGGGAACCGCGGCGGCCGGGAGATACCGGGAGCAAAACGTACGCCAAGATGGGACGCGGTTGCGCTCGCTTCTGAAGACTGCACATCCGCGTGGAACTGCCGCCGCGTCGTCCGGGGGGCGGCTGCGCCCATCGACAGTAGCGTTAGCGGCGACACCGCTGAAAAGGGCGTGACGTGGGAAAACACCGACGCCGCCGATCGCGCCGACCGGCACTTCCCGCAGCGCCGGCACGCACATGGATTGGGGGAGCTCCATTGCACTACAGGACCTCACGCCGGAAATATCCAGCTTTATACGCTCCTTCCCGCCTCCAACGCCTCCCCCAGAGGCCGGCCCCGCTGACGGAGACCTGAAGCGGTGCCTCTCCTCATCGACATCCTGGGCATGCTCGGCGCCGGGGTGCTGCTCTACGCCTACGCCATGCTGTCGACGCGCAGGATGTCAGGTGACAGCCTCGCCTACCAGCTTCTCAACCTCGGCGGAGCGATCGCCTTAATGATCAACTCCGCCTGCCATCTCGCGTGGCCGTCCGCCGTGCTCAACCTCATCTGGTGCGGCATCGGCATACTCGCCCTGTGGCGACTGGCGGTCACCCGGCCCTGGAAGCGCCAGGTCTAGTCACCGTCCCACTCCTTGTCCTCCTCCTGCCAGGTCTTGTTGCGGGCGGCGGCCGTCTGCAGCGCCGCCGCCGCTTCCTCTCGCGTGGCATAGGGGCCGAGGCGATCTTTGTTCGGGCAGCCCTTCTCCGGCTCGACCGCCATGTGCTTCAGGCAGAACCACCACTGGTCAGCGCTCATGTGTCCTCCTCGCACGGTGGCCTTCAAGCATGCCCCCGAAACACCCGCCACGCTCGCTCTCAGGCAGATCCTGCCCCCTTCGAGCAGAACTAGACTTGGCGCATGACGACACTGCTCCGGCCAGGGCGGCTCTCGCCCACCCGCAAGGTTCCCGCCCACATCGAGCGCCCGGAGTATGTCGGCCGCAAGGAACCCCGCCGGGGCGAGTCCGACGTGCAGACGCCCGAGACGATCGAGCGCATGCGCGTCGCCGGGCGCATCGCCGCCCAGGCGCTGGAGGAGGTCGGCCGCCACATCGCCCCGGGCGTGACCACCGACGAACTCGACCGCATCGGGCACGAGTTCCTCTGCGACCACGACGCCTACCCCTCGACGCTCGGCTACCGCGGCTATCCCAAGTCGCTGTGCACCTCGCTGAACGAGGTGATCTGCCACGGCATCCCCGATGACACCGTGCTCAAGGACGGCGACATCATCAACATCGACATCACCGCCTACATCGGCGGCGTGCACGGCGACACCGACGCCACCTACCTGGTCGGCGAGGTGGACGAGGAGTCGCGGCTGCTGGTCGAGCGCACGCGCGAGGCCATGATGCGGGCGATCAAGGCCGTGGCCCCCGGGCGCCAGCTCAACATCGTGGGACGGGTGATCTCGGCCTACGCCAAGCGTTTCGGGTACGGCGTGGTGCGCGACTTCACCGGGCACGGCATCTCGACCTCGTTCCACTCCGGCCTGATCGTGCCGCACTACGACGACCCTTCGCTGTCGGTCACGCTGGTGCCCGGCATGACCTTCACGATCGAGCCCATGCTCACCCTCGGCACCATCGAGTACGACGTGTGGCCCGACGGCTGGACCGCCGTCACCAAGGACCGCAAGCGGACCGCCCAGTTCGAGCACACGATCCTCGTAACCGACACCGCCAGCGAAATCCTCACCCTCCCCTAGCCCCCGCCCTCCCCCCAGCACACCGCGGCCCCACCTCCCAGCACACCGCGGCCCCACCTCCCAGCGCACTGCGGCCCCACCTCCCAGCACACCCATCGAACCCGCCCACAACCCCCCGCCACCACGCCCACGCCCGATCGCCGGCACGCCGACGGCCCACCTTCACCCGGACCGCCTTGCTCTCTCCGCTCGCTGTGGTGCTTGCGCGTCCGGCGCCGCGGCGGTGAGAGGCGGTACGGCGATGCCGGCGCCGTCGTACGGTGGCCGGCCGGGGAGCGTCCGGTGAGCGTCCGCGGGAACCGGGCTAGTTGACCTCCTCCCCCTCGTGAACGAGGGGGAATCCGACCCTCGCGGGTCAGGTTTCCTGCTTCACCGCCGGTCGCCCGCCAGAGAGGACTCCCTCCTTTGAGCTCTTACACCAGCTCCACAGGCGTTTCACCTCTCTGCCAGCCCGGCAGCGAGGATGTTCTTGGCCGCGTTGATTAAAGAGATTCGATGAAGGCGAACCACCAGACCAGCAGGGTGACGGCCACGCCCGCCGCGACGATCGACGGCCACCGGAAGCGGCTGCGGAACAGCAGGACGACACTGAGCAGGGCCGACAGCGCCGCCAGGGTGCCGTACCAGGTCACGGCCGTCGGGACGCCGACGGCCAGCGCGGTCTCGTTGGTCGCCGCCGCCCGGTAGACGCCCACCACCGCCAGCAACGTGAACGCCACCCCGGCCAGGCCGGCCACCGTCGTCAGGGCCACCACCGAGGAGACCCTGCCCTCCGGCCGCCGCCGCGTGAGCGCCGTCAACCCCGCGACCAGTTGCACGGCGGAGGTCACGAAGAAGAGCGCGAACGGGATCAGCAGCCACCAGGCACCCGTGCTGACCCGGTAAACGGCCGCGGTCAGGTGGAACTCTCCCTGCCTCCAGATCCGGTAGGGAGCCTGCCGCGGATCGCAGGGCGCCGCCGCGCGAGGATCGGCGACGAACGCCGAGATGGTCTGCCGGCCGCACCGGCTCGACAGGAAGACGGCGTGCCCCACACCCGCGAACTCCACGAACCGCGCGCCGGGCAACTCCCGGCTCACTTGCACGCCCCTGCGCTCCGGCACCACCAGGAACCCGCAGGGGGTGCCCGAGGGCACCGGAACAGGACATGCCCGCTCCTCCAGCCGCGGCGCCGTGATCGCGGAGCCGCGCGGAGCGGTGGCGGGGGCGGAGGTACGTGGGGTGAAGGGGGCGGCGGTGGCGAGGGTGGGGGTGAGGAGCAGGGTCATGGCGGTCGCGAAGAGTGTCACGCCGGTGACGGACCATCGCCGTGTCCGGTGGGCGGGGCCGCCGGGAAAGCGCGTCACGCGACGGCTCCGCTGAGCGAGGGGCGCACGGCGATCACTTCATCTGCTCCGTCCGACGAGGGTTCACACGGGTCCTGCCACGACACTAGTGACCTGATCTCCGCGACGACCGGCGAGCATCTGCCCTGTGGACAACGTCTCTAACGGCCCGCTCCGGCCTGCGGTTTTCCACAGCCCCGGGCTGCGGCATCCCCCCGAAAGCCCGACGGTTCTCCTCATGCCCTGATATGTCCGGTATTGATTAGCGTGCAGCCATGAACACCAACACCGTGGACGGCGTCGCCGGATGGGCGATCGGACTCATGGAACAGCTCGGGGCCCCAGGGGCGGGAGTGGCCATCGCCCTGGAGAACCTGTTCCCTCCGCTGCCGAGCGAGGTGATCCTTCCGCTGGCGGGGTTCACCGCGAGCAGGGGTGACATGAGCCTGTTCGACGCGCTCCTCTGGACCACCTTGGGCTCGGTGGTCGGCGCGCTCGCGCTGTACGCCGTCGGGGCGCTGCTGGGACGTGACCGGACGGTGGCGATCGCGGCCCGGCTGCCGCTCGTCAAGGTGTCCGACATCGAGAAGGCGGAGGCGTGGTTCGCCCGGCACGGCAAGAAGACGGTGTTCCTCGGGCGCATGATCCCGCTCTTCCGCAGCCTGATATCGGTTCCCGCCGGGGTGGAGCGCATGCCGCTCGTCCCCTTCGTGGGTCTCACCACGCTGGGCAGCCTGATCTGGAACACGATCTTCATCCTGGCCGGGCACCAGCTCGGGGAGAACTGGGGGCTGGTGGAGAGCTACGCGGGGATCCTGTCGAAGATCGTGCTCGGGGCGGTCGTGCTCGCCGCGGCGACCTTCGTGGCCGTACGGCTGAGCGAGCGGCGTCAGAAGGGCAGGCATGGCTCTCGCTGACCCGCCCGGCCCGGGAGCGGCGGGACGGGCCGCCCGGGTGCCGCTCGCGCTCCTGCTCGGCACGGGCACCGCCGTGGCCGAGCTGATCTACCTCGTCCTGGCCGGGATCGTCGCCCTCGGCTGCGTGACGAGCGCTCGGGGGCGGCGGGCGGCGACGCGCCTGATACTCGCGGGCGCCCAGCGGCTGGCCGCTCTTGAGGTGCGGCGGCTGCGGCTCATGGGCGCGGCCGCCATCCCCGTGCCCGGGTGGGAGAACGCGTCCGCCCTCGGGTCCCACGGCCGGCCGCGGCGCGAAGCGAGCGTGGAGCCCCAGCGGTACGAGGGGCGGCGCGCGCTCGCCTACGTGGCGGCTCGCTGGCCCGTCGGCGTCCTGGGCGGCATCGTGCTCCTGTTGCTCGTCCTGGGACTCGGCACCGGGGCACAGCTGGCCTGGGGTTGGGCGCTCGGTGAGAACTACGATGGCATCCCGCCCACGCCGCCCATCCTGCTCTACCTCGGCGTAGCCGGGATCGTGCTGCTGTTCCTCGACGTCACGGGCATGTTCGGGGTGGCGGCCCTGGAGCGTGCCCTGGCGCGACGGCTGCTCGGCCCGAGCACGACGGAACTGCTGGAACGGCGGATCGCCGAGCTGGCCGAGAGCCGAGCCGGGATCGTGGCGGCCGTGGACCAGGAGCGACGGCGCATCGAGCGTGACCTGCACGACGGGCTGCAGCAGCGGCTGGTCGCCCTCGCCATGCTGATCGGCAGGGCCCGCCGGGGACGCTCCCCCGAACTGCTCGATGCGCTGCTCCTGCAGGCGCACGAGGCGGCGAGGGAGGCGATCGGCGATCTGCGCGAGGTCGCCTGGCGGGTGTACCCGACGGGCCTGGACTCCTCCGGGCTGCGGGACGCGCTGGCCACGGTCGCCGAGCACGCGGCCGTACCGGTCGAGGTCCGCTACGACCTGGCCGAGCGGCCGGCGCCGACCATCGAGACCGCCGCCTACTTCGTGGTCTGCGAGGCGGTCACGAATGCCGCGAAACACGCGAACGCCCGGCTCATCACCGTCCATCTCGCCCGGCGGGAGACAATGATCGTCGTGCGCGTACACGATGATGGGCAGGGCGGGGCCGATCCCGCGGGCAGCGGCCTGTCCGGGCTGGCGCGCCGGGTCGCCGCGCTGGACGGCCGGTTCCACCTCCAGAGCCCCGCCGGAGGGCCGACCACCGTCGTCGCGGAACTGCCGTGCGAGTGATCCTGGCCGAGGACTCGACGCTGCTGCGCGAGGGCCTGGTGCGGCTTCTCCTCGAGGAGGGGCACGAGGTACCGGCCGCGGTGGGCGACGCCACCGCGCTCCTCGCGGCGGTGGCCGAGCACCGGCCCGACGTCGTGGTGGCGGACGTGCGGATGCCGCCGACGCACACCGACGAGGGGCTGCGGGCCGCGCTCGACATCCGGCGCCGGTGGCCGAAGACCCGCGTGCTCGTCCTGTCGCAGTACGTCGAGAAGCGCTACGCGACCGAGCTGATGAGCGGTGACGTCGAGGGCGTCGGCTACCTGCTCAAGGACCGGGTGGCCCAGGTCTCCGACTTCCTCGACGCCCTGGACCGGGTGGGCGCCGGGGGCGCGGCCTTCGATCCGGAGGTGGTGCGCCAGTTGCTCGCCCGCACGAGCCACGGCGATCCGCTGGCCACGCTGACGCCCAGGGAACGCGATGTGCTCGACCACATGGCCCAGGGCTGCACCAACGCGTCGGTCGCCGCGCAGCTCCACGTGTCGCAGAGCGCGGTCGAGAAGCACATCAATGCGATCTTCGAGAAGCTCGGGCTGTCCCACGTGACGGGCTACAGCCGCCGGGTGCTCGCCGTCCTGTGCTATCTCGGCTCCTGAACGCGGCGAGGGGGGAGACGGCGCGGGTGCTGATCTTCTACGCTCGATGTTCAATGCACCTTTAACGCGAAAAATGCTGTTATGTAAGGAGATACCGCGTGGACGACTTCCAGCCGGCGACCACCGCCGAGCACCTGCTGTGGCTACTCGCCGAGCACGGCGTCGAGCACCTCTTCCTCAACCCCGGCACGGACTCCGCCCCGTTGCAGGAGGCGGTCGCCACGCTGGCCAAGGCGGGAGTCCCCACCCCCAAGATCATCATCTGCTCCTTCGAGTCGGTCGCGCTGGCCGCCGCGCACGGCTACTGGCAGGTGACCCGCCGCCCGCAGTGCGTGTTCGTCCACGTGGACGTGGGCACGCAGAACCTCGGCGCCATGATGCACAACATGCTGCGCGACCGGGCCGGCGTGATCGTCATCGCGGGCAAGACGCCGTACGCCGAGGAGCCCGGCGCCCCCGGCGGCCGCTCGCACACGATCCACTGGCAGCAGGACGTCCCCGACCAGGCCGGCGTCGTCCGCGGGTACGCCAAGTGGGTCATGGAGATCACCCGGCCCGGCATGCTGGCCCGGGCGATCGGCCGCGCCGTGCAGGTGGCGACGGGCGGCCGCCCGGGTCCGGCGTACCTCATGGTGTCGCGCGACGTCCTCATGGACCCGCCCGCGCTCGAGCTCGGCCGCACGACCCGGTACGCCGTCCCGCGCCCGCCGGCGGCCGATCCGCAGACCGTGGACTGGCTCGCCGAGCGGCTCGCGGGCGCCGAGCGGCCGCTGCTCGTCACGGCGAAGGTGGGCCGGCGGCCCGAGGGGTTCCACGCGGTCACGCGTCTCGCCGACCTGGCGGGAATGCGGGTGATCGACCTCGCGGAGAGCGGCTGCGTCAACATCTCGACGTCCCACCCGATGAACCTGCTGTCCGCGGCGGACGGGCAGCGGGCCGTCGAGGAGGCGGATCTGATCATCATCGTGGACGCAGACGTGCCGTGGATCCCGAGGTTCACCCATCCCCGGGAGGATGCGACGATCGTCCACATCGACGTCGACCCACTCAGGACCGACATGCCGATGTGGACCTTCCCGGTCGACGTGGGGATCACCGCCGACGGCGCCACCGCGCTGGACCAGATCGCCGACCGCCTCCAGGAGATGGGCCGCACCGCGCCCCAGGCGAGCACGCCGGAGACCGCTCGGCCCGCCGAGGCGGCCACCGACGGGCCGATCACGGGGGTGGAGGTCGTCGCCGCGCTGAACGAGGTGCTGCGGCCGGACGACCTCGTCATCGAGGAGGCCGTGACGAACGCCCGCGCGCTGCACGAGGTCCTGAGCCGCACCGAGGCCGCGACGATGTACGGCACGGGATCGCCGGGCCTCGGCTGGGGGCTGGCCGGGGCGGTCGGCGTGAGCCTGGCCTCGCCGGGACGCCGCGTCGTGACCGTGGTGGGCGACGGCGCCTTCATGTTCGGCGTGCCCACGGCGGCGCTGTGCCTGGCGGCCGAGGCGGGCGCTCCGATCCTGGCGGTCGTGCTCAACAACGACGGCTACCGGGCCAGCCGGCTGCCCGTCTTCGAGCTCTTCCCGCAGGGTCTCTCGGCGACCCGGGGCGACGCCGAGGGGACGCGCTTCAGCGCGCCTCCGGACTTCGCGGCGGTGGCGCGCGCCTGCCACGCCGATGGGGAGACCGTCACCGACCGGGCGGACCTCATCCCCGCCCTCCAGAGGGGGCTGCGGGCCGTCGAATCGGGACGCTCCGCCGTGGTGGACGTCCACATCATCCGGGACTGACCGGCACCGCCAACGCACGCCTGCCCCGCCACCGCCGCCAGGTGACGGGGCGGGCGTGCGCGCTCTCAGAGCCTCAGCTGTGGCCCCCCACCTTCACGCCCACGCGCTCGCCGAGGCGCTCGTCATCTCTCCCGGCTCGGGCCCCCACCCTGAGCTCGTGCTTGCCGATCCGCCGCTCGCCGCGGGACGCCGCGCGCGCGAGAGCGCGGAACACCCGCTCGCGCCGCCGGAGCAGCTTGGCCGGATTCCGCGGCGTGCCGGCCCTCAGGTACAGCACGTTGGTCGAGGAGGCGCCGAGCCCTCCCAGCTCGGGAAGCCTGACGACCGCGACCTCCTCGGCGTGGCCGGCGACCCGGCTCCCCACCGGTGTCTCGCTGACCTCGAACGCCATCACTCCCGCCCTGCATCCGATCTCGACCTTCAGCCCGTCCCGGGTGCGTACCACGGGAACGGTCCTTCCCAGAGTTCTTTCCCGCCACGACAGACCAGCCTCCACCGCGATCCGCGCTGCCTTCTCCGGAGTGAGCGGGAAATCGCCGGCGACCGACGCGAGCGCGTCGTTCCCCTGGCGGTTCCGCCACGAGTAGAGAACTCCGGAGAACAGCGTGATCACGAGGATGGCGATGGTCAACCCCTCCATAGCCAGCTCCTCGCCTGTGCCGGTACCACCGACGACGTCGACCGGTCTCCCCCGCGTCGACGGCCGGAAAGCCGTCAGGTACCGACAAACCCCTCCCTCTTGACATAAGGACAATATCCGCATTGATCACCCATAGTGCATGTGTCCGCGACGGGTTTTCGAGCACGGAGGCTCAGTACTAAGTACTGCTCACGCTCGCTGGGTGAACCCGCGGGAACAGTCGGTAACCGGAATAGCCGAACCTGGTTCGCGAGAATTACCGCAAACGGCGCCAGAGACCACCCTTATGCACTCCGGAACGTGCAGCGGCACGTGAATTGCGGGTCATTCGCAAGTAACGTGCGACACCGTCCCGGCGCCCGAGGACGCCGCCCGCTTGCTCGCCATAGGCCGAGCCGGCTTCGGCGCACGCCGATCGGACCGCCGAACGTTCATGGACATCGCGGACCGGCCGGCGCGCGGCGATCAGGCGCTAGTCGAAGAAATGCTCGAGCTTGGCCGCGATGCCGGATCGTTGCTCGACACCGAGTTTGCGCAATATGCGGGAGACGTGGCCTTTGATGGTCGATTCCGTGACGAAAACCCGGGCCGCGATCTCCTTGTTCGTCATGCCGCCGCGGGCGATCAGAAAGGCGATCTCCCGCTCCTTGGACGACAGCGAGTTGAGCAGGTTCTCGGCGCGGGCCGACGGCCGCGCGATGATGTCCATGGTCTCGGTCTGCCCCCGCTCGCACTCGTACCGGAGCTCCCTGACCTGGCGCACCAGCTCCCGCTCGCCGATCGGGATGGCCTCTTCGAGCGCGCAGATGCGGGAGTGCAGGTCCACCAGGATCGCCGAGACGTCCTGCACCACCTCGACGACGGAAGGCTGTTCGGTCTTGGAGCCCTCGGACGGGACCGCCAGCTCCTCACGGTTGAGATCGTCCTCGCGTTCCCGCGCGAGCACCGTCGCCACCGATCTCGCCGTCCACTCGAAGGCCCGCACGTGCTCGTCGGTGTAGGCGTTGCTCCTGTAGGTCTGGATGGACGCGAGGCCGATCACGACGCGCTCGCCGTCCCGGGTGTCGGACATGGGGATCGTGATGGCGTCCGCCGAGACCCGCTGCGCGTCGCCGAAGGAGACGCCGTGGTGCAGGAGCAGGCCGTTGTCGCTGGCGTAGGTGTAGGGGCGCTTGTGCTTCAGAATCCACGCGGCCTGCCCCTTCGGCCCGTACCCGCTGACCTCGGGAGGCACGTACCTTTTGATCGCGATGGTGTCGTCGAAGGTGTACGGATAGACGATCCTGCGGCCTTCCCGGTAGAACCCCACGTAGAAGGCGTCCACGCTGCAGATCGTGCTCATGGCGAAGCGCCAGTAGTCGAAGAGCGCGTGATGGTTGCCCATGCGCATGCGAATCCCTCGGTCGGCCTGGCTCAGAGCCGCGGCGACATCCGGCGAGAACCCGGAATTCGAACGAGGCACTCGTCCTCCCATGACCGACCCTTGGCGTTCCACGGACACACCTGCCCAGAAAAGCGGGGTGTACTTCTGAGCCTTACTGACTGACGTGCACCTCGTCATCATTTCGTCAGATTTGGTGTCATTAAGTGATCAATTTGCGCCCATCCGGCGCCCGGCGAACACGCCTTACGGCCGCAGGCAACCCCACAACCTCGGCCGATGCCCTTTTGTTATATACATGCCTGAGGGAAGCCGCGTGGCTTACCAAAACGGCCGCCACCGCGGGCCACTGACTCCGAAACCGGGAACCGGAGTCAAGAAAGACGTGGCGGCGGTTCTCCCGCCGGGAGTGGCGAGGGCGGCGACCGGCGCGCGCGATCCGCTCGCGCGCCACCGTCCCCGCCGCGACGCGCAGGGCGCCACGACCCGTCCCCGACGGTATCCCGCCGAACTTTGATCCGCCGGCCGCGCGGAAGGGTTCCAGAGACGGTCGCGCCGGAATGGCCGCGCGAATCACGGCCCGGAGGGCACGCGGCGAAGGCGCGTCCCGCCCGCTCTTCTTCCGCCCCGCGCGGCGATTCCAAGAACGTCACGAGTGCGACCGTGTTCCACACCTGGAGCACAATGCGTGTGCTGAATTCGTGAATGTCGCCGGCCGGTCTGGAGCACCTGTCCGATAAGGGGGTAGCGGGATACGTCCGGACGTATTCCATGGGCTGCCTCCGGCGGCGCTCATCGCCGGCCACAAGGCGATGACTTCCGGGTGCGGACGGCTCCGGAAAGACGCCGCCCGGCGGCACCCCTATGGCGGGCCGGCGCCCTCGGAAGGCACCGGAGGGTTTTCGCCCGGCGCGGACCGGACCATGGGCCGCACGACAGGAATTCGGGCTTCCCATGATACTCCACATCCATTACCTTGAGTATCCGCTTAACTACACAGTGAAGTCACGGCTCGCGTGGAACGGTGGTCACGTCTCGGCTCGCCCACCACAAAATGGAGTAAGGAGTTTCAAATGCCACATATGACTAAAATCAACCCGGAAGATTCCGCGCGCGCCCGTTTCGCCTACGAGCTTCAGCGCTACCGCATACTGGCGGGGCTCACTCAAGAGCAGCTCGGCCGCCGGGTCGGCTTCTCCGGCAGCCTCATCGGCGCCGTCGAGAACCTCAAGCGCACTCCCAGCGAGGACTTCGCCAAGCGCTGTGACCAGGCATTCGAGCTCGACGGCGTGCTCCAGGCCCTCCACCTCGAAGGCTGGCCGCCCCCGCCGCCGGTCGCCGATCATTTCCGCGATTTCACCTTCGAGGAGCGCCGCGCGACGGCAATTCAAACGTGGGACCCGCTACTGGTGCCCGGGATCTTCCAGACCGAGCCATATGCGCGGCGGATCTTCAGCCGCGCGCCGGGCAGCACGCCCGAACAAGTCGAGGAACGGGTGATCGGCCGGATGCAGCGCAAGAACATCTTGTCGCAGGAAAATCCGCCTCTGATCCTCAGCCTGATGGACGAGGGCGTTCTGCGCCGGCCCATCGGCGGCAAGGAAGTGATGCGGAACCAGATGCGGCACCTTCTGGAAATGGCCGAGCATCCACGGGTGACGATCCAGATCGTTCCCTTCGACGCCGAGGCTATCCCCGGCCTGCTTGCCGGTTTCGTTATAGCCGAACAGCGCGGGACGCCATATACGGTATATGTGGATTCAGTGCCCGACGGACGTACGATGAGCGATCGAAACGCGATCGCGTTGCTCACCGCTCGTTACGACGCCATCAGGGCGGAGGCCTACCCCCAGTCCCTGTCGCTCAAAGTAATCAAGGAAGCGGTGGACAAATGGATCTGAGTGCCGCGTTATGGCGCAAGTCATCCCGCTCCGGTGACAACGGCGGCCATTGCGTCGAAGTCGCGAGCAACCTGGCCGACGCGATCGCCGTCCGTGACTCCAAGCGACCCGACCGTCCCGCGGTGATCTTCAGCTACGGCGAGTGGCACATGTTCGTCGACAACCTCAAGACCGGTCACATCACCCTCTGACCGACTGAAGAAGCCGCCCCGAAGCCCGGCGTCATCAGGGCGGCAGGCTGTGCCGTAAACGACTGTTCACCGGCGGCCACGGCGGCGACAATGAGCCGATGAGCATCCGTATGGCGGCCGCCGACGAGCTTCCCCTCCTGCAGGACATCGAGCGCGCCGCCGGGCGATCCTTCCGCGACATCGGCATGTCGGTGATCGCCGATGACCCTCCTCTCTCCCTGGAAGTACTGGCCGGCTACCAGGCCGCCGGACGGGCATGGGTCAAGGTCGACGCCGGTGACCGGCCGGTCGCCTACCTCATCGCCGACGTGCTCGACGGCAACCTCCACCTGGAGCAGGTCTCCGTGCATCCCGCCTCCGCCCATCGCGGCATGGGACGGTCGCTCATCGACCACGCCGCGGCCTACGCCAAGGCCGAGGGCCTCCCGGCCCTCACCCTCATCACCTTCACGCGCGTGCCGTGGAACGCCCCCTACTACGAGCGGTGCGGTTTCTGGTGCCTGGACGACGCCGAGCTCACGCCGGGTCTGCGCGACCTCCGCCGGCGCGAGACCGCGCACGGCCTCGACCGGTGGCCCCGGGTGTGCATGCGCCGCGATCTGTGACCACCGGGCACCACCCGAGCCCCGTCGACCCCAGCGGCGAGCAGGTCGTGGTCCGCCAGTGCGGGCGGCTCTACGGAGAGCAGCCCCACAGTCCCACCTGCTGAACCCGTACGACCTTTCGAACTATCGGCGCCCGCGGCGCGTACCTCCTGCCGAGGGCGGTGCCGGAGCCCACGATCCGGCACCGCCCGACGATCGCTGTTCGGAGGAGATCCCGATGACGGACACCCGGAGGACACACGGGTACACCCCTGCTCTGAGCCTCCTGGCCCTCGCCGGCGCCCTGGCCGGCGTCGTGCTTCTGGCACAGGCGGACCCGGGGGGCGACGTGGAGCTCAGGCTCAACATCTCGCAGTCCGCCGACCACACCGGCGCCTCCCCCATCGTGGCGCCCTGACCGCCCGGATCCCGCCGGCCGTCCGGATCCTCCCCTCGGGTTCCACCGCGCTTCGGATCGGGCCGCCCGGCGCCGTCCCGCCTGTCAGATCTGGCCGCTGACGGTCGTCCCCTCGCCGACGACGCTGTTGATCGTCAGCGTGCCGCCCACCTCGCTGAACCGCCGCTTCATCGTGTCCATGCCGCGGCCGGTGCGTCCCGGCGGGAAGCCGATGCCGTTGTCGCTGACCGTGAGCCGCAGCCCGCCGCGCCCGGTGGTGAGCGCGATGGAAAGCGTGTGGGCGCCGCTGTGCCGCTCGACGTTGGCCAGTGCCTCAAGGACGACGGCGTACACGGCATCGGCCACGGGGCCGGTCACCCGCTCCTTGGGCATGGCCCATACCTCGACGGCGATTCCGGTGCGCTCCGACCATTCCGTCAGATAGTCCTCGATTGCTCGCGCCAGACTTCGCTTTCCGCGCATGCGCAACTCTTCGTACAACTCCCCCAACCCTTCTGGGCAGCGCACCGCTCCGGGCCACGTGATCCCGGCCCCACCGCGTCGCCCCCGACGAGACGGCGGGACGCTACCGGCGCGTGCTTGAAGAGCGGTTGAGAAATCGCTCGGAGTAGGGGCGAGGCCACTCCTGCGAGGCGGGTCTGCCGTAATGCCCACCCGAGGTGTTTATGCCCGAACTCCTTGATGCCACGCTACCCGCAGGTAGGTGCGGGCGCGCTTGACGAGACACCCGGCCTGCCTTCGCCGGTCCCAGCAGGCCCCGTGGGCCCCGGGGGCCCCGTCAGTCGCGGCCGCTCTGGTCGAGCTTGGCCAGATAGGCGTTGTAGGCGTCCAGCTCGGCGTCGCCGGTGCCGCCCTCTTTGGCGGCGCGCGCGTCGGCGCGCCGGTCGGCCCGCCTGGTCGTGCGCTGCTCGTCGCGGTACCACTGGAAGGCGAGCGCGATGAGCACGATCAGCGTGGGGATCTCGCCGAACGCCCAGGCGATGGCTCCGCCGGTGCTCTGGTCGGAGAGCCCGGAGGCTCCCCAGGTGCGGCCGAGCTGGTCGTACCACTCCCCCGCGATCGGGGTGCCCATGTTCATCAGCGCGATGCCGAAGAAGGCGTGGAACGGCATGGTGACGAAGAGCAGGAGCAGCCGGCCGACATGCGGGATCTTGGTCGGCGCGGGGTCGATCCCGATGATCACCCAGAAGAAGAGGCTCCCGCTGAGCAGGAAGTGGACGGTCATCGCGATGTGACCGAGGTGCTCCTCCATGGCCGCGGCGAACAGCGGCGTGAAGTAGAGCGCGTACGTCGAGACGATGAAGATCGCGGTGGCGATCGCCGGATGCGTGACCACCTTGACGACCCGGCTGTGCAGGATCGTCGTCACCCACTCGCGCGGGCCTCGGTCGCCCCGCCGCGCGGCGGGTTTGAGCGCCCGCAGGGCCAGGGTGACCGGGGCGCCCAGGACCAGGAAGATGGGCACGAGCATCGACAGGATCATGTGCTCGGTCATGTGCACGCTGAACAGCACCGGAGCGTAGCGGGCGACGCCGCTCTGGGTGACCAGGACGAGCAGCAGCACCCCGACGCCCCAGCTGATCGTGCGGCCCATCGGCCAGTGGTCGCCGCGGCGCGCCAGCCGCACCGCCCCCGCACCGTACAGGAAGGCGAGCAGGGCGGCGATCGTCGCGAAGAACAGGTCGAACCACCACAGCGTGAGGAGGTTCGCGACCGAGATCGGCGGCGGGACGAGGTAGCCCAGCAGCTCGAAGGCGCGGTCCACCGGCAGGTCGAGCGGCGGCGGGGCGGTGCGCGACAGCGCGACGGCCAGGCCGACCGCTACCAGCATGATCAGGCCCTCGACGCCGGCGAGCCTGACGAAGGCGCCCGGCCGGCCGGCGGACAGCGCGGGAAGGGTACGGCCGCGGTGCCACCAGCCGATCACTCCGAGGGCGGTGAAGGCGGCGACCTTGGCCAGGATGATCAGGCCGTAGGAGCTGGTGAAGAGGTCCTGGACCGACGTCAGCCGGCTCAGCGCGCTGAACGCGCCGGACAGGCCGACGCCGACGAAGCACCACAGCGCCATGCGGGAGAAGCGTTGCGCGGCGAGGTCGAGGTGGGGCTCCTGGCGCAGGGCGTGCACGCACAGCAGCAGGAGCCCGCCTACCCACAGCGACAGGACGAGCAGGTGGAGCGCGACGCTGGTCGTGGCCAGGCCGTGGTTCGGCGCGGAGGAAGAGTGGCCGGTGAGGGCCGGCGGCATCAGCGTGGCAAGCGCGAGGACGAGCAGGCCCCCCGAAGCGCCCGCGGTGATCGCGCCCCGCGAGAACAGGGCGATGGCGGCGCCGAACAGCACGACGAGGGTGAGGGCGATGCCCTGCGGCACCTGGCTGGCGTAACTGGTGAGCTCGTTTCCGCCGAGCACGTCGACGACGGGCGTGCCCAGCGTCTCAGAGAGGCTGAAGACGAGGGTGGCGGCCGCCGCCGCGGCCCAGAGCAGGCCCGTCCAGGAGGCGGCCCGGACGTAGCGGAGTGCGGGCTTGCCCAGCAGACCCTTGTCGCTCGGGAGCAGCATGGTCGCGAGGAGCAGCAGGCCGACGGTCAGCACGCCCGCGGCGTCCATCGCGAGCTTGGACACCGGCAGGGCCCAGCGGGTCAGCGCCCCCTCGTCGGGCAGGCCGGGGATGATGCGCGGCGTGGCCGCGCCGCCGACGACCATGGCGACGATCAGGCCGCCGAGCGCCAGGCAGGCCCCCGCGATCCCGAGCCGGACGGTCTTGCTCATGGCTTCTTCCGCAGGCTGATGGCCATGCCGATGCCGATGCCGGCGATCCCGAAGATGACGATCCACACCCAGACGGGGATGCCGCCCGTCTGGCGGGACTCCTGCGACACCGGGGTCGGGGCGAAGGCGGGCGGCGTCGGCGTGGTGGCGTTGGGCGACGCGGCGGGCGGGCTCGCCTGCTCGGTAGAGGACGGAGCGCTCGCCTGGGAGGACTGGGCCGGCGAGGGGCTCGCGTCGGGGGCCCGCACCGTGAAGGGGATCTCCCCCTCGACGGGATGGCCGTCGTCGGAGACCACGCGCCAAGCGATGGTGTACTTCCCCGAGGGCAGCGGGCCGGCCACCTTCTGTGTGACGGTCGGACCGTCCGTCTTGGGCTTGCCCTCGTGGTGCTCGCGACCGCCCGCGTCGCGCACGAGCACGACGGGGAGGCGCACCGCCTCGGTGAACGTCAGCGACACCGAGTCGAGGCTCTTGACCGTGGCCCCCTTCTTGGGGTCGCTGCTCTTGAGCGAGGTGTGGGCGAGCGCTGGAGACGCGAAGGCCGTGCCCAGCACGACGGCGACCACGAACGCCAGGGCGGCGGCAAGCGGAGAAGTCCTCATAGCACCCTAAGGCTACTCAGACGGCAGGCCGGTCCTCACCACGCGTCGCCGCCTGTGGAAAACCCCGGCGCCAAGAACACCTCCCTCGCGTTCCCGGCGCCGGACTCGTCCTTCGCGGTCCTACAGGCCGACACTCGCGAGCGCCCGCTGATAGGCGGCCACGCTGCCTTCCCCGCCATCGAGATGCTCCAGCACCATGGCCGTGGCCAGCCACCCCTCGGCCGCCTTGCGGGAGGCGGGCGAGTGCTCGAGCGACCGCTCCACCGCCATCAGCTCGACGGACGCCTCGGGCGCCTCGTCCAGCAGCAGGAGGGCGTTGCCCAGGACCAGGCGCGCCTCGGCGAGGAGCGCCGGGGTGCGCTCGTCGAGCATGTCCCTGCCCCGGCGGGCGTGCTCGGCGGCCTTCTTGGCATCGCCGAGCACGATCTCGGCCTTGGCCAGATAGATCGCCGCCCGCGCCAGGTCGACGGCACCCGCGGAGGACTCGGCCAGCTCTCGCTCGCCGCGCAGCATCAGGTCACGGCAGGCCGCGGCCTCCGCGGGGCGCGTGCGCAGTAGCAGGACGGCGTACTCCATGCGGAGCCTGGCGAGGTTGCGGGGCTCTCCGGTCTCCGACTGCACGGCCAGCGCGCGCTCCACCAGAGAGATCGCCTCGTCGCTGCGCCCGGTGATGTCGGCGACGACGGCGGCGTTCCAGCAGGCCGCGACGGTCGAGCGAGGCGTGCCCAGCATCTCGGCGGCGGCGAGCAGCTCCACCGAGAACTGGCGGGCCCGCAGCAGGTCGCCCCGCACGATGTAGGCGCCGAGGAGGGTGGAGCCGAGCTCCACCAGGTCGTCGTTCCAGGTGGGCCGGCCGGCGCCGAGAAGCGTCTCTTCCCCGACCTGCACCGCGGCGGCCAGGTCGCCGCGCTCGCGGTAGCACCGTGACAGCGCGACGGCGATGGCCACCACCTGCTCGGCGGGCAGCGTCGACCCGGTCGCGTCACGCAGCCGCGACAGGACGATGATCGCCTCGTCGAGGTCGCCGCACGCCTCCGCGGCCAGGGCGTAGCCGTACTCGGCCTGCTGCATCAGGGAGCGAAGCCCGGCGAGGCTGCCGTCTTCGAGCAGCTCGGCGTACCGCCGGCGGGCCTCGGCGACCTCGCCGTTGTTGAGCGCCAGGCTCGCGTAGCCGAGCCGGAGCTCGAGGTCCTGCATCTGTTCGGCCGTGACGCCGTTGATCAGGTAAGTTAGGGAGCATTCGAGCTTGGCCGCCAGCAGTTCCAGAACGGCCGCCGTGGGCGTACGCTTGCCACTCTCGATCAGTGAGACGTAACTGTCCGAGAGTTCCGGATGCGCCAACTGGGCCTGGGAAAGACCGCGCTGGCGGCGGGTCGTTTTGATTCGCTGTCCAATAAGATCTTGACCGTTCACCGGCACCCCTTCAAGATGTAATCCCCGACAATCTGCGACCGACAGGAGTCAGTCTTGCGTCGCCGCCGCCTCGCACTTCTCGCCTTGGGCATCGTATTCTCGGCCACCCTTGGCCTCTCCGGCAATGGTACGGCCGTTGCCGACTCCCCGTCCGCCCATAACGTCCGTGCGGACTTCCTGTGCTGTTGATTCACCATTCGGTTTTCCTGAGCCACTGATTCGCTATTCAGTTCGCACGTAGTGCGAGAAAAAGATCAACCCTGTCCGCCATCGAACCGAGATCGCGTCCGGTGAGTTCCTCGACTCGCCGGATGCGATATCTCACCGTGTTCACGTGCACGTGCAGACGCTCGGCGCAGGTGTGCCATGAACCGGCGCACTCAAGGAAGACATCGAGCGTACGGACCAGCTCCGACCGGTGCCGCTGATCGTAAGCGAACAGTGGCACGAGGATCCGGTCGGAGAAGGACCGGCGAACCTCGGCGGGAACGGTGGCGAGCAGTAGGGCGTGCGTGTAGATCTCGTCACTTGTCACCACCCCTCCGCCTCGCGTCTCCGCCAGGCGCCGTGCGTGACCAGCCTCCTCGGCACCGCCCCGGATACCCGAGGCACCGGTGAGCCAGGCACTGACGCCGATGGCCACCTGCGCTCTCGGCATCCCGGCCGAGAGGGCCGTCACACGCTCCCTCAACGTGTGTACCAATGCTTGCACATGACCGTTCATTTGCCCATGCACTTGCGCCCGCACTTGCGGATGAATGTGCATCGATTCGGCGGCGGTCCTGACTCGGCGCTCATGTTCGCGGTCAGCTCGCCCATCCGCACGCGATTCCGCGGCCTTTTCGCCGCCCGGATCGCTCACCGGCCCGCCGCCGGAACCGTCGATCTCCACGGCGTCCCCGGGCTCCTCGCCGGCCGTGCTCCCGGCGCCGATGGCCTCCACGACGTGCCGCGGGACCAGCGCGACGGCGCCGTCCGCTCCCCGGGCCGCGACCACGCGGCGGTCGAGCAGCTCTTCCAGCATCTGGCCGCCCAGCGTGGCGAGGTCGGGCCCCTCCATGGCGCCCGGCCTGAGAACGGCCGCCGTGACCACGGCGTACGGCTCCTCGGTGCCGATCCCGCAGGTGCGCAGCCGCGACGCCAGCTCGGCCGTGTCGGCGGCGCCGGAGCAGGCCAGTCCGATGAGCTCCTCCGCGAGCCGCCGCTCGACCCTGCGGCCCTCCTCAGTGCGGCTGCGCGAAAGCGCGACGCAGGCCGCGAGCTCGAACCCGGTGTCGGCGTGGTCGAGCAGGTCGGAGCCCAGGGCGAGGGCCCAGCCCGCGGCCCGGTGCGACCGGTCGACGGCGAACAGTGTGAACGGCCCCTGCGGAGTGCGCACCAGGTGGGGCAGCCGCGTGGCGGCCAGGAACTCGCGCGCGAGCAGCGCCGGGAGATCTCCCTGCAGCCGTCCCGCGACGACGGCGCCGCTCGCCGAAACCACGGCGCCGGTGATGCCCAGCTCCTGGGCGATGATCGCGAACAGGTCGTCGAGCCCGGTGCCCTCGGCGATGGCCGCGACGATCCGGCGGTGCCGGCCGAGCGCCCCGCGCAGGTCGACGACCCGGTTGCGGCCGAGGCGGGCCTCCACGACCTCGCTCAGCGTGCGGAACGAGACCTCCACCGGCACGTCCAGCAGCGGCAGGTCGTGCTCGCGGCAGGCCTCGACCAGGTCGTCCGGCACATGGCCGAGCCAGGCCCGACCCGCGCCGAGCGCGGCCACCTTCGCCTTCGCCAGGATCTCGACGAAACGCCGGGAGTCCTCCGGACCGTGGCGCCACATCAGCCCGGTCAGCACCAGCTCGCCGCCCGACAGGTAGCGGCCGGGGTCGGGCAGGTCGGTGATGTGCGCGCCGGTGAACCGCCGGTCCAGATGATCCTCTCCGGATAGCAGGGTGAGCCGGAGCCCCTCGATGGCGAGCAGGTCACGTATGCGCACGAATTAAGGCTAACCGCATTCCTTTGGACGAACCTACAAGCCGCTGTCCCGCCCGGTGACGGCGTTTCGCGGCTGCGCCCATTGGCCGCCCCGAGCCGGGCTGATGTACTGCCCGTGTGACCCATACCGCGAGCGGCCGCAGCCAGGAGCAGGGCATCGGCGCCGGCGTGACCAGGCCGGACGGCACCTTGAAGGTGACCGGGGAGTTCGCCTACTCCTCCGACCTGTACCTCGCCGGCATGCTCTGGGGCGCCACGCTGCGCAGCCCGCACCCCTCCGCGTGGATCCGCTCGATCGACGTCGGCCCCGCGCTGAAGATGCCCGGAGTCCACGCCGTACTCACCCACGAGGACGTGCCCGGCGAGCGGTTCTACGGCCTGGAGCACAAGGACCAGCCGGTGCTCGCCATCGACCAGGTCCGCTACCAGGGGGAGCCGGTCGCGATCGTCGCGGCCGACCATCCTGAGACCGCGCGCCGGGCCGCCGCGGCCGTCATCGTCGAATACGAGCCGCGCGAGGCCGTCACGGACGCGCGCCGCGCCCTGTTCGACCCGCGATCCCCCAAGGTGCAGCCGGGCGGCAACCTCGTCCGCCACCAGCCGGTACGCGCCGGGACCATCCCGCGGGCCGAGGTCGTCGTCACCGGCGACTACGAGGTCGGCATGCAGGACCAGGCGTTCCTCGGGCCCGAGTCCGGCCTGGCCGTCCCGGCCGAGGACGGCGGCGTCGACCTCTTCGTGGCGACGCAGTGGCTCCACGTCGACCAGGACCAGATCGCCTTCTGCCTCGGCCTGCCCAAGGACAAGGTGCGGCTGACGCTCGCGGGTGTCGGCGGCGCGTTCGGCGCCCGCGAGGACCTGTCCATGCAGGTCCACGCGAGCATGCTGGCCCTGCGGACCGGAAGGCCGGTCAAGGTGGTGTACGGGCGGGAGGAGTCGTTCTTCGGCCACGTCCACCGGCACCCCGCCCGCATGCGCTACGAGCACGGCTCCACCCGCGACGGCAAGCTGGTCTACGTCAAGGCCGAGATCGTGCTGGACGGCGGCGCGTACTGCTCCTCCTCGCCCGCCGTCGTCGGCAACGCGGCCTCGCTGGGCGTCGGGCCGTACGAGGTGGACAACATCGCGATCGACGCCTACGGCGCCTACACCAACAACCCGCCCTGCGGGGCGATGCGCGGCTTCGGCGCGGTCCAGGCCTGCTACGCCTACGAGTCGCAGATGGACAGGCTCGCCGAGGCGTGCGGGCTCGACCCGGTGGAGATCCGCCTGCGCAACGCCGTTTCCCAGGGGTCGCGGCTGGCCACCGGCCAGGTGATCGAGTCGCCGGCGCCGCTCGCGGGCATGCTGCGTGAGCTGGCCGCCATGCCGCTGCCGCGCACGCCGGACTCCCCCGACCTGCGGTCCCTGCCGGGCGGCGTGGCCCAGACGACCCATGGTGAAGGGGTGCGGCGCGGCGTCGGGTACGGGGTGGGCATCAAGAACATCTGCTTCTCGGAGGGCTTCGACGACTACTCGACGGCCAAGGTGCGGGTCGAGCTTCTCGGCGACGAGCCGCACGTGCTGGTCCACACCGCCGCGGCCGAGGTCGGCCAGGGCCTGGTCACCGTCCAGGCGCAGATCGCCCGCACAGAGCTGGCGGAGCTCGGCATCGAGCGCGTCACCGTCGCCCCGGCCGACACCTCCGTCGGCTCGGCGGGCTCCAGCTCGGCGTCCCGCCAGTCATACGTCACCGGAGGCGCGGTCAAGGCCGCGTGCGAGGCGGTGCGCGAGCGCCTCGGCAAGCTGCGCGCCGGCCACCCCGGTCTCACGCTGGAGGAGCTGTTGCGGGCGTACGGTCCGGTCGAGGAGACCCGCGAGTACCGCCACCGGCCGACCTACCCGATGGACCCGGTCACCGGGCAGGGCGACTCCCACACCCAGCTCGCGCTGTGCGTCCACCGCGCGGTCGTCGACGTGGACGTGGACCTCGGCCTGGTGAAGGTCGTCGAGCTCGCCGCCGTGCAGGACGTCGGGAAGATCCTGAACCCGCCGGCGCTCGAAGGGCAGATCCACGGCGGCTCGGCGCAGGGTCTGGGCCTCGCGCTCATGGAGGAGATCCAAGTCAGGGACGGCAAGGTGCTCAACCCGTCCTTCACCGACTACCTGATCCCGACGATCCTCGACATGCCGCCCATGAAACTGTCGATCCTCGAGAACCCCGACCCCGACGCGCCGTACGGGCTGCGCGGAGCGGGCGAGCCGCCGACGCTCTCGTCCACCCCCGCCATCGCCGCCGCCGTCCGCGCCGCGACCGGCCTGCCCCTCACCCGCGTCCCCATCCGCCCGCACGACATCGCCCTGCCGCCCGCCTCCACGTGACCCGGCCCACGGTCAGGTGACATCACACACGGTCAGGTGATGTCGCCTCGCTCGCAGGCGACGCCGTCGTGGTCGCCGTCGACGTACCACTCGTACTCCGGGTGGACGCCCTTGGTGTACGGCCCGTAGTTGGCCGCGTGGGCCTGCTTGCAGCTCGCGAAGCGCGGGTCGGCGGTGCGCGTCTGCCGGCTGGACGCGCCGGTGGAGCGGGTGCGGGGAGTCTCCCCGCCCTGGCCCGCCGGGGAGGTGCGCGAGACGGCGCCGGGCGTGTGCGTCGCCGACGGCGGGACCAGGGGCATGGACCCCGGCTGGGACACCGAGGCGCTGGGCGCGCCGGACGGCGCCTGGGTGGGGGTGCCGGCGCTGGGAGAGCACGTCGCGGGGTCGCCGAGCGGGCCGGACCCGGGCGAGGCGCCGGTCCCGGGCCCACCAGAGGGCCCACCGGACGGTCCGGTCGACGGTCCACCCGAAGCTCCGGCCGACGGCCCGACCGGCGGCGTGGCGGCGGAGTCGCCGCCGGTGGTGCCCGGCGGGCAGGTGGAGGTGGGGCCGGCGGAGGAGGGGGTGGGGGCGCCGGTGCCCGTGACGCTCCCGGCGGTGCCGAGCAGGCGGTACACGAGCGCGTCCGCCGTCTCCTTGGTGAGCCCGGCGATGCTGAGGCTGTCCTCGGTCATCGGCTGGGCGACCCTCGGCGCCGTCACGACCTTGTCGTCCACCACGACGGCGAGCTGCTGGTCGAGCGTGTCCTTGGTCAGATCGGCCAGCTTCTGGCGGCTCTCGGGAGCGGGCACGAGGCGCACCGAGTAGGTGCCTTCCTTGTCGGCCACCGTCTCGATCTTCACGGCCGAGGTGACCGTGACGCCGGGAGCGACCTGGTAGCACGTCGTCCCGGCTTCGTCGAGGACCGCTTCCGCGCCGGGGCAGGGCGCGGCGCGCACGCCGGTGACCGGGGCGAAGTGGATCGGCGCGGCGAGACGGCGCGGTGGCGCGGCGCCCAGCGGGAGATCGGGCTCACGCGTCATGAGCACGGCGACCGTGCCGAGGACACCCGTGACGACGATCGCCACGAAGAGCCCGGCGATCAGGGCGATGGTGGTGGCACGGGCGGCCCGGGGCGGCCCGGCCGGCGGCCCACCTGGGGCGGCCGGTCCCCCTCCGGGGCCGGGAGGGGGACCACCGGGTCCGGGAGGCGGGCCACCAGGGCCCAGGGGTGGCTCGTCCGGACCGATCGGCGGATCCCACATGCCGTACGGCGGCCCTCCGAGGTCGCGCGTGGGTTCGTCCATGATGTGCGGCGGCTCGTCCACGACGAGTGGTGACTCGTCCATGACGGGCGGTGGCTCGTTCACGAAGAGTGACAGCCCCTCCATGACGGGTGGCGGCTCGCCGGGCTCGCCTGAAGGCGCGCCGAGGAGATCCGGAGGCGTGTCCGTTCGATCCCCGTGATCGTCGGCCGCCGGACGATTACGCATCCCCACCCCTGCTTGTGACATGGCACGGCCGAGCCTATCGAGGCTCGCGTGTACGAGCTAACCGCACGATCGGCGCCCGCAAGAGGGTTCTACGCTGTAGATGTCCTGACAATTTGCCATGTACCTGGTCGAATTCATTCCAGCCTGCTCCGTGGCCGTAGCTTTCCGGGGAACGCGAAGTGGATAGGGACTCGGCCGGAATGTCTCCCGGCTCCGCGCCGACGGCCCCCGCAGAGGCCCGCCGCACAGGATGCCGGGGACGGGCGCGGGGCCGCCTGCCGGGCGTGGCCGCAGGTCAGAGGCGGGTCACGGCAGGGAGCGCCGATCCCGGGAGCAAAGGGTCAGGGTGCGCCGGCGGCGGTCACGGGCGGTCCCGTCACGGCACGCGAACGGGCAGTGCGCCGCCCTTGGGTCGAAGGAGATCTCATGAAGGTCGGAATACCCCGAGAGGTGAAGGACCACGAGCACCGCGTCGCCCTCACCCCCGCCGGAGCCAACGAACTGACCCGCCACGGCCACAAGGTCTTCGTGGAGCGCGGCGCGGGCGCCGGCTCCGCCATCCCCGACGAGGACTTCCTCGCGGCCGGCGCCGCGACCCTGGACTCCGCCGAGGAGGTCTGGCGCGAGGGCGACATGATCCTCAAGGTCAAGGAACCCATCGCCTCGGAGTACCCCTTCATGCGCGAGGGCCAGATTCTGTTCACCTACCTGCACCTGGCGGCGTCCCGGAAGCTGACCCTGGCGATCCTGGAGTCCCGGGTCACCGCCATCGCCTACGAGACCGTCCAGACCGAGAACGGGGCGCTGCCGCTGCTGGCGCCCATGTCCGAGGTGGCCGGACGCCTCGCGCCGCAGGTGGGCGCCTACCACCTGATGCGGCAGGGCGGCGGCAGGGGGGTGCTCATGGGAGGCGTCCCGGGCGTCTACCCGGCCAAGGTGGTGGTGCTCGGCGCCGGGGTGACGGGCATGAACGCCGCCACGATCGCGCTCGGCATGCAGGCGGAGGTCCTGCTGCTCGACAAGAACATCGACCGGCTGCGCCAGGCCGACACGATCTACCGGGGACACCTGCAGACCGTCGCGTCCAACACCTACGAGATCGAGCGCGCCGTCCTGGACGCCGACCTGGTGATCGGAGCGGTGCTCGTCCCCGGAGCCAAGGCGCCGAAGCTCGTCACCAACGAGCTGGTCGCCCGGATGAAGGAGGGGTCGGTGCTGGTGGACATCTCCATCGACCAGGGCGGGGCGTTCGAGGACTCCCGGCCCACCACGCACGCCCATCCCACCTACCGCGTGCACAACTCGGTGTTCTACTGCGTGGCCAACATGCCGGGGGCCGTGCCGACCACCTCGACGTACGCGCTGACCAATGTGACCCTGCCCTACGTCCTCGCGATCGCCGACAAGGGCTGGCGGGAGGCCCTGCGCGACGACCCCTCGCTCGCACGCGGGCTCAACGCCCACGCGGGCACCCTCACCAGCCGGCCGGTCGGCGAGGCCCACGCACTGGAGGCCGTGGACCCCGAAGACGTCCTGGAGTGACCGGTCCTCACCGGCCGATGGTCAGGAGCTGGGCGTGGCGGTCGGGGCCGGGGTGGCCGAGCCGGTCGCCGCCGGGGTCGGCACCGCCGTGGGCAGCGGGTTGTCCGAGGCGAGCGCGGCCGTGCTGCCGGAACCGGTGCAGGTGGCGCCGTATTCGGGCGTCGTGCTCGGGTTCTGCTTGTACTTGGTGATGTACCTGGCGAGCCGGGGGTCGTCGGCGCCGGTGAGCGCGAGCTGGTGGTTCCAGGAGCTGGCCACGACGGGCGACTTCAGGCCGGGGTACGGGCTGAGCAGGAGGTAGTCGGAGGTGACGAGCGCCTTGAGCTTGTCCACGTCGGCCTTGGGCAGGTCGGGCCGGTAGGTGATCCACACCGCGCCGTGCTCCATGGAGTGCACGCCGTTCTCGGGGTTGATCGGCGCGTCATAGACCCCGCACTGCTGCCACTCGGGGTTGTGCTCGCCGCCGACCGGCGGGGTCTCCTTGTAGTTGACCTTGATCGAGGTGTGCTGGGATCCCTTGTACGCGAAGCTCTTGACCCCGTCGAGCGACGACGCGGCGCTCTCCTTGACGACGTAGAAGCCGACCAGCCCGACGAGAAGGACGATGACGAAGGCCCCTGCTCCCCACATGATCATCGCCGTGCGCCGCTCCTTGCGCTTCTGGGCGGCACGCAGTTGGGCGAGGTGCTCTCGCCGTGCCTGCGTCTTCTCCTTGGCCATCGCGGTTCCTCCAACGGCTGTTCAGGATCTGTACGTTCAAGCTGCCGGTACTTATGTGGAGGATAGTGGGTAGGTAATAACGTTTGCGTTCACTGCCCAAGGCAATCACTATTCTGGCTGGAAATGATCAATTCTCGCTCTCGCCTGGTCCTCGTCGCGCTCGTCTCGTGCGTGGTCACGGCCGTCGTCATGGTGCTCGTCAACGGCCGGTCGGCGCCTCCGGGAGACGCCTCCGCCGAGGCCGGTTTCGCGCGTGACATGGCCGTCCACCATGCGCAGGCGGTCGAGATGAGCTTCGCCGTGCGAGACGCGAGCAGCGACGCCAGGATCCGGGGGCTCTCCTACGACATCATCACCACCCAGACGGCCCAGCGTGGAATTTTCATGGGATGGCTCCAGCAGTGGGGCCTGTCCCAGGCGACCTCACGGCCGTCGATGGCGTGGATGGCCGGTCACGGCGCGCACGGCGCGGCCGCGACCACAGGCGCCCCCTCCGCCACGGCCGGCGCCGCGGCGATGCCCGGCATGGCGACGCCCGAGGAGCTGAAGCGGCTGCAGGCGGCCAAGGGCAAGGACGCCGAGGTCCTCTTCCTCCAGCTGATGATCCGCCACCACCAGGGCGGCGTGCAGATGGCCAAGGCGCTGCTGAAGCTGTCCAACCGCGAAGAGGTGCGCACGATGGCGCAGAGCATCGTGGACACGCAGGACGCCGAAATCTCCTACATGACCGAGCTGCTCACGGCACGCGGCGCGAAACCCTGACACGTCCAGAGCCAGGAGGAACGCAGCTCGCCACGAGCCCGCCGAGCGGAGCGAGGCAAAGCGACACGGCTCGTGGCGCGGCGGTGCTCTGAGGAGGAGGGAGGGTAAGGAACGAGCCCGGACGACGACGAAGAGCACCGCCTCAAAGGCGCCCCGAGCCCGCCGAGCGGAGCGAGGCAAAGGAACACGGCTCGTGGCGCGGCGGTGCTCTGAGGAGGAGGGAGGGTGAGGAACGAGCCCGGACGACGACGAAGAGCACCGCCTCAAGGGCGCCCCGAGCCCGCCGAGCGGAGCGAGGCAAAGCGACACAGTCAGGCCTGGGCCATCTCCTCGGCGATCGCCGCGGCGAAGGCGTCCACGTCGGCCTCGGTGGTGTCGAAGGCGGTCATCCAGCGGACCTCGCCGGTGGCCTCGTTCCAGGTGTAGAAGCGGAACCGCTTGCGAAGGCGGTCGGCCACCTCGGGGGGCAGGACGGCGAAGACGGCGTTGGCCTCGACCGCCCTGGTCACGGTGACCCCGGGGATGTCGCGCACGGCCGCCGCGAGACGCGCGGCCATGGCGTTGCCGTTGCGCGCGTTGCGCAGCCACAGGTCGCCGGCGAGCAGCGCCTCCAGTTGCACCGACACGAACCGCATCTTCGAGGCGAGCTGCATCGAGCTCTTCCTGAGGTAGATCAGGCCCCGGACGGCGGAGGGGTTGAGCACGACGATGGCCTCGCCGAACAGCAGCCCGCTCTTGGTGCCGCCGAAGGACAGCACGTCCACGCCCACGTCGGTCGTCAGCGCCCGCAGCGGCACGTCGAGCGCCGCCGCCGCGTTGATCAGGCGTGACCCGTCGAGGTGCAGGAGCATGCCGAGCTCGCGGCAGTGCGCGGAGATCGCGGCGATCTCCTCGGGCGTGTACACCGTGCCGAGCTCGGTGCTCTCGGCGATGGTCACGACCCGGGGCTGGGCGCGGTGCTCGTCCCCGAAGCCCCACGCCTGGCGGTCGATCAGCTCGGGGGTGAGCTTGCCGTCGGGCGTCGGAACGCTCATCAGCTTGAGCCCGGCGGTCTGCTCGGGCGCGCCGCCTTCATCGGTGTTGACGTGCGCGCTGTCGGCGCAGACGACGGCCTCCCACGGCGCGGTCATCGCGCGCAGGCCGACGACGTTGGCGCCGGTGCCGTTGAACACCGGCCAGGCCTGCGCGCCCGGCCCGAAGTGCCGCTGGAAGACCTCCTGGAGCGCCTCGGTGTAGACGTCCTCGCCGTAGGCGATCTGGTGGCCGCCGTTGGCGAGGGCCAGCGCCTGGAGGATCTCCGGGTGCGCGCCCGCGTAGTTGTCGCTGGCGAAGTGCTTGACCGCGGGGTCGTGGCGGCGTCGTGCCTGTGTCACGTGGTGAGGTCCAATCGGATTCCGTTGACCTCTCCGGCCGGCCGGTCCCAGAGCGCGGCGACGGCGTCGGCGAGGTCGTTCACGTCGGTGTAGCCCGGGAACTTCCTCTCGGGGCTCGCCGCGCGCATGTCGTCGTTGACCAGAGCCTTGATCACCAGGATCGTGGCCGCGCTGCCGCTGTCGCGCAGGGCGTCGGCCAGGGCGAGCGTCCATGCCTCGGACGCCGCCTTGGCCGCGGAGTACGCGGCGTTCCCCTGGGTGGGCGCCTGGGCCGCCTTCGCCGAGACGATGACGAAACGGCCGTCGTCGCTCGCGCGCAGCAGCGGCTCGAAGGCCAGCGAGGTGTGCTGCAGGGTGCGGATCATCAGGTCGTTCAGCGCGTCCCAGTCGGCGAGGTCGGTGTCGGCGAAGGTCTTGGAGCCCCGCCACCCTCCGACGAGGTGGACGACCCCGTCGACGCGGCCGTGCTCCCGCCCGATCTCGCGCGCCAGCTCGCGCACGGCCTCGGCGTCGGTGAGATCGATCGCGAGCACCCCTTCGCCCGCGTGCCGGTCGAGACCGATCACGGTGTCGCCGCGGGAGGCCAGCCGCGTGGTGACGGCGCGGCCCGTGGGCCCGCCCGCCCCCGCGACGACAACGACCCTGCTCATCGCGTCCGCTCCGTTCGTGCGGCGCCGGCCCGGCTCGAGTTGCTCACGCGCGGATCCCCTTCGTTCCCTCGATGACACCGGAAAGCTTACGTCGCAGGGCCTCGTAGAACATGCTCAGGGGGAACTCGTCGGGCAGGACGGCGTCCACCACGGCCTTCGGGAAGCCCTCGACCGGCAGCGCCTCGACGCCGCGATGCCACACCGACGCGGGGTGCGGCTCGACGTAGGTGGCCACGAGCTGGTGGGCGGCGAGCCAGTGCGCCAGCTTGGAGCGGTCGATGCCGTCGCGGTAGAGCTTTTCGACCTCGCCGCGCAGGTCGGCGACGCAGTCGGCGACCCGGTCCCAGTCGATGGACAGCCGGTTGTCGGTCCAGCGCACGACGTCGTTGCGGTGCAGGTAGGCGAACAGGAGCTGGCCGCCGAGCCCGTCGTAGTTGCGCACCCGCTCGCCGGTGATCGGGAAGCGGAACAGCCGGTCGAACAGCACCGCGTACTGGACGTACCGGGCGTGCGGCACGCCCTGCTCCTCCAGCTTCACCGCCTCGCCGAACGCCGTCAGGTCGCAGCGCAGCTCCTCCAGCGAGTACAGCCAGTAGGGCATGCGCTGCTTGATCATGAACGGGTCGAAGGGCAGGTCGCCGTGGCTGTGGGTGCGGTCGTGCACGAGGTCCCACAGGACGAAGGTGTCCTGGGCCAGCTCCTGGCTCTGCAGCAGGCGTGCGGCGTCCGGCGGGAGGGCGAGCTTGAGGGTGTCGGCGGCGGCGCGGCTGACGCTGCGGAAGCGGGCGGACTCGCGGTCGCAGAAGATCGCGCCCCAGGTGAACCGCGGCGGGGCCTCGCGTACGGCGACGGTCTCGGGGAAGAGCACCGCGCTGTTGGTGTCGTAGCCGGCGGTGAAGTCCACGAAGGCGATCGGCACGAACATCGGGTTGTCGTAGCGTTCCCGCTCCAGCGAGGCGAGCCATTCCGGCCACACCGTGCGGATCCAGACCGCCTCGAGGTTGCGATCGAGGTTGCCGTTCTGGGTGTACATCGGGAAGACGACCAGGTGCTCGAGCCCGTCGACGCGCTGGGTGTCGGGGTGGAAGGCGTTCAGCGAGTCGAGGAAGTCGGGCACGCCGAAGCCGCCGTCCTGCCATTTGCGCAGGTCCGCGACCACGGTGGCGAGGTAGTCGCCGTCGTGGGGGAACAGGGGCGCGAGCTTCTCGACGCCCGCGGCGACGCGCTCGACGATGGGGCCTGCGGTCGCGGCGTCGGCGACGGATCCGTTCTTGGCGGTGAGCGGGCGCAGCTCCTCGACGGCGGCCTTGAGCTCGGCGAAGGCCGGGGCGATCTCGCGGGCGCCGCCGCCGGGCGCCGGGACGCGGGCGGCCCAGGTGACGACGTTGCCCCACAGGCGGGCGTGCCGGAGGTCGCCGATGGAGTCGTCGCCGAACAGGTCGGAGTCGGCGAAGACGACCACCCGTCCCTCGCCGTGACGCAGTGCCACGGCGAGGGCGCGCTGCGCGGGGTCGGCGGTGGGCGAGGTCTCGAACAGGACGGTCGCCCCGGCGGGCGGGCTCAGCACGCCCGCGCGGTAGAAGCACGCCTCGCGCGCGCCGGCCGTCAGGTCGTCCCCGGCGGCGGGCACGGGGCGGCCGAGCACCCAGGTGGCCACGCCGTTGTAGGAGTTGCCCGGGTCCTGGACGGTGGTGTGCTCGATCCCCACGCCGAAGCGGGCGAGCAACTCGGCCAGGTTGTTGCCGTACTTCTCCTGCTCGCACTCCGCGAGCACGATGAGGCCGCCGCCCGCGGCGACGTACCGCTCGATGGCGTCGAGCTCCTCGGCGGGGAACGCGGGGCTGCCGAGCCCGGTGGTGCGCTCCCAGCGGTCGCCGGAGGGGTGGGCGATGACGAAGACGTCATGGGCGTTCAGCACGCCGGGCGTGAGGGGGCCCTCGGTGTGCGCGGTGACGGTCTGCCCGAGGCGGCGCAGGGTTTCGGCGGCGCGCGCGTAGCTGTTGTCGTCGGGGTGCGCCGGGTTCATCGACTCGGCGGCCTCGCGGCGGATGGTCCAGGACTCGTTGTGCGCCTCGTCGAACAGCACCCGCGGGAACGCTCTCATATCGCCCCATCCCTCCGTATAGCGAAATATCTCCGTCAACGTCCACTTATGTACGAAAAATATACACGCACGCCCCCCTCCAACGGGAAACCCGTCACAGCGGCGGGCGGCGGGCGAGGACGGTTCCGTCAGGCGGTTCCGCCGGGCGGCGGACGGCGGATCCCCCGGCCGACGGACGATGCGCGTGCCCTCACGCCCGTACCGTCCACGTCGGCACGGTGCGAGACCGTGCCCCGCCCCGTCCCTCCGCTCCCCCGCCGCCCTCACCGCGCCGGGCGGGCCCGCCCCCCATTTGAGGAAGCGAAATGCTCAAGCTCTCCGATTCGATCGACTTCCGCCGGTCGCTGACCGGCGTGGGGCTGATCCTGTCCGCCACCTTCCAGCTCGCCGCCACCCTCGTCGACCCCGGCACCTGGGGCGACGACCGCGAGGCCGTGTCGTTCGGGCAGAACCCGGCCCTGGCGCAGGTCGAGTCGGCGCTCTACCACTGGAGCTGGGTGCTGCTGCCGCTGGCCGCGATCGGCCTGCTGCACGTGCTGCGCAAGCGCGCGGTCATCCTCGGCCACATCGCCGGCGTCGTCACGGCGCTCGGGTTCGTCAACCTGGCGGGCCTGCTGATGTCCGACCCCATCGACTGGTGGCTCGGGCAGCACTACCCCGCCGAGCAGGCCACGAAGATCTCCGAGGAGATCTTCAGCCTCCCCGGCCTGGTCTTCACCTGGCAGATCCCGTGGGTGTTCTTCCCGCCCCTCGGCGTCATCCTGCTGCTGGTGGCCCTGTGGCGCGGCGGCTTCGCGCACTGGTGGCTGCCGGTCGCCGGCGCGGTGGCCTGGCTGTCGCCCTACGCCCTGCCGTACGGCCCGCTCGCGCTGATCTGGAGCGGCGGCAACCTCGTCGTCTTCGGCTACCTCGGGGTCAAGGTGCTGCGGATGGGCAACGAGCGCTGGGCCTCCTACTACCCGGCCTCGACGCCCGGCCGCACGACGCCCGACTCGTACGCGAACACCACCGCCTGAGCCCGGTCGCGCAGGTGCAGCTTCATCAGCACCCGGGCCACGTGGGTCTTCACCGTGGCCTCCCCGACGAAGAGCTCGGTCGCGATCTCGGCGTTGGTGAGACCACGGGCCAGGTGGCGCAAGACCTCCAGCTCGCGCGGAGTGAGCTCGGCGAGCCGGGGCGGCCGGACGGGCTCGTGCCGGCCGGCGAAGGAGGCGATCACCCGGGTGGTGATGGCCGGATCGAGCAGGGCGTCACCGGCGGCGACCACCTTGATGGCCTCCACCAGCTGCTCCGGCGGGGACACCTTGAGCAGGAACCCGCTGGTGCCGGCCCGCAGGGCGGCGTAGAGGTTCTCGTCGGTGTCGAAGGTGGTCAGCATGATGATCTTCGGCGGGTTCGGCGAGTCGAGGAGCCGGCGCGCGGCGGACAGGCCGTCCATCCTCGGCATCGAGATGTCCATGAGGACGATCTCGGGAAGGAGCCGGCGGGCGACGCTGACGGCCTCCAGCCCGTCGCCGGCCTCGCCGACGACCTCCATGCCCGGCTCGGACTCCACGACCAGGCGGAGCCCCGCGCGCACCATGGCCTGGTCGTCGGCGACGACGATGCGGATGGTCATAACAGGACTCCTCCGGAGGTCGGAAAGCATGCGCGGAAGCGCCGTCCCCACCGGGAAAGGAGGGTCGTCACCGCCACAGCCTGGACATTAATGTCTGTCCGCCGCCCGCGATACGCCCGATGAGAGACGCTCAAGTCGTCTGCAAGTGGCCCCCAAGTCCGATCAAGATCCATAACGCGCTGTCGCAGGTCGTTCAACGACCGATTGCAAGTCCATGACGGCCGCCTTCGGAGCCTTGAACGGTGGTCCCCGCGCTGAGACTCTGGAATCACACTGATCCGGAACAGGAGGCGGAGATGCCCCGCCTGTACCACCTCATTGCGGGGTTAAGCGCTCTCGGATCGCTCGCCCTCCCCATGCACCCCCACCCGACCGGCTCGACCGACCGGGTCACCCCTGGAACGGTCCGCGTGGAGGCGAAGGTCCACGTGAGCATCAACCTGCTCGACGACCGAGGCGTCATCCAGCAGGTGGTCCGCGAGTACGACACCCCGGTCGGCACCGGCAGCGGGTTCACCGTCTCCCCCGACGGCGTCGTGGTCACCGCGACCGGCGTGGTGCGATCAGGCAAGGACCCGAGCGTCTACGCCGCCAACCGGGTCTTCGCCGAGTACTTCAAGGTCAAGATCCCGGCGGACTTCTCCAAGCACAAGCTGAAGGACCCCGACCTCAACGGCCGCCTGCAGAGGTGCTACCCGCCGCAGCGGCAGGACTCCACCTGCATCGCCTCGGCCGCCACCCTGGTCACGGTGTTCCCCTACGCCGACCCGCCCACGCCCGAGGGGTACCCCGCCGAGCTGCTGCACGCCGGCACCTCGCCCGGGGCGCCCGCCGTGCTGAAGCTCACCAAGGGCGGCGAGGACGGCACACTGCCGACGGTGCCGCTCGGCACGACGCTCGGCAGCGGCATCGAGTCCGTGGACACCATCGGGCTGCCCACCCGGCCGAGCGCCAAGTCGCCGCCGAAGGTCGAGACCGCCCACCTCGACCCGCCCGGCGGACGCACCTTCAAGCCGGCCGAGCGCGCCAAGCTGAACGCGTTCCTCAAGAACGACGGCGACGGCGGCGCCGTGATCGACGACGGCAAGAGCGAGGTCATCGGGTTCGTCACCGGAGCCGGCGGCACGGCGGCCACGCTGACGCCGGTGGACGACGTCCGCGCGGCGCTGGTCGCGGCCGACGTGACCGCCCGCCGGGGCCCGGTCGACGTGGTCTACGAGACCGCGCTCGCGCCCTACCACAACAAGTTCTACGCCAACGCGATCCCCGTGCTCGAGCAGGTGCTGAGGCTGCGCCCCGACCACGCCGTGGCCCAGGACCACCTGCGCTTCGCCCGGGCCAACCGGGCCGGCACGCCCTCCACCGGCCAGACCAAGGCCCCGGCCGCCCAGAAGGTCGCCACCGGCCTGTCACCGCTGCTGCTGACCTCCATCGGAATCGTCGCCGCCGCCGCCGTGGTCGCGACCACCGTGCCGCTGATGCTGCGGCGGCGCCGGCGGGCCGGCGGCGAGGCCGCCGGCGGCACGGCCGAAGCGGTCCCGGTGGTCTCCGGAGCCTCCACCTGGCCACCCCGCGGCACCCAGACGATGGAGGCCGTGCCCTCGGGAGGGTCGTTCCCCTCCTACCGGCAGGCGCCGGACCGCGGGCACGGCACGGGCCCGTCGCCGGTACCGGTCGCCGCACCAGGAGCCACGGGAGGCATTGGAGGCATGGCCGCCGCACCGGGAACGGAGCCGGGCGCGCCGGAGTCCCGGCCACCCGTGCCGGCGGCGGGCGGCGGCCCGGACGGCAGAGGGGCGAACGGCGTCCCGGACGCCAGGGCGGCGGCCGGCGCTCCCGAGCACGCGGCCGGCGGGCAGGGGCAGGTACAGTTCTGCACCCAATGCGGCATGCGCCTCGGCAAAGCCCACCGCTTCTGCGGCTTCTGCGGCAGCCCGGTCGACCAATGAGCGAGCAGGGATTCTCGATGCCTCCACTGATCGGCGCCCAGGTGGCCGACTACCTCGTCGAGGCGGTCGTCGGGCGCGGAGGCATGGCCACGGTCTACCGTGCCCGTGACCGCCGCCTCGGCCGTGCCGTCGCGTTGAAGGTCCTCGCGCCGCAGCTCTCACAGGACCAGCGCTTCCGCGACCGGTTCGTGCGGGAGTCGCGCCTGGTGGCGGCGGTCGACCATCCCAACATCATCCCGATCTACGAGGCGGGCGCGAGCGGCGACCTGCTGTTCATCGCGATGCGGTACGTCGAGGGCTCCGACCTGCGCAAGCTCATCCAGGGCAGCGGCCCGCTGCCGGTGGCCCGGGCCTACCGCCTGTTCTCCCAGATCGCCTCGGCGCTGGACGCCGCCCACCAGCAGGGCCTGGTCCACCGGGACGTCAAGCCGGCGAACATCCTGGTCGCGGACGGCTCCGACCGGGACCCCGAGCACGTCTACCTGACCGACTTCGGGCTGACCAAGAGCACCTACTCCGAGGCGGGGCTCACCAGCCACGGCCACTTCATGGGCACGCCGCGCTACGTCGCCCCCGAGCAGATCCGCGGCCTGCCCGTGGACGGGCGCAGCGACCTGTACGCGTTCGCCTGCGTCGTGTACGAGGCGCTGAGCGGGCTGCCGCCGTTCCAGCGCGACACCGAGCTGGCCCTGCTCTATGCGCACGTCTCCCACGATCCGCCGCCGCTCACGCCCTACCGGCCCGACCTGCCGCACTCGGTCAACCAGGTGATGAGCCGCGCCCTGGCCAAGTCACCGGCGGAGCGGTACGCCACCTGCCGCCAGTTCGTCGCCGCCCTCCGGGACGCGATCAGCGCCGAGGACCAGCCCACGGGCCTGCAGGAGGGACGGCCTTCCTGGGCGGCGCCTCCGGGGACGCTCGACACCGCCGGGCCGTCCTCGCACCCCACCGGCTCGATGGACCAGATGGCGCCCACCACGTCGATCCGCTCGCCGGCGCCGGTGGCGTCCGCCGGGCAGTCCTCCCTCGGGCCGCCCACCCGGGCCGGCACCGCGCGGCCCGCCGGGAAGCGGCGGTGGCCGATGGGCGCGCTCATCGGCGCGGGCGCCGTGCTGGTCTCGATCGCGGTCGCCGCGACGCTCCTGTTCAACCAGGGAGCGGCCCCGGTGGGCTCCAAGAGGTACCCCGGGACCACCGCCGCGCCGATTTCGTTCGAGTACCCGGGCGGATGGGAGGCCCGTACGCACGCCGACGAGTACGTGATCGTCTCCCCGGCGGCGCCGGACTTCGACACGCTCTTCTCCGTGCCGATCGCCTCGGACTGGGCCGCGGTCAACGCCCTGCTCACCGCCCATCCCGAGCAGGCGACGGGCATCTTCGCCGAGGTCAACGACACCATCACCACCTCCGACGCGCCCGAGACCCTCAAGCGCAGCCTGAGCTTCGTGCTGCCCGGCCCCGCCGACTTCGCCTCGGCGCTCACCACGGCCACGGTGGCGGGCAAGCCCGCGTTCAAGCTGACCGGCGTGGTGAACGACCCCACCCAGCAGGGACGCCTGGACCTGGTCGTCTACATCGTCGGACGAGGGCAGGGACAGCCGGTCGTCCTCATGGCCTTCTTCTGCCCACCGGGCAAATGCGACCAGTCAATGATCGACAACGTCCTCGGCAGCGTCCGCTTCACGTCGTAGACGTCCCCGCTCGTGCTGCGGAACTTCCCACGTGTCCTGGTTCGTCACACTGCTTGCACGGATACCGTCGTCGAGAGGCCTCTCCCTGATGCGCAGTTCCTTCTTCGCGAATCTGGACCCCGCCCAGCTTCCCGGGCATTTCGTGGCGCAGAACTCCAAGATGCTCCGGGTCCACCTGCAGGGCGAGGTGCTGGCCAGGCAGGGCTCCATGGTCGCCTTCCAGGGCCAGATGGACTTCGACTACGAGGGCTCCGGCGGCGTCGGGCGGTTCCTGAAGAAGATGGTGACCGGCGAGGGCGCGCCGCTGATGCGGGTGCGGGGGCAGGGCCTGCTGTTCCTCGCGCACGAGGCCGACGACATCCACCTGTTCTACCTGGAGAACGAGGCGCTCACCGTCAACGGGGAGAACCTGCTGGCCTTCGACCCGCAGCTCACCTGGGACATCCAGCGGGTACAGGGGGCCGGCATGGCGACGGGCGGCCTGTTCAACACCACGATCCGCGGCACCGGGTGGGTCGCGATCACCGCGCACGGCACCCCCGTGCTGCTGGACACCGCCCGCATGCCGACGTTCGCGGACGCCCAGGCCGCCGTCTGCTGGAGCTCCAACCTCCAGGTGGGCGTCAACCGCACGGTCAAGCTGGGAGCCCTGATCGGCCGGGGCAGCGGTGAGGCCATGCAACTGTCCTTCAACGGCCCGGGCTTCGTCCTGGTGCAGGCCAGCGAGGGCCCCACCGTACCGGCCCACAACCACGGCAACTGACGCCCGCCTCCCCCCGTCACCGAGGCCTGCCGGGCACCAACACCCGGTCTGTTCCCGCTCGTCACCCGGTCTGTTCCCGCTCCGCACCGGCACCGAGGTTGACCCTGGTCCAGGCGTGTGCGCCGTCGAGGACGGAGCGGTGGACGGCTCTGGCGAGGCGCGCGCCCCAGGTGGATCTCGGGCCGCCGAACAGCTCTTCGGGGCCGCCGGTCCGCGCGGCCACGCAGACGGCGTCCGACGCGGTGCCCGTGCACGCGTACCCCGCCTCGGCCAGCGCCTGGGCCTTGGCCTCCGTCACGGTCATCACCGCGTTGACCAGGGCGGCGTCGCTCATCGCCACCGGCACGGCCACGATTACGTTGATCGTCCCCGGGGCGGGGCAGGCCGGGCGGGGCACCCGGTCGCCGGGCTGAGGGTCGAGCCGCTCGGGGCGCAGTTCGGGGTCGGGGACGCCTTCCGGGGAGGCGGCCCAGGTGGGGACTCGAAGGCCCACCGTCGCCACCGCCTCCACTCCCCCGTCCTCCGCACGGGTGTAATGGGCGACGGAGGCCGCCGTCATCATGGCCACCCCCCGCCCGGACGGCGCGAGCTCGAGCAGGTGGTCGACCGGGTCCATCCGGGAGTACGCGCCCACGACCTGCGCGTTCAGCACCCACTCGGCGGGGCCGATGCCGCCGCCCACCATGGCCGAGGAGATCGTCCGCCACCCGGGGCCGAGCTCCCACAGGAGCGACGCCAGGCGAGCGCCGTCCTCGTGCCGGTGGCTCAGGGACAGCATGGATCCTCCTCGGGGGACGGGGTTCCGGAAGCGTACAGACTCGGGGAACGGTCCGGGGCACCGGCTCGGGAAACGAGCCCGCACATCGGATGAGGGGACGAGCCGGCGCAGCGGATCAGGGGACGGGCCGGCGCAGCGGCTCAGGAGGGGGCCGGGGAGCCGTGTGCCAGGTCGGGCGGCATGCGGGAGCCGTCCGCGGGGCGGACCAGGTTGACCAGGGGGCGGCCGTCCTTGCCCTGCTCGACGCGGACGTGCGCGCCGAAGGTGCGGGCGAGCAGCGGCTCGGTGAGCACCTCCTTGACCGGGCCCGAGGCGACCGGGCGGCCGCCGTCGATCAGCAGGATCGTGTCCGCGTATTGGCCGGCCAGGCTGAGGTCGTGGACGGTCGTCACGATCGTCAGGCCGTCGGCGAGGCGGAGCCGGTCCACCAGCTCCAGCACCTGCTGCTGGTGGCCGAGGTCGAGCGCCGTCGTCGGCTCGTCGAGCAGCAGGACGGGAGCCTGCTGGACGAGCGCCCGGGCGAGCACGACCCGCTGGCGCTCCCCGCCGGACAGGTGGCCGAGCGGCCGGGCCGCCAGCGCGGTCAGGTCGAGGCGTTCCAGCACCGACTCGGTGACCTCGCGGTCGTGCCGGCCGTCCCTGCCCAGGTAGGAGATGTAGGGCGTGCGCCCCAGCAGGGCGTACTCCGCCACGGTGAGGCTGGGCGGGAGCAGGGGGTTCTGCGGGGCGTAGGCCATCAGCCGCGCCCGCTGCCGCGGCTTGAGCGCGCGGGCCCGCACGCCGTCGACGAGCACCTCGCCCTGGGCCTCCAGCAGGCCCATCATGGCGCGAAGGAGGGTGGACTTGCCGGCGCCGTTCGGCCCGATCACGGCCAGCCACTCGCCGCGGCCCACTGACAGGCCGACCTCTGACAGCACCGCCCGCCCGCCGAGCGCGACGGACAGGCCGCTCACCTCGACGGAGCTCATGTGCCCACCGCCCCGCGCACGCCCACACCGCTCAGGCGAGGCGAGGTCCCCGTGCCGGTCCCCCCTTCACCGCCGGGAAGGCGCGAGGTGCCGACTCCGGCCACGCCACCGCCCGGCAGGCGCGAGGTGCCGTCTGAGGTGCCGACTCCGGCCACGCCACCGCCCGGCAGGCGCGAGGTGCCGTCTCTGGTCATGCCTCCACCGCCCGGGTGGCGCGGAGGACGCCGACGAAGAACGGTGCGCCGATGAAGGCGGTCACCACGCCGATGGGCAGCTCCGCCGGGGCGAGGACCGTGCGGGCGACCAGGTCGGCGAGCACCAGGAACGCCGCCCCCGCCAGCAGCGACACCGGGAGGACCACCCGGTACGAGCCGCCCGCGAGGCGCCGCACGACGTGCGGCACGACGATGCCGACGAACCCGATCAGCCCGCTGACCGCCACCGCGGACGCCGTGGCCAGCGACGCCGCGCACAGGACGGCGAGCCGGACGCGCGCCGCGTTGACCCCGAGGCTGACCGCCTCGTCGTCCCCCACGGACAGCACGTCGAGCAGCCGTCCGTGGGCGAGCAGGACGGCCGTCGACACCACGGCGTAGGGCGCGATCAGCCAGACCTGCGACCAGTCGCCGCCGATGCCGCCGAGGATCCACGCGTAGATCCGCTGGAGTTCCTCGACCCTGATCTGCTGCACGAACGCCTGCAGGGCCGACAGGAAGGAGGCCACGGCCACCCCGGCGAGCACCAGCGTGGCGGTGCCGCCGCCCCGGGCCGCGGTGTTGCCGAGCGCGTACGCCAGCAGCACGCCGCCGATCGCCCCGACGAAGGCCGCGAGCGGCACCAGCCCGTCCACCTGGACCAGGACGATCACCAGGGTCGCGGTGAACCCGGCCCCGGCGGCGGCGCCGAGGAGGTAGGGATCGGCGAGCGGGTTGCGGAACACGCCCTGGTAGCCGGCCCCCGCCATGGCGAGCAGTCCTCCGACGATCGCGGCCAGGATCACGCGGGGCAGCCTGAGCTGGAAGAGCAGCCCTCGCTCGACCGGGGAGAGCCCCGAGTCGACCGAGACGAACGGCAGGTGGTCTAGCAGCTCGAGCACGATGCCCTTGAGCGAGAGGCCGGCCGCGCCGATCATCAGGCCCGCGAGCAGGCAGACGGCGAGCACGACGAGGGCCACGGCCAGCGCCATCGGCCGCGACCTGCCCGCCGGGATCACGCCGGCCACCGCTCTGGCGCCGTGGTCCGACCTCACGCCGGGTGCCGGCCTCGTTCCGGCCGTCGAGGGCGTGCCGGGGTCCGGAGTCGTCCCAAGGCCGGCGGGCGGGCCGAGGCCGGAGCTCGGTCCGGGCCCCGGGCTGGTGCCGGGGCCCGGAGTCGTGGCGGGTCGCGGACCCGTGCCGGGGTTCAGTTTCGTACCGCGTTTCCGTCTTGTGCCGGTCTCAGCCGGCGGCCTTCTTGACCGCCTGGTCGACGGCCTTGGCGAAGTCGACCACGCGCGGGCCCCAGCGCGAGGCGATGTCGTCGTCGACCTGGATCACCTGGTCCTTCTTGATCGCCGACAGGTCGCGCCAGCCGGGCCGCTTGGCGAGCGTCTCCTTGGACTGGCCGCAGCACTTGGTGTCGGCGAGGAAGATCAGGTCGGGGTCGGCCTTGGCGACGAACTCGCTGGAGAGCTTGGGGTAGCCTCCGGCGGCGTCCGGCGCCTGGTCGGCGATGTTGGTCAGCCCGAACAGCCCGTAGATCTGGCCGATGAACGTGCTGGAGGTCACCGAGTAGGGGGTGCTGTCCAGCTCGTGGAAGTAGCTGAGCTTCTTGTCCTTGGGAGCCGCGGCGGCGAGCTGCTCGATCTGCGCCTTCATGCCCGCGGCCACCTCGTCGGCCTTGGCCTTGTTGCCCGTGGCGGCGCCGAGGTCGGCGATCTCGTCGTAGCTCTCCTCCAGCTTGGTCGCCGCGGGCTCCAGCAGGACCGGGATGCCCACCTTGGTCAGCGCGGCGACGATGCCGCCGGTGTCGTTGGCGAGCACGACCAGGTCGGGCTTCTTGGCGATGATCGCCTCGGCGTTCGGCTTGAACCCCGACAGGTCGGTCTTGGGCGCCTCGGCGGGGTAGGTGGACTGGTCGTCGACGGCGATGACCTGCGGTCCGGCGCCGATCGCGAACAGGCTCTCGGTCGAGCTGGGCGAGAGCGACACGATCTGCGTGGGCTTCCCGGCGATGGTGACCGGGCCGTTGCCGGCCTGGACGGTGACGGGGAAGCCGGCGGCCTGGGAGGAGGCGGCGGGGGTGGGGGCGGCGGAAGCGGAGGCGGTGTCTGTGGTGCCGCTGGACTGGCCGCATCCGGCCAGTGTCAGCGCACCCAGTAACGCGCCCGCCAAGGCCGTGCGTACGGGCCTCACGAGGGGTTCCTCCAGTTGCCGGGAAATCGAGGGACCCGCGGGATTGACGGATCACCCTTTTCCACGAGGGTTGATTGCGTCGGCGCGGCATGCAGGCGACCTGGCTCGACCCGAGGGGGTCTCACAGTTGCGGGACAGCGCCGGAATCACACCGGACTTCGCTGCACGCTGCGCGTCAGAGGAACGGTATCAACCCGCCGCCGGACGGGATACGACGGGGCGGTGAGGCTCCACAGTGGTCCGCGGCCGGGCCCGCCCGGATCGTCCGCGGAACGCCACCTCCCGGCGCTCCGGGGCGCGCCCGGCGATCATCCCCATCTCGCCGCCTTCTGGTAGGGGTCGGCGTTCCCCAGCGCCATCTTGATGATCTCGTCTATGCCGTCGTCGGCGTATTCGTCCGGAAGCGCGAGTTCAAGGTGTGCGAAGAGCGTCCGGACCTCCTCCGTCGTCGGCGCCGCCGACAGCGGCAGGTCCTTGGCCCGCTGCAGGCGCAGCCTGCGCGTCTGCTGGAAGGAGGCGTGCAGTTCGGTGGCCCAGCAGTCCAGAGCGAGCATGTCGCCCGTGAGCACCGTGGCGGGGAAGTCCGGTCCTCGCTGGGTGATGAACAGATACCGGGACGACAGCTCGTAGCGGAACGTCTCATGGCCGTCCAGATCTCGGGTGCGCGTGTGATCCGGTGTCCCCTTACAGGCGGTGCCCGGCCATGGTCTCCGGCTGCCGACCTGAGCATGCGGGCCTGTTCCCTGCCGTGCGCACGCATCCGTGGCCGGGCGGGCTTCAGGCGAGCTGGGACTCGGCGGCGGCGATGATCTCCTGGAGGCGGAGGCCGTGGCGGGCGTCGAGGGGGTGGCCGCCGCCGCGGCGCACGGTCTGGGCGAACTCGGCGACCATGTCGGGGAAGACGTCGTAGCCGAGGTCGCCGCCGTCGAGGACCTCGGTTCCCTCGCGGCCGAACACGGCCACGTGCGAGGAGCCGTGCTCCAGGCGGGCGGCCATGGTCAGCGACGCCTCGCTGACCGCGCCGCTCTGGTGCTCCACCATCAGGCCGACCCAGCCGAGGGTGTGCCCGTGGGCGCGGATGCCGGTGATCGGCCCCAGCGCGGCGTCCAGCATGTCGATCATGTGCGGGCCGACGTCGAGGATGGCTCCCCGCTCCTGCCGCCACGGGGAGTCGATGGTGTGCAGGGCTCCGGAGATGTTGAGCGCGTACCCGCCGAACGGCTGGATGGCGCGCACGCGCTCGAGGAACGCCTTGGTGGCGGCGGAGTAGCGGAAGGTGAGGACCATCTGGGAGGCCACGCCGGACTCGCCCACGGCGTCGGCCAGGCGCCGGGCGCCGTCGAGGTCGGCGGCGAGGGGCTTCTCCAGCAGCAGCGCCTTGCCGGCCTTGGCCGCCAGTACGGCCAGCTCGGCCTGCACCCCGGGCGGCACGCAGAAGGCGACGGCCTCGCAGACGTCGAACAGTTCCTCGATGCGCTCGTAGACGGGGACTCCGAGGCGGGCGGCGGCCCTCGGCCTGCGGGCCCAGACGCCGGCGAGCCGCGTATGGGGGCCGGCGGCGAGGGTCGGGGCGTGCACGGCCTCCGCCCACGGTCCGGCTCCGATCAGACCTACCGACACTGGCTCCACGGCGCTCAGCTCCCCGACGTATCCCGTCAATCGTGGCGAGACTAGCTCAGGTGGCACCCGTCTCGCGGCATCTCCGGACCACCGCTCGGGGTGCGGAGGCGCCCGTCGTGCATCGGACATGGCAGTGATGGCCATTTGCGGACAAACGCCCGACATGTTGACAGAAAGGCTTGCTATGAGTCAGGTGATCGTGATAGTTCATTGATCACGTACCGCTTTGCCACGAGAGTAGCCGATTGTCGCATTCGCGGCTCTTGTCCGCTCCGTGTACCGGGCAGTCGCAGTGAGTCAGGAAGGTATCCGTATGTCCCCGATGATGGCGAGGATCGTCAGGGATCCCGTGAACGGTCTCGCCGACGCCGGGATGCGGGCCCGCGGCGGGATCGTCCGGTTGAAGCTGGGCCCGTTCCGCCCCTACCTGGTCACCCACCCCGACCACGTCCAGCACGTCCTGCGCGGCGGCTTTCCGAAATACGCGCGCCAAGGCATGTTCTGGCGGCCGCTGAACCGCCTGCTCGGCGACGGCATCCTGGGCGACGGCCCCGGCTGGGAGTCGAGCAGGAAGATCCTGCAGTCGCTCTTCACCGCGCAGTACATCGCCTCGCTGGCCGGCACGATCGCGAAGACGATCGACGAGCGGGTCGCGGAACTGGACGGCGCCGCGCGCTCGGGCGCGCCCATCGACGCGGCGCGCGAGATGGCCGCCATCGTCAACCAGAGCGTCGTGCGGGTCCTGTTCGGCGACCGGGTCTCCCGCCAGGACAGCGAGCGCCTCATATCCGCCTACCACACTGCCGACGCGGCGGTCACGTTCCGGCTGCTCACGCCCTTCATGCCGTACTGGTTACGCCTGCCGGGCGACCGGGCCTTCATGGACGCCGTGGCCACGATCGACGACGTGGTGTTCCCGGTGATCCACCGAGCCAAGGACGGCTCGCGGGCCGATGACGGCGTCGACGTCGTCTCCGCGCTCTGCCGCCCGGACGCCGACGGCCATCGCCGCGACGACCGGCGGATCCGCGACGACCTGGTCAGCGTCTACGCGGCGGCCTCGGAGACCACGGCCACCACGCTCACCTGGCTCTGGCCGGTGCTGGACGCCCATCCCGAGGTGGCCGCCCGGCTCTACGCGGAGATCGAGGAGGTGGTCGGGGACGGACCGGCCCTCCCCTCGCACGTCCCGGAGCTGCGCTACACGAAGATGGTGCTCCAGGAAGTGATGCGGCTGTACCCGGCGGGCTGGCTGTTCCCGCGCATGGCCGTCGAGGCGGACGAGATCGGCGGGACCCGGATCAAGGCCGGGTCGATGGTGCTGATCAGCCCCTACGCCACCCACCGGCTCGAGGAGTTCTGGGACCGGCCCCTGGAGTTCGACCCTGAGCGCTTCTCCCCCGACGTCCCGCGGCGCCGGCACCGCTACGCGTACTTCCCGTTCGGCGGCGGCCCGCACCAGTGCCTCGGCCAGCACCTGTTCCACATGGACGCGCCGCTCATCGTGGCCGCCATCCTTAACCGGTTCCGCCCCGCCCCGCTCGGCGGCGGGCCCTTCACCCCGGCGCGCACCGCCTTGCTGCGCCCGCGTGGCACGGTCGGCCTGCGACTGCGGCCCGTACCGCGCGCCGCCCGAGGGCTGCGATGACGGCCGGCGCCGTGAACGACACCGGCGGTCCCGTTCCCCTCTCCCGCTCCGGCGGTCGCCCCGCCGTCGCCGTCGCCGCCGCGGCCGATCCGTGGCCGGACGCCACGCGGGCCGGGACGATCAGCGCGGTCGCCGGGCAGTCCCAGCGGCACATGCAGGAGTGGCTGGCCGAGTACCCCGGGCTGTTCTCCGCCGAGCCGTTCGACGCGGCCCTGTCCAGCACCCTGTCCCTGGCCATGGCCTTCAGCGGGCCGTGGTTCGGCGCGGCGCAACTGCGCATGGCGAACAAGGCGTGCCTGTGGGCGTTCGGGCTGGACTGGCTGGTGGACTACGTCGCCACCTCGGCCCGCGAGGTGGACGACATCGCCCGCCGGTGCCTGGCCGTGGCCGACGGCGCCGACCCGGTGCCCGGTGACGATCTCACCCGCTTCCTGTCCGACATGCGCGAGGAGCTCACGGCGGCGCCCGCGTTCGCCACCCTGGGTCCGGTCTGGCGGGCGGAGCTCGCGCGCATGCTGGAGGGGATGCGCCGGGAGCGGGAGTGGCGCGACTCGGACGTGACCCCCTCCTTCGAGGAGTACCTGGAGAACGCCGACAACCTCGGCTTCTCCTTCGCCTTCACCTCCCACCTCATCCACACCGGCGGGCTCGCGAGCACGTGGGACCTGCCCCGGGTTTGGGAGGCGAGCCGGGCGGTGCAACGAGTGGTCCGCCTGCTGAACGACCTCGGAACCTACGAGCGGGACGTGAAGTGGGGCGACCTCAACGCCCTGATGCTCGGCGTGACGCGCGAGGAGGTGGACCGGCACATCGCCGGGCTCGCCCGCCACAGCCGGGAGCTGATCGCCCCGCTCCGGGCGGCCCACCCGCACGTCGCCGGATATCTGGAACGCCAGATGGACTTCTGCGCGGGCTTCTACCGGCTGGCCGACTACTGGGGCTCCTTGTGAACCCGCACGACCTGACCTCGTCCATCGGTGCTCCGCAGGCCGTGGACGTGGCCGCCGAGGCGGGAGCGTTGCTGGCCGGGCTGGTCGCGCGGCCGTGGGGCGACTCCTCGCCCTCGGTGTACGAGACCGGGCGGCTGGTCGCTCTCGCCCCCTGGCTCGCCGGGCACCACGAGCGGCTGGAGTACCTCATGGGCACCCAGCGACCGGACGGCGGCTGGGGCCCGCACGCCGACTACAGCCTGGTCCCGACGCTGAGCGCGACCGAGGCACTGCTCGCCGAGCTCGTCCGGTGCGTCCGCGGCGCGGCGAACGCACCGGACGTCCACGTTCACCAGGGTGTGCCGATCCTCCCGGCGGTCGCCGCCTGCGCCGGGAGGGGGCTGCGCGCGCTGTTCCGGTGGTCGCGAGCACCCTCCGCCGCGCGGCTTCCCGACCTGCCGGCGATCGAGCTCATCGTGCCCTCGCTGGTCGCCTCGGTGAACCGCCGCCTCGACGATCTCGGCGATACTCCCCTTGCGGAGACGCCCTCCGTGGAGGGGCCGGGCACGTGGGCGGGGTTTCCGCGGCTGCCACTGCCGGAGGGGCTGGACGGCGGGCCGCTGGAGCGGATCCGCTCGCGCCTGAGGTCGGGCGCCCCGCTGCCGGAGAAGCTGCTGCACGCCTTGGAGGTCGCGGGCGAGGCGGCGTTCCAGGCCCCCGCGGTGCGCCCCACCCCGGCCGGGACGGTGGGAGCCTCCCCGGCGGCCACCGCCGCGTGGCTCGGCGGTCTCGGGGCCCTGGATCCCGAGCATCCCGCGCGGATCCACCTGGAGGCCGCGGCGGCGCCGTACGGCGGGCCGGTGTCATGTGCCGTGCCCATCAGCGCGTTCGAGCGGAGCTGGGTGCTGAGCTGGCTGGTCCGGGCCGGCGTCCCGGTCACCGTGCCGGACGAGCTGGTGGCGAGCCTGTGCGACGGGCTCGGCCCCGCGGGGCTGCCGGCCGGTCCGGGGCTGCCCTCGGACGCCGACACCACTTCGGTCGCGCTGTACACGCTGGCGCTGCTCGGCGAGCCGCGCGAGCCCGACAGCCTCTGGAGCTTCCACGCGGGCACCCACTTCTGCACGTGGCAGGGCGAGCAGGGATCCTCGACGACCGTCAACGCCCACGTGCTGGACGCGTTCGGGCAGTACGTGGTGGCGCGTCCCGGCGCGCGGGCACGCTACCAGGACGCCATGGCGGCGCTCTCGGGCTGGCTGCGCGACCGGCAACGCGCCGATGGGAGCTGGCAGGACCGCTGGCACGCCTCGCCGTACTACGCGACGGCGTGCTGCGCGCTGGCGCTCGACGGGTTCGGCGGCGCGGAGTCGCGTGAGGCCGTCCGGCGCGCCGTGCGCTGGGTGCTGTCCACGCAGCGGGCCGACGGCTCCTGGGGCCTGTGGCGCGGGACGGCCGAGGAGACCGCGTACGCGGTGCAGCTCCTGCTGCTGACCAAGGAGGACCCGGCCGAGGCCCTGAGGGAAGCGGTCCGGAGGGAGGCCGTGGCGCGCGGTCGCGCTTACCTGCTCGGGTCGGCGCGACCGGGGGCGCCGGAACGGCCGGACGATCCGCCGATGTGGCACGACAAGGATCTCTACCTGCCGGTGGCGATCGTGAAGGCGGCCGTTCTCGGGGCGCTCCACCTCGCCCAGCGCGACCTCGCGGTCCCGGCACATCGGGATTCACTCGTCGGTAAACATGAGGCTCCTTCTTAAAAGGGGGAATCAAACTGGACATCTTTCCAAATATGACACTTGCCAGTCGTCGGCTTATTTCCTATCGTGCTAGGGTTCCTCAGGGTGTTGCGGTCATATACCGCCCTGCCACGTGATACGGCGTCGTATAACGACATAGCTCCACAAATTTCGTTATTAGCCGTGAACGGTTGAGGCGGGTTCCTGACTTTCGCCAGGGATGGAGTTATGCGCTTCCGAAACCCGCGTGTCCAGACCAAGGTCACGGCGCTGATCGTGTCACTTGTCGCCCTCTGGGGCTTCGCAGCGTGGGTGACGTTGCGCGAAGGGCTCAACGTCCTATGGGTGTCCACCCTCGACTCGGGCGTCGCCCAGCCCGCCGAACGGGTGCGGGCCGAGCTGCAGCGGGAGCGGCGGCTCACCGTCACCCTGCTCGCCGACCCCTCCGGCTCCCGGCAGCGCGGCGCCCTGGCGGCGCAGCGGTCCAAGACCGAGAGCGCGATCGCCGCCTTCCGCCGGCAGGCCACCGACCCCGGCGTGCGGCGGGCGGCGGGCGATCCGCTGAACCGGCGCATCGACGAGGCCTACCGGCAGCTGCAGGTCCTCGCTCCCCTGCGCAAGCAGGTGGACGCCGGGAGGGTGGACCGCGTCCGCGCCGCCACGACGATCACCCAGGTCATCGACTCCCTGTACCGGATCTACGACTCGATGGCCACCCTGGACGACGCCGGGTTCGCCAAGGACACCCGCACCTTCATCGAGCTGAGCCGGGCGAACGAGCTGCTGTCGCAGGAGGACGCGCTGGCCGCCGGCGCCCTGGCTGCGGGCGGTCTCACGGGGGCCGACCAGTCGATGTTCACCCAGACCGTGGGCGCGCAGCGGTTCTTCATGGCCAAGGCCGCGGCCGAGCTGCCTCCCGCCGACCGCGCCTCCTACGACCGGCTGGCGAAGAGCGAGCCGTTCGACCGGCTGCGCCGCCTTGAGGACCAGCTCATCTCCTCCGCGGGGCCGGAGGTGCTCTCGATCGACGCGGAGCGCTGGAAGGCCGCCACCGGACAGGTCCTCACCCGCGTCGACCAGCTCATCGAGTCCGGCGGTGACGCGCTGGTCGAGCGCGCCACCCCCATCGCGGCCGGCGTCATCGCCCGCCTGGCGCTCGCCGGCGGCCTCGGGCTGCTGGCGGTCATCGCCTCCATCGTCCTGTCCATCACCACCGCCCGCGCCCTGGTGCGGCGGCTGGAGGAGCTGCGGGCCGCCGCCCTCGAACTGGCCGCCCGGCGGCTGCCGGGCGTGGTGGAGCGCCTGGGCCGAGGTGACGATGTCGACGTCGCGGCCGAGGCGCCGCCGCTCGCGGTGGGCAACGACGCGATCGGCCAGGTCGGCCAGGCGTTCAACACCGTCCAGGAGACCGCGATCCGCGTCGCGGTCGAGCAGGCGGAGCTGCGGCGCGGCTACCGGGGCATCCTGCTCAGCCTGGCGCGGCGCACCCAGTCGCTGGTCCACCGGCAGCTCGCCATCCTCGACGCCATGGAGCGGCGGGAGACCGAGCCGGGCGAGCTGGCCGACCTGTTCCGCGTCGACCACCTGGCCACCCGCATGCGGCGCAACGCCGAGAACCTCATCGTCCTGTCCGGCGCCTCCCCCGGCCGCGCCTGGCGGCGCTCGGTGCCGATGGTCGACGTGGTACGCGGCGCGCTCGCCGAGGTGGAGGACTACACCCAGGTCACCATGATGCCCATGGGCGAGGCGGAGCTGGCGGGACGGGCCATCGGCGACGTCATCCACCTGCTCGCCGAGCTGATCGAGAACGCGGTCTCCTTCTCGCCGCCGTACGCGTCCGTGCAGGTCAGCGGCCAGGAGGTCGCCAGGGGCTACGTCGTCGAGATCGAGGACCGCGGTCTTGGCATGCCCTCCGAGGAGCTGGACGCCGCCAACGCGCGCATCGCCGACCCGCCCGAGTTCAAGCTGACCGGCACGCCGCGGCTCGGACTCTTCGTGGTCAGCCGCCTGGCGGCGCGACACAGGATCCAGGTCACGCTGAAGGCCTCTCCGTACGGCGGCACGACCGTCGTGGTCCTGATACCGCGCGAGCTGATCGAGTCCGACAACGACCCCGAGATCGGGCCCGCGACCGGGCCCCTGCCCGCCGTCCTGCCCGAGGCCGCGCCACCGGCCGGCCCGCCGGAGTCGCGGCACGGCAGGCACGGCATGACCGAGGAGGTTTCCGTGTGGGCCGGCGATCGCGAGGAGGAGCGGCCGCCCCTGCTGACGGCGGTCCCGCTCTGGAAGGAGATCCCCGTCCCCGAACGGGCCCCCGCCCAGCCGCTCCCGCCCGACCCGCCCGACCCGGAGCCCGGCTACACGCCGTCCGGCCTGCCTCGCCGCGTCGCGCAGGCGCACCTGGCCCCCGAGCTGCGCGAACAGCCGCCCTCACCCCCGGCCGGCCAGGAGGCGGGCGGTGACGACGGGCTCTCGCCGGAGGAACTGCGACGGCTCATGGGCTCCTTCCAGAGCGGCACCGAGCGCGGCCGGTCCGAGGCCGCCAGGATGCCGCGCCGGCCGGCGGGCGCCCCGATCCGGGAGGACGAGCCGCCGACCCCGCCCCAGTGACCCGGCGAGCCACCGTGTTCCAGGTGAACGCCGGAGATCGTGTACCCGACTTAGTGAACCGTGTGAGCCGGTAAAGAGGACAGCGAGTGATGCAAAGGACGAGTTCCCCCGCCGACCTGGCCTGGTTGCTCGATGACCTGGTCACGCGGGTGAGGGAAGCCGAGCACGGGATCGTTCTCTCCACCGACGGCCTGCTCCTGGCCGCCTCGCGGGGTCTCGGCCAGGCCGACGCCGAGCACCTGTCCGCCGTGGCGGCCGGGATCCAGAGCCTGGCCCAGGGGGCCGGCGAGCGGTTCGAGGGCGGAGCCGTACGGCAGACCATCATCGCGATGCAGTCGGCGTACCTGGTGGTGAGCGTGGCGGGCGAGGGCGCCTGCCTGGCCGTCCTGTGCGCCCACGACGCCGACGTGGGCCTGGTCGCCTACGAGATGGCCATGCTGGTCGAACGCGTCGGCCAGTACCTCACCGCCCCCGCCCGATCGGAGAACGCCCCCACCAGACAGGAGGGCGCCACATGACGCACCTCTCCGACGACCCCGCCGAGGAGCAGTGGCTCGACGACGAGGCCGGGCGCATCGTCCGCCCGTACGTCATGACGCGTGGCCGCACCGAGCCGAGCCGGGGCAAGATCGACCTCATCACCCTCGTGGTGACCACGAAATCGGTGTCCCCGGCCGAGCCCGGTCTCGGCCCGGAGCATCACACCATCGTCAGGCTCTGCGAACGGCCGCTGTCCGTCGCCGAGATCGCCGCCCACCTCGACCTGCCGGCCGGCACCATCCGGGTCCTGCTGGGCGACCTCGCCGACAGAGGGGTCGTCGCCATCCAGGAGCCCGCGCGGGAGACGGACGCTCTCGACCTGGAAACCTACAAGGCGGTGCTCAATGGACTCCGTACGCTCTGAGGGCGAGGCGGCGCGCGTGAAGCTGCCCACGGCGATCAAGATCCTGATCGCGGGCGGGTTCGGGGCGGGCAAGACGACCATGGTCGGCTCGGTGTCGGAGACGCGTCCGCTGCGCACCGAGGAGCTGCTCACCGACCGGGGCTCCGGCGTCGACGACCTGTCGGGGGTGGAGGAGAAGAAGACCACCACCGTCGCCATGGACTTCGGCCGCATCTCCATCGGCGACGCCCACGTGCTGTACCTGTTCGGCACCCCTGGCCAGGAGCGGTTCTGGTTCGTGTGGGACGAGCTGGCGCTCGGCGCGATGGGCGCCGTGGTGATCGCGGACACCCGCCGCCTGGCCGACTGCTTTCCCTCGGTGGACTACTTCGAACGGCGCGGCACGCCGTTCATCGTCGCGGTGAACTGCTTCGAGGGCGCCAGGCGCTACGACGTGGAGGAGATCCGGATGGCGCTCGACCTCGGGCCCGCCACCCCCGTCGTGCTGTGCGACGCCCGGGAGAAGGAGTCGAGCAAGAACGTGCTCGTCACCCTGGTCGAGCACGCCATGCGGACCCGCGCCCCCGCCCAGGAGCCCGTGGGCTGACGGACCTCTGCGAGGTCTGTCCCGGTGACGCCCAGGAGCCCCATGGCCCGCTGAACGTCGTGCGGGCCCGCGACACGAATACCCACGCTGGATGCGGGCGTTTGCAATAGGCGGCGTACGCAACTACCGTCGCTGCGATGTAACGCCGCGCGCGATCTGGCGGGAAGATGCGGCCGCGGCGCATCACCGCTCTTTACCTGTATGAGCGGTTCATCCCGCCGCTTAATGGGGAGTTCAACCGGCGCGCACGCGTCCCCGAAGATCTTCGAAGCGACCAGTTAGGCGATGACCATGTCACCCGTACCCGAAATCACGCTCAACAACGACGTGCGGATACCGCAGCTCGGTTTCGGGGTCTTCCAGATCCCGGAGGCGGAGACCGTCGCCGCCGTCACCACGGCCCTGGAGACCGGCTACCGCAGCATCGACACCGCCGCCATCTACGGCAACGAGCGGGGCGTCGGCCTCGCCCTCGCCAAGTCCGGCCTGCCACGCGAAGAGGTCTTCGTCACGACCAAGCTGTGGAACAGCGCGCAGGGCTACGACTCCGCGCTCGCGGCCTTCGAGGAGAGCCTGGCGAGACTCCAGCTCGCATATCTCGACCTGTACCTGATCCACTGGCCCACGCCGGCCAAAGACCGCTACCTCGACACCTGGCGGGCCTTCGAGAAGCTGTACGCCGACGGCCGGGTGCGCGCCATCGGCGTGTCCAACTTCCAGCCGGCCCACCTGCGGCGGCTGATGGACCACTGCGAGGTCGTCCCCGCCCTGAACCAGATCGAGCTGCACCCCTACCTCCAGCAGGCGGAACTGCGCGGCTTCCACGCCGAGCACGGCATCGCCACCGAGGCCTGGAGCCCGCTCGCGCAGGGCGCGCTCCTGGCGGACCCGGTGATCACCTCGATCGCCGGACGGCACGGGAAGACCCCCGCCCAGGTGGTCCTGCGCTGGCACATCCAGCTCGGTAACGTCGTCATCCCCAAGTCCGTCACCCCTGAACGCATCCGCGAGAACTTCGACATCTTCGGCTTCGCGCTCACCGGCGACGACATGGCAGCGATCGCCACCCTCGACAGAGGCACCCGCACCGGCCCCGACCCCGACGCCTTCAACTGACGGCCCGAGCAAGCGGCCACCAAGGAGGCCGGCACATCCGGCCGGGCCGGGGAGAGCTACATCGGCGTGGCCGCGTCGAGCGCCGCGGCGCGCAGGGCGTCGGCGAGGTGGGCGACCGGCTCCGTCAGCGGGTGCGGGAGCCGGGCAAGGATGATGCGTCGCTGCTCCTGCGGGCCGCCGCGCACCGCCAGGATCCGCACTCCTTGGGGCGCCGCGGGCGCGAGCGAAGGGGCCACGGTGGTCACTCCGCATCCGGCGGCGACCAGGTGCAGCTTGGCCAGCCAGTCGCGGGCGGTATGCGCGATCTCGGGTCGCTCGTCCAGCCCGGGCCAGACCCCCATCAGCGTCTCCTCACCGGAGGAAGGGCCGGCGATCCAGCGCTGGCCACGCAGGTCGGCGATGTCGACGAAGTCACGCCGGGCCAGCGGATGGGTGGCGGGCACCGCCAGGCACAGGCTGCGCTCGGTCAGCGTCCGCAGTACCAGCGCCGGCGACTCGGCGTCGGGCGGGCGGAACGGCGGCGACGAGGCCAGCAGCGCGAGATCGACGGTGCCGGCCCGCAGCGCGCGGACCAGCGCGGGTGTGCTGCCCTCCCGGCTGGTGACCGTGATGGCGGGGTGGGTGCGGCGCAGCGCGGCGATGGCCCGGGGCAGCAGGACGGCGCCCGCGCTCGCGAACCAGCCGACCCGCACCGTCCCGGCCTCGGCGGGCAGGCCGGCGAGCTCGCGCGCCGTGGCGCTGAGCTGGTCCAGCACCGTCGTGGCCCGGCGCAGCACCACATGCCCGGCGGCGGTCAGCCGCACCCCGTCGTGGCGCCGCTCCAGCAACGGCGCCCCCGCCGCCCGTTCGAGCGTGGCTATCTGGCGGGACACCGCGGACTGGGTGTAGCCCAGCGCGGCCGCCGCCGAAGTGAACGTGCCTCGCTCGGCCACCTCGCGGAAGACCCGCAGCGCGGTGAGCGAGACGTTCGTGAAGTCCATGAGTTCAAGGCATAGCAGGTGTGCGTAACTTTCGCTGGCCGCATGGCCCGGACCTTCCTAGCCTGGGCGGCATGGAATCCGCGCGTATCGCCCTGGTCACCGGGGCCAACAAGGGAATCGGCTTCGCACTCGCCGAAGGGCTGGCCGCCCGGATGGGCCCGGACGACCTGGTGCTGCTCACCGGACGCGACCCCCGGCGGGTCGCGGACGCCACCGCACGTGCCGCCAAGTCCCCCGGCACCAGGAGCAGGGTGGAAGGCCGGGTGCTCGACGTCGCCGACGCCGGCGCCATCGCCGCACTGGCCGCCGAACTCGGCGAGCGCCACGGGGGTGTGGACATCGTGCTGTCCAACGCCAGCGCCCTGCTCACCCCTGACCGGCCGCAGTCCGAGCAGACCGACGAGTTCATCGACGTGGCCAACGGCGCCACGCACGCGATCTTGCGCTCGTTCGGCGCGGTGCTGCGTCCCGGCGGGCGGCTCATCGTCGTGGCCAGCTCGCTGGGCACGCTCGGCCACCTGAATCCCCGGCTCCGGCCGCTGTTCGACGGCGCATCGCTCGACGAGGTGGAGAAGGCCGTCGAATCCTGGCGCGCCGCCGTCCACGCCGGGACGGCCGAGGAACAGGGCTGGCCGCGCTGGCTCAACGTGCCGTCCAAAGTGGGCCAGGTCGCCGCGGTGCGGGCGGTGGCGGCGCGGCGGCGGGCAGGCGACCTGCCGCACGGCACCCTGATCGCGGCGGTCTGCCCCGGGCTCGTGGACACCCCGCTGTCGCGGCCCTGGTTCAGCGACTTCAGCCAGGCCCGGACGCCGGCACAGGCCGCGCGACCCATCCTCGACCTGGTGCTCTCCGAACGAATCGACTCGGTGTTCTACGGCGAACTCGTCCGTTTCGGCCGCGTGCTGCCCTGGCACGGCGGGACGCCTCCACAGGACCAAGAGCGACTGCTCATCCCCTGACCGCCCCGGACTTCGCCCTCCGCCGCTGCGACCCGTCGACCCGGCCGGCGCGGAGCGCTCGTGGGCCCTCTCCACGCCCCTGCCGGCCGACGTCGGCCGACGATGACACTGCTGCCCGTTCGTTGCTGTTTGACATCGAATCGCCGATATCGTCGTCCTCGCCGAACACCCCAAACGTGGACAGAGTATGGTCATCGACGTCATAACGCCACGGACGAGGAACAGCATGATCGGCAATCCGGACGGTCACCGCGCCGCGTACTGGGACATTCCCCGGGATCTGACGATCCTCGCGGACGTGCGCACCATGATCCGGCAGACGCTGACCACCTGGGAGCTCGCCGGAGCGGGTGAGCTGACCGACGACATCGTCTTGGCCACGACCGAGGTGCTGAGCAACGCCGTCCTGTACGGCCTGCCGCCGATCGAGTTCACCCTGCGGATGTCCGGAGAGACGCTGTGCGCGGAGGTCACCGACCACGGCGCCGGACGCCCCGAGCGGACGGCCGGCGACGATGACGAATCCGAGCACGGCCGGGGCCTGACCATCGTCGAAGCCCTCAGCGACGAGTGGGGCGTCCAGCCCTCTCCCGAAGGCTCCGCCAAGACCGTCTGGTTCCGGAAGAGATGCTCCCACCTGGAGCCCGCGACCTGACCTCCGGCGTGGTCACGCCCCCGCGTGGATGTGGGCGGCCCACAGGGTCGGCGCACCCGGGTACCGGTCCCGGACCCGCCGGACCGCGGCGTGCAGCGCCGCGGCGGGCGGCAGCCCGGCCCCGGAGCCGGCCGGCTCGGTGCCGGCCGGCTCGGTGCCGGGCACGGCGAGCTCCGCGTAGAAGTCCGACGCGATGTCGGCGGCGATGGCATCGTCGACGTTCCACAGCGTCCCGATGACGTGCGGATACCCGGCGATCTGCATGGCGCCGGTGATGTGGACCGGCTCATCGGGCACCTTCGGCGTCCGCGCGGTGTCGCACGCGGACAGGTAGGCCAGCTCCGCGTGCTCCAGCCGGAGCCGGAAGATGTCCGAAACGGTCAGCGGCGTTTCCTCGTGATCGTGGACGAGGAGCCTGCTGCGCGACGGGTCCTCGCGGTCGGTCACGCCGTGGCAGGCGAAGTGCACATGGGACGCGTCACCGAGCCCCCGCAGGACCGCGGCCCGAACGGCCTGCGAGCCGGTGAGGGTCAGCGCCTCCCCGAACCGGGCCCGTACCCGCCCCGCCTCGCGCTCCACCTCCCGCAGTTCCGGCGTCCCGGGCGCGTGCGGCACGCAGACGACCAGCGCCCGCGGGTCCGGTGCCCGCCGCCGTCGCCGGGCGTGGTCCAGCGCCCGGACCGTCGGCGTGTGGGAGGAGACGACCCGGTCCATGACCGTACGGGGATGCGGGCGGTCGCACTCATGAGCGCGTCGGATCCGTAGTCGTTCGAGTAGAGCGTCACGATCGGGCCGTCCGCGGCGAGCCGGAGCAGCTCGCTCGCGCGCGGCGGCAGCAGGAAGCGGCCGAGACCGGGAACGGTGCGGATGCGCGCGAGGCACGCGTCGAACTCCTCGGCGAGCCCGGGGTCGAGCTCGAAGTGTTGCCGTCCAGATCGGGACGGTCCGGCACAAGGGGTTGTTCCTGGAGGATCCGCTGGCGGTGCCGTGGCCGGTGGTGGACTATCTGGCCGAGCAACTGGGGATTGGTGATGCGTCGCAGGTCAAGAAGTACGCCGTTCGTGCGCAGACGGCCTATGACCATGCGTGGGTGATCCGAGACGCCTACGGTTACCACACCTTCGACGACCGCGACAGTTGGACCGGGCGGCAGCTGACGCGCCAGTTCCGGACTCTCCTGCACGGCCGGGCGTGGACGCACGCCGAGGGGCCGGTGGCGTTGTTCGAGCAGTCGGTGGCGTGGCTGCGGCGGCATCGGATGCTGCTGCCCGGGGTGACCGTGCTGGAGCGGCTGGTGGGCAGCGTGCGGGAACGGGCCGATGTGCGCATGTACGCGGTGGTGGCCAAGCAGGTGCGCCGTGCCGATCCGGAGCTGCCGGGGGCGTTGTCGGGCCTGCTGGTGGTGCCGGAGGGCTCGCGTGTCTCGGAGTTGGAGAAGCTGCGGCAGGCGCCCAAGCGCACGTCGGGCACGGAGATGGTGCGGGCGCTGCAGCGGGTGGACAATCTGGCCGGCTTCGGCCGTCGGCCCCTCTCTCGTGCTCATGACCCGACCTGGGTGAGCACGACGATGAGCTGGAGCATGCCGTAGGCGGCCGTCATGGTCTCGGCGGTGAACACGACGGTGCGCCCGCGTCTGGTGACGCCGGGCATGAGGGCGGCCAGGTCCGCCGAGCGCGGCTGATGCAGATCGACCTCGACCTGCAGTGGCCGAGCACACGCCGGTTTCGGGCGGTTCCAGCTGGACTTGGCGGGCGGCGTCCCAGTCGCCGGCCAGCGTGGCCCGTGCCTTACATCGCAGGGCTGACCAGTCCTGTTTGGTAAGCGACGACGACCAGTTGCGCACGGTCGCGCGCACCCAGTTTCGCCATCGCACGGCTGACATGGGTGCGCGCGGTGGCCGGGCTGAGAAACAACTCGGCGCCGATCTCGTGGTTGCTCAGGCCCTGCCCCACCAGGGCCAGCACTTCACGCTCGCGCTGAGTCAGCACCGCGAGCCGCTCTTCCGCAGCCCGGGCAGCAGTTCGTTGCGCGGTGAACTGGCCGATGAGGCGTCGGGTGATGCGCGGCGCGAGCAGCGCGTCTCCGGCGGCGATCACCCGGATGGCCTGCAGGAGCTCGGCCGGGCCGGCGTCTTTGAGCAGGAAGCCGCTGGCGCCGGCTTGCAATGCGTCGAAGACGTACTCGTCGGTGTCGTAGGTGGTGAGGATGAGGACGCGGACCTGCTCCAACCCGTGCGTTTCGGCGATCTGGGCGGTGGCTTGAATCCCGTCCAGCTTTGGCATGCGGATGTCCATGAGGACGACGTTGGGGCGGGTGGCGCGGGCCCGTTCGACGGCTTCGGCGCCGTTGGTGGCTTCTCCCACCACCGTGATGTCGTCTTCGAGTTCGAGCAGGACCTTGAACCCGGATCGCACGAGACCCTCGTCGTCGGCGAGCAGCACCTTGATCGGAGCGTTGGTCAACGGTGAGGCGGCTGCCGCGTTCATAGGCGCGACCCGGTCGGCGCGAGGGGCAGTCGTGCCTTGACTTCGAACCCGCCGCCTGGAATCGGCCCGGCGTCGAGTTCTCCGCCCAGCAGTTGACAGCGTTCGCGCATGCCGACGATCCCGCGGCCGGGCTTGGCCGAGCTGCCACTGCTGGTCGGATGCCGGGCCGGTAGGGGCGGGTCCGCGGAGTCATGACCTGGGGCGGCGCGGCGGCCCTCATCGGTCACGCGGATCTCCAAGACGTCGATCCCGGGGTTCAGCACTACCGTCACCCGAGTCGGACCGACGTGGCGGACCACGTTGGTGATCGATTCCTGAACGATTCGGTAGGCGGCACTTCCCACCGCGCTGGGCAACGGGACCGCGGGCGAGGTCTCCTCAAGCTTGATGTCGAGTCCGGCCTCGCGCGCCTTGGCGGCCAGTTCGTCGATCTGTCCCAGCCCGGGGTACGGCGCCCGTCCGTCGTCGTCACCGTCGTCGTCACGGAGTACCCCGAGGATGGCCCGCATCTCCCGCAGCGCCCGGGAGCTGGTCTGCTCGATCGCTCGCAGCGCCTCGCGCGCCACTTCCGGCCGCTTGTCGAGCACGTGTGCGGTGACGCCGGACTGGACGTTGATGATCGCTATGGCGTGCGCGACGGTGTCGTGGACCTCGCGCGCGATCCGGAGCCGTTCGGCGTCGGCCCGTGCCCGCGCTTCCTCCTCGCGAGTCCGTTCAGCCAACTCGGCGCGCTCCTGAGCTTCGGCCGCGATGACCTGTCGGGACCGGACGGACTCGCCAAGGGCCGCGCTCATGACCGACGCGCCGATCCGGAAGAACACCCAGCCGATGGCGGCGCGTGGCTCGATGTCGGCCGCGGCGACCAGCCAGCCGATGGCGAGCACCGAAGTGCCCACGCCGGCGATCACCAGCGACCGGCGCCCGTCTCCGTAGGCGGCGACGGTGTACAGGGCGATGAAGAGCGCGAGCCAGCCGGGCCCGTCCGGGAAGTCAAGGCCGAAGTACACCAAGCTGGCGAGCGCGGCGGTGACGAACACCGGCACCGGCCACCGGCGGCGGACGGCGACGACCACGCCACTCACGATCAGCAGGACATATCCCAGGTTTCCGAGGTCGGTGAGCGGCCGCTGTACCACCTCGCCGACGTTACGGACGATCGTGCCCTGAACCTGCATCACGGTGATGAAGAGCGCGAGCAACACGTCCTGCGCCGGCACAGGCAGGCGCAACGACGCGGCGCGGTGTTCCATGCCGCGATCCTACGGTTGCTGCCCGTGAGAACACTCCGCCCAGACGCGCGACCGCCTACCACGACGAGCGTACCTAGGCACGAGGCGTCTACGCAGAACTGCGTAGACGCTGCCGTCCGCTGCCGGAGGCCGCGGCGGCCTCGACGGCGCGATGATCGATTTCGTGAAACCCCTGCCAGGCGCTCGCTCGTCACCGGGACCTCGACCGGCATGGGCCGAGCCACCGCGCTGCACACGCTGCGGGCGCCCGTCATTCGACCGAAAGGATCCTCAATGTCCATCCTGTTGGTGCTTGCCGCACAGGCGGCCTCGCCAGTCTGTACGACGTCGGCAGAATGCGCGGGCCAGGGTGTCGATACTTTCCTCGGGACCCCTGAGCGAATCTGGGCCAGTGTGGCCGCACTGGTGGCGCTGGGCGGCGTGGTCATCGGCTGGCTGGCGCTGCGCTCCGTCCGTCGTATCGGCAACGGCGGGAGGAGGGGAGCCATCGTGGCTGTGGTGGTGGGGCTGATCGGCGGGCTCAACGGCGTGGTGAAACTGGCTGTCGCCGACGGTGGTCTCGGCACCGGCAACGGAGTATTCGGGGCGGCCTTGGCCCTGGTGCTTGGGCTGGTCGGTGCGGTCCTCGGCGGGCTGGCTCTGGCCCGCTCCCGCCGCACCGAGCTGAGCGGCTGACCACAGCGAATACAAGCGCACGATCGAGGCCCTGATGACCGTACACACCTCGATCATCGCACGGCGGCCACTTCTCGTGATCTTGTACATACAGGCAGATAGCTCTACATCAACAAGTGCGGCTGCCCTGCTAGTCCGACACCTACGTCAAGGCCGCGGTCCACGTCTGCCGATAGGTGAACGCCGCGGCCGCAACAGCAGGAGGCTGACGTGTTACACCTGATCGGCGCGGGATTCCCGCGTACCGGAACCAGATCGATGAAGGCCGCGCTGGAAAGGCTGGGATTCGGTCCCTGCTACCACATGGCCGAAATCGGGAGCAATCCCGACCACGTCGACCGGTGGCTGCCCGCCGCCTGCGGCCTGCCGCTGGACTGGGACAGCGTGCTCGGCGGCTACCCATCCACCCAGGACTGGCCAGCCAGTTTCTTCTGGCGCGAGCAGGCGGAGGTCTACCCGGACGCGAAGGTCGTCCTGACCGTCCGCGATCCGCATCGCTGGTATGTCAGCATGCAGGCTCTAATCGCCACCCGCCGGGACGTGCCGCCGGATCTGCCTGAAGCGGGGGCCGCGGTACTTAGGACGATGGAGAGGCTCCGCCCGGTTCTCGATCTCATCGGAGAGTCCGCCTTCGGCGATACCTGGGACTTCCAGCGGGGCATGCCCGACGAAGAGATCGCGGTAGCGGCGTTCCACCGTCACGTGGCCGTTGTCCAGGAGAGCCTGCCCGCGGATCGCCTCCTGGTGTTCGACGTCCGCGAGGGCTGGGAGCCGCTCTGCCGGTTCCTGGGTGTCGACGCTCCCGCCGGCGAGCCGTTCCCGCACCTCAACGACTCCGAGACCATGCAGCGCGCGCTGCAACAACTGTTGACCGATGGCAGCATCGACTCGGCTTTCATTTCCGGCACGCACGACTGAACGGCATCATCGCGCCTTTCCACAGGACCGTCCTGCGGAGGGGCGCGGAGGTCGTCCTCGCCCCCTATCAATGCGATTCCGCGACACCCCTCCCAGGCGCTCGCGCTCGTCACCGGGACCTCGACCGGCATAAGCGATCCAGCGCGCTGCACATGCTGCCGACGCCCGTCATTCGAACAGAAAGGTTCCTCATGTCCGTTCGTCACTTGCTAGCCACCGCCGCAGCGGCCCTGCTCGGAATTGTGGGGCTCGCCACACCGGCAGCCGCGCACGTTTTGACCCAGCCCGCCGGTGCTTACACCTTGACCGCCGGGCGCCTATGGTCCGCGGTGGCCGCGCTGCTGGGGCTGGCCGGCGTCGTCATCGGCGGGCTGGCTCTGGCCCGCTCCGCGGGTCGTATCGGCACCGGCACCGGGAGAAGGGGGGCCATCGTGGCGCTGGCGGCGGGGCTGGCCTGCACGGTCATCGGCGGTCTGGTCGTGGCCGCCGCCGAGGGTGGTCCCGGCGCCGGCTACGGAATAGTAGGGGGCTACGTGGGCCTGGTGGTCGGGCCGATCGCCATGGTCCTCGGTGGGCTGGCTCTGGCCCGCTCCCGCCGCACCGCCTAATGAAAGGCCGGAGATACGCTCGTTGGATCTTCCTCGATGGCTGAATCCATTAGAGAGTTTTGAAGGTGGGAGTTACGTTACGTAGGTGTCGCCTGCTGGTTGCGTGACGGCTGTTCGTCGTGGGTCTATGCAGGAGGGATGAGGTATCCCGAGGGTGGCGGACTGACCGCTGCGGCGCGGGCCCGCCGGGAGCAGGTGCGGATGCAGGCGGCGGTCCGCTTCATCGAGGGCGCCACAGACGCGCAGGTGGCGGCCGAGTTTCGGGTCAGCCGGATGTCGGCCAACCGCTGGCACCGGGCCTTTGACGTCGGCGGCCGGGAGGCCCTGCTGTCCAAGGGGCCGGGTGGCGAGAAGTGCAAGCTGACCGAGGCGCAGCTGGAGGCGCTGCAGGCGGCGTTGGACGAAGGGCCGGCCGCGTACGGGTGGAGCGAGGATCAGTGCTGGACCCTGGCTCGGATCGCCGAGCTGGTCAGGGAGCTGTTCCGGGTGCCCTACACCTTGAGCGGACTGGACTATCTGCTGCACCGGCTGGGCTGGAGCTGGCAGGTACCCGCGCGGCGGGCGGCCGAGCGCGATGAGCAGGCGGTCGCCGCCTGGCGTGAGCATGCCTGGCCGGAGGGGAAAGGGCCGCGGCGAACCTGGACGCCTGGCTCTGTTGGGAAGACGAGGCTGGTCAAGGCCTGAGACCACCGCGCGGGCGCAGCTGGGGACGGCGCGGGGTGACACCGGTGGTGACGGTGTCCGGCAGCGGTTCGGGCACGGTGATGATCGCCGGGCTGATCGCCACCAAGCCCGGCCATCTGCCTCGGCTGATCTACCGGCTCCCGGCTGCGGCGAGGTCGTAAGGGTGAACGCAAGTCGTTCTCCGAGGCCGATTACGCAGCTCTCCTGGATGCCGCACACCAGCAACTTCGCGGCCCGATCGTGCTGATCTGGGACAACTTGAACACCCACATCAGCGCCGCCATGCGCCGGTTGGTCGAGCATCGTGCCTGGCTGACGCTCATCCAGTTGCCCTCCTACGCCCCGAGCTCAATCCGGTCGAGACCGTCTGGGCCCATCTGAAACGTTCCCTGGCCAATCTGGCTAAGAAGACCCTGAACGAACTCGCCCGGCTGATCAAGACCCGGCTGAAGAAGATGCAGTACCGCCCTCAGTTGATCAGCGGCTTCATCGCCAAGACCGGTCTCGACCTCAAACCCCCGTAACTTCAGCCTTTGATCCTCTCTAGCCGTGCGCAGCGACTTTCTGGACAGAGGTTTCTAGACGGTGTCGCGGCTGGTCAGTAGAGTGTCCAGAAAGGTTTACGTTTCTGGACATCGCCGGGAGGATGGCTGATGACCATCTGGGCCTACGCACGAGTCTCGACGCGGGATCAGAACCCGCAGCTTCAGCTCGACGCCCTGGCGGCCAGCGGCTACGACGAACTGGTCATGGAAACGGAGTCGGGCAAGCGCGGCGTCGCGCGGCCGGCATGGGAGGCGCTCCTGGCGCTGCCCAAGGCGGGCGACACGCTGAAGTTCTGGAAGTCCGACCGGTGGGGCCGCTCAGCGGGACACGTGCTGACCACGGTCAACGAGCTGCGCGACCGCAGCATCACGGTGGTGTCGCTGACGGAGAACTTTGATCTGGCCACCAAAGAGGGCCGGTTCATGTTCGCGGTCCTGGCCGCGGCCGCGGAGTACGAGTTGGAGCTGCGCGCCGAGCGTCAGGCTGAGGGAATCGCCGCCGCCAGGCGCCGCGAGGCCACCGGTGCCATGCTGCCCGGCAAGAAGAAGACCGGCCGGCCGCGCGTCATCGGCCCCGCCGAGCTGGCCACACTACGCCGCCTGGTCCACGACGGTGTCTCGGTCACCGAGGCTGCCCGCACCCTCAAAATCGGCCGCTCCACCGCCTACGCAGTACTCGCGGCCCGCTGACCAACAACTATCCCACCCGCATCCCACTTCTGCCCTGGGTTGGCCAGCAAGATCGTTCTCATCGATAACGGCTGTCCGCCAGTTCCTCAGCCCCGGACCAGTGCAGCCACCCCGGGAGCGCGGCCCGCCGTTCGCGCATCTCCTGACGCGTATCGCTCATCCGGTCGCGCAGGTCGAGGAACGTCTCCGCGAGATCGGGGCGGCGGGCGCGCAGTTCGCTCACTTCGTCCTTGGTGTCCAGGGCCTGTCCGAGCAGCACACCCCGTCCCTGTTCGAGCAGCTCGACAGCCCGCTCGGCGTCCCCGGCCCGGACGGCGCAGGCGGCGGCGGAAGGGGCGAGCGAGGCGAACCTCGCCAGTTCCCGAAGCTGCGCGCTCTGGGCGTGATGGCGCGGCGCGAGCTGAGGGAGCAGCTCGATGGCCCGCTCGAACGCCTCCGCCGCCTGGTGCCACTCGCCACGCTCTCCTGACACGATCCCGAGCCGGGTGACCGCGGACATGCGCTGCTCCACGGGCGCGTCGGTCACCTCGGCCGCCGCGCGCGCCACGGCGGAGTACTCCTCCAGGTACGCCGGATCGCCGCTCTCGCGGAATCGCAGGTCGAGCGCCCGGGCGAAGTCGTTGAGCGCGCGCAGCCCGGGAGCGGACTCCGCGGCGCGCCGATAGCACGTGATCGCCTCATCGAGCGCGGACAGGTCCTTGGTGCGCTCGTACCGCGTGACCAGGACGTCGCCGAGCAGCCGCGCGCCACCGGCGCAACGGCGCAGCAGCCCGATCGACTCGTCCAGAGTGGCGAGCCTGCCGTCGTGGCGATGGAGCCTCGCGGGAGCCGGGCTGGCCGCGGAGGCGCTGGGCCGGGTCGCCGAATGGTGCTGGATGGGGTCCTGGGGCGGCCCGCCGGGCCGGGCGCTGACCGCATGGCGTCGCCGCCGCTGGACCCTGGCGGCCGACCGCTACCACGCAGCGCTCCAGGCGAAGGCGCGACTGCTTCTGTCCCCCGGCGCCGCCCTGGACGGCGGCGCGCTCGGCGGCACCGCGCGGGTCGGGGCCGGATCGAACGAGGCCGCGCCAGGCGACGGCGCGCCGCCCGTCCCCGGGCCCGGCACCGACGCCCTGAACGCCGCCCGCAACCGCATCGCGCTCGCCGAACCGCGCAGCCCCACCTGGATGGGCGACCGGATGCTCGCCGCGGGCATCCGGGTCCGCGCCCGGTACGACCTCGATCTGGTCTCCGCCTGGCCCCGGCTGTGGCTGCTCGTGCCGGAAGAGGTGCGGGGCCGGATCACCTCGGCCCGGGACGATCTCGCCTCCGCCGCCCGGCTGGCCGGCTGGGGGGTGCTGTACCTGCTGCCGGCGCTGTGGTGGTGGCCCGCCGCGCTCATCGGCGCGGCGTGCATCGGCTCGGCCTGGTGGCTCGGACGGCACCGCACGGGCCGGCTCGCCGATCTCGTCGAGGCCACCGCCGACGTGCACGGCCGGGACCTCGCCCGGTCGCTCGGCATCGACTGCCCGGCCGAGTTCACCCCGGCCATCGGGGAGTCCGTCACCCGCGTGCTCCGCAAGGGCAACTGACGTCACCCCGGCGCCCCGGCACCGGCGGTCCGCCGCCGAGCGTTCACCGCACGATCCAGCCCATGGCGGCGAGCCGCTGGCGGGTGCGCTGGGTGTGGGGGTCCAGCAGTCCGAACAGCCGCCGGTACGCCATGTACAGCTCGGTCAGCAGCACGAAGAGTTCGGACACGTCCTGGCATAACCGCTCGATCTCGTCGGGGAGTTCAGGCTCGGGCCCGGCGCCGCGCCGCTGTCGGCCGTCATGACCCCAGACTGCCAAACGAACGCTCCGGGCGGCGCTAACGCGCGATCTTCCTTCCGCTCCCCGGATACGAGGTGCGTTCCTCCCGGTCCGCCGGGTCACTCGGGCCAGTCGTTCTTCAAGATGACCTCGACGAAGTCGATGTGCCGGAAGCCGGGGACGAAGTGCTCGAGGACGTCGGCGTTGACGGTGCCGAACGTGGTGTCGGGCCGGTCCTTGAAGCCGTCGGTGAAGGCGGCGAGGATCCGCCGCTTGAAGTCGGGGCGCGGGTGGGCCGCGGTCACGGCCGCGACGTCCGCCGGGTCGAGTTCGCGGTAGCCGATGCCGAGGACGTCGGTCTCGACGCCGGCGGTCACCAGCGCCACCTCGGGTTCGAGGCGATAGGGCACCTCGGGGGTGGTGTGCAGCGCGATGCCCTCCCACACCTTGCGGATCTCGGCCTCCGGGACGCCGTGCGAGGCCAGGAAGCGGCGCGCCTCGTCCGCTCCGTCGATCTCGAAACGCTGGTCGGTGCGGCGGTAGGTCTCGGTCAGCCCGAGGTCGTGGAACATCGCCCCGACGTAGAGCAGCTCCGGATCGGCCGTAAGGCCGAGCCGCCTCCCCTGGAGGGTGCCGAACAGGTAGACGCGGCGCGAATGGTCGTAAAGCAGCGGCGGCGCCGCCTCCCGCACCAGCTCGGTCGCCTCGGTGACGAGCGCCGAGTCCGGGATGGCGACGCCTGCGATGATCTCGCTCATATCGATGCTCTCCTTGCAGGTCAGGCGCGAGTCGCGTGTCCGTTCACGTCCACTCTCGCAACCAGCCTGAGAGGAGCACCCCCTGCGCCGGGACAAACTGTCCACAAAAACGGACAAGAACCGAGCGACGAGCCGGCCTGGCTACGACGAGCGTCAGATCAGGCCGCCGGGGGGGCGAGGCACCGCGGCAGATCGTTTTAGGGGCCGATGCCCGGGGTGCGCGCCGGGGAGCCGGGCGGACGGGAGATGATGGTCCGATATGGACGAGCTGATTCTTCTGCGGCACGGTGAGACCGAGTGGAGCCGCGACGGCCGGCACACCGGGCGTACCGACATACCGCTCACGCCCAAGGGTGAGGACCAGGCCCGCGCGCTCGCCCCGGCGCTGAAGGGCATGAGCTTCTCGCTCGTCCTCGTCAGCCCGGCGAAACGGGCGATACGCACCGCGGAACTGGCCGGACTGACCGGCTTCGAGATCGACGCGGATCTCTGGGAGTGGGACTACGGCGGTTACGAAGGCATCACCACGCCGGATATCAGGAAGAAACATCCCGGCTGGTATCTCTGGCGCGACGGCGTCGTGCCCGGGGACGCCGAACATCCCGGCGAGACGATCGAGCGGGTCGCCGAGCGCGCCGACCGGGTGATCGCCCGCGTCACGCGGGCCGAGGGCACCGTCGCCCTGGTCGCCCACGGTCACTTCCTGCGGGTGCTCACCGCCCGCTGGCTCGACCTGCCCCCACAGGATGGCCGCCTCTTCAAACTCGACACAGGGACGATCTCCGCCCTCGGCTTCGAACACGAACAACACGCCCTGACCCGCTGGAACGCCCCCGTGACCCCGCCAACGGTGAACGGCGCGCCCTCTGCGACCGGCGCTCGATCCGCGAGGACATCGCCCACGACGTGACCGGTGCGCGTCCTATCGTCCCCGACGACCAACAGCACGTCGCGCCTCGAGGGAGACGGACGTGGCGGCAGGAGGCGGTCAGCCGGCGACGGCGGCCGGGGGGTGGGGCTGGGGTTGGGGACCGCGGCCGGTCAGCCATTCGAGCACCTTGCGGTGGCCACGGCGGGCGTCCTCGAAGTGGCCCCAGCGCCAGTACCTGGGCTGGTCCCTGACTCCCGTGACCCAGGTGCGGTAGGAGACCGGCCGGGCGCCGTCTTCTGTGGAGGCCGCGGACGCGACGCCGTACGTACGGATCACGACGCGGCCCCCCGGTGCGAACAGCACGTCATCGGCTACAGGGTAGAGAGTCATCTGGTCCAGCATCACGGGCCCCCAAGACTTCACAGAAGTGGACGAACCCAGTTTGCCGGAGTGATGAACGACCCCGGTTACGCGATCCGCGCTCTCCGGTTAACCGGACTCGCGATATGTGAACAGGGTGTTACGCGACCAGGTTGTCGAACTCGCCGTCCTTGACGCCGAGCACGAGGGCCCGGATCTCGTCAGCGGTGTAGATCAGGGCCGGGCCGTCCGGGAACCGGGAGTTGCGGACGGCGACGCCCCCGTCGGGGAGTTTGGCAAGCTCGACGCAGTTGCCCTGCGAGTTGCTGTGAACACTCTTACGCCAGGCGACGCCGGTGAGGCTCGTGGCCGGCATTCCGTTATAGGGCTGGTTCATCTAGGTCTCTCTGAGTATGTCGCCGAGTATCTCGGCAGTGCCCCCGGGAGTTGTGCTCTCGACGCACAGCTGTTCCATTGCGGTGAGGTATGGGTCGATGTCCTCACGCTTGTCCAGGTAAAGGGCACCCCACAGCTGCTCGACGTAGACCACGTCCGACAGGTCGGACTCCGGAAAACGCAGGATGGTGAACGCTCCACCCTCGGCCGCGTGCATACCGAACTGGAACGGCATCACCTGCAAGGTGATGGCCGGCAGGCTGGCGACGGCCATCAGGTGCTGCAACTGCTCGTACATGATCTCTTTGCCACCGATGGGCCGCCGCAGTGCGGCCTCGTCGATGACAGCCCAGAGTTTCGGTCCGTCCTTACGGGTGAGACGTTCCTGCCGTTGCATGCGCAGATGCACGCGACGTTCGATCTCGTCTTCGGAGACGTCCGGATATCCGAGCCTGATCACCTTCCGGGCGTACGCGGCCGTCTGGAGGAGCCCCGGTACGAACTGCACCTCGTAGGTGCGGATCACCGACGCCGCCTCTTCGAGCCCGACATACGTCGAGAACCATGAGGGGAGCAAGTCGCTGTATTTGTGCCACCATCCGGGAGTGTTGGCCTCACGGACCATCTCGAGCAGCCCGCGACGGTCGGCGTCGTCGTCGACGCCATAGAGCGTGAGCAGATCCTCGACGTCACGCGTCTTGAATCCCACCCGCCCAAGTTCCATCCGGCTGATCTTGGACTCGGAGGCGCGGATGTGGAATCCCGCGACCTCACGTGTTAGCCCGCGCTCCTCGCGCAGCCTACGTAGGCTGGCGCCCAACATAATGCGCCGAACCGTTGAGCCGGAGCCGGGCGGATCGATGGACACGTGCTTTCCTCCGGTGCTGGACTGGTTCACAGTCTGTCAAAGATCGCGCGTGTGGTCCCCCTTCGGTTTCACTCCCGAGGCAACCGTAGCGCCTGCACGACTCTTCTGCACGTGCATTCGCTCTTGCACCTGCACGCGAGTTTGGACCATCATGATCTCGTGCACTCCACGGACCTGACACGTGGGCGAAACCAGTGGTCGGCCTTCGATTGGTGGCCTCCTGTCGGCTGGTGGCCCAATCCCGCGCGCGACCTGACACCCCCTGGAGCAGGCACGTCCAGTGCCACCTTCGTGCTCCCTCCGCGCGCCGAATCAGTACATTCGGCGCGGAGCTTCGCCGCCGGCAGCCTCATCGGCTGGGGCATGGGCGATCTGGTGGAGGACATGGAGCTCGTGGTGTCCGAGCTCGCCACCAACGCGTTACGCCACGGACTCGTGCTGGATCCGCGCGACCTTCGTCGAAGCGGTTCGGAACCCATCCGGATGTCGATGATCCGCAAGGGCTCCCTCGTGACGTGCGTCTTCGCCGACCCCGGAACGGCGGCGCCCATCATGCGCCACCCCTCGCCCCTCGAACCGGGCGGCATGGGCCTGCACATCGTGGAGTCGATGAGCCTGCGATGGGGCTGGAATCCGCTGCTCCCCTGCGGCAAGGTCGTTTGGGCCGTGCTCAAAAGCTGAACCGCCGTCACGAAAGTCGCGTGAAGGATTCGGGGCCCTATTCTGCTACGTCGATCCCGTCAGACGGGTGCTCTGCATTACGGTGGCTTCTTGGTGACTCCCGCGAGACCTTTGAAAGAGCTGTGATGGATGATCACCTGCTCGACTGGTTGACGACCCTCGATGAAGACCGGCTCGCGCGCGTCCTGGCCAACCGCCCGGACGCGATCGCCGCGCCATGGCCGCGCCGCCTGGACACCCTCGCCCGGCGCCTGAGCGACGACTTCGCCGTCATGGAGGTCATGCGCGGCCTCCCCCTGCCTCCTCTCGAGATCCTCCAGGCCTGCCTGGTCATCGGCGAGCGGGCGAACGCCGAGGAGCTGGCCCGCTTCCTGGGAGTGACCACGGCGGAGGTGCTTCCCTGGCTGGACGGCCTGTTCGAGCACGCTCTCGCGTGGCCCGCGCCAGACGGCCGCCTCCACCTGGCCGGCGCCGTCGCCCGCTGGTGGACCGCCCCGTGCGGGCTCGGCGAGCCCCTCTCCACCTACCTCGACTCCTGGACGCTCAACACCGAAGGGCTGCGCCGCATGAGCCGCGAGCTCGGCCTGGCGTCCCAGGGCGGCAAGCGGCAGCTGATGGCCCGCATCACCACGGTGCTCGGCGACGCCGACCGGCTGGCCGCCCTGCTGCGCGACGCTCCCGACGGCACGGTGAGCCTGCTCGACGAGTTCGCCTGGGACGGGCCGGTGCGCGGCGTGGACGGCAACCGCTTCGTCGTCCACGGCGCCCCGGAGAAGTGGGCCGCCGACCGGGGACTGCTCTACCGCACCCAGTGGGACATCGGCGAGATGCCCCGCGAGGTCGCGCTGGCGCTGCGCGGCCCCGACTACCACGCGCCGTTCACCCCCGAGCCGCCCCAGCTCGGCACGGTGCCCGTCGCCCCCGAAGCCGTCGACCACGAGATGTGCCTGGCCGCGCCGCACGCGGTCGACCGGGCCGCCGCCCTGCTGGAGAACACCGACAAGACCCCGCTCCCCCTGCTGAAGGGCGGCGGCGTCGGAGTCCGCGAGGTGCGCCGCGTCATCAAGGAGACCGGCTGCACCGAGGAGGAGACCCGCCTGCTGCTGGAGGCGTGCGCCGTCGCCAGGCTGCTCGCCTGGGACGAGACGGCGGGCGGCCTGATCCCGACCAAGCGGTTCGACGCCTGGCGGCTGGAGGACGCCCCCGCCCGGCTGCGGGTGCTGCTCGCCGCCTGGTGGCGCATGGAACGCTCGTCGCTGCGACGGGCCGCCGGCAGGTACTCCACGGTGCTCAGCGACGACCCGGCCGGCGAGACGGTGGCGCGCATCCGCTGGGCGGTGCTGGCCACGCTCGCCACCCTCCCGCAGGACGCGGCCTTCGCGAGCATGCCCGAGCTGGTGCAGGCCGTGCACTGGCGGGCGCCGCTGCTCGACCGCGACCTGCTGGCGGAGTGCTGCCCCGCCGTCCTCACGGAGGCGCGGCTGCTCGGCCTGGTCGCCTCCGACACCCTGACGGCGCTCGGCCGCGCGCTCGCCGCGCTCGGCTCCGCGGTGGCCGGTGACGAGCAGGACGAGACGGTGCCCGAGGTGGAACGCGATCCCGGTCTGGTGGAGTCCTCGGTGCACGCGCTGGCCGGCGCCCAGCGCACCGCCCTCTTCGGAGCCGACCTGACGGCCGTCGTCACCGGTCCGCCGGCCGCCGAGCTGTCCGGCCTGCTCGACCGTGCCGCCGACCGCGAGTCGCAGGGCGCCGCCTCGGTGTGGCGGTTCAGCCCCGCGAGCGTGCGGCGGGCCCTGGACGCCGGGTACTCCGCCGACTCGCTGCTGGAGGAGCTGCGTGCGGCGGGCACCATCCCGCAGCCGCTGACCTACCTCGTCATGGACGTGGCACGCCGGTACGGCGAGGTCACGGTCACCACGGTCGGGTGCATCATCCAGGGCTCCGACCCCGGCCTGCTCGCCGAGATCGCCGCGCACCGCCGTCTGGCCCGGCTCGGGCTGCGCCTCCTCGCGCCCACCGTGCTCGCCGGCAGCGCTCCGGCGGACCGCACGCTCGCCGCGCTGCGCGACGCCGGGTACGCCCCGGTGCCGGTGGACGACACGGGGGAGATCGCGGTCCGGCGGGAGCCGCAGGGCGGACGGCTCATCCTGCTGCCCGGCGGCCGGGTCGCCGAGCTGGAGGAGCCCCAGGTCGCCCTCACCGAGCCGCCGCCCGACCCTCACGAGCACGCGCGCCGGCTGACGCAGACCCGCGAGGCGGAACGGCACACCGGTCAGACCTGGGCGGTCATCGGCCGGCTGGCCACCCGCCTGCCCACGGCCCAGCAGTCACTGCTCGGGTTCGTCGTCGATCGCGGCGTGCGCGCGCTCATCACCTTGTCCGACGGCCTCACCGCCACGATCAGCCACGGCGAGCTGCGGCGCGGCGTGCTGGACGCCTGGTGCGAGGAAGCGGGCGACTATCTGGAGTTCCCGCTCGCGGAGATCGCCTCGGTCACCAGCGGGTAAGCCTGGAATCCCACCTTCCCCGGCACGCATGAGGCCCGCGTCTGAGGGCAGTGTCGGACCGGGAATCGGCGTATATCGCCGTACCCGTCGGCCAGAAGGTGGGGAGCGAAGGCGTGAACACACTCGACAAGCTCGGCTTACCCGGCAGCGGCGTCTCCAGGGCGCTGGCGAGGATGACCACGGGGATCCACCCGCGCCACCGGTGGAACACCGAGGAGGCGATCGGCCACGTGGTCACCGAGCGCTGCGAGGTCTGCGACAGGACCCGCGTCCGCGTCCGGACCCCGCGGCTCCCCGGCGGCATGCGGCACCTCTGAACCGCCCGGAGGCGCTAGGGCACGAGGGTGAGGGTGTTCACCGCGTCCTTGCGCACGGCGGGTTCGGTCTGGCGCATGGGGGTCGAGCCGCCGTCGGCCCACAGCTGCGCCTGGTCGTCGTAGTCGCCGTGGAAGGCGTGCCCGGAGGCGCCCGTCAGGTTGACCCAGCGCGAGCGGTCCAGGTCCGCCATGTCGGCGATCATCCGCATCGAGGGCACCCAGTCGACCTGGTAGCCCTTGGAGGCGTTCCAGCCGGTCGCGTCGACCGCGTCCTTGCCTCCGCCCAGCCTCAGCGGTCCGCGGTTGAACAGCCACTCGATCGGGCCGATGCCCGAGGTGCCGAACGTCTCGTTGGTCAGCTCCAGGGTGTGCAGGTCGCCCCAGCGCCAGTCGCGGGGAGAGTCGCCCAGCTCGGCCCGTAGCTCCTTCGCCGCGTCGCCCATCGCCGCCACGAGCATGTCGTCCCGGGTCTCGCCCTTGTCCTTGGTCCGGACGTCGTCCCACCAGCGGTCGCCGGGCCTGTCGAGGAGCCGGCGCACCACCTCGTACCAGCGGTCGCCGCCGCCGGGGCGGCCGCCCTCGGGCAGCTCGTCGTCGAAGGTGCGCTGGAGCAGGTGGCGCCATACGGCGTTGAAGTAGGCGGCGGGCGCCGAGTCGCGGCCCTGGGAGAAGTCCCAGCCGGTGAGCAGTTCCCTGGCCTCCGGCACGCCCGCGCCGGCCTTGAGCAGGTAGGGGACGAGCAGAGGCGCCAGGCCGTTGGCCGTGTCAGTCTGGATGTCCCCCATCGTGGCCACGGTGATCTTCCCCTTGGACATGGCCTGCGTGATGCGGTCCACGATGCGCTGCGAGCGGTACCCGTACGCCCAGTCCGAGGTGAGGTAGTGGCTGTAGGAAGGGCCGATGGCGGCGTTGTTCGCGGTCGCGATGAACCCCTCGGGCGGGTTGTAGGCCATGGGCAGCTCGTCGAAGGGGATGTAGCCGGTCCACTCCTCCTTGCCGGTCCAGCCCCGGGCCGGCCATCGGCCGTCGCCCGCGGCCCGGATCGGGATGCGCCCGGGAGCCTGGTATCCGATGTTGCCGTCCACGTCGGCATAGACCATGTTCTGGGCGGGGGCCTCGAAGAACGACGCCGCCTTGCGGAACTGGTCGAAGTTCGCCGCCGTGTCGAGCAGGAGCAGGGCGTCGGCCGTGCGGCCGGGGTCCAGGGCGGTCCACCGGAGCGCGATCTCCACGTCGTGCCCGCCGGCGGGAAGCTTCCCGGTCTCCCCCGCCGTTCCCGTGTTCCCGGTCTCCCCCGCCGTTCCCGTCTTCCCGGTCTCCCCCGGCTTCGACTCGCCCGCTTTGGCTGCGGCGCCCGGCAGGGCGGCCTTGGCGTCGCCGAGCACTCCGGAGACGATCGGCCCGTGCTTGGTCGACCGCACGGTCAGCGTCTCGGACGGGCGCCCGGCGACCTTGATCTCCTCGGTACGGGTCTCCATGGGCACCCACGCGCCCTCGGACTCGTAGGCGCCGCCCCTGGTCCGCTCCAGGTAGAGGTCGGTGACGTCGGGGCCGAGGTTGGTGAAGCCCCAGGCGACCCGGTCGTTGTGGCCGATCACGACGCCCGGGATGCCGGAGAAGGTGTAGCCGACGACGTCGTAGGGGCAGGCGGCGGACTTCACCCGGCAGTGCAGCCCGCTCTGGTACCAGATGGACGGGATGCGCGGCCCGAGGTGGGGGTCGTTGGCCAGCAGCGGCTTGCCGGTGTCGGTGTGCGCGCCGCTCACGACCCAGGAGTTGGAGCCGATGCCCGCGCGGTCCGTCCCGTCCGTCCCGAGCGGGGACGGCACGGTGCGCAGCGTGCGCGCCACGTCGGCGAGGACCCGCGACGACGCCACCGAGGCCGGGGAGGCCGCCGGAGTCGTGGGGGTGAAGCGGCCGTCGCGTACGGCTCCCGCCGTGACGATCGGCCGGTGCGATTCGTACGGGTAGCCGGGGAACAGCTCCTCGACCCGCTCCACGGGCACGGCGGAGGCGTCCTGGGCCCGTTCGAGCTCGGCGTCCATGTTGGAGCGCAGGTCCCAGGCCATCGCCTTGAGCCAGGCCAGCGAGTCGACCGGGTTCCACGGCTCGGGGGTGTAGGAGCCGTTGGTGAGCTTCAGGACGGCGTACTCGAGGCTCCGCTCGGCGAAGCCCTGGTGCTGCCCCATCCAGGCGTTCACCCCGGCCGCGTAGTCGGTGAGCGCCTGGCGGGTTCGCGGGTCGAGCAGCGCCACCTCCCGTTCGGCGGTTCGCCGCCAGCCGAGGGTGCGCACCACCTTGTCCACGTCGAGCGTGGAGGCGCCGAACAGCTCCGAGAGGCGGCCCGCCGTGGTCTTGCGCCGGAAGTCCATCTCCCAGAACCTGTCCTGGGCGTGGACGTACCCCTGCGCCATGAACAGGTCCCGCGGAGTGCTCGCGTAGATCTGCGGAATGCCGTGCGGGTCGCGCAGGACGGTCACGTCCGCGCCGAGGCCGGGGAGGCGCAGTTCGCCGTCCAGTTGGGGGAACGACCGCTGCACCGTCCAGACGGCCGCTCCGGCGAGGAGGACCGCGAGCACCAGGACGGCGGTGATGACGCGTGCCACCCATTTGAGCGGACGGGAAAACCGGGCGAAGGGGGCAAGCCTCAAGTCACAGACCTTTCACGACAGAAAACGCACCTCACAGTATGGAACCCGGCCATGGTGCGATCGGTCACCAAAAGGTCGCTGATCGGCCACTCTCTGGACTCCCGGCCGTGATCCGCGCGTGCCGGGGCGGGCGGCGGGGCGCCGCGATCAGGGGGCGGGCTTGCGGGCGACGCCGCCGACGAGCCAGGCCTTTTCCGGGTGGCGGACGTTGAGGGGGTTGTCGGGACGCCAGAGCCGGATGTAGACCAGCCCGGGCTCGACCAGCTCCATCCCGTCGAAGAAGGCCGCCACCTGCTCGCGCTTACGCGAGGCGTCCTCGGAACGGCCGAAGACCCGCTTGTAGACATCGACGATCGGCTTGGCCGCGTCGGGGCGGGAGTCGAACACCGCGTGGACGATCACCAGATAGCTGCCCACCGGCAGCAGGTCGCGCAGTTGGCCGACCCGCTTGAAGGGGTCGTCCTCGTCGGGGGCGAACTGCAGGGCGCTGAGCGTCAGGATGGCCATGGGACGGTCGGTGTCGATCAGCTGCCGCAGGCCGGGATCGGCGATCAGCTCGGCCGGGTGCAGGATGTCGCCCTCGACCACGCCGGTGCGGGCGTCGGTCGCGAGCAGCGCCCGGGAGTGGGAGAGCACCACGGGGTCGTCCGAGACGTAGACGACCTGGGCGTCGGGGGTCAGCGACTGGGCGATCTGGTGGGTGTTGTGCTCGGCGGGGATTCCCGCGCCGATGTTGACGAACTGGGTTATGCCCTGTTCCACCAGGTAGCGGACCGCGCGGAGATGGAAGTCCTGGCTTTCGCGCGCCATCGTGCGGATCTCGGGCGCCACCGCGAGGATCTGCTCGGCCGCCTCGCGGTCGGCCGCGAAGTTGTCCTTGCCGCCGAGGAAATAGTTCGCGATGCGGGCTTGGTTCGGGACGGTGGTGTCCAGCGCCGCGCGTGCCCGTCCGGCCTGATCGGTCACCGCCTCACCTCCCCGAGCGCCGCGTGGCGTTTCACGGTGCGGTTCACGGCGTTCGCCGGAAACCCGTCACAGGAGACCACGATATACATGTTACGGGCTTGCTCCTTGGCGGCTCCTCTCTGAAAGACGGCATTATTTCCGTGAATTCGGATATACGTGCATAAAACGCCGAATGAACGTCTCAGGCCACCGTCACCGATGTGAAGCGGGTCTCGAACCCCTCGCCCACGGGCGCGGCGCACATGACCCCGGCCAGCGCGGGAACCTCCGGCGGGAAGTAGGCCAGGCGCAGCATGGTGAGCGGCTCGGCGCCGTCGACCCCGTACCTCACGATCACGGTGTCGCCCTCGCGGACCAGATCCACGGTGACGGCCTCGACCGGCCCGGGAAGCGGGAGAACCGACCAGTCGGAGAAGTCCCTGGTCACCACGGCGCTGATGTTGATCCTCCCGTCGACGAACTCCACCCCCGCCTTGATCCAGTTCTTCTCGTCGACGCGGAGCATGGCCCCCGCCTGGTCGTACTGCTCGGCGTAGGCGGCCTCGAAGGTCGTGGTCACCCGCAGATCGCCGGGAAGGGTCCGGCCGAAGATGTGGGCGGTGTCGTAGGTGTACCCGTAGTGGGTGACCCGCCACAGATCGGTGCGCGCGTCGGCGGTCACCCGAAGCTCCTCGCCCGCCGCCGACCATTTCGCGGGCTCGTTGATCCACTGCCAGCCGCCGAAGTCCTGAGTCATCACGCCTCCCGCGGTCACCTTATCGATCAGCGGCGGGAGAGCGCTCCCCAGGTCAGCGCGGCACACGGTCACCGTTCACGCGACGGCCGAATAAGCTTCAGATGTGGCTGACCCGAAGTTCGAGATACAGATGCTCCACGACCGCGTCATGGTCAAGGTCGAGCCGGATTCCGAGGAACGCCGCAGCTCGGCGGGCATCGTCATCCCGGCCACCGTCAAGATGGCCAACCGCCTCGTCTGGGGCGAGGTGTGCGGCGCCGGCGCCAGCGCCCGCCTGGTCAAGGTGGGCGACAAGGTGCTGTTCAACGCCGAGGACCAGTACGAGGTCGAGGTGCACGGCCAGATCTATCTCGTCATGCGCGAACGCGACCTGCACGCCATCGCCACCCCCCAGTCCGAGCAGGGCACCGGCCTCTACCTCTGAGGGCCGACGACGCGGCGGGCGGCCGGCCGCCGTTACCGCTGCTCGGGGACATCGAAGCTGGTGGGGATCAACGGGGACACCGCCACGCTCGAGCGGGTGAGCATGCGCGGCAATGGTCAGCCGAGCGGGTTCAGGCAGTTGATCCTGTGGGAGAAGGCGCCGTCCAGCTCGTCGAGCACCATTCGCTGCACGACCGGGTCGACGATCACGCCCACATGGGCGCTCAGGTCGAACGGGCAGGCGTCCTGGATGAGGCGGTTGCGCACCCCCGGGCCGCTGAGGTAGGCGGAGGTGTAGGGCGTGACCACCTCGTCGTAGCGGGTGGTGATCACCGCGTACTCCACGCCGGGAACCGTGTCGCCGCCGGCGTTGAGGTTCGCCAGGAAGGCCGAGCCGGCGATCTGCTGGCCGCAGGCCGGGCAGGCGTCGGTTATCGGCCCGGTGAGGCCGAGCAGGTTGCCGAGGACGACCAGGCCGCTGAGCGTGGTGCCGTGGTTGGAGGGCACGATGCCGACCAGCTTGCGCACCTTCGCGGCCCCGCCGAGGAACTTGAGGTAGTAGCGCGGCATCATGCCGCCCTGGGAGTGGCCGACGAGGTCCACCTCGGGCACGTGCGTGGCCGCGAGCACCCGGTCGACGAAGGCGGAGAGCTGCTCGGCCGACCGCGCGATGTCGGCGGTGCCCTGGATGAGGGCGTCCTGCGTTCCTCCGTAGTTGAGCGCGTAGACGCAGTACCCGGCCCTCTTCAGCACCGGCGAGATCTTCAGCCAGTTGATCGCCATGTTCTCGAAGGTGCCGTGGACCAGGACCAGGGGACGCGGGTGGGCGGCCGACGGCGTGCAGGTCCAGTCGTTGGCCCCTTGGGGTGAGGTTTCGGCCCGTGCGGTGCCGGTGAGGGCGGAGGTGATCAGCGCTGCCCCGGCCAGCACCGAGAGGACGGCTCGAAAACGCATGACTTTCCTGTTTTCCAGCCATTAACGGCGTGTTTCCACTGGATGACAGAAAAGTAAATCGAAGCATGACTGAATGACTTGTCCGGCGCAATGAAACGCGTCAGCCGTCATATCACCCGGATGACAAAACCGCAGGTCGGACAGGCTGAAGAGAACTCACAACAGGCCCAGGACGCGATTTGTCAGCGTTTTGCGTCCTGCGCGGCCAGCGTTCGGGCACGCAATGCTATTTCCAGCTCGAACCGGTCATTTGGCGATTTGAGCTGGTCGCGGAAGAGTTCCGTCGCCTGACGGAGCCGATATCGCACCGTCTGCGGGTGGATGTGCAGGCGGGCCGCCACCTCGTTGGCGTTGTAGCCGCTCTGCAGCCACGCCAGCAGCGTCTCGGCGATCCGGTCGCGCTGGGCCGGCCGCAGGTCGCGCAGCGGCGCGAGCCGTACCCGCCTCATGACCTTGATCAGCGCCTCGTCCTTGAAGATGATCAGCGTGGCGAGGTGGTCGGCGCAGCGGACCACCCGGTCGCACGCCAGCACCCCGCGGCGGGCGAGCGTGAGCGCGTCCCGCGCCAGCCGCAGCGACTGCGCGGCCTCGTGCGCGGGCACCGCCGGGCCGAGCACGACCACCCAGTCCTTCAGCGCGACGTCCAGCATGGCCGCCCGGCCAGGTCCATCGGGATCGGGCACGATCAGGCACGGATCCGACCGATCGAGGTCGGACAGCACGTCGGGCGGCAGCGCGGGCCTGCCGCCGGCAGCGGCGGCGTTGACGGCCGCCGCGGCCTCGGCCGTGGCGGGATCGAGCAGCGACCCGCCCGCACGCGGCGAGCGGGCGGCCAGGGCGACCCCGGCGAGGGTCCGCGGCACCGGCCACCGCACCGCCCGCGCCAGGTCCTCCACGGCCCGCCGGTCGGCCGGCGGGTCGGAGATCAGCAGGTCGAGCAGCCGGCGGCGGCGCAGTTCCAACTCCCCCGCGACCTTGACCTGCGCCTCGGCGTACCCCTCCGCCGCCGCCGCGGCGATCTCGTCCAGGTACACGAGGATCGCCTCGCCGACCTCGCACAGGCGCTGCCGCGACAGTTGCAGCGTCTCGGATTCCATGGCCAGGCGCCGCCACGCGACGCGGGCGCAGATGCGCAGGGCGGCCTGAAGGGAGTCCAGCGGCCGGCCCTCGTTGGCCTCGCCCTTGCCGATCGCCCGGAAGACCTCCAGCAGCCTGCCGTTGCCCGAGCGGTTGCCCAGGCCGTTCCCCGAGCCGTTACCGGAGGCGTTGCCGGCGACCCGGTTGAGGAACTGCTTGAGCGCCTCCTCCACCGCACGCCGCACGGCCTTGACGTACTTCTCGTCGCCGGGCCGGGAGTACTCGGGCACGCTCGCCTGGATCTCGCCGATCATCTCCTCGGTGAGAGTGGGGAGATGGGCGCGGATGACGTCCGCGAACTCGCGAGGCACCTGGAACGGCGCCTGGGCCGCGACGGCGCTCACCCGCGCCTCTGGACAGCGCTCACCTGGTGCACCTCTTGTTGGTGAGGATCTACAGATCCGGACGTTACTCCAATATCTCGCCTTTCCTATGCTTTTGCTCACATTTATCGGGAGTGGGTTACGCACCGGGGTGACAATCCGGTATGGCGCGGGATGATCAGCGCACCCGCCGGGCGGCCGGCAGCGCGGCGAGGCAGGACACCTCCTCGCCGGGGCACCGCGACCGCGCGGGGGCCGCTGGACGACGGTCGCCGTCAGGTCAGGAAAGGAACAGGCGGGCCTGCTGGACGAGGTCGATGCCGAGGCTGAGCTTGAGCATGAACCAGACGATCACGGCGGCGAGGGCGAGCGTCGCGGCGGTGACCAAAATGCGCACGGGCCAGTTCTGGCGTTTGAGCCAGTCGGTCCACGCGGAGACGGTTCTCTTGGCGAACTGCAGCAGCCGGTGCGCCCAGTCGAACTCGGTCGCCAGCACGGCGAGGCCGGCGAAGACGATCAGCCATCCGGGGCCCGGCAGGGGCACCAGCAGCAGGCCGCCGATCACGAGCGCGGCGCCCACCACGCCGACGACGATCTTCAAGGTCAGCCGGCCGGTGCGAGTGGAGCGCACGCCGTCCAGCCAGCCCATGAAACCGTCACGGCGGGCGTCCTTCGTGGCGTCGCTGCGCCTGTCGTCAGTCACGGCCATCGGTACCCCCAGTCCGTCCCCGTTTCGCTGTCCAGAATAGGCGCGGTCCCCCGTGGTCGGCCTCCTCCGCAGGTAGAACTCGCCGTACGTCTCCAGACGGAGATCGCCGCCGCATCCTGTCCACCGTGCCGGGCGGCTCCCGGCAGGGCACGGACCCGGCGCCTGGGGAGCACCGGGCCCGTGCCGACGACCGCGCCGTGCGCCACCGGATCGTGGTGTGCCGGCCGGCCGGGGGGGTGTGCCGGCCGGCTGAGGGGTGTGCCACCGGCCGGCCGGTACGGCGCGCCGGTCAGCCGGTGGTGCAGGTGACCGTCGCGGGGACGGTGTTGGCCGTCGTCCAGGTGCCGCTGAAGCCGAACGAGGTCGAGGCTCCGGCCGCCAGGTTGCCGTTGTAGCTCGCGTTCTTCACGGTGACGTCCGCTCCGGTCTGGGTGAGCGTGCCGTTCCAGAGCTGGGTGATGGTCTGGCCGTTGGCGAACGTCCACTTCACGGTCCAGCCGGTGATCGCCGCGGTGCCGGTGTTCTTGACCGCGACGTCGCCCTGGAACCCGCCCTGCCAGGAGTTGGTCACGGTGTAGGTCGCCGCGCATCCGCCGCCGGACCCGCCGGACGTCGTGCTGAACGTGACGGGGTTGGAGGCGGTGGAACTGTTGCCCGCCGCGTCACGCGCCACCACGTAGAACGTGTACGACGTGCCGGCCGTCAGCCCGGTCAGCGCGAACGACGTACCGGTCGCCGTGCCGGCCTTGACGTCCGTCGTACCGGCCTCCCGGTACACGTCGTACCCGGTCACCCCTACGTTGTCGGTCGACGCGGTCCACGACAGCGTGGCACCGGTCGAAGTGATCGCCGACGCGGTGGGCGTGCCGGGCTTGGTCGGCGCCGTGGTGTCGGAGGTCCCGCCGCCGGTGCGGTCGCCGTAGATGATGCCCCGGCCGTTGGTGCCGATGTAGACGCGGCCGTAGATGCGCGGGTCGCCGGTCAGCGCCTCGCCGAAGTTGCCGTACTGGTGCTGGGCGTCGTTGATCCGCACCCAGGTGGCGCCGGTGTCGTCGGACCGGTAGACGCCGTGCACGCCGTCGACGGTGCCGACCAGATAGAGCGCCTGGTAGGTCTTGCCGGGCGCGGCCTTGCCGAAGCCGACGTTGTCGGCCTCGGTCACGGCGGTGACCTTGGTGAAGGAGGCGCCGGAGTTGGTGGAGTGCCACAGGCCGGTGGTGCCGCCGGCCAGCCAGATGTCGCCCTCGGTGCCGGGCAGCGCCTTGAAGTGCACGCCGCTCGACGGCAGCCCGGTGGCGGCGGTCTTGGCGAAGGTGGCGCCGCCGTCTGTGCTGACGTAGAAGCTCCCGCCGGAGAAGGCGTAGAACTTGTTCTTGTTCACCCGGTCGGACTCGATGACGGCGTTGGCCGGGACGCCGGACGACTGGGTCCAGCTGTTGCCGTAGCCGACCGAGTAGACCACCTGGAGGCCGGAGTCCCCGGGCGCCCAGACGAACCGGCTGCCGTCGGCGTTCGCCGCGACGGTGCCGCCGCTGTTGACCCCGCCGGGCTCGGTGCCCTGGAACCAGTTGGCGCCGCCGTCGGTGGAGAAGGCCACGTGGCTGTCGTTCGGCCGGTCGGAGTCGGTGAAGTTGCCCGACCTGACCATCACGCTCGGGTTGGTCTCGGCGTAGTCGAGGCTGGTGGTGCTGGTGAAGTTCGGCTGGGTGAACATCATGGCCGGGACCTTGGTGAGGTCGTTGTGCCGGAACCCGCCGATGTCACCGAGGCCGCTGACCAGCGGCGCGCCGGACGGCGGGCTGATCAGGTCCAGCACGGCGGTCTCCTCCAGCCCGGCCACCATGGGCTTGATGGTGAACTGCGACCCGGCGGTGTCCCACTTGGTGAGGTCGGTGGTGCCGTAGATGGTCGCGCCCGTGCCGTACATCATGCGGTCGGAGTTGAACGGGTCGATCTCCAGGGACTCGGTCATCCAGCCGAGCTTGGGCGTGGTCTCGGGCGGGGAGGGGTTGCCGCCGAAGGTCAGCCACGGAGCGGCGGAGATGTCCATCTTGTAGCGGAAAGAGCGGTTCGGATAGCTGGTGAAGTCCCACACCCGCGTCCAGGTCGCACCCGAGTCGGTGCTGCGGAAGAAGATCACGTCCGGCCACCACGAGATCTGCGTGGCCACCATGAGCGTGCCGGGATGCTGCCGGTCGACGGTCAGGCCGCTGTAGCCGAAGTAGTCGTCGGCGCTGCTGGAGGGGATCGGGCTGATCTGCGTCCAGGCGCCGGTCGCGGTGGCGTACCGCCACACGTCGCCCTTGGCCCCGTCGTACGGGCCGCCGGTGTCGCTCGTGGCGATGTAGAGGTAGCCATTGGTCGTGTCCAGGACGCCCTTGTGCGCGATGTAGCCGGTCGGCTGGCCGGCGACGCGTTCCCAGCTCGTCCCGCCGTTGGTGGTGCGGTAGACCGTGTTGCTCTTGTCGGCGACCCCGACGTAGATGGTCTGCGTCGCGTTGCCCGAGGTGCCGGTCCGCTTGTCGAACGTCACCCACACGACGCCCTGGTTGTCGCCGAGGTAGGCGTCTCCGGGACTCTGCACGTAGTTGCCGGCGTTGGGGAAGTTGGCGACCTTGGCCCAGGTGACGCCGGAGTCGGTACTGCGCCACAGGCCGTTGCCGCTGGGCGCCCCGAAGTACAGGACGCTGTTCTTGTTCGGGTCGATCGCGAGCCGCTCGCCCATGCCCCGGCCGGGCATGTTGCCGCCCAGCTTGAACGGCAGGGCCGTGCTCTGCCAGGTGGCGCCCTTGTCGCTGGAGCGCAGGATCGCCCCGTTGTCGGGGTCCCAGGAGTTGGTGTACATCCCGGCGGCGGCGTACACCTTGTTCGGGTCCACGGAGTCGGTGGCGAGGCTCACCACACCGTTGAGTCCCCAGTTGTCGTACCCGACCCAGTCGAGCAGCGGGGTCCAGGTCTGGGAGCTCTGGTTCCACCGGTAGGCGCCGCCGATGTCGGTGCGGGCGTAGATCAGGTCCTTCTGGCTCTGGTTGAAGATGATCCCCGGGACGAACCCGCCGCCGGCGATCTGGACGTTCTTGTAGGTGTACGGATCGGACGCGGCGGCCGCGACCGGCGGGGCCTTGACGCCCGCGACAAAGGAGGCGGCGAGCGCCATCGCGAGCATGCTGAGGAGCTTCTTGCGCATGAACGGTTCCCTTCGAATCCCTTCGAAAACGCGGACAACCGCCATGCACGATCAGGTGGGACCCTGACCGTCGACCTCCAGCGTGCATGGTACCGATGAGGCTCCTGACAGCCTCCGCCGAAGGTTCACACAACCCGGGCCAGGGCGTCAATAGTTTGGCGCTCAAACTTTCTCGCCCACGCAGGGCGCCCGCGAGCGTGCGATGACCCGGGCTTCAGGGCGGGCGGGCCTTACCTGCGGCGGGAGGAGAGGCCATTCCGCATTATTAGAGTGGTGTTCTAGAAAGTTTCTCTAAGACTGCTGTTGACGAGGAGAACGATGACGGTTCCCGTAGCGCAGAAACCCGTCCCCAGGCCGACCCCGGAGACCCAACGTTCTGGGACGGCGCCTTTCTGCGTCTGTGCGGCGCAACCGTTCGAGGTATTTTCTAGAATAAGACTCTAGGAATTGGCTTCAGATTCCCTCCCTGAGCCGGATCCTGTCAAGACCTCTACTAGAACCGTTTTCTAGAATTTGCCGCCATACTCAAAGGCTTCAGGCGAGGGAGACGCAGATGGCACGTAGGACCACCGGAAAGGGCGGCTCCTGGGAGTGGAGCCGGACGGCAGAGACGCGCAAGGTCATGCTGCGGGCCGCGCGCGAGGTCTTCACCGAGCACGGCTTCGCGGAAGCGAGCGTGTCCGAGGTGGTCAAGCGGGCGGGCTCGAGCGTGGGAAGCCTCTACCACCACTTCGGCGGCAAGACCGAGCTCTTCCTGGCGCTCTGGGAGGACCACCAGGCCGCGCACGAGGAGGCGGCCACCTTCGCGGTGGCGGCCGCCAGGCACGCGGGGATCAAAGACCCGATGGAGCTGTTCATCGCGGGTGCGCGCGCCTTCCTCGAAGGTTCATGGAAGCGACGCGACCTCGCCCGGCTGTTCATGGACGGCGACGGACCGCCGGGATTCGAGCTGATGCGCCGCACTCGCAGCCGCGAGTGGGTCAGGCAGAACGCGGCCCTGCTCGGCGGGAGCGGCGACCGCACCGACCGCCTGACCGCCACCGTGCTCACCACGGTGATAGGCGAGGCCGGCCGCGAGGTCGCCATCAGCGACACCGAGGAGGAGGCGGAGGAGATCATCGAGGCGGCGATCCGGCTCATCCACCGCCTCGGCCCTGCGGAGCAGGGTGATCTCCCGGCGCTGAAACGGGCCGCGGGCCCAGGCAAGAACCGAGGCCGGCTCAACAGGGCCACGAACCCGGACGAGGACTGAGGCCGGCTCAGCCCTCACGCAGTGTGCATCGGCCTCGGTCGATCACCACGGTCCCGTCGTCCTTCGAGGTACGGAACAGCGCGGTGCGGCCGTCCACCCAGATGGACACGGTGAGCGACTCTCCGGGGAAGACCGGCCTGCTGAACCGTCCGGACATCGCCGCCAGGCGGCCGGGATCGGATCCGGCCAGCGCGTGCAGCAACGCGCGCCCCGTGATCCCGTAGGTGCACAGGCCATGCAGGATCGGCCGGTCGAAGCCCGCCCTGGCCGCGAACGACGGATCGGAGTGCAGCGGGTTCCGATCGCCGGAGAGCCGGTAGAGGAGTGCCTGCTCCGGCCGGGTCGCGAAGGTGATCTTATGGTCCGCCGCGCGATCGGGCTCGGCCCAGTCGTCGCGAGGCCCGCGGTCTCCGCCGAACCCGCCCTCGCCGCGGATGAAGACCGCGCTGCGCGAGGTGACCAGCGGCTCTCCGGTGACCGCGTCGACCGCCCCTGCCTCCGTGGTCACCAGAGCGCCCGAGCCCTTGTCGTAGATGCCGGTCACCGTCGAGACGGTGCGGACGCACCCCTCCACCGGAAGCTCTCGGTGGAGCTCGAAGGCCTGCTCGGCGTGGACGAGCATGGCCCGGTCGAAGTCGCCGAGCCCCCGGGCCGCCGGCGCCTGGGCCACGAGCACCGCGAACGTGGGGAGCACCCGCTGCGGCACCCCGGCGGAGTTCTCCGTGGTGAAGGCCAGCTCCTGGAGCGGGTCGCCGAGCCCGGCCCCTACCCCGAGGGCGTAGAGCAGCGCGTCCTTGCCGGTCCAGGATCGGGTGTGCGGCTCGCCCGGGACGCCGACCACGCCGTGGTCGAGTGGCATCTCAGCCCTCCCTGCCGGGGATCCGCCCGTTCTGCAGCGCGTTCGGCGCGGCCTTGTCGACCAGGGCGGGGATGACCTCGGCGAGTTCCTCGGGCTCCCAGCGGGCGCCCTTGTCGACTCCCGGGCCCGCGTGCCAGCCCTCGGCGACGCTGATCACGCCGCCGCGCACGTTGAACACCCGGCCGGTGATCTGCCGGGCCTGCCCGGAGGCGAGCCAGACCACGAGCGGCGCGATGTTGTCGGGGTGCACGGGGTCGAACTCGCCCTCGGCCGGATGGGGCCGGTTCAGTGAGAGGTTCTCGGTCATCCGGGTGAGCGCGGTCGGGGCGACCGCGTTGACGGTTACGCCGTACCGTTCCAGCTCGCGGGCGGCGATCACGGTGAGCGAGGCGATGCCGGCCTTGGCCGCGCCGTAGTTGGCCTGGCCCGGGTTCCCGTAGATGCCGGAGGAGGAGGTGGTGTTGACGACTGCGGCCTCCACCGGCCGCCCGGCCTTGGACCGCTCGCGCCAGTAGGCGGCCGCGTGCCGCAGCGGCGCGAAGGTGCCGCGCAGGTGCACGCGGACGACGGCGTCCCACTCGTCGACGCCCATGTTGAAGATCATGCGGTCGCGCAGGATCCCCGCGTTGTTGACCAGCACGTGCAGGTCTCCGAAGTGCTCGATCGCCGCCTGGACGAGCCGGCCCGCCCCGTCGAAGTCGGAGACGTCCTCGCTGTTGGCGATCGCCTCGCCGCCCATGGCCCGGATGCGGTCGACGACCTCATCGGCCGGGCCGCTCGAGGAGCCGGTGCCGTCGACCTCGGCGCCGAGGTCGTTGACGACGACCCGGGCCCCCTGGCGGGCGAACTCCAGTGCGTGCCCGCGCCCGATGCCCCGTGCGGCCCCGGTAACGATCACGACACGACCTGCGACGATCCCACTCATGCGATCTCCCGGCGATTTTTAGAACCAACTTCTCGCTCCCGGGCGCTCCCGTCAAGACTTGACCGGCGGATGTACGAACAAGATTCTAGTATCAGGCTCTAGAAAAATCGTGATCGGGGAGGCTGGAGCCGCCCTGGTCTCCGACGCCTTCCCGCGCGAGCGGCTCGGCGAGGGCATGGGCGTGTACACCGCCTCGTTCTCGATAGCCCAGCTCGTCGGGCCCACCCTCGGCGGGTCCTCATCGAGCATCTCGGCTGGCGCTGGGTCTTCTGGTACAACGTGCCGATCGGGATCCTGTGCCTGGTCTGGGGCGCCATCACGCTGCGCCGCGTCGCCCCGGCCCATTCCGGCCGAGGGGTGGACCTTCCGGGCAACGTCCTGGTCCTGGTCAGCCTCGGCGGCCTGCTGCTCGCGCTCTCGGAGGTCACCAGGCTCGGCTGGGCACACCCCCTCGTGTTCGCGGGTCTGGCCGGCTTCACGCTGGGGCTGCCGGCCTTCGTCGTGCTGCAACTGCGCAGCCCGCATCCGGTGGTCGACGTACGGCTGTTCCGGGACAGGCTGTTCGCCCTCGGCACGCTGGCCTCCTTCCTCAACTCGGTGGCCAGGGTCGGCGTGGTGTTCCTGATCGCACTGTTCTTCCAGGGGGTGCACGGGGAGGACCCGGTCACGGCGGGCCTGAAGGTGCTGCCGCTCTCGATGGCCGCGATGCTGTCCTCGGCGGCGTCCGGATTCCTGCAACGCAGGTTCAGCCCTCGCGCGCTGACCGTCCTCGGCTCCGGGCTTACCACGGCCGGGCTCGCCGTCCTGCTCGCGGTGATCTCGGCGGAGGTGCCCTATCTCCCCGTCGGGGCCGCCCTTGTGCTGATGGGCGCGGGGTCGGGCATGTTCCTGCCGTCGAACACCACCGTTCTGCTGCACGGGTTGCCCTCGGGCCGGCTCGGCATCGTCAACGCGATGCGGCTGATGCCGCAGAACACCGGGGTGGTCGTCGGCACGGCGCTCGCCGCCTCGCCACCGCCCGGCCCGCCGGACTGATCCCCCGCGAGCACCAGGTGAAAGCCGGTCGCCGGGCTGCTGGACGGCCAGCCTCCCCGTGTAACTTTCAGCTCCCGAGGCGGTGTCAGCGCAGGTCGAACCGGTTAAGCACCCCTGGCTCCTTCCTGAGGGAGACCCGGTGTCCTTACCATCGCCACGCGGACAACCGGAGGTGAAGGATGGCGACCAGGCGCGGGCTCCTGGCTATCGTGACGGCGTTGATCGGAGTCCTGGCGTACGTGGTCCTCACGCCCGTACTGCCGGCTCGCGCCGCGACCGTGAAGGTCATGCCACTGGGCGACTCCATCACCGGCTCGCCCGGCTGCTGGCGGGCCCTGCTGTACAACAGGCTGGTCCAGGGCGGCTACAGCGTGGACATGGTGGGCACCCTGCCGCCCCAAGGATGCGGGGTCTCCTACGACGGCGACAACGAGGGACACGGCGGGTATCTCGCCACCAACATCGCCGACCAGAACCAGCTCCCCGGCTGGCTCTCGGCGACCCGGCCCGACATCGTGATGATGCACCTGGGGACCAACGACGTGTGGAGCAACCGCCCCACGAGCACCATCCTCGCCGCCTTCGGCAAGCTGGTCGACCAGATGCGGGCGAGCAACGCCAACATGAGGATCCTCGTCGCCCAGATCATCCCGATGAACCCCGGCTCCTGCCCCGAATGCGCCCAGCGGGTGGTCGCGCTCAACGCCGCCATCCCCGGCTGGGCCCAGGGCAAGAGCACCGGCCAGTCGCCGATCGTGGTCGTCGACCAGTGGACCGGGTTCAACACCTCCACCGACACCGGTGACGGCGTGCACCCCAACAGCAGCGGCGACCAGAAGATGGCCGACAAGTGGTACTCGCCGCTGACCAGCGTGATCAACGGAACCACCCCGCCCCCCGTCACCCCCACCCCGACG
>NZ_JALLPO010000060.1 GCF_023276435.1 Sphaerisporangium perillae
CAATCCTGATGGTCCAGAGGAGTATGACCGCTATGTCGTCCTTGACCTGGATGTACCCGATGAGTTCGTAGTACTCAGCTCATATGGGCGATGGAACGACTTCCTGGAAGCGATCTTCATGAGCGACAGTTCGCCGCGCATGGACTGGTCGATCGACCAGGACGAGCTCGATGAACAGACCGATGGGCGCGTCCAGGCATGCCTTCCGCGCGTGGCAGGCCCATGGGTCCTGAGCATCCGCCCATTGAAGCCGTCGTCGTTGGATGAGCCCGAAGAAACCCCGTGCACGGTTGAAACTGGTGAATAGGTGATGCTCCGTCGTCATGCGACTGGGTCGCGGAGCTCTTGGCGTATGCGGTGGCGGAACTGGCGCACGCTGGTTTCTGTGTCCCGGGGGTCAGCGCGTGGAGGAGGTCGTTGACGTAGGTGAGCGACCGGGTGGAGGCGACGTGGGAGAGGATGTCCACGGCGCGGTGTCCGTGTTCCAGTCCTTCGTCGAGACAGCCGCTGCGCGATCCTGTCCTTTTGGCCGATCTTTCGAAGGATGCGCGGACGGCTGAGGAGATGCACCCGGCGTGGGGCGAGGTCGTCGACGTTCCTACCCCTCGTCGCCAAGGGATGATCACAGCGGAACTGCGGGGAAGTCTCGTAGCCGCTCACTCAGCCTGTCACCTCGCGGGCGAAGCTCGGTTCCGCCGCCTCCAGTCGCGGTACCGCGACCCCCAACCGGCGTGCTTCCGCCAGGGTGTCTCGGCAGATCTCACGCGGCTCCTCGGCCTCGGGGTCGGAGTGCGCCTCAAAATTCACGCGCGCCGGCGCGAAATGAGCGAGCAGCCAGGCGAGCGCGGGGGCCGTCAGCCAGGTGGGCGCACGGAACGGTAGCACACCGCCCCGGTGACGTCGCAGGTCAACGCCGCGCGCCTCGAGGAGCGGCAGCAGCTCACGGCTGGCCAGCAGCGCCTCGCGCAGGTCGCCCGTTGCCCCGGCCAGCTTGGACAAGGAACCCAGCCGCAGGCCCTGCGAGAACAGGCCGGCATCCGACACGAAATGGCCCCACAGCCAGCCGCGGAAGTCAGGCTGCTCCTTAAGCCGGAGCCCGGCCTCGCGAAACGCCTGGCGCACGGCCCGCTCACGTTCGGTCGGCGGCTGGCCGAAGGTGCCGAAGATGACCGACGGCAGCAGCGCCCCACGGAGCACGCCGTCCGCGCCGAAACCGCCACCGGCCTGGGGAAAGCCCCAGGCGATCTGGTCGACAGGGAGTGCGCCGATCGCGGCCAGCGGCTCGGTCCAGATGTTGCCGAAGACCAGCACCGTGGCCTGGCCGACACGCGGGGACAGGAAGGCCGTCGCCTCCGCGAGGCGGTGGTGCGGCACGCTCAGCACGATCAGGTCGAAGTCGTGGTCTGGCTCCAGTTCCTCGCGGTAGCGCACCGGCCACTTCTGGACGACGCGCTGCCCCCACACCCGCCGCCGCGCATCGAGCAGATCGAGGTCTATCGCTTCCCCGTACGCCGCCGTGCGGCCCGGCCGGACGTAGAACTCGACGTCATGCCCGGCCCGTTCCAGGGCCCAGCCGTACATGGTGGCGATCACGCCTCGGCCGAACATCAGGATCTTCAAGCTGCACCTCGTGGGATACAATCGAATTGGAGGTCATCTCCACTTCCCAAAAATATGGAGGTAGTTTCCGTTTGTCAACGCGAGGTAGCGCATGAACTCCGCCAAGCCGCTGCGTGCCGACGCCCAGCGCAACCGCGAGGCCTTGCTCGCCAAGGCCCGGGAGGTCTTCGACGCCGGAGGCTTCTTCGACCTGCGCTTCGATGATTTCGCCCGCCTGGCCGGTGTGGGCACCGGCACGCTGTACCGCCACTTCCCCACACGGGAGGCGCTGGCCGAGGCGGTCTATCACGAGGAGGTCGCCACGCTGTGCGACCGCGCCCGCCAGTTGCAGGCCACGCTCCCCCCGGAGGAGGCCTTGGCGACCTTCCTGCGTGGCATGGTCGGCTACATGGATGCCCACCAGGGCCTCGCCCGGACGCTGGCCACGCTCATGGCCACCGGCTCGGGTGCGCTCGCCGAGGGTAGTCGGGCGCTGGAGCAGGCTGTCACCGACCTGGTGGCCGCCGCCGTGAAGGACGGCGCCGTCCGCGACGACGTGGGTGCCGGTGCCGTCATGATGGCACTGCATGGCATCGGTGCGGCCCATGACCGCCCCGGTTGGCGGGCCGAGGCCGACGGTGTCATCACCCTCGTGCTGGACGGGCTGCGCCGGTCGCACTCAGGCGACAGTGGGACGAGCACGAGCGCCGGGTACGGCTGATCGACTGGGAAGACTTCGGCCGCAGCGACCGGGCGTTCGAGCTCGGCGAGGTCTGCGAGCATATCTCCCGCCTCGACGGCGTCCTGGACGCCGAGCAACTCCTGACGCACCTCGATCTGACCCGGCAGAAGCCAAGCGGGTGCGCGATTTCCGCCGCCTGATCGCGTTGGGCTGGTTCCTCCAACTCGGCCCCGACGGGCCGGCGACACCGCACAACCCAGCCGGCACCCTGGAGCGGCAAGCCGAGAAAATTCTGCACCTGCTCGGTCGACCAGCAGCACAACTGCCCGCCGCACTCCTCGAAATCGCCGCCGGTCCCCGAGAGGAGGATCTAGGCGGCGGCTCAGACGCCATCCTCATCCACAGGGGTGGCGGGCCGGTCCTCGGAGAGAGGCAGCGGCACAAGCGGCCGCAGGCCCTTGTCCGGGGCCGAGGAGGCGATCGCATAACGGCCCAGGCAGTTGAGGTGGGCGTGGCCCAGCGGAGACAGGCGCGCCACGTCCTCGTCTGCCTGCTCCGCGCCCACGCCGCCCCGCTCCGCCGTCCCGTCGGCCACGCCGACCGGCCCCGCCACCCTGCCCGCGCCCACCGGCGCCCATCCGGTCGGCACCACCGCCCTGCATATGAAGGACACCTCCCGTTCCGATCCCTGGAACCTCGACGTCGATGCCAGGGAGCTCAAGGTCACCCTGTGGTATCCGACCAAGCAGCGCGACGGGCAGAAGGCGCCGTACATGTCGCCGAAGGAGTCGGAGCTCGTCCTGAGGGGGTGGGGGATCGGCGGCGTGCCGGACGACACGCTGAGCAAGACGCGGACGAACGTCGTCAAAGACGCGAAACCCGCGGGGCGCAAGCTGCCGCTGGTGGTGCTCTCTCCCGGCTTCACCAGGCCGATGAGCATGCTCACGTCCCTGGCCGAGGAGCTGGCCAGCCGCGGGTACGTGGTGGCCGGGATCGACCACACCTATGAAAGCTACGCCACGACCCTGGCTGACGGGCAGGTCGCCGAGTGCCTCGCTTGCGACAGCGACACCGACACGGGTTTCGGCACCGGGGTGGTGACGGGCCGGGCGGCCGACGTCTCCTTCGTGCTCGACCAGTTGACGACGGAGTGGGAGGGTTCCGGCCTGATCGACCGCTCCAAAATCGCGATGGCGGGCCAGTCGATCGGCGGGGCCAGCACCCTGGCGGCCATGATCAAGGACACCCGGATCCGCGCCGGGATCGACATGGACGGCACCACCTACGCCCGGATCCCCAAGAGCGGGTTCTCCCGGCCGTTCATGTTCCTGGGTTCTGCACAGCACGTCCCGGGGAGCCGCGCCCCCACGTGGGACCGCGACTGGAAGTTGTTGACCGGGTGGAAGCGCTGGATCGTGCTGACGGGTGCCGAACACCAGTCCTTCACCGATGGCCCGCTGCTGGCGGAGGCCCTCGGCAGCAAGCCCTCTACGTGGTCCTGTCGGCGGCGCGCGCCATCGAGCTCACCTCATCCGGTACGAACCCCAGCCACGGCAACGTACAGAGCTGAACGGCAAGACCAAGACGGTCGGTCGGGCCACGACCACGACCCGGGTCCACGAAGGCCACGTCCGCCTGCGTCAACGTGAAGTACCGGATCAAATCGTCCCCGCCGATGTCAGGGAACGAACGAAGCTGCTCCAACTGCTCCTCGGAGAACATCCGTGCCGCCACCGCGACCACCCCCACCACGTACGGGCGAAACCGTACGAACGGTAGCGGCGGCGATCAACGCCCGGAGATCATCCGGCTCCGCGAAGCCGCCGCCGCCGCCCCGAACCACCGCCATCGGGACATGCAGTTGGTACCGCATACCCGACAGGGTGCTCGCTCTCGCATGCTGAAAGTAGACCTCACCAGCGATCAGACCGGATCCTCGTCAGTCAGCGAATGCATCGCGCGTGGACGCAGGACCATGAGCGAGCCTTCCAAGGTCGCCACCATGGCAAAGGGAAACCGGTCGACCTCAAGACAGAGCGCAACGTCATCAGGATGGACTCCTTGACGCACACCCTCCGCCAGTTCGGCGGCGGCGCGCGACTCGGCAGCGCGGCGGAGGAACTCAGCAGGATCCGCCTCAGCCTCAGTGGCTCTCCGGGCGATGTATTGAGCGCACGCCAGATCTTCATCGGCCTGTCCATCTTCGCCAGTGACCACGAACGTGACACTGTCACTCTTGCGTGTCCGCAAGAGCCGAGCCGTTGCCTCCGCCACCACGAAGCTGGCGCACAGCACCAGCGGCGCCTCCTTGACCGCAAGGGCGCCGACTGTCCCTGCCGTGGTTTTCTGCACAACGGTCCGTCCGCCAAGGTCAATAGACCGCAGCAGGCCCGGCGAGTTGACGGTGTCGAACCCGGGCGCGGGCGGACCGTCTTTGAGCGCCACCCAATCCGGGTGGCGAGCCTTGAGCGCCAGGGCTTCGTCCAGCGACTCAGCAAGAACGATCTTTTCCGCCCCCTGGGCAAAGGCCCAGGCAGCCACGGTGAAAGCACGCATGACGTCGACTACGACCGCCACGGACGGGGCTTCGACCAGATCGGCGATACCAAGGTAACGAGTGTCCATTCCGGTCATGATCGCGCATGCCCGACCCGAGGCACCAGGCCGAGATGACCTTCACCGAACCGTAGCGACCCCAGGCAGACCAAGGGAACGGGGCTCGCGCCACCAAGATCGTTCTCAGTGCCAACCGCTGTACCGATGTTCCTCAGCCCCGTACTTGGCGCGGTAGACGACATCCAGCCGGTCGTTGAGGACGTCGTCGCCGTCGGCGTCGATGAGGGTGACGTCCCTGGCGACGCCGCCGGCCTCGATCCGGCCTTCGTGGCGGGTGCGGGTGCCTTTGAACCAGTCGGAACCACGCCCGTTGACGGAACGGACGTAGAGGTCGTCACCCTGGCGGACGACCCAGATCGTTCTGGGCCTGCGCAGCGTGCCGTCTGACCGGCGCGAGGCGATCCCCGGTTCCTCCGCGTCGCCGATCCTGGCCAGTTCATCGCTGGTCCATGCGGCCATCAGTGTGTGTCCTTCGTGGCAGGGGCGGTGCGGCGGGCCGGGACGATCAGCACGAGGGCGAGCATGAGCGCGAGGACGAGGGGCCGCGCCCGAGCTCTGGCAGACCGCGCTGTGCCTGGGAACAGCGTTCAGGGGTGCGACAAGGCCCCCATCGGCCCAGCCGTCCAGGCCTGTCTCGTACTTTGGGAGGGTCCGGAGCGGCACGTGCTCTCGTACCATGAGCTGGTGCAAGGCCTCCTTCGTTCCGTGTGGAACGAGCCACCTCCCTCCGCCCCGCCGCCGCGGCTGTGGCGAGATTGGGCGCTCGTGGGAGTGCTCGTGCCGGCCGCGGTGCTCGAAGGGGTTCTGCGGCCGGACCTTCCGTGGCGAGTCTTCTCGGTGATCCTCGCCGCCGGGCTGGTGCCGACGTTGCTGTGGCGCCGGTCCAGACCGCTGCTGATGGTCGCGATCGCCTTCGGCGCCACGAGCCTGGCCCCATTTTTGCTGGGCGGCGACTCGCCGGACATGCACACGATGGCGTACATGCTGCTCTTGCCGTACTCGTTGTTCCGGTGGGGGTCCGGACGCGAGGCCGTGATCGGGCTGCCGATCCTGCTCCTAGCGCTCGCTCCCTCGGTGGCCTCCGACCACACCGTCTTCACCGACGTGGTCGGCGCGTTCGCCATCATCTCCGCGACCGTCGCCCTGGGCGGGGCGTTCCGGTACCGGGCCAGAGCCAGAATGCGCGAGCTCGACCAGGTCAAGCTGCTCGAACGTGAACAACTGGCCCGCGACCTGCACGACACCGTCGCTCATCACGTCTCGGCGATGGCGATCCGCGCGCAGGCGGGCATCGCGACTTCGGCGTCGCGGCCGGCCGCCGCGACCGAGGCACTCCACGTGATCGAGGCCGAGGCGTCGCGTGCCCTCGCCGAGATGCTCGCCATGGTCCGCGTCCTGCGCCGGAACGAGCCGATGGACCTGGCGCCCGGCCGGCACATCTCCGATCTGGAACAGCTCGCGAGCCGGGGCCGGTCCAGTCCGTTCGTCGAGGTGGAGATCTCGGGCGATCTCGACGACCTCCCCCCATCGGTCGGGGCCGCGATCTACCGCATCGCCCAGGAGTCGGTCACCAACGCCCGGCGGCATGCTCGTCACGCCACCCGCATCGAGGTCCGGGTCGCCGCCGACGACACGTCGGTGCACCTGCGCGTGAGCGACGACGGCGACGGCGGCCTCATGCGCCTGACCACGTCGCCGGGATACGGGCTCATCGGCATGATCGAACGCGCCGACCTGCTCGGCGGCACCTGCGTGGCCGGCCCGAATCCCGACGGAGGCTGGACAGTGACCGCCGTGCTGCCTCGAACCGGGTCGGCGGCATGAGCATCCGGGTGATCGTCGCCGACGACCAGGAGATCGTCCGCACCGGGCTCGCGATGATCCTCGACGCCCAGCCGGACATCGACGTCATCGGCGAGGCCGCCGACGGGCGGCGGGCCATCGAGCTCGCGCGGCGCCTACGCCCCGACGTGTGCCTGTTCGACATCCGCATGCCCGGCGTCGACGGCATCGAGGCCACCCGCTCCCTCGCCGGGCCGACCGTCGAGGACCCCCTCGCCGTCGTCGTCATCACCACTTTCGACCTCGACGAGTACGTCTACGCCGCCCTCAGAGCCGGCGCCCGGGGTTTCCTGCTCAAGAACGCCGGCGCCGCCCTGCTCTCCCAGGCCGTCCACGCCGCCGCCAACGGCGACGCGCTCATCGCCCCGAGCATCACTGCGCGGCTGCTCGAGGCCTTCGCCCGCACCGGGCCCGCCTCACCGCCGGTGAAACCCATCGAAGCGCTCACGGACCGGGAAGAACAGATCCTGGCCACGGTGGCACGTGGTCGGACCAACAGCGAGATCGCCGACGAGTTCTACATCTCGCTCAGCACCGTCAAATCCCACATCGCCAGCCTGATGGCCAAGCTCGGCGCCCGCAACCGCGTCGAGATCGCCATGTGGGCCTATGAGACCAACCGCGTCAGGCCCTGAGCCGGGTGCGGTGGCGCTGCCGAGCGGTTACGTCAGCGGCGCCCGGCGAATGTGCGGATCGGTCCGGCCGGCCGCCTGCGGATGAACCATTCGGCCACGGCGAGATTGACCATCCACCCGGCGCCCACGAGCAGCGCTCTGGGCAACTCGCCGGGTGCGCCGACGAGCAGGATCCAGGGCAGCTGGGTCAGCGCCTGCGTGCCCGCGCCCTGCCCGATCGCGTAGCCGCGGATCATCCAGGCGCGGTGCCGGGCGATGTCCCGCCGCCGGATCGCGGCGAGGCCGAGGACGATGGACAGGATCATGGCCGTGCCGAACACGAGCCGGAAGCCGGCGAGGAGATCACCGTCACCCTCAGGGCGGGGATAGAACAGGGTCATCCACAGACCCGTGAGCGCGGCGAGGAGTCCACATGGGATCAGCAGCCGCCCGGCGGCGCGGTGCCAGGCGGGCCTCCGGCGGCGGAACCGGGGAGCGAACTGGAAGGCCCCGAGGGTGGTGTACAGGCTGACGCTGATGATGTGCAGCACCACGGGCAGGGGCGCCGCGAAGAAGCGCGCGTTCTGCGGTGTGATCGCCGCGCCGCCGGCCAGCTCGGTCAGGCGGATGGCGCCGACGATGATCGGAATGGCGCTGAGCATGATCAGCGCGGTGGGTAGCAGCCACCCTGCCCTCACGGAGGAGGCCGGGGCGACGCTCCCTGCTCTGTCCTGCTCATCCGTCGTCCGGCCGCCTCGCGGCGACTGCCGGGCCGGGGGGCGTCCCGTCGTGCTCTGGTCGGTCATGACCCGATCATGACGACTGGGGCGGTGGCGGTTCATCGGCGGAACGGCCGGATCCGAGCCGGCCGATCATCCATCGATCAGGCGTACTTTCGGCTGATGAGCGCTTCGCGCGGCTCTTCTACGCTGACCCTGCGTGGCTCGAGACACGCTCGTCGCCATCCGGCCGGGGACGCGCATGGAGGTGTCGGGACGGGTGCTTGCGCAGCCCGGCTTCGATGTACCCGGCCAGGGGTGCTCGTCTTCGACCAAGAGCACGCGCATCCAGGCAGTATCGCAACGCCCGCATATGGAACGGATATGGTCCGCCGATCGGCCACCAATCGGTGCCGGCCGGTAGATGTGATCACCTTCGAAGTCCCGCCAGGAAAGGGTGATCGACCATGACGAGCACGCACCAAAGAGAGCGGATCTCAGCGGTGAGGCGTGGGAGAACGGCCGGCTTGGCCGTCGGGGTGGCATGCGCGGTGCCGGCGTTGAGCGTCCAAGGACCCGCAGCCGCCGCCGACCAGGTCAAGCTGGGAGACGTCCAGCAGGCCATGGCGAACCTGGCGAGGACCGACGGAGTGGTGGGCGCCATCGGACAGGTGTACGTCGACGGCAAGCGGGCGGGCCAGGGGACGGCGGGTTCACGCCTGCTCACCGGCAAGGGCGGCCGCATCCCCCCCGGATTCCCGCTACCGGATCGGGTCCCAGACCAAGCAGATGACGGCCACCGTGCTGCCGCAACTTGTCACGTCAGCGCCTTCCGGCGCGCCTTTGTGCAAGGCAAGCTGCTGCCCTCCTCGTTGCAACAGGAAGTCGTCCCTCCGCCCTCCGGCGGTGGTTGTGCGGGAGCGAGCCGGCAGTATGGGCATCCGCGGGCAATGGTCCCGGCTTCCTGGCCGTGACCCTACACATCGGATGACGGCCGCCGTCATCGCCGTGTCCACCACACTGAAGATCACAAACGAGCAGGCCATGGCCGTGGGTGAGGCCATCGATCAGGCGGCCAAAGCGGTGCTCTGCCAGGAGAAGTAGCTTTGGCCGGTGTTCTTGGAAACACCGCCTGCCCTGAGGTTCCCGCTGGAAGTTCTGCAGTGGGACCTCGATTGCTGTCATGGTGTGCTGCTTGCGTCGGCATCGCCTTCATGAGTCGGCCAGTTGCGGAGCGCGACGTCGAGTGTGTCGAGCACCCGGCCCCAGGATTCGTCCGCGCCGCGTGGATGATGGTGGAAGCCGCCTGCCTGTTCCAGGCTCACGAACCCGTGAAAGGTGCTGCCCAGCAGCCGGACCGCGTCGGTCTGGTCGGGCTCCGCCAGTGAGTAGCCACGCAGAATGGCCCGCATCATGTCCGAGTGCCGGCGCGCCGCGCTCGCCTTCGCGGTCTCCGGGTCGAGCTCGACCTGCATCGCCGTGTACCTGCCCGGATGTTCCTTGGCGTAGCCGCGATAGGCGTTGGCGAAGGCGACCAGTGCGTCCTTGCCCGCCCGGCCGGCCAGCGCCGCCGCGCCCCGATCGGCGAGCTCGGCCAGCGCCAGCACGGCCACCCGAACCCGTAGCTGGTGCGCGTTTCTGATGTGCGAGTACAGGCTCGCGTCCTTCACGCCGAATCTGCGCGCGAGCTCCGAGACGGTCACCTTCTCCAATCCCACCTCGTCGGCCAGTTCCGCCGCCGCCTCGGCCAGCCGTTCGACGGTCACTCCGGCACGTGCCATGGGCCATCCGCCTTTCCTAGGACTCCTAGGAATATACATAATGATTTGCTGTCACAGCACGCGGGGGATAGCTTTTCAGCTATGAGACCGATTTCCGAGGGCGAGATCCGCGCCTCGTTCGTCAACTGCACCAAGGGCGAGGTCAAACGTCTTGCCATACCCAGGGACCTTGACGCCCGGCCATGGGACGACCTGGACTTCCTCGGCTGGCCAGACCTCTCATCCCCCGGCCGCGCCTACCTGGTCGCCGAGCACGGTGACCGGCTGGTCGGGGTGGCGCTGCGACGGGCCACCCCGCATGCCGGGCACGCACGGCGCAGCATGTGCTCGCTCTGCCTGACCACGCACACCGGCGATGGCGTGTCGCTGATGACCGCCCGCCGTACCGGCGGCGACGGCAACTCCGTGGGCGCCTACATGTGCACCGACCTGGCCTGTTCCCTCTACCTGCGCGGCAAGAAGGACGTCGGGCCCGGCGGGCGGATGCCCGAGTCGCTCACGCTCGAAGAAAAGATCGACAGGACTGCGGTCAACGTGATCGAGTTCCTCCAGAAGGTGACCCAGTGATTGACATCCCCATCACGTCCGGCCTCGTGCGCGGCGCGCTGGAGCTGGAACGCACCGGCCACGGCCTGCTGCCACACCGGTTGCCGGCCCGCGCCCGTGCCCAGTTCCCCGACGCCTACCTGGCCACCGTGGAAGCCCAGCCGTCGGGGGTACGGCTGGCCTTCCGCACCCGGGCCACCGCCGTCGAGCTGGACGTGCTACCGACCAAGGTCGTCCATCCCGGCTTCCCCGAGCCGGAGGACGGCATCTACGACCTGCTCGTCGACGGCCACCTGACCGGCCAGGGCACTGCCACCATCACCGGTCGGCCCATCCGCGAGATGACGGCCCGGTTCACCGGCCTGCCCACTCCCGAGAAGACGGTCCGGTTCACCGGCCTGCCCGATCACGAGAAGGACGTGGAGATCTGGCTGCCACTGCGCGAGATCACCGAACTGGTCGCGCTACGCGCCGACGCCCGGCTCGTGGCCACATCCGGCAGTGGCCGCCGGGTGTGGCTGCACCACGGCAGCTCCATCAGCCACGGCTCGGCCGCCGACAGCCCCAGCACCACCTGGCCGGCGCTGGCCGCCGCCCGAGCCGGGGTAGAGCTGATCAACCTGGGCCTGGGCGGCAACGCCCTGCTCGACCCGTTCACCGCCCGCGCCATGCGCGAAACCCCCGCCGACCTGATCAGCGTCAAGATCGGCATCAACCTGGTCAATCACGACCTGATGCGCCTGCGCGCCTTCGGTCCCGCGGTGCACGGCTTCCTCGACACCATCCGCGAAGGTCACCCCAGCACGCCCCTGCTGGTCGTCTCGCCGATCCTGTGCCCCTTCCTCGAGGACACCCCCGGCCCCATCACGCCGCGCTTCGACGGCGGGCGGCTGACGTTCCGCTCCGTGGCCACCCCGCAGGAAACCAAGGACGGACGCCTCACGCTCACCGTCATCCGCGACGAGCTGACCTGTATCGTCGCGAACCGGAACGACCCGAACCTGCATTACCTGGATGGTCGCACCCTGTACGGCGAAGCCGACTACGCCGAGCTGCCACTGCCCGATGAACTCCACCCGGACTCCGCCGGCCACCGCAGAATCGGCGAGCGCTTCGCCGCCCAGGCCTTCGGGAGCCACGGCCCGTTGAGCCGGCGTTCCGCGAATCGGTGAATGGTTCCGCACAGCGCACGCCAGGGGTCGGGGTCGTCCAGGTCGGCGCATCTCCGCCCCGCAGACGGCTACCTGCTCGGCGAGCACGGCGCCGGTCGGCCGGGGCGAAAATGTGGTGCGAGGCGATCAGGGGCTGTCGTAGGGGGCGGGGTGGGTCTGTGCCGCGACGAGGGCGGCGACGACGATGCGGCGAGCTGCGCGCCCTACTGGAGCCGCTCGGCGACACCACCGGCTGACGCGCCGGCCCCGGCCCCAGCCCTGCTCACGGCCGCCTCGACGCCGTCCAGCAGGACGGCAAGGCCCGCCTGGAAGGTCTGCCTCGCCTCCCGTTCCAGGTAGGGCGTGCTCTGGTCCTCCGGCGGGGAGGCCGGGCCGCTTTCGAGCCAGGCCACCATGGGGAACCGCTCGGCGAAGCCCGGCGCGACCTCCGCCAGCAGGGCCGAACGGGCGAACCACCACTCCTCGTCCGGTACGCCGGTCGCCGCCGCGGCCTGCCGCGACTCCGCGGCCGTCCGCGCCATGCCGCGCATGAAGTGGATGAGCGCCCCGACCAGCCGCCGAAGCGGGCCGGCCTCAAGGCCGGTCCGGCGCAGGATGCCCACCACCGTGTCCAGCATGGCGTACTCGTTGGGCCCGAGCACCGGCCGGGCCTGCGACACCTGCAGCACCCACGGATGGCGAAGGTAGAACGCCCAGATCTCCTCGGCCCAGGCGGTGGCGGCCTCCCGCCAGCCGGCCTCCCGCTCGTGGCCGGCGGGCAGCTCGGCCAGCACGTGGTCGTACATCAGGTCGACCAGCTCGGCCTTGCTGGGCACGTAGGTGTACAGGGCCATGGCGGTACGGCCGAGCCGCTCGCCGACCGCGCGCATGGACAGCGCGGCCATTCCCTCGGCGTCGGCGACGGCGATCGCCGCGTCGACGATCATGTCCACGCTCAGCGCGGGCTTGGGCCCGGGGCCGGTGCGCGTGTCCTGCGCGCCAGGGGTGCGCCACAGCAGCGCCATCGAACGGCGCGCGTCGCCCTGGCCGGCGAAGACGACCACCCGCGACTCCTTACGGCAGGGATCGACGGCACGGCGCCGAGCGGTGCCGCCGAGCCATCTCTATACACCATAAGGATATCAGGGCAGGTGGTACGGATGATCCCCGTTCGCGCCGGCGTAGGGTCGGCCGCCGGAGAGGGCCGCGGGGGCCGGTCCGCCCTCCAGTTCGGCGGTGACCAGGTCGGCGAACTCGGTGGCGAGCGGGCTGAGGGTGTGCCACTGGCGGGTGGCCCAGCCGACGGTGATCGGGGTCAGGAAGGGGATCGGGATGGCGCGGGCGGGGCTGCCGGGCGCGTCCAGGAGCCGGGGGAGCGCGGGCAGCACCGCGTGGCCGATGTCCAGCTCGGCGAGGAGCACCGCGGTGTCCCAGTCGGCCACTCCCACCGGAGCGGGGAAGGTCATGCCATGGCGGGCGCAGTCGTCCTCCAGTCGCTGGCGCGAGGCCGAGTTGTCCGGCTGGGCGATATAGCGGATCGCCGCCAGGTCGGCCGGCAGGATCGCCTCCCGCGCGGCAAGCGGATCGGACGCATGGACGACCAGGACCCAGGGCAGGTCGATGACCGCCCGCAGCTGGACACCGGGCAGCGGCCTGCCGAGCGTGATCCAGGCCAGGTCCACCTGGCCGCCGCGGAGCAGGTCGATGCAACGGCGGGCCGAGTGCGCCGAGTGGAACTCCAGGGTCACCCGCGGGTGCCGCCGCCGGAAGGCGGTGATCGCGTCGGCCATGAAATGGCGCACTGTCACACCGCCCGTCGTGATCTTCACGGTGCCGCCGTGGCCGTCGCGAAGCTCGCCGAGCCCGCGCAGGGCCGCGTCCAGCGAGGCGATGCCGCCCAGCGCCGCCTGGTACAGGGTCCGCCCGGCGGCGGTCGGCACGACGCCGCGGGGGCGGCGCTCGATCAGCGCGATGCCGGTCTCGCGTTCCAGCCGCCTGACGTGCTGGCTCACAGCGGACTGGGTGCAGGACAGGGAACGGGCGACGGCGCTGAGATTGCCCGCCTCGCACACCGCGATGAACACGCGCAGATCGTCCAAGGTCACCGGCCCAAGGTATCCCTTGGATCTTTGCAAGGAAATCCAAGAGTTGACTGGGGTCAGTGCTCGATCCCAGGATGAGGTCCAGGAGAACGGAGACAAGCGATCTCCTGCGTAGGCGGCAACCCGTCCGTGGTTCGGCCGGCGGCGCCGACGGCCCGGGCCGTACGGCATCGACGCCGGTGAGCAAGGCGGACGGGTGCCGACCACCGGCCCCGCGCACGCCGGGACCGGAAGGATACCGGCCACCGGCTCCGCGTACGCGGGCGGTGGGCGGTGGGCGGAACGGACGGGGTACCGGCGGCCGGCCCGCGCGCACGCCGGGAGCGGAAGGGCGGGTGCCGATGGCGGCCGGGCAGCGGGAACCAGAGACGACCTTCTCCCCGGTGGGGTGGGCGGCGGAGACCGCCGTGATCGAACTGCTCACCCGCCAGGGCGCGGGGGAGATCCCCCATCCCGGCGGCACGCTGCTGGCCCACCTGCGACGGGTCCACGCGCTGCTCGTGCGGTGGCGGGCGCGGCCCGCGGTACGGCTGGCCGGGATGGGCCACGCCTTCTACGGCACCGACGGCTTCCCCACCGCGCTCGGCGACCTCGCCCGCCGCGACGAGCTCGCCGAGGTCGCCGGCGAGGAGGCCGAGCGGCTCGTGTACTTCTACGCCAGCTGCGACCGGGGCTTCTCCTACCCCGGCCTGGCGACGGACGGCGCCGGGTTCAGGGACCGGTTCACCGGCACCGTGCTGCGTCCTGACCGGCGATCACGCCAGGACTTCGCCGAGATCACCGTGGCCAACGAGCTGGACGTCCTGCACGCCAACGCAGGCCTTCGCGCCCGGTACGGCGGTGAACTGCTCGAGCTGTTCACCTCGTGGGACGAGCTGCTCAGCGACGCCGCCCGCCTGGCGGTACGGGCGATGCTGCCCTGAAGCCCCGCCAAGCCTCCACGACCCTACGGACCCTCCGGCGCCAGCCGGTCCGCACGGCCGTCGAGGTAGGGGTGCCGGTAAGGCTCATGCCAGGAAGTACAAACGGCGGAGTTCCCGCAGGTCAGCGCGCCCAGAATCATCGGGAGTCGTATGAGGGCGGACGAGGCGCTAAATGGACCCTCCGGTAAGGCTGTTACCACCAGCCGCCACATCTGTGAGCTCCGTCTTGGTGCGGTGCGGTCAGTGGCGGTCGTTGGGGTCCTATTCGGGATGAACAGACCCGGGGCGAGGTGGCCTCGAGTAACTTTTTGACTGCTTCGTGGGCGCGCTGCTCGCGGTGGGCCAGTCAGGATCGGCTGCACCGCGGTGGTGTCCGATTGGCCGGGGTGCCCGGCGCGGCGGCGGGCTATCTGGATCCCGATGACGGCCTGCTCTGCGGGATGCGCGTCATTGACCTTCGTCGGCTGATCGCATCATGCCCCGGCGGGGTGGGTCAGCGCCCGCGAGGGCCATCATGCGGCGACCCCAAGCAGCCGAACAGCGTCAGCACAGCGACGGCTGCGTAGCCGATACGCCTTCGCCAGGCACGCGAGCAATGCGGGTGCCCATCTCATCGACCGTCTGCGGTTGCTAGGCTGCTACGTTAGAGTAATAATGTGCTAGGTAACTAGATGTATGGAGGCAGGCATGGTGATCGAGTTTCACCTGGATGTCGGCTCGGGTGTCTCGCCGTATCTGCAGCTGGTCCGCCAGGTGCGACACGCGCTGCGGCTGGGCCTGCTGGGTGAGGGGGACCAGCTGCCGACGGTTAAGGAGGTGGTGGCGCGGTTGGCGATCAATCCCAACACGGTGCTCAAGGCCTACCGGGAACTCGAGCACGAGGGCCTGGCGGCCGCCCGGCCGGGGGTGGGGACGTTCGTGACGGCGACGCTGACCGACGCCTCGCTGGCCGCGCACGGCCCGCTGCGTCAGGAGCTGCGGCGCTGGCTGGCCAAGGCCCGCCGGGCCGGCCTCGACGATGAGAGCATCGAGGCCCTGTTCATGACGACCTTTCGGACCGCCGCTCAGCAGGACATAGCATGACCGCCGTCCTGCAGGCCCAGGGACTGGGCAAAAGGTACGGGCGGCACTGGGCGTTGTCGGACTGCACCCTTGACATCCCGGCCGGGCATGTCGTGGGACTGGTCGGCCCCAACGGAGCGGGGAAGACCACGCTGCTGAACCTGGCCAGCGGCCAGACGGCACCGAGTTCGGGCAGCATCACCGTGCTCGGCGGCCTGCCCGGGGCCAGCCCCGCACAACTGGCCAAGGTCGGGTTCGTTGCCCAGGACACCCCCACCTACGCCGGGCTGAGCATCGCCGACCATCTGCGGTTGGGCGCCCGGCTCAACCCCGGGTGGGACGATGCGCTGGCACGGGAACGGCTCGGACGGCTCGGTCTCGATCCCGCCCACCGGGCGGGAAAGCTGTCAGGCGGGCAGCGTGCCCAGCTCGCCCTCACCCTGGGCCTGGCCAAGCGGCCCGAGCTGCTGATCCTGGACGAGCCGGTCGCCTCGCTCGACCCGCTGGCCCGCCGCGAGTTCCTGCAGGGCCTGATGGAGGCCGTCGTCGAGCACGAGTTCAGCGTGGTGCTCTCCTCCCACCTGGTGGCCGACCTGGAACGGGTCTGCGACTACCTGATCGTGATCGTCGACTCGCGCGTCCAGGTGGCGGGAGAGGTCGAGGAACTGCTGGCCAGCCATCACCGGCTCACCGGCCCGCGCCGCGACCCTGCCCGGCTCCCCGCCGACCAGCACGTCATCTCCGCCAGCCACACCGACCGGCAGACCACCCTCATCATCCGCACCGGCGCCCCGATTCACGACCCCGCCTGGTCCGTCAGCCAGATCAGCCTGGAAGACCTTGTCCTGGCCTACATGAGCAAGCCCGCCCACATCGACTACCGACCGGCCCTGGAGGTCCAGCGATGATCTGGCTGACCTGGCGTCAGTTCCGCGCCGCGGCCGCGATGATGTCCGCCGCCCTGGCCGCGCTCGTCGCCTTCCTGGGCCTCACCGGCCCTCGCCTGGCCGAGGACTACTCCACCGGGATCGCCGACTGCGCCGCCGCCGGGGGCGGCTGCTCGGAGTTCCTCCAGCAGTTCTTCAACGACTACCAGGACCCCTTCCTCGCTGTCACCGCCGTCGTGCTGGTCCTGCCCGCCCTTATCGGGCTCTTCTGGGGAGCACCGCTGATCACCCGTGAACTGGAGGCCGGCACGCACCGGCTGGTGTGGAACCAGAGCGTCACCCGCGGCCGCTGGCTGGCGGTCAAGCTCGGGCTCACCGGCCTGACCGCCATGACCGCCGCGGGACTGGGCAGCCTCGCGGTGACCTGGTGGGCCAGCCCGATCGACGAAGCCGCTGCCAATGAATTCCCGCGGATGGGGCCCCTGCTGTTCGGCGCACGCGGCATCGTCCCCATCGGCTACGCGGCCTTCGCCTTCGCCCTCGGCGTGACCGTCGGGATGCTGGTCCGCCGCACCCTGGCCGCGATGGCCATCACCCTGGCCGTCTTCGTCGCCGTCCAGATCGCCATGCCGCTGCTGGTCCGGCCCCACCTCCTCCCGCTCACCCGTTCGACCACCGAAATCACCGCCTCGAACGTGGATGGCGTTACCGCGCCTGCCAACGGCACCACCATTGTGAGGGTCACAGCGGCCGACAACACGGGTGGCTGGCTCCTGTCCAGCCACACCGTCGACGCGTCCGGACACGCAGTCGCCGACACCATCCCCGTGTCCACGCCCTCATGCGTACTAGGTGCGCCGGAGCCCGGCGCCGCCTGGTCGCGGGGGCTCTCGGCGTGCTTGGCCGAGATAAAGCGGCTCGGCTACCGGCAACAGGTGACCTACCACCCCTCCAGCCGCTTCTGGCCCTTCCAGTGGTACGAGACCGGGATCTACACCGCCCTGGCCCTTGGCCTTTCAGGGTTCTGCTTCTGGTGGATCCGCCGACGCCTGTCCTGACAAAACCTCTGGCCCGGCCGCACGACGACACACACGGACGAGTCTGGTGCGGCCGGGTCGGCTTCCGCCCGTGCTGTATGCCGCACGGACCAGGAAGAGAACATGAATATGAAGATCATCGAGCTGCTCCGGTGTTTCGGCAGGATCCAGGCCGGGCCGAAACGGCAGGGCCTCGCTGTTGCGGATGGGGTCGACCACAGCCAGGCCCTCACCGCCACTGGACACCCCGCCGGCCAGCCCACGACTTGACCGTCCCGGTCTTTCGTCGGACCCGAGCCGAGACCGACAAGATCAATCTCAGCGGCAAACTGTTCCTGGGTCTTTCAACCGTGCCATCAGGTCGCCCACGGGAGTTCCCCGTGCAGGTGGCCGTCCCCACCGGAAGGACGGACATTCCATGGGTCATGTGATCGAGCCGGACAGCGCGGCAAAACGGTACGACAGCGTCACCGTCGGGCAAGGCCAGGCCGTCGCCGTGACGCGGCCTTCCGGCAGCGGAAAGCCGACGCCGCGGAGCCCACTCCGCCGTGGCGGCTTGACCGCCGTCGCCGGACTGCTCGCCTTGGTGGCGTCCGCCTGCTCCGCGCCTGCCCCTTCCGCGTCCGCTTCCGCCGCGTCGGCACCTGCTTCCGCCGCCGCTTCGGCCTTGCCGAGTAGCACGCCGTATCTGCCCAAGCCGACCGGTCCCCATCCGGTCGGCACCACGTCGCTGTATCTGAAAGATGTCTCTCGCCCCGACCCCTGGAGCCCTACGGCGAAAGCGCGGGAGCTCATGGTCTCCTTGTGGTATCCGGCCAAGTCGCCGGGCCGTCGGCGGGCCCAGTACATGACGCCCAAGGAGTCGGAGCTCCACCTGAAAGGCGGGGAGATAACCGGCGTGCCGTTCGACGTGCTGAGCAGGACGCGGACCAACGCCTTCAGCGACGCCAAACCGGCAGGGCGTAAGCGCGGCCTGCCCCTTGTGGTGCTCTCCCCCGGCTTCACCAAGCCCCGCAGCACGCTCACGGCCCTGGCCGAGGATCTGGCGAGCAGAGGCTATGTGGTGGCCGGAATCGATCACACATATGAGAATTACGCCACGACCTTCCCCGACGGGCGGATCACCACGTGTGTCGCGTGCGACGCCGAAAGCGACCGGGACTTCGGTGAGAAGGTGGTCGAGGGTCGGGCGGCTGACGTCTCCTTCGTGCTTGACGAGCTGACCGGGTCACGCCCGAAGTGGAAGGGCTCTTCCCTGATCGACCCGTCCCGGATCGCGATGGCGGGCCAGTCGATAGGAGGCGCCAGCGCCCTGGCCGCCATGCTGAAGGACTCCCGGGTGCGCGCCGGGATCAACATGGACGGCACCACGTACGCCTCGATCCCCGCGGGCGGGCTGTCGCGGCCGTTCCTGTTCCTGGGCGCGCAGGAAAACCACAGCCCGGGAGGCCGCGACACCACATGGGAGCGCGACTGGAAACAGCTGACCGGATGGAAGCGCTGGCTGGTGGTGGCCGGGGCGCATCATGTGTCCTTCACCGACATTCCGCTGCTGCTGGCGGATCAGCTCGGCATCGCCCCCCCTCCAGGCCTCGACCTGTCCGGGGCGCGCTCCGTGGAGATCACCCGCAGGTACGTCCAAGCCTTCTTCGACCTGCACCTGCGTAACAAGCCACAACCCCTGCTGGACAAGCCGTCGGCGCGCTACCCCGAGGTCAAGCTCTGCTCGGTGGAGGCGAAGACCTGCCAGTAGCAGATCGCCGGTACGGCAGGCAGGTGTGCTCGACGCCTGGGGGGCAGTCAGGCCCACGAGTACAAGCACAAGGGCAGCACCTACCGGCAGCACCGCCAACGGGTGTTCAAAGCGTCCTACACCAACCACTACCGGACCGGCCTCATCAAGACCTTGCTCTACACCGGCGTCCGCGTCGCCGAGCTCGTAGCGACCCGCATCGCCGACGTTGACCTGGACGCCTGCCGTATCCGCATCACCCGGGGCAAAGGCGGCAAGGACCGCTCCGTGTCCTTCCCCGCCGCGTTCAAGGAGACCCTCGCCCTGCACATCGCCGCCGCACGATCAAAGGGCGCGACGTTTCTGTTCGAGTCCTCCTGGAAGAAGCCGTACTCCATCCGCGGCGTCCGCGCCATGCTCGCCCGCTACGCCGCCAAGGCGCCGGCCTGGACCACAACATGCCACCCCACCGGCTGCGGCGCTTCCTGTTCACCTGGCTCAAGACTCAAGGCATCGACGATGCCCTCATCCAGCAGCGCGCTCCCTGCTGTCGCAAATCCGCCCGCATCGCCGGGCACGCGGCGGGGTCGCGGACCGCCCCTGGCCGGACGCCTCTAGCGCCAGCCGGACTCGTCCACGCCTCCGGGGACGGGCGCGGCGGGGTCGTAGGGCTCGCGGGTGAAGATGAAGGTGTTGAGATCGAGGTGGCTGATCGAGCCGTCGGGCCGCCGCACCAGGCGCATGGTCTCTCCGGCGTAGTAGCCGTCCAGGCCGAGCCAGGTGCCGTCGTCCTGCGCGGTGAACCGGGAGGTCCGGCCGGGCCCGCTCACCGGGCTGAGCGACAGGTCGCGCCCGGACCGCAGGCGCAGCAGGTAGGCCGCCGGCCCCCAGTACCAGGGCCCGGTGAGCTCCAGCAGACCGGGGTCCACGGTCGCCGGGGCCCACTCGCGGGGGAGGGCCGGCTCGTGGGCGTCCAGGATGTCCAGCAGGTCGGTGGCGACCGAGGCGCGCAGCCCGGAGGTGGCGTTGGCCATGCACACCACGCCGCTGCGGTCGGCCGGGTCTCCCCAGACCACCGCGAGGAACCCGGGCATCGAGCCGCCGTGCCCGGCCAGGCGCCGCCCGCGGTGGCGCATCAGCTGGATGCCCAGGCCGAAGCCGCCGCTCCAGGCGTCGGCGTCGTCCACGCTCGCCGGTTCGCGCATCTCGGCCAGCGTGGCGGGGTCGAGGACCCCCTCGTCGCCGCCGGCCAGGAACGCCGCCCATCGGGCCAGGTCGTCGGAGGTGGACCACAGCTGCCCCGCCGGGGACATGGCCACCGCGTCGTGCTCGGGCTCGGGCAGCAGCACGTCGGCCCATGGGTGGACGGCGTACCCCCGGGCGTGCGGCTCGCGCGGCCGGGTCGTGGTGTCGCGCATGCCCAGCGGCTGGAGGATCTCCGAGCGGGCCACCTCGACCCAGTCGGCCTTGCGGTGGCGGGAGACCAGCTCGCCGAGCAGGGCGAAGCCGAGGTTGGAGTAGTGGAGACGCCGGCCCGGCCGGTGACGGGAGGTCTGGGTGCCGAGCGCCCCGGTCAGGGCGTCGATCTCCATGCCAGGGACGCGTTCCCACCACGGGCCGGGCGGCTCGGCGGTCAGCCCGGCGGTGTGCGACAGCAACTGGGCGATCGTGACGTCGCCGACCGGGGTGGCGGGCATGTGCTTGGCGAGCGGGTCGTTCAGCTCCAGCAGGCCCTCGTCGCGCAGCCGCATCACCAGCACGGCGACCAGGGTCTTGGTGATCGAGCCGATGCGATATTGGGTGTCGGCGGTGGGGGCGGCGCCCTCGGCGGTGCCGCGGGCGCCGAACCAGACCGGTCGCCCTTCGCGCAGGACCGTGGCGACCAGCGAGGGCATGCGCGCCTCGGCCTGCTCGATCGCCACGCGGCGCAGCAGCGCGCGAGCCGTACCCTCCAGAACCGCCGGCATCGGCCGCCTCCCGCCTCGGTATACCGCTAGGAACAGTGCCACATTAGCGGGGATCTAGGAGGCCGCCGGCTGTACGTGCCTGTAACCTCCTACAGTGGTTACGTGACCCACGGCCTGACGCTGCGCTCCCCCGAGGGGACCACCTACCGGTTCGACCCTGGGGCGCTGTGCCTGGAGTTCCTCCTCACGGGCGGCCCGGGTCCGCCGGCCCGCCACCACACGCTGCACGCGCCCGCCGACCTCGCGGCCTTCGCCGCCGTGTCGCGCCTGGGGCTGGACGCCGAGCAGGTACGCGTCACGCCGGAGGAGCTGGCGGACGCCGTACGGCTGCGCGACGATCTGTGGCGGCTGGCACGCGACCGCGTGCACGGCCGGCCGCTCGAGGATCCCGCCATCCTCAACGCCGCCGCGGCCGTCCCCCCTCTGGCGCCACGCGCCCAGGACGGGGTGCGCCGGTGGGCCGTGCCGGTGTCCGGCGCGCAGCTGCTGTCCCAGATCGCCAGGGACGCCGTCGAGCTGTTCACCGGACCGCTGCGCGAGCGCGTGCGCGAATGCGCCACCGGCGACTGCTTCCTGATCTTCATGGACGCCTCCCGGCCGGGGACGCGCCGCTGGTGCTCGATGGAACGCTGCGGCAACCGCCACAAGGTACGCAGCCACCGCGCCCGCGGCACCGCCTGACGCCACGCCGGGGTGCGAGCTGCGGGACAATACCGGCCATGACCACCTCGGCCGAAGAACGTCCCCCCGGCGCGGTGCTGAACGCCGTCCTCGAGCGCATCACCTACGCCAACGAGGAGACCGGCTACACCATCGCCAGGGTGGCGGTCGAGCGGGGTGGCGCCGATCTGGTGACGGCGGTGGGGCCGCTGCTCGGGGCGCAGGTCGGTGAGAGCCTGCGGCTCACCGGCCGCTGGAGCTCCCATCCCAAGTACGGCAAGCAGTTCGAGGTGTGGTCCTACACCACGGTCCTTCCGGCCACCGTGCAGGGCATCCAGCGCTACCTGGGCTCCGGGCTGGTCAAGGGCATCGGCCCGAAGATGGCCGAACGCATCGTCGGCCACTTCGGGGTGGCGACGCTCGAGGTGATCGAGACCTCGCCCGAGCGGCTGGTGGAGGTCCCCGGGCTCGGCCCGAAGCGGACCAAGATGATCGCCGTGGCCTGGGAGGAGCAGAAGATCATCAAAGAGGTGATGATCTTCCTGCAGGGCGTCGGGGTGTCCACCTCCATCGCCGTGCGCATCTTCAAGCAGTACGGCGACACCTCCATCGAGGTGGTCAAGACCGAGCCCTACCGGCTGGCCGACGACGTGTGGGGCATCGGGTTCAAGACGGCCGACACCATCGCCCAGGCCGTCGGCATCCCGCACGACAGTCCCGAGCGGGTCAAGGCAGGCCTGCGCTACACCCTGTCCCAGGCGGCCGACGCCGGCCACTGCTACCTGCCCGCGCCGAACCTGGCCGGGGACGCGGTGAAGATCCTTGAGGTCCCGGCGGAGCTCGTGACGCGCTGCCTGGACGAGCTGGTCGCCGCCGAGGGCGTGGTCCGCGAGGAGGTCCCCGCCGGAGACCGCGTGGTGCCCGCGGTCTACCTGGTGCCCTTCCACCGCGCCGAGCTGGCGCTGGCCGGCGGCGTGCGGCGCCTGCTGGACTCCGGGCACGACCGGCTGGCCGCCTTCACCGGCGTCGACTGGAGCGCCGCCCTGGCCTGGCTGCGCAAGGAGACCGGCGCCGACCTCGCCCCCGAGCAGGCCGAGGCGGTGCGGCTGGCGCTCACCTCCAAGGTGGCCGTGCTGACCGGCGGGCCCGGCTGCGGCAAGAGCTTCACCGTGCGCTCGATCGTGGCCCTCGCGCGCGCCAAGAAGGCCAAGGTCATCCTCGCCGCTCCCACCGGGCGGGCCGCCAAGCGCCTGGCCGAGCTGACCGGCCACGAGGCCACCACCGTCCACCGCCTGCTGCAGCTGCGGCCGGGGGGCGAGGCGACCTTCGACCGCGACAATCCGCTGGACGCCGACCTGCTGGTGGTCGACGAGGCCTCCATGCTCGACCTGCTGCTGGCCAACAAGCTGGTCAAGGCGGTGGCGAGCGGGGCCCACCTGCTGTTCGTGGGCGACGTCGACCAGCTGCCCTCGGTGGGGGCGGGAGAGGTGCTGCGCGACCTGCTCGCGGCCGACGGCGTCCCCCGGGTGCGGCTGACTCAGATCTTCCGGCAGGCCCAGCAGTCCGGGGTCGTGGTCAACGCCCACCGCATCAACACCGGGCTGCATCCCGCGCTGTCGGGCATGAACGACTTCTTCCTGTTCCCCTGCGAGGAGCCCGAGGAGATCGCCGCGCTGACCGTCGATGTGGTCGCCCGGCGCATCCCGCGCAAGTTCGGGCTCAACCCCCGCCGTGACGTGCAGGTGCTGGCTCCGATGCACCGCGGCGCGGCCGGGGCGGGCAACCTCAACAGCGTGCTGCAGGAGGCGCTGACCCCTTCCCGGGAGGGCATGCCGGAGCGGCGGTTCGGCGGCCGGGTCTTCCGTATCGGCGACAAGGTGACCCAGCTGCGCAACAACTATGACAAAGGCGTGGCCGGGGTGTTCAACGGCACCGTCGGCGTGGTGACCGACCTGCGTCCCGAGGAGAGCAAACTGACCGTCCTCACCGACGAGGACGAGAGCGTTGAATACGCCTTCGACGAACTGGACGAGTTGGCGCACGCCTATGCCGTCTCCATCCACCGTTCACAGGGCAGCGAATATCCCGCCGTGGTGATCCCTCTCGCGACCAGTGCGTGGATGATGTTGCAACGCAATCTTCTGTACACCGCCGTCACGCGTGCGAAGAAACTCGTGGTGCTCGTCGGCTCCCGGCGCGCGCTGGCCCAGGCCGTGCGGACGCGCGGTGCCGGGCGGCGGCACACCAGCCTCACCCACCGGCTACGCCAGGACTGAGCCCTGCGAGGGCCGCCGCGCGGCCCCCGTGGCGGGCCCCGGCGGACGGCTCGGTTTCCCCGCCGGACAGTGGCACGGCGGATCATCAGGATGCCTTTGACCGGCCCCAATCCTGACAATCTCCTGTGACTTCTTGACGGCCCGTAGTGGCTTTCGAGGCCCCATCCCCCCCACAAGGTGACCGAAACGTGATCTAACGCACCCAAAAGGTGTACGTTCAGGTGCCGATCCCTATTAGGGTTTTTTATGAGTACTTTGCCGTCTTGGGGGAGAGGTCGTGCCGGACTTTCGTCAGCGTCTGAGGGCTCCGATCGCCGGGCTAGCCGTCGTGACGGCCGCCCTGCTGGCGGTGTCGTGCTCGAGCGGCACGGGGACCTCCCCGTCCGGTCCCGGCGGTGACAGCGGCACCAGCGCGCCCGCCACGCCCGCGTCCGCGCCCGCGATCAAGATCAGTCCGGCGGAGGGCTCCGGGAAGGTCCGCCCCGACAAGAGCGTCGTGGTCACCGCCAGCAACGGGGAGCTGGACGAGGTCACCGTCCAGGCCGGCGGCAAGACCCTGGAGGGCGATTTCGACGACAGCCACACCAAGTGGGTGTCCAAGGGCCCGCTGAAGCCCTCCGCCACCTACAGCGTGTCCGCCAAGGCGAGCGGTGACGGCGGCCCGTCGACGCTCAACAGCTCCTTCACCACGCTCAAGCCCGAACGGGAACTGCGCGTCGCCGACATCACGCCGAACATCAAGGGCGAGACCGTGGGCGTGGGCATGCCGATCACGGTGAGGTTCAACCAGGCGGTCGGCGACAAGAAGGCCGTGGAGGCGTCGCTAAGGGTCACCGCCGAAAAGCCGGTCGCCGGCGCCTGGCGGTGGATCGACGACAGCCTGGTCATCTACCGGCCCGCCAAGTACTGGCCCGCCCATCAGAAGGTCAGGTTCACCGCCCACCTGGAGGGCGTGCGCGCCGGCAAGAACATGTACGGCGTCAAGAACTACGCCACCACCATGAAGATCGGCGCCGCGTGGATCAGCAGCGTCGACACCCGCAGCCACCAGATGATCGTGCGGCGGGACGGCAAGGTGGTCCAGAAAATGGCGATCAGCGCCGGCAAGGCCACCAGCCGTGAGTACACGACCACCAACGGCATCCACCTGACGATGGAACGGGGCAACCCGGTCACCATGATCTCCCCCGGGAAGAAGAAGGGCGACCCCGGCTACTACAAGGAGATCGTCGACCATGCCGTGCGGATCTCCAACAGCGGCGAGTACGTCCACAGCGCGCCCTGGTCGGTAGGCTCCCAGGGCCGTGCCAACGTCAGCCACGGCTGCGTCAACGCCCGCCCCGACCAGGCCAAGTGGTTCTACAACAACTTCCACCGCGGCGACATCGTCAAGATCGTCGGAACCAGCCGGGCGCTGGAGTGGAACAACGGCTGGGGATACTGGCAGCTGCCCTTCAAGCAGTGGAAGAAGGGCAGCGCGCTCGCCGGATAGCCGGCCCCGCCCTCACCCTCCGGAGGCCGGCCCACCCCACGGCGGGCCGCCGGCTCCAGTGGCGAGTACGCCCCCCGTGCGCGAGCCGTGGCGGTTGGCGCTAGAGCAGGGCGAGCTGACTGTCGGCCGTGCGCCGGGGCTGCCATGGCGGGCGCCTGACCCCGATGCCGTACAGGCGGGCCAGCTCGGCCACCCGCCCCTCGACGCGGTGGCGGTAGTCCTCGGCGGCCAGCGGCCCGGCGCCGTACAGCTCCTGGTAGCGCGGCACCAGCCGGGGATGCTCCTCGGCCAGCCACCGCAGATACCACTCGCGGGAGCCGGACGGCAGGCGTAACACCATCGGGGTGAGGCTGACGGCGCCGGCCTCGGCGACCCGGCGGACCACCGCCCGCAGCTGGTCCTCCGAATCGGTCAGGCAGGGCAGGATGGGGCCCATCAGGACCCCGCAGGGCACCCCCCGCTCGACCAGCTCGGCGCACAGCTCCAGGCGCTTCTGCGCGCTGGGCGCCCCCGGCTCGACGGCGCGGCGCAGCCGGTCGTCGACGAAGCCCACCGACACGCGGGCCTCGACCTCGGCCACCTCGGCGGCTTCCGCGAGCAGCTCGGCGTCGCGCAGGATCAGCGCGCTCTTGGTCATCACCCGGAACGGGTTGCCGGCGTCGCGCAGGGCCGCCAGGATGCCGGGCATCAGCCGGTAGACCCGCTCGGCGTCCTGGTAGCAGTCGCCGCTCAGGCCGATGCCGACCGGCTCCCCGGCCCACCGGGGCGAGGCGAGCTCGGCCCGCAGCCGCCTGGCGGCGTCGGTCTTGACCACGATGGCCGTGCCGAAGTCGCGCTCGCCGTCCAGCCCGAGGTAGCGGTGGGTGCGGCGGGCCCCGCAGTACAGGCAGGAGTGCGCGCACCCGCGGTAGGGGCTGACCGCCCACGCCAGGCCGAGCCCCGCGGACTCCGGCACCCGGTCGATGATCGTGCGCGCCGGCACCTCGTAGAAGGTCGTGTCACCCTCGGCCCGGCGAACGGCTCGCCGCTCTATGCGCGGCCGGGCGTCGGGGGTGTTCTCGACAAGGGGAAGGGCGTCGAAACGCATGACCCACAGTGGAACACGTATTCGATACCTCTGGCAAGCCGTCCGGCGATCGGCGGATGGTGTCCAACGCAGCCGCTAGGGCTCACCCGCTGCATCGCGCCGCCGCGTCGATCTGGAGGAAGTCCTGGTGGGGATGCTTGCGGCCGCCCTGCGGCGGCACGCTGGCGGTGGTGCCCTCCAGGATCTTCAGCAGCGCCTGCTGGACGCCCTCAAAGGTGCCGGCCGCGGCGGAAGCCGTGCTCGGCGAACTTCCGCCCGACGCAGTGCGGACAGCCGTCCATGCGCTCGGGCCTCGGAACGCGTCGTACATCCGACGCTTGGCTGCTTCCCATCCCGACATTGATCCATCATCGGCGATATGGGGCCCTCGGGACGTGGCCTGGTGGCTCCTCGAGATCAACCCGTCGCGATGGAAGTGGTCAGGTAACTGGGGAGGGGTTCGGCGTTCCGCGACTGTGTGAGGCGCGCCACCGCCGCCATGACCCGCATGAGCGGCAGCCGGACGAGGGCGTCGCGCATCCATCGTGCGGCGCGGGTCTTGGGCACCATGAGGTGGACGTTGGGGCCGATCTGCTGCTTCTTGTTCACCAGTTCGCGGTTGCTCCGCTCGTACCTCTGGAAGGCGGTCTCATGGGCGCCGGCGGCGACCGCAAGCTCTCCGGCGAGTCGATAGGCGCCGATCAGAGCGAGCTCCGCCCCGGCGCCCGACGCCGGTGAGGCGCAGTAGGCGGCGTCGCCCACCAGCGCCACCCGGCCCGACGACCACGACGCCATCCGCACCTGGCTCAGCGCGTCGAAGTAGAAGTCGGGGTCGGCGAGCGCTCCAGCCAGCAGGTCGCGTATCCGCCACGACGTCTCGCCCGCGAAAGCCTCGCCGATCAGGCGCTTCTGCTCCTCGATGTCCCGGTGGTCGTACGAGATCCGCCGCTCGCTGCGGAACATGAAGTACGCCTTGGCCTGGGCGTGGTTACCCGAGCGGTAGATCCCGGCCATCTTGCCGGGCAGGTTGTACATCGTCACCCAGCGGTCCTCGCCCAGCGACGCGTCCGCGTTGGCGAAGGCGAAGTAGTGGTCCTGGTGCTCCAGGAACTGCGATTCCGGGCCGAAGGCGAGGTTGCGGACCGTGGAGTGCAGGCCGTCGGCGCCGATGACCAGATCGAACCGGCGGGCGGGGCCGTGCTCGAAGGTGACCGTGACGCCGTCGCCGGTCTGCTCCAGCTTCCGGATGGAATCACTGAAGATGTAGTCGACGTCGTCTCCGGCCGCCTGGTGCAGGATCGCCACCAGGTCGCCCCGCATGATCTCCACCCCGCCGTCGCCTTGGGTCTCGATGCGTGCCACGGTGTGATGCGCGGCGTTCACGAATCTCATTCCCTGAACGTCGGTCGCGGCGGCCAGGACCTGCTCCATGATGCCCATCCGCTCGGCCACCTCGATGGCCTGATCCCGCAGGTCCACTCCGTTGCCGCCGGCACGCAGCCCAGGTGCGCGCTCGATCACGGTGGGCTGGAAGCCGTGCCGGGCCAGCCAGTACGCCAAGGTCAGCCCGGCGATGCTCGCTCCAGAGATCAGGATCTGCTTGTTCGTGGGCATGCTTCCCCTTACACTTAAGTGAAATGCTCGTTCCAGTTGCACCATATGGAAGGCCCATTCCAGATGTCAACCACCAAAGTGGGGCTCCGGGCGGACGCCGTCCGCAACCGGCAGCGCACGCTGGAGGCGACCAAGGCGCTTCTGGCCGACCCGGATGCCACCATCACCGTCGAAGCCATCGCCGCGCAGGCGGGAGTGGGAGCGGCGACCGTGGTCCGTGCCTTCGGCGGCAAGGAAGCGCTCATCGACGCCGCCGTGTCCAGCCTCCTGGCGCCGCTCGTCCAGCGAGCCCGCGACCTGCTCTCCGGCATGGGGCCCGAAGAGGCGCTGCGGACCTTCCTCGTGGAACTGATCGCGTTCCAAGCAGCCCATCACGCCATGAACGCCCAGCTTGGTGAGCTGAACCTGCCGGCCACCGAGGCCGAAGAGGCCGGATTGCGCCAGGTCATCCTCGACATGGTCACCCAGGCGCGCGAGACCGGCACGATCCGCACCGACCTCGACCCGACTGTCACCGTGACGCTGATCGGCGAGTGCACCTACGCGATCGCGAGGTCACGAACGACCTCACCCGAACTACCAGGGAGTTACGTCTCGGTGCTCATGGACGGCCTCCGCCCGCAACCGCGGCGGTCCGGATAGGGAAGATCGCCGCGCTGTCGGCCCGTCTAGACCGAACGCGTCCTATCCGCCGGTGACCAGCAGCAACAGGCCGGAGGCGACCAGGCCCGCTTCGATCAGGGCGACGAAGACCTGCACAGGGAGGCGGTCGACGATCTTTTTGCCCGCCCACGCGCCGGCGGCCGAAGCCGGGGCCAGGGCAAGTCCGGTCAGCGCACTGGTGGCGGTCAGCACGGCGGCGGCCCCGAAGACGACGAGCTTGACCAGGTGCATCACCACCGCGGCGGCGGCCTCGGTGCCGATGTAGGCGCCACGCACCAGGCCGCGGGCGAGGAAGAACGGCGCGACCATCGGGCCGACGGAGCCGACCAGGGCCGAACCGAACCCGGAGGCCGCCCCAACTGCGGCGAAGGCGGGATCGTGCAGCCGTGCCGCACGTGGACGCCGGCGCCGCCAGATGACCATGACCAGCAGGAAGACCCCGATCAGGCGGGTGAGCGCGGGCAGCGGCGCGGTCGCGAACAGCACGGCTCCCGCTGCGGCGGCGGGCACCGCGCCGAGGGCGTAGATGCCGACCAGGCGGCGCCGTACACCAGTGAAATACAGCAACAGCGCTCACAGGTGATCAAGGGGTGCTTCGCCGCTGGCGGCCATGCTCGGGTCGGAACCCGAACACGGCATGACAAGCTAGCGCTGGCCACTCATGAGTTTCTGAATTCCCCCCGAACGATAGAGGCTTCCCGTGTCCTACCTGCAGTTTCCTCCTCGCGCTGCGATCTTCCTCGTTGCCGCCGTACTCGTCCTTGTGGGAACCACAGGCGTTGCCTCGGCCCATGCGAGCTTGAAGTCCAGCAACCCCGCGGACAATGCCAAACTCGACAAGGCCCCCGACCAGGTGAAGCTGGTTTTCAGTGAATCGATCAACGCGGACTTCGTGAAGGTTGTGGTGTCGGGCCCTGACGGCGCAAAAGTGAACGACGGTTCGCCGCGCGTCAAGGGCGCCACGCTCACCCAGCCGCTGACCGGCAAGCTGGCAGGCGGACGCTATTCCATCGCCTTTCGGGTTGTCTCCTCTGACGGCCATCCCATCAGCCAACAGCTCCACTTCACGGTGAAAGCGGCCCCGTCCCCCGCCCCGACTCCTGATCCGACTGAGCAGACCAGTCCGCCGGTGTCAGCGAGCCCGTCGGCGGCTTCCGTCGCTCCCTCGACGCCGGGCGCGGCGGTCGCACAGAAGCAGTCAGGCAGTGGGGTGGGATCGTTGATCGGTGTCGGTGTCGCCTTCCTGGTGATCGCGGCAGGTGCAGTGGTATTCGCGGTGACCAGGCGCAGGGCCGCCTCCCCCAGGTAACGGCAGGCTCGGCCAATGAGCGTCCTGGTCAGCACTACCGCGACACCGTATGCGAGACCCATGACGGTGACTTCCAGGTTGGCCCCGCGACGAACGCAGGCACCCAGGGACCCGGGATCTCCCTGACCTTCGCGTTCGAGGAGCCCTTCTGCGGAATCGACTTCAAACAGGGTGAAAATCGATGACCTCCTCTTCGCTACTCAGGCGGCGAAGAGGAGGAGCAGGCCCACCACCGTGTAGACCACCATCAGCACCAGTAGGGGGATCTGCCCGATCACGGCGGTTCGCCGGGGGAACAGTGCCAGCGCCCGGTCGTGGGCGAGCACGGTGCCGAGCACGTGGCCGATGACGATGACCGTGACCTGGAGCATGGCGATTCCGGCGGGCGTGTTGCCGGCGGTGCTGATGGTCCAGTCAGCCGTGCCGAGCCAGTTGGCGCCGGTGTCCAGCGGGTCGGACAGCAGAGCCAGGGTGTGCTGTCCCTCCAGGAGCAAGAGCGTGTAGTAATGGGCGATCACGTACCCGACGGCGATCGGCACGATGGAGTGGGCCAGCTCACCCGCCGTCGTACCCGGCTCCGTCCCGCCCCATCGGCCGGCCAGCGAGGTCGTACCGAGGTAAGCAGCGAGCACCAAGCCGATGACGGCGACCAGACCCGCGGTCCCCATGACCGGCGCAGGCACTGAGCTTTCCTGGATGAAGCGCACCCAGATCGGGGCGTTAGAGAAGCTGTCGTACATGGTGGACCCAAGGAGCACCACCACGAGCACCGTCAGCCCGGGCGCCCGTTCCAGCCCGGCCATCCCGTCCAGCGAGTTACGCCAGGCAAGGAGGCCGTCGCGACGTCTCACCACCGGGGCGAGCCCTCCCACGAGGATGCTGTAGGACTCGAACGCATCCCCCCGGTCGAACCATCGCGACCCGAAGACGACCGCACCCGCGAGCATGATGACGGCGTACGCCGCGAGCCAGATACCGATGACGCGCAGGGTGGCCCGGTCGGGGGCGACCAGTTCCAGCCACACGAAGGCGAAGATGCCGGCCGCGGCGGGCCAGTAGCCAAGGCCTGCTGGCAGTCGCCGGAGCCCCTGCTCGGGGTCACGTCGGAGAGCCATGCAGGCCAGCAGGTGCAGGGTCCGCAACGGGTTGAGGTTGCGCCACACCGGGCCGAACAGCAGCGACAGCGGCACGAGGCCCACCCAGAACAGGACGTAGAACGCCCCCGCCGTGGGATTCTCCGCCCGGTCGGGGCCGAAGAGCAGGCCGACACACAAGTACGCCGCGATGACAAGCCCCAGGAGCCGCCAGATCCACAGCCACGCCGGCGCGGACACCGCCCCCTGGATCAGTGCCGACAACGGGCGGGTGCGCCCGAGCGCACCGCCCAGCCGAGGCTCGGTCCACAGCGCGCCGAGCACCACGAACGACACCAGCAGCGCGAGGATCGCACCGGTCAGCGCGGCCGAGAACGGGATCGGCAGATCCTGGCGACCGCCGACGCCGTGAGCCAGTAGCACCTAGCGAACCATCAGCTGGCAGAGCTGCAGGTTCGACTCATGGGTCTCCACCTCGAACAGCCCGCTCTGGTCCGCGACGAACTCTATCGTCGCAGGGGTGTTGGGCCGCAGGTTCGCCGCCTTGTCGTAGCCGTGCACGTGCGCCACGTCGGCCACGTCACTGGTCACCGTGATCCGCACCTTCTGCCCCTCGGTGACCTCGACCCGTCCCGGTGGTGGTGTCACCTCGTGACCGGCGATGGTCACCGCGATCTCCTTGACCGCCGTGGTGACGGGGGTCGCCGCGCTCGACGATCCGCAGGCCGACGTGGCCGTCAGCAGGCCCATGCCGAGCATGAGGGCGGCGAGCAACGGGCGGTAGCGGGCAAGGGGGGACGTCATGGCATGTTCTCCCGGGGCGGTGGATCAACGTCGTTTGGTGGCTTTATTGGGCTTACGTGCTGTGGCCGCTCGTGCCGGCGCCCTCCTCGGCCGAGCACCGGTGGCAGGCCGACCGGTCACGCCGCCTGCAGGCGACGGCCGCCGTGCCGCCCGGACCACCATGAAGCCCGCCCCGAGGACGAGGACGGCGGGCAGCAGCCACACCAGCACCCCCGTACCGGAGTCGGCTTGAGGCGCGCCCTGGGCCGCGCCGGTCTTGGACGCCGAAGCAGGGGTACAGCCGGTCTCGGGCACGGTCACCGGGGTGCAGCCGGCCTTCGGCGTAGTAGCGCCCGCCTGGGGGAAAGCGGCCGGGGGACTGGTGGCGTTACCCGTCGCGGCCAGCAGAGCGGCGTCGGGCCCGTTGGTCGGGGACTGCCACCCTGTCGGCCGCGCCGAGGTCTTGCCCTTGTACGTGAACCGGAGCTCTCCTCGAACCTCCTCCCCATCCGAGGCGACCGTCCGGTAGCCGACGGTGTACACACCTTGCTCCGGCCAGTAGGCCACCGGGATCTTCGCCGGGTACCCGACGTGGAACAGGCGTGGCTCCCAGACGCCGTCGATGAGATGGAATTCTTGGATCGGCTCGTCGAGACGCTTGGACTCACCGGGCGACCAGGGCTTGTCGACCCTGAAACCGCTGGGCGCGGTGAGTGTGAAGTACGCGTACGCGACGGGTTGCTCAGTGAAGTAGAGCGCGACCGATTCCATCGGTACGGTGACCGTACTGTCCTTGGCAGGCGTGGACATCGCGAGCTGCCCATGGGCGGACGCGGGCGACGCAATCGCGGTCATCACGGTGCCACTGACGACAGCCAGCAACAACACCCGACCGACCGCTCTCCATACGGTGAGGACCGCCGGCCAGGGAAACCGAGGGAGCTTCAGCCCGGTGACCAAGCTGTTCGTGACGGCTTGATGGCGGCGAATGCCAGCCGCGGCTGCGGTCAGCGCAGCACAGAACCGTGTGCGTCGGAACAAGCGCAGGGCCGATCCTTTCGGGTACCGAACACGTGCGCCGACCACGTCGTATCGGGAAAACCATCAATCACGTTCGCCAGCGTGCAAACCGGCGTTACACAAGAGATCGTGCGCCACATTGTCGCCAGCAAGCCGCTCCAACGTCAACCCTCCACCAAGTTACAACCGAGGGCTCGCGCGGTCCTTGGTCTCGATGAGAAAGCCTTCGTAGATGTCCGTAGGGCCGCCTCCGAACTTGCTAACGCCGGTGCTAACAGCATGCGCGGACGCCTATAGACGCTGATAGAAGACGATCAAGGCAGTGTGCGCTCTGAGCACGCGCTACCGGCGTGGTTAGACGTCGGTAGACAATCCTCGGCCGACTTTTAATTCGTAGGTTCAGGGGTCGCGTCCCCATGCGCGCATCAGGTTGGTTTGGTCATACTCGTCGTGAAAGGGAGGGGCGCCACGCAGCCTGACGGGGCTGCTCTCTTCGAAAGTCGGCTCGACGGCGTTCGCGAGAACGAGAGAAGCAGTCACGAGTTGTCCAGCGGCGGGCGCTGGATTCCGCGGTGCTGGATGATGCGGTGGCCACGCAGGACAGCACGGGATACCATGCCCGACTCGCACCTGGCGCGGCTCACCGCCGAGGTGGGGCGTCGACTGGCGGCGCTACCATGCGAACTCGTCTGGGCCACAACCTGGGAAGACGAAGCGAACGCCGAGATAGCACCCCGGATCGGGCTGCCACAACTGCCAGTCGTGAACTGGCCGGAGTCATCCGACGAGGACGAACGCCAAGACCAATGGTTCGGACTCCACTGGAAGACCCGGACCCTGGTGACCTGGGCGGCCGGACGCCCATTCGCCTGGGTCGACGACGAGATCACCGACGCCGATCGCGACTGGGTCACCGCGCACCGCGCACCGCGCACCATAGCAGCCGAGCTCTCCTCCACCACGTGGAGTCATTCCGAGGACTCGCCGACGAAGACTTCGCAGTCCTCGACCAATGGCTTCGAGCTCTGTAAATCACGCAATCCACAGGATTTGACAATTGCTCGCCCCTGCGGCCTCGCCACGGCTACGCCGTAGTCCTTCGCCGTGGCCTCCCAGTCCAGACTGTCAATACCCGACCGGGAGTTCCCCGCCCGTCATGAGGGGCGGGTGCGCACCGCTGACCAGCCCATATCCACCGGGTTGGAGCTGGCAAGAATTCAAGAGGCGTAAGACGCCGGTTCCTCGCGTATACCTTCCCGTCTCGCTCACCAGGCCCGGCCCATCCGGTAGTGCTGGACCGACCCGACTTTGTCGAGGCTGCTCCCACCCTCCCCGGTGATCCCCGGATCAGGCTGCCTCCTGCTTCACCCCACCGCTACGACGGCAGAGCGACGGTGGCCTTTCACCTCCGTTGTAAGCGGCCACGAGGTGATGATGACGGCCGTCCGCGAAGGCGATTGGTGGACCGCAGGCCACCAGCCCCGCGGCGCAGCAGGCCGATGCCGGCGTCGTCGTTCCGATGGCCAGGCCGGCACGCCCGGCCGTCGCCGGGCCCTTGGAGTCCATCAGCGCGTGTGCTTGCGGCGCGAACCGTCCTCTCAGAGGGCGTTTGATTTGAGTACCTTGCGAACCGTTGGTGGAGCCGGCTGTCCGGGTACGACCTCGCCGCGCCGTGTCCGTCCACCCAGTATTCGGCGGCGCCGGACCGTGAGGCCCGGCGCCGCCGCGGGTGGCCAGGTCAGTAGCGCGCGGAGCCGCCCGTGGCCGATGTGTTCAGCTGCGCGCTCGTCCGGCCGGTGAGCTCCTCGAGGGAGACGCTGTGCCGCGACCCGTCCTGGAGGATTGCCGTGACGCTCTTGACGCCGCCACGAGGTGAGGTGTTCTCGCGCTGCTCCGTCGTCGGCGCGTCCGGCCACCAGGCCGCGAAGTAGCCGCCGGTGACGGTCGCGGTCACGCTGCCTTTCGCCTCCGTGGAGAGCTCCAGACCCACCACGCCGGCACCGACCCTGCCGGTCACGATACGCACGCTCTCCTCACTCGTGCTCATGACCGCGCCGAGGGCGGCCCGCGCCGACCCCGCGGGAACCGGCGGAAGCGGTTGTGCGTCGGGCCCCGGCGTGCTGCCCTGCGAGCCGACGAGGTCGCCATCGCGGAGCAGGCAGGTGATCTCGGCCAGGTGGCTGCTGTCGTCGTTGACGTAGACGAGCGTCCATGGCCCCCGGCCCTCGGTCACCACGGGCCGGAAGCCGAGCTCGCGCCCGGTTGTGCTCTTGGCGGTGTCCTGGGCGCTGTCGAGGCACTTCTCCTGGGCGTCGGCGGCCCGGTCACCGCTCACCGTGTGCGGCGTCGCGGTCCACGCTGCCATCGCCGAGCCGCCGCCGAACACGCCGGGCAGCAGCAGCGCTGCCGCGATGCCGGCGGCCACCCCTGCGCTGACAGCGGTGAGGCGCCTGGTGGTGAGCAGGCGAGGGCTGCTGGTCGTCGGTGCGGGTGCCTCCATCGGGTCGGTGGCCACCACCCGGGACAGCAGGGCCCGAGCCTTGGGGTCGGTGCTGGTGTCCAGGTCGGCGGGGGTGACGGCCGGGTCGAGGTCGCGCAGGGCGTGGTCGAGGGTGTCGTTCATCGCATGCTCCGGGAGTCCACGGTGGCGGTCGCCACGGGCTGGGTTGTAGTGGCGGGGGCCGCGTCGGCGTGGTGGCGCAGGGCACGCCGGGCCCGGGTGAGCCGAAGCCGGAACGCGACGGGGGAAATGCCGAGCACCCGCGCGGCCTGTGGGGCTGTGAGGCCGTCCCACACGGCCAAGGCGAGCGTCTCCTGGTGGCGCGGGCTGAGCCGCCGCCACGCCTGGACGAGGTCGAGCCGGCGTGCCACCAGCTCGGGGTCCAGCCCGGCCGCCGCGGCGCCGGTCAGCTGGCTGTCGGCGATGCGGACGGTGAGCGCCTGCCGCCGCTGGTCGGCCCGCAGCCCGTTGCGGAGAGTGCGGTGCGCCACGCCGAACAGCCAGGCCCGCGCCTCGTCCGCCGCCAGCGGCACGTCGTCCAGGCGCCGCCAGGCGACGAGGAACACGTCGGCGACCACGTCCTCGGCGTGGGAGGGGTGGACGCGACGCTCGACGAACCGCAGCAACGCGGCATACGTCTGCTCGTAGAGGTGGGCGAAGCGCTGGGTGCGCGGCGGCCCGGTGTCGGTGACGTTCATGCCTAGGTCATGTCCGGCAGGCCCACAGGTGTGTCGCGAACCGCCACGACGAGGCGTCGGCCACGGCCTCCTCCGTGCTCTCGCCGGTGACATCGTGCGCCGCCCCGGCCAGCAGCGTCGACCACATCCGGATCGCCATGACGTTCGCAGACGGCCCGCAACGCCGCGTCGTACCGCCCCACGACCGCGTGCCCGTCAGGGACCCCCGGCAGAGGTCACCGTGCATCCAGGCCGCGAGACACTCGCGGTGGCCGCGCACCGTCTCCTCGTCGCTGCGCATCTCCAGCGCGCCGGCGAGATCTCCTGGCACCCCGCCACCACCGGCACGTCCAGCCCGAGCGGCGCCGCGGTGAGCTGGGTGCGGACCAGGCGAGAAGGCGTAGACACCACCGATCCGCTTCTCCCCCCGCTCTGCCGTGACGGGGCGCGCCTGGGCCTGGCCCAGGACGGTGAGTCCGGCACCGGGGAAGGCGGCGTCGAGCTCGCCCGCGACGTAGGACGGGGTCTGGCCATGGCGGATCAACAGCAAGCGCACCCCCGCAGCCTACGCGGGAGGAGCCGCCGTTCTTGGGCGCCGCCCCACTGCGGACGGACTCCTGAACCGCCATGACCAGCGAGTCGCTCTTTCCTGCTTGAGCCCCTGCTCGAGCAGGAAAGCAAGCCCATCCAGTACGTCTGGGGCGAGGTCAACCGACACATTGCCTGGCGCCGCCTCACCGATCGACAAGACCATCGAGATCGAACCCCTTCCAGCCCGTCACCGCGTGAGCAAGGTGGAGTGCTACGCCGCCTCGGACAGGGGGGTGAAGTCGATCTCGGGCAGGTCGGGGTCGAAGTCATCAGGCCGCAGTCGCAGCACGTCGGTGGCATACAGGCCGAACCGGCTGATGTGCGCCGTCAGGTAGGGCGACAGCTGCGCGACGTCCTCAGCGCTGATCTCCCAGCCCTCGGCAAGGAGCCGGCGCATCACCTCCATCATGTCCAGCGCCGTATGGAAGATCACACAGTTCGCCAGCAGGGAGTTAAATTTGATCAATCTTCTCCTGCTCGGCCGGGTCGTTGTCGGTGATGACGCCGTCGTTGCCGAACCGCAGCCAGCCCGAGAACCCGTTAAACCCCTCGACCTTGTTGGTGACCGCGGTGATGCGCCGCCGCAGCGCGGGGGTCGGCCAGGAAACGCAGCAGCGCCACGGTGCGCACGCTGCGCCCAACCTCCCGGAACGCCTTGTAGATCTCGTTCTTGCGCGAATGGGAGCCGAGCCGGCGCAACAAGGTGACCGAGTTGAGCCTGCCCTCACGGATGGAGATCGTCACCCGCATGAGGTCGGGCCACATCTTCTCCACCAACTCCCAGTCGATCACATTGCGGGCACCGCTCTCAGCGCGGAACAAGGGCTTATGTGGGCTGACCCCCGACTACGGCTACCTATCCAGCAAAGCACTTCCGAGATCGCTGAAGCCGTCGCCGAAGAATAGCCACGACCGGTGGAGCAACGGGTGCACTGATGTTCGGGATAGCAGCGGCCCGCGACAAGCTCGGCCCGCTGGTCTCCCGCGCCGTACATGCGCACCGGCCCACCCTCATCAAGCGCTCCGACGATGAGCACGCCGTCCTCGTCTCCGCGGCCGACTACGAGGAACTACTGCGCGCACGCGACGAGGTGTCCTCGACCTCACCGAGGAGCCCGAACCGCTGGGCGCCCGCCCTTATGGGGGCATGCCGGGCGCCTTCCAGCTGCGCACCGACATTTTCCGGGTTATCTACACCCACGGAGCCGACCGTCTGTCGGTGTGGGTCCTCCAGATCAACACCTGAGCAACGAATCGCGCGGAGAGCCTCCAGGAGTTGCCGTCCGTTAAGTTCCCATCACCTTCGACAGTTCAAGTCCTTTCTCGATGACGCTCACCGGCTGGGGTTGCTGCGCCGCCTCGGCGGGATGCTGGTCGAACTCCACGTGGCCGCCGGCGGGCAGCCACTCCTCCAAACGGTGCCACAGCGCGACTTGCACCTCGCCGTCGACGCGGTCGCCTCTTTGATCATCGGTGATCTTCCTCCGGCAACCTCGCAATAGCCATCACCTTGGCACACGACGCACAGCCGCGGTCCGCGTAACACCGAGGTCCCCTGCCTGCCGCGCATCGGCCCTCGGGCTTCGCGCGTTTGCCGCATTCGGTAGATGTTGACTGCCACGCTGTCGGTGGACTACCCCCCGTGAGGAGAGACGACCGATGAGCGCCCTATCCGCGCAGTCCGCCACCGCCGAGCGGCTGAAGATTCTGGATCGGGCACTGGCCCGGTTCTCCAGCGACTCGCTGCTGAGGCTGCTGGGCGCCGCGCTCGACTCGCCCGGCTGCGCGCGTTTCCACGACCACCTGCTGCTGGCATGGACCCGCGTGCTGCGCCGCCCGCGCCGCCCGGGGCCGGCCACCGCGGCCGGTGACCTGTCCGCCCTGCTGGCCGCCGCGCGGCGCGCGGCGCCCGGCCGCGGGGTGATGACCGAGCGGGAGCCGAACGATGCGCGCGCCAGAGTCCGCGTCGGCCTGGAGGGGGAGTGGTGGCTGGTGCATCCGGGTGAGCTCAACCATCCGCTGGTGTTCCTGCGGGCTGTGCAGGCCACCGAGCGCGCCGTCGACGATGAACAGGCGGGTTTCACTCTCACCGACGTCCTGGAACTGGTGCTACGTCACACCCACCACACCGTCGCCGCTCTCGCGCCCGCCTGGCCCGTCTCCACCGGCGACCAGTCCGAGGACGAGATCACGTGCACGCTGACCGACGCCGAGGTCACCGCAGCCGGCGCGCTCGGTCTCGACCACCTCACTCCAACCGGCCCGCATCGCGAACGTGCCGCCAAGGCCCTGGCTTACCTCACAGCCGACGCCTGCGCGCTGCCGCTGCGCTACACCCCGGGCACGCCACTGCTCGGGCCGGTCCTGGTCGTGGCCGCGCACGGAGGGCGCGTGCCGGTACCGGCGTCGGTGGCGCTGGACAGCCTCGCGGCCGCCGCCGCCGATCTGCTGGCCGCCGTAGTGACCGACCCGGACGCCGAGATGCGCCTTCAGCTGCACACCATCGAGCGCGTCGCGCACCTCCTGGATCTCACCCAGGCGCCAGAGCGACCCGAGCCCGTGTGCCGGATCCAGTCGATCTCGCACCGCCTGGAGTTCGCCGTCGTTGCCGCATTCACCCACGACGGCCTGTCCGCCCTCCTCGAGCAGGCGCGCGCCGACCTCGCCGAGAACGCCGCGCCCGGAGCCGGACGGCTGGTCATCTACGGCGGTCCGCGGGTCCTGGGACCCGAGGTGGTCACCGACACGCTGTGCCTGCACGTTGAGGAGTTCGCCGAGATCCTCGCCGACGCCGACGGTGACCTGGCCACCGTGGCCTGGTGGGTCCTGGAGATGACCGAGCATCCCGAAGTCGAGGCGGTCGCCTACTACGACGTGTTCGACGCCTGGGCGGCCTGGCACCGGGAGGGGATGCTGCTGCCGCCCGGCCCACCGGCCGAGGGCGTCGCCCTGGTCTCCCCGTATGGGCGCGACGTGTCCTGGGACCGGGCCACCGCCTGGGCCCGCATCGACGACGTGCTCGCCGACGCCGGGCTGCCGCCGTCCCTGGGCTGGCGAACCGCCCGCCTGCAAGTGCGCAGAAGGGCGCCGGGCAGTGGGCGGAGGTGTTCCTGCCCGGCGACGCCGCCGGCCCGCTGCTCGCCTGCCTCAGCACCGTCCCTCCACTGGTCATCTTGACCACCGCCCTGTCTGATGACCGGGCGCTGCTGGACGCGGCGACGCTCGCCGCGCTCGCTGACGGCATCCGCGCCACCCTGGCCGGTCACCCGGCGCTGGTCGCGCACTTCACCCTCCGCGACCGCGCGGCCTGGCTAGTGCACCTGACCGAGACCTTGGAACCATGCCAGCCCCCGCCGGCCGCCGACGGCGGCGCATCGGAGGAGGTGCTGCCACTGTTCGTCAGCATGGACCCCGACCATGCCCGAATCAGCATTCAGCTGGACCAGGCGTTCCTGGCCCGGTTCACCGGCGACGGCCACCTGAGGCAGCGTTAGGTGGTGCGGTTCCAGCGGGCGCCGAGTTCGGCCTGGGTGGGGGGGCGGCCAGTCAGCTCGCCGTACGAGATCGCCACGGCCCGCAGGCCGGCGAGGTGCACGTCGAGGTAGCGCCGGCGCAGCTCACGGATGTGCTCGGCGTCGCTGTGACGGATCGCGGCGAGCTGCTCGTAGATCATCGGCAGGTCGGTGCTTTCGATGTCGGCGCGGACGGCGCCGACCTGTTGGCCGCGGCGCAGGATCCCGTCCGCGAGTGCACCCGCCTGCATCGCGAGGGCGCGGTGCTCCGGCGTGGGCGTGAACCGACCGGCGAGACAGACGGTGAGGGAGTGGACGTCGGCGTCGACGATGCCGCGCAGGAATTCGACGAAGCCCTCCCACGGGTCGGTCACCTCGCGCGCCGTCTGGGCGATCGCCACGAACTGGCGTAGCCCGTCGAGACAGAGCGTTGCCAGCAGGGCTTCCTTGCTGGGGTAGCGCCGGTACAGCGCGCTGATCCCGACGCCCGCCGCCCGCGCGACCGCGCCGATGGGGGCATCCGGCTCCGCGACGAAGACCTTCCGGGCGGCGGCGAGGATCGCGCCGTCGTTCCGGGCGGCCTGTGCCCGCCGGCCGTTGAGGACGTCCCGTACGTCCTGCTCTGTCATGGTCGCCCTCCGTCTGGTCAGTAGCTTCGGCAACACCACTAGGCTAGCACTTGTGCGGAACGGAACGTTCCGCTACTGTCTGACATAGCGGAACGGCTCATTCCGTTCTGGAGTTTGAGAGTAAGATCCCGCCTGCTCCAGTGCGGCCTTATCTAGGAGGAAACAATGACCGCGACCACCACGTGGACGATCCTGGACAGCGCCCACGCGGCCCTGCGCGACGCGACCGACGCGCTGACCGCCGCAGACCTCGGCCGTCCGACCCCCTGCTCGAAGTGGAACGTCGCCCAAGTCCTCCAGCACTCGGCCGGGGACCAGCTCGCCTTCGCCTCGTCGATCACGGGGGCGGGCGGGCCGATGGAGAACCCGTTCACCCCATCGGGCATCCTGGCCGGCAGCCCGGCCGAGCTGGTGGAGCCGACCCTCACCGCGTCGGCCGCCGCCTTCGCCACGGTCGACCCGGCCGGTACGACGCCGACCCCGCTGCCGCACGGTGCCCTGCCCGCCGCCACGGCGGCCGGTGCCGCCGCCCTCGACGCCGGCGTCCACGCCTGGGACATCGCGGTCGCTACCGGTCAGCCGTCGCCGCTCGACGACGACCTCGCCGCGCAGCTCCTGCCCGTGGCCCGGACGATCGTCGAGCCGCTGCGCCAGTACGGCGCCTACGCGCCCGCGCTGGAGCCCCGCGAGAACGACAGCGCCTCGGCGGAACTGCTCCGCTACCTCGGCCGTGACCCGCACTGGACCCCGGCGAGCTGACGGCGCCCCGGTCGACCCGGACCGGTCTCGCCTTCCCCGGCTGACGGGCTATTGCCCCCGTCAGCGGCGAGCACCGACCGCAAGGTCGGTCTCAGGTTGGCTCGCGTCCGCTGCGTTTCCTCTATGAGCGCGTCCTGCTGGTGATCAAGCAGATTGTTCGACGGCTTGCAGGGCGCCCCCTGAACATCCTGTCATCGGCCTAAGCGCGCGGTCAGCGGCATGAGCGTGCGTTGTTCGGCACGCGTTGATGACAGGTGCAGGTCAGCGGTTCTCGTGGTGTGACCCGCGGCGCCACACGCCTGTGATGTTGAGGGTGTCGGAGATGGTGACAGTCGGGTCTCCGTAGACCAGGACAAGGTCTGCACGGAGGCCTTCTGCGATACGTCCTCGATCGTTGAGTCCGAATCGTCGTGCCGGAACCGATGTCGCTGCGCGAAGTGCATCCACCGGTGTCAGGCCTGCCCGGACGAGGAGTTGCAGTTCGTGGTGGATGCTCGCGCCGTGCGCCATGCCGCCGAGGAACGGAACGGGCACGGCCACGTCGGTCCCTGCAAGGAGGTCCACGCCGGCTTCGTGGAGGGCTTTGACCGAGGCGAGTACATCCTCGAGGTTGCCCTGCGGGTATCTGTTGTAGCTGCTGCGGAGTGTCGCGAGCCAGGCGGGATCGAGTTTGGAGCTGACACGGGGGTCTGCGGCGAATGCCTCTCCGGTGATGCCCATCATGGAGGAGTTCAAGACGACGCACGGTGCTACGAATGCTCCGGATCTGGCGATCAGGTCGATGATCGCGGGGGTGTGGGGTCGGTCCATGAAAAGGTGGACGAGGCCGTCGATGCCAGCCTCGATCGCGGTTCGTGTGGCATCGACGGTGAGCGCGTGCGCGACGGTGAGCATGCCGCGGCGGTGAGCCTCAGTCACTCCTGCAGCGACAGTGGCTGCGTCAAGCGTCGGAAGGCCAGGGGAACCTTCGATGGAACCGTCATCGATCATGAACTTGATGTAGTCCGAACCCGCCGCAATCAGTGCAGGGATGTAGCGGACGGCCTCTTCGGGTGTCGTGGAGAACGGCATGACGATCTCGCCGGACCCGTGCTCGTCGTCGTCATCGTCGACGACGCCGCCATCGTGTCCGGGCCGACGTCCCGGCGGAAACAGCTCGCTGGGATGCCCGCCCGGAGGGGTGATGCCGAAGCCAGCCGATCGCACATCGGCAACGTTGTCGTTGTCGGTTATCTCGCCGCGGTTGCTCCTGGTCAGGGTGCCCTGCATTTCGAGTTCGGTGGTGACTCCGAACCGTAGGGCAAGAGCCAGCCCTGCTACGGAGGTGTGCACGTGGGAGTCGATGAGTCCTGGCAACAGTGTCGCCCCGGTCGCGTCGATGACCTTGGCGCCGTGGGGGATCGCCCCACCGACAGCGGCGATCGTCGTTCCACGGACGACGACCGTGTGGTCTTCGAGAACTCGTTCACCGTCAAAGACGCGAGCGTGCGTGATCGCCGTCATGGTCATGGTCATGGTTCTTCTTCCGTCGTTCGGGGCCAGCGGACCGCTGGCGGCACCACCGTACGCGTAGTGACTACGTATTTGCAACCACTACATATTCGTCATCGATAGGAACCTCCGCTAAGCTGGGCGGGTGGTTACCGAAGCAGGCCTGCGAGGGCGGAAGAAGGAGCGGACGCGTCAGTCGCTCCACGACGCGGCGTTGCGCCTGTTCCTGGAGCGGGGATTCGACCGTGTCACTGTGGCGGAGATCGCCGAAGAGGCCGAGGCGGCTGTGACCACCCTGTTCAAGTACTTCCCCGGCGGCAAGGTCGCGCTCGTCTTCAGCCATGAGGAGGATCGCGCTGCTGCGTTGGCGGATGCGGTGCGCAACCGATCCGCCGACACCGATCCACTGACGGCGATCGAGGATTTCATCGGCACGCGTCTACCGTTCGACCCTCATATGGACGCTGCCTCGCCGCTCCTGCGGCTCATCTTCGAAACACCCGAATTGCGCGCCTACGCACGACAGAAGTGGACCGACTGCGAAGACGCGCTCATGGCCGTGCTCGTGGAGCAGTGCGGTTACCCCGACGACGCGCCGCTGCGCGCGCTGGCCCGCCTCATCCTGCAGTCGCCCGACATCGTCGCCCGGCACAGCACCCCGCGTGCGGCACTGGCGATGATCTTTGCGAACCTGCGACGCGGATGGCAACTCGACACATAAGCCGGCAGTCGAGTTGATCCGGGTACACCACCGTCATCTGCTCCTAACCCACGACGTACTGACAGGTGGCCTGAGCGGTCGCCAACCGAATGCCGCCGACGTCCGCTCTTGGGCAGAGTCGAGCACCTGTGCATGCTCCCGCCCGATCAGCGGCAGAAGCGGATGCGTCCGTGGCCTGATGCCGAACCACGCCAGCGCAGGGCCAAGGCTTGATGGCTTGCGATCTATGGGTTGAACTACCGTGGCCTCGTGGATCTTCTCGTGGTCGGCGGCAGCGGCTTTCTCGGGCTGGAGATCACGCGTCAAGCCCAACTCGCAGGCCACAGCGTCATGGCTACCTTCCACACGCGCGTTCCGCCCATCCCCGGCGTGGGCTGGCGCATGGTCGACATCCGGCACCGCGACGACGTCACGGCACTGGCTCTGCAAACCCGACCCGACGTGGTCATCAATGCCGCATACCGGCAGTCCGACTGGGCAACCACCGCCGACGGCGGCATGCACGTCGCCCTTGCAGCGGCCGCGATAGACGCTCGGCTCGTGCACGTGTCCAGCGACGCGGTCTTCTCCGGTACTGCGGCCAGCTACGACGAGACGTACTTGTCAATCCCCTCAAACCGTGGAGACGGTCCTATGCCACAGCGGCCCTCAGCAGGGCCGTTGATGCTGTCCTCTTCTCGATCACCTGACGCTCGAATGTGACAGGCGGCAGCCCGTCGTTGGCACTGTGCCTGCGCTTGACGTTGTAGAAGTCCGCGATCCAGGTCGCGATCTTCAGCCGAGCCTCCGCCCGGGTACGAAAACGGTGGCGGTG
>NZ_JALLPO010000061.1 GCF_023276435.1 Sphaerisporangium perillae
GGTTACGGCGGTCATAGCGGAAGGGAAACACCCGGTTACATTCCGAACCCGGAAGTTAAGCTTTCCAGCGCCGATGGTACTGCACCGGGGACGGTGTGGGAGAGTAGGACACCGCCGGACAAAATTTTTCATAGCATCATTCAGGGAAGCCATCCACGTTGTGGGTGGCTTTCCTGCGTTCCAGAGCCGGTTCGTTTCAGGGTCACGTTCGACCCGTGCTGCTCAGGACACCTTCGACCTGACCACGCCCTGCCGGGGAAAGCGCAGGTGGAGAACGGTGGAGGGGCGGACCCCGGCCGCACCGCCGGGAAAGGCGGATGTGCGCCGGCGGCCGTCTGACAATCGCAGTACATCCGTTATTCAAGCGCTTGGTCAGACCGTATCTTCGCGCCCGACGGACACGCTACGCTTCCCGATACGCCGGGGGGAGATGTTCGCTGAGTACGCTTTGTTGACGTTAAGGGCGTGACGTCGTGGCAGGCAGGCATCGTAATCCGGATCCCCTTGGTCAGGACGTATGGGTGGACGATCCTCCTCCCTGGAAAGAGCGTCTGGCCGGCTTCCTCGCCCCACTGGCCGGCGTCCTCGCGGCCATGAGCACGGCGAATCCTCTGGTCAATGCCCGCCGTCGCGCCATCGCGGCCGTCGCGCTGGGCGCCGTCCTGGTGGCGGTCCTCGCCACCGGGGCGTACGGGCTGATATCGAGCTCCGTGTGCGGGGAACGGCCGCAGCTGCGGGTGATGGCCGCGCCGGAGATCGGACCGGTGCTCGAGCAGGTGGCCAGGAAGGACGCCGAAAGCGGTGGATGCCTGTCGGTGTCGGTGCGCACGGGAAGTCCCGCCGACGTGGCCGACGATCTCGCCCTGCGCAGAGACATCATGGACGTGTGGGTACCGGACGCGTCTGTGTGGGTCGACCTCGCGCGGGTGCAGGGCGCGGATCGCACGCTGTTCTCCCAGAGGACGCCGCTCGCCCGCTCGCCGGTGATCATAGGAATGCCCGAGGCCACCGCGGCGAAGCTCGCCGCGAGCAAGGGGAAGCCGTCCTGGACGCTCCTGATCCCCACCTCGGCGACGAAGAAGAAGCTCCCCAAGGCCTTCACGACGTTGCCGGCGCCGAGCAGGTTCGCGTCGGGGCTGGCGGCGCTCGACGCGCTCAACTCCGTGGTGACGGACCGCCCCGCCCTGCTGAAGATCGTGCAGGGCATAACGACGAACCTGAAACGATCCGTGCTGCCGTCCCAGCAGGCGCTGTTCGATCTCGTCGAACGGCCCGACAAGGGCGCCGATCCGGTGATCGTGGCCAGCGAGCAGGCCATCTGGCGCCACAACAGCGCCCGCACCGGTCCCCGGGTGGTGGGGCTGTATCCCGAGGAGGGGACGCTGGCCCTGGACTATCCCTACGTACCGGTGACCAGGGACGCCGCGAAGCGGAAGGCCGCGGAGGAGTTCCGGCGGCTCATACTGTCCGGCACGGGCCGCCCCCTCCTGCAGGCGGCCGGTTTCCGGGACGCGGCGGGGAACGCCGGGACGGAGATGGACGATCGCCATGGGGTGCGCGCCGCGCCGCCGCAGGAGATCCCGGCCCCCGATCCCATGACCACGCTCCGCGGCCTGCTTTCGATGAGGCTGCTCCTCGCCGACACCCGTAACCTGCTCCTGCTGGACGTCAGCGGCTCGATGGGGGAGAAGGTCCCGGGGCTGGGCGCCACGCGGATGCAGGCCATGGTGGGCGTCGCGGAGGCCGGCATCCGCGCGCTGCCGCAGGGAAGCGACGTCGGCCTGTGGATCTTCTCGACGGGCCTGGACGGCGACAAGGACTACAAGGAGGTCGTGCCGGTCGGGCCGCTGCGGCAACGTGCGCCCGAGGTGATCCGGGAGCTGCACAAGCTGCCCGGGCACACCCGGGGTGACACCGGCCTGTACGACTCGCTGCTGGCGGCGTTCCGGTCGGCCTCGACCCAGCAGGTCAGGAACATGCTGAGCTCGGTCATCGTGTTCACCGACGGCAACGACGACGACCGCCACGGCATCTCCCTCACCGAGCTCCTGGCCGCGCTGCAGAAGGAGTTCGATCCCGGCAGGCCGGTCACCATCACGCTCATCGGCTTCGGCGAGGACATCGACGCGGGGAAGCTCGAGCAGATCGCCCGGGTGACGAACGGTGTCGCCATGGTCGCCAAGACCTTCGACCAGGCACAGCAGATCTTCCTGCAGGTCATCGCCAACCGGGTGTGCACCGACAGGGAGAGGTGCGCCTCCCAGGAGGGCTGAGCTCCCCTACCCCCAGCCCCCGTCCCCAGCCTCCAAGGACCGCATCCGGCCTCCCAGGACCGCGTCTACGGGACGGGGCGGGTGGCGGCGCGCAGGAGGGGCTCGACGCGGTAGGGGACCTGCGTGGACAGGGCGATGGTCGTGTCGGTGCGCTGGACGGCCGGCGACGCCAGTACGCGGGCGATGATCTCCTGAAGGTGGTCGGTGCTTCGTGCGACCACCCGGCAGAGCAGGTCGGCCTGGCCGCTCGTGCCGTACACCTCCAGGATCTCCGGGACGACCTCGAGCGCCTGCACGGCCTCGGCCAGCCTGCCCTGCGAGATCTGCAGGGACACGAACGCGAGGATGGGGTATCCCATCTCGGCCGGCACGACCGTCGGCCCGAAGTCGCCGATGACGCCGCGCGCGACGAGCTTCTCGACGCGCGCCTGCACGGTGCCGCGTGCGACCCCGAGCAGCCGCGCCAGCTCGGTGAGGCCGATGCGCGGATGCGCCCGCATGGTGGCGAGGAGCCGGCCGTCCAAGGGGTCCAGGGGACCGTGCGCGGTGGGCATGGCCCGAGACTACGGCGTGCGGCCTGATGCGTCCGGAGGGCCGTGGCTCGGATGGCGGCGCGGACGCCGCGATTTCCCGCCTGGTCTCGCGCTGAGCGGATCGACCAGTCGTCAGGTGCCCGGAGGGGTGATGTCTGGCCGATATGACCACGCAAAGTGGTCACTCTTGCCAGCGAAACCCGGAATTACCGATATTTCTGTCATGTTCGAAGAAGCTCAGTACTTTGCCCCGGTGGCGACGCGGGAGGACGGGTCCGTCGTCGTCGAGCTGGCCGCGAGCCACCCCGGGGTCGCGGACCCCGTCTACCGCGAGCGCCGCAACGCCATCGCCGCCCTCGCGCTGAACCACACGCCGGGCGACCCGGTGCCCGCGGTGGCCTACACCGAGCGGGAGCACGAGGTGTGGGCGCTGGTCGCGCGGGAGCTCGCGGTGAAGCACCGGCGGTACGCCGCCACGGAGTACCTGCGCGGCTGCGAGCGCCTCGGACTGCCCAGCGGCAGGATCCCGCAGCTGCAGGAGGTGGGCGACCTCCTCGCGCCGCTGACGGGGTTCCGCTACCTTCCCGCCGCCGGGCTCGTGCCGCTCCGCGACTTCTACGGCGTGCTCGCGGACGGCCTGTTCTACTCGACGCAGTACATCCGCCACCATTCGGTGCCGTTCTACACCCCGGAGCCCGACGTGCTCCACGAGGTGCTCGGGCATGCCAACGCGCTGGCGTCCGACCGCTTCGCCCGGCTCTACCGGCTCGCCGGCGCCGCCGCCCGCCGGGTCCGGACGGAGGAGGCGCTGGAGTTCGTCTCGAAGGTCTTCTGGTTCACCCTGGAGTTCGGGGTGCTCGCGGAGGACGGCGAGGATCGCGCGTACGGCGCGGGGATCCTCTCGTCCTACGGCGAGATCGAGGAGTTCCGCGGCATGGACATCCGCCCGCTCGACCTCGCCGTGATGGGCACCACCACGTACGACATCACCAAGTACCAGAACGTCCTCTTCCGGGCGGAGTCGCTGGCCCACCTGGAGGACGTCGTCGGCGGCTTCTGGGAGAGCTGTGACGAGGAGACGATCGCCCGTCTCCTCGCGGACAGTACGGTCAAGCAGGGTCAAGCAGGGGTGATCAGCCGGTAGCCGACGCCGCGCACCGTCTGGATCAGCTGGTCGTCGTCGTCACCGAGGCGGGCGCGCAGGCGCTTGACGTGCACCGCGATGGTGTTGGTCGACATGGTGTCCGCCGCGTGCCACACGTGGCGCATGATCTGCTCGCGCGTCACCGTCCGGTCGGCGTTGCGCATGAGGTAGTGCAGCAGCTCGAACTCGCGCAGCGGCAGGTGGACCGGCATCCCGGCCACCCGCACCTGATAGGCGCCGACGTCGAGCTCGACGATCCCCACGGTGAGCACGCCGCGCCCGGCCGCGTCCCCCGGGAACGCGGCCTGCACCAACGGCAGGAGCTCGGGGACGCGGTAGGGCCGGGCCACGCACGCCGTGGCCCCCGCGGCCAGCGCCTGCACGGCCTGCTCGGCATGCCCCTCGCCCACGCCCAGCAGCACGGGCACGGCGCGAGCCAGCCGTACCGCGCGGACGAAGTCGACCGGGCCGATGACCGGCAGCGTGGCGCTGACGAGCACCACGTCCGGCCTCAGCGCGCCCGCCTGGAGGAGGGCTTGCGCGCCGTCGGGAACCCCGGCGACGAAGACGCCCTCGCGTTCGAGGGCCGAGGCCAGTTCCCGCACCATGTCGGCGTCGGGATCGGCAACCAGCAGCATGGGCGCCGGCCGAGTGTCCCCGTCCACTACAGGTGCCGCCTGCGGCTGGGTCACACCATCTCCTTAGAAGCCGGTCATCCGAAGCGCCCGGTGATGTAGTCCTCGGTCGCCTTCTGGGTGGGGTTGGTGAAGATCTTCGACGTCTCGTCCATCTCGACCAGCTTGCCGGGCTGGCCCTGGCCGGCCAGGTTGAAGAAGGCCGTCCTGTCGCTGACCCGCGCCGCCTGCTGCATGTTGTGGGTGACGATCACGATCGTGTAGTCGTTCTTCAGCTTGGCGATCAGGTCCTCGATGGCCAGCGTCGAGATCGGGTCCAGGGCCGAGCACGGCTCGTCCATGAGCAGGACGGCCGGGCTGACGGCGATCGCCCTGGCGATGCAGAGCCGCTGCTGCTGGCCGCCGGACAGGCCCGAGCCCGGCTTGTTCAGCCGGTCCTTGACCTCGTTCCAGAGGTTGGCGTCCTTGAGGGAGGTCTCCACGATGCCCTGGGCCTCGGACTTGGAGATCCGGCCGTTGAGGCGCAGGCCCGCGGCGACGTTGTCGAAGATGGACATGGTCGGGAACGGGTTCGGCCGCTGGAAGACCATGCCGACGGTTCGCCGCACGGAGACCGGGTCGACGTCCTTGTCGTAGAGATCCTGGTCCTCCAGCATGATCTTGCCTTGGACGCGGGCGCCCGGGATGACCTCGTGCATGCGGTTCAGCGTCCGCAGGAACGTCGACTTGCCGCATCCGGACGGGCCGATGAAGGCGGTGACCGAGCGGGGCTCGACCGTCATCGTGATGCCTTCGATCGCCTTGTGCGATCCGTAGTACGCGTCGAGGTCGGACACCTCGATCTGCTTGGCCATTGTCGATAACCCCTTATCGGCCCTTGGCGGGAGAGCGCCACCACGCGATGATGCGCGCCGCCAGGTTGAGCAGCATGACGAACAGGATGAGGGTGAGCGCTCCCGCCCACGCCCGGTCGATCGCGGTGTCGTTCGGGCGGCCCATTTGGTCGAAGATGTACAGGGGGAGGCCCATCTGCGGCCCGGTGAACGGGTCGGTGTTGATGGAGTCGGTGATGAACACCGTGAGCAGCAGCGGCGCGGTCTCGCCCGCGACGCGGGCGATGGCCAGCATGATCCCGGTGATGATGCCGGTGAAGGCCGTGGGGAGGACGATCCGCAGGATCGTCTTCCACTTCGGCACGCCGAGGGCGTACGACGCCTCCCGCAGTTCGTTCGGGACCAGGCGGAGCATCTCCTCGGTGGAGCGCACCACGGTGGGCATCATCAGGATCGACAGCGCCAGCGCGCCCGCGAAGCCGGAGTAGCCGAGGCCGAGCACGAGCACCCAGAACGCCAAAATGAACAGACCGGCCACCACGGAGGGGATGCCGGTCATGACGTCGACGAAGAAACTGATGGAACGGGCGAGGCGACGCCCCTGGCCGTACTCCACCAGGTAGATCGCCGTCAGCAGGCCGACGGGCACCGAGATCAGCGTGGCGAGCCCGACCTGTTCGAGCGTGCCGAGGATGGCGTGGTAGGCGCCGCCTCCGGCGTCTCGCGCGCCGATGTTGCGCATCGAGTGCGTCAGGAACTCGGTGTCGAAGCGGGCGAGGCCGTTCTTCACCACCAGCCAGATGACCGAGATGAGCGGGATCACCGCGAGGATGAAGGCCAGCCAGACCAGGCCCTGGACGACGCGGTTCTTCAGCCGCCGGTTGAACGAGACCGGGGTGATGACGCTGGGCGACATGGTCATGCGGCGGCCCCCGAGAACTCCTTGCGGCGAGCGATGATCAGCCGGGCCGCCATGTTCACGACCAGGGTGATGATGAACAGCACTAGGCCGGAGGCGATCAGCGCGCCCTGGCCGATGGGGGTCGCCTCGCCGAAGCCGTTGGCGATGTTGGCGGCGATGCTGTTGCCGTTGGCGGACAGGACCCTGATGTCGATGTCGAAGGTCGCGGGGAAGATGAGCGCGACCGCGATCGTCTCGCCCATCGCGCGCCCGAGACCGAGCATGGCCGCGCTGATGACGCCGGGACGGCCGAACGGCAGCACCGACATCCTGATCATCTCCCATCGGGTGGCGCCGAGGGCCAGCGACGCCTCCTCGATCATCTTGGGCGCCTGGAGGAACACCTCGCGGGAGATCGCCGCGATGATCGGCAGGATCATGATCGCGAGCACGACGGAGGCGGTGAGCATCGACTTGCCGTAGACGGCGTCGCCGGCGAACAGCGGGATCCACCCGAAGTAGGTGTTGAGGAACGTGGAGGGGCCCTGCATGAACGGGATGAGGAAGATCACACCCCACAGGCCGTAGACGACGCTGGGGACGGCCGCCAGCAGGTCGATGACGTAGCCCAGGACGCCGGCGAGGCGGCGCGGCGCGTAGTGGGAGATGAACAGGGCCACGCCGATCGCGATGGGGACCGCCATGATCAGCGCCAGGAAGGAGCTGAGCACGGTGCCGAACGCGAGGGCCGCGATGCCGAAGACGGGCTTGGTGGCGTTCGGGGTCCAGACCTTCTCGGTGAGGAAGTGCGAGGTGTTGGCCTGGAGGGCCGGAACGGCCTTCACGACCAGGAAGACCGCGATCGCCGCCATGATGGCGAGCAGCAGGATTCCGGCGCCGGTCGTCGCGAAGCGGAAGGGGCCTTCGCCGCGGCTGCGCCGGAAGGCGGACCGGCGCACGGCCGGCCCGCCTTCACGTGTACGAAGTGGCGTGGCCATTGAGTTAGGCGATCGCCTCGACGGCCGTGCGCACCTTGGCGACCAGGCTCGCCGGCAGCGGCGCGTAGCCGAGGCTGGTCAGAGCGGCCTGGCCCTCGTCGCTCGCGGTGTAGGTGAGGAAGGACTTGACCAGCTTGGAGTCCTCGGCGGACAGGCCCTTCTCACAGGTGATCTCGTAGGTCACCAGGACGATCGGGTAGGCGCCCGCCGCCTTGGTGGCGTAGTCGATCGACAGCTTCAGGTCGTTGCCGGTGCCCTTGATCTCGGCGGCCTCGATCGTCTTGCCGGCGCTCTCCGGGGTCAGCTCGACGAACTCGCCGGAGCCGTTGGCGACCTTGGCCTTGGACAGGCTGGAGTTCTCCGCGTAGGAGAGCTCGACGTAGCTGATCGCGCCCTCGGCGCCCTTGACGGCCTGCGCGATGCCGTCGGAGCCCTTGGCGCCCTGACCCTTGGCCTCGGCCGGGAAGGCCTTGGCGGGCTCGTACGGCCACTCGGCGGTGGCCTTCAGGAACTTGGTGAAGTTGTCGCTGGTGCCCGACTCGTCCGAGCGGTGGAACGCCTGGATCGGAGTCGACGGCAGCTTGGCGTCGGGGTTGTCGGCCTTGATCGCCGCGTCGTCCCACTTGGTGATGGTGCTGTTGAAGATGCCGCCGATGGTCTTCGGCGAGAGCTGCAGACTGTCCACACCGGGGAGGTTGTAGACGACCGCGACCGGGCCGGTCACCATGGGCAGGTTGATCGCCTTGCCGGTCTTGCAACGACCGTCGGCCTGGGCCGGCTCGCCCTTCGCGTCGTTGAGCGCCGAGTCCGAGCCGGCGAACGCCACGGTGCCCTGGATGAAGGCTTGCACGCCCGCGCCGGAGCCGCTGGGCTGGTAGTTGATGCTCACACCGGGGTTCGTCGACTGGAACGACTTCTTCCACTCGGCGATCGCGTTGGCCTGGGCCGAGGAGCCGGCCGCGTTGATCGTGCCGCTGAGCCCGGCGGCGCCCGCGCTGCCGGCGGGGGCCGAAGCGGTGTCGGTGCCACCGGTGTTGTTATCGGTGCCGCACGCAGCGAGCGAGAGCACGCCGGCGATGGCGGCTACGGCGAGCCGGCCTGCATACTTCACGGTTCTAGTCCTCCCACGTTGTTCAACTCAACGGGTAGGACGCTAGGGACCGAAGATGACTTGATTCCCGGTTCAAGGTGAACGAAGAATGAACGGGTCGGGTCACTATCGTTTTGAGGGTTCCAAGCCGCTCTACCCTCCCTTGGCCCGCGCGGCGGATCGCGGCGCCCGGCATGGCGGCGCCGTCACCGTCAGGTGCACGTGACTGTCCCCTCGCCGACAGTTACGGAGGCGAGGATGTGCCGTAGCGTCGATGGCACGACAGCCGAGGAGGGTGGGGCATGCTTCCAGGATGCGGTAACTGCAGTTGCTACCTCGAGGACCGGGTCATCGTCCGGCCACCGGACGAGCGCTGAGCTCCGCCCGCCGGCCGCCGCGCGCCGGCGGGTTCCTGCGGCGGCCGGTCAGTCGCCGAGGCGTTTGAGCACTTCCCCGTGCAGAAGCGGGTTGGCGCAGACCATGCTGCCGCCGTCCACGTCCTGGGCGCCGGACAGGTCGGTCCAGACGCCGCCCGCCTCCTCGACTATCACGGTGAGGGCCGCCATGTCCCAAGCGGACAGCTCGGGCTCGGCGGAGATGTCGACCGAGCCCTCGGCGACCATCATGTGGGACCAGAAGTCGCCGTAGGCGCGGGTGCGCCAGACGGTCTTGGCGAGGGTCAGGAACTCCTCGAGGCGGCCGCGCTCCTCCCAGCCGCCGAAGCTGGAGTAGGAGAACGAGGCATCCTGCAGGCGGCTCACGGACGAGACCTGGCAGCGGGACGCCTTGGTCAGGCTGCGACCCGTCCACGCGCCGCCCTCGCGCGCCGCCCACCAGCGGCGGCCGAGGGCGGGCGCCGAGACCACGCCGACGACGACGCGCCCGTGCTCCATGAGCGCGATGAGCGTGGCCCAGACCGGGACGCCGCGCACGTAGTTCTTGGTGCCGTCGATGGGGTCGATCACCCAGCAGCGGGAGCCGTACCCGCTCGTCTTGCCCATCTCCTCGCCGACGACCGCGTCGCGGGGCCGGGCACGCCTGAGCGTGCCGCGGATGGCCTCCTCGACCGCCCGGTCGGCGTCGCTCACCGGAGTGAGATCAGGTTTGGTGTCCACCCGCAGGTCAACGGCGCGGAACCGGCGCATGGTCAGATCATCGGCGCTGTCTGCCATCATGTGCGCCAGGCGCAGGTCGTCGCTATAGCCCGTCACAGGGACAAACGCTATCGTGCCGCCGCCCGTTTCAGCAGTCCCTGATCGCTCCGAAGCGTCGCATGCCGGTCATGCTGGGTCACCGCGTCGCGGCGGGCGCGTCGCGGCCGGGGCCGCTTCGCGGGCGAGAACCGCCGCGGTCGTCGCCGGGCTCGGTCGTCGTCGGGGGCGAGAACCGTCTCAGTCGTCGCCGGGCTCGGTCGTCGTGGGGGCGGGAGCCGTCTCAGTCGTCGTCGGGGGCGCCGTCGCGGCTGGCGAGGATGCGGCGCAGGGACGCGAGGCTCATCGGGTCGGCGTGGCCCTCCGCGACCCACGCGTCGAGCGAGCACTCCTCGCCCCGGTGGGTGCAGCCCTTCGGGCAGTGGACGGTGCCTTCGGCCAGCGCGGGGAACGCGGCCAGCACGTTGTCGATCACGACGTGTCCGAGACCGAAGCTGCGCACCCCGGGAGTGTCGATGATCCAGCCCCCGCCGGGCAGTTCGAGGGCGACCGCCGAACTGGAGGTGTGACGCCCGCGCCCGGTAACGGCGTTCACGTGCGAGACCGCCCGCCCGGCGTCCGGGACCAGGGCGTTGACGAGGGTGGACTTGCCCACCCCCGAGTGGCCGACGAGGACGCTCAGCCGGTGGTCGAGCCTGGCCCGCACCTGTCCGAGGTCGCCGCCCTTGCGCACCACCAGGTAGGGGACGCCGAGCGGCTCGTAGCGGGCGACGAGGTCGTCGGGGGCCGCGAGGTCGGCCTTGGTGAGGCACAGCAGAGGCTCGATGTCGGCGTCGAACGCGGCGACGAGCATGCGGTCGATCATCCTGGGCCGGGGCGGCGGGTCGGCCAGCGCCGTGACGATCACGAGCTGGTCGGCGTTGGCGACGATGGGGCGCTCCAACTCATCGGTGTCGTCGGCGCTGCGCCGCAGCATCGACGTGCGCGGTTCGAGCCTGACTATGCGAGCCAGGGTGTCGGGGCGTCCTGAGGTGTCGCCGACCAGGCTGACCCGGTCTCCGACCACGATGCCCTTGCGGCCGAGCTCGCGGGCCCGCATCGCCGTCACCGGGCGCGCGGCCTCCCCGCGCCCCTTCCCGCGACGGCCGTCGACGCCGGTCTCGGTGACGTCGCCGCCGACGAGGCAGGTGTAGCGGCCACGGTCGACCGCCACGACGAACCCCGGGACGGCGTCGTCGTGCGCGGGACGGCGTCTGGTCCTCGGCCGCGACCCCTTGCCCGGCCTGACCCGCACGTCCTCCTCGTCGTACTCCCGTTTTCTCAGCGGGCTTCCTCCAACATCAGCGCCCACATGCGGGCGAACTCGGGGAGGGTCTTGGCGGTGGTCGCGATGTCCTCCACCTGGACCCCGGGGACCACGAGGCCGATCACCGCTCCGGCCGTCGCCATCCGGTGGTCGGCGTAGGTGCGGAAGACACCGGCGCGCAGCGGCCGGGGCCTGATCACCAGGCCGTCGCCGGTCTCGGTCACGTCGCCGCCGAGCCGGTTGATCTCTGTGGCCAGCGCGGCGAGCCGGTCGGTCTCGTGGCCGCGCAGGTGGGCGACACCGCGCAGGGTGCTGGGCGAGCCGGCCAGGGCCGCGAGGGCGGCGATCGTGGGGGTCAGCTCGCCGACGTCGTGCAGGTCGGCGTCGATGCCGTCGACGCGCTCGCCGCCGGTGACCTTCAGCCCTTCGGGGGTGCGGGCGACGGTCGCGCCCATGCGCGGCAGCAGCGTGCGCAGCGCGTCGCCGCCCTGCGTGGTCTCCTGCGGCCAGCCGGGGATCGTGACCGTGCCGCCGGTGACGAGGGCGGCGGCCAGGAACGGGGCGGCGTTGGACAGATCGGGCTCCACCGTGAGGTCACGGGCCGCGATCGGGCCCGGCTCGACCCGCCAGACGTCCTGCTCGCCGTCGTCCACGCTCACCCCGGCGGCGCGGAGCATCTGCACCGTCATCTCGATGTGCGGCATGGACGGCACCGGAGGGCCGCTGTGGCGGACGGTCACGCCCTTCTCGTAGCGCGGGGCGGCCAGCAGCAGCCCGGAGACGAGCTGCGAGGAGGCCGAGGCGTCCAGCGTCACCTCGCCACCCGCGAGCGGGCCCCGGATGGTGAAGGGCAGCGCGTCGCCGCTCACCTCGGCGCCCAGGGTGCGCAGCGCGGCGAGGATCGGGCCCATCGGCCGCGTGCGGGCGTGCGGGTCGCCGTCGAAGGACACCTCGCCGTCGGCCAGCGCCGCCATCGGCGGGACGAACCGCATGACCGTGCCGGCGAGCCCGACGTCGATCGAGGCGCCGCCTCGCACCGGACCGGGGACGACGTGCCAGTCGACGCTGGACGCGGTCTCGCCGGAGGGGGTCAGCCCGGCCCCGAGCGATCGCAGGGCCGCGACCATCAGGTCGGCGTCACGGCTGCGCAGCGCCAGCCGTACCGTGCCGGGAGCGTCGGCGAGGGCGGCCAGCAGGAGGGCGCGGTTGGTGACCGACTTGGACCCGGGCAGCCGGACGGCCGCGTCGACGGGGCCGGGCGCCTCGGGCGCGTGCCACATGGGAGCTGACATAGCTCCGAGCCTACCGGGAGCCCGCCTTTGGAAGGGGTGAGGCCGCCACCGCCGGGACGGTTCGCACGGGGTGTACGCATGGCCGGCGCGGGTGCGGCAGTCTATGGGCATGTGCGGTAGATACGCCTCAGCGCGCAAGCGTCAGGAGTTGCTGGAGGAGTTCGACATCGGGCTGGACGGGACGCCCGAGGAGCTCGGTCCGGACTACAACGTCGCCCCGACCAAGAAGGTCTACGCGGTGCTCACCCGCCCTGTCGAGCAGGCCGGCGAAGGTGAGGCCGACAGCGGAGGAACGCCGGAGCCGGCCAGGCAGCTCCGGGTGCTCAAGTGGGGGTTCGTACCGAGCTGGGCGAAGGATCCCTCCATCGGCTCCCGGATGATCAACGCGCGGGTCGAGACGCTCGCCGAGAAGCCGGCGTTCCGCAGGGCCTTCGCGCGGCGGCGGTGCCTGCTGCCCGCGGACGGCTACTACGAGTGGTTCAGGGCCGACAAGAAGACCAAGCAGCCCTACTTCATCCACCCCGAGGGCGGCGGGGTGATGGCCATGGCCGGGCTGTACGAGTTCTGGAAGGATCCGACCCGGGCGGACGACGACCCGCTGAAGTGGCTCACCACCTGCACGGTCATCACCACCACCGCCGAGGATCACCTCGGGCACATCCATGACCGCATGCCGGTGATCATCGGGCGCGACCGGTGGGCCGACTGGCTCGATCCCGAGCGCACCGACCCCGGCCAGTTGCTCGACTGGTTGAAGGCCTCGCCGCCGAGCGGGCTCGCCGCCTACCCGGTGTCCAGCGAGGTCAACAACGTCAGGAACAACGGCCCCCACCTCATGGAGCCGGAAAGCCCCGAGGCCGCTCTGTTCTGAGGCTTCCCGCCGGTGAAAAGCCTGGATCGCACCGGTGTAAGAACCCGGCCGAATGGGCATCCGGTGAGGAAAGCGATGACGTGCTGGCAGAGAGTCACCGCTCAGAGGTGTACTTCAAGGCCAGGCGGGAGTTCCGGGGGGTCCCGCCCCAGGCTTCACTCCTTTTCTTCCCGGAGGTGCGGATTCGTGGACGACGCGACCGCTCGCGCCCAACTGGAGAGCATGCTGGCCGAACTGGACCGGTCGATCAGGGTGCTGCGTGGTGACCCGGTCGCCGTAGGGGACAGATCGGCGGCGGACGCGGGATCCGATCTCACCGACGCCGACCGGGCGCAGGCCATGATCGATGTCGCGACGCGGCAGCGCACGGCCGTGGTGGACGCGCTTAGACGGCTCGACGCCGGCGTCTACGGCAGGTGCGTGGACTGCGGCAAGCCCGTCCCCGAGGGCCGGCTCGCGGCCCGCCCGGAGGCCGCTCGCTGCGTCCAGTGCCAGTCCCAGCGGGAACGCCGCCGCTGACGGACCCGGCGAGCCCGGGTCCCGGCGAGCCTGCGCGCGGGCCATGGCGGGCGGCGGTGAGGCCGGGTACGGCCCCGCCGGCGTCAGCCGGGCCTGCGCGCGCTGGCCACCAGGTGGATGCCGACGGTGTCGTCGTCGTCGGGGTGCGCGTCGAGCTCGGTGCGGACGAGCCAGTTGAGGGCTCGGGTGTCGGCGGCGAGGACGTGGTCGACGGTCGAGGGGGACAGCACCGTGCGCGGCCGTACCCACTCCACCTCCAGGCCGGCGTCCGCCAGCAGCTCGCGAAGCTGGGCGCTGGAGAAACAGCGGGTGATGCTGCCGTCCGGCCACGGCACGAGCATCACCTCGCCGGTGCCGGTCTGGCACAGGTGGGCCCAGTAGTTCTGCTCGGCCATGATCGCCATGCCGAGCACCAGCGAGTCGACGCAGGCCAGCACGCGCCCGCCCGGCTTGAGCACCCGCACGATGTCTTCGATCGTGGACTCTGCCATCAGCTCCAGCGACAGTGCCCGTTCCTCGGCGATGACCGCGTCGACGGAGGCGTCGGGGAGGAAGGCGAGGTCGTCGGCCCGCACCTTGCGGATCCTGTTGGAGGCGTCGCGCAGCGTGGCGCCCGGGGGGCGGCGGAAGTCGACGACCTCGATGACGTGGTGCCCCGCGTTCGCCGCCTGCGCCGGCCACCGCCCGCGGCCCCCGGAGAGATCGAGGACGAGTCCGGGCCGGCCGGGGAGCCACCGCTTCAGCTGCTCGGCGACGACGGCGTGGTAGAAGGTCCAGTACGGCCCGAGTGCGCCTGAGCCGTTCAGTTCGTTGGCTGGGATGGGCAGCACAATGGCTCCTGGACGGTCGGGGCTCCGGGGAATCGCTACCAGCCGGTACGTATCTTTTTCCCCGTACCGGGTCGTTCGTCACCTTCTACTTACCGGGAACAGATGCTATGCCTCGCGTGTTGCAGACGCGTGTAAACACGCTAGGAGGTTCCGTCCCATGCTGATGGCCGAGGTCGGCGATCTGGCGGTCATGCACAAGCCGGTATTGTCGGCTGTGTACGGCGCGTATAAGGGGGTGGGTCCGGTCTCCAAGACAACAGCCGAGGAGACTCTGGAGCAGCGCAGCGAGCGGTTCGAACGTGATGCCATGCCATATCTCGATCAGCTCTACTCGGCAGCGCTCCGGATGACCAGGAATCCCGCGGACGCGGAGGACCTGCTTCAGGACACCTTCGCCAAGGCCTTCGGGTCCTTCCACCAGTTCCAGGAAGGCACCAACCTCAAGGCCTGGCTCTACCGCATCCTGACCAACACCTTCATCAACAGCTACCGCAAGAAGCAGCGGGAGCCCAAGCAGTCCGGCACAGAGGAGATCGAAGACTGGCAGCTCGCGCGTGCGGAGTCGCACACGTCGGCCGGTCTGAAGTCCGCCGAGGTCGAGGCGCTCGAGCATCTGCCCGACAGCGACATCAAGGACGCGCTCGCCGCCCTCCCGGAGGACTTCCGGATGGCGGTCTATCTGGCCGACGTCGAAGGTTTCCCCTACAAGGAGATCGCCGACATCATGGGCACACCCATCGGGACAGTGATGTCCCGACTGCACCGCGGACGGCGCCAGCTGCGGACGCAACTCGAGGACTACGCGCGCGAACGCGGGCTTGTGCGATCGGAGGACCCGTCGTGATGCAGCGGGTTGATACTTGGCGATCCCTGGTGACCGGCGGCCGTGGAGACGGCGCACTGGCGGGGTGTTGGGCATGAGCTGTGGCAACCCGCACGACACCGACTGCAAGGAAGTGCTGGACAGGGTCTACACCTTCCTGGACGGCGAGCTGGACGACCGCCGCCGGTCGGACATACGGCAGCATCTCGACGAGTGCGGGCCATGCCTGGAGGAATACGGGCTGGAGAAGGTCGTCAAGCAGCTCGTCGCCAAGCACTGCGGATGCGACCCCGTGCCCGAGGATCTCCGGTCCAAGGTGCTCAAACGCATCGAGGCGGTCCGGGCCGAGCTCGCCGCCGACTGAGCGGCCGGTTCCCGTCGGAGTGGGCGATGGCCGATCCCCTAAGATGCCGGGATGCGGCTACTCGTAACCGGCGGTGCCGGGTTCATCGGCTCGACCCTCGTTGACCGGCTGCTCGCCGACGGCCACGAGGTCGCCGTCGTGGACGATCTGTCATCGGGAGAGCGCGAGAACCTGACCGGGGCGGTCCGCAGCCCGCGCTTCCGGCTGCACGAACTCGACGTCAGAGACCCCGCGCTGAGCGGGCTGATGGCCGAGTGGCGCCCCGAGGTCGTCTGCCACCTCGCCGCCCAGATCAGCGTCCGGGCCAGCGTGGCCGATCCGGTGTTCGACGCCCGGCTCAACGTCGAGGGCACGGTGAACGTCCTGGAGTCGGCGCGCGCGGCCGGAGCGAGGAAGGTCGTCTACGCCTCCTCCGTCGCGGTGTACGGCCGCCCGGCCGCGATCCCCGTCCCGGGCGACGCGGCGACCGACGCGCGCTCCCCGTACGCCGCCTCCAAGCTCAGCGGCGAGATCTACCTGTCGATGTTCAGGGCGCTGCACGGGCTTTCGTACACCACGCTGGTGCTGTCCAACGTCTACGGCCCGCGCCAGTCGCCCACGGGCGAGGCCGGGGTGGTGTCGATCTTCACCGACGCGCTGCTGAGAGGCGCGCCGACCATCGTCTATGGTGACGGCTCCCAGACCCGCGACTACATCTTCGTCGACGATGTCGTGGACGGCTTCGTCCGCGCGTGCGGGGAGCGCGGCGACGGCCGCAGGTTCAACCTCGGGACGGGCGTGCAGACGACCGACCGTGAGCTGCACTCCATGATCGCCTCCACCGCGGGGGCCGCCGACGAGCCGAGGTTCGAGCCGGCCCGGCTCGGTGACCTGCCCGCCATGGCGGTCGACCCGGCGCCCGCGCTGGAGGGCCTCGGCTGGCGCCCGCGCACCGATCTCCTCACCGGTCTCAAGGCCACGGTCGAATGGGCGAGATCGCGTTAGCTGCGGGTAGTGGTTTGATTACGCTTTGGATGCGATTCTTCGACTTCCCGTACGGCTGACCTCCGTTTCTGTAGCCTGAAGCCGGACTCGATGGGTGGAGGCGGCACATGGTTAAGGCAATGGCCACACGCCTGGTGGCGGCCATGGGCACCGGCGGCCCGGCATGGGCTCTCGGCGCGCTCGCTGTGATGGTTCTTCTGGGGGGCGCTATCGAAGTGCCTTCGGGCATCTCCTGGACCTGAGCGCGTGCCCGTGACGGCCCGAGGCGGTCGCAGTGCGTGAGCTACCCTGGCCGGCGAAGGTCTACCTGGTCACGGTTGTCGGGGTGGCGGGGGTGTTGATCGGCCGGGGCCTTGTCGTCCCGGACCGTCTGGGCGAGCACCACTGGCCCACCTTGCTGGTGCTCGCGCTGTTGTTCCTGGTCTGCGAATCGGTGCCGACGCTGCTCAACGTCGAGCAGGCGGCGATGTCGGTCAGCTTCTCCGCGGCGCTCGCCGCGGTGGTGCTGGTGGGAGATGTGGGTGCGGCCCTGGTCGGGGCGACGGCGGTTCTGAGCGTCCGGCCGGGGCTCCCGCTGCACAAGCGGCTGTTCAACGGCGCCCAGTTCGCCATCTGCGGTTACGCCGCCGGGTGGGTCTTCGAGTGGCTCGGCGGGGCGCAGGACGTGCCGAGCGTCGACCGGTTCACCGACCTGCTCGGCCCGTTCATGGGCGCGGCCGCGGTCTTCGTGCCGCTGAACGCCGTGCTGTTCACGGTCATGCTGTCGCTCGCCGGGCAGCTGCACCTCGACGAGGTGCCGCTGCGCGGCATCGCGCAGTTCCTCGTCTCCTATCTCGGCTACGCCACCTTCGGCCTGCTGATCGCCGGGCTGTGGGCCACCGTGCAGTCGATCTCGGCGGTGCTCGTGCTGCTGCCGCTGTTCATCGCCCGGTGGGCCTTCGGCCAGTACCTTGCGCAGCAGCGGTCGTACGATGCCACGATCGCCGCCCTCTGCCAGGCGGTCGAGACCAAGGACTACTACACGCGCGGTCACTGCACCCGCGTCTCCAGCGCCTCCACCATGATCGCCCAAGAGATCGGCATGGGCCCCGAGCGCATGCGGGCCATCGGCTACGCCGGCATGCTGCACGACGTCGGCAAGCTCGGCGTGCCGACGAAGGTCCTGCAGAAGGACGGCAGGCTGACCGAGGAGGAGTACGCCGCGATCCAGCTCCACCCGATGCGCGGCCTGGAGATCGTCCGCGGCATCGACTTCCTCGACGAGGCCTTCGCCGGCATCATGCACCACCACGAGCGCCAGGACGGCAAGGGCTACCCGATGGGGCTCGCCGGGGCCGAGATCCCGGAGTTCGCCCGCATCATCGCCGTGGCCGACGCCTTCGACTCCATGACCTCCGACCGCGCCTACCGCAAGGCGAAGTCCATCGACGAGGCGATCGCCGAGCTGCGCAAGCAGTCCGGCACCCAGTTCGACCCCGTCATGGTGTGCGCGTTCGTCAAGGCCGTCGACCGGCGAGGCTGGGACCCGCCCGGGAAGATGCCCGCGCCGAAGGCCGACGAGATCGTCGAGACCGTCGCCAAGGACCACGACGACCCGACGGCTCCGATCGAAGTGGTGTCGGAGCGGTGACCCTCGCGACGCGGCCCATGCAGGGGCTCGACTCCGGCCAGCTGCTGCTCATCTGCGCGGCCGGCATGGTGACCGTCGCCGGCATCGCCCACACGGCCGCCGTCGGGCTGGTCGACACCCAGATCGCGATCGCCTTCGGCGCGCTGGTCGCCGCCGGCGAGCTGGCCAGGCTGACCATGCCGGGCAACCGCGAGGTGGCGCCCATCGGGGCCGCCGCCGCCCTTGGGTACACCCTGTTGCTCGACGTGGGCGGCGTGCCGACGCGGCATTCGGCGCTGCAGGTGGTGGCCGTCATGTCGGCCGGGATGACCCTGGGCGCGCTGCCCCATCTCGCCGTCGGCAGGCCGCCGCGACTCGACGCGATCGCGCGGCGGCTGCTCTCCGGCGCCCTGCTGGCCTTCGCCTACCGCCCGCTCGCCTCGCTGCTGTACGCCACCACCGACGACGGCAAGGGCACGTGGTGGGTCGTGCTCGGCGTGATGGCCGTGCTCATCACTGCGATGCTCGCGGCCGACGTGGTGATCGCCGCCGTGCTGCGCGCCGAGCAGGTGCGCACGGCGCTGCGCGTGGCCATCCGCGACGAGCTGCGCATGGCCGCGCCGCTCGGCGCCGCCGTCGCCGCCTCGGGCACCCTGCTGGCCCTCGCCTCCCACAGCATGAACCTCGCCGCCCTGGTGGTGTTCGCGGCCCCGCTGCTGGTCACCCAGGTCGCCTTCCGCAAGTACGCGGGCATCCGCGCGACCTACCTGCAGACCGTCCGCGCGCTGGCCAGGGTCACCGAGGTGGGCGGCTACGTCGAGCCCGGGCACTCGCGCCGGGTGAGCCACCTGTCCCTGGCGATCGGCCGGGAGCTCGGCATGGCCGAGCCCGAGCTGCTGGAGCTCGAGTACGCCGCGCTGATGCACGACATCGGCCAGCTCTCCCTGCGCGACCCGATCCCGGGCGGCGCCACCGTGCTCACCGATCCGGTCCAGGCGCGCAGCATCGCCGAGCTCGGAGCCGAGATCATCAAGAAGACCGGCGTGCTCGACCGGGTCGCCGACATCGTGCGCCGCCAGGGTGACCCGTTCACCGGCCGCGACGTGCCGCCGCTCGCGAGCCGCATCATCAAGGCGGCCAACGCCTACGACGACCTGGTGGGCGGGTCCACCGACCGTGACCGCGCCGCGGCGGCCCTGGAGCGGCTCCGGCTCGACGGCGGCGACGAGTACGACCCCGCGGTGGTGGAGTCCATGGCCAGGGTCATCGACCGCCTGACCCCCGCCACCCGCCTCTGACATCGGCGCAACCCTCCAACCGGCCGCCCGGCGGTCAGGGCCCGGGAACGCGCGCGGGCCGTCGGTACTTCGCCTGTCGTCCCTGTTGAGAGGCTCTTTGCCCGCAGGTGAGCAAGGTTCTGCGTAAGGTGCGGACGGCCGTCCGCGCTCGCGCCCGATTGTGGGGTTCCTACAGATGGGACACGGGGGATCGGTGGTCTGGAGCGAGGGGTTCCGACGGGGGTCGGGCCATAAGGTGGTGAACCGTCGAAGGGAGTGCGGCCGGTGTTCGAGAGCGTTCTGGTGGCCAATCGAGGTGAGATCGCGCGGCGCATCGTGCGCACGGTGAAGTGCATGGGCCTGCGGGCGATCGCGGTGCACTCGGAGGCCGACACCGACCTGCCGTTCGTGCGGGAAGCCGACGAGGCGTTCCTGCTCGGCCCCGCCGCGCCGGCCCAGAGCTACCTCGACGTCGCCAAGGTGATCGAGGCGTGCCGCGCGACCGGAGCGCGGGCCGTCCACCCCGGGTACGGCTTCCTCGCCGAGAACGCCGCCTTCGCGCGGGCCGTCATCGACGCGGGCCTGGTCTGGGTCGGGCCGGCTCCGGACGCGATCGAGCGCATGGGCGACAAGATCAACGCACGTAACCTCATGGAGGCCGCCGGCGTCCCGGTGGCGGCGGGCACGCGTGAGCCGGTGACCGGCCTGCCGCAGGCGCTGGCCGCCGCGGCCGAGATCGGCTATCCCGTCATGGTCAAGACCGCGGGAGGCGGCGGGGGCATCGGCATGGGCGTCGCCCACGACGAGGCCGGGCTGGCCGGCGCCTTCCAGACCGCCGTCCGCGCGGCCGAGCGTTTCAGCGGCAGGACGGGCTCCGAGGGAGGCGGCGCGGGTCCGGCGATCCTGCTCGAGCGCTACATCCAGCGGGCCCGCCATGTCGAGGTGCAGATCCTCGGGACGGCCGACGGCACCGTGGTGGCGCTGGGCGAGCGCGACTGCTCGGTCCAGCGGCGTCATCAGAAGGTCGTGGAGGAGTCCCCGTCGCCGGGCGTCACGCCGGAGCTGCGCGAGCGCATGCTGGCCGCCGCCGTGCGGGCGGGCGAGGCGGTCGGCTACCGCGGCGCGGGCACCGTCGAGTGCCTGGTGGACGCCGATGAGCAGGACTTCGTGTTCCTGGAGATGAACACGCGGCTGCAGGTCGAGCATCCGGTGACCGAACTGGTCACGGGCGTCGACCTGGTCGAGCAGCAGCTGCGCGTCGCGGCGGGGGAGCCCGTCACGTTCACGGCGGCGCCGCCGCGCGGGCACGCCATCGAGCTTCGGGTGTACGCCGAGGATCCCAAGCGGTTCTTCCCCGGCCCCGGCAAGATCGACGTCTGGGAGGAGCCGGCCGGCCCCGGCATCCGGCTCGACTCCGGATATGTCGCGGGGAACACCGTCACGCCGTTCTACGACCCGCTGATGGCGAAGCTGTGCGTCCACGGCGACGACCGCGAGGAGGCGCTGGCCAGGGCCCGCGAGGCGGTGGCGGCCTTCCGCGTCGAAGGGCCCAAGAACAACCTGCCCTTCCTCGCCGAGTTGCTGGACGACGCCGAGTTCGCCGGCGGTGACTACGACACCGGGCTGGTCGCTCGCATGCGTTCGTGATGCCTGATGGGCTCGTGGTCCCGTCCCCGTGCCCGTTCACGGGAGTGGGACGATGAGCACGGCCTTCTGGGCACAGTTGGATCATTTTGATTGAGGGGAGTTCCGGTGGCGGAAGTACGTGCCGAGATGGTGGCGAACGTCTGGAAGGTCGTCGTCGCTGAGGGCGACAGCGTGAGCGAGGGCGACACGCTGGTCATCCTGGAGTCGATGAAGATGGAGATCCCGGTGCTGGCCGAGGACTCCGGTGTCGTGAGCGCGCTGAAGGTGGCCGAGGGCGATGTCATCCAGGAGGGTGACCTGATCGCGGTCATCGAATGACGGCCGCCGCCCGGCCGCGCCGGCCGGCGCCGGACCGCGCGCCGCGTGGATCGCGGCCGGCGGCCCGGCGGGGTTCAGCGGGAGAGGCCCGAAAGGAAGCGCTCGCGGTCGACCACGACGCGCTCGATCGTGGCGACGGCCACCGTCGTCCGGCGGTCCCTCGCGGTGACCTCGAAGACCAGGCGCCGGCCGTCCACCTCGACGAGCTCGGCGGCGACCTCCACGTGCGTGCCCACGGGGCTCGCCGCGCGGTGCTCCAGCGTCACCTTCGTCCCCACCGAGGTCTGCCCGGGAGCCAGGTGGTCCTGGACGGCGCGTACGGTGGCCGCCTCGGCGATCGCCAGCAGCCGCGGCGTGCCGAGCACGGGGACGTCCCCGCTGCCCACCTTGATCGCGGTGTCTCCCCGCTCGACCATGATGAGAATCTCGGCGCGCAGCCCTGGGGCGATCGTCATGCGGGCCAGCCTACGGGTGCGGGCCTCGCGGCACGGTCGCGCACTCGCTGTCCGCCGCCATCCTGTTCGCGCGGGCTCGCACCACCTTCGCCGGTTGACGGCCTTGGCAGGGAACGATGGAATACGCTCTTGGCGTGAGCCCTTACTGCGACCATTGCGGACGTCTCGCAGGAGACGAGGACCATTCCGCATGTCAGGCCGCGCGGCTCATGGAGCCGCCTCGCTACTGCCCGGCGTGCCGACGCCGGCTGGTGGTGCAGGTGACGCCGCGGGGTTGGTCCGCCCGCTGCGTCGAACACGGCGTTACGGCTTGCTGACACCCCGGCACGAGCCGTACGGCCACAGGGTTTTGTGACTCCGCCGTGACCTGGTCGCGACACAAATCCGCTTTGTTGGAGAACTCTGGGGTGACGTCGGGTTGGACGGAATGGGGTTAGCGGGGGAGAGATGGTTGCCCAAGGGACCATGCTGGCGGGACGTTACCGGTTGGACGTCCGTCTCGGCGCCGGCGGCATGGGCGAGGTGTGGCGCGGTGAGGACACCGTCCTTGCCCGCACCGTCGCCGTAAAAGTGCTGTTACCAGGCCGGATGGACGACCCGGGCTTCGCCGCGCGCTTCCAGGGGGAGGCCCGCGCGATGGCCACGATCAACCATCCCGGCGTCGTGGACGTCTACGACTACGGCGTGAGCGACGTGCCCGGGGACGGCCCCACCGCCTACCTGGTGATGCGGTTCGTCGACGGCGAGCCGCTCGACCGGCTGCTCACCCGGCTCACCCGCATCGCGCCCGAGCCGGCCATGGAGCTCATCGCCCAGGCCGCCTCCGCCTTGCAGGCCGTGCACGACAGGGGCATCGTGCACCGCGACGTCAAGCCAGGCAACCTGCTGGTCCGCCCGGACGGCACGCTCGTCCTCACCGACTTCGGCATCGCCCGCGCGGACGTCGGCCACCGGCTGACCGACGCCGGCATGGTGCTCGGCACCGCCGCCTACTGCGCGCCCGAGCAGGCCGAGGGGCAGCCGGTGACCCCGGCCGTCGACCTGTACGCCCTGGGCGTGGTCGCCTACGAGTGCCTCGCGGGACACCGGCCGTTCGACGGGGACACCCCCGTCACCATCGCGCTGAAGCACATCCGGGAGGACCCGCCGCCGCTGCCCGCCGACGTGCCGCCCGCCGTGCGGCATCTCGTCGAGCGCGCCCTGGTGAAGGACCCGGCGCGGCGCTGGCGCAGCGCCGCGGAGATGAGCGTGGCCGCCCGGCGGGCGATGAGGGACGGCAGCGGCGCGATGGGCGTCTCCGGCGTCACCGGGCTGACCGGCATGGTCTCCTCCGAGCACACCACGACGATGGGCGGGAACCCGCACCAGGGGGCCGGGTATCCCCAGCAGACGGCCGGGCATCCCCACCAGTTCGCCTCCCCCGAGACCGGGGTGCGCATGGGCCCGGCGGGCTGGGGCGACGGCGAGGCCGGGCCCTCGACCGCCCCGCCGCCTCCGTACATCATGCCCGCCGCGGGCCCGCCGACCGGCGCGCACTCGCCGCCCACCACGGCGACCGCCGGCCCGCCCGTCCAGCGCGGCTCGCGCGGCCGCAGGAAGACCGCCCCGCAACGCGGCAAGGCCGGCCTGATCGTCGGTGTCATCGCGGTGGGCGCCCTGCTGGGCGGCGTCGGCGCGGTGGCGTACAACCAGATCGCCAGCGCCGGCGCGTCGGCCGAGGTGGAGGGGACGCAGTCCCCCTCTCCCAGCGAGGGCGAGCCGTCCCCCACGAAGCCCGCACGCTCGCCTCGGCCGGTCCAGTCACCGCGTCCCACGGTCGCAGGGTCCGGGCACTCGGAGAAGCCCTCCGCCTCGCCGACCCCGACGAGCCCCTCGCCGTCGCCCAGCCCGACCAAGACCCGCAGCCCTTCGCCCTCCCCCTCGGTCACCAAGTCCCCGGCGGCGAAGAGGGTCGTGCCCGCGGTGATCAATTTGCACCAGACGCAGGCGACCGCCAAGCTGCGGGCCGCCGGCTTCAAGGTCAGGGTGGACATCAGCGGGGAGCCGAGCGACGAGGGCTGCACCCGCGTGCTCGACCAGACGCCGGCGGCCGGCACCTCCTGGGCGGTCGACCGGCCCGTGACCATCGTCGTGGAACAGGGCATCCCCTGCGGCGACCCCAGCGAGAGCCCGTCCCCGACGCCGACCCCCTCGGCCACCTGAGCGCCGGAGCGCCTCCGAGGGCCTCGCAGCAGGCCCTGTGGAGCCCGCCCGGGCCGAGGGAGCCCGCCCGGGCCGAGGGCCGGCTGAGCGCCGGCGCGGACACGGGCCGCGCCGGTCAGATGCCGGTGGTGGTGCGGGGGTAGGCGATCTGCGGGTCGGTGGCGATGTTCACCATGTACGGCACGCCGGAGTCGAAGGCGCGGCGCAGCGCGGGGCCGATCTCCTTCGGGGAGGTCACCAGCTCGCCACCGCCGCCGAGAGCGGTGACGACCTGGTCGTACCTGCACTGGGGCTGCAGCTCGGCGGCCACGTCGTAGCCGTACAGCATCTGCATGGGATGCTTCTCCAGCCCCCACATGCCGTTGTTGCCGCAGATCATGACGACCGGCAGCTTGTGGCGGACCAGCGTGTCGACGTCCATCAGGGAGAACCCGGCCGCGCCGTCGCCGAGCAGCAGCACGACCTGCGAGGACGGGCGGGCGATGCGGGCGGCGATGGAGTAGCCGAGCCCCGTGCCCAGGCAGCCGTACGGGCCGGGGTCGAGCCAGCAGCCGGGCCGCTGGGGCTCGATGTACTTGCCGGCGTAGGAGACGAAGTCGCCGCCGTCGCCGATGACCACGGCGTCGTCGTCCAGGATGCGGTTGAGCTCGCCGTAGATGCGCATCGGGTGGATGGGGTCGGCGTCCGACGCGAGCAGCTCGGCGTCGCCCGCGACGGCCGCCGCCGAGGCCTCCGCCAGCTTGGTGACCCAGGCGGCGTGGGCGGCGGGCGACACCCCGGCGTCCGCGCAGGCCGTGCTGAGCCCCCAGAAGAGCACCGACAGGTCGCCGGACGCCGAGGCGGCCGTGTCGACATGGGTGGCGAGGTGCGAGGGGGCGTCGGCCAGGTGGACGACCTTCGCCAGCGGGGCGCCGTCCCTGCCGCCGAAGAAGCCGTAGCCGAGGCGGAAGTCGAGCGGGGCGCCCGCGACGATGACGAGGTCGGCCTGGGAGAACGCCACGCCCCGCGCCCGGGCGGCCAGCAGGTCGTGCCCGGCCGGCAGGATGCCGCGCCCCTGGCCGTTGGGGATCACCGGCAGCCGGAAGGCCTCGGCGAAGTCGCGGGCCGCCTCCTCGGCGCCCTCCATCCAGACGTCCGAGCCGAGCACGAGCACCGGACGCTCGGCCTCGGTGATCAGCCTCGCGATGGTGGCAAGGGTGTCCGCGTCGGGCTCCAGCGGGGACGGCGTCATGGTCTCGGCCTGGTGCGCCGGGGAGGGCGAGAACAGGTGGTCCATGTAGAAGTCGAGGAACACCGGCCCGCGGTGCGGGGCGACGGCCGTGCGGAACGCCATCTCGACGTCCTGGCCGATCGAGTCGGCGCCGCCCGCCGTGAACGCCAGCTTGGTGATCGTCTCGAACAGCGGCGGGTGGTCCATCTCCTGGAGCGCGCCGGACCCCCACCGGGACGCCGGCGCCCGGCCTCCCATCACCACGACGGGGGAGCCGTTGAAATGGGCGGTGGCGACGCCGCTGACACCGTTGGTGATGCCGGGGCCGGCGGTGAGCACCGCCAGGCCCGGACGCCGCGTCAGCCGGGCGGTCGCCTCCGCGGCGAACACCGCGCTCTGCTCGTGCCGCACATCGACGATGCGCATCCCCTCATGGACCGCCCCGTCGTACAACGGGAAGACGTGCCCGCCCGACAAGGTGAACATGACGTCGGCACCATAGGCTCGTGAGACGGCGACCGCGATGTCACCGGCGTGCTTTGCAGACTCCATGACGTGAACTTACCTGTTCTCGCCCCGGTCAATCCTTGGGGCCCCATCTAGCCTGTTCATCGGGCGTTTCAGCGGCGTCACAGGGCCTGCGACAGCGCCTTGATGGGCATCTTCAGGTCGGCCAGGAGCGCGAGGTCGCGCTCGGGCGAGCGGCCGAGCGTCGTGAGGTAGTTGCCGACGATGATGGCGTTGACGCCGCCGAGCATGCCGTCACGCGTGCCGAGGTCGCCGAGGGTCAGCTCGCGTCCCCCGGCGTACCGCAGGATCGTGTGCGGGAGCGCCAGCCGGAACGTCGCGACGGTCTTCAGCGCCTCGGGGCCCTCGACCAGCGGGTACGACGCGAACGGCGTGCCGGGGCGCGGGTTGAGGAAGTTCAGCGGGACCTCGTCCGGCCGCAGCTCGCCGAGCTGGCCGGCGAACTCCGCACGCTGCTCCCTGGTCTCTCCCATGCCGATGATGCCGCCGCAGCACAGCTCCATGCCGGCCTCGCGGACCATCTCGCAGGTCTCCCAGCGCTCCTCCCACGTGTGGGTGGTCACCACGCTGCCGAAGTGCGAGCGGGCGGTCTCCAGGTTGTGGTTGTAGCGGTGGACGCCCATCTCGGCCAGCTCGTCGACCTGCTGCTGGGTGAGCATTCCGAGCGAGCAGGCGACGTTGATCTCGACGGCCTCGCGGATGGCCTTGACGCCCTCGCGCACCTGGTCCATGAGCCGCTGGTCGGGCCCGCGCACGGCCGCGACGATGCAGAACTCGGTGGCGCCCGTCGCGGCCGTCTCGACGGCCGCCTCGACGAGCGAGGGGATGTCCAGCCACACCGACCGGACGGGGGAGGTGAACTGCCCGGACTGGGAGCAGAAGTGGCAGTCCTCCGGGCATCCGCCGGTCTTCAGCGAGATGATGCCCTCCACCTCGACTTCTGGGCCGCACCAGGCCATGCGTACCTCGTGGGCCAGGGCCAGCAGGTCGGGAAGGCGGTCGTCAGGCAGTTCGAGGCAGCGCAGGGCCTGAGCGGAGGACAGCCCCCGACCCTCTTCAAGCACCTGAACCCGGGCGATCTCGAGGATGTCCATACTCATCGGTCCTGCTGCTCCCTTGTCGGTTGCGTCACAGACTAAGGGTTGCCCGGAACCGGGAAGGGTCGAACCCGCCGCCGAGAGGGGGCCCCAGTCCGTCGTGCGCCACGCGGGCGAACGCGGCCGGATCCAGCGCCCCGGCGCCCTCGGGAAGCGCGCCCGCCAGCGGCCGGGCGGCCAGCGTCTCCAGGTCGGTCACGTTGCTCCGCTCGGCGAGCCCTGGGTCGCGAGGCCAGGAGCCGATCACCACGCCCGCGAGGTCCAGTCCCCGCCCCGCGAGGGACTCCAGGGTCAGCGCGGTGTGGTTCAGCGTGCCGAGCCCGGCCCTGGCGACCACCAGCACGGGGGCGCGGACCGTGTGGGCCAGGTCGGCGATCGTGGCGCCGTCCTCGTCGAAGCGCACGAGCAGGCCGCCCGCGCCCTCGACGACCACCAGGCGATGGGTGAGGGCCAGCTCGGTGACGCGCTCGGCGACGTCGAGGAGGGAGACGGGAGGCAGGCCGGAGGCGCGGGCCGCGGCGGCCGGGGACAGCGGGTCGGGGTAGCGCGCGAACTCGAACGTCGTGGTCACGCCGGACAGCCGGATGACCTCGTCCAGGTCCCCCGGCTCGCCCGGGGCCACCCCTGTCTGCGCGGGCTTCACCACCGCGACGGACGCCTGGCGCCCGCGCGCGAGCGCGGCGACGGCCGCGGCGACCACGGTCTTGCCCACACCGGTGTCGGTGCCGGTGACCACGAGAATGCTCACCGGCACCACCCTAGAGGCCGGACTCCGGCGGTCTGTGGAGGCGGGTGACGAACTTGTACCGGTCGCCCCGGTAGAGCGACTGGGCCCATTCGACCGGGTTGCCCTCGGCGTCGAAGGCGTGCCGGGTGAGCAGCAGCATCGGCAGGCCGACGTCCACGCCCAGCACCTGGGCGTCGTACGGGGTCGCCAGCACGGTCTCGATGATCTCTTCGGCCTCGGTGAGCTGGACGTTGTAGGCGTTATGCAGGGTCTCGTACAGCGAGGCGTGCACCTCCAGCTCGCGGCGGAGCCGGGAGAAGCGCCGGGCGGACAGGTGGGTGGTGTCGATCGACATCGGTTCGCCGTTCGCCAGGCGGAGCCGGTGGATGCGCAGCACGCGCCCGCCGGGGTTGATGCACAGGCGCCGGGCCAGGGTCTCGTCGGCCGTGATGTAGTTGATGTCGAGGATCTTGGTGTCGGGTTCGAGGCCGACCGTGCGCAGGTCTCCGGTGTAGGAGGTCAGTTGCAGCACCTGGGCGACCTTGGGCTGGGCGACGAAGGTGCCCTTGCCCTGGATGCGCAGCAGCCGTCCCTCGACGACCAGCTCGGTGAGCGCCTGCCTGACGGTCGTGCGGGAGGTCTCGAAGCGCACGGCGAGGGCGCGTTCGGGCGGCAGCGCCGCTCCCGCGGGCAGAGACTTGGTGAGTTCCAGCAAGTTCCGTTTGACGTCGTAGTACTTGGGAATTCGGGGGGAGTCGTCCGTCACACGTTCACCTTCATCTCGGCCACTGCGGTGAGCGCGCGTCCGATCACCGCGAGATCATCCGAACTCAGATTGGCCCGTGCGGTCAATCTCAGACAAGACCGGCCCTTTGGCACCGACGGCGGACGGAAGCATCCGGCGCGCACTCCGTGCTCCGCGAGCACCGCGGCGGCGGAGAGCGCGGCATCCGGCGGGCCGAGCACGACCGGTACGACGGCCGCCGCCGGGTCCGTCGCGGGAAAGCCACGGTCCGCGGCCGCGCGGGCCAGTGCCGACGCATTATGCCGAGCCTGTCTTGGCAGGTCAGGATGGTCGCTCACGATATCAAGGGCCGCGAGTGCCGCGGCAACGGGAGCGGGTGCGAGGCCGGTGTCGAAGATGAACGCCCTACCCGTGTCGATCAGGGTTTCCACCACTTCGCGTGCGCATAGCACAGCTCCACCCTGGGAGCCCAGGGACTTGGACAGTGTGACGGTTCTCACAACGGTCGGGGCGTCCGCGAGCCCGGCGGCGTGCACCGCGCCCTGCCCGCGCTCGCCCACCACGCCCAGGGAGTGCGCCTCGTCCACGACCAGCAGGGCCCCGTGCCGCATGGTCGCCTCGTACAGCTCCCGCACGGGCGCGAGGTCGCCGTCGACGGAGAAGACCGCGTCGGTGACGACGACGGCGTGCTCCTCGGCGCGGTTCGCCAGTGCCTTCTCCACCGCCTCGACGTCCTTGTGCGGCGTGACCGCGACGCGGGCCCGGGAGAGGCGGCAGGCGTCGATGATCGAGGCGTGGTTGCCCTCGTCGCTCACCACGAGCCCGCCGGCACCGAGCGTCGCCACTACGGCGAGGTTGGCCAGGTAGCCCGAGGAGAACACGAGCGCCCGGGCACCGCCCGCGAAGCGCCGCAGCCGCTCCTCCAGTTCGGCGTGGAGCGTCGTGGTGCCGGTGACCAGCCGCGACCCGGTGGAGCCCGCGCCCCACTCGCGCGTGGCCCGTACGGCGGCCGCGATCAGCCGCTCGTCGCGGGCCAGCCCGAGGTAGTCGTTGGAGGCCAGGTCGATCAGGCCGTCGTGGTCGGGGGTGCGGGGGCGCAGGACGCGCCTGAGTCCCGCCGCGTCCCGGGCCGCGGCGGCGCTGCGCAACCGGGCCAGGGGGTCTGTGGTCATCGTCTCGCCTGTCTGGACCTCGCCGGCGGCCCCGCTCGTGTCGGCGGGCACGCCCACCGCAGGTTCCGCGGGGTAAGCGGGCACTTCTGTGTGCTCCATTAAGGGAATCTTCCCAGGGCAGCCACCCTCGATTCGCGTTGGGCAGGGGTTAGCACGCATGATGCACAGGTGCCGACTCTGAGCGAACTGGTGGCCCGTCACACCACCTGTGATCCCGCCGATCTGGAGTGGATGCACTCGCTGGTCTCCGACTGGCAGCTCCTCGCCGACCTGTCCTTCGCCGACCTGATCCTGTGGATCCCGCTGCGCGACGAGTCCGCGTGGGTGGCCGTCGCGCAGATGCGCCCGACGACGGGTCCGACGGTGTACCACGACGACGTGGTCGGGTCGATCGTGGCGGCGGGGGAGCGTCCTTTGATCGACACGGCGTGGCGCGAGCGCCGCATCTGCCGCGAGGGCGACCCCGACTGGTCCAGCGGCGTGCCCGTGCGCGAGGAGACCATCCCGGTGCGGCGCGACGACCACTTCGTGGCGGTCATCCAGCGGTCCACCAACCTGTCCTCGGCGCGCACGCCCTCCCGGCTGGAGCTGACCTACCTGCAGAGCGCCTCGGACCTGGCGCAGATGGTCGCCGAGGGCCGGTTCCCCTTCCCCGACGAGGGGCCGATCCTGGTCCGTTCCCCGCGGGTCGGAGACGGGCTTCTCCGGCTCGACCGGGCCGGCCGGGTCACTTATGCCTCGCCCAACGCGCTGTCGGCCTACCGGCGGCTGGGGCTCAACGCCGACCTCGTCGGTTCGGAGCTCGGCAAGACGACCGCCGCCCTCTGCTACACCGGCGAGCCCATCAACGAAGACCTGATGCTGGTGGCCAGCGGGCGCGCGCCGCGGGAGACCGAGGTGGAGGCGGGCGCCAACGTGGTGCAGCTCCGCGCGATCCCGCTGATCGTCGGCGGCGGCCGCATCGGGGCCCTGGTGCTCATCAGGGACGTGACCGAGCTGCGCCGCCGCGAGCGCGAGCTGCTCACCAAGGACGCGACCATCCGGGAGATCCACCACCGGGTGAAGAACAACCTCCAGACCGTGGCCGCGCTGCTCAGGCTGCAGGCGCGGCGGCTGCGCGTGCCGGAGGGGCGCGAGGCGCTGGAGGAGGCCGTGCGCCGGGTCGGCTCGATCGCGATCGTGCACGAGACCCTGTCCCACACGCCCGAGGAGATCGTCGACTTCGACGACATCGCCGACCGGGTGATCGCGATGACCGGCGAGGTCTCGGCGGCCAACGTGATGCCGCGCCGGGTGGGGAGCTTCGGCATGCTGCCCGCGATGATCGCCACTCCGGTGGCCATGGTGCTGACCGAGTTGCTGCAGAACGCCGTGCAGCACGGTTTCGCGTACGGCAGCGGGACGATCAAGGTGATCGTGTCGCGCACCGAGGAGCGGCTCGATCTCGTGGTCGCCGACGACGGCCAGGGGCTTCCCGAGGGGTTCGACCTGGAGGCGTCGACCAGCCTGGGCCTGCAGATCGTCCGCACGCTCGTCGTGGGCGAGCTCTCTGGGAGGCTGGCGGTGCGGCCGCGTGAGGGCGGGGGCACCGAGGTCTCGCTGACCATCCCGGTGCAGCCGGCGTAGCGTTCACCGCCGCACGGGCCACCGGCGGATGGTCACCGCCGCGGAACTCCTGGCATAGTGGTCACCCGCCGCGGCAGGGCGCCGGAGGCCGTCCGCGGAAAGACGCCCGTCCTCGCAAGATGGAGGCCGTCTTCGAGAACTGCTACGCCCGGCCATCGCGCGGGGCGATGCCGGGCGTTTGGTTCCGTACGCCACGACGCTGGGGCGGTGCGGAAAGCGCGCGTGGATGGGGAAGATGTTCCAGAACGGGGTCCGGTGAGCGGGGGGTGCGTCGCGGCGTCAGACGCCCGCGCGGGCTCGGGCTCGGGCGGTGCGGCGCTTGAGAGCGCGACGCTCGTCCTCGCTTAGACCGCCCCACACACCAGCGTCCTGGCCGGACTCGATGGCCCACTTCAGGCACGGGTCGCTGACCGGACAGGCGCGGCACACCTGCTTGGCCTCTTCGATCTGCATGAGTGCCGGGCCGGTGTTGCCGATCGGGAAGAACAACTCGGGGTCCACGTCACGGCAGGCAGCGCGGTGGCGCCAGTCCATGCGTTCCACTCCTTCGTAGGTGGAGCCTGCGGCTCCGTCCGGTGACTGACGGATGTTTGTGAACTGTTTCACTAACCAGGGCGAACTTTTGCCTGGGCCTTGGGGTGGGGGGCCAGGAAGCTCATGTCATCGCCGCAGACCTTCGAGGATCAGGGTGGGATCCTCAAACGTCCTACGTTCCGACGTCGTGTTGAGCTTTTCAGGCAGGCCCAGGTCACGCAAGAGGTTTGACGGAACGTTTTGCCGGATATGGATGTCGGATGCATCACACTATGACGGGATGTAACAGATCAGACCAGGACTTGTAATGCCGATGGTATAGACCGAAAGGTCACTCGTTCGCGCTCGCCCAGATAGTCGCCGTCAAGCTGGAACGCCATCGGTCGCCTGGCGGTCAGCGTGAACTCCTCCTCATCGTGCACATGGACGAGATGCCCGCCTCTGGGCAGGCCCACACGTTCCCCGACGATCTGGCGGAGCAGCCCGAGCATGGCCGCCACTCCCATGCGCCGCAGGCCGAGCATGTCCAGGCCCGTGTCGAACCCGGCCCACGGCGTGGGGTTGATCGGCCTGCTGCCGGCGTAGGTCCACGGCGCGGTGTTGGAGATGATCGCCATGAAGATGCCGTCGACCGTGGTCCGGCGCGAGCGCTCCAGCCGCAGCGCGGGATGGCGGCGGTCGGTGATGAGGTAGTGCCGCAACGCCGTGTTGATGTACCGGCTCGGGGAGGCCTTGTACCCCGCGCCGCGCAGGCCCTCGACGGCGCGCACGACCTCGGCGTCATACCCCAGGCCCGCGCAGAACGTGAAATACCGGCTGGTGGGCGACGCGGGGCCGTGGGCCGTCTCGTCGCTCGCGCCGGGTGGACGGACCTCGGGTGTGCCGTCGTCGAGGGTGTTCTCCTCCCAGATGGCCTGGCCGAGGTTGATCGTGCGGCGCCGGTCCTCACGGATCGCCTCGAGCACCGCGCCGGTCGCCTCCACCGGATCGTTCGGCAGCCCCAGCGACCGGGCGAAGACGTTCGCGCTCCCACCTGGGATCACGATCAGCGCGGGACGGGCGTGCCCGCCCTCGACGATGCCGTTCACCGCTTCGTTGATGGTCCCGTCGCCGCCGAGGACGGCGATGACGTCGAACCCCTTCTCTCGCGCGGTTCCGGCCAGCACGGTCGCGTGCCCTCGGTACCCGGTCTCCTCCACCGACAGGTCGACGGCCGCGCCGAGTGCGCGGATGAGGACGTCCCTGGTGCGCCGGTTGGTCGACGTCGCCATCGGGTTGATCAGGAGGAGTGCGCGCATGCCGCCCAGCGTATCCACCGGCTGGGGACCCGCGACTTGGGTCAAGTAGGGTGACCGGATATGTCGAACCGTCCGGTGACCCTGACCGTGGCCGCCGTCGTCCTCGCGATCGAGGGCGTCACCGCCATCGCGCTCGGCGGCTACGCCGCCGTGGAGACGATCATCGGCACGCCGGCGGACGTGAGCAGTTCCATCGCCGTCTCCGCCTTCGGCGTCATCATCGGCGCGGCCCTGCTGTGGGTGGCCTACGGCCTGCTCGGCGCCGCCCGGTGGAGCCGCGCGCCGGGCGTGGTCACGCAGATCTTCGCGCTGCCGGTGGCCGTCTCGCTGTTCCAGTCGGAGCAGATCGTTCTCGGCGTGCTCCTGGCCGTGGTCGCGCTGGCCGGCCTGGTCGGGCTGCTGGCGCCCGCCACGACGCGCGCCATGATCGAAGACTGACCCGGCCTGCGGCGCGTGTCAGTCCCCGGCGGCTCCTCCGCGATGATCGCTCGGCGGTGGTTCAGTCTTCGGCGGTGAGGCCCTCGCGGAGCTGGGCCAAAGTGCGGGCGAGCAGGCGCGAGACGTGCATCTGCGAGATGCCGAGCTCGGTGGCGATCTGCGACTGCGTCATGTTCCCGAAGAACCGCAGCAGCAGGATGCGCTTCTCGCGAGGCGGCAGCCGTTCGAGCAGCGGCTTCAGCGACTCGCGGTATTCGACGCCTTCCAGGGACTCATCGACGATGCCGAGCGAGTCGGACACCGCCGGGGCGTCGTCGTCGCCGGAGTCGGGGGCGTCCAGGGACACGGTGGAGTAGGCGTTGGCCGACTCCAGGCCCTCGAGCACCTCCTCCTCGGACATCTGGAGATGGGCGGCCAGCTCGGCGACGGTCGGAGCCCGGCCCTGGCGCTGCGACAGCTCGCTAATGGCCTTGGTCAGCGAGAGCTTGAGCTCCTGCAGGCGGCGGGGCACCCGGACGGCCCAGCCCTTGTCGCGGAAGTGACGCTTGATCTCGCCGACGATGGTCGGCGTGGCGTACGTCGAGAACTCGACGCCCCGCTCGAGATCGAACCGGTCGATCGACTTGATCAGGCCGATGGTGGCGACCTGCGTCAGGTCGTCGAGCCACTCTCCCCGATTGCGGAAGCGCCGGGCGAGGTACTCGACTAGGGGCAGGTGGAGCTCGACCAGCTCGTCACGAATGCGCTGGCGGCGCGGGTCGTCGGCCGGCAGCTCGGCCAGCTCGCCGAACAGGCCACGGGCCCGCACCCTGTCGGGGACGGTGCTGTCACTGCCGGCCACGGCGCGGGTCCTCTCCGTCACGACAGCCTCGCAGACCCTCGGCGCTTATGCAGCACGATCGCCATGCGGTCGGGGGAGTCGGTCTCGGCGTCCACGTCGTCGGTAAGCGCGGTGAGCACCATCCACGCGAAGTCGTCGCGCTTGGGCTCTGCCTGGCCGACCGTGCTGACCTCGACCCGGACGATCATCTCCTGCCCGGTCAGCTCGAACTCGGCGATCAGGTCGGTGCCGGGCACGGCATGGCCCAGCAGCATGGCGCAGGCCTCGTCGACCGCGATACGAAGATCTTCGATCTCGTCCAGCGTGAAGTCGAGCCGTGCCGCCAGCCCTGCGGTGGCCGTACGGAGCACGGACAGATAGGCGCTGGCAGCGGGCAGGCGCACGCTGACAGCATCACGGATCCCCGAGAGCCCATCGGGGATGTCGTCCGCACGCGTCGCTGTCTCGTCGGTCACGTTCCTCCTCGCACAGAGCTGCTGATTAGCAACTTACCGCCCCGTGCCCCATCGTGCAGGACTGGGACGCGCCGATAGTCGTGATCTTGTGGAATTGCGGCCGGTTTCCCTGACGCCCAGCTGCCCATTCCTTGACATACCGCTGCCCTGGGCGGGTTTTGCGGCCATGAAAGACCTCTGGCCTCGCGCGATGAGGGACCACGCGAGGCCAGAATCGGGCTTTGCAAGGCTCAGGCGGCCTTGGTCTCCCAGAAGATCTTCGAAATCTCGTCGATCTTCCCGAGAAGGTCCTCGGCCTTGCCCACATCGACGGTGCCCTTGGCGCCGGCCGCGCCGGCGAGCTTCGTCGCGTCCCAGAACAGCTGGTGGAGCTGGGGGTACGTCTCGAGGTGCGGCGGCTTGAAGTAGTCCGTCCACAGCACCCACAGGTGGTGCTTGACCAGTTCGGCCCGCTCCTCCTTGATCGTCAAGGCCCGGGCGCGGAAGACGGGGTCATCGTTGTCGGCGTACTTCTGCATGATCGCCTTCACGGACTCCGCCTCGATGCGAGCCTGTGCGGGGTCGTAGATCCCGCAGGGGAGGTCGCAGTGCGCGGAGGCGACATGGCCCGGCCGCAGCAGTCGTGCGAGCATCGGTTTCCTTTCCTTGATGCTGATTAACAGACAGCACTATCCGGTTCCCAACTTACTCGCCTTGATTCCTGGAAGCGGAGGGGGATGTCGTTCATGAGGGTGCGCGTCGAAGGGGAGTCGATGCTGCCCGTTCTACGGCCCGGCGACTGGCTCGTGGTGCGCCGCGACCCGCGGGTCAGGCCCGGTGATCTCGTGGTCGCCCGGCTGCCCGGAGACCCGGAGCAGATGATCGTCAAACGGGCGGCGTGGCGCTCGGAGGACGGCGGCTGGTGGCTGGAGAGCGAGAACCAGCGTGCCCCCGGGCGCAAGGACAGCTGGGACTTCGGGGCGGTGCCCTCCTCTCTCCTGGTCGGCCGCGTCGTCCTGCGTTACTGGCCCCTGCGGGCCGGCGGCATGCGACCACGTTGACGGGCCCTGGTGGGGTGCCGGGCGTGGTGCCCCGCTCAGGTGGCGGCGGCGGTGTCAGGCGTGGTGGCCGCTCAGGTGGCGGCGGCGCGCGCGGTAGGCCGCCACGTTGGCCCTGGTGGCGCAGCGCTCCGAGCAGTAGCGGCGAGACCGGTTGGAGGAGGTGTCGAGGTAGGCCCGGTGGCACGGCGCCGCCTGGCAGATGCCGAGCCGGTCGACGCCGAGCTCGGTGACCAGGGCGGTGAGGCCCATGACGGCGCCCGCGGCGTACTCGCCGGACAGCCGGCCGCCCTCGGTGAGGTGGAGATGCCAGCGCTGCCCGTCGTGCCGGGAGATCTTAGGGTGCACCGGATGCCGGGTGAGCAGGGCGTTCAGCCGCTCGACGGCGCCGTCCTCGTCGTGGCGGGCCGCCGCGGCGAAGACGGCGGCCAGCTCGCGGCGCAGCTCGCGCAGGGCTTCGAGGTCGGCGCGGGTGAGGCGGCTCGACTGCTCGCCCCGGCCGGCTTCGAGGAGGAACCGCCGCGCGCCTTCCAGCGAGTCGAGCGCGTCTTCGCTGTTGACCAGCAGCACCGCCAGCTCGGCGTAGGAGGTCAGGTCCACGTGGAGTCCCGCAGCTGTAAGAGACGGTTCGGCATACCGAGTATTACACGGACGACGGCCGCCCGGACGGGGACCGGCCACGGGACCGCGGGCGGTGGAGGCCACAGGGCCGCCCGGGCCGGGGGCGGGGTAGGTCATGGGCCGCCTACGGGTGGGTGCCGTGCGGGTCTCGGGCATGGCCGGGGGCATCACGGCCGGAGTGTCCGGGTAAGAGTCCGGAGCAAGGGGGAGAAGTAGTGATATGTCCGGTTTGGGGCGTCTGGCGGTCGGTCCTCGGCCACCTATCTGTGGCACAGCTAACATCAGCAGGCGTCCCGAGGTGTGGCACAATCAAGCAACGGGTGACCCCCGTACCCCCTCAAGAGACGACCGTCAACGACGACGGCCGCCGGGCGGCTACAGAAGCCTGGGCCCTCGTTCGCCTGCGGCGTCTACCGAAGGAATCCGTCCTTACGACACAGGGGTCGCTGTGGCAGTCACGCCGTTCTCCGCTTCTCTCGAAACTCTCGATCTCGATCCCGCTTTCGCCATGCATCGCGGCGGCAAGCTCGAGGTCCGTTCGACCGTCCCGGTCCGCAACGCCGACGACCTGTCGCTCGCCTACACACCAGGTGTGGCCAGGGTCTGCACCGCGATCGCCGACCAGCCCGACCTCGTCAACGAGTACACCTGGGTGCCCAACGTCGTCGCGGTCGTCTCCGACGGCACCGCCGTCCTCGGCCTCGGCGACATCGGCCCCGCCGCCGCCATGCCCGTCATGGAGGGCAAGGCGCTGCTGTTCAAGGAGTTCGCCAACGTCGACGCGGTGCCCATCTGCCTCGACTGCACCGACGTCGACGCCCTCGTCGAGACGGTGGTGCGCCTCGCGCCGTCGTTCGGCGGCATCAACCTGGAGGACATCAGCGCCCCCCGGTGCTTCGAGGTCGAGAACCGGCTGCGCGAGCTCCTCAGCATTCCGGTCTTCCACGACGACCAGCACGGCACGGCGATCGTGGTGCTGGCCGCCCTCCGCAACGCCGCCCGCCTGACCGGGCGCTCCCTCGGCGACCTGCGGGCCGTCGTCGCGGGCGCCGGAGCCTCGGGCGTGGCCGTCACCCGCATCCTGCTGAACGCCGGCATCGGCGACATCGCCGTCTCCGACTCTAAGGGCATGATCTACGAGGGCCGCGAAGGTCTGAACCCCTTCAAGGAGGCGCTCGCCCGCGACACCAACCGCGCGGGCTTCACCGGCTCCACCGAGGAGGCGATGGCCGGGGCCGACGTCTTCATCGGACTGTCCGGCTCCACCATGTCGGAAGACTGCGTGGCCGCCATGGCGAGCGACTCGATCGTGTTCGCCCTGTCCAACCCGACGCCCGAGGTGCTCCCCGAGGTGGCCCGCAGGCACGCCCGCGTCGTCGCGACCGGCCGGTCCGACTTCCCCAACCAGATCAACAACGTGCTGGCCTTCCCCGGGGTGTTCCGCGGCGCACTCGACGTCCGCGCGTCCACGATCACCGAGAACATGAAGGTCGCCGCCGCGGACGCCCTCGCGGCCGTCGTCGGGGACGACCTCTCGGCGGACTACGTGATCCCGAGCCCGTTCGACCAGCGTGTCGCCCCGGCCGTCGTCCAGGCCGTCGCCGACCAGGCCCGCCTCGACGGCGTGGCGCGCAAGTAGGGCCGAACCCGCCCGGGCACTGATCACCGAGGCGTCATAGCGGCTCAGGGCGCCGGAGCCCCCTGCACACGGGGCTCCGGCGCCCTGACGTATGCGCGCCATCCCTCCCGGCAGACATCCCCGCCGAAATGCCGAGCCTTCACCATGAGATATCGCTCTTGGCAAACTCTTGGGAATTCCCACACCGAGTCACGCATCGTGCTATAACAAAAACCCTCCGTTACCGGCCGGACGAGTGCGAGCGCGAGGGGCGTATGCGCGCAGGGGGGCTTGCGGCGGAGTGACCACCACCACCATCCGCGTAGTCCTCCTTGGGGAAAGAGCGATGCGACGCGAGCCCAACCTCCTCCTCCGGCATCTCATCGCCGAGGCCGCCTTCTCCCACAAGGGGCTGGCCCGCAGGCTCAACGACCTTGGAGCCGCGCGGGGCCTGATCGGCCTCCGGTACGACCACAGCTCGGTGTCGCGCTGGATAGGCGGCCAGCAGCCGCGCGACCCGGTGCCGGCGCTGCTCGCCGAGATCTTCGCGTTGCGGCTCGGCCGGCCCGTCACCACAGAGGACCTCGGTATGGCGGGGGGAGCCACGCCCCTCGACCTCGGACAGGAATTCCCACACTCGTGGCAGGAGGGTGTCGAGACCGTGACAGCACTATGGAGGGCGGACATGCAGCGGCGCAGGTTCCTGCTCGACTCCGCCTTCGCCGTCGGGGCGGGCTCGGCGGGAGCCCTGCGATGGCTGACCTTTCCCATCGAGGGCAGGCCTCAGGCCGCCGGGGTGCGTAAGGTCGGCGCACCCGACATCGCCGCGATCCGCGAGGTCACCCGCTCCTTCGGAGAGCTCGACAACCGCTTCGGCGGCGGGCGGGTGCGTCCCGCCGTCGTCAGATATCTCGACTCGGCGGTCGCCCCCTTGCTGAAGGACGGCATCTACGGCGAGGCGACCGGCAGGGCGCTGGCGTCGGCCGCCGCCGAGGTGACCCGCCTCGCCGGATGGATGGCCTACGACCTGGAGCAGCACGGGCTGGCACAGCGCCACCTGATCCAGGCGCTCAGCCTGGCGCGCGGCGCGGGCGACCACGGCTTCGGCGGGGAGATCCTCGCCGGCATGGCGCACCAGGCCATATATATAGGACGGCCACGGCACGCCCTCGATCTGGCAAGGGCGGCCCAGGTCTCCGCCCGCCGCGCCGAGGTCCCCTCCCTGCTGGCCGAGGCGTACGTGCTGGAGGCCCACGCCCACGCCAAGCTGTCCGACGGCGCGGCCTGCGCCCTCGCGCTGCACGAGGCCGACCTGGCCTTCGACCGCCGCCGTCCCGAGCAGGAGCCCGAGTGGATCCGCTACTTCGACGAGGCGTACCTCGCGGCCAAGTACGCCCACTGCTTCAGAGATCTGGGCGACGGCACCCAGGCCGTGCGGTACGCGCGCCGGTCCCTGGACATGGACGGGCGGTACGTCCGCGGGCGGATGTTCAACCTGTCCCTGCTTGCCTCGGCCCATGCGCTGTGCGGCGATGTCGAGGAGGCCTGCCAGGTGGGCGGCTCCGCGCTCGACCTGGCGGCCGGCCTGCAGTCCGTACGGACGAGGTCCTACGTCGCCGATTTGCGCAGGCGGCTGGAACCGCTCAGCAGGGAGCCGGTGGTGGCCACCCTCGTACAGCGCAGCAGGGAACTGGCACCCGCGGCCTGAACCCCCGCCTGAGCGCGGTCTGAACCCCCGCCTGAGCCGCGGTGAGCCGCGGTCTGAACCCCCACCTGAGCGCGCCCTGACGCGCCCTGACGCGCCCTGAACGCGGCCCACACCGAGGGCGTGTCGCCACAACGAGAGACCGGCCCGGTCCCAGTTGACTCTGGGGCCGGGCCGGTCGTGGATCTCTGTGCTGCCGCTCAGGGCATGGAGCTCAGCCCGTGGGTCCGCTCAGCGGATCGAGCCGGACCAGAGGTTGGCGGCCTTGCGGTAGACGGCGTAGGTCTCCCCGTCGAAGTACGGCGAGGTGCTGAAGTCGTACCGGCCGTTGCCGTCGGAGTCGCCGATGAGGCTCGTGACACCGTTGACGTAGCCCAGCCGCTTGGTGCTGCTGTACTTGGCGATCCACGGACCGCCCGCGGAGCCGGCGGTCATGGAGCACTTCAGCGCGATCTGCGCCTCGGCCTTGTAGGCGGCCGTGACGCCCGCGGCCTTGGTCTTGCCGTAGCACCACTTCGGCGTGACACCGGTGAACGGCTTGTCACCGTCGGGGTGCCGGCCGGCGGGGTAGCCGAACGCGTAGACCGGCTGGCCGATCTTCTGGTTCCAGGCGAAGCCCTGGCCGCCGACGTTGTCGCCCAGGCGCCCGGCGTCCTTCCAGGTCCCTACGTTGATGCCGTTGTAGACCGTGACGAAGGCGTAGTCGCTGTCGTAGTCCTCGTAGTTGGCGAAGTCGAAGTGCGTGTAGGCCGACTTGCCGACGTAGATGCCGAACGGCGCCTTGCCCTGGTAGTAGGCGGGGACGAAGACCCAGCGGTCCAGGGTGTCGCGGTTGGCGTCGGTGTCGTAGACGCAGTGACCGGCCGTCGAGACCAGGTTGTGGTACTTGGACTGGATCGACGACGCCGAGCACCAGTACGGCTTTCCGTCGACGCGGAAGAACACCTTGCCGATGGTGCGCGGCAGGTTCACGTTCTTCACCTTGGTCGGGGTGACCTTTTCCTGCCCGATCGGCGGGACGGTGCCGGTCTTGCCGTCGGGGGCGGCGTCGCTCCCGCCGAACTTGACCTTCCCCTTGACCGAGTCGTCGTTGGAATAGCGCGTCGCGGCCTTGAGCTGCCGGCCGCCGTTCGCGCTCCAGAACTTCGCGGTGTCGCTCGCCTTGGACTTGCTGGAGGCGAGGGAGACGCTCGTCGGCTGGGGCTTGGCCGAGGCCCCGGCAGACGAGGTGAGGGCGACGCCGATCATGCCGGTGGCGGTGACGGCGGCGCCCAGAGGGAGGATGAGGCGCTTTGCTCGAGTATTCATATAGCTCCTCTTGTTCTGACATGAAACACCACTTGTGTCCCATGCGTCCCAAAGGGGATGATTTCGAGCCTATGTGATTTCTTTACCTCTGCCATATGAGGTGACTCATTAATCGGACAGAGGGGCACTTGATGGGATATTTGGCAAGGAGAACCTCACCGAGTGGTGAGGTTGAAAACACGAAAGGCCCGGCCGAAGCCGGGCCTCCCGTCCGCGCCGTGCTCAGCCGGCGCGGGACGTCATGCCGCGCTCACTTGCCGATCTTGCCGGACGCGAGGTTCGAGGCCGCGCTGTAGATCGCGTAGGTCTCGCCGTCGAAGTACGGCGAGGTGGCGAAGTCGAACCGGCCGTTGCCGTCGGTGTCGCCGACCAGGCTGGTCACGCCGTTGATGTAGCCGACGCGCTTGGTGCTGCTGTACTGAGTGATCCAGGGGCCGCCGGAGGCGCCCGCGGTCATCGAGCACTTCAGTGCGATCTGCGCCTCGGCGTTGAACGCCGAGACCGGACCGGCCGCGGAGGTCTTGCCGTAACAGTACTTCGGCGTGAGCCCGGTGAACGGCTTGTCGCCGTCGGGGTGCGGGCCGGCGGGGTAGCCGAACGCGTAGACCGGCTGGCCGATCTTCTGGTTCCAGGAGAAGCCCTGGCCGCCGACGTTGTCGCCCAGGCGACCGACATCCTTCCAGGTCCACGGCTCGACACCGTTGTAGACGGTGACGAAGGCGTAGTCGCTGTCGAAGTCCTCGTAGTTGGCGAAGTCGAAGTGCGTGTAGGCCGACTTGCCGACGTAGATGCCGAACGGCGCCTTGCCCTGGTAGAAGGCAGGGACGAACACCCAGCGGTCCAAGGTGTCGCGGTTGGCGTCGGTGTCGTAGACGCAGTGACCGGCCGTCGCCACGAGGTTGCGGTACTTGCCCTGGATCGACGATCCGGAGCACCAGTAGAGCTGGCCGTCGAGGCGGAAGAACACCTTGCCGATGGTCCGCGGCAGGTTGACGTTCTTCACCCGGGTGGGGACGACCTTCTCCTGGCCGATCGGCGGGACGACGCCGGTCTTGCCGTCGGGGGCGGCGTCGCCGCCGCCCAGCCGGATCTTGCCCTTCACCGCGGCGTCCTCGGTGAACTTGGTGGCGGCCTTGAGTGCCTTGCCGTTACTGGCGGTCCAGAACTTCAGGGTATCCATGGCGGCGGCCTTGGAGGTGGACAGGCCGTCGGAGGCCGGCGCGGCCGCGGTGGCGGCGGCGCTGGCAGTGAGGGATACCGCGATCATGCCGGTGGCGACGGCGGCGCCACCGAGAGGGAGCATGAATCGCTTGACTCGGGTGTTCAATGAGACTCCTTGTTCTGCCGCAGGAGGTGACCCCTGCCCCACTGGTCCCAAAAGGGACAGTAAGAACCTATCGGTCTGATCACGAGGAATGGGCTGTAACGCTCAACGGGGAGTCGGCCTCACGGCCCACCCGGACGTCCTGAGGGGGCGCCCACGGGACGGGCTGCCACCCGGACTCGCACAGGTGAAATCGGTCCAATGCTCAGGGGGTACGCGAACTGCGAGCATCCGGCGGCCTGCGCGATGTGACGTATCTCACTTGTAGCCCTGCCAAGCATCCGGTAAAGAGCACAGGGCCCGGCACGAGTGCCGGGCCCTGCTATGAGGTTGACTGCTCTAGCTGGCTAGAACGTCAGGCCTTGGTGGTGGTGTCGCCGTCCTTGGTGACGATCGAGCCGGACCACAGGTTCGCAGCGGCCTTGTAGATCGCGTAGGTCTCACCGTCGAAGTACGGCGAGGTGCTGAAGTCGATGCGGCCGTTGGCGTCGGCGTCGCCGATGAGGCTGGTGACACCGTTGATGTAGCCGAGACGCTTGGTGCTGCTGTACTTCAGGATCCACGGCGCACCCGACGAACCGGCGGTCATGGAGCACTTGAGGCCGACCTGGGCCTCCGCCTTGAACTTGGCAGACGCGGCGGCGGCGAAGGTCTTGCCGTAGCACCACTTCGGCGTGACACCGGTGAACGGCTTGTCACCGTCGGGGTGCGCGCCCGCGGGGTAACCGAAGACGTAGACCGGCTGGCCGACCTTCTGGTTCCAGGTGAAGCCCTGGCCGCCGACGTTGTCGCCCAGGCGACCGGCGTCCTTCACGTAGATGATGACGTAGTGGAAGATGTAGTACTCAGCGTCGGCGCCCGGCTTGACCCACGCCTTGACGTAGTAGGTCGTGATCAGGAAGTTGCCGGACGCGTCCTTGGTCTTGGTGCCCAGGCCGTTGTAGGCGGTCCACTGCGACTCGGTGACCTGCTCGGTCTTGGTGAACGCCTTGGCGCCCGGCTGCTTGACATCGAGGCCGGGGGCCGCGTCGTAGGTGGCCTTGTTGACCTCGGCGGGAGCGAAGACGGCGCCGGGGTAGTCGGGGCCGACGGTCTCGGTCTTGACGGCCGGCTTGACTTCACCCTCGCCGCCCTTGCCCAGCCACGCCAGGTAGGTCTTCTCGTCGACGCGCTCCTTGTCCAGGAACTTCTCGCCGCCCCAGGAGTTCCACTTGGCCTTGGAGACTTCCTCGTTGCCGGCGTAGGTGATGCCGTTGTAGACGGTGACGAAGGCGTAGTCGCTGTCGTAGTCCTCGTACACGCCGAAGTCGTAGTGCACGTAGGCGGCCTTGCCGACGTAGATGCCCCAGGGAGACTTGCCC
>NZ_JALLPO010000062.1 GCF_023276435.1 Sphaerisporangium perillae
CACGCACCTGCGGGTCAGGGATCTGCGGATCCGGCTTGCTCGCTCCCACGAAGGGATGTCTCCTTCCCCACCCTCGATGCAGAGTTTTGCGCCTGTTTGCTACCTCTATCCATTTTGGCAGGGAGGGGTTCGTCGTTCGGGAGCTGGAGGCAGACCGGGGCGCGGCCCAGCTCACGCCAGCGGTAGAAGGTCCGGCGGGAGACTCCGCCGAGTTCGTCGAGGACCTCAGGCAGCGTCAGCAGCTTGTCTGGGCGTGTCATCGGGCACCGTCCGAGCCACCGATCTGGGGAGTACCGGCCAGCGCGGCGGCGAGGAGTTGTTCGCCGGAGGTCAGGCCACGGCCGGCGTAGGCCCAGCGGGCTATGGTGACCGGCTGGTCTTCCGAGAAGATCGGGAGTCGCCCCGTGGTGATCTCGTGCTTTCGGGCATGGTCGATGCGTACCGATCGGAGTTTGCCGATGGTGGTGGAGTAGCGGCGGCTTCGGGTGGAGTAGTGGCCGCGGTAGCCGAGCATGTGAGCCCAATGGGCGAGCCGGAGTTCGGCCAGATGAGGCAAGGCGCCGAGGCGGAAGCATTCGGAGATCAGCCGCCGGGGGTGGTCACGAAGCCCGAGGGTGGACAGGTCTTCCAGCGGATAGATGCGCCGGTCGAGGGTGCCGACGCATTCGGCCGCTTTGGTGGCGTATTTGGCGACGTAGGCCGCAACGGCCTGTTCGGTCAGGTCTCCACCGGGAGTGATGGGCCGGATGTCGAGTTGCCGCCCCCAGCGCAGGACCCGTACCGGCTCGTGTGAGGTGGTGGAGATCTTGACGGAGACGGCGGGGGCGGCACCTTGCACGGCACTCGTCAACACGTCGGTTGTCGCCCAGGCCGGGGGCGGAGAGGTAGGCCCGTCGGGTCCGTCGAGGCGGATGACGGCGTGCAGGTGGACGACGCCGCGGCGTTGGTATTCGGCGACCTTGGCGTAGGAGAGGACCAGGTGCTCCCGCAGCTCGCGAAGGCTGAGCCCGCCTGCTGTGGCCAGTCTGCGGCGCAGCGCGTCGGCGAAGCGTGCCCACAGCAGGGAAGCGACGGCGTTGAACAGTACCGAGCCGGTGTAGTCGTAACAGTCCGGGCACAGTGGCTCGCCGAGGATCTCCTCGTCGGCGTGGTGCCGTGCACTACAGGAGGCCACATGCCCATGTGGGCAGGGGGTGGCGTCGCGCCGAGAGTGGCAGGGCAGGACCTTGCCGTTGTTCTCTCGCCGGGTGTGTACCGGCCCGAACGAGGGTGCGGTGAAGGTGACGAACAGGCATGGATGCCCGCTGACCGAGGGCGGGACGCCCTTGCCGCCGACAAGGCCGGCGCGGATGAGTTGGTAGGTGTCGCCGCGGTAGGTCTTGGCGCAGGCAGGGCAGCGGCTCGCGCGCCGGGTCTTGCAGGGCAGGCGGAGCACGCCCCCGGGTTCGCTGTGGGTGGTGTAGGTGTGCAGGCGCTGGCCGTTGGCGGGGTCGACGTGCAGGACGGTGCCGCGCATGTTGATGGGCTGTCGGCATCCGCCGGTCCGGCGGATCTGTGCGGCCCACCGGTCGTAGTCGGGACTGTCGAGGCGTGCGACCAAGCTGGCGATCGCGTGCGGATCGATGGTTGATGCGGGCAAGATGGAGTCCTCCTTTCACTCGTTGGGTGGAGGATGGCCCCCGACCTGGCAGGCGTCTTGGCGGATGTACGGCCAGGCCGGGGGCGCCCGGGGCATTAGGCCCCGAGGTTGTCCATGCCAGTGCCGAAGCAGTCGGCGCAGGTGTCGCCGAGGCTGTCGACTCCGGTGCCGTTGCAGGTGCAGCAGCGGTAACGGATGACGATCACCTCGTCTGCCGTGTCGCTCTCAGACATAGCCGTCAACAGGGCGGTCGTCGGGGATGACGCAGCCCTCGTAGCTGCATTCGGCCTGGTATCCGGCACGACGTTCAGCAAGCACCGCCACGGCCCTGTACGCGACCGGGCCGAACCTGATCGAGGTGCCGCAGTGGCCGCTGTGGGGGTGATCGGCCTCGATCTCGCTGCCGAGGTAGGCGGCCACTTTGTCGATGTCGGTGCACATCTGGTAGTCGGCGGCGCGGTCGGGGAAGTAGTAGGCGGTCACCTCCGGGGACGGGGTGGGGATGTCTGGGTTGGTGTCGAGGAAGTCGGCCAGGTCCCGAAGACCGGAGATCAAAGCGGCACGGTTGTCGATCATGATGGGTTCTCCCTTCTCTAGATGGGTTCGGATGCAGTTCGGAGGTGGCGCAGCAGGTCGGAGGCGAGTTGGTTGGACACACCAAGGCGGGCGCGGAGGTTGTCACGGTTGATCGGTTTGTGGTGCTGGGCGTGGTAGTCGCTGGCGACCTTGCGGGCGTAGTCGAGGAGTTCCGGGGAGGGCCCTGACCGATCGTCCCTGTCGTCCCGGTGACCCGGGACGAGTTCAGGAGCCGTCGAGGACGGCGGGACGAGTTGCGATGAGGACGAGGACGAGGTGCCTGATGCCGGGGACGGGAGTGAGGACGGGTCCGGGGATGGTGCAGGGCGCGGTCCGGTGGAGCGGCGTTCGAGCATGGAGACCGCGACGAGGAACGCGCCGGCCGGGGTGGCTGCGACCAGCCAGCCCCAGGCAGAGGGTTGGGCTTGATGGAGGTTGGCGGCCAGGGACAGGACGACGCCACCGGTCAGGACGAGAGTGGGCCAGGAGGCCCAACCGGTCCGCGCCCGTCCGGTCTTCTTGTCTCGCTGGCGTTCGCGGGCGGCCATGACACAGGTGAGGTCGACGCAGACCGCGATGGCCCAGGCCATCCAGCCGTGTTGTCCGTGTGCGGTGGCGGTGTCGCGGATGTGGGTGAACGATCCGGCGCCGGCGATTGCCGCCAGGATGATGACCGGTCCGGAGTCGGCCAGCCAACCGGCGAAGCGTCGCATCGTCTCCCCCTTTCTGATCGCGTGTGGGTCAGGCGTCCTGCAGTTCGGGGATGTCGGTTTCGGTCACCTCCCCGCGGTACTCCGGGCAGGTGAGGTCGTCCCAGGACGGGGTCAGGTGCCCGTAGGTACGGGCGGCATGTTCGGCGATCTGCTCCGCCACGTAGAAGGAGCGAGCGCGATACCACTGGCCGTCTTGAGAGGCGACGATGGCGACGCCGGGCGTCTCGGCCGGGATGGCGCGTGCAGAGACCAGCGCGGCGGGGTCGAGGTCGCCAAGGGTCATGGTCGCGGTTTCGGGGTCGTTGACCCGATGGCAGATCCGCCCCGAGCACTGAGCCCGCAGCGCGGTAACACCGGGGCCAAGGTCGGAGCCGATCCGCTGCCCGCACAGGAACAGGTAGATGCCGAACGCTCGCCCGAGTTGGGCGATCCGCAGCAGGCTGTGGAGGTTTTGGCGATCTCGTCCTTCTCGGACTTGTCGGCCATCAGGTACAGCTCTGCCAACTCATCGACCAGGACCACCACCGGCACCGGCCGCAGCGCCGCCGGGAGCTGCCAGATGTTGCGGGCACCGCCGGCGCGGCACAGGCCCATCCGATCGAGCATGAGGGCTACAAGGTCACCGAGCAGCGCGACCGATTCCGCACGGTTGGTGGCCAGCGCCGACAGACGGGGAGCGTACGGGGCGAATTCGACCCCGCCCTTGAGGTCGAAGCCGACCAGGGCGACCGGTTGCGGAGCCAGGCCGACGATCAGCGCGTTGGCCAGGTTCGACTTGCCGGACTGGGTGGCACCGGCATTGAGCCAGTGCGGGACGGCGCGGAAGTCGATCGTCCATGGCCCGCCGGTCTCCAGCTTGCCGACGATGACCTTTAGCAGCTCTCCGGAGGCCGGCAGGGTGTCGAGGCGGACCAGCGGGTCGCGGATCGTCACGGCCAGCACGATCCGCCCGGGGCGCGGGGAGGAGACCCGGACGGCGTGCACGCCCCAGGCGTGCGCGAGCCGTTCGGCGGCTTGGCTGTAGTCGGCCGGGATCCGCCCTTCCAGGAGGCGAACGGTGACGCGCCAGCCGTGCCGCGTGGGTAAGGGCAGCCACATCCACGGCTTGACGTCGACGGCCACCCGTTGGATGCGGCGGCGAACCTTGACGATGCCGGTCGAGGCGACCGCGCGGGGAACGACGGTGAACCACCAACGCTGTTGCTTCTTGGTCAGAGCGCAGCCGAGGGCGACCTTGCGCCAGGTGGCCCGCACGCTGATCGCGGTGAGGGTGTAGCCGACAAGCAGCCAGTACGAGCGGTAGTGTCGACGACGGGTGAAAACTGGATCTGGCCCACATCTCGTGATCGTTATGAGCCCAGTCGGGCTGGCTCACGTGGTGAGCAGTACGCGCTTGCGGAGCAAGTCGAAGCGGGCCCGCTCCCGGCGGGCCCGCGCCGCAGCGGTCAGTCCGCCACCCTCGGGATACCTCATCCCTCCTGCATAGACCCACGACGAACAGCCGTCACGCAACCAGCAGGCGACACTTACGTAACGTAACTCCCACCTTCAAAACTCTCTAGCTGTTGTCGCCGTTGACAGTGGTCAGATCCATGACACGGCCGAGACCGCATACGGGTTTTCCGAGGTGTTGTTCGAGCAACCGACGACCCTAGCGGGGTAGGCCATGCAGGTCGTCCTCAGTGAGGGCCTCGTCGCCTCGGGCGATGCGCGCCAGCGGTAGGCCGGTAGCTTGGTGGAGGCGCTGCTCGGCGGTCAATGTCGTGGTGCCGGTGGGGAAATAGCAGCGCATACATGGGCCTATGGGAAGACCTTCGTGCAGGCTGACCGTGGTGCCGGCGCGTCCGCCCGTGCCGCCGTCAAGGACAAGGTCGGCGTAGACGCGTTGGAGGTCGTGGCGTGCCGCGATGTTGTCGACGGCGCCGAGCACCGTCTGCGGCATCGGCTTGGTGCCCACGTCGATCTGGGCGATGAAGTCGTCAACCGTCCCGTGAACGCGGCGAATGTCCATGCGTTGGAGTGCTGCTTCGACGATGTCGACCTTGGGGAGTCGGGCGACGGCGTCTTGATCGGTTCCGAGGCTGTAGGTGATCACGTTGGGCGGTTCGAAGATCTGGCGGTCGACGACGGTCAGTTCTCCGGTTGCTTCGAGTGCATCGAGGATGAGCGCGACGGCGGTGCCGATTGCACCTGCGCCGATAAGCGCGAGCCGCACGACATGGAGGTGCTGGGGCGCCTGCTCATGCGGTGAGAAGAGTGCGACTGGGCAGAAGTCGAGCGCATCGATGTGTCGATGTGATCCTGGTCGGAGCGCGGTGACCGTCTTGAAGATCTCGCCGGTGAGCATAGCGGCGGTGAGGACGGCGCCGAGGCCGCTGCCAGCGTACCGCAACTTCGGAAACGGGTGTCCGGGCCGCCGGATGTGGGTGCCGTGTCCGTCGGGGGCGCCATTGAGGTGGGCGGCAGCGTGGTCGACACCGACCTGTACATGAAGCGCGTCCGGTGGTGCAGCACCAACCGTGATCGGGCGCTCCGGGTCGATACTGGCAGCGATGTGTACGACCTGGTCTACGAGGTCGTCACTCAGGCGCCTAGATCCGTGACCGGGGTCGAGGTTGAGCTGGATGGGCAGGCGCCTCAGGTCTGCGACAAGGACACGAAGGCACGTGCTGCTGCCGGGCACAGTGGTGTCCACGGAGATGTGGACCTGGGACGCTTCGATCCGAGCGCGAAGGCTGTCCGGTTCACCGCCCCCGGCGGTCCCGGCGAGCAGGAGGCTGCGGCTGTAGTCAGTCGGCACGTACACCATCTCCGTCGAAGACAACACTGTCAGTCGAGGTCACCGTCGGGTCGCATCGTGGCGCTTGAGTCGGTGTCCAGTCCGATGTGAAGGTCCACCAGCGCCACAAGGCGGGGTTCTCGGGCGGGTTGTCGAACGTGGGGACAACCGCGCTGCGGAAGCCCTTCACCCGCAGGCCACCCTCCCGGTCGGTTCGGGACAGGAACGCTCCTTCGGCGTGCGAGTGCACCATCGCGCGGACCTGCAGCTCGTTGCCTTCGGCCCAGGTGAAGATCGCGTCGAACGCGGGCATGGTGATGATGAACAACCCGTACTTGCGGACGATTCCGGTCGTGCCGGCGACCGCGACGACACTCACCGTTGAGTCGCCGAGCTTCGTGAGCAGGAGGCTGCCGGTCTCGACGCCGGCTTGGCCATACCGGCGGATGTCGGCGCAAAGGCGGATGGCGGCTGGAGTCGGCACGATGAGGTTGGGCTGGCTCATGCGGCTCGTGCACCCCCGACCCGGTTGATGTCCTCGACGAGGTTCTCGACGACGAATAGGAACGGATTGCCGGTGTTGCGCCAGGCATGCGGGCCGGTCGCCCATTCCGTGTGGAGGGCCTGCCCCTCGGCGGTGAAAGGCTTGCAGATGTCGTTCGGAGCGCGATATCCACTCGCCTCGGGCCAGCCCCGCGGATCACTGGTCGGCAGGCTGATCGCAGGAGCGAACAGCAACGATGGTGGACGGTGGGGATAGACCGTCCAGGAAATCCGTGCGACGAACTGGGTGCTGGCGGGAGCGGTGGGTTGAACGACCGCCCAGTAAAGACCTGCAGGGTCTTCTTCTCGGTGCACCAGCCGCCCGCCGGAGGAGGACAGGAACTCCTCCACCTGCGGGACGTCCCGTGCGAGAGTGATCGTGCTCTCGATATCCATTACCGGGTCAGCTCGCGCCCTGGATCGTCTCGGTGCGCAGCTTGAGGTGTAGAACGTGGGCGTGGCCCGCGATCTCCCCGACTGTCTTGTCGACGGGCACCTCGTCACCGTCGTGCTTGAGGTAGTACCGGGTGGTGCCGTCAGCGGCAACCCCAAAGGCCGCCAGGGAGTCTCCCAGCACGGTGCCGATCGTGACCGAGTCGGCGTACTCGCGGCGGTACGGCCGGTCGGCGGTCGCGAACGTGACCTTGACCTCGATGTCGTGGGGCTTGTTGGGCATAGCTGCTCTCTTTCGTGGAGGGAATCTTGGTGCCGGAGGGTGGGCGGACTTCGACTGGGGAACCCTCGGCGTGCTGCAATTGCTACATCGCAACGGGTGCCGATATAGAAATTGACCTTGCCACGGAGATGCCGATAGTGCAAGTCATTTCACCCATGCAATGATGGAGTGGTTCGACGAGCCGAGGGAGACGGGATGAGCGATGAGCCGGAGAAGGGCCGCTTCGACGCCGCAGCGTTCTATGCGGCGCTGGATCGGACCCGAGCGGAACGAGGGTTGCGCTGGAAGCAGGTAGGGGACGAGGCCAAGGTGAGTCCCTCGACGCTGACCCGGCTGGCCCAAGGCCGTCGACCCGATGTCGACAGTCTGGCCGCGCTGGTGGACTGGGCCGGACTGAGTGCCGACGACTTCGTTCGTCGGACGCAGCCGAGGCAGGAAGCGCACGGCACGCTCGCTGGCGTATCGACCTACCTGCGCGCCGACAAGAACCTGGACGACCGCAAGGCCGAGGCGATCGAGAAGGTCATCGAGGTCATGTATCGCCAGATGACGGAAGGTTGAGCCGACTGTGGGAAAACTGCGCACAGGCTTCCACAGCGAGGCAAACGGTATCGCCGCGTCCGTCCGAGCCGAGCTTCAGCTCGGAAACTTCGACCCGCTGGACCCGTGGAAGCTAGCTGCGCTCCTGGAGATCGAGATTCAGAAGCTCAGCGACATCGCCCGAGTAGAGCCAGCAGTCTTGTGCCTGCTGGAGGAGGACGACAAGTCGCTCAGTGCCGCGACCGTGTTCAACGGCTCGGAGCGGCGCATCGTGGTGAACGACGCGCACGGGCTTCCTCGGCAGTGCTCCAGCATCTGCCACGAGCTCGCGCATGGCCTGCTTCTGCACACCCCCGTCGTTGCGTTCAACGCCAGTGGCTGCCGCCGCTGGAACCAGGAGATGGAGGACGAGGCGGACTGTCTGGGCGGAAAGCTACTGCTTACAGACCAAGCCGCACGAGGTCTCGTCACGCGGAACGTCCCAGCGGACGTCGCTCAGCGCAAGTACGGCATCAGCCCCGAGATGCTCCGGTACCGCCTCAACATGAGCGGCGCCGAAAGGCTGCGGCAGAGCAAGACTCGCCAGCCTGCAAGCCGCCGGTAGTTGTCGGCCGGTACCACGTTCGTCCGGCTTGGATCTCGTGGACCACCTGCGCGTTGTCGCTTCGGACTGCGGAGTGAAACACGAGGATGCCCCCGACGAAGACGTCGGGGGCGTACTCGCGTGTTTAGGTGAGCGCAAATCGGCGTCCACAATCAGTGACCTATCGATCACGTTGCACATTTGCGGTTCTGCGATGTGCCCCGGCAGGGCGCCGAGCTGCGCCAACGTCAAGCCGGGTGGGCTCGATAGCCATCTCTCCGCACCTTCGCGTGAACAGCGGACACGGCCAGTTCGGGACCCTCAAGTACGGGTTGAGGGTTCATATGCTAACCCGCACATCCTGCCGGACCGAGCCGGACTGATCTGAACAGCCGGAGCCTCGTCGAACTGCACGTCGAACGGGTCTGAACCATCCTGGAGATCGTTTGGGGACCTACGGATCTCAATGTCAGGCTGAATCTGCTTCGGATGCGTTGCCGGTAGAGCCGTAGGAACGGGCGTCACCGCGAGCAATGCTTGAGACCTAATAGCAGTGCACGGCACCGGATGACTCCTACTTGAAACCCGGGGCTTGACTCCTATCCACAGACGGTGAGCTCCGGTGCCGTGCCCCTCACAAGGGCGGATGCGCTCCCGGCAAGACGAGGGCCATGATCGTGACCTGAGCCGTCCGCACGGTGACGTCTCCTTGCAACACGAGCCAGCGAGCTCTGTCCAGAGACTGACGTCCGCGCGGTGAGCTGGGGCCACGAACTGCTCATCGGATGTCGGGCCGCCGAGCCCTTCTTTTAGGGCGCTGCGTGACCTCGCACAGGCTCACACGCTGAGACTGCCGAGTCCGGTCCGCCAGGCGGCGATGATGTTGGGAGCAAATGCCTTGGCAGTCGGCCCTGAGGTGTGCGGAGGTGGGATGTGCGAGCCGGTATTGAGTTGGCTGGCCGCTACCGGTTGGAGCGGTTGCTTGGCCGGGGCGGGATGGGCGAGGTGTGGCGGGGCGTCGACCAGGTGCTTGACCGGCCGGTGGCGGTCAAGTTGTTGCTGGCCAACCTGCTGGGCGACGACCGGCTCCGCCATGAGGCCCTAGCACGGTTTCGACGCGAGGGAAGAGCAGCCGCGCGTCTGAACCACTCCAATATCACCGCTGTCTACGACTTAGGCGAACACCGGGATACCCGCAACGGCGTCGAGCTGACCTTTCCCTTCTTGGTGTTGGAGTTTTTGGAAGGACGCGATCTGAAGTCCGTTCTGGACGACCACCCCGGTGGCCTGCCACTCGGCCGCGTCCTGGACTATGGCGTCCAGGCCGCTGACGCGCTAGCCGCCGCGCATGCGGCCGGGATCGTGCACCGCGATATCAAGCCTGCCAACCTCATGCTGCTGGACAACGGCACTATCAAGGTCTGCGACTTCGGCATCGCCCGCCTGCATGGCGCAACCGCCGGCCTGTCGGCGACCGGGACGATGATCGGCACCCTGCTGTACATGCCGCCCGAACAACTCGAAGGCTACGAGGTGGACCACCGCGCCGACCTGTACGCCCTCGGCGCCACCCTTTATCACCTGCTCAGTGGCCAGCCTGTCTTCCCTGCCACGGATCTGCGGGCCCTGGCCTACATGCACGCCACGAAAACACCCACTCCGCCCAGTGCACTGCGGCCCGGTATCAGCCCCGATGTCGATCGCCTCATCACCGCTCTGCTCGCTAAACTCCCCGACGAGCGACCCGCCAGTGCCACCGACACCGCCGCCAGCCTGCGATCCGCTCGGTCCGAGAATGAATGGCGCATTGCCGAGGCCGAACGCATCACCCGCTTCATCACCGACCCTGACTATAGCCGCTCCCTGCTGGCCGAGGCCGAACACATTGTGCACTCCACCTTCCGAGGCGATATCGCATTGCGCGAGATCGCCGTGGTGGCGGCCTGGCATGACCCGGCTGAGGCCGAACGCATCGCCTGCTCCATATTCGGCCCGTACCCCACGGCCAACGCATTGCGCGAGATCGCCGGGGTGGTGGCGGGGCACGACCGTGACCATGCCCGCGCTCTGCTGGCCGAGGCTGAACGCATCGCACGTTCCATCACCGTCCTCCCGTGGCAGGTCGACACCTTGCGCCAGATCGCCATGGTGGTGGCCGGCCTTGACCCGGCTGAGGCCGAACGAATAGCCCGCTCCTTCACCGAACCTGACAGCCAGGCCCGCGCGTTGCACGAGATCGCCGAGGTGGTAGCCGGGCATGACCGTAACCATGCCCGCGCCCTGCTGGCCGAGGCCGAACGCATCGCATGCTCCATCCCATACTGTTTCAGCCGATCCTTGGCGTTGCGCGGGATCGCCGAGGTGGTAGCCGGGCATGACCGTAACCATGCCCGCGCCCTGCTGACCGAGGCCGAACGCATCGCACGCTCCATCACCGACCCGGAACTCGTAGCGCACGCGTTGCTTGACATCGCCGAGGCGGCGGCCCGGCATGATCGTGACCATGCCCGCGTCCTGCTGGCCGAGGCCGAACGCATCGCACGCTCCTTCCCCGATATTCCAAAATACGCAGCCCACACGTTGCGCGAGGTCGCCGAGGTGGTGGCCGGGAGTGACCCGACTGAAGCCGAACGCATCGCACGCTCCATCGCCGAGCCCGAAGACGCAGCCCACGCGTTGCACGAGGTCGTCAAGGTGGTGGCCAGGCTTAACCCCGCTGAAGCCGAACGCATCGCACGCTCCATCGCCGAACCCGAAGACGCAGCCCACGCCTTGCTCGGAATCGCCGAGGTGGTGGCCCGGCATGACCGTGACCATGCCCGCGCCCTGCTGGCCGAGGCCGAACGCACCGCACCCTCCATCGCCGGCAGCCCGGCCGCCGCGTTGCGCGAGATCGCCAAGGCAGTGGCGGGGCATGACCCGGCTGAGGCCGAACGCATCGCACAGTCCATCGCCGACCTCTTCAGCCGCTCCTTGGCGTTGTACGAGATCGCCGAGGTGGCGGGATACTTGATTCTGGGCATACCGGCGCGAACAAGCAGTAAGTAAACCAACCGACGCATCTTGGCGTGGGACAGGCTGTCGCCCTTGCCCACGGAAAGCGTATCCACGGCGGTACCGAAGTCGGACAGTGCGATGTCGGCTGGTCCGCGCCTCGGGCATCCGCCCGCTGATCGCCCGCCGAGGCGCCGAGCACGGGTCCCGCGGCCTCGGCGACCGCGCTGCGGTACGGCGACTCGCAGGGATCCGCCCTTCGACAGACGTCGCCGATACGGCTTGTCAGCCATCGACCTATCCCATCGATGTGGTCGACTGGTATCAGGGGTTTTGTCATGCGTCCGCGGCGGCAATGGCCGATCAGAGCTCGCTTCACGCTTTTCGCGGTGTGGCGGCCGGTGAGCTTGCACGCTGTGCGCCACAGTGCTCATGGTTGCCTCCCATGGGCTCGCCGGCCAGTACGCCAGCAACGAGGTGGCCGCCGTGACTCAAGGTGTGGTTTACATGGTCGAACGAGACGAGCTGCGCTCGACAGCCGTTTAAGGCTCAAAGGCGAGGTAGCCAGATGTTGCGGGCAAAGGAGTTCTAATGGCATATTCTGTACGTGAGTTCCATTGATCGTCTCCGTCGCCGCGACTCGGTCGACACCCGCCGCGTGCAAACGGCTGTCTTCGGGCATCCGTACTCGCATGAACCCGCTACCGTTCCTCCCGAATATGATGACGCCATTTATTTCCGTCACGACAACGAGGGTCAGGAGTTGTGGTGTGGCGAATGGTTGGGCGGATGCGGTCAACAGCTCTCAGCGAAGCTCTACAGGGATCGCCAATGCCATTTTGCGCACTTTCCGAACACCGACGGCATGGCCCCAACCTGTACTCGGCGTAATACCGGCATAGACAGCGCGGACCATCTTTATATTCACAACGGCCTCTCTCGCCTAACAGCCCATGACATCTACGACACCAAGGCGAATCGGTTCGATGGACGCCTACGTGAGGGTACATGCACGGATCTGACCGTATGGCCGCGAGACGACACACGGATCATCCAGGTCCAATTCACCAACCTTCCTAAGGACACGTGGATAGAAACAGACTGCAACTTTCGGAGCAGCGGGAGAACACCCGATTGGATGTTCGGTCCACGTGCCGCATTGTCCGCACGCTATTTGATTGATCGAGACGGGCATGCCTTCCACGTCCGATGTGACCAGCGGTCGGGAAACCGAGTTGTCCAAGTGGGAACGGAAACGCGCGATGGCAACCTCTTCTGGAACGACCTGCATGAATGTCAGTTCACAGAGCAAGGGTTGCTGACGCAAGCCCTGCGCCAACAAGTAAGACTTGCTCTGCCACACACCGGCACGCCACAGACTCCCATAGACCGTGACGGAGGCACTGACGGCTTCCCACTCGATGCCAAGGATATAACCATCTTCCCTTCGGACGCCGCCAAGCCAGTCGGTGGCCCCGGAATACCTGAGGGCTCCCATTCTTTCCCTGCTCACGTTATGCACAAACAGAAAGGGTGGATTACCGAGGCGCGAGTCCGGCTTCCCGATCAACCTTTCAATTTCGACGTCGACGCAACCTACCGCCTATCAGGGGGAGCTGTAGCCGACAAGAGATGGGCGTCGGAGACTTCTCTGTTGATTATCTCTGCTCCAGGAATCGAACGCGTGGATTCTGCGCCACAGGCAGAAACTACTTCAGTTGACGAAAAAGTCATCCGCGCCACCATCAAAGGCGAACATGTCACAAAAGATCACGCTACGCACGAATCTTTAGACAGGATTCTTCGACAACTCCGGGACGCGAGGGCGCGTAATGACCTGAGTAAGGTCGAGAGGCTGATCGCCGAGGCTAAAAAGATCATGCCCAGAAATGTACTCTTCAACCGAGAACGTGATGAACTCCACCTGCTTGAGCACTGGGCTCGCGGTCGAAGAGAGGTAGTTACCCAGGAGCAGATGGCTCGACTAAGGAGCCGTACAGCATCGCAAAACGTGTCATCCCCACTCCGCGACTCGCTGTCTGGTCTGATAACGGAGATGCGCGGAGCAAAGCGGGCCGGAGACACAGAACAAATGTCCGAACTTCTGCCAAGAGCTAAACGGCTGTTAAAGGAAGCCCCGTCAGTCGGTTTCGGGTTCGAACGGAAGAAGATCGACGAGTATGAGCGATGGCTACGTAAAGTGATCTTACCGATCTGGCACGAGTAGAGTAGTTCGGCAACTCCTTCGTACCGCGCGACTGACGACCGTCGGCGGCTCACCTCAACGACCACGGTTCATTGCGCTCGCGGGCGACCATGCCTAGTTGCAGAACGGCAATGAGAACCTGCCGCGCACCCGAAGTAAGAGCGGGGCGCGAGGCGCGCCCTCGCGATCGGGTAGCCCCTCCTGCTCTGCAATAGAGTTTTACATGTCGACGAAGTCCGCCTTGGCAGCAGTGGCATCTTCCGAGGCAGCGTTTCCGACGTCGTAGGCAGAGTCGCCTACGGTCGACCCAAAACAGGTGGGTCTTATATAGCGATCTAAGCGTTACAGAAGGGGCCCAATTCGAGCTTCGTCTGCGACCGGCCAAGACGCACCCGCTGGCAAGGCTGCTGCAGCCATGGGCCTCGTCACCGGGTTACCCGGGTAAAGGTGACAGCAGCACTGACAGGAACGTCCCCCGTACAAGAGCATTCTTCGACAGTCGCTCCCAACCCTCTGACCACAGTCTCCGTCACCCGAGCAAGGCGATCGCTGGGCCTGGCCCGAAAATCGGTGAGCTCGATACTTTCCGCCGCAGTCGTGGCCGGCGGCCTGCTCATCACCCCCGCCGCCATCGGCGCCGCTGACGCCTCCACCGCCGCGGCGGCGTGTAAGTACAGGCAGTCCGGCAACCACTGGGTGTGCATCACCCCCGGGGCGTTCTGCCCCGCGGCCGCACACAAGAAGTACGGGTACGCCAAGATCACAAACAAGCGGTACCGGTGCACCTTCGCGAGCGGCGACATCCGGTGGAGGTGGCACCGCGCCTGACCCTCGCACATGCGACAGCGCCCCGGCACCCGCGTGGGGATGCCGGGGCGCTGTCTTGCTCAGGTGAGGTCGAACCCTTGGAGTCCTTCAGGCAGGCCGTGTTCAACGGCGAGGACCATCGCAGCGTGGACCCAGTGCCCGTCATGCCCGACGACCTTCAATGGCCCTCCGGCGACCGTGTACCACTCCTCCGCCCCGGTGTACTGGACTCGGATGGCGGCCTGGTCCCCTGCGACCTCTGTGACCAGCGTGAGGTCTCCGGTGATGACGCCAACCTCGTCGGTCATCACACCCCCAGGGCCCGCCTCGACTCGGGACTCGCGCCTCTCCATCACGGGTGCTGGGTGTCTGTGCAGATGTCGAGCATCCCGTCTAGCGCTGTCTTCTCGTCTGCGGTCACAGCCAGACCATAGTGGTGCTTCACGTCCGTCCACGCCCGCGCGTACACGCACCAGTAGGACCGCAGTGGAGGCTTCCACTGGGCGGGGTTCTAGTCGCCCTTGGCCCTGTTCGAGGTGGCGGAGACGGCGATGAGCTGCGGGTTGGTCAGGTCGTTGGCGAACTGCTGCCGCTTGGCGGTACTCCAGGCGTCCGCCCCCGAGCGCCAGGCGTTCGCCAGAGGCACGACGTGGTCGATGTCCACCTGACTGGCTGAGGTCAGCTTCTTGCCGTCGTACTGCGAGTGCCATGTGCCAGTGACAGCGCGGCATTGGGAGTCGCGGAGCACGTCCTCCCCGTCTCGTTCCAGGACGACCTCGCGGGTGCTGCACGAGTCACCTTGATCCGACCAGTGCGGGAATCGGGCCCGCGAGTATCCAGTCATGGCGTGCGGCTGGGCGACAGCCAGCTCCGCGAGCTCAGCGCGAGCGATCGAGGCGGGCGACGGCTCAGGCAGCTCGGTAGGAGCGGCGGACGCCGGCGGCGCGACAGGGGCCAGTAGCAGGGCGGGCAGGCAGGCTGCGGCAGCGGCGAGACGCCGCGGGGATGCGATCAGCATGCAGTACGGATATCGCCTGCTGATCACCCGCCCGGTCCGCTTTGCCCCCTCTTGACCTGTGGTTTTCTATCCTGCGCGGCGTGGGAGCGCAGTGGATCGGCACGAACGGCATCGAGGTGGAGCACCTCGCCGACCCGCGGACCAGCCCTCAGCGCCAATAACCAGGGCGGACAGTCCTTCTGCCTCGGCGCACAACACCACGTCACCGCAGGTCAGGGGAGGTCTGTTGGATTCTGCTCCATTGCTACTGGGACCCCAGCATCAGGCCCCCGCTCGGCTGTACGGGGCCTGATGCTGGGATGCTGGGCGATGATGTCCTGGCCAACTGGTGCCTGTGTCGATGTCCGAAGTCGCCTGCACAGATGTCCAAAGTCCTGTGCACACGCCTGATTAGGCCTGGCTGTTGATCATCCGGAGCAGCTCGGCGTGGGTCTCGCGGTCCGCCGCGGCTGGCTGATCTGGTCGAGTTGTTCCGCTGGCCAATCGCCGTAAGTCGTCGTAGGGCAGCCGTCGATTCGATCGAATCGACGGCGGAGACCCAGCCGAGGGCGGCAATCGCGGTGCAGCTGGACGGGCAAGCTCGGGTGGGTGGTTAACAGGGAGAGGGAGACCGACGTCAGAGGCAACGTCTTTCCGTCGCTCCCGGACGAGTGCAAGGGCGGAGGGCGGAGGGTGGCGGGTGGCCACCAGGACGCCGAGAAACGGCCGGTAGGGCGACCCTCTTTAAGTGACTGAATCGACGGCGGGCCAACCACTTTCCCGCACCACGCGTCTCACCTATGTCTCGGGGACATACCACCCGAGGAGACCATGCGATGACCGTCCAAACGCCCGCCCCTGCGCCTTTAGCAGCGCCTGCGGGGAGAAAGCAGGTTTTCCGGGCTGCGCTCCTCGGGGCCCTTGTTGGCGCTGTCGTGGCGCTGTCCGGCGGGTTGGCCGTCGCAAAGATGACCGGGATGTTCGACGGAGCACCAGGCGCGCCAGGAGCCGCCGGGCCGATGGGTGCGCCCGGGATCGAGGGATCGCCAGGTCCTCCGGGCTTGCCCGGGATGAGAGGACCAGAAGGAAGGCCTGGACGTGACGCACCGCTGATCCCACCCCGGCCCATCGGGTGTCCGGTCGGGTTTTCGGAGACGACGATCTCGACGCCTTGGTTTCCATCCAATGCCGCCTACGGAACGAACCCGCAGTGGATCGACCGTCGCGTGTGCGCCAGGTGACGCCCTTTGAGTGCCCCTCAGGGGCTAGATGATTGATTCCAAGCCGTCTGGGTGGAGCCGATCGACTCGGCGACGAAGGACGCGGCGCCGCGGGCGGAGTTCGCGGTGCCACCGCGCAGGCGGGTGGCGGTGATGACCGGGGCGGCCAGCGGAGTCGACAGTGTCGAGGCGAGCACGTTCAGGCCGCGTACCAGCACACTCTTGCCTTGGATCTTCGTGTGGCCGAACCCGGCGCCTTGCTTGGCTCGCCCGTAGATGCGTTTCTGCATCGAGTCCAGATCGAGGAAGGCCAGCACGTCCGCGCCGGGCAACAGCGGCGTGTGCGCGGCGAGCCGGGTCAGCAGGGCGCGGCCCACCTTCCCGAGCTGCCGCACGTTTCCCCAGTTCAACGCCCGCAGGAACGAGCCCAGCGTGGACGGGGCCCGAATGCCGTCGCACAGTTTGGCCATCCCGCCGTGCCGCAACGCGTCCAGATTGTCGATCGAATCGGCTCCGGCAACCATCCCCGCCACGATCGAGGCGAGCTTGGCGGGGGTGCCGGCCCCCTGGGGGCCGGCGACGGTCACGTGCTCGCTCGCCAGTCCGGCCAGGTCGCAGCGCTCAGCCAGCCGCATCACCGGCTCCAGGCCCGCGTAGGCGACCAGGTGTTCGTCATCGAAGATCGCATGGGCCCTGGCGGGAGCGTGAGAGAATCGCATTTACGACGTGCCCTCTTGGTTTGGCGGACGGAAGCGTAGAGAACTCCCATCCTCCCAGCTCGGAGGGCATCGTCATGTCCGGGTGGCGTTCAACTCCCAATACCGGCCGGTGGATCCAGGCTCAGGGGGTTTACTGGATGTACTCGCCCCCGATGGTGTTCTTGACCTCGACCGCGAAGTCCGGGTCCTCATTTGCGAGGACCACCCAGTTCCGGCCATACACGACGGGCCGACTTCTGGTGTTCAGCAGAAGCAGCCTCATCTGCTTGGTGATGTTCACGTAGATGTTTCCGCTGCCTGACCAGCACTTCCCCGCAGGCTCGTTCAGCCTGCTCGTTCCGAACTCCGCATCCCCGCAGGCCACACCCAGTTCGTTGAGGGTGTCGATGAGTTCTTGAGGGGATGCGAACTTCCCACCGTCTGCCCGCCGTACAAACGTCGAGGTCGGCTGCGGCGTCTCGTCAGAATGCTCGTCCGTAGCCTGCTTACCCCAGTTGAGCGTGCGTGCGGCGGCGGCGCAGTCCTGGTCGGCGCAAGCGAGTTCCACGAGAGGGTACTTCTCGATATTCGTGCCGAAGTAGCCCCCGGTCGCGTACACCATGCGATCGAAAACCTCGGGCCGCGTTCCGTACTTCTCAAGCTCATCGCTGTTGTTGTACACAAACGCATACGCCTTGCCACACACTGAGACATTGCTGTCAGGGATGCCCTCGAACCCCCTGTCATCGCGTGTACAGGAGTAGCCAGCCACCTGGAGCTGCTGGATGACCTCCTGCGGAGTGGCCGTCCGCTGGACGGCCTGCGGAGTGGCCGTCCGCTGGACGGCCTGCGGAGTGGCCGTCCGTTGGACGGCCTGCGGAGTGGCGACATCCGGTTGCCCACCGCATCCGGACACCAGCGCGAGCGCCAGGGCCGCGAGTGCGGGCCTTGCATACTTCATGGTTCCTCTCGGGGGGTAGTGCGTCCCCTGGAACGCTCCCGGGACTGGAGGTGATTTTCGTCGGTTTGTGGCTATTCCGCCAGATCTACCTCTGTGCCGATGCGAACCGACAGCTCGGCCCACTCGATCGGTTGTCGATGTCGCGGAGCACGATCTGCGAGGCCAGCTCGCGAAACGCGATGCGGCTGGCGGGACTGATCAGTTCGCGGCCGATGCTCATGGCGGGATCACCTTACGTCGGCGAAGGGGGTCAAGGCCGAGCGGCGGCTGCTCACCGGTTGCCAGCCACGCCCATGTCATCAACGAGATCCGGTAGATGCGGTGAGAGGAGGTGCTGATACCGGCCGAGAGCAGGTAGGCCTCGATCGCTTCCGCGTAGTCTCCGGGCCGGTCGTCGTGCAGCGGCAGAAGCTCAGCCATCGGCCCTGGTGGGAAGCATGTTGCCGAGTCCATCATCGCTGCCGTACGGCCACTCCGGCGAGGGCAGGGTGTACCCGGAGTTCATGCTGGCCTTGGAGGCGCTGGTCTCGCCGAAGCAGTGGAAAAGCAGGTGGGTGTAGCTCGTCGTCAGTGACCGGAGCGATCAAGCGGTGAGGGCGTATCCGTCCTGGTAGCGGGTCTGGTGGACACGTTCGTGTTGTCGGGCGAGGTGGTAGCGCCAGTAAGCGTCGAGATGACCGTTGGCGGTCACTGCGCGGAGTTTCAACACCGCTTCGGCTCCGGCCAGGCCCCAGCGTGCTCCGGCGAGATCGAATCTATCGGCGATCAGGTGGCGGCAGGCGCCTTCGATCACGCCGGTCGCGATCGGCCATCCCGCTTCGAGCGCTTGGTCGTAGCGCAGGTGTTCGGCGTTGTTGGTCAGGGAGCGGATGCAGGCGTCGATGCCGTCGCGGCGTCGGGCGCTCAGCGTGGAAGCCTGCGTGGTGAGGCTGGTGACGACCCGGCGGTGTGCCCGGCCAACAGCGCCAGGGCGTGAGCGGCGACCCAGTCCTCGGCGGCGGGAGCGGCGGGCGGGTGCACTCTCCAAGCCGCCGCCCACAGTTTCTCCAAGACTGGACGAAATCGATGACGATGTGAACGTGCACGCCGCGGCGGACGGCTTCGGCCGCGATCAGCTCAAGCTGATGCCGGGCTCCACCGACGAGCACGACCCAGGGCCGAGCATGGGTCGGGTCGCGGGCTTCGGCGTGATCGAAGACCTGGGCGATAACGGTGCCGGTGTCGGTGATGACCGAGCCGCACAGCCACTTGCGCATCGCGCGCGGTCCGGCTCGGGGTGGACGGTGCCCGCCTCGTCCACCCGGCACGGCGATCACATCGTGCGGTCGTCGGGGTGCGGGTTCGGCGTCGTAGACCACCCCGAGGGTGGCCATTCTTTTACGGGCTGGTTTCTCCCCGGCTGCCAGCCGGGTCCGGAAGGTCGCCCTGGCTCGAGAGGCGGCCTTGGCGGTCGCGGGCCGCAGCGCCCCGGGGCGCATCGCGATGCCCTTGCCGTCCACGCTGAGTGCCAGCACCGTGGACGGCGTGCACGGAACGAGGGTCTGCTCGGCGTAGAAGGCGTCGACATCGACCGCGGCCTCCTGCACCAGCTGCTCGATCTGCCGTTTGCCGATCACCTGGCCGCGGCGCGCGGTGATCGCCGCGTGCGCGGCGTCGAACGATCCGCGCACCGTCTCGATGACGGCCAGCTTCGCCAGCCCGGCCGAGTGCCGCACCATCGGCAACGACAACGCCGCGTCCGCCGGATACACGTTGCTCACTCCCGGGGCGCGCCAGGCACATCGGGTGACGGTCACTGTCCCGACCACCGTGGCCAGCAGGCGGTGATGCCCCATCTCACCCACCATCGCACCACGCCGTCGGTCCCGGCCACCCCCAGGGCCGCCTCCCCACGGCGGGCGCTGTGGACATGTTGCCGCTCGCGTAATGCCCGCAGATCAAGGTGCGCCTGCAGCAGCCAGCGTTGCAACACACGCCCCCGCTCGACGATCGTTTCCTCCTGCTGATCATGTGTCAGCGTTCCGGCCGCCGGGGCGGTGAGCTGTCCGATCAGACAGTTGAAGGTGTTCTTCGCCTCCGCAAAGACGTCAGCGGCGACGGCTGCGTCGTACGGTGCCTCCACAGGGCTCTTCCTTCATCCGGGACGACTCGGTTGGCACCTTCGAACCTGACGGCGGAAGAGCCCTGTCACAATCACCAGCCGGTGACGAGGCGATGCGATCTCGCGACACCCCATCGACCTGCCCGGCCACCTCGACAGCCACCGGTTCGGTCACCCGCGAACAACCCCGGCCCGTCCTCACGCGACCAACCACGATCCACCAGCCGCTTGAGTTTCGACCGCAGCCCCTCCCGCTTGGCCTCATCCGGCAACCCCAACGCCACCGCGATCTGCCCAGCCCGCAACGCCCCGCCGGCATCGACCATGATCTCCACCGCGTCCCGGTACACCCGCGGCAACACCGACACCCCCCGACCCGGCCGCCACGGCGGCACCGTCACCACACCAAGCACCGACGGCTGCGTGTCCGCCGCTTCGACCACGTCGACCACCCCGGCGCTGCCTGCGGGCTCCCGGACCAGCCGGGTCGCAGCCCCCAGGATCTCCTCCACCGTCTCCCGCGTGATCACCAGCCGCGACAACCGGTCTTCCTGCGCTTCCAGCTGCGACTCCAAACCGGCGATCTGCTCGCGAATCTCCTCGATCTGTTGCCGGACCGCAGCCTCCCGCCGCGCCAACTCCTCCAGCAACGAACCCATCGCCACCACCGCCTCAAACGCCTGCACCCACGGTAGACGGCGGTCCCCCGATCAAACAGCCGTGACCGCAAAGGACCAGCTCAGACACTCATTGAGTGCGAGCTACACCCAAACCAGATCTGGTGCGAGCTGGTCGCCCTGGCCTGCGAGCTGACCGCCTGGATACAGATGCTCGCCTTCGATAGCCACCCGGCCCGCCGCTGGGAACCCAAACGCCTGCGGCTGCGCGTGTTCTCCGCTGCGGGCCGCCTGGTCCAAGGCGGTAGACGCCTACGGCTGCGTCTGTCCCACCGCTGGAAGTGGGCCGGCCTAATCGCCACCGCGATCACCGCCTGCAGACCCTTCCAGCGCCTTGACCAGCACCAACCCGTCCCGACAACCCCTGGAAGGAAACCACCCGGGCCCGTGGAACCCGCCACCCGACGCGACAGTCGGAACGCGAGCATGGCCACCCGCGAAAAACAAGGTCGGCATTAGCCGCTACGCGACCAGAGCCCACTCATGAAAGATCGAGGCTAGGGGTTGTACTGTCAGTCACGTGAACGCGTTACAGGACGGACCACTCTTCAAGTTCTCTGAGTGGCCAAGCGATCAAGTTCCTCGTCAAGCAGCAGGCGTTTATACCATATGGCGGGGAGACGAGTTTATCTATGTCGGCATGAGTGGACGAGGAGCGCAAGCCGAAGATTTCGTCGCTCGCCCTGACCAAGCACAAAAGGCCATAGGCCTATGGACACGGCTTAACTCGCATGCATCTGGAAGACGATCGGGAGACCAGTTCAACGTTTACATCTGCGACCGTTTCATTATCCCAGCTTTAATCCCAGAACAGCAGTCCGATATTGGCCGAGGCCGCCTACTTCTTGACCAACTGACCAAGAACTATATCCGCGAGCATCTTAGATATCGTTTTCAGATCTGCCGAGATGGATCCGAGGCCCTTACTGTTGAACGTGCTGTCCGCGCGGGTAGTCTGCCAGTAGGCCGACCGTATCTCAATCCACTCTGATCATGCCGATATGTCGGTCTTTCGACCGCGGTAGTGACCTGCAAAAGCGGCGCTGCTACTGAATCGCCACCATAGCCTCCGTCAAGCTCTGCGTGGTTCAAAGAGCAGGTTGCACTGGGCCGCCCCGTAGCCTAACAAGCCCAAAGCCGGCCTCAGCCCACCGATGAGGGCGAGGCTGACGTACAGGCACCGCCCCTTCGACCGCGCCGGTTAATCGGCGCGGCTGCTCGGCAAGCTGCAGTACATTCAGCCAATGTCGTCGGTCTTCTTCCCCTCGGACGCCGTGATCGAGCCGCGAACTTGGCATGCTCACGAGCTGCCCGCCGATCTGTGCTCATACCAGGAGCACCTCGACCATGGCACACCGGTGGTGTTCGGCCCCGACTCCGACTCCATCAAGCAAAGCGGATTGCGGCCTAACGGGTACTGCCTGACGACCAACGAGTGGGACGTTGAGATCCGCACCCCTCTCTACGCCCGCACGCGGGCTCGCCACCAGCGGCTTCGCCCTGGCTGGACAGAGACCGACCTGCTTGCCAAGCAGACCGCGATGCGCCTGCGCGAAGAATTGCGTAACGATGCTTCCGTCGTGTTCTTGGCCGGCCGGACCGCTGACTGCTGCGGCCGGGTCAGCGAACTCGCCATCTTCGACAGTGCCGGGCGGCCGATATTCGACGAGACTTTGGCGCCGCACAACGGAGAACAGTGCGATCACCGCGGGGTGAAGGAGTTCTGGCCGTGCGCACGGCTACATCAGTACCGAGGGGAAGGCGGGGCACCATTCTCGCACTGGGCCCGCCAGCTGGCCCCTGTCCTGCGCTACCGCAACCGCAACCACGCGCTCAAGGATCCGGGTCTGCAAGCACGGGGCGGTCAGGCCCGATCACGGATCGTCGTGTGGGGTACCAGCCTGCTGCAGGCGTTGCATCGCGAGTACGCCTTCGCGCACGGCCATCCGCGCAATGGCAAGATCCAGCAGGTCAAGGACGAGCTCCGGGGACTGAATATCTGTGATCTGCAGGTGGCGGACCTGCTGTGGCGGGGCGACTGGCCGGGCGGGGTCGCCGAGCTAGCGCACCTCGATGGCACCACAGCCGGTGACGACTGCCGCAGGATGCACGAGCACCTGCGTCTTCTCACGCAAGACCCCTACAGCACCACAGCCCGAGCCGACCCGCTCCCCCGCGTCTCCCCCTTTCGGACCGGTCCGCCGCAGCCCTTCATCATGGCCGCCGCACCGTCAGCCGACACCCTCGCCGAGCGTGAAGGCTGGAAGTTCCGCGATAGTCGTATCACCTCGACCGGTGCTCCCCGGCGCCTCCTCCCCGTCCAGGAGCCACTCGCCGATCCAGAAGATCTGCTCCGGATTACCGGGCTGGACCATGATGGCGCCACCGATGTCCTTCGAGTAGCCACCCAGCGGCGGGAGCAGGCAAAACTGCGTCGTTATCTCCTGGCAGACCGCACGAGCGCCACGTGTGACCTGTGCGGCCGGACCTTGCCGATCTCCTACCTCCACGTGGCCCACGTCAAGCGACGGGAAGATGCCGACGAGGACGAGCGGCGCGACCTGGCGATCGTGATGCTCGCCTGCGTCCTCGGCTGCGACGCGCTTTTCGAGCAGGGCGAGGTGTACGTCGATGAGCATGGCGTGATCCGTGCTCGCCGCTCCTCAACTGATCTGGGGACCGATTTGTCCGCCGCGGTCAAAGCGCTGGAAGGGCTGCGCTGCATGGCGCATTCACCGCACTCGGAACGCTACTTCCGTGCCCACCGGGAACGTCATGGTAACAGCACCACACGGTGATCGAGCCAGCCGTCAGTCACACTTCCCCTCCGTTGCCCGGCCCCTGAGACGTGGCAGTCCCGTACGAGCTTGAGCTGAGAGGAAACTGGTTGCAGTAGGCGCAGCGGCCGTCTTGATATCCGCTGAGGGCGGCGACGACTCCGGTGATGCTCTTGCGGCGCTATTTGGTCTGGAGTATCAGGTGTTGGGTGTCAGGGTCGTAGACCAGCGAGGAGGGCGAGTACGGCATCGGATATGCCGGTCGCCCATGCCGTCTCCCAGCCGCCAACGGGCAGCGGTTTCGGCGTCGAGCTCTTGGGCGTGTACTGATCGGGCGAGTTCGAGTAGTTCCTCGCGCAGCGCGAGGCCTGGGGCGGCGGAGTTCTTGCGCTGGTCTTCGTAGTAGCGCACCGGTGCCTGGCCGGCACCGAGCGCTGGGGGAACGCGTCGATGACGTTGTTGAAGCCGAGCTGGACGGTCCGCCGGTGCAGCGCGTCCCGGTCGAGTTCGCCGGCGTTGAACGCGCGGCAGGCGTCCAAGAACTTGCTGCGGGCCGCGATGCCCTGCCGGGGTTGGCGCTGAAGAGCCTGGCAGAGCAGTTCGGCGTACCGCGGCGCTAGCTCCTCGAGCGTGACGTGGTTACGGCCGGTGGCGGCGATCTCCAGCAGTGTCGCGCCGAAGGCGAACTTGTAGGTGGCCGAGTTGGCGCCATACAACACGATGGCACGCCATACGCTCTCACCGGTGACCACACCGCGTCGGTAATCCACACGCGAAGTATCGGCCAGAGGGGTGACATTTTGAGCCAGGAACAGACGATCATCTACGGCAAGCTGGTCCGTGATCGGATCCCAGAGATTATCGAGGCCGACGGCCGGACGGCCAGGGTCCGCGTCCTTGACGAGTCGGAGCTGGTTCCCGCTCTGATAGCCAAGCTCGCCGAAGAGGCCGAAGAGCTGCGCCAAGCCGAGCCCGATGATCGCCTAGGGGAACTGGCTGACATCTACGAGGTGCTGGCGGCCCTCACGGCATCGCTTGGATTCTCCGACGAGCAGGTCCAGGAGGCGGCACGCCACAAGCGGGCCAAGCGGGGTGGCTTCAGCCGCCGACTGTGGCTTGACGAGGTGACGTCAGCTGAGTGAATCGTGCCGATCTTCGACGGTGAGCGGGTCGGCTGAAGTACAGCAGAGAGGTACAACAGCCGCGCCACCCGCACCCAGCCTGCCATAAGTGGAGTGCCGCCGGACACCGCCGGCGGCGGCTTGGCGCTGAACGACATCGTGCAGAAGGTGGGCGTAGTGCTGAGCACGACAGCTCGGCAGGGTGCCGGTCGGTGTCTAACCTTTCCCATGCCCGATTCCGTCGTCAGCCGAGATGAGGATTTCCCAGCCGGTGTCCTCATTAGCGCCCACCAGCTGAGCGATCGCCGGCACCGGGGTACCGCTGGCGGAGGCCATGATGATCAACGCACGGCGGACCCGGATCGAGCCGTGCTTTCCACGCCTCACCAGCTGCTACAGCGTCTGTCCCTCATGGTCGGGTTAATCGCCGTACTCGCACGGGCTCGGCTATGCGTCCCTCCTGCTGTTGGATACCGATCACGTCAGTACCGACAGTGGAAGCATCACGATCAAAGACACGAGTGGCGTACGGCGTGTCGCAACCCGCGAAAACCTAAGTTGTCACCGCACTAGACGTGAACCGTTCCAAATCCTAGACTCACCTCTCTCCCGTGTTGCGCGCCCGCAGGTAGAGCGGGCTGTCCGCCTGTCAGGAAAGGACGGGGTTCATGCCCTATACGGCTGAGATCAGCCGGTCGAATCCGACCTGTTTCGTCTTTCTCGTCGATCAGTCGGCTTCGATGAGTGATCCGATCGGAGGTGAGGTCCCTACGAGCAAGGCGTCGGTGGTGTCCGATGCCATCAACCGCCTCCTGACCGAGCTGTCGGTCAAGTGCGCCAAGGAGGAAGGCGTACGGGACTACTTCCACGTCGCCGTGGTGGGATACGGGCACAACAACGTGGGGTCCGCCTTCGGCGGCGCGCTCGCGGGACGCGATCTCGTGCCGCTCAGCCAGATCGCCGACAACCCGGCACGTGTCGAGGAGCGCACGAAGAAGATCCCCGACGGGGCCGGTGGCCTGGTGGAGAGCACCGTGCGATTCCCGATCTGGATGGACCCGGTGTGCAACGGCGGCACGCCGATGCGGCAGGCCCTCGAGTATGCCCACCGTCTCGTCGACCGGTGGCTCGGCGAGCATCCCGCCTGCTTCCCCCCGATTGTCCTCAACCTCACCGACGGCGAGGCGAACGACGGCGACCCGACCGTCCCCGCCGCAGGCATCTGCTCCCTCACCAGTGCCGACGGAGCCGTGCTGCTGTTCAACCTGCACGTCTCCGACGCAGGCGGCTCGCCCGTCACCTTCCCCGACACCGAAGCAGGTCTCCCCGACAACTACGCGCGCACGCTGTTCGGCATGTCCAGCCTTCTGCCCTCCCACATGCGGTCGTACACGGCGCAGGAAGGCTTCACCGTCAGCGACAGCACCCGCGGCTTCGTGTACAACGCCGACATCACCTCCGTGGTGCAGTTCCTCGACATCGGCACCCGTGCAACCGACCTACGGTAGCCGGATACCGGGGAGCGTCGCCTGCCACCACCTACACAAGGGCGGCGGCCAGGCGGAGGAGTACGAGGACGCATACGCGGTCCACCCCCGCGTTTCGGCTGTGGAAGAGATCGACGTCGCGTCCCTCAGGGTCGCCCTGTCCGACGGTGCCTCCGAGAGCGTCCTCGCCGGCCTGTGGGCGCGGTCACTGGTGGACCATTTCGTGAGCGTTCCCCACGAGGCACTCGCCTCCGCCGATAGCTTCGGACGCGAGGCGGTCATGGTGACGGCATCATGGGAGGCGACGCTCGGCGATTACATCGCGCGGCGCGAGGCCGATGGGCGCCCCATCCAATGGTACGAGCAACCCAAGCTCGACCGTGGAGCGTACGCCACCCTGCTCGCTATCAGCTTCTGCGCGCCCCAGGAAGGGGACCTCGCGGATCTGCGCGGCGAGGGACGGTGGGCCGCCGCCGTGATCGGGGACTGCTGCCTGTTCCAGGTTCGCGACGGGGCGCTCATCACGGCGTATCCGCTAGCGGGATCAGAGGACTTCGGCACAAGCCCCAACCTGCTCAACAGCCGGAACCAGGATTCCCTGCTCATCTCCGAGCGAGTGGCCATGAACTCGGGGAGCCTGCGGCAGCAGGACGACATCTACCTGTGCACCGACGCCGTGGCCGCGTGGTTCCTGCGAGAGGTCGAGCACGGCGGTCGCCCCTGGGAAACCTTGCGGGACCTCGGCACCTCCGACGGACCGAACTTCGCGGACTTCATCGGCGAGGAAAGGGCGAGCGGACACATGCGCAACGACGACGCCACCCTGATCCACGTAGCGGTGTGGTGAGCCATGTCGACGAGGCGCTTCCCCAGCGGCAGTGAGTATGTCGAGGCGCTGCAGAATCCCACCCTCTGCTTCACAGACGCCGAGTTACGGTCGGCGACGCTACAGGTCGACAAACTCGGGCGGCCCAAACCCATCTCCGGCAACTTCGCCAGCGTCTTCTCAGTGCAGACTGTGTCTGGAAGGCGATACGCAATTAAGTGCTTCACCAGGGACATACCAGACCAGGAGAAGCGCTACCGGGCTGTGAGCGAGCACCTCAACACGGTCCCGCACCGGTGGAAGATGGGCTTCGACTACCAGCCCTCCGGCATCATGGTGGGCGGTCAGCGATTTCCCATCCTGCGGATGGAGTGGGTCCAGGCAATCAGCCTGATCCGTTGGATCGAAGACCACCTCGGCGACCAGGCCGCACTGCTCGATCTGGCCCGACGCTTCGCCGAACTGGCCGCCGACCTGCACCGAGTGGGTATCGCCCACGGCGATCTCCAGCACGGCAACCTCCTCGTGGCCGCCGACGGCACGTTGAAGCTGGTCGACTACGACGGCATGTACGTGCCCGCGCTCGCCGGGCTACCGGCGACAGAACGGGGCCACCGCCACTACCAGTCCCCCAACCGCACCGGTGCGGAGTTCGGCCCGGAACTGGACCGGTTCTCCGTCTGGCTGATCTACCTGTCCCTGGTCACCGTCGCACTGGATCCTACGCTGTGGCAGGTCCTGCACGAACGGGATGGCGAGCACCTGCTGCTCACCGACGAGGACTTCGCCAACATGACTGCCTCGGCCCGCGTCACCGCCCTGGTCGGGCACCAGGCTGTCGACATCAAGCGCCTCGCCACCTACGTCACGGACCTCGCCTCCCAGCCGCTGCCCGCCCTCCCGCCCCTGACTCCTCTGCCGGGCGTCGGCCTCCCGTCGGCCGCCGGCGCCCACACCGGTCCACACCCCGTCGCCCCGTCCCCGGCCGCCACGTCCGCGGGCCTACCCACGTGGATGAGCGGGCACATCCCAGTCCCCCCGCCACCTCCCCTCGTTACCTTCCAGGACCACCAGGCCGCACTATTGTTGGCCCGGCTGGCCCTCCTCGGGCTGTCCCTCGTCGTGGGGCTGGTCGTGTGGCTGTCGGGCCTTCCCGAGGTCGCTGCGCTCCTGGGCCCGCTCCTCGGTATCGGCATAACGAGGGCCCTCTACGCCTTGCGTCCCGAGCCGAGGGCGCGCAAGCCCATCGCCTCCCGGCTCGAAGCGGTCCGCCGGCGAACCAGGAAAACCCTCAGAATCGCGGCGCATGCGGAGAAGGAACGCGACAAGATCCAGATGGACAACGCCAAGCGGGCGGACGCGCACGCGAAGGAACTGCAGGCTCTCAAGGACCGGCAGCGGCAGAACCTCGGGACGTACGACCGGCAGACGGCACAGCAGCTCAATCCGCACGACAACCAAATTCAGGCTCTCGTCTCGCGGAAGTCAGAGGACCTGCGCCGCGCACTCGACGAGTTGCAACGGGAGAAGGTGGACGCCTATCTACGGCGCATCACGTTGCGCGCCGGTTCCATTTCCGGCATCGGCGACACGACGGTGGCCAGGCTGGCGGTCAGTGGCATCTCGACTCCCGCTGACCTGGTCGACTTCGACTACGTGTCCACTGGCTACCAAAATCCCGAGATCCATCTGATCCTCGCTAACGGCTCTTCCGTACGCGTGCCTGGGGTCGGGGAGTCTCGCGCGGCATCGTTGGTCGCGTGGCGGAACATTCACGTGCAGGGGGCCTTGCGGCAGCCGAACATGCCGAATGCGCTTCCGGCCCCACAACGCAACGCCATCGAGGCGCGCTTCTCCGCGGAAGAGCGCGTGCTCAAGGACAGACGCGCTCAAGTCGAAAGGGGCCGTCAAAAGGGCCGGAGCGACCTCGTACGGCAGCAGGCGGATGCACTGCGGCAACTGACCGACCGGCACAGCGCCGCCGTACAGACCGCAGCGCAGTCGCTGCAAAACGCCAACCAGCGACTGGCTACCGTGCGCGCTGAGCATCACTCGGCGGTCCAGGAGGAGCGGGCGCTCACTCGCCAGATTGCCGCCTACCGTCAGATCTCCTACGGGCGGTACCTACGCACCGTCCTGATTGGCCGATGAACCCTTCCTTCGCGCGCTACCAGTCTCAGCCGCCCTCAGGCCTCGCCGTTTGTGGTCATCCGCTCAGCCTGTTCGAGGCAGGCGTTGTCTTAAGTCACCGCCTACTCGCCCGTAGGGGACCGACGTTTTCCGCGAGCCGAGTGCTCATGTGGCAAAGGGTGCTGCGTTGTTCAGACACTGCCAGAAACAGCCTCTATCGGCGGCAGCTATCTGTATGAGGCCCCCTTGACCCAACTCGCCGAAACAGCAGACCATCTCACCTACCCCTGGCGCTCACCACCACGCACGCGTCTGCGGTTCTCCCATCAACCCGCGCGGTGACGAGCTGACCGATTCCGCGGCACGGGACATGCGCGGGATGATTAAGCAGAGAGCGTGAGTCATGCCCGGCGTTCGAGCAGGTCAGCCCAGGTAATCGGGCAGCATCGCAACCGCTCTCCTGATCCGAAAATCAAACATTCGCCGGGCACGCGGCAGCGAACCTCACGTGGTGATGTGCAGCAGGTCGTGCCGACGGTAGTGGTCAGGCAGTTGGTTCGAGGGTGACGCGGTAGCCGAGGGCTTCGAGCTCGCGGATGTGGTTGCGCTTCTTGCGGTCAGGGTTGGTGCGCCGGGCGTAGAAGTCGGCGCCGAGATCGATGAAGTGCGCCTCGGGGTCGGACAGCAGGTGCCAGATGATGACCAGGATGGAACGGCCGACTGCGACGATGGCGCGCTTCTTGCCCTTGCGTCGGACGATCCGCCGGTAGCGCTCACCCAGGAAGGTGTCGGTGCGGCCGACGACGACCGCGGCTTCGCCGAGGGTGCGCGCCAGGTAGCGGTTGCCGTGCCCGGTGGCGTTCTTCCCCTTGCGCTTGCCGGCGGACTCTTTGACCGTCGGGGCGAATCGTGCCCAGGAGGTCAGGTGCGCGGCGGTAGGGAAGCGGCTCATGTCCAGGCCGATCTCGGCGATGATCGCGTGAGCGGCGGTCAGGCCGATCCCGGGGATCTCATCCAGCCGTTCCACCGCTGCGGCGAAAGGGGTGATCTCCTCCTCGATCTTGCGGTCGAGGGCGGCGATGTCGACGTTGATCGCATCTACCCGGGTCAGCATCGTGGCCAGTAAGAATGCGTGGTGATCGGAGAAGCGGCCGGTGAACGCCTCCTCCAACGCGGGGATCTTGCGACGCAGGCTGGAGCGGGCCAACTGCGCCAGCGTCTTGGGGCTGCGTTCCCCGCGGATCAGGGCAGCCATCATCGCGCGGCCGGAGACGCCGAAGATGTCGGAGGCCACCACGCTCAGCTTGATCTGTGCATCTTCAAGCAGCTTCTCCACCCGCTGCTTCTCGGCGGTGCGGGCCTCGACGAGGTCCACCCTGTAGCGGGTCAGGTCACGCAGCAGCCGAATCGCCGGCGGCGGCACGAAGCTAGGGCGCAGCATCTGACGTTCGGCGACCTTGGCCAGCCAGACAGCGTCCAGCTTATCGGTCTTGGGCCGGCCGGGTAGGTGCTTGACGTCGCGGGCGTTGATCAGCCACACCTCGAAGCCTTGTGCTTCCAGCAGGTAGAACACCGGTTTCCAGTAGTCGGAGGTGGCTTCCATGACGACGCGGGTGACGCCCAGGCAGCGCAGCCGATCGGCCATCGACAGCAGCGAGCGGGTCATCGTTGTGTAGGTCTGGACTTCCTGTAGCCGTCGGCTTGAGTTCTTGTCGTCGGGTACGCGGGCGCAGCACACCAGGGTGGCTTTGCCGACGTCCAGCGCGGCGACCCTTTCGATGATCTCTTCGGTGTCGTGGGTGGGGTCGAGCATCGGGCCTCCTTACCGCCGGGAGCGCTGGGGGTGGTTGCCCGCGGGAGCCGCAGGGGACGGAATGCGAATCTGATCCGCGTGCTCGCAGCAACAGTGAAAGGCCCACAGGCGCGGCTCCCAGCGTCCGACTAAAGCACGGCCTCAACGACCAAGGAGAGACGACGTCAGCGAGCAACCACCCCGATTTTCAGGCCCGAACGGCCTCCTCCACCAGGGGGAGATTGGAGACTAAAGCGGGTGCCGCAGGTTCGAATCCTGCCGGGGGCACTCTCCTGACCAGCCGCTTAGCCCTTGACCTGGGGCTTAGCGTGCTCTCCTTCAATGATCACATGCAGCCGAGTGCCACCATAGGCAGCCGTAGGCCAATGATCGCGGGACATACGCGGGACGATCATGGATCCGTTTCCGCTTATCGGCCCTGGCACAACCCCAAGGTCTCGTGCCTCCAACTCAGCGCTGGTGAGCTGGGGGGCGCCACGATGATGTGGAGGTCCCCCGATCTCGCCCGCGCCGCTCCATCCCGGACAGGCGCGGATGGACAGAAACGAGCGGAGGGGGGTGGCCACGATGTGTCCATTAACCCGCAAAGTCGGGGCCGTCACCCGGATCTCCATCCAGGGGTCGCCGGACGCGCAGTCCACGGCCATCGCGGCACCTACACCGCCCGGGCCGGGGCCGTCACCGGAAGCCGGATAGACCGCTACTTTGCCCCTGGCCGTAGCCGTAGGAGTTCCTGGCCTTCATCGCCGCCCTCGCGTCACTTCGGCGACAGAGACTTCATGGAGAGTGAAGTTACTTCGGGATGCAATGATCGATCTGGTAAACACAAGAAGACGCAGGTCGCAGGCCACAAGCCCAAGACGCAAGGAAGATCCGGCGAACTCAACTCAAGAACTGTTGCTTACCTAGTTGCTTCAACGATGATCCCCTGCTTCGGTAGGAGCAGCTTGAGGAGCGGGCATGAGTGAATGGTGCGGGCTGTACTACCGGCATGTGCATTTTCGTGATGAGCATTGGCTGAAGCTGACCGCGCTGTACTGGGACCGGCTCTACCGATTCCACGCCGACAACCTCGAAATCACCGTTCCGCGCATCAGTTACGCCGAGGTGGGCTTGATCGAGGCCGGATTCGTCCGGCATGTGACGCCCCGCCCCGAGGAAGTCCGCTGGGCGGCGGAACGGTTCCTGGCGGCGCTGGAGGGTGTCGATCTGTCGCGATACGCGGTCCCGCCGTCCGAGCCGTTCGGGCCTGCCCAGCTCGGTGAGGGGCTTGCGATGTGGAAGACCTCGGGGGAGCTCATCGAGCGGTTGACGGGGATGGACCTGGCCGCGCGGTCGCCTGTGACGGCGGGGCGGGTCCGGATGCACACCACGCTCGCCCATGCCTATCTGCTCGTTCTGGGGTCCCAGGTGGCGCCGGGGTATGGTGCCGCGCCGTTGGCAGACGACGAGTTCGATCACAGCGCCACCGGGCTGGGAGCGCGGCGCCTGGTGGCGGGCGTACTGGATCAGCCCACGCCGGAGACGCAGGCCGACGAATGGGCTGCGCTGCTGGTCAATCTGTCGGTGGCAGCCGTGCTGCCCCGCAACCTCGATGACATTCCCGTGCAGCGGATCGTCGAGTTCAGGAGCCGGTACGCCGGGGAGCGCGCGAGGTTCAGAGACGCGGTGGACGGGATGGTAGCGGAAGCCACGCAGCTGGGCGGCATCCGGGAACGGGACGTTCTGCTCGACCACTTGCAGTCACGCTTCGACACGCGGATCCGGCCCGCCCTGGACGATCTCCAGCGCGCCATGCGCGGCCAGCGGATGGAGACGGTGTGGGGCGCGATCAACGTGCAGGCCGCCATGCCCCCAGTGATGACCAGCGCGCTGGCGCTGGTGGCGACGCAGCCGTCCGCTCCGCAAGCTGCGGCGATCGGGCTGGGCGGGTTCGCATTTGGCGTATGGGCGGCGGTCCTGCAACGGCGGCGGCACCACGAGCAGGCACTGAGGCAGTCGTCGATGGCGTACCTGCACCAGCTTCAGACAGGGCTTGCCCCGCTCGGCCTCGCCGAACGCGTCCGGGCCGCCGCAGAACGATTCACGCCGCCGCGCCGTTCTCCCATCGGCCCGTGATCTCCCCCTCCGAGTCTTCACCGCTACTGGCGTGTAGTTCGCGGTTGCGCCCAGGTGGCGGCATGGTGACGATCTTGCTTTTCCACAAGGCCCCTATAGCTCTGCCGGACCGTGTGGGTGCCAAGAACTCTGTCATAGGGCCTGATCTGGGGTTTTGACACGCTCGGCGGCTCGCTCCGGCAGAATCGTGCGATGGCTTTGCGGCTGCTGTACTTGATCGTCTTGCGGATGTTTGGCTGGATCTCGCTGCTCGCCCGATCAGAAACGTCGAAGGACGTGGAGATCCCGGTACTGCGCCATCAACTCTCGGTCCTCCGCCGCCAGGTCCCCACTCCCCGGCTGTCATGGACGGACAAGGCGATCTTGTCAGCGCTGGCGCGCCTACTGCCCCGGTCCGCCGACGACACTTGTTCGTGACACCGCGGACGCTCCTGCGCTGGCATGCCGACTTGGTGAAGCGACGGTGGACCTATCCCAAGCGCAGGCCGGGACGACCACCGACCCGGCCCACGATCCGTGCCCTGATATTGCGCTTAGCGGCCGAGAATCCGACCTGGGGGTATCGGCGCATCGCCGGTGAGATCGCCGGCCTGGGCCGGAAGGTCTCCCCCGCCACCGTGTGGGCGATCCTGAAGAAGGCCGGATTCGATCCGGCACCCCGTCGCAGCGACCCGACCTGGGCCCAGTTCCTGAAGACCCAGGCGGAAGGGATCCTGGCCGCCGACTTCTTCCATGTGGAGACGGCCCTGCTCGCCCGGTTGTACTGCTTCGCCGTGGTCGAGCATGCCACCCGCCGTGTCCACGTACTAGGGGTCACGGCGAACCCAACCGCCGCCTGGGTTGCCCAGCAGGCCCCGCAATTTGATGCTCGATCTGAGTGATCGAGCGGGCGACTTCCGATTCTTGATCAGGGACCGGGACCGCAAGTTCACCGCTCTGTTCGATGAGGTATTCAGAACGGAGGGCATCCGCGTGGTGCTCACCGCTCCGCAGGCTCCTCGGATGAACGCGATCATGGAACGGTGGGTGGGCAGCGTACGCCGCGAGATCGGCTCGGCGGCCTGCTACACGAATACTCCCGGGTCGCATGAGGTGACACGATAAACGGCACCAACAAGCTCTCGCGTCTTGCAGACGGGAGCACGTGATCGCCCGTCGCCCCTGCGACCTGCACGGATGGATTTTCGGCACCCGCACCTGCTGGCTGACCAGCGTCAGACCGTAGCCCTGAGACCGGGGTCGGCCGTTCCATCAGAGCGGAACCGCGCGAGCTGCGCCATGAGCTGGGTGGGCAGCTCGCGCGTGGGGCGCCGGCCCTAAGCGCGTCGGAGCCGATGTTGCAGAAGCGTGCCGGTGGATGGCTCTGCTCTCGTACTCGTCTCGTCCGCGGTAGTCAGCGAGAGGCTCGGCGTACGCTCCGCTCAGGGGGCACGGCGTCGGCGGGTGCGCTGCCGGAAGTGGGTGACCAGGCCGGAGCCGAGGGTGGAGATGACCTTGTTGCGCGGGACGGTGTACCGCTGGACTGTGTGGGGCGCGTACCTGGCCTCGTCGCCCACCTGGAGCCAGCCTGTGTGCTGATCCATGCTCATCCCGACCACGCGGGCGTTGAAGGAGTGGCCGAGGAGGCAGGCGCGCCGCCCGCCGCGCGGCAGCGGTCTTTCGACGGTCAGCGTGATCCCTTCCCCGTCGCCGGAGGCGACGCTCGCCTGGACGACTTCGGGATGGCCGTCGGAACCCCGGTAGCCGAGGAGCATATGCTGCTGCGCCGCCACGCGGCGGGCGGCCTGCGGCGCGTCCAGGCGGGGACCGGACCCTCCGCTGGGCGCCCGCTGCGGCTGGGGCGCCGTCGCGCGCGGAGCTCCGATGTTCCGTGGCGGTTCACCTGTGAGGACCGGCGACCCGGTTGCGACTGTGATCCGCTTTATGTCGAGCCACACGACGACCCGCTCGTGGTAGTAGGAGTGCATGACGCGGTCCCAGAGCCATCCCCGGACGATGCCGAGCCGCTCCTCCAGCGCCGCGTGGACCTCTGGCGTCATCTCCTCGATCCTGGCCGTGCCCTGGACCAGGACGAAGCCCGGACGGGATGAAGTGCCGTGCTGCCGGGTGTGGAAGGCCAGTGCGATGCGCGGGTCCGCGGTCATACGGTCGAGCTTGCGTCCGTTGCCGAGGGCGGTGGTGAACCCGATCCTGCCGTGCGTCCTGTCTCGCAGGCCCAGCGGGCACACCGGGGTCATCACGATGCCGCCTCCCGGGGTCGTGTAGGCGAGCGCGGCGACCAGGTCGCCGGCGAAGATGTCGTCGAGTGTGTCGTCCCAGGTGACGATGGCTTCTCCGGACCGCGGTGGGGAGCCGGTGGGCGAGGTGCTCATGCGCCGTACACCTGCCGCATCCGCCTGTTGAACGTGGGCCGCATCACCAGGCGCCACAGCAGCCGGACGAACCAGGGCACGGTGGTGAGGAGATGGTCGGTCTCGGCCTTGTTCGCGTACGTGACCGCGATCCCGAACAGGAAGGGCAAGTCGGGCTTGTCCCAGCTCTTCATGATCTTCTCGTGTACCTCTTCGAGCAACTCCTGGGTCAGGTGCCGGCGGATCAGCGGGACCGCCTCGCGTTCCTCCAGTGTGAGGTGGTCGGCCAGGCGTGCCTGGAGTTCGCGCAGGATCGGGGCGCGCTGGGCCGGCGTCCTGCCGCGGTCGCCGATCTGCTCCAGCAGCACGTCGATGTCGGCGTGGTCGGCTTCCAGCCGGTTGAGCACGGCGACCGCGGAGGGGTCGGCGAGGCGGAGCGCCGGCCAGATGTCGTTGTCCTCGGGCGCGTGGTGGTGGTGCAGATATTTGATCATGAAGGCGATGTGCGCCTCGACCGCGGCGACGCGGTCGCCGTCGGCCGGGTCCACGGCGGCGGCGACGTCGGCGAGCCGGCCGTACTCGGCCTTCATGGCCTTGTGCGCGACGAGGAAGGCCGTCAGGTCGGGCGGGGTGGTGGTGGATGTGGTGGGCATGTCCGCCGCTTTCTCTCGAAGGGTCCTGTCGGAGTCCCTTCGAGTGTGCGGGGCGGTTCTTGCGCGGCTATTGGTTGGGGATTGCGCGGAGCAGGCCTCGAGCCTGATCCGCCCACCACGTCAGCCCCTCCCGTTCGGCGTCGGCCACGCAGGAGTGGAGCAGGCTCTCCGCCTCGTCGCGCCTGTCGAGGAGAAGCGCCAGCCTGGCCAAGTGGAGGTCGACCGGGCCGAACGTCAGCATGTTGCCGCCCATCACCATGCCTCCCGAATAGGGCAGGAGGTGGGCGCGGGTACGTTCCGCCTCCTCCCGGTCCTCCGCGGCCACCACTGCCATGGTCCGCATTGCGAGGAATGCCGTTAGCGTCCAGTCGTCTCCAGGTGGACTCCAGGGCATCCTCGCGAGCTCCGCCACCCGTCCGGCATCCCCACGTGTGTGAGCCGCGATGATCGCAAGGTCGCGCGCGGTGGCGGGAACCATCGCCAGCATGCCTGAACGCTCGAGCATCTCGTCGGTGATCTCGCCCGCCCGCCTGGAGCAGATCAGAAGCGAACAAAGGACGACCATGTACTGCGCGTCCGGCGCGAACGCGCCGATGCTCTTCAACCGCTCCCATAGCTCGTCAAGGCCCCGCTGAGCGGCGTCGAACCGTCCTGCGATGGCGAGCCGGGCCACACGCCAGGCCTCGTGCTGGACGCCCTGCAAGCGCAGCCCCAATCGCCGGATCTGCACGTCGCACTCCGCGGAGAAACGGTCGGCTTCCGCGATCTCGAACCGCTCGGCACACGTCCAGCTGAGCAGGGACCTTCCAACGAAGGCATGCACCGGCAGATCGTGCCGCTCACCGACCTGGATGAGTTCCGCGCCAAGGGTCGTCAGCTCCGCGTTTGCCCTGGGCCGGATGAGAGACAGCACTCGGGCATTGAGGGCGAACGCCAGCAGCCGGGGATCACCGATCCGGCGTGCCATCCCGACCGCCTCGGCGGTGAGCTTGTCGCAGCGAGGGTCCGCGCCGGCGTCGTAGAGCTCCATCCCCAGCGTGCCGAGCAGCCTGCATCGCAGCTCCGAGTCCTCCTCGGAAATCCCGCTCAGCGCGGTCTCCAGGCGCCTGACGAAGCGCAGCTCGATCTCGTCGTAGGACTTCATGTGCCACAGGCCGGGCATGTCGAGCGCGACCAGCGCCCGCATGTGGGTCGTCTCGTCACCGGCCGCCTCCGCGACGCGTATCGCCTGGTTTCTCGCCTGGCGCGCGCCGATGAGATCCCCCGCGTCCAGGCGGGCGCGTACCTCGCACAGCAGCAGCTCGGCTCGCTCCGACAGGTCGGGAAGCGAGGCGGCGGCATGCTCGGCGCACGCCCTGGCCCACCATCGGGCGGCGTCGTCGAAGGCGAGCTGGCCCTCGGCGGCGACCGCCGCCGTGCGGGCCCAGGCCACGGCGTTGGCGGCGCCCAGGGGCGAGGCGGAAAGGTAGTGGTCGGCCACCGGCTCGGGGTCGGCCCCCGGCCGGATGGCGAGCGTTTCGGCGACGGCCAGGTGCAGCGCGACCCGCCGCGCCGACGGGAGGCCCGTGTAGATCGCATGCCGGATGAGATCATGCGTGAAGGCCCGTTCGGGCTGCAGCAGCCTCGCGGACACCGCCTCGTCCAGCTCCTCCATTACCGCGGTCGCCGCCTTACCGGTGACAGCGGCGATCAGCGGGATGTCGCCCCCGTGCCCGATCACCGCGGCGGCGGTGAGCACGTCCTGGCCGCTGAGCCGGGCGACGCGGCGGCGGATCACGTCGGCCACGCCGGAGGGCACCGCACCCAGCGCGGCCTCGACGCCTTCTGAGGCCGCCAGCCGCAGCGTCTCCTGGACGAACAGCGGATTGCCGCCGGTCCGGTCGACCAGCCGCTCGAGCGCCTCGTCGGTCATCGTCGTCCCCGATGACTCGGCGATCAGCCGGACGCCGTTCGCGGACAGCCCTGTCAGCTCCACCCGCTCCGCCCCCGCCCGGGTGAGCGCGTTCAGCAGCTCGCCCAGTTCCCGGCTTTCCGGCTCCCCGGTGCGCAGCGTGGCCACGAGGTAAAGCCCGGTGCCGGAGGCCATGGTGAGCAGGTCGCAGAACAGCCGGAGCGAGGCGTCGTCCGCCCACTGGATGTCGTCGAGGATCAGCAGGCAGGGGACCGCCGACGCCGCGTCCGTCAGCCGCTGGACCAGCTCGGCGTGCCGCTGGAAGCGCGCCTGCGCCGCATCGGGAATGGAGCGTTCCTCGTGGTCGGATCCGATCGCTCCCAGAGCCCGCAGCGCCTGGGTCCACAGCCACATGGGGGGCCGGCCGCCGGATTCGCTCGACCGTCCCCAGGCGACCTGCCACCTCTGCCCGGCGAGCGATTCGGCGAGCCTGGTGGCGAGCCAGGTCTTGCCCACCCCGGCCTCGCCGGAGATCAGAGCGCAGGCGGGGCGGTCGGCAGCGGTGATCGCCGCGCCGAGGAGCACGCCCAGCGGCCCGGCGCGGTTCGCGAGGGGCTGCGCCGTACGGGCCGCCGGGCGCGGCGGCGGTGCCGGGGCGAGCAGCGTCTCATCCTGGGCGAGCAGCATCGACTCCAGCTCGCGCAGGCGTGGCCCGGGATCGACGCCGAGCTCCGCGACCAGGCGGGCGCGGGCCCGCCGGACGGCGGCGAGCGCGTCGGCCTGCCTGCCCGAGCGGTAGAGCCCGAGCGCGAGCAGCCGCCACAGCTCCTCCCGTAGCGGATGCTCCCGCACGGCCGCGTCCAGTTCTGGCACGGCCTGCGCCGTACGGCCGACCTCCAGCAGCGCTGTGCAGCGGGCCTCGATCGCGTCGAGCCGCAGCTCCTCCAGGCGGGAGACCTCGGGCGCAGCCCAGTCCTCCATGGCGAACTCGGCGTACGGCGTGCCCCGCCACTCGCCCAGCCCCGCTTCCAGAAGGGCGAGCGCCGGCGCGGGGCGGCCCTCCGTGAGGTGCTCCCGGCCGGTGAGCACCGCGTCGGTGAACCTGCGCGCGTCGACCGCGTCCTTCGCTATCCGCAGGGCGTAGCCGGACGCCTCGCTGACCAGAACGGTCGCCGGGCTGCGCGGGGGCCGATCCGGTTCGAGCAGGCGCCGCAGCCGGGCCAGGATCGCGTGCATGCCGTTGATCGCTTCGCGCGGTGGCCTGTCCCCCCAGATGGTGTCGATGAGGGCGTCGAGCGAGACGACGGTCCCGTCGGCCAGGATCAGCCTGGAGAGCACCGCGCGCTGCTGGCGGGCCCTGATGTCCACCTGCGAACCGTCCACGCGGACGGCCAGCGGGCCGAGAACTGAAAAGCGCACGGGACAAGTGTGCAGTCTTCCGGGGCAATTCCGGCAAGGACTCTTTCGGAAACCGTGCCCTTCCGCCGACTGGTTCACCGCTTCTACAGGGCGTGGCGGAGGACCCGCTACTGCGTTCCATGTGCCCGGAGGAAGACCTTGGCCCGGCAGAGGAGCGCATGGCCCTCTTCCTCATACAGTTCTGGGGTGGCCCGCGCAGCTACAGCGAACGCCGCGGCCGTCCTCGCCTGCGTATGCGCCACGCACCGTTCCGCGTCGACCGCGCTGCCCACGATGCCTGGTTGCGCCACATGCGCGCCGCCGTCGACGCGTTGCACCTGCGCCAGGACCTCGAACAGCTGCTGTGGGACTACCTCACCTCCACCGCCGCGGTGATGATTAACACCCCCGAAGACCTTGACTGACAACTACGCCTTCGCCGTCGCCGGAGCGAAGACTGCGGCGGGACCGCGAAACCGAGGAGCTGACGTGCAGTCTCCCAGTCGGTAAACAGCGAGCCCGTCGATGGCCCGCCTGCCGTGCCGTGCGGGTTCAGCGAGCGGTGGTGACGGTCTTTAGGCGGTCAAGCGTGGTGCGCATGGTCTGCGACAGGTCTGCGCCATGCGGCTCGCTGACCCAGCGTTCGAACGCGACGCGGAGCACGACGATTCCTGTCTCGGCTGCCAGACTCGCGTCCGGCTCCGGGACGCCGCGTCGGCGTAGGCCCTCGGCGAGGGCGGCGGATAGTGACGCCAACTTGATCAGTTCGCGTTCCCGCAGTTCCGCGTTGGTGTTAATGACTGACTGACGCTGTCGGGAGTGCTCGCGGTGCTGCCCCAGCGCCGTGGCGGCGACGTCGAGGACGGCCGAGACGACCTGCATGGGTGAGGCGGAGTTCGGGGCTGCCTCGAGCGCACGCATGAGGTGTTCTTGCAGGTCGGCCGAGCCTGCGAACAGCACCTCGCGTTTGTCCGCGAAGTAGCGGAAGAACGTCCTCGCCGTGAGCCCGGCCCGCTTGGCGATCTCGGCAACGGTTGTCTGCTCGAAGCCGCGCTCGACGTAGAGCTGCATCGCCGCCTCGCGGAGCCGGCCGCTCGCGTCTGCCTCCCATCGCCCCATGGCAGGAGTCTAGTCATGTCACTTGATGACATCATCTGTTAGGGTGATGTCATCAAGTGACATCACCGGTTGCCTTGTCGATCGGCCGGTCCTGTGGAGGTCTTCATGCGTATCTTCGTCACCGGCGCAACCGGATGGATCGGCTCCGCCGTCATGCCCGAGCTTCTCAACGCCGGGCATCAGGTTCTCGGCCTCGCGCGTTCCGACACCGCCGCCGCGTCGGTCGCCGGGCTCGGTGCCGAGGTGCAGCGCGGCGATCTGGCCGATCTCGACAGCCTGCGTGCCGGGGCAGCCGCCTCCGACGGCGTGGTCCACCTCGGGTACAACCACGACTTCTCCCGGATGGAGGCGGCGGCACAGACTGACCTGGCGGCGATCAACGCGATCGGCGCGGAACTGGCGGGCACCGACCGGCCGTTCGTGGTCGCCTCGGGCGTGCTCGGGCTCACGTCCGGCCGAGTCGCGACCGAGCGGGACATGCCTGATCCGGGCCTCCACCCGCGGACCGCCGGCGTTCAGGCGGCCATGTCGTTCGCCACGCGCGGCGTGCGCTCGTCGTCCGTGCGGTTCGCTCCCACCGTCCACGGTCCCGGCGATCACGGCTTCGCGGCCGTCCTGGTCGGCATCGCCCGTGAGAAGGGTTTCTCCGGCTACATCGGCGACGGCAGCAGCCGGTGGGCCGCAGTGCATCGGCTCGACGCCGCTAACCTCGTCCGTCTCGCCGTGGACGAGGCGCCGACCGGCGCGGCACTGCACGCTACCGCCGAGGAGGGCGTGCCCACCCGCCTCATCGCCGACGCGATCGGTCGCGGCCTCCACCTACCGGTGGTCTCCATCCCCGCCGACCAGGCCAGCGACCACTTCGGGTGGATGGCGCGCTTCTTCGGCCTCAACGGCCCAGCGTCGAGCTCGGCAACCCGGCAACTGCTCGGGTGGAATCCCGTGCAACCGGGACTCATCGCCGACCTCGACGCCGGCCACTACTTCAAGCAGTAACCGAAGAACAGGAACGTCGCACGGCGACACCTGAATTACGGTCGAAATGGCCCTGGACCCGGCATCCGCTCATGCCGCTGGTCGGGCGTTGGCAGCTCAGCAAGTCTGGCACGTCCGACCCTGCCGATGAGCGGGTGAGAGTGGCCCGGTCAGCCCAGCGATGCGCTCGCCGCCCGCAGCTCGTCCAGGGCCGCCAGGGTGTACCGAGCGAGCTCATCCTTGGCGTCACGGTCGCCCTCGGACCATTCGGCGTACCCCCGCTTGAAGGCGAGGACGCCCAGCTCACCCGCGATAGCCGCGGTCGAATCGGGCACGCCGCGAGCGACCAGGGCGGTTGTCATCGCGGCCGCGCCCCGGTGGTCAAAAGTCGATGAGCTCGACGGTTACGGTCGCGATGACACCTGCGTCGAGGGCTTCGGCTGTGCGGACAGCACGTTTGATGGGCAGCACGTAGCTGCCATGCCCGCTGTCCGGGAAGATCGAGGTTTTCCATGTGCTCCCGCCGACTGTGACCCGCACCCGCAGCGAACCGAAGCCGCGCCGCGATCCGCCTGCCAAGTCACGGATCTCATCGGACGCCTCGGCAGGCAGGCTGACGAACGTCCAAGTGTCAGCACGCCGGGCATCCCATATCCACAACTCGGCATCGAAAACGACCACCACGAATTCAGCATGACACTCGGATCCGACAGTCCTGGGTGGTCTGTGGTATTCGCACCAAGCGCTCCCTGCCGCAGCGAAGGGCACCGGTCGAACGCACGGGCTTGCCGCTGATCGGGCGACCCGTGCCGGCGACCATCTGGACGTGAGGCTTGAGTGTGCACCGTAACCGATGCCGTGGATCAGATCAGCGGGACCATGTCGTCGATCAGAGCGAACCGGTTCCCCGCCGCGTAGGCGACCTGGAAGTCGCGTCGAAGCCCGATGGCACTGACGGACAGGTAGACGGGCCGGTACCGGATCAGATACTTGGCCTTACGAAGCGCATCGTTGCCACGGTCGGGTGCGTTCAACTCGACACCCTCGCGACCGTAGGCGCCGATCCGATCGACGAGACCGGGTACGTCGATCGCCCGCTCCTTGACCTCGATGTACCATCGCAAGGCACCATCAGGGTCGGAGACGGTGATGTCCATAAGCCGGTCTTCCACCGCGATGAGATAGCCCTTGGACGACAGCGCCCCATAGACCCGGGCGTATTCGGCGGCCTGGATCAGGTACTCCCAGTTGATGGCCGGCGCCTGCGCCTGCTCATTTCGGCTGACCCACGCATAGGGACCCTTACCAGGCGGCAACCCCTGCAGCGTGAACCGATATCCTCCGACCGGCTCGATCAGCCCGTCCCGATGGCCCGAGGCCACCAGCGTCCGGACGCCGACCGGTAGCCGCTCATAGACGGCGTCGAAGTACGGCTCAGAGACATCCGGATAACACCACTCACGGCACGCGGCTGTTACCCACCCACGGATGAGATCACGCAGATCGTCTTCTACCCGTCCCACCGAAACCTCCCAGAAGCCGGGCGTT
>NZ_JALLPO010000063.1:0-6302 GCF_023276435.1 Sphaerisporangium perillae
CCACCCCGCCCCCCACTCCCACTCCGACGCCCACCCCCACGCCGACCCCCACGCCGACACCGACGCCGACACCGACGCCGACGCCGACCGCGGGAATGGCGTGCGCGGCGACGTACAAGATCACCAGCTCCTGGAGCGGGAGTTTCCAGGCCGACGTGGCGGTGCGGAACAGCGGGAGCACGGCGATCAAGGGCTGGACGGTGGCGTGGGCGTTCCCCGACGGCCAGACGATCACCCAGATCTGGAACGGCACCCACACACAGACAGGAGCGAACGTCTCAGTCAAGAACGTGAGCTGGAACGGCGGCCTGGCGGCCGGCGGGTCGGCGTCGTTCGGGTTCATCGCGACCCTGAACGGAGCCAACGGAGTCCCGGCCTCCGTGACCTGCACGCCCGCCTAGCCCCTCACCCGTGGTCTCGATACTGCCCTGGGAGCGCGAGACCACAGCCCGGCCGGGCCCGCACAGCAGGCCCGGCCGGGCCCATCCCCGACGGCAACCTCGGCGCCGGCGCGTCCACGACGTTCGGGTTCAGCGGCACCCACAGCGGGACCAACGGCATTCCGAGCGAGGGTGAACCTCTCCCGCCTGGTCCGGTGTCCGCGTACGGCGAAGGCGAGACCGGCCGTGAGCGCGGCGAAGGGCAGGACCATGAGCACGTACCGGTGGTCGAAGCGCGAGACGGCGCACGACCGTGTGTGATCGGTGCTGGTCGACCGCTACGCCCGGCGCTCCGCAGGGTGAGATTTCGCAAAATTCACCGATACCTGCCAGCCGTCTGATGAGAATGGAACGGTCGTGTACCGAGCGGAGCGGGGGTTCCACGTGGCACGGGCTCTCCGGGTGGCGGTGGCGGCGGGGGTCCTGGCGCTCGCCGCGGGATCGGCTCCGCTGATCGGCGGTGAGCTCAACCAGGTGGTCGCCATCGCCCTTGCGATCCAGAACGGGCAGCAGCAGTCGCGATGGCCGGGCGGAGCGGTGCAGTACGTCTGGGGCGGAGGCCACGCGGCGAAGGCCGGCCCCTCTCTCGGCACCTGCCAGGGGTATCACGGCTCCATCCGGCCGTGCCCCGCCGCCTCCACCCGAGGGCTCGACTGCTCCGGGCTCGCCCGCTGGGTGTACCAGCTCGCCTACAAGGAGGACGTGTTAGGCGGCGGCAACACCGACGACCACGTCCGCCGGCTCCGAAAGGTCGCGCCCATCGCCGCCCGCCCTGGTGACCTCGTCTTCTACGGCAAGATCCGCAAGCGGTCCGTGAAGACCCACCACGTCGGCATCTACATCGGCGGCGGAAAGATGATCAACGCGCTCCGCACCGGCACGACGATCCGCACCGACCGCGTCACCCTCCTCCCCGACCTCGCCGGCTACTACCGCTACGAGCGCTGAGACGACGCTGGCCCTCGACCGGCGTCGACCCCCGTCGTGGGCCCGTCGACCGCCGTCGTGGTCGTCCGCCTGGACGCGGACCTGCGCCACCGCGCTCCGCCGCCTGAAAGTTTCCGGTGTCTCCGCAGGCCGGCGGGGGTCACACGGCGGCGTGTTTGACCCGCGGAGCGAGCGGTTCTTACGGTCGCGGCGATATCTAGGAGGAACCGACGACCACCCCGACCCCCACGCCCACGCCGACTCCCACCCCCACCCCGACCCCGACGCCCACTCCCACCCCGACGCCGACCCCCACCCCGACGCCGTCCGGCGCCTTCGCGTGCAAGGTGGCTTACAAGATCAGCAGTCAGTGGCAGGGCGGTTTCAACGCCGACGTGACGATCAACGTCACGGGGGCGGCCGTCAGCGGCTGGACGCTGACCTTCTCCTTCGCCGGCGACCAGCGCGTGTCCAACGCCTGGAACGCCAAGGTGACCCAGAACGGCAAGCAGGTCACCGTCACGGACGGCGGGTGGAACGGCGGCATCCCCGCCGGTGGCAGCGCCTCGTTCGGTTTCACCGCCTCGGTCAGCGGGACCAACGGCCCTCCGGCGGCCTTCACCTTGAACGGAGCGCAATGCTCGGCGGCGTAGAGTGCGCGTCGAGCACGTAGAGCGACGGCCCGGCGGCGTATGACATTTGTCCCCGGTAACACAGGAAGGTGCGCACTGCGTAGATCAGCCGGAGAGCTGCCAGAGTAGAGAGGTGGAATCAGCCGATCTCTCCCTCCGGCCGCCACGGCACCGTGTCAGCCGCTCCGCGATGTGGTTCTGGGGCGTGCGAGCCGCCGTCGGCTGGCTCGCACTGATCGCCGTCCAGGTGGCCTGGCTCTTCATCGACGACGGTGACCGCGGCCCGCACGTATGGGCACTCGCGGTCACCGTCGTCCTGGCCGTGTCGCACGTGACCGTCATGCCGTGGTGGCGCTACCGGGTCCACCGCTGGGAGACCACGGCCGACGCCGTCTACACCCAGTCCGGGTGGCTGCGCCAGGAGTGGCGCATCGCGCCGATCTCGCGCATCCAGACCGTGGACAGCGAGCGCGGGCCGCTGGAGCAGCTGTTCGGGCTCGCCAACGTCACGGTCACCACCGCCTCGGCCGCCGGCCCGCTACGCGTGCACGGCCTGGACCGGAGTACCGCGCAGCGCCTCGTGGACGAGCTCACGGAGAGCACCCAGGCGACGACCGGCGATGCCACGTGAGCACGGCCAGGGACGTGCCGGAGACGACCGGCATCACGGAGCCGCCCCGGGCGACCGGCCTCACCGAGCCGCCCCGGTCGGCCGGCGTCACCGAGCCGCCGGACACGCCGGGCGATCCCGCCCCGGCGGGCGGCGTGGCCACAGCAGGCGATCGCGCGCGGCCCGGTGACGCCGTCCGTTGGCGGCGGCTGAGCAGGCGGATGCTGGTGATCCACCCCATCCAGGAGGTCGTCCGCAGCGCCCCCGCCCTGATCGGCCTGCTCTTCGCGGGGTCGAGCCAGGGCGGCCACGGCCACATCTGGAGCCTGGTCGGCCTCGCCGTCATGCTGGTGGTCGGCACGCTGCGGTGGTTCACCACGACCTACCGGGTCACCCCGCAGTACGTCCAGGTGCGGAAGGGACTGATCCGCAGGCGGGTGCTGACCGTGCCGCGCGACCGGATCAGGACCGTCGATGTGACCTCCCACGTGATGCACCGCCTTCTCGGGCTGGCCAGGGTGGAGGTCGGCACCGGCCGCTCGGACAAGAAGGACGGCGGCGCGCTGAAGCTCGACGCGCTGTACGCGCCCGAGGTCGACCGGTTGCGCGAGGAGCTCCTCCACCGTCGCCCGGCCGCCGCGACGGCGCCGTCCCCGAGGAGGGACGCGGCGGCGGAGCCCACCACGCCCCGGCCCACCGACCAGCCCGATCCCCTGCCCGTCCCGGGGAACGAGCCGGGCACGGAGATCGAGCTGGCGGCGCTGCGGCCGGCGTGGATCCGGTACGGGCCCTTCACCATGTCGGGCCTCGTCACGGCCGGTGTGCTGGCCGGGTTCGTCTCGCGCATCGCCTCGGAGGGCAACGTCGACCTCCTGCGGATCGCGCCCGTGCGGCAGGTGGTCGACCGGGTCGGCCACGAGGCGCTGTGGCTGCAGGTGGCGGGGGCGGTGGCGGCGCTGGCGGTGTTCGTCGCGGTCGCCTCCACGTTCGGGTACGTGCTGGCGTTCTGGCGGTTCCGGCTCACCCGCACGTCGGGTGGCACGCTGCACGTGACGCGCGGGCTGATCACCACGCGGGCGACGACGCTGGAGGAGCGCCGGCTGCGCGGCATCGAGGTCAGCGAGCCGCTGCTGCTGCGCGCGTCCGGCGGAGCACGCCTCATCGCCGTGGCCACCGGCCTGCGGGTCGGGCACGGAGCGCAGCGCGGCGGTTCCATGCTCCTGCCGCCCGCGCCGCGGGAGGAGGCGGTGACCGTCGCCACCCGCGTGCTCGGCACGTCCGGCCCGGTGACGGCGGAACTGGTCCCGCACGGCCGGGCCGCCCTGCGCCGCCGCTTCACCCGCGCGCTGGCCGTGTGCGGCGCGGTCACGGCAGTGCTCCTGGGCCTGTGGCGGTGGGCGGGGCTGCCCGCCTGGACCTGGCAGGCGGCCCTCCTGGTGACGGTGGCCGCGCTCCCCGTCGCGGCCGACCGTTACCGCAGCCTGGGCCACACCATCGTGGCCGGCCACCTCGTCACCCGGTGGGGAACGCTGGTGCGCCGCCGCGTCGCCCTGGACCGCGAGGGGATCATCGGCTGGAACATCCGCAGGTCGTTCTTCCAGCGGCGGGCCGGCCTGGCCACTCTGACGGCGACCACGGCGGCGGGCCGCCAGGGCTACAGCGTCTGGGACGTCGACCTCGGCGAGGCCCTCCATATCGCCGACCGGGCTATCCCCGGCCTGCTGGCCCCATTCCTGCTCAGGGCCGGGCAGCCCTCCGATGGGATGGACCCCGATCCGGGCACAGACCCGATCGTGACCTCGCCAGGGGCGTAGCCATACCGTGCGCGGGCACTGGACCTTGCGGCCGCGACACGACGCCGGTCGGCCGTGGTGCGCCACCCGCGCGGGTGGCGGCCGGAGATCGGCGAGCGACGAGGGGAAACGTACCTCTTGAGAAAGCTGCTGGGAGGCTGGGACCGCCGGTTCAGGGGCGATGGTCGGCGCCTGCGCAAGGTGGCCCGGGAGGCGTACGGGTGGAAGGACCTGCGGCCGGGACAGCTCGAGGCGATGGAGCACCTGCTGGCCGGTCGTGACGTGCTCGTCGTCATGCCGACCGGCAGCGGGAAGTCGGCCGTCTACCAGATACCCGCCCTGCTCCTCGACGGGCCGACGGTGGTCGTCTCGCCGCTGATCGCCTTGCAGCGCGACCAGGTGGCCGGGCTCACCGAGGCGGACGCGGGGGGCGCCGTCGCGGTGAACTCCGCGCAGTCCGACGGCACGAGCGACGCCTCCCTGGACCAGCTGCACGCGGGTACCGCGGAGTTCGTCTTCCTCTCCCCCGAGCAGCTCGCCAAGCCGGAGGTGATCGACCGGCTGCGCGAGGCGCGGCCCTCCCTGATCGCCATCGACGAGGCGCACTGCGTCTCGGCGTGGGGGCATGACTTCCGGCCCGACTACCTGCGGCTGGGCAGGGCGATCGAGCGGCTCGGCCATCCCCCGGTCGTGGCGCTCACCGCCACGGCGGCCCCGCTCGTGCGGGACGACATCCTCTCCTCCCTCGGCCTGCCGGACGCCGAGCAGGTCGTCCGCGGCTTCGACCGGCCGAACATCGACCTGCGGGTGCGCAGGTTCGTCGGCAAGGAGGACAAGCGCCGCGCGCTGGTGCAGGACGCCGCCTCGCGGCCCGGCCTGGGGCTGATCTACGTCGCCACCCGCCGTGCCGCCGAGGAGTACGCGACCGCGCTCCACGAGGCGGGACGGCGGGCCGAGGCGTACCACGCGGGGATGAAGGCCGCCGACCGGCATCGGGTCCACGAGCTGTTCCGCGACGGCGGGCTGGACGTGGTGGTCGCCACCTCGGCCTTCGGCATGGGCATCGACAAGCCGGACGTCCGGTACGTCCTGCATTCCGACCCTCCGGAGTCGCTCGACTCCTACTACCAGGAGATCGGACGGGCCGGACGCGACCAGGCGCCCGCGTCCGCCGTCCTGTTCTACCGGCCGGAGGACCTCGGCATCCGCAGGTTCTTCGCCGGTGGCCGCGTCGACGAGGAGGTGTTGCTCCGCGTCGCGACGATCGTCGCCCAGCACGGCGGGGTGGTGCCGGCGCGGGAGATGAAGGACCTGCTCGGCATCGGCTCCTCCAAGCTCACGGGTCTGGTGAACCTCCTGGAGCGGGTGGGGGCGATCACGGTGACCGAGCGCGGCGATCTGCGCGCCGTGCGCGGGGGGCCGTCGCCGGACCGGGCGACGGCCGAGGCCGCCGAGCTGGACGAGACGCGGCGCCGGGTGGACGAGTCCCGCATCGAGATGATGCGCGGCTACGCCGAGACCACCGGGTGCCGCCGGCGGGCGCTGCTGGAGTACTTCGGGGAGCCCTACGAGCGGGCCTGCGGGAACTGCGACACCTGCCGCGCGGGCACGGCGGCCGCGACCATCCCCGAGGAGCGGGCGGGTGAGACCCCGTTCGCCATGCACGCCAAGGTGCGGCACAGCGTGTGGGGCCCCGGGGTGGTCATGAGCCGCGAGCCGGACCGCGTCACGGTCCTGTTCGAGGAGGTCGGGTACAAGACCCTCTCCCTGGAGGCCGTCGAGCGCGACAACCTCCTCCTGCCGGCGAGCTGACCGCCTCTCCCGCCGAAGGGCCGGGGGGGGGGGCGCCCCGCCCCCCCCCGCCCCGGGCCTACCCCCCCGGGCGCCCCTGCGGCGCGGC
>NZ_JALLPO010000063.1:6312-41203 GCF_023276435.1 Sphaerisporangium perillae
CTCGTGGCGGGGAGCTTCCCGCCGGGCCCGCCGTGGGGGGGCGCGGTTCGCCGCAGCGAACCGGCCGGCCATTCGCATACCGCCGGGCGATCCCTTGCCGCTATGCGGCGGTCGCGCGGGCCTTCGGCGCCGTCGTGGTGCCCGATCGCGTGCTCCTACCGGGAATGAGCGGCGTGCCGAGGATGGCGTGGCCGACCACGGCGAGGCAGACGAAGCCCAGGATGAGGCCCCAGCTCACGTCGGTCAGGTGGTGCATGCCCCGGTACAGGCGGGAGACGCCCACGATGAGCGGGGCCGCGAGCCCGACGGTCCACCACAGGGCCTTCAGCACTGTGTGGCGATGTGTGTGCAGGGTGAGCACCAACGCCATCCCGCAGTAGAAGCCGACGGCGGCGCTGGTGTGCCCCGACGGGAAGCTGGAGGTGGGCGGCGCGGGGTCGAGGTGGCGGACCGTGGGCCGCGGGCGCTGGATGAAGACCGTGGCAAGCAGGAACACCGCCGACTGCGACCAGACCGACAGGATGATGAAGATCGACTCTCGCCACCGGTTGAAGGCGAACCGGAACGCCAGGGCGGCGACGGCGGTCAGGACGATGATGGCCGGCGTGTCCGACAGCATCGACCCGTAGTGCGTGAGCGTGTTGAACAGGGGCGTGCGGTCCTGCGCGAGCCCCTGGTTCACCGCGACCTCGCCCGCCACCTCCGCGTGGAACGGCTTAATGATCAGCCAGCCGACGCCGAGTGTCACGGCGGCCAGCACCACGAGGGGAAGCAGGATGAGGCGCAGCACCCGCGCGATGGTCTCCGGCCATCGCGTGCCGCTCGTCGCCAATCTAGTGTCGCCGACCATGCGTACTTCCCTTCGATGAGATGTCTTCCATCGCCTCCGGCTCGACGCCTTCGACATGCGGCTCGGAGGGCCGGCGGCCGATGTCCCGGCGCCAGGCCTCGAAGGCGGCGGTCGTCGCCGCGACGACCGCGGCGCCGAACACGACGCCCGCCACCACGTCGCTGACCCAGTGCACGCCCAGGGCGACCCGCGTGTAGGCGACGCCGAGCACGATCACCGCGCCGACGGTCCACGCGATCACTTTCTGCCTGTGCGAGAGGAGGGGCAGGATCAGGAGCATTAGCACCCCGACGCCGAGCGTCACGTTGACGGCGTGCCCGGAGGGGAACGAGGAGCCCGGCGCCAGGTCGACCGGGTTCGGCAGGTGCGGCCGGGCGCGGGCCACGACGACCTTGAGCCCGAGGCCGAGCAGCCCGCCGACCGTGATGGTCGTGACCGCCCAGGCGGCCAGGCGGGGGGCGCGCTTGTAGACGAGCCACGCCGCGGCGAGCCCGATCGCCACCCGCCAGGTTCCCGGGCCGAAGACGTCGGTCCACAGCATCAGGAACCGCACCCACCCGGGATGCTGGACGGCGTAGGCGTGCAGCGCGTTCGCCACGTCCTCGTCGAGCCGGTTGAGCGGGCCGAACGAGGTCTCCACCAGGACCAGCAGGAGCGTGAACGGGACCAGGACGAGGACGAGCGCGACGGACGCGAGCGTCAGCCGTAAACCGAGCCGCGCGTCCCGATCGAACCGCCGCCCCAGCCGCATGTCCGCACCTGTCATGATCTCTTGCCTTCCTTCGGGTCGCCTGTCGTGCGTGCCTTGGTCCCCGCCGGCCCGGGGTCGGGGGTGATCGGCCCCCCGCCCCCGCCGCGGCACGCCTCGAGCTGCGCCGCGAAGGACAGTCCGAGGACGGCGTCCAGGCCGATGCCCGCCATGACGACGAAGGGCCGCCCGTCGAGGACGCCGACGTCGATGGACCTGGTCTCTCCCTCTACGCCGACGCGGACCGCGTCGGCGAGGCCGCCGGGCAGCCCGAGGTTGCGGGCGAGCAGGTTGCCGGTGCCGGCGGGCAGGATGGCCAGCGGCACATCGGTGCCCATGAGGGCTTCGGCGCACCCGCGGACCGTCCCGTCCCCGCCGGAGGCGAAGACCAGGTCGACCTTCTCGGCCAGGGCCTTCGCGGTCATGCCCACGCCGAAGTCGTCGGGGGTGGTCTCGAACCACAATGACGCGTCCCAGCCGAGGTTCGCCAGCTCGGCCGTCACGTCGGCACGGTAGCGGTCCAGGTCGCACTTGCTCGGGTTCACTATCACGGCAGCTCTAGGCACGGCACTGCGTGCTACCCGAGTTGCGATGTTTTAGACGGATGTTCCGGCGCTGGTCCGCACGACACGCCCCAGGTGCCCACCCGGCATGACGTGGTTCAGGCTCCTGCCTGCACCTCGGCGACGATGCAGCTGATGTTGTCCGGGCCGCCGCCCTCCTTGGCCAGGTCGATCAGCCGGTGGGCCGCCTCGCCGAGGTCCTCGTAGGAGGTCAGTGTCTCGTGCAGCGCCTGCGGGCCGACCACGCCGCTCAGCCCGTCGGAGCAGATCAGGTAGCGGTCGCCCGTGTGCGCCTCGCGCAGGGAGAGGTCGGGCTCCACCGATCCGCTGCCGCCGAGGGCCCGCATGAGCAGGGACCGGCGCGGATGCGCGGCGGCCTGCTCGGCGGTCATCTGCCCGTCGTCCACGAGCGATTGGACGAGGGTGTGGTCGCGGGTGATCTGGTAGAGGCATCCCTCGCGCAGCATGTAGGCGCGGGAGTCCCCGATGTGGGCGAGGGCGAAGCGCGTGCCGTCCCACAGCATGGCGGTGAGGGTGGTGCCCATGCCGGTGAGCTTGGGGTCGCGTTCGGCCATGTCCTTGAGGCGCCGGACGGCCTCGGTGATGGCGGACTCCAGCGCGCCGAGCAGGTCGCTGCTGGGCGGGTCGCTGTCGAGGACGGACATGGCGGCGATGACGGTCGCACTGGCCACTTCGCCGTGGCTGTGCCCGCCCATGCCGTCGGCGACGGCGAGCAGGCGGGGGCCGGCGTACACCGAGTCCTCGTTCTGCTGGCGGCGGAGGCCGACGTCGGTGCGAGCCGCGTAACGCAACGTGAACGACGCGTTGTTTGACATGCCCTCAGTAAATCATTGGTTGAAACACTTCACAAGCACATATTCTGTGGATTGCAGCGGCAAGGTGGACTAATCTGGCCCTGGGGAGCCGATGGAGAGCCGTGGCCGAGCAGGGAGATGCGAAGCGTATGGGACACGACGCCACGTTGAACGCGGGCGACATCGCCCGGCTCGCCGACGTCGGCCGAGCGGCGGTGAGCAACTGGCGGCGCCGCTACGACGACTTTCCCCAGCCCGTGGGCGGTACGGCCGCGAGCCCGCTTTTCTCCCTTCCCGAAGTCGAAGACTGGCTACGCCGTAACGGCAAATCGTACGAGATGTCACTCGGTGACCGCGCCTGGCAAGGGTTACGCGCCTCCGGCGACGATCTCCGCCTCGGCGACCTCGTCGGCTGCGCGGGCGCCTTCCTGCTGTACCTGCGCCGCGACCCCGAGAGCTGGAACTCCGTCGCCCGCAGCCGCGAGCCCGCCAAGCGGCTCCACCAGGCCGCCGCGGCGGCCACGGCCGACCTGCCCGTTCCCGTCGACTGGAGCCTGATCGACATCCGGCTGTACCGGCTCATCGCCGACCTGGCGTCCGAGCACGGGCCACTGCCCGCCTTCGAACTGCTCTGCGAGCGCTACGTCGAAGCCCACTCCCGGCAGCTGTCGGTGACGCGTGCCGACGTCGCCGCCCTGATGGCGCGCATCGCCGGCCCGGCCCCCGGCGTGGCGGCGGGCGCCACGACCGTGCTCGACCCGGCGTGCGGGGTCGGCGGGCTGCTCCTGCCGTTCACCGGGGCGCGGGTGCTCGGGCAGGAGAGCAGCGAGACGGCGGCGCTGCTCGCGGCCGTACGGCTGCTGCTGCGCGACACGCGGGCGCGGATCGTCGCCGGCGACTCGCTCCGCCAGGACGGCTTCGCCGGCCTGCACGCCGACGTCGTGGTCTGCGACCCACCGTTCAACGAGCGCGCCTGGGGCTACGAGGAGCTGACCGGCGACCCGCGCTGGGAGTACGGCCTGCCGCCGCGCGGCGAGTCCGAGCTCGCGTGGGTGCAGCACTGCCTGGCCCGCGCGCGCCCCGGCGGCCTGGTCGCCATCCTGATGCCCGCGGCCGCCGCCAGCCGGCGTCCCGGCAAGCGCATCCGGGGGAACCTCCTGCGGGCCGGCGCCCTGCGCGCCGTGGTGACGCTGCCGGCCGGAGGCCCCGACCTGTGGCTCCTGCGCCGCCCCGAGCCGGGCGAGCGGCCGTCGTCGCAGGTGCTCATGGTGGACGCGGCCGAGGGCCTGTCGAGCGTCGAGGCGACCTGGCGGGCCTTCGTGGCCGATCCCGAGGCGGAGCCGCCGGGCCCGGGCCGCACGGTGCGCATCATCGACCTGCTGGACGACGAGGTGGATCTCAGCCCCGCGCGCCACCGCCCGCTGCGGGAGGAGCAGGACGCGGCCGTGGAGTTCGGCCAGGTGCACGACCGCTTCCAGGCCGAGGCGGCGTCGCTGGCGGGCGCGCTGCCGGGCATCGCCCCGCTCGCCGAGGCCCGCGAGCTGCCCACCACGACCATCGGCGAGCTGGTCAGGGCGGGCATCGTCACAATCCACCAGGGCCCGCCGAAGATGGCGACCGGCATGGGCGACCTGCCGGTGCTCACCGCCGCCGACCTGGTCACCGGCGGCCCGCCGTCCGGACTCACCGCGGGCGACCCCGGCCACATCACCCTCGAGGCCGGGGACGTCGTGGCCGCCGTCGCGGCCGGGGAGGGCGCGGCCCGGGCGGTCGAGGAGGCGGGCGCCGTGCTCGGGCCCCAGCTCCACCTGTACCGGGTCGACCGCGACCGGCTCGATCCGGACTTCCTCGCCGGATACCTGCGGTACGCCGGGGCCTCGGGCGCGACCCGGGCCTATCCTGGCGCGAGCCGCGTCGACGCGCGCCGGGTGCGCGTCCCGCGGCTCCCCCTGGACGAGCAGCGGATGTACGGCAAAGCGTTCCGCGAGCTGCTCGCCCTTGAGGACCGGCTGCGCGCGACGGCCGCTCTGGGGGAGAGGCTCGTACGGCTAGGCTTTGACGGGCTGGTCGGCGGTCACCTGCGGCCCAACGGCTGAGGGTGTATTTTTCCCCGATAGATCATGAGGAGGGGCGAATGGTCATCGGCGACCGGTACGTGCTTGACGACCTGCCTCTCGGCCAAGGCGGCATGGGCGCCGTCTACGGCGGGCACGACAGGCGCCTCGATCGCAAGGTCGCCGTGAAGTTCCTGCGGTTCCCAGGCGGGCACGACGAGGAGCTCGAGCAGCGTTTCATGCGCGAAGCGCGCATCCTGGCCCGCTTGGAGCACGCCGGGGCGCCGATCCTCTACGACTTCGGCACCTTCGACCGGCGCCTGTTCCAGGTCATGCAGTTCATCGACGGTGTCACCGTGGCCGACCTGGTCAGCGAGCACGGCCCGCTTCCCGTCCCCTGGGCCGCCGCCATCGCGGCCCAGGCCTGCGCGGTCCTGTCGGCCGCGCACGCGCTGTCCATCTGCCACCGCGACCTCAAGCCGACCAACCTGATGCTCTGCCCCGACGGCAGCGTCAAGGTGCTCGACTTCGGCCTGGCCATGCTGCGGGAGGCGGACGTCGCGCAGTTCACCCGCATCGGCCAGATCCTCGGCACCCCGGCGTACATGTCGCCGGAGCAGATCCAGAGCGGGGTGGCGAGCCCGCGCAGCGACCTGTACGCCCTCGGCTGCGTCCTGCACGAGATGCTGACCGGGCAGCAGCTGTTCGTCGGGCCCACCGAGTACGCCGTGTTCGAAAAGCAGGTGAACGAGCGGCCGCCCGGGGTCACCGGCGTGCCGGAGGAGCTGAACCGGCTGATCGCGGACCTGCTGGAGAAGCAGCCGGAGAACCGCCCGGCCGACGCCAACACGCTGTACGAGCGCCTCCAGCCCTTCGCGGTCGACCTCCCCATGCTGCCCGGCTTCCTCACCCCGCCGTCGGTCCCGAGCCCCGGCCGTATGTACGCCCGCATGGTGGGACGCGTCCTGCCCTGACCGGATCCGCCGCGCGGTCAGCAGCCGTCCGTGGTGTTCAGGTTGGCCAGCACGACGCCGAAGATGTCATGAAGCTGCTCGACCTGCTCGGGGGTGAGCCGGTCGAACAGCACGCGCCGCACCTCTTCGACGTGGCCGGGGGCGGCTGCGGCCAGGGCGGCGAACCCCTCGTCGGTGAGGGTGGCCACGGTCGTGCGGCCGTCGCCCGGACGCTTGCAGCGGTGCACCCAGCCCTGCGCCTCCAGTTTGGCGACGGCGTGCGAGAGGCGGCTCGCCGAGGAGCGCACCAGCTGCGCCAGCTCCGTCATGGTCATCGAGCGGCCGGGCGCCTCGGAGAGCATCGCCAGGATCATGTAGTAGGCGTGCGGCATCGCGGCCTCACGCTGCAACTGCCGGTCGAGGGACTCGTGCAGGAGCTGGGAGGCCCAGAGGTAGGTGCGCCACGTCCGCTGTTCGTCGGCGTCCAGCCACCGCGTCTCGCTCACACGGCCAGTCTACCGATTTAGTTGAGCGCTCAAATGTACGGCGTCCGTGATCACCCTGTGTCACCGGGCCGCTGCCCGGGGTTTTTGCCCGATATGATGCCGCGTGACCGTACACGCGGGGATGCTGACGATGACATTGAGAGAGACCACTCGCCTCCGGCTGCTCAGGCTGGCCTCACGGACGCCGTCCATCCTGCAGTGCTCGGCCGGCGCGGCCGCGGCGTGGCTCGTGGCCAAGGACGTGCTCGGGCATCCGCGGCCGTTCTTCGCCCCGGTCGCCGTCGTGGTCTGCATCGGGGTGGCCATGGGGCGCCGGGTGCGCCGCATGCTGGAGATGGTGGTGGGGGTCAGCCTCGGCGTGGGCGTCGGCGACCTGCTGATCGCGCGCATCGGCTCTGGGGCCTGGCAGCTCGGCCTGGTCGTGGCGCTCGCCATGGCCTGCGCCGTCCTGCTGGACAGCGGCGCCGTCATCGCGTTGCAGGCCGGGTCCTCGGCCGTCCTGGTCGCCACGCTGCTGCCGCCGAGCGGGACGGGCGGATCCGCCCGGATGCTCGACGCGCTGGTGGGCGGCGTCATCGGCATCGCCGCCGTCGCGCTGTTCCCCATCGACCCGCTCGCCCTCGTGCACCGGCACGGGCGCGTGGTCCTGGAGGAGCTGGCCGAGGCGCTGGAGGGGGCGGCGGAGGCGATCGCCGCCGGGGACATCCCGCTGGCCGCCGACTCGCTGGAGAAGGCGCGCGGGTCGCAGAAGGCGGTCGAGCAACTGCACTCCGCGCTCCAGACCGGTCGCGAGATCGCCCTGGTCAGCCCGCTGCGCTGGCATACCCGCGGCCGGCTCGCCCGCTACCAGGCCGCCGCCACCCCGATCGACCACGCCCTGCGCAACATCAGGGTGCTCCTGCGCCGCACGCTCGCCGCGCTCCGCGATCGCGAGCCGATGCCGCCGGAGCTTCCCGGCCGTCTCCACGGCCTGGCGGAGACGGCCCGGCTGCTCAGGGACGAGCTGGCCGAGGGCGTCGAGCCGGTGCAGGCCCGGCGTTCGGCGCTGGCCGTGGCCGACGGCGTGCGCACCTCGCTCGCCGCCGGGTCGGGTTTCTCCACCAACGTCATCACCGCGCAGCTGCGTTCCATCACCGTCGACCTGCTGGTGGCGGCGGGCACCGACCGCGAGACGGCGACCGCCGCCCTCCCGCCGAGCGCGGCCGACCCGTCCGGTATCGGCCTGGACGACGGGCCAGGCTGATCCGGCGCGGGCCTCGACGACGGGCAGGGCTGATCCGGCGCGGGCCCGCGCGCTCGCGAGGGCGTTCACCTCACGAGTGCACGCTTGGAGTGCGCGCTCACCTCACGAGTACACCAGGGTCGGCGCGCCCGGGGTGAACTCGGTGTGGATGAGGTGCGGCGGCACGCCGATGTGCAGCAGCCGGGCGGTCGTGACCTGCACCATGTCCGGCGAGCCGCAGACGAAGACGTCGCCGTCCAGCATGACGCGGTGGTTGAGCAGCGCGTCCACGGCGTTCTCCCGGCGCCACTCCTCCGGATCGTCGGAGACGGCCTGGACGACCCGCAGGCGGCGGTGATGGGAGCGCAGGTCGCGCAGGTCGGCGAGGTCGTAGGCGTCACCGCTGTGGCGGATGCCGTGGAACAGGTCGATGCTCGGGCGTGCGGGCAGCCACATCGACTCCTCGATGAGCGCCTTGAGCGGGGCCAGGCCGGTGCCCCCGGCGATGAAGATCAGGTGGGGGGTGCTGGCCCGTTCGAGGAGCAGGGACCCGCGTGGCGGCCCGAGCAGGAGGGTGTCGCCGGGGCGGGTGCGGTGCGCCAGCGCCGTGCTGACCCACCCGCCGGGCACGATGCGGACGTGGAAGGTGAGCCGGTTGTCCCGCCGCGGCGCGTTGGCGATGGAGTACGGCCGCCAGACCTTCGGCCAGTGGGGCGTCTGCAGGGTGGCGTACTGGCCGGCCTTGTACGCGTACGGCTGCGTCGGCTCGACGGTGACCACGGCGATCTCGGGCGTGCGCATCTCGTGGCCCACCACGACGCCTTCCCACGCGGGCGGCGCGTAGGCGGACTCCTGCTCGGCCGCCTTGATCATCACGTCGGCGATGAACTGGTAGGCGTCGATCCACGCCGAGTCGTAGACCGAGCGCCAGGCGTTCCCCGCGTTGGCCCGCATCGCGATGACCAGGCAGCGGCCCACGGCGGGATAGTGCTCGGGCATGACGCCGTACTTGCGGTGGTCGCGGGCGAGCTGGCCGAGGTAGTCCACCACTCCCGCGCCGTCCTCCAGGTTCAGCACGACCCGCGTGAGCGCCTGAAGCAGGCGGTCGCGCTGGACGTCCATGGCGGGCGGGAACATCTCCCGCACATGGGGGTAGTCGGCGAACAGCTTGGCGTAGAAGTGCATGGTGACCTTGTCGGCCACCGGCTCGACCAGGGCCCAGCTCTGGCGGATCAATCCGATGTCGATGCTCATGACGTCACTCAGCCGGCCGGCCCACTCCTTGTCGCTCCTGTCCGATGGACCGCATCCGGGCGACGCCGAAGTAGTCGTCGCCCGCGGGCCTGCGGCTCTCTGTGGCGCGCAGTCTGCGGTCCTGCCTGGCCAGCAGCGGGATGTGCTTGGAGCAGTGGATGTAGGCCTCCTCGACCTCGACCACGACCCACCGGTCGGCGCGGCGCCCGGGCGCGGTCTGGTCCTCGTCGACGAGCCCGTGCCGGCGGGCGGCGTCGTACGCCGTCGTGATGGTGGCGGCGCCGTTGACGTGCAGCCCCACCAGGTCCTCGAAGAAGTCCACGAACAGCAGGCTGACGTGGGGATTCTCCATGATGTTGCCCATGCTGGCGAGCACCCCGTTGCCGCGGAACTCAGGGTAGATGAGCTTGGTGGGTTCGAGCACCCGGACGAAGCCGGGCGGCCCCGCACGGAAGGAGGTGTCGCAGTTGCCCCGCGCGTCCGAGGTGCCGATGAAGGCCATCTCCTGCCGGGCGACGAACTCCTGCATGTCGGGCGTCAGATGATCGACCACCTGCCGGTTGTAGAAGCGAAGCGCCCGCTCTCGGGTGGAGAACAGACTCTGGAGGACGTGCTCGCCTCTCGACCCGGGGAGATGCTCGTCTCCCGGGCCGTCGTACGGCCCGTGCTGGCCCATCAACGCTCCCATCACCGTCCCGACCGCCCGAGTGCGCGGCTGATCGCCGCAAGTGCCCCGACCCAAGCCCCATAAACCCCATACACAACTTCGGTCACATTAGCGGGCGATCCGGAGTGATGGATACGCTCGCCCTAAACATTCCTGACTTTGACAGTCATGCGAGGATCGCTCACACTTCGCCCCCTCATCGGGACGAACGCGGCCGTTTGCGCCGTCACGCAGGGCTCCGCTGACCCGCCCGCCGCGGTCGCCCGGCTCCCGCGTTCAACGGAGAAGATCCCGACCGGCCCGCGCGGGTAGGGCACGGGCTTTCCTGGGCATTGCGTCAACCCGTCAACCATGTTTACTATATGGACAACCACGTTGACGACTTGTGCGCTCCCGGCCTGCCCGGGGCGACGGACCGGAGAAGACCCCATGCCCCACGACCTGTTCATCGACCACACCACCGACACCGCGCCCGACGGCGCCCGGACCGCCATCGAGGCCACGAGGAAGAAGTTCGGCTTCGTGCCCACCCCGGTCGCCCGGATGGCCACCTCACCCGAGCTGCTCAAAGGCTTCCTGACGGTCAACGCCGTCTTCGAGCAGAGCACCCTCGCCCCGCTCGACCGGGAGGTCCTGGTCATGACGGTCGCCACCCGGAACGGCTGCCACGTGTGCGTCGCGATGCACACGGCCGAGCTGGTCCGGCTGCAGGCGTCCTCCGAGCTCGTCGAGGCGCTGCGGGCGCGGGCGCCCCTCCCCGAGGCGCGCCTCGAGGCGCTCCGGCTGTTCACCCTGGCCGTCATGGACCACCGGGGCGCCGTCCCCGACCAGGACACGCGGGCCTTCCTGGACGCCGGGCACACCCCGCGCAACGCCCTCGAGGTCGTCCTGGGCGTGGGCGCCTACACCATCTCGACCTACGCCAACCGGCTGACCGCCGCGCCCGTCGACGCCCAGCTCCAGGCGTTCGCCTGGGACGGCGACGCCGCCTAGCGCGCCACCCTCGCGAACACCGCACAGCCGCTCGCGGCCTTCCGCGCAGACGGGAATCGCGGCTGCGGCCGCAAATGCCACCGTTTCGCAGTTGCGGTTAATTCCCAATCAAGAAAATACACTGCGCTAAGTGTCATTCAGGCGTTCGGTGTACAAGTGCGGGTTCTAAGCACTTGTACATCCCGTGAATGATCAGCACTATCCAGCACCGTCATGAATATGGCGCCGAACGGACCGTCACCCGTTCCACCGGTCCCCGGCCGGTACGCGCCGGACGCGGCGAAGGCCTCACCTCCGCGCCTCCGGCCAGGTGAGAGCCGTGCGACGGGCACGCTCCCCGGCGCACGCCGGCCTCGGCGCCTCCCCCGGCGCGAACACGCGGGCCATATCGCCGGCCCGCCGCCACGGCATCTCCCCGGCGGTCGTGCGTGCAACTGAATCCGGCGCTCGTTGACGATCGATCCGGCCGATGTGCACCATCACGAACACTCACAGATACGCCCCGATCTGGAGATGCCCTGGGGGGTTGCACATGCCGCGTGTCATCGAATACACCGACCCGGTTGAGGGATGTTCCGGCTATTTGGTATATGACCGAGAAGATTGCCGCCTCGCCGCCGGCGGTTTCCGCGTCCAGCCCGGCCTGAAGGTCCAGACTCTCATCGACCTGGCCGAACGCATGACGCTCAAGCAGCGCGTACTGGGCATCAACGTCGACGGCGCCAAGTCCGGCCTCGACTACGACCCCATGTCCGCCGGCAGCGAGGAAGTGATCTCGCGCTTCCTGACGTTCATCGCCGAAGAGCTCAACTCCCGCTACAGCATGGGCTGCGACATGGGCACCCGCTTCGAGGATCTGGAGCGCCTCGCGGCGGGGGTCGGGCTCCGGTCGGTGAAGTACGCGGTCAAGCACGCCCAGGGTTTCTCCGACGACGAGTACTTCGCGCGCATGCGCCTGCTGGACGCCCCCGTGGGCCGGCGCACCCTCGGGCAGCGGCGCGCCGGCCACGTGGTGGCCCACTCCGCCCTCGCCGCCGCCGACAGCGCCGGCTACCTGGCGACCGGGCTGCACATCGCGATCCAGGGCTTCGGCAATCTCGGCCGCGCCGCCGCCGAGTCGCTGGTCGCCGAAGGCGCGTCGATCGTCGCCGTCGCCGACGCGTACGGCTGCGCGGTGCACCCCCGCGGGCTGGACATCGTCTCGATGCTCGAACACGACCAGTCGCGGCCGGTGTCGGAGCAGACCTCCAAGCTCGCGTGGCTGCCGGGCGAGACGCTGTTCGACCTGCCGGTGGACGTGCTCGTCCTGGCCGCCGTGGAGAACGCCATCACCCCCGAGCAGGCGGCCACGCTGCAGGCGCCGGTCGTGGTCGTGGGCGCCAACTGCGGCCTCAGCGAGGCGGCCGAGCAGACGCTCAACGAGCGCGGCGTGCTCGTCGTGCCCGACTTCATCGGCGGCATCGGCGGCTCGGCCTCGATGGAGACGCTGTTCGGCCCGGAGATCCTCCCCGAGCCGCACGAGGTGCTCGAGAACGTCGGCCTCCTCATCCGCGAGCTGGTGATCGACATCATCGCCGGATCGCGCCTGCGTGGCATGACGCCACGGCAGGTGGCGCTCGACATCGCGGCGGCCGCGCCCGTCGCGCCCGACCGACCCCCATACGGGATCAGCCCCTACTCCCGGGCCAGCCGGCGTCCGAGGGGCAACCGGGTCGCGAGCGCCGCGTCCCGCCGGAGCGGCCTCATCGCCTCAGGAGAGAACCTATGAGCACCGACCAACCGTGTCGCCACGAGCGCAGCCACATCGTCGACTCGGCCTTCTACGGCCACCGCTACAGCACCGCGGCGAGCCGCCGCATCTTCTGTGACCGCTGCCGCTTCCAGCGATGGCTCGACGTCGAGGCCGCGCTGGCGCTGGAGCAGGCCGCCCTCGGCATCATCCCGGCCGACGCGGCGCAGCGTATCGCCGAGGCGGCGAAGGTCGAGCGGCTGAACCTCGGCGCCGTCCGGGCCGAGATCCGCCGCACCAGCCACTCGCTGGTCGGCCTCCTGCGGGTGTTCCAGGCGTCCATCGAGGGCGGGGCCGGGGAGTACGTCCACTACGGCGCGACCACGCAGGACATCCAGGACACGGCCCAGTCGCTGGAGATGCGCGACGTCGTCGACGCGCTGGAGCACGAGCTGCTCGCGATCGTCACGCGCATGGCCGACCTCGCCGAGTTGCACGCAGAGACGGTGGCGCTCGGCCGCACGCACGCCCAGCCGGCCCTGCCCATCGGCTTCGGACTGAAGATCGCCGGCTGGATGGACGAGATCCTGCGCAGCGGCGAGCGGCTGCGGTCCCTGCGCCCCCGGGTGCTCACGGCGGAGCTGTTCGGCGGCGTGGGAACGATGGCCGGTTTCGGAGACCAGGCGATCGACCTGCTGCGCGGCTTCTCGGCCCGCCTCGGCCTGAGCGCGGCGCCGCTCGCCTGGCACGTCGCCCGCGACCGGATCGCCGAGTTCGTGTCGACCCTCGCGATCGTCGCGGGGACGATGGGCCGCATCGCCGACGAGGTGCGCCTGCTGTCGCGGCCGGAGTTCGGCGAGGTCGAGGAGGAGTGGCGCCTCGGCCGGGTCGGCAGCAGCACGATGCCGCACAAGCGCAACCCCGAGGCCTGCGAGCAGACCGTGATGCTGGCCCGCCTCGCGGCCGGCACGGTCGGCGTCGCGCTGAACGCGATGAGCGGCGACCACGAGCGCGACTCCCGCTCGCTGCGCCTGGAGTGGGCGTGCGTGCCCGAGGTGTCCCACTACACCCTCGCGGCCTGCGACATCACCCGCCTCATCGTCGACGGCCTCAACATCCACACCGACCGGCTGCTGGAGAACACCAAGGTCGTCGCCGGCCAGATCGTCACCGAGCGGCTCATGCTCGCGCTGGGCAAGCACGTCGGCAAGCAGACCGCGCACGAGCACGTGTACGAGCTCAGCCAGGCCTCGCGCAGCAGCGGCACGCCGCTGGAGGAACTGGTGCGCCAGAACGGGGTGACCCAGCACCTCACCGAGGAGGAGCTGGCCGAGATCTTCGACCCGTCCTCCTACCTCGGTCACTCCGCCGAGCTGACGATGTACACGGTCGCCCAGGCCCGCGCGTGGGCGGCCGAGACCAGGCGCACTCTGGGCAAGCCGGTGAAGGAGACCAGCCTTGCCCACCACTGAGGTCCGGCCGCCGCTCGCCGACGTCCGCGAGATCGTGCTGCCGCGCCCGCTGTTCGCCGGCATCGCCGGCCACGTGGTGCGCAAGCTGACCGGCCACTACATCGAGGGCGAGGTGGCCGAGCGGAAGGCGTTCGGCCTGCTGCTCGGCCGCCAGCGCGGGACGACGCTCCACGTGGCGGCGGTGCTGCCGCTGCTGGCCAACATGCGCCGCGACCCGCACATCGCCGAGGACATGGACGAGCTGGTCGACAACCACGCCATCCCCTCGGACACGCCCAACGACCAGCGCGGATGGGTGGCCCATCCCGGCGAACTGATGGACGCCGAGGACTTCTGCGACGAGCACGACCTCATGGTGGTCGGCAACTACCACACGCACCGCGTCCCCTGGGAGCACGATCCCCGCCGCGACACCTGCACCCGGCTGGACCGGATGCTCGCCGAGGAGTCCGGCCAGTGGATCGTGATCGTCTCCGCCGTCGACCTGCACCGCATCACGATGCGGGCGTTCTACGAGGGCCGCAACGACTGCGAGGCGAGCGTCGTCCTGCGGCCCGTCGTCGCCCGCGCCGTCCCCACCGCCTCCGCCACCGACAGGAAGGGCTCCTGATGTCTTATATCGAGGATTACGCACAGGTCACCCGCTTCCACGGCCACAAGTGCCCCGGCTCGGCGGTCGGCCTGCGCATCGCCCAGGTGGCGCTGGCCGCCCTCGGCCGGCACGGCGCCGACAACGAGATCGTCGCGGTCGGCGAGACCGACTCGTGCGCGATCGACTCCGTCCAGGTGCTCACCGGCTGCACCTTGGGCAACCGGCACCTGATCCAGGAGGACCACGGCAAGGTGGCCTTCACGTTCTGGCGCGTCTCCGACGGCGCCGGGCTGCGGGTGACCGCCAAGCCGGGCAGCGAGGCGTTCCGCAGCGACGAGGCCTGGGCGCTGGCCCACAAGGTGGAGAGCGGCACCGCGACCGAGGAGGAGCGCGGCCGCTTCTCGCGCGGGCAGGCCGAGCGCGTCGAACACCTCCTCACCGCCCCCGTCGAGGACATCCTGCTGGTCGAGACCGTCTCCGAGGAGGCGCCGGCGGCCAAGAAGCTGCAGCCGCACGCGCCCTGCGACGGCTGCGACGAGCAGACCAGCACCTCAGTGCTGCACGACCACCGCGGCCGCTTGCTGTGCCCGCCCTGCCACCTGGCCGCGCACGGCGGGGTGCTCCCACCCGACCACGCGGGTCATCACCACGATCACCACGCTCATCATCACGGCCATGGCCACCTCCAGCACAACTGACCCACGCGGGCGGTCCGCCCGGTCCCGCGTCCCAGACCCGAGAAAGGGAGTTTCATGTCCGATGACTTCGCCGCTCTGTTCGAGGCGCCCGTGGACGCGACGCCGGACCTCGACGAGCTGGTCGTGGCGACGATGACGTGGCACTTCTCGCCCTCGACGGGTAGCCCGTTCTGGGTCGGCCGCGCGGCGACGCTCGGCTTCGACCCGCTGTCGGACGTCAAGACCTACGACGACCTGTCACGGCTGTTCGCCGACGTCACGACCGACTGGAGCACGATCCCCGCGCACACCCTGGTCCCCCGCGGCTGCACGGGCAGGCCCGGGCGCTTCGGCGTGTACGAGTCGGGCGGTACGACGGGGGCGCCCAAGCGGATCGTCGACGCCACCTCCCGCAGGCGCAACATCGAGTACCAGAGCATGTTCCTCGACGAGCAGGGGTTCCCCACCGGCGGGCAGCAGGCGGGATGGCTGCACATCGGGCCGACCGGCCCGCACATCATGGCCAAGAACATCGGCAACCTGAGCGAGCTGCGCGGGTTCCTCGCCTACTTCGTCGATCTGGACCCCCGCTGGGTCAAGCGGTGCATCGCCTCGGGCCGCGAGGACGAGTCCAAGCGCTACATCGACCACATCCTGGACCAGGTCAAGGACGTGCTGCTGTCGCAGGACATCCGTGCCATCTCCACGACCCCGCGCATCCTCGAGAACGTCGTCGCCCGTCCCGACGTGTACGAGCCGCTGCGCGAGAAGGTGCGCGGCATCATCTGGGGCGGCACCAGCATCGACCCCGAGACGCTGAACCTGCTGGAGAACGAGGCCTTCCCCGAGGCCAGGCTCGCCGGGGCGTACGGGAACACGATGATGGGCATGGCCCCGCAGCGCACCCGCCGCGAGGGCGACCCCTCCCCGTGCGTCTTCCGCCCGTTCTACCCGTACACGCTGGTGGACGTCGTCGACCCCGTCGACCTCACCACGCGCGTCCCGGTCGACACGCGGGGCGTGGTGAAGATCACCGCCCTGACGCGCGAGCTGTTCATGCCCCCGACCGTCGAGCGCGACATGGTCACCCTGCGCGCGTCGGTGGACGGCGACCTCGGTGCCGAGGTCTCCGACGTGCGGCCGAACGAGACCTCCAAGGAGACCATCATCGAGGGGGTCTACTGATGGCCGTGGCGACGAAGTACAAGATCCCGCTCATCAGGGCCGGGGTCGCGAGGGCGTCCGCCGAGACGGTGCTGCTGCGCGGCGTCGACGGCACGCCTCTGGCCGACGTCGACATGGCGCCCCCGCTGGCCGCCACGCTGACCGTCGCGGAACTGCGGCGCCGCCCGCTGGGCGAGGCGCCCTCGCCCGAGACCTTCCAGCTCATGGGAGAGCTGTTCGGGAAGGCCACCCTCAACGGCCTCACGCCCGCCGAATACTGCGAGCTGCAGACCCGCAGCGCCGGCGTGCCGATCTCCGTGGCGCGACGCTCGGTGGAGGACATGGCCGCGACCTGCGCGAACGCCCCCGTGCGGGTGGCGGCGGAGCGTCCGGCCGGCGCCGTGGCCGGCGTCGAGCCCGGCGAGATCAGGGCCGTCTGGATGCGGCGCGGCGACACCCTGTCCGTCATCGCGCCCAGCAACAACCCCGGCACGCACACCCAGTGGGTGCACGCCCTCGCGTACGGCTACCAGCTCCTGGTCAGGCCGGGCACCCGGGACCCGTTCACGCCGTCCCGGCTGATCGCCGCGGCCCTTTCGGCCGGGATGGAGCCCTCGCGGCTCTCGCTGCTGCCCGGCGGGCACGCCACGGCGGACGCGCTGGTAAAGGCCGCCGACCTGAGCCTGGTCTTCGGCGGCGACACGGCCATCCGGCGGTACGCGGACAACCCAGGGCTGGTCCCGCGCGGCCCGGGACGATCCAAGGTCCTGCACACCGGCCCGATCACCGACGAGGCGCTCGACGTGATCTGCGACTCGGTGGCCTACGACGGGGGGCTGCGGTGCACGAACGCCAGCGCGGTCTTCACCGAGGGCGACCCGATGGAGCTCGGCCAGGCCATCGCGCGGCGGCTCGGCACCCTGGTCGCCGCCCCGCCGCAGACGAGCGAGGCGCAGCTGCCGGTGATGCCGATCGAGCAGGCGCGGGCGATGCGCGAGCACCTCGCGTCCCGGCTCGCGGGCGCGGTCGAGGTCACCGCCGCCCTCTACCGGGACGGCGGGGTCGCCGACCTCGGCGACGGGTCCGCCGCGCTGCGTCCCGCCGTACTGGTGTGCGACCGCGCCGACCACCCCGGAAGGGGCATCGAGCTGCCGTTCCCGTGCGTGTGGGTGCTGCCCTGGAGCCGGCGTGACCCGATCACGCCGCTCCGCGACACGCTGGCGCTGTCGGTCGTGAGCGATGACGAGCAGCTCGCGCTGAGCGCCCTGCGCGAGCCGTCGATCCGCAAGGTGGTGTTCGGCGGGCTGCCGACCCACGCGGCCGGCCCCACCAGCCCGCACGACGGATACCTGAGCGGCGACCTCATGGAGGTGCGCGCCTACGGAGTCGCCAAGGGTTCCGGTGGCCCGCGCCTCCGGTAGCGGCGCCGGGACCTCAGCCCGCGAGGTCGGGCGGGATGTCGGTCGACCTCACCCAGGGCTTGATGTCGAGCACCGGAGTGCCGTTGACCAGGTCGACGCCGTGGAAGTGGATGACGTTGCCGACGATGTCCACCACGCGCACGAGGCTCATCCCCAGGCGGCTTGGGCGGTTGGGGGAACGGGTGGAGAACACCCCTCGGTGCTCGCCGGTCATCGCCAAGCCGCGCGGCACGCAAGTGAGCGCCGACGCCTCGTCCTCCCCCTGGGAGTGCAGCCAGGTCAGCAGCCAGATGTGCGGGCAGTTCTCCAGCCCGGACAGCCCCCCGGCGAACTGGTCGTAGACGACCACACGACCGGTGTCCCGGTAGTTCTCGGTCGCCTGCGGCGGGGCGTCCTGCGGCCGCGCGTAGTCGGTGACCACGTAACCGATCGGCCTGACCTGGACCGGCTGGTGGACTTCGGGACCGCTGGTGGTCTGCTCGGGCACCTCATCGACCTCGATTCACGGAGTGCGCACCTGTGGAGATGCTTTCCAGCTTTCTTGCCGCCATTGGCTCGCGACCGCGAATCAGCACCGTCGCTTCGCGGCCACGAATCGAACCGCCGCCCATTTCGACGTTCCGCCGAGCGGGCTGATATTTCGCGCGCCGTCCTATTTCCGGGCGCCCGCGAATACTACATGCAGCCCGCCGACGGATCTTCGCAGCTGACGATCTCGCCCAGGACCCGCCCGTGCGCACCGGCCCCCGGGCATCGGACTCGAGGAGAGCGCTCATGAGACTTTCTCCACCGCTATCGCAGCCGCCGGGCATCGCGGCCGCGGTGGCGTGGCTGCCGCCCCGGCGGCATCCGATCGCCGACGCAATGGCCGAGGGACGGGTGGACGAGCAGATGGCAGCGCGCCTCGGCTACCGCTCGCTCTGCGAGAGCGACGACCGCGCCGCACCGGAGATGGCCGTGCTGGCCGCCCAGAAGGCCCTGGCCGAGGCGGGCTGGTCAGGAGAGGATCTCGGGCTCGTCGCGCACTCCTGGCTCTACCACCAGGGGCACGACTTCTGGTCTCCCCCGCACTACGTGGCCAGCGGGATCGGCGCGCACAACGCGCTTCCCGTCGGGGTCCAGCAGACCTCCAACGGCTGCGTGGCGGCGATCGAGGTCGCCGTGACCCGGCTGGTCGCCGACCCGTCGGTGGACCGCTGCCTGGTCACCACCGCCGACCGGTTCTGCGCCCCCGGCTTCGACAAGTGGTGCAGCGACTTCGACGTGGCGTACGGCGACGGGGCCACCGCCCTGCTGCTCGACCGCGCCGGCGGGCCCTACAGCCTGCTGTCGGTGGCCTCCGTCAGCGCGCCGGAGTTCGAGGTGCTGCACCGGGGTGACGACCCGTTCAGCCTCGCCCCGCACACCCACTCCAGCATGGTGGACGTGCGCCGGACGAAGAAGGCGTTCCGCTCCACGGGCGGCATCCCGCGCTTCGGCTCCGCGCTGGACGCGGCGGTGCGCAAGGCCGTGCTCCAGGCGATCACCGAGTCCGGCCTGACGCCCGGCGACCGGCGGGTGCGCTACCTGACGCTGCCCCGCATCGGCTCCGAGCCGCTGGCGAAGTTCTTCCGGCCACCGCTGGACGATCTCGGCCTGCGTCACACCGAGGTGATCGACCTCGGCCGCGACACCGGGCACCTCGGCGCCGGCGACTCGATAGCCAACCTCGCCGACCTGCACGCCGGCAACCTGCTGGCACCCGGCGAGGTCGCCCTCCTGCTGAACACGGGAAACGGATTCACCTGGTCGTGTATTTCGGTCCGGCGCGAATAACCCCCCACAAAGCTCTTTCGGGTACCCCTATCGGCCGGTGACGTGCTTGATTATGCGAGCCGGCCGGACAATGCTGACCTCAGGGTTTTCATGGAGCCCGGGGGTTTCCGTTCCATCGAACGACATCCGATAACGACGCCGGCCCATTATGCACCGCCGATCTTCGAAAGCCGACGATCGCGTCCGGGACACGCTCGGGCACGGCGGGCGTCGAACCGGGCACCGGACTTGAGGAGGCCGCCCCGTGAGACTCTCCCCTCCGTTAGCCGAGCCGCCGGGCATCGCCGCGGCGGTGGCGTGGCTGCCGCCCCGCCGGCACGCGGTCTCCGACGCCATGGCCCAGGGGCGGCTCGACGAGCAGATGGCCGCGCGCGTCGGCTATCGGGAGGTCGCCGAGAGCGACGACCGGTCCGCGCCGGAGATGGCCGTGCTGGCCGCCCAGAAGGCCCTGGCCGAGGCGGGCTGGGCGGGTGAGAGCCTCGGGCTCGTCGCGCACTCCTGGATCTACCACCAGGGGCACGACTTCTGGTCCCCTCCGCACTACGTCGCCCAGCGGGTCGGCGCCCATGACGCTCTCCCGGTCGGGATCCAGCAGACGTCCAACGGCTGCGTGGCGGCGATCGAGGTCGCGGTGTCGCGCATGGCGGCCGACCCGTCGGTGGACCGCTGCCTGGTCACCACCGCCGACCGGTTCTGCGGCCCCGGCTTCGACAGATGGTCCAGCGACTTCGACGTCGTCTACGGCGACGGGGCCACCGCCCTGCTGCTCGACCGCGCCGGCGGGCCCTACAGCCTGCTGTCGGTGGCCTCCGTCAGCGCGCCGCGGTTCGAGGTCCTGTACCGGGGCGACGACGCGTTCAGCGAGGCGCCCCGCCGCCACTCCGGCACGGTCAACGTCCGCCGGGCGAAGATGGCCTTCCGGGCGTCCGGCGACATGCTCCGTTTCGTCGCCACCGTGCGCAAGGCGGTCCACCAGGCGGTGCGGCAGGCGCTCGCCGAGGCCGGTCTGACGCCCGACGACCCGCGGGTGCGCTACCTGACGCTGCCGCGCATCGGCTCGGGGGCGCAGGCCGAGCTGTACAAGGTGCCACTGCAGGAGGTCGGCCTGCGGCACGCCGAGGTGATCGACCTGGGCCGCGACACCGGGCACCTCGGCGCCGGCGACTCGATAGCCAACCTCGCCGACCTGCACGCCGGCAACCTGCTGGCACCCGGCGAGGTCGCCCTTCTGCTGAACGTGGGCAACGGGTTCACCTGGTCGTGCCTAGCCGTGCGGCGTGAGTGACCTGCCGCCGCCGTGCGGCTTGAGTGACCCGCCGCGGCCCGCACCCGCCACATCATCTAGCCGCCGCAACACGGGGTTCGAGGTTTCCCCGAATGGAGGAGATTCGCGTGACAGAGCGCACAGATGTACTGGTCGTCGGCGCCGGTGTCATCGGGCTGACCACGGCCGTGTACCTGGCGGAGCAGGGTCTCGCGGTACGGATACGGGCCGACGAGTATCCGCGTGAGACCACCTCCGCCGTGGCCGCGGCCGTGCTCGGAGGCCCCGCCCTCGCCGACCCGGCGGAAGCCGCGAACTGGCATCCGTACGAGACCACCAAGAAGTGGCACCAGATCGGCCTGGAGGAGTTCGCCACGCTGGCCACGCGGCCGGGCACAGGCGTGCGGGTCACGCCGGGCCGGTGGGCGAGCAGGCAGGACATCGCCGACACCTCCTGGACCCACCTGCTGCCCGGTTACCGGGACTGCACCGCCGAGGAGCGCGCCGGATTCCCGGTGGCCTTCTGGATGTCCCTGCCGATCATCGACATGCCGGTCTACTTCGACCACCTCATGGGCCGGCTCACCGCGGCCGGCGGGCAGATCGAGATCGGGCACGTGGCGTCTCTGGACGAGGCCGCCGCCGAGGCCCCGATCGTCGTCAACTGCACCGGGGCCTACGCCCAGCGTCTCACCGCCGACCCGGAGATCCGCCCGATGCGCGGCCAGCACGTGGTGGTCGAGAACCCCGGGCTCGAGAGCTACTTCTTCGAGTTCAGCCGGGGCCCCAAGCCCACCAGCTTCATCGCGCACGGCGACCGGCTGATCTGCGGCGGAACGGCCGACCGGGACAACTGGAGCCGCGAGCCCGACCCGGTCCAGACCGAAGAGATCATCAGCCGTTGCGCCGCCGTCGAGCCGCGCATCGCCGACGCGCGCATCCTCAGCGTGGAGGTCGGCCTGCGCGCCGCCCGTCCGCAGATCCGCCTCGAGGAGGAGTCCCTCGGCGGCGCCCGCGTCATCCACAACTACGGGCACAGCGGCGTCGGCGTCGGCATGTCCTGGGGGTGCGCGCGCGAGGTCGAGCAGATCGTCCAACGCACCGTCCACAACTGATCCATTGGTCATAAGGAGTTGTCGTGTCGCCTTTCGACGCCGCCGGGAACGGCGGATCAGCCACATCCCTCGCCCGCCCTGATCTCCCGCTCCCCATGGCCGTCATCGTCGGCGCCGATCGGCGGCGCGCATGAGCGCGGTCACGGCGCAGCGGCACGGGCTGCAGGCGCTGTCCTCCGGGGAGACCGGGCTTTTGAAGACCCTCGACGCGCTCTTCGAGGGGTGGGGCACGGGCGTGGGGGCGGCATCGATGATCATGCCTCCTTTGCTGCCGGTGGAGTCGCTGGCGAAGCTGGACTTCTTCGACAACTTCCCCCACCAGGCGCTCCTGGCCAGCCCTCTCGATCTTGACAAGCGCGACGGCGTGACCGGCACGCGGCCGTCGTCCTTCCCGACCGAGGTGCTGGAGCCGGCGCGGCTGGCCCTGCCGTCCGCGGCGTGCTTCGCCGTCTACCTGTACCACGAGGGCCAGGAGGTGGCCGACGGCACGACCGTGACGGTGCTCGGCCGCTGCTTCAGGCGGGAGGAGTACTACGACAGCCTCAGCCGCCTCCTCGGCTTCCACATGCGGGAGATCGTGGCCCTCGGCTCCCGGGAGTTCGTACAGGACCATCTGAGCCGCTTCAGCGACCGGATCGCCTCCTTCACCGCGGCCTTGGATCTGCCCATCCGCAAAGAGGCCGCCACCGACCCCTTCTACGACCGGGGCGGCCAGCGGGCGCTGCTGCAGAAGCTCTCGCCGGTCAAGCACGAGTATCTCGTCGACGAGCTGGCGATCGCCTCGCTCAACGTGCACCGCAACTTCTTCGGCGAGCGATGTGACATCAGGCTCGCCGGCGGCGGGGAGCCGGTGTTCACCGGCTGCGTGGCGTTCGGTCTCGAGCGCTGGCTGTCGGTGCTCCTCGGCCGGTACGGCGACTGGGACACCGCCGTGGAGGCCGTCACGAGGGCGGGCGCGGAACTCGAGGGGGCTTCTCATGCATCCCGGTCTTGAGAGCATCAGGCAGTGGATCCTGGCCCGTAACCCCGAGTTGCCTGGCCTCGATCCCGATCACGAGCTCATCGACAGCCGCCTGATCGACTCGCTCAGCTTCGTCGAGTTCATCATCCTGGTCGAGGAGCTCAGCGGGAGGACGCTCGACGTGGCCACGCTCGATCTCGACGACTTCCGCTCGCTCGCGAGCATCGAGCGCGGCTTCTTCACCGGCGCCCAGCCCGCGCCGCTTCCCTGAACGCGCATCCTGGAGCCGCTCGAACGACGCACATGCGAAGGGGGCCGCCGTGGCGGCCCCCTTCGGCACGTCCTAGGCCTTGCCGCCGCCCTTCTCCGTAGGGTCGAAGCTGCCCGGGTCGATGAGCGGGTAGACGTCGAACTCCAGGTGCGAGGCGACCGGGCTGGCGTAGAGCACGGACATCAGCTCCTCGTGCGAGCCGACGTCGTAGATGTTCAGGCCCGCAGAGGCGCCCACCAGGATCCACCTGTTCCTGAGGATCCCCTTGTCCACCAGGTCCTTCGTGTACTTGAACCCCTCGGCCAGCCGCACGTTGAACTCGTCCGCGCTGATCCCGATGGGTGCTTTCTTGGCGATGACAGCAAATAGAGCCATCTGTTTCTCCTTAGGGTGGCTTGTCGCTTGGCGTGGTCCGTGAGCGGCAGGGCCCGGCCGTCTTGGTGGTCGCGCCGGGTCATCGAGTCGTGAGCGCGCCGCCGTTGACGTTGATGACCTGGGCCGTGATGTGCCGGGCGGCCGGGGAGGCCAGAAAGACGACGGCCCCCGCGATGTCCTCGGGATAGCCCGCGCGCCCGTTCATCGTCTCGGCGACCCGGGCGTCGTGGAACTGCTGGTTCGTCCGGTCGCGGAAGAACTCGGTGTCGGCGATGTAGCCGGGTGCGACCACGTTGGAGGTGATGTCGCGGGGTCCGAGCTGCCGTGCCAGGAAGATGTTCCAGGAGTTCATCGCGGCCTTGGCGGCCCCGTAGGAGCCCGCGCCCCGGTCGGCCGCGAAGGAGCCGATGTGGACGACCGCGCCGCCCGGCGCGAGCTGCTTGTCGAGGGCGGCCGTCGTCAGCACGGCGCTGAGCAGGTTGCCCTCCAGGTTCGACCGCCAGCCGGCGGCCATGGCGCGCAGGTCATCCGGCTTCGGCCCCGCCTGCCCGCCCAGCCCCACGGCGCCGAGAGGTCCCCCGCCCCCGCCGGGCGGGGCGTCGAACTCCCGGTTGCCCCCGGCGTTGTTGACCAGCACGTCCACCGTCGCCGGCAGCCCGTCGCGCAACGCCTCGATCTGGTCGGGGTCGGTGGCGTCGCAGACGATGGTGCTCACACCGTCGCCCAGCCGCGAGCGCGCCTCGCTCAGGACGGACTCGCGCCGTCCGGTGATGTAGACGCGAGCACCCTCGGCGGCGAACATCGAGGCCACGGCATAGCCGATCCCGGTGCCGCCGCCTGTGACAACAACCGTCCGTGTCATATCGGGAATCTCCATTCGATCGCAGGTCTGGTCGGAGTTGGTGGGGTGGCCATGCGCGGACGCCGGCGCGTCAGGCGGACGAGGCGTTACGCGCGAACCGGGCCCGGGCGAGCGCGCCGACGACCGTGACAGGAAGGGTCACCAGCGCCGCTATCCCGAAGAGCAGGGCGAAGTCGCCGGCTGCCGCGAGCCCGCCGACGGCGGCCGTGCTCAGGGCCGCGCCGGTGAAGACCGCGGAGGCCACCACGGACGCCGCGGTCCCCCGCACCTCCGGTGGCGACGCCTCGATCGTCCAGGCCTGGACCGTCGACTGCGCCACGGCGAGCGCCATCCCGGACAGGAGGCTGGCCGCCAGGATCCCGGCGACCGTCTGGCTGAGCGCCGGGATCAGGTAGCCGAGGAACAGCAGGGCGCAGCCGCCGCCGAACAAGGCCGCGGCGGACGCGCGGGTGTCGAGCGTCCGCACGATCAGCCCGCCCCCAACGGCCCCCACCCCGTACGCGCCGGTGACGATCCCGGCGATCGCCACGCTGTTCCCGTGCACCTGCAGCGCCGAGCTGAAGAAGTTGTAGAACCCCACCATCGCCGCCCCCTCGAAGAAGGCGAAGAGCGTGAGGAAGCGGAACCATCCGCTGCGGAACACCTGGCCGAGCCGGTTCAGCGCGACCGGGCGGCTCGCCTGCGGGGTGAGCGTCTCCGGGAGCTTCTTGTACAGCACCGCGAGGACCGCCGCCATCAGCGAGACGAGCAAGATGGCGGCCCGCCAGTTCACCAGGTCGGCGAGCACGCCGGCGCTGACCGTGCCGGCGCCGACGCCGATCGCGGAGATGGACATCAGGCCCGCCATCGCCCGCTGACGGCGCTCGGGCGCCACCCGGTCGCCCACGTAGGCCACCGTCACCGGAACCAGCGCGGCGGCGAACGCCCCGGCGAACGCGCGGCCGAGGATCAGCACGCCCACGCTGGGGGCCAGCGCCGCCAGCAGGTTGCCCAGGCACAGGCCCACGAGACCGACCCGCATCACCCGCACCCGCCCGGCCGCGTCGGAGATGAGCCCGTAGATGGGCTGCATGATGCCGAACAGCAGAAGGTACGCGGTGAGCGCGAGCGTGACGGTGCCGAGGCCGGCCTGGAAATGGGCGGCCACCGGAACCAGCAGCGGGGTGATCAGGATCAGGTCGACGTCGATGACGAACCAACCGGCGTACGGGAGGGCCAGACCGTTGTTCTTCTCGAGCGTTTGCTGAGACATCACATTCCTCACTCGGGCCGGGCCGGTTTCGACTTCGGCATGCCATGGACCGTGGGCACCGTCACGTGGTCGCGCGCCTCCGTGAGTTCGTCGCCGAAATCACCGGCACGCGGCCCGGCGATTCCGGCGGAGAAACATCGGAACAAGCTTATGAAGTGAAGTGTGCGGACCGGGGAATCGGGGAGCAAGCGTGCGGGCGTGAACGGACGCGAAGACAGGGGTCACCACGACCGCCGCCACCCCGATAACCCCCTATTAACGGGAAAGGCGACCCCGGAAATCCACCGGGCACACCGCCGCGGCGGCACCCGGACGGTCTCGCCCGGAGGCGATAGAGCAACCATGAAGATGCGGCGCCTCACCGGCCGCACAACGATAGGCCTCACATACTGTTGGCTGATTTCAGGTATCCGAACGGCCCGCCGACGACGGGCGTGCGCATGAACACGTGGGAGCCGACGGAAAACGGGGGAGGTGTCTTGATGCCGACGCAGGACATCACGACAGCACCTGACACGAACTCGCTCACCCATTGCACGGCTTCGCCGCGGAGCGCTCTTCTGTCGCCGGTGGAGAATGACTCCGACGACTACGAGATAATGGCCGTCAGCTCATTGTCGCTGGGCGATTCGCCGCGCCTTTCCGGCGAGGACACCGAGCACACCCGCCTGCTCGCGGAGTCCGACGCCGACCTGCCGCCGATTCTCGTGCACCGGGACACCCTCCGTGTCATCGACGGGATGCACCGGCTCCGCGCAACCCTGCTGCGCGGCGAAGAGAAGATCAAGGTCCGGCTCTTCGACGGGGACGAGGAGGCGGCGTTCGTCATGGCCGTCGAGGCCAACACGGCGCACGGGCTCCCGCTCTCGCTGGCCGACCGCGAGGCGGCCGCCGCCCGCATCGTCGTCTCCCACCCGCAGTGGTCGGACCGGGCGATCGCGGCGGTCACCGGCCTGTCGGCGAAGACCGTCGACGGCATCCGCCGGGCGGCGGCGCCGGGCGTGCCCCAGTTGCACAGCCGCATAGGACGGGACGGCCGCGTCCGGCCGCTCACCAGTGCCGAGGGCCGGCGCCGGGCCTGCGAGCTGTTCACCCTCCGCCCGGACGCGTCGCTGCGCAAGGTGGCCGAGCAGGCCGGGATCTCGCTCGGCACCGCCCGGGACGTGCGCAACCGCATGCTGCGCGGCGACGACCCGATCCCGCCTCAGCAGCGCGCCCGGGACGAGCGTCGCGAGCCCGCGCCGGCCGAGCGCCGGCTGCGGCGGGTCGCCGAGGCCGGGCGGGCGGACCGGTCGAAGGATCCGGCCACGATCCTGCACCAGCTCCAGCGGGACCCCTCCGTACGGTTCACCGACTCCGGCCGCACACTGCTGCGCTGGCTCAACGAGCACACGGCGGGCGTTCGCGGCTGGGAGGACCTCAGCGGCCCGATGCCACCGCACTGCGCGTACCTGATCGCCGACCTGGCCTGCGCGGTCGCCGAGGAGTGGCTGGAGTTCGCCGAGCAGGTCCGCAGGCGTGCCGAGACGACGGCGTGAGGTAGCCCGCCGTCCGTCAACATCAGTGCTTCAGTGTGTGCACAATGAGCCCGCCGAAAAAATCCGCGGAAAAGTTCACCGGCTTTGTCGATCCCGCCGTCTCCGGTCGACGCGCCGGTAGAACCGACAGCAGCGGGTGCGGCCTTCCCGAACCCTCGCACGCACAAGGAGAACCACAATGCGCTACATGCTCCTGCTCAAGACCGCGGAGAACTCGGGCATGCCGCCCCAGGAGCTCATGGAGGCCATCGCCCGGTTCGGCGAGGAGACGGCCAAGGCCGGTGTGCTCCTCGACACCGGCGGCCTCGCCCCGACCGTCATGGGCACCCGGATCCGGCTCTCCTCCGGGAAGCTGACCGTGACCGACGGGCCCTTCACCGAGTCCAAGGAGATGATCGCCAGCTACGCGGTGCTGGAGGTGTCCTCCAAGGAGGAGGCGGTCGCGGTCGCTACCCGCTTCATGGAGCTGCACAAGGAGCACTGGGCGGGCTGGGAGGGCGAGTCTGAGGTCCGCCAGGTGTTCGGCGCCGACTCCGCTCCGGCATTCGGCGAATGACCCACCGGGCAGGAGGCTAGCCGGCGCCGGGAGCGGCCAGGTGCTCGAACTCGGGGTGGTGCCAGGGCAGCCGCACCGGCGCGGCCGGCACCTCCCCGGCGTACAGGCGCTCCAGCAGGCCGGCCAGCCCCCACGGCACGATGCGTTCCCGCGTGGTGCGAAGGTCGGGCAGCGTCCACCAGCGGTGCGCGCGGATGTCCTCACGCTCGTAGTCGGTGAACCCCGACGTGTCGGGCACGAACGTGTCCACCCGCAGGAAGAAGTACGACTCCACCGAGAAGTACAGCATGCCGTCCCAGCCGCCCAGCCAGTGCCCGGCCGTGGTGGCGACCACCGGGCCCAGCCGGTCGGGGCCCACGCGGTGGCCCGTCTCCTCCAGCAGCTCGCGTGCCGCCGCGGCCTCGACCGTCTCGCCGTCGTCCATGCCACCGCCCGGGGTGAACCAGGTGGTGTCGGCACTCTGGAACAGCAGCAGCCGGTCCTGCCGGTCGGCGGCCAGGACCCGGGCGGTGGGGCGCAGGATGGGCACGGTCACAACCAAGATCCTAGACACCGCCACCCGTCACTGCGATGGGATCACCTCGGCACCGCCCAGGTGGCCGGCGGGGAGATCGGTGCCCGCCAGGAGCCGCAGGAGAGCCTCAACGTACGGCTGGGCGGCGCCCCGATGGCGGCGGGCCGTCGCGACGCCGATGTGGCGGGACGGGCTCGGCGGCTCCAGGGGCACGGCGACCAGGTCGGGGGCGTCCGCGACGGCGATCTCCGGGATCAGCGCGATGCCGATGCCCGCGCCGACGAGCGACTGGGCGAACATGTAGTCGGTCGCGCTGCAGCAGATGCGCAGCTCGAACCCGGCCAGGGTGGCGTAGTCCCGCAGCAGGTCGGCGGTCTTCAGGCAGCCGAGCACCCAGCGCTCGCCGGCGAGCTCGGCCAGGTGCAGGCTCGTGCGGCCGGCGCGGGGATGGGCGCGGGGCAGGACGACACGGAGCGGATCGACCCCGAGCGGGGTCCAGTCCAGGGCGGACCGGTCGCCGGGACGGGCGGGCGGCGGGCCGTCGAAGTGGTACGCCAGGGCGATGTCGGCCCGCCCTTCCCGCAGGAGCGGCAGGCTCTCCTCCGGTTCGCGTTCCAGGATCGTCAGCTCCACCTGAGGATGGGCGGCGGTGAACCGGGCCAGGGGGGAGGGCAGCAGCCGCCGGCCTCCGCTCGCGAACGTCGCGACGGTGAAGCGGACGTCGTCCTGTACATGCCGGTCGATGCGTTCCTGCACGTCGGTGAGCTCCGCCGCGATGGCCACCGCCGTCTCCACCAGCATGCGGCCCGGTTCGGTGAGGGTCACTCCCCGGGTGCTGCGCTCCACCACCAGGACACCGAGGCGGCGCTCCAGCGCGGCGATCTGCTGCGAGACCGCCGAGGGGGTGAAGCCGAGCGCGGCGGCGGCACGGTTGAAGCTGCCGCATCGCGCGACCTCGCTCAGTACCCGAAGACGCTGGACATCGATCATTAGTTCTCCTGACGACCAGATAAGCCGATCACCACTACCGCTGATGACCTTAGCCAGGTCAGACTCTGGCCATGAACAGGGTGTGCGTCATCGGCGGCAGCCGGTACTTCGGTAGGCAAGTGATCGAGCGTCTGCGCGACGAGGGCGCGGCCGTCACCGTGATCAACCGCGGCTCCTCGCCGGCGCCGGAAGGGGTGGAGCACCTCACCGCCGACCGCGACGACGAGCGCGCGCTGCGCGCCGCCCTGGCGGACCGCGCCTTCGACACGGTGATCGACCAGGTCTGCTACACCCCGGTCCAGGCCGCCATGGCACGCCGGGTCTTCGCGGGCCGGACGCGGCGGTACGTCATGACCTCCACGATCGAGGTGTACTCCTCCCTCCACTACCCCGGCTCTCCTGACCTCTCCGGCGGCAAGCCGCTGCGCGAGGAGGCGATCGACCTCGCCACCCTGCCCGTGCGGATGGAGCTGCCCTGGCAGGACCCGGCCTTCGTCGAGGAGCACTACGGCGACGGCAAGCGCCAGGCCGAAGCGGTCTTCACCCGGGAGCCCGCGTTCGAGTTCGCGAGCGTCCGCGCCGGGCATGTGCTGGGCGGCCGGGACTTCACCGGGCGGCTCCACCACTACGTGAGCCGGATCCGAGAAGACGTTCCCATCGTGGTGCACCCTCAGCCCCACCCGTCCTCGTTCATCAACGATCGAGAGATCGCCGGCTTCCTGGTCTGGGCGGCGAGGTCCGGCTTCACCGGGCCGGTCAACGCCTGCTCCCACGGGCCGCTCGACGTCATGGACCTGTGCGACGCGCTCTCGGCCGCCGGCCTCGGCTCGGCGGGCTACACGACGGACGGAGACCCCTCGCCGTTCTCCTTCGGCCACGCCTACGGCATGGACAACGACCGCGCCGTCCGGCTGGGTTTCCCGTTCTCGCACACCGCGGACTGGCTGCCGCGCGCCATCTCAGAAGCCCTCGCATACGTCTGAGTCCCGATCCCCGGCGCGAGCCGGCCCGCCCCGGCCCGTGACTCCGCCGCCGCGCCCGGCTTGACGCGGGTGCGGCCGCGAAGTGGTTGTATCTGAGTCGTGGAGGCCTCCGTCGAGCAGCTGGTGTACGTCCGCGAGGACGAGTACACCGTCGCCCGCATGAGCGCCGACGGCACGCCCGGCTTCGTCGCCTCCGGGCGGGCCCTGGCCGGGGTGCAACCCGGCGAGACGCTCCGGCTCACCGGCGAGTGGGACGAGCATCCGCGCCATGGCAGGCGCCTGGTGGTCACGGCGTGCGAGCGGGTCGTCCCGTCCACGATCCGGGCCATCCAGATGTACCTGGGCTCCGGCCTCATCCGCGGCATCGGCCCGAGGCTCGCCCACGCGATCGTCGACCACTTCGGCGAGGCGAGCCTGACCGTGATCGACACCGAGCCGGGGAGGCTCACGGAGGTCCTCAACATCGGCCCCGTAAGGCAGGCGCAGATCGTCGAGGCATGGAAGGAGCAGAAGGCGATCGCCGCGCTCATGGTGGTCCTGCAGGGCTTCGGCATCAGCCCGCTGCTCGCGGCGAAGGTCTACCAGGTGTTCGGCGCCGACTCGGCCGACGTCCTCACCTCCGACCCGTACCGGCTCATCGGCCAGGTGAGAGGCATCGCGTTCACCACCGCCGACAAGATCGCGCTGCAGTCGGGCGTGCCCGAACGCAGCCCGCAGCGGATCAAGGCGGCGATCCTGGACCGGCTGGAGACCGCGGCCGGCGGCGCCGGTCACTGCTACCTGCCGCTGACCGCCCTGGTCGCGCAGACCGCGGACCTGACCGGCCAGGACGACGAGATCGTCCGGCAGATGGTCGATGCCCTCGCGGCCGAGCGCCGGGTGGTCGCCGAAGTCTCGCCCGCGGACCCCGCGCAGACCGTGGTGTACACCAAGGAGCAGCACAGCCGCGAGCTCCGGCTGACCGCCAACCTGGCGCGGCTCTGGCGGGCCCCCTCCACGCTCCCCATGCGGGCCTTCCAGGAGGACCCCGGGCTGAACGAGGACCAGCGTGCCGCCGTGACCACCGCGCTGACCTGCACCGTCTCCGTCCTCACCGGCGGGCCGGGCTGCGGTAAGAGCCACACCGTCAAGGTGATCGCCGCGACCGTGAAGGCGATGGGCGGCACGGTGACCCTGACCGCGCCCACAGGGAAGGCGGCCAAGCGCCTCTCGGAGCTCACCGGGCTGCCCGCGACGACCATCCACCGGATGCTGGCCCATCAGCCCGACCCCGACGCCGGCACGCTGTTCGAGCAGACGCCCGCACAGGCCGACCTGATCGTGGTCGACGAGGCGTCCATGCTCGACCTGCACCTGGCCACCCGGCTCACCTCGGCCATCCCGTCCGGCAGCCACCTGCTGCTCGTCGGCGACGCCGACCAGCTGCCGAGCATCGGCCCCGGCAGCGTGCTGTCCGACCTGCTGCGCGTCGAGGAGATCGCGCGGGTCCGGCTCACCCAGGTGTTCCGGCAGGCCGGGGACAGCGCCATCATCCGCGCCGCCCACCAGATCAAGGCAGGGCAGGTGCCGCCCACGCCGGGCGGCGGAGGCTTCTGGTTCGAGGAGCTCGACGATCCCGAGCAGGTCGCCAAGCGGGTCGTCCACCTGGCGACCGAGGCGATCCCGCGCAAGCAGAACGTGGCGGCGGACCAGGTGCAGGTTCTGTGCCCGATGCGTAAGGGCGCGGCGGGCACGGCGGCGCTCGGCCGCGTCATCCAGGAGCGCCGCAACCCGGCCGGCGACGGCAAGGCCGAACACTGGTCGGGCGACGCCGTCTTCCGCGTCGGCGATCGGGTCATGCCGATCCGCAACAACTACGACAAGGGCGTGTTCAACGGCGAGACCGGCACGATCACGGCGATCGACCAGGAGAACCGGCTCGTGGAGATCCTCATCGACGACGGCGATGCGGTGACCTACACCTTCGACCAGCTCGACGACCTGACCCACGCCTACGCGATCAGCGTGCACCGCTCCCAAGGCAGCGAGTACCCGTTCGTGGTCGCGCCGCTCGTCGCCGAGTTCGGCGGGGTCATGCTGCGCCGCAGGCTGCTCTACACCCTGGTCACCCGCGCCCGCTCGTGGGTCGTCCTGGTCGGCGCGCGCGACGCCCTGGAGATGGCGGTCCACCGGCTCGGCCACCCCCGCAACACCGGCCTCCCCCGCCGCCTCTCCCTCGCCCTCCAGGGCTAGACTGCCGGCGGGGCGAAGCCGGCCGAGACGTGTGGGCGGCCTCCCCGAATCGGACCATCGCGGTCGGCTCCTGCCTGCGGGACTCCGGGGCCTAATGTCGGGTTTCTGACTTATGCTGTCCGCGTGGAGATCCGCATGCTGGGACCGTTAGAGGTCGTGCAGGGCGGACGGATCCGGCCCCTGGGCCCGCCCAAGCAGCGGATCCTCATGTGCGTGCTGGTGCTGGCCGACCGGCGCCCCATCTCTCCGAACGTGCTGATCGATCGACTCTGGGGGACGACCCGCCGCCGGAGGCACTCGCCTCTCTGCAGGCATACATATCGAATCTGCGTCGCGCGCTCGAGCCGGACCGTAAACCACGCACGCCGAGCATGCTGGCCCTCGGTCCCGCCGGGTACCGGCTCGAGGTGAATGCCGACGACGTGGACGTCACCCGCTTCACCGGCCGCCGCTTTTGTCGGTGGAGCTGCGCCAGCTGGGTGGGGCCGTGGGGCGCCGTACGAGCGGGGCGGGGGCACTGGGGTGTCTGGAGGGTGACTTCGCGCTGTACGCGGTGGGTATGGTCCCGGACCCTGCGATGAAGCCGGGGGTGGATCGGGCGGTGGGTCAGGTGCTGGACGCCGTTGCGCCTTGGCGCGCGGTCCGGGACTACTTGAACTTCCGGGACACGTCTGACGACCCTGGCCGCTTCTTCGACCCGGAAACCCTCGAACGGCTGCGTACGGTGAAGACCACGTACGACCCTGCTGGGCTCTTTCGCTCCAATCATCCCGTCGCCGCAGACGCTTAGCAGGTCGAGGGCGCTGCGTTGTGCGGCGTGATCGGCTCTGTCTCATCCTCGCCGCGGGGGTCCGCCGCTCCCGCGCGCCTACCCGCGCGTACGTGATACCGCGAGCGGCAGCCCAAGGGGTGTCCGACGGCCGCGACCGGGCCGGTGCACGCCGACGTGCGGCCGCCTTGACACCACTGGCGAGGGCCAGGCGCCGGCCTCGCCCTGAACGCAAGAGGCCCGACCGGGCTCCCCCGGCCGGGCCCGGCTGGCTACTTCCCGCTATGTCAGCGGCGGCGTCAGGACGGCGACAGCCCGGTATCAGAGCGGTTGGCGATGGTGGATATCGAAAGAACACAGCACAAGGAGCACATGATGCAGAAGTTCGACACCCCCGCCCCGATCTCCGCCGTCCTTCACATCCCCGCGGGACGCGTCCAGTTCATCGCCGCCGACCGGGCCGACACCGCGGTCGAGGTCCGGCCCACGAACGCCTCAAAGAGCCACGACGTGAAGGCGGCCGAGCAGACCACGGTCGAATACGCCGACGGCGTCCTGCGGATCGAGACCTTGGTGAAGAACCAGTACCTCGGCCCGTCTGGATCCATCGAGGTGACGGTCAAGCTGCCCGCCGGTTCCCAGGTCGAGGCTAAGACGGCCAGCGCCGAACTCCGGACCGTCGGCCGCCTCGGCGACGTCGCCTTCGAAGGCGCGTACCGCCAGATCAAGCTCGACGAGACCGCAAGCCTCCGCCTCACCGCGACCGACGGCGACGTCGAGGTCGGCCGCCTGGGTGGCCCCGCGGAGATCAGCACCGCACGGGGCGACATCCGGATCGCCGAGGCCACCGGCGGCAAGGTCGTGCTCCGCACCCAGTCCGGCGACATCTCGATCGCCGCCGCCGCCGGAGTCTCGGCCGCCCTGGACGCCGGCACCACTCACGGCCGCATCACCAACGCCCTCAAGAACGACGGCACCGCCGAACTCGACATCCACGCCACCACCTCCAACGGCGACATCACCGCCCGCAGCCTGTGACCCGCAGCCTCCAGAGGGGCCAAGCCCGGTGACGACGAACGGCCCCGGTCCATCCATGTGGAGTGGGGTCGTTCCAGGCCCCCACTCGCCGGGTAGGACCGCCGCATTGCTGCGACGGTCCCCCCTCTGGACTGTTGCGGATCATGGATCGCGTATGGATCGCGCGGACCGTCATCCAGGGGCACCAAGCGTCGCAAGGCGGCAAGACCATTTAGCTTTACGACAGACAAAAGGCCAGGCCAGATCGTCTCTGGCCTGGCCTCTGGTAGTGCCCCCTGTAGGATTCGAACCTACGCACCCGGCTCCGGAGGCCGGTGCTCTATCCCCTGAGCTAAGGGGGCTCAACGAGTGGTAAGGCTACCAGCATCTGGAGGTCTTCCGTTACTCGGAAACGACTTCACGATCAGGCAAGTCGATCACGCCTTGCCGGCAACGCCCGTGCTGGCCCCGCCGCGACACCTCACGCCGCCAAACCCACCACCAGCCAAACCCGCCACCCATCGCCCCCAGCAGCCCCCCTCCCGCCCATGACCGCTCCGATCCCCCGCCCACCATCAGTCGAACCCGCATCCGCCGCCAGTAGGTCCACCACCCGCCCAGCCAACCCCACCCCGCCAACTCGCCACCGGACAGATCCACCCCCACCCCGCCAACTCGCCACCGGACAGATCCGCCA
>NZ_JALLPO010000064.1 GCF_023276435.1 Sphaerisporangium perillae
TCAAAAACCGCGACCTGGGCCGCGTGCCCGCGGCCGACCACAGCAACGACCAGTAACGATCAAGCGCAACGGAGGGGGGTCAGAATTCAGACGACGCCAGGGGGTCAGCATTCAGCCGTCGTTGACAGTTCGGCGTAGGCGAGGGAGCTGGCGGCCTTGGGTGGTCGATCTCTGGTCGGTTGCTCCAGGTGAGTAGCGGCAAAGTCGGCACCGATATCACAATGAGTGGCCATCAAATTACCAGGGGGGAATGGTCGTTAGTGCACCACGGCGTCAGGCGGGCCGTCCGGAGCTGGTCAGGGCGCGCAAGCGCCGGGGGTCTGAGCCAGTACGCGGCAGCGGAGGCGGTCGGAGAGTGGTCGACGACCTGGGCTCGCTGGGAACGCGGCGAACAGGACATCCGTGCCCGTTGTCGGGTTCGGATGGCCGCCGTGTTGGCGACGGCCCTACAGGCAAGACCCGACCAGGCCGGGGATCGGCACAGCGCGAGGCATGTCGAACGACTGCTCGGCGAGGCTGAGCGTACGCATGCTCAAGGAGCCGCTGACCGTGACCCGGCGTAGGTCGCCTTGCATGAGGAATCAGAGGGCAGCGGACTGTGCGGAAGTGGCTGTGACCGAACTCAGCGAATGCAGTCCTCGTTCTGCACAGTTCAATCGTGTGCATGCCGCTGAGGCGTACCTGGGGATGGGCGAGCTGGAGCAAGCCCTGGACTCCGCGCGGGCCGCGATCCCGATCACGAAGGCGCTGAGTTCGGCTCGCTCGGTATAGCGCCTCGTGACTTCGCCGGCCAGCTTGAGCCGTACGGCAAGACCGTGATGGTCCGCGAGTTCCGCGACCACCTGAACCGCGAGCTCGCGGCCTGACCACGCGGGAGCCGTAGCCAATCAGCGGGTTCCCGTGACCGCTGATGTCCTCCGTGGTGGGGCACCTCTGATGATGATCTCGGGTGATCGAAAAGAGCCAGACGCTGGAGGTCGATGCCGGGATGCCACCGGACATCCGATCGAGGGTGTAATGATCGGGCAGATTAGACGATCATCTAGTCATGGCATCGCGGATGGAGCTCACCCGGCAATTCTTGTTCGTGGCAGCCAAGCTTCTGGTCGAGCATCCCGATGGTCTGCCTACTTCTGAGCTGTGGCCCCTGATCATGGAGCGGCTGCCGGGGGCGGACGAGCAGTGGGATCTGGGCGGAACGAAGAGCAACACGCCGGAGCTTGCTCTCCGATGGAAGAGCGGTGGCCTGGTCAAATCCGGCTGGGTCACCAAGGCGCAGGGTCGCTGGCACCTGACCTCGTTCGGCCGTATGGCTCTCACCGACCATCCCGATGTTCCATCTTTCACCGCGGGGTCCGCCGCTGGATACCACTACTGGGAGCAGAACAAGGCGGGGTTCGAGGCGGCCAAGCGGTTGGCGGAAGCCGTACCGGAGGGAAGCTGGATCGCGGCCGACGACCTCGCCACCCAGACCGGCCTTGAGGTCACGCGCCTGGTGCAATGGCTCCAAGGTGAGCGACCCGAGGGCTGGCATCGGGTGTTGGATGCCGATGGCGCTGTTCCTGATGCCGCGCATGCCGATGAGCGGCTGCGGAAGAAGTGGTTGGGGCTGCTCGCCGAGGATGGCCTGCACGCCATGCTTGGTATGGCGCCACCGGACCGTCGGATCTCCGGTGCCGATCTGCATCAGCTGGTGATCGAGGATCTGGAGATCAGCGACGGCGCGGAGCGTCCGCGGCGGGCCTGGCTGGTGCGGGGGTCCAATGTGCACGGGGTCAACCTGGTGGAAGATTGGCTGGCCGAGGGTTACTGCTCGCTTCCCGCGTCCAAGCTGCGCGAGTTACCCGCCGAGGCGGCTCAGGAGACGATCCGAGCGGCCGTGGACGAGGACTACGCACATGGTTCGTACAACGATCGGTTGAAGAAGACCGCCGAGTTCCATGCGTTCCTGACGCGTATGCGTGAGGACGATCTGGTGCTCAGCAACGATGGCGGGAAGGTTTACCTGGGCCACCTCAAGGGCGGACCGGCGTTCCGGGCCAGTGTCGACAACCGGGCCAATCTGCAGCGGCCGGTGGAATGGCTGAACGCGGGATCTCCGCTTGACTTCGCCGACGACCTGCCGGACGAGATCTCGGCCAAGCTCGCCACCCAGCACGACGTGCTGGACCTGACGGAGTTCGTCGAAGAGCTTGAACGACTGATCGAACCGCAGCCTTCGGGGACGCCGATCACCCGGGAGATGGTGCTGCCGGACGTCAGCGCCGAGCTCGCCGAAGATCTGCTCATCGACCAGGAGTGGCTGCAGGAATGCGTTGAGTTGCTCCGCGATCGGCCTCAGATGATCTTCTACGGGCCCCCGGGGACGGGGAAGACCTATATAGCGCAGCACCTCGCGCAGTTCCTGGCCGGCGGCAAGCCGGAGAACGTCAAGCTCGTGCAGTTCCATCCGGCCTACTCCTACGAGGACTTCTTCGAGGGCTTCCGGCCCGTGCAGACCGCCGACGGTCAGGGCGTGGCGTTCAAGCCGCTGCCCGGCCCCCTGCTGCGGCTGGTGGACGCCGCCCGGCAGCGCCCCGAGGAGCCCTTTGTCCTTATCATCGATGAGATCAACCGGGGCAACCTCGCCAAGATCTTCGGCGAGCTCTACTTTTTGCTGGAGTATCGGAAGAAGGCTATCGACCTGCTCTACTCCTCGGCCGACGAGACCGGCACGCCGTTCACGCTGCCGGAGAACCTGATCATTCTCGGCACAATGAACACGGCCGACCGGTCGATCGCCTTGGTTGACGCGGCCATGCGACGCCGCTTCGCCTTCGTTGAGCTCCACCCGGAGGAGACCCCGACCCGGGATTTGCTGCGCCGGTGGCTTGTCCGCCATGAGTTCCCGGATGAGGCAGCCCGGCTGCTGGACGAGCTGAACGCCCGGATCGAGGACCGCGACTTCAAGATCGGTCCGTCGTATTTGATGCGCTCGGGGATCTATCAGGACCCGAAGGGGTTCGCACGGGTGTGGCGCACGCAGATCCTGCCGCTGCTCGAAGAGCACCACTACGGCGACGGTATCGAGGTGGCTGATCGCTACGGGCTGGATACGCTGCGGCGACGGCTCTCGTGATCCCTCTCGTCGAGGGCGGCCCGCCGCGCGAGTTCGAGCTGACGGCGGAGCAGGCGGCGGCCCTGGTGGCGGCGGGAGCCGTACGGATCGCTCCCGGGCCGCGCGCTGGGCTCTGGAGGATCCGCGACAACGGGTACGTCGGCGCCGCGACGATCGGCGGCATCGAGGTCCGGATCACGCCGAAGACGCCGATCGACCGGCTGCTTTTCCTCCTCGGCTATAGCCGGTCGGTGCGGGGCTGGCGGCAGGAGGAGGTCGACGCCGGCGAGCATCAGGAGCTGCTGCCCGCGCTCGCGCACGCCTTCGCCCGTGCTGCCCACCGGGCGCTGGGGCAGGGCGTTCTGCAGGGTTACCTCGAAATCGAGGAGGCGTCGCAGGTGGTCCGGGGGCGGATGCGCGAGGCGGACCAGATTCGGCGCAGGTATGGCCTGCCGCTGCCGGTCGAGGTGCGCTATGACGAGTTCACGGTGGACATTGCGGAGAACCGGCTCCTCCTGGCGGCCACGGCCCGGCTCCTGCGACTCCCTGGCCTCGCCGCCCCGACCCGGAAAATGCTGCGGCACGTGCTGGCACGGCTGGCAGGAGTGTCGGCGCTGGTGCCAGGCATGCCGCTGCCGGTGTGGCATGCCAGCCGACTGAACGCGCGCTACCACACCGCGCTGCGGCTCGCGGAGCTCGTGCTGCGCGGACGCTCCTACGAGCTTGACAACGGTACGGCGGCGCGGGTGGACGGGCTGCTGATCGAGGTGTGGCGGGTCTTCGAGGACTTCGTCACCGTCGCGCTGTCGGAGGCCTTCCGGCCGTACGAAGGGCGGACCGACCTGCAGGACCGGCGCCACCACCTCGACCACGGAAAGCGCGTGCCGCTCCGGCCCGACCTGGTTCGCTACACCATCGACCCGGACGGCGTTGAACGGCCCGCCGCCGTGGTGGATGCCAAGTACAAGGTCTCTACCGGCCCCGATGGGCACAACGGCGACCTCTACCAAATGCTCGCCTACTGCACCGTGCTCGGCCTCAGGAGCGGCCATCTCGTGTACGCCAAAGGGGACGTGGAGCCTTACCTGCACGTGGTGCGCCGAGCCGGGATCGAGATCACGCAGCACGCGCTCGATCTGACGTTGCCGCCTACGGAGCTGCTTGCCACCGTGGAAGGCCTGGCCGGATCAGTCATTCGATACGGTGCTTGAGTTTGTACCTGTTGATCCTCGGCGAACGCGAGGCCGTCCCCTGGGTGCTGCGGGGGCCACGGATGGCATTCCCGCCGACCAGCCGCAGCGAGGTGAACCGGCTCAAGGTCGGGGATGACATGTTCGTCCTCACGACCCGCGGCTGCTGGCACAACCCCCTCCAGAACCGTACGCGGGTGATCGGCATCGCGAGGGTCACATCGGACGTCGTCGCGTATGACGAGCCCGTCACGATCGCGGGCGCGACTTCACTCGCGGCTGCCAGATCAGCGTGGAGGCGCTCGCGCCCTACCTCTTCGGCGTTGACCTGGTGCCGCTTGTGCCGCTGTTGGACGTTTTCTCGGACAAGCGGTCCGGCGCATGGTCGATCCGCCTTCGCCGGCCCCTTATAGAGATCACGGGGTCCGACGCCGACCTGCTGAGGCGGAAGCTGGCTGCTGTCGCCGCGGCCCCGTCTGACGTTATCCCGGACTGCCTGGCGAATATTGTCGGTCGCACGATGTCCCAGCGGCAGTGGCACCCCCGCGATGGCCGAATCGTCGAGTTAGGGCTGCACTGCCGTGTCGATCCGATGGTGGGCAACAACGTCACGATTGCCATCGAAGCTGCCACCATCGAGGGGGCCTCACCTACTGGGTGATTGGGACCTCGTCCTGCTCACGAATCGCGACCTCCTGGACGTGCCCCAGGACCGAGAAATCGCGCCGATCGACGCGGTGACCTGCCTGTGGGCGCGCTACGAGGAGAATCACCAGGACTGGAGCGAGCCGCCCAGGGCGGTGAGCGACGAGAACGACCCTCTGCTCAACCTCGTCCACCTTTGTTCGCGATCAGCACGAACAGTACCCAGACGCTTCTCTCCATCACGATCTTGGCATCGCGCTTGCACATTACGCACTTTAAGGACAAGATGGCAGCGCCACGGGATCTGCGGAAGCACCCGGATCACCAGCGAAACCCCCATCTTTCATTGACTTCATCAGGTCGTACCGTTAGTCACATCCTTGGTGGGCTGACGTGCGTCCGCATCCCCGGAAGGGGGGCTGCGGCATGCCTGCCGCTACCCAAGACCGATACCTCGCCTTCTATGCTCAGACCACCCCCAGCAAGAGTCGCGTGTTCGTGCTCGTGGACCACGGTGAAGGCGTGCGTCTCGAAGCAGTAGCCACGTTCAATGAGGAGATAACTGCTACCTCCTTGGCGGACGCGCTCAACGGAGTCCTTCTCGATCGATACAACGCGATCGAGAAGGTCAACCAGCTGATTTCCTCTTCACCGGATAGCGTCAGGGCATCGGTGACGAGGATCCTTCCTGCTCTTCGAGAGATCTACGACAAGAGCCCACGGGACACTCGTGTCGCTGCGATCCTCCACGAGGTCGGTCGGCCCGCATTCGGCTCCTTCCCTGTTTCCAACTGCACTGGCAACTGCGGGTGCGAGGACGGCTGCCGTGACGACTGTCAGTCCTGTGACGCGTGCGAAAATGGAGACTGCGAGGAGTGCCTCGCCCCTTACATGACTCCGCGCACCGCCTTCATGCTGCATGCGGCTGCCGAGATACTCAGCGATCAGTCCTACGACCTGGCCGAGGAACTCGCGGAGGGCTCATTCGACGACACAGAGGAGGGCTCTTCCTGGCCGCTCCCTGACGTCGTCGTAAAGCTCGGCCCCAAATTCTCTCGCGAGATGGCGCGATCGTTCGAGGACATTGCGAGAGACCTGGAGGAGGGACGTCTGCCTTTCCCGACTTGCCTCTCTGAGGAGATCGCCCTCTATCGGTCTATCAAGTACGCCAAGCATCTGGCTGAAGACGAGAATTCTTTCGAGGAGGAACTCGAGGAGCTGCCGAAGTCCTACTACGACTTCGACTGGATCTGGCTTGAGGAGATCTTCTTCGAAGATCTCGATTTCCTCGAACTTTTTGGCCCAGAAGACAAGAAAATTTTCGCTCCAAAGAACCTGAGGAACCTCCATTACTGGTTCGGGCCGTTCGGAATTCGGAAGCGGGATCGGTATCGCGGCTTTGGACGCTGACCCGCGTCAATGACTGCCAGTAGGTAGAAATGTGGGGATCGGGGAGACTGGCGAGTATACGAAGATGGCAGTCGCTTCCATCGTGTGGGTGCCCGTAACTCGGCCACCGCGCCGACACCGCTACCCGGGCCGCCGCCCGGCCTCCGACCGGACTGCGCTGGCGGGCATCGTCTACGTGGTGCGCAAGGGCGTGAGCTGGTATGACGTTCCCACTCAGGTGGTGAGCTGCTCGGGCGTGACCGCCTGGCGTCGGCTGCGAGACTGGACCGAAGCGGGCATGTGGCCGCTGCTTGGCCGCTGCTGCACGAGGTCCTGCTGGCCGAGTTCCGCGGAGCAGGCCGGCTGGAGATGGACGACGCGGTGATCGACGGTTCCCACGTCCGAGCGCCCTCCGAGGGGCGCTTACGAAGAAGTAAGAAGTCGGAAGCCTCGCCTCTGGCAGAAGGTACAAAAGCAAGAAGCCCCTACCGGGATTCGGTAGGGGCCTCGTGGGGGTGGGGGTCGACAACGGCCGCGGCAGGCTCTCAGTGCCTCTAGCGGTCCCCAGGCGCTTGGGGGGCCGGGGAGGCCCTGAAAACGCCTCTACGGTGAGACACCACGGCCTCCAGGGACATTCCTGCGTCAAGACTTCCACCATCCTGGATTCGCGGCGAACCAGTCGTGCTGCTTCAAAGAAGGCGCACCGATCTCGGGAAAGGTCCGCCTTTGTCCGGCCCGAGATGGCCGCCGAGATATACCCTCGCTTGGCTACGGTGAAATTGCCGTCGGTCATTTCCCAGGCGTCGAGCAGTCGCAGCGAGCGTTTCGTGAAGCCGTATCGCTCCCAGTCCTCTTCGGAGCCATCAGGGCGGTTCTGGGGCCTCCTGGAGACCAAGGTGGGGCCCTCGGTTACCACCTTCGTCACATGAGGCCTCAGCCGCGTCCTGGGGGGACGCCCGAGGCCACCAGGGAGGCCACAGCGAAGCATGTGGGCCACAGCACTCCCGGGCCTTGCCCAGGAAAGTTCGTTGACCCTGGCACTGAGAGCACTGCTTGTACGAGCGCTCTCGGGTCTTGAGGTAGTTGACCCGCGCCGCCTTGGTGTGGGCCTTGGAGCAGCAGGACGGGTAGCGGCCCCACCCCTTGGGATGGGTGAAGCTGCGCCCGCACGGCTGGTACTGGCACCGGAGGTTCACCTCCGGGCCTGCAATTCGGCCGGCTGTGCCCGCTGGCCTGGTCGGGGTGGGTGCTGTTGTTCTCTGTGCTGATGGATGGCTCCTGGTAGAGGGTCGGTGGACCGGCCTATAGATGCGAGTGGCCCCGGCCTTGGGAGACCGGGGCTCACGAAGTGCGGAATGTAAAGAAGTCCGGGACGTCCCCGAGGACGTGCGGTAGGAGTTCCTAAGAGGTGATAGGAGAAAGGGCAGCCCGTAAGCTGCCCCGTCTGGAGTACCTAGGGTGGTTGCCCTCTCCGGACTCCTGGCTCTGAGCTTGAGGCTCAGAGCTTCCCCCTTCACCCTTTCTCCTTCGCTCTTTGAGCTCCGTTCTCCTAACTCCTAACTTCAAACTTAGTGCCCGTCTGAGCGGGCGATCGGCGGCGGTTAACGGCATGGTTAACCGCCTTACTGTCCCGTCCGAGTAGAGGTGGCGGACACGGGACGTGCTGACCAGCGCTCCGCCAACTGAATGCGGACGGTCCGGGGTCGAACCGTCCAGGTTTAGTTGGCGGATTCTGTGATCACTGCTGTCGGATTCGTCGGTGGATGCGGGAGACGGTGCTGTCGAGGGATAGCCATCACAGCCTCCGTGTGGACTGGCGGGCCGCAGGGTTAGCGGTGCCGGCGGTACTGCAGCCCGACGATCCCGTTGCTGAACGGGGTGGTGGACACCAGGTCGAGCTGGTACGACTTGGGAACGTCGTCGAACAGCCGGGTACCCTCGCCCGCGACGTAGGGGTGCAAGTCCACGTTGAACTGGTCGATCAGGTCGAGCCGCATGAGCGACCGCCAGAAGCTGACGCCGCCCCAGACCACGATGTGGCCGTCGCCGCCTCGCCTGAGCTTGTCGATCTCTTCTGTCGTGTCACCGGCGGCGATGGTGGTGTTGGCCCACTCGGTCGTCTTCAGAGTCCGGGAGAAGACGACCTTGCGCGCGGCGTTCATGACGTCGGAGAACGGGTGGTTGGCCGTCGGCAAGGCTCCGGCAATGCCCTCGTAGGCGGAGCGGCCCATGATGTGCGCGTACGCGCTCTTGTAAAGGTCGAGTTTCTGCTCCAGTTCCGCCTGGTCGGTGGGCAGGCCGAAGCAGAACTGCCAGTACTCGGTGTCCTCGTCGGCGAGAAGGCCGTCGAGCGAGTACATGGACGCCCACGCAATCAGCTTCCGCATGATCAGAACTTCATGGTCTCGGGTCGTCTGGGGACCGTGCTTTCCAGGGGAACGTGTCTGTCCCGGGCCGCAGCGCTCGCGTGGCCGCGGCCCGAACCCAGCCAACTTTAGTGAGACCCGGGCCAGCTCGCGTGAGACAGGACACTAAACGTGGACGCCGACAAATCACACGACATGATCACGTGGACAGTACACTTACCGTGCGGGAGCCCAAGGATCGTCGTCCTCCTCAAGCGGCGAGGGATCTGCTGGCATGACCGGGGGTTGCGGCGCTGCTGGTGCCCGCTTGCCGGTGTCAATGACGGTGATCACGCGTCCCTTGGGGTCCGTGTTCGCGGCTAGATCCTCGTAGGCGTCCCGTAGCCGCTCGGGCAGCGACATGTGCACCTTGGGGGCGCGTCGGTGGTTGCCCGCCTGCGTGAACACTCCCGCGTGCAGGAGCGCCCGCAGGGACGCGCTCAACTTGTGATCGTTGGTCCCGTATCCCAGCTTCTGAGCGATCGTGCTCATCCCGACGTTGCAGTAGCCCGCTTGCCCGTTAATGTGCCGCACCAGGGCGAACCCCAGCAGAAGCGCCTTGCGTCGCTGCTCTGGGGTGTTGCCCAGGACATCCCCGGCGAGGAAGCCGCCAGGGCCGAACTCGTCGTACAGCATCCGCTCGAACATGATCTTCACGTCATACTCAGCCGACAGCAGACGCCGAGGCTCGACCAGCATGCCGCCGCCTCGGCTTGGGTCCTGCCTCTCGCCAGGAACCGCTACATCCGCTACAGGCGCTGCAAGATCTTCGGACATGGAGGTTCCTAGGGCTGTGAGCTGGGGAGATGCGAGCACATCAGCCGAAGAGGTATCAGATACACCCAGTTTGGTGCAAATCGGGTAAAGGTACAGGAAACCCCCGGCCATGATTTCAGGCCGGGGGCTGAGACCTACTTGACTTGCTTGGCTACCCCTGCGGGCTCCTCGTTTATCTCCTGGTTGGCCAGGTCTTCATGGGCCAAGGCTCCGGTCTTGGTAGGGAGATCCGGAGTGCCGTCTACGACGCGGCGCAACTCTTCGACCGGAGCACCCGCTGCCTTGGCTACGAGTTCATCCAAGATCCCAAATTGGAAGTGGAAGAACGACTCTCCCTGTCGACTCCGCGCCGGAGGGTCAACTGCTGGGGGCTCGTAGATCACTACTGGCACAGCCGCCGGGTCCGATGCGTCTACCCAGGCCCGGCCTCCCGGCATGACCTTGACGTAGTTCGCAAATACTCCAGATGCCCTGAGGAATCCGTTTCTCTCGGTCGTATTCAACTCATCCCAGTACTTTCCCCAGGTCTCCCCAGAGGGTATCCACTCGGACCGGGGCGGAAGTACCGGCATCGTTTCTAGTTCTGCGATTCGGGCATCCAACGCATCGAGACTGCGCTGTGCGGCTCCACGGCCTGCTGATGATCGTGCGGTAACCAACTGAGTCGATACGGCTTCGTAGTTGGAGAGAAGTTCCTGGAGCTCTTCCCGATGGTCCTCTCCCGGTAGCCGAAGCTCGATCAGCCGGGGTATATCTCCGATGAGCGCAAGAAGCGCGCCAACGAATCCCTCCTCAACCGCATCAGCCTGAACCGCGCGATTGCCGCACTTGAACAGACGCCCGGATGCGCACTTGTAATAGCGCTCTCCGCGTCCGTTGTTCGTCTCGTACATCGGCTGACCGCAGATACCACAGAACAGGACGCGAAGCAGGAGCGAACCGTTGGATCGGCTACCGGACTTCTTCATGGTCCGGGCACTCAAGGTCTCCTGTAGCCTCTCCCAGGTCTCACGGGAGATCAGCGGTTCGCCCTTGAGGACTGGCAGTCCGCTCTCGTCTCGAACGATCTCCTCGGGTCCACGGCCCTTACCGCCCTTGAACGTCTGCTGACCCAAGAGGTTCCGAGAGCGGAGGATCTCGGTAAGGCCCGCTGGGTTCCAGTCGCGGAGAATCATCGGCGGATGCCATTTGCCGTTCCGGATACGCTGGAGATCCTTAGCCGTGGGGATGCCTCGCAGCGTGAGGTCACGCGCCAGCGCACGAATGGAGTAACCCGCGAGAACCTGATCCACAACCTGTTGGATGATCGGCCCATAAACCGGATCGTGAACGAGACGCCATCCATCGTTCGTTTTGACGGGCATGTAACCGAGGGGCACCGATCCACCGTCCCAGCGGCCCACCCTTCGCATGAATGCCTTGGCACCCGTGGTTCGGTCCGAGATGGACTGTGACTCCATCTGCGCCGCGAAGGCGAAGATGAGCATGGTGAGTTCGGAAATCGAGTTGGACATGTCGAACTCGATAGGCCCGCCCCCAGGACCTTCCGCGAAAAGCAACCTCTTCTTGTTATCCTTGGCCCACCGGGCGAGAATCGCCATATCTGTCATGGACCGGACGGCGCGGTCCTGACGCCACCAGATCACGACGTCGAACTCATGTGCCCGGTTGTTGAGCCACGGCCCAAGCTTGGGACGCTCGAAGGGGGTCGTCTTGCTGGCGGAGACATCAAGATCTTCCGCCACACCGATCACGGTCATGCAGCGCCGCTGCGCTTCGGCCTTGGTGGACGCTAGCTGTCGCTCTGGGCTGGTGGTTTCGTCCGTCATGACGGATAGCCGGATGGCTAGAAGCGCTCGCACCTGACTCTGTTCCTCTCACGATCGCCGCAGAGCATATGCGCTGACCTGCGGTGATATGGGTTTCGGTCGTGATGGGAATCTGTTAGGTGCGACTGCCAGCACCGACCCGCCGACGAGCCCCGGGAGAGCCCGCTGGGCTGGGTCCGCGAGAGTTAGCCCCGGATACGGGTGACCCCTGCGTGGTGCCGGGTCACCCCAGGCGAACCGGGCACGGCATCCCAAAGTGTGGACCGACATTGGACATCAGGCACGAGAGAGGTATCGTTTGGGGCATGCCAGCGGACCCGCTTCTCGTCGTGCGACGCCACGTCGACTTCCTGCGTGTCCGCAGTGCCATCTGTAGTGACGCCCGTTGACCGTCGCCCCCTGTTGACTCTTGCCAGCACGGGCGCGTGACAGGCGTCCTTTTTCATGCCCTCGTAACTCAGGCCCCTGAGACGAGCGGCGGCCTGCTCACGGGCGTCCGTGTGACCTGATGACCATTCTCGGCAAAGGACGCCCCATGACCAGCCCGCCCCGGCCTGCCAGCCGCCACCACAAGCGCCCGCGAGGCGAAGGCCAGTGGGCTCTCGGTTACCGCGAGCCGCTCAACAAGAACGAGGAGAACAAGAGGAACGACGACGGGCTCAACGTCCGTCAGCGGATCATCGACGTCTACTCCAAGCGGGGCTTCGACTCGATCGACCCCGCCGACCTGCGGGGCCGGTTCCGCTGGTACGGCCTCTACACCCAGCGCAAGCCCGGCATCGACGGCGGCAAGACCGCGATCCTCGAGCCTGAGGAGCTCGACGACCGCTACTTCATGCTCCGCGTGCGCATCGACGGCGGGCAGCTCGACCTGGCGCAGCTCCGCACGATCGCCGAGATCGCCAACACCTACGCCAGGGGCACCGCCGACGTCACCGACCGGCAGAACATCCAGCTCCACTGGATCGAGGTCGAGTCGGTGCCGGCGATCTGGGAGGCCCTGGAGGCCGTCGGGCTGTCGACGACGGAGGCCTGCGGCGACACCCCGCGCGTCATGCTCGGCTGCCCGCTGGCCGGCATCGACGCCGAAGAGGTGCTCGACGCGACCCCGCAGATCGAGGACACCGTCGCGCGCTACATCGGCGACAAGGAGTTCTCCAACCTTCCCCGCAAGTTCAAGTCGGCGATGAGCGGCTGCCCGGCGCACTGCACGGTGCACGAGATCAACGACATCGCGTTCGTCGGGGTCGTCGACGAGCACGGCGAGAAGGGCTTCGACCTGTGGGTGGGCGGCGGCCTGTCCACCAACCCGATGCTGGCCAAGCGGCTCGGCACGTTCGTCCGTCCCGATCAGGTGCACGAGGTCTGGGCCGGGGTGATCGGCATCTTCCGCGACTACGGCTACCGCCGGCTCCGGCACCGCGCCCGCATCAAGTTCCTGATCAACGACTGGGGCGCCGAGCGGTTCCGCGAGGTGCTGGAGAAGGAGTACCTCGGCTACACCCTGCCCGACGGGCCCGCGCCCGAGCAGCCGCGCGGCGGCCGCCGCGACCACGTCGGCGTGCACCGGCAGAAGGACGGCAACTTCTACGTCGGCTTCGCCCCCAAGGTCGGGCGGCTGGACGGGGACAAGCTCCACCTGATCGCCGACATCGCCGAGCGGTACGGCTCGGGCCGCGTCCGCACCACGGTCGAGCAGAAGATGGTCATCCTGGACATCGCGCCCGACAAGGTGGAGGGCATCGTGGCCGACCTGGAGGCCGCCGACCTCCAGGTGAACCCGAGCACGTTCCGCCGCCAGACGATGGCCTGCACCGGCATCGAGTTCTGCAAGCTCGCGATCGTCGAGACCAAGGGGCTGGCCTCCGGCCTCATCGACGAGCTGGAGCGGCGCCTCCCCGGGTTCGAGGAGCCGCTGACGATCAACGTCAACGGCTGCCCGAACTCCTGCGCCCGCATCCAGACCGCCGACATCGGCCTGAAGGGCCAGCTCGTGACCGACGCGAGCGGCAACCAGGTCGAGGGCTTCCAGATCCACCTCGGCGGGTCGCTCGGAGTGACCCCCGGCTTCGGCCGCAAGGTCCGCGGGCTCAAGGCGACGGCCACGGAGCTTCCGGACTACATCGAGCGTGTTCTGAAGAACTACCAGAGTCAGAAGAACGACGGGGAGACCTTCGCCGACTGGGTGCAGCGCGCCGAGGAGGCGGACCTCAAGTGAGGACCGGCCACCGCCTCGGCGCCGGGCACGGCCCGAGTGCCGGGCCCCGCGCAGGCGCCGGGCAGGACGGGAGGCGGCCGTGAGCGAGCGCGCGGTCCCGTTCCACTGCCCGTACTGCGGCGAGGAGGACCTCGAACCCTACGAGGGCGACGGCGGCTGGTACTGCCGGTCGTGCGCCCGCGCCTTCAAGCTGAAATTCCTCGGCATCGGCGTGCGTTCATGATCGGCGGCGAGCCACAGGCGTCCCCACGCCCGGCGGCCCCCGCACACTTTGAAGAACGAGGAGTAGTGAGCGAGTCATGACACTGGTGGAGATCGAAACCACTCTGGAACGCCAGCGCGGCGTGCTCGACCTGCGCAGCATCGTCGACTCGGCGGCCGAGTTCCTCGAGGAGGCCTCCGCCCGCGAGATCATCCGCTGGGCCGCGGCCACCTTCGGCGACCGGCTCTGTCTCACCTCCTCGATGAGCGACGCCCTTCTGATCGACCTGGTGAGCAGGGTGAAGCCCGGTGTCGACGTGCTGTTCATCGACACCGGTTACCACTTCGCCGAGACCATCGGCACCCGTGACGCCGTCCAGCAGGTGTACGACGTCAACGTGATCAACGTGCGGCCGTCGCGGACCGTCGAGGAGCAGGACCGCGAGCTCGGCCCGCGCCTCAACGGGCGCAACCCCGACCTGTGCTGCTACCTGCGCAAGGTGGAGCCGCTGAACCGCGCGCTCGAGCCCTACCTGGCGTGGCTCTCCGGCATCCGGCGCGACGAGTCGCCGACCCGGGCGACCACCAAGGTCGTGGAGTGGGACGCCAAGCGCCAGATGGTCAAGGTGAACCCGATCGCCCGCTGGACGCAGGACGACGTCGACAACTACATGGCCGACAACGGCGTGCTCATCAACCCGCTGCACTACGACGGGTTCCCCTCGATCGGCTGCGCCCCCTGCACCCGTCGCGTCGCCCCCGGCGAGGACCCCCGCAGCGGCCGCTGGGCCGGCCTGGGCAAGACCGAATGCGGCATTCACCTCTGACCACCTCCGGGACCCGCGTCCGGTCCGCCCCCAGGACCGGCCGGCCCCCGTCCGGGACCCGCCACCGACGCGGCCACTCGTCCCAGACCCGCCACCGACTCAGCCCACGAGGCCCGTTCTGAACTCCGTCCAAGGCCCGCTTCGGAGCTCTCTCCAAGCCCGGCACCCGATCTCCCTCCCAGGGCGCCTCCCGCCGCTGGTGGCGGTGGCGCACGGGTCCCGCGACCCGCGCGCCTCCGCCACGGTGGAGGCCCTTCTGGAGCAGGTGCGCCGGGCCCGTCCGGGGCTCGCCGTCCACGCCGCCTACCTCGACCATTCCCGCCCCTCGCTCCGTGAGGCGCTGGCCCCCCTGGACGAGGCCGTGGTGCTGCCCCTGCTGCTCACCGAGGCCTACCACAGCCGCGTCGACATCCCCGCCGCGCTGCGCGAGGAGCGCGCGAGCCGCACGCCTCTCCCCGCTGGGCATGGGCGGAGCGGCGAGGACCGTACGCCGCTGCGCGTGCAACAGGGGGCCGCCCTCGGCCCGCATCCCCTGCTGATCACGGCTCTGGAGCGGCGGCTCGCGGAGGCCGGCGTGGAGATCGGCGATCCCGACACCGCCGTGGTGCTGGTGTCCGCGGGTTCCAGCGACCGGCGGGCCAACGCGGTGATCGCCGGCATGGCCCGCGACTGGGCACGCGTGCGCGGATGGTGGTCCGTGACCGCCGCCTACGCCTCCGCGGCCTCCCCCACGCCCAAGGATGCAGTGCTCGCGCTCCTGGACGGCGGCACGGGACCCCACGGCACGGGACCCGGGGCGGCGGGCGTCAGCGGTAGGCGCCGCGCGCCCCGCGTCGTGGTCGCGCCCTACTTGCTCGCCTCCGGCCACTTCGCCGGCAGAGTCGGCAAGAGCACCCTGGAGGCGGGCGCCCTCGCGGTCGCCGACCCTTTGGGCCCAGCTCCCGAGTTGGTCACCGTCCTACTCGAACGCTACGAGCAAGCCGTACGGGCGTTCCGGGCCGGCGCGCCCGCCTCCGCGGACGCCTGACAGCGCTCTCCTCTCGCGTGTGGCCACCCGTCTTGGGAATCTTGATCGCGAGGTCTTTCCCCAGCGTCCAGCGGGTGAGACGCTGGGGATATACAGGACAAAACGGACACGCTCGTGGGGTGGGCCGGAACCGCGGCTCAGGTTCACCGTGACGCGCGGAGCCTGGCACTCCCGGCTGTCCATGGCCTGAGCCGTCTGCAGGGGAGCGGACGATGGTTGGTACGAGGACTCGTTTCACAGGTGAGAAGGCTCCGTGCGGGAAGACCGTGGACGGCGAGCACTACCTGGACGACGACGAACAGGGCCTGGTCATCAGGGACGAGTACTTTTCCTGCGGCTGCCGCAGGATCCGTCATGAATATCACGACGGCAGCATCCAGGTGACGGCCGTCCGGCACGACGGGAAGATCGTCCGGGATGAGGTGGGTGCGGACCATGGGTCCTGACCCGGCGCACAGAGCTGAGGACGGTATCGCCCAGGAGTTGGTTGCGCGGTATGACGCTTTCGCATGACGTTCTGATCGTGGGCGGCGGTGGCGCGGGAGTGCGCGCCGCGATCGCCGTCGCGGAGGACGATCCGCGGCTGAGCGTGGCGATCGTCTCCAAGGTGTATCCGATGCGCAGCCACACGGTCTCGGCCGAGGGTGGGGCCGCGGGGGTCATCCGGTCCGATGACAGCCTCGACGAGCACGCCTACGACACCGTCTCCGGCGGGGAATGGCTGTGCGCCCAGGACGCCGTCGAGGCCTTCGTCAAGGAGGCGCCCGAGGAGTTGCTCCGGCTGGAGCATTGGGGCTGCCCGTGGAGCCGCGAGCCCGACGGACGCGTGGCCGTACGACCGTTCGGTGGAATGAAGAAGATGCGCACGTGGTTCGCCGCCGACAAGACGGGCTTCCACCTGCTCCACACGCTGTTCCAGACTTCCCTCCGATACGAACGCATCGCCCGCTACGACGAGTGGTACGTGACGAAGTTGCTCGTCGACGACGGCCGGGTGGCCGGCGTCGTCGCCATCGAGCTCATGTCGGGCCGGATCGAGGCCATCACCGCCAAGGCGGTCATCCTGTGCACGGGCGGGTGCGGCCAGGTCTACCCGTTCACGACCAACGCCGCCATCAAGACCGGCGACGGCATGGGCCTGGCTTACCGGGCGGGTGCTCCGCTCAAGGACATGGAGTTCGTTCAGTACCACCCGACCGGCCTGCCTTTCACGGGCATCCTCATCACCGAGGCGGCTCGGGCCGAGGGCGGCTGGTTGATCAACAAGGATGGCCACCGCTATCTGCAGGACTACGATCTCGGCACCCCCTCACCCAAGCCCGTGCTGCGCAGCATGGAGCTGGGGCCACGTGACCGCCTGTCGCAGGCGTTCGTCAAGGAGGTCGAGAAGGGCCGGACCGTCGACACGCCGTACGGGCCTGTCGTGCACCTGGACCTGCGTCACCTCGGAGAGAAGGTCATCGACGCCAGGCTTCCCTTCGTGCGGGAGCTCTGCCGGAGTTACGAGAACATCGACCCGGTCCGCGAACTGATCCCGGTACGGCCGGTCGTGCACTACATGATGGGCGGGATCCATACCGACATCCACGGCGCCACTCCCCTTCCGGGGCTGTTCGCCGCCGGCGAGGCCGCCTGCGTCAGCGTCAACGGGGCGAACCGCCTCGGTTCCAACTCGCTGCCCGAACTGCTCGTGTTCGGCGCCCGTGCCGGGCGAGCCGCCGCCTCGTTCGCCTCGGGTGCGCAAGGCGCCGGCACCACCGCACGGCCGGCGGTACGGGCGCTGGTGGAGGACGAGCGGCGGCGACTGGAACGCGACCTGCTCCACCGCGACGACGGGAAGGAACCGATCTCCGCCATCCGCGAGGAGATGCGGGCGACCATGGAGGAGAGCACGGGGATCTACCGGTCCGGGAGCGCGCTGGCCAAGGCCGCCGACAGGCTGGGCGTCCTGCAGGAGCGGTTCCGCTCCGCCCGCCTCGAGGACCGCAGCCGGACCTTCAACACCGAGCTGGTCGCCGCTCTCGAGCTGTCGTTCATGCTGGACGTGGCCGAAAGCATCGTTCACTGTGCGTTGCTGCGCGAGGAGTCGCGTGGAGCGCACCAGCGCGTCGACTTCCCCGCCCGCGACGACCACAGGTTCCTCGCCAACTCGCTGATCTACCGCGACGCCGATGGGGCACGGCGGGTGGAGTATCCGCCGGTGACGATCACCCGGTGGCCCCCAGGGGAGCGGGTCTACGGGAGGTAACGCTCATGGCGGATCGCATCACCCTGCGGGTGACCCGCTACCGGCCGGAGAGCGACACCGAGCCGGCGGCGCGAGAGTACGAGATACCGCTGCGCAAGGAGTGGTCGGTCCTCGATGGCCTGAACCACATCAAGGACCACCTGGACGGCACGCTCTCCTACCGCTGGTCCTGCCGGATGGGCGTCTGCGGAAGCTGCGGCATGACCGTCGACGGCGAGCCGAAGCTGACCTGTGCCACCTTCCTTTCGGACCATGCGCCGGGACCGGTACGCGTCGAGCCGCTGTCCAACTTCCCCGTCGTGCGCGATCTCGTTGTGGACATCGGCGACTTCATGCGCAAGCTGCCGCGGGTCAAACCCTGGCTCATCCGCTCGGAGCAGGAAGCACCGGCCGAGGGAGAGTACCCCCAGCTGCCGGCGGAGCGTGCGGAGTACGAGCAGTTCAGCATGTGCATCAACTGCATGCTCTGTTACGCCGCCTGCCCCGTTTACGCGCTCGACCAGGAGTTCCTCGGCCCTGCGGCCATCGCTCTCGCCCAGCGCTACAACCTCGACTCGCGTGACCGGGGCGCCTCGGAGCGGATGGATGTCCTATCGGAGGCCGAAGGCATTTGGGCCTGCACTTTCGTGGGCGAGTGCAGCGCGGTCTGCCCGAAGGACGTCGATCCGGCAGGTTCCATCCAGCGCTACAAGTTCACGGCGGCCATGGAGTCGCTCAAGACCTTGCTTCTGCCGCGAGGGATGCGATGAGCGAGAAGTCCCAGTACACGCAGTTCCACCCTCGGTGGTACCGGCGTCGCGTACCGGTCTTCTGGTGGCTGCGGCGCCCCTCGTATCTGCTGTTCGTGCTCCGCGAGCTGAGCAGCGTTTTCGTGGCGTGGTTCGTGGTGTTCCTGTTGCTGCTGGTGAACGCGGTCGCTGAGGGGCCGGAGGATTACCGGAGGTTCCAGGACTGGAGCGCCACACCGGGGATGCTCCTGCTGAACGTGGTCGCGCTGTGCTTCATCCTGCTCCACGCCGTCACCTGGCTGTTCACGCTCTCGCCGCACGCGATGGTCGTGCGGCTGCGCGGCAGGCGCCTGCCGCCCGCCCTGATCGGCGTGGGCAACCTCGTGGCTTGGATGCTCGCATCGGCGCTCGTGGCTTTTCTGATCCTGGGGTGAACGATGGCCAGGCGTCCGATGGAACCGTTCCTGTGGCTGCTGTTCAGCGCCGGCGGCGTGCTGTCGGCGCTGCTGATCCCGGCCATGCTGTTCCTTTTCGGCGTCGCGTTCCCGCTGGGCTGGGTGTCGCCGCCCGGCCATGCACATCTGTCCGCCGTGCTGGGCCACCCGGTCACGCGTGTCGTTCTTCTTGGCCTCTGCGTGCTGGCGCTCTTCCACTGGGCTCACCGCTTCCGCTACGCCCTATCTGACGGGCTACAGCTCAAGCACCTCGATAGGGCGATCAACCTGTTCTGCTACGGCGGAGCGTTGGCCGGGTCCGCAGTGGCTGGCTATCTCCTACTGGCGGCCTGGTGAGATCTGCGACATCGAAGATGCTGCGACATCGAAGATGTCGCGACGTCGACCGGGCCGGGCTGGTCGCCGCCGAGTTGGTGCCATGTGGGAGAAACGCGCTGGTTGATCCGCCATTCGCATGGGACCATGGTCGCTATGTGTCTATGAGAGGCGGCTGCCATGGTGGACGGGGCCGCGGGTTACGGCCTGACATTCTTACTGGCCATCGCCTCAGCGACCGTATTCCTCGTCCTGCGGTGTCAGCGCCTTGGCCGGCCGTTCGGGCCGAGCAGTCGATGGCTGGCCGTGGTGGTGATCGTCCTCACAGCACTGGCCACGACCGCTGTGGCCCTGGTGATGACAGGGCTGAGCGACAAGCTTCACGCGCTCGTCGGCATCGTCGCGCCGAGTGGACTCTGGCTGGGATATATGCGCCAGCGCCAGGACGGGCGCCGGTCGCTCGCACAAGAAGTGCTCACATTCTGGCTCGCCTCACTCCTGGAGCGGCTCCACCAGACGATGGCGGAAGATCGCGCGATCTGGTGCGAGCGTCGGGTGGACGAGACCTGGAGCGTGCACCAGCTGAGCATGGCCTCAGAGCACTACCACGAACGCATTCGCCAGCGGCTGTCGGTGGAGGAGCGGCGCAGGGAACGTGTCCAGGCCCGGTTGCAGGCGATAGAACGGCGGCTGGACGTCGCAGCGCTCATCGAGGACGGCGCGAGCAAGTCGAAGGTGGTAGCCGCACTCGGCGGCTCTTCGGTCACCAGAACGGTCCGCTACCAGCGCTATCTCAACGACTTCGCCCGGCTGCAGGGAGTGCTCGTCCATGATGCGGAGCGCGAGCTGATCCGCCTGCTCGAATCGGCGTATCGGTGCGGGCTGCGGTCACTCGCGCGCTACGACCCGGTCGTGCTCGAGTTGACGAAGGCACGGTCGCATCCGTGAACGGCGGCACGCGCCATCATCCACCGTGGATGTCAGCGGATGCCTCGAACCCGTTCAGGCTGAACTCGAACCGGGTGCCGAGCGCGTCCAGGACCGCGCTGACCGTGCGCAACGTGAGATTCTCGTCCCCGGACAGGATCTGGCTCACCCTCCCTGGGGACACGCCCATGAGGGCGGCGAGGTCGGCACGGGAGATCTTGTGCTGACGCATGTACCACGTGATCTCGTCGGTGATCTCCTGGGCGAGCCCGCCGGGCTCCGCCGACAGGCGCTCCTCGAGGGCGGACCGGTCCGCCTGACGTCGTAGGGCCATTGCCAGCTCGCTCTCGTCCGGTCGTCTCCGCTGGCTCAACATTAGCTCTACCTAAACCTTTAGTCAAGCCTAAAGGCGCGGCGTGCTCCGCTCGGCCTCGGCGAGATCGGCCACGCCAGGATGTCCGGCACGTCCCCAGCCGGGCCGGCACTAGAGGGGGCTTGCAAAGTGATATCACTTTGCTATGGTTTTGCCATAGGACGACCCCCCGGAGGAACGGTGGCACAGATGGAGAAGATCGAAGACGTCGCGGTGGAGATGCCGGCGGCGAAGGTGAGCGAGCGGCGGCCGCGGGACGTGTCGGGCTGGCCCGTGCTGGGGCTGTGCCTGCTGGTGATCGCGGCGGGCGCCGTCCTTATCTTCCAGGGCGACCCGCAGGACTTCCCCGGCCTGGCGGGCGTGGGAGTGCTGGTCGCGGTCATCGGGCTCCTGCCGCTCACCAGCCTGATGGCGATCGCGCCCGGCGAGGCCAGGGTCGTGCAGCTCCTCGGCCGCTACCTCGGCACGGTCCGCGCCGACGGCCTGCGGTGGGTGATCCCCTTCACCCAGCGCCGGCGGATCTCGACCAGGATCCGCAACCACGAGACCGACGTCGCCAAGGTCAACGACGTCGACGGCAACCCGATCGAGATGGCGGCGGTCGTGGTGTGGCAAGTCGAGGACACGGCGAAGGCCGTGTTCGAGGTGGACGACTTCGTGGAGTTCGTCGCCATCCAGACCGAGACGGCGGTCCGGCACATCGCGGGCAACTACCCCTACGACTCCCACGACGACGACCAGCTGTCGCTGCGCGACAACGCCGACGAGATCACCGGCAAGCTGTCGGCCGAGATCGCCGCGCGGGTCTCCTCGGCCGGGGTGCGGGTCATCGAGTCGCGCATCACCCGCCTCTCCTACGCACCCGAGATCGCCCAGGCCATGCTCCGGCGCCAGCAGGCCGGCGCGATCGTCGCCGCCCGCAAGCAGATCGTCGAGGGCGCGGTCGGCATGGTCGAGGCCGCCCTGCACCGGCTGGACGCCGCCGACGTCGTCGACCTCGACGACGAGCGCAAGGCGACCATGGTCAGCAACCTGCTGGTCGTGCTCTGCGGGGACAAGGACGTGCAGCCGGTCGTGAACACCGGCTCCCTGTACCAGTGAGCGAACGCAAGAAGATTTTGCTGCGGCTGGACCCAGCCGTCCATGACGCGATCGCGCGGTGGGCGGGCGATCAGCTCCGCAGCACGAACGCCCAGATCGAGTTCCTCCTCCGCCGGGCGCTGGCGGAGGCGGGCCGGCTCCCCGGCGACGTCGGCGGCATGCCCCGGCGTGGCCGTCCCCCGAAGGACGCCCGCGAGAGCCGCACCGCGGAGGACGTCGAGGCGTCCGGCCGGCCCGAGGAAGGGCGGCCTGTGAACGACGACGGAGAGGAGTGACCGGTGAACCTGCCCGAATCCCTGCCCCAGCGGCTCTACCTGCTGGCCTACGACATCGAGCGGCAGCGGCCGACCGCGCGCTGGCAGCTCGGCTACGTGCTGCGCGCCGGCATTCTGGCCGAGTTGCTGCTGCGAGGCGACCTCGCCGACGCGACCGGCGGCCCGGTCGCGAAGACGCCGGCGGTGGCCGGCGATCCCCTGCTGGACGCCGCGCTCCAGCAGATCGCCGCCTCCCGGCGGCGCACCTGGCAGCGCCTGCCGCGGCGGGGCTACGGCGGCGGGTACGGGAGCGGGCCTACGGGTACGGGGGGCGCGCCTACGGGTACGGGGGCGCGGGGGGAGGCGGGGGCGTCGGCCCGCCGCGCCTCACGTCCCTTCGGGCCTGGCGCAGCTGGTTCCGCTGCTCCCGCAACGCGTCGCGCTGGTCGCGGTGCGCGTCGTGCAGGCTGCGGTGCAGCTCGTGCCGCTCGTCCCGGATGGCGCGCAGGTGCTCGCGGTGCGCCTCCTGCATCTCGGCCCGCCTCTCGCCCAGCCACTGGCTCCAGGCGAACCGCTCGCGCTTGATGGGCTTGGCCCGGGAGTCGCCGATGACCTTGACGTCCCCCATGACGACGTACGCGCGGACCCTGACCACCGGGACGTTCTGCCCGGGCGGCGCCTCGAGGACGTCGACCCGCTTGTCCCCCATGATCGCCATACCGCTCAGGTCGACGTCCACGCCGTCGGGAACGATGATCTTGACGTCGCCCATCACGGCGGTGGCGACGATGTCGACCTCGTTCGAGCGGACCTCCGCCTCCCGCAGGTCGATCGTCACGTCACCCATCACCGCGACCGCGCCGATCTCCTGGTCGACCCGCCACTTGCCGCGCCGCTTGGTGTCGCCCATCACCGCGACGTACCAGCGCCGGGCCTTGCCGGTGCGCGTGACGGCAGGGGCTGGCCCGCTCGCGGCGAACGGCCGTGGCGCGACGTCGTGGGAGGGTCCGGCGCCGGGCAGGTCGGCGGTGATCTGGGCCAGCTCGGCGTGGGTGGCGGCCAAGTAGGCGGCCTCCGTGCGCTCGGTCAGCTCCGACAGGGTCAGGCGGCCCTCGACCGACGCCTCCCTGAGCTGCTCCACCACGGCCTCGCGCTCGGCGTCCGAGGCGCGCATACCACCCGGATCGTTCATGCCATGAATCTAGCGCGGCGCCGGGGCCGCTCCGATCCTCCGAAAGGAGGAAAACACTTACGGACCCGACAGCGCGGGGGCGGAGTGGAGCACGTCACGGGCCAGACCGGCGTCCCCTTCCACCTCCGCCGGGAAGGTCGCGGGGGCGCCGCGGCCGCCGAGCAGGAAGCAGAAGGCGACGGCGTCGCAGGTGATCGCGGCGTCGGCGGGCGAGCCGTCGTCCGGCACGGCGGTCCGCGCGACGTCGAGCGGAACGTGCCAGGCGCCTCCGCCCGGACCGGTCAGCGTGAGCCGTATCGCGCGGCCCCCGCCGTCGGTCCCGGAGAGCAGCATCGTCCACGGGAGCAGCCGCGCGCAGAAGTCGGCCGTCGGGTGGATGTGGGCTGCCAGCGGAAGGGGAAGGCTGTGGCCGATCACCGTGGCCGCGTCGTCGGCGTGGATCCAGGTCTCCAGCATCCGGGCGAGCAGGTGGTCGGAGACGGCGAAGCTCATCCCTCCGGGGGCGACCGGCGTGGCGGGGTCCATCGAGGCCGCGTGCCGGCAGATCGCGTCGGCCTGGGCGCGCCAGTCGGCGCGGGTGCGCTCGGGCGGCTGGCCGGCCACGAAGGCGAGCATGTCGGCGGTGCGGGCCAGGACCTCGCCGGCGACCGGCTCCGGACCCGCGACCGGAGCGCCGATCGCGGCGGCGACCAGGCTGTCGGTGGCGGCGAGGTGGGCGACGAGCTGCTGCAGCGTCCAGCCCTCGACGATCTCCTGGAGCCAGTCCTCGGGCGTCGCGGAGGCGAGCAGGGCGTCCATGGCGGCGACGCGCGCCGCGTACGGGGCGGCGAACCCCGTGGTGGCGGCGGGACGGCGAACGGAGCGCGTGACCGTCAAGAGCCGCGCCAGCGCGCCCGGTGGCGGCTCGGCGGCGGCCTCGATCAGCGCGTCGAGGCTCAGCCGCGCGACCGGGTCGGACACGCCGGGCAGGTCGGGCGTGGTGCGAGCGAACACCGCCGACTCCGACATATCCGATATGTCCGACACGCGGGACGCGCCCGGACTGCCGGAGTGGCCGGAGTGGCCGGAGTGGTCAGGGTGGTCGGGGTGGCCGGGCTGGTCGGGGTGGCCCGCGTCGCCGGAGGAGGTCGTCGTGGGGAGAGCCGAGGGGGCCAGGGTGTCGCCGTCGCCGGAGGAGGGCGTCGAGGGGAACGTGGGGATGGCCGAGGGGTCCGGGGTGTCGTCGGCGGGGCCGGTGCGGTGGTCCACCGTCACACCTCCTTCTCGGCGAGCTCGTCGGCGAGCCTTCGAAGACCCAGGCGGATCCGCGACTTGACGGTTCCCTCAGGCAGCCCGAGATCCTCGGCCGTCTGACGGTAGGTACGGCCACGGTAGTACGCGAGTTCGATGGCCTCTCGCACCTCGCTCGGAAGCCTGCTGACGGCGAGCCGCACGCGCGCGGCCTCGTCGGCGGCGAGCACCCAGTCTTCCATCGGGCTCGGCTCGGGATCGGCCAGCCGGGGGGCGAGCGCCCGGACGCGGTGGCGCTCCTCGGTGCGCACGTGGTCGACGGCCCGCCGGTGCGCGATGGTCGCGAGCCACGAGCGCAGCGACCCCCGGTCGGGATCGAAGGCGAGCGGGCGTTCCCAGAAGGTGACGAACACCTCCTGGACGATGTCCTCGGCGACGACCCGGTCGCGGGTGACCCGCAGGGCCAGGCCCAGTACCAGCGGATACAGCCGGTCGTGCACCTCGCCCAGGGCGCTCTCGTCCCCGCCGACGACACGCTGATGCAGCAGCCGGTCGTCGGTCGTTCCAGGCGCCTCCACCGGCCCCACCCTCCTCGGTCAGCGACCCGAGCATCCCACTGTTCCGGAGAAATGTTGAGATGGATGGCGAAGCACGCATGGAAAGCACGATTCGGCATCGCACAGGTGCGCACCGACACCGCCCGGAGGCTCCCTTGACGCACGAGGTCACCAACCAGGTCCCCCCGCTCACCGGCCATGACGTGTCGGCCGATCCCGCCCTTGTGGAAGGCGTGAACCGCGAGGACGCCGACTGGGCGCTCGGGGAGCTGCGCGCCCTCGGGACGCTCGCCGGGTCGGCGAAGGCCCAGGAGTGGGGCCGGCTGGCCAACGAGAACCCCCCGGTCCTGCGCACCCACGACCGGTACGGCAACCGGATCGACGAGGTGGATTTCCATCCCGCCTGGCACGAGCTGATGACGGTCGCCGTGGAGCACGGCCTGCACGCCACGCCCTGGGCCTCGCCCCGCCCGGGGGCCCACGTGGCGCGTGCGGCCAAGTTCTACGTGTGGTCCCAGGTGGAGGCCGGTCACGGCTGTCCCATCTCGATGACCTACGCCAGCGTGGCGGCGCTGCGCCACACCCGGGCCCTCGCGACCGAGTGGGAGCCGCTGTTGGAGTCCCGCAGCTACGACTTCGGCCTGCGCCCGGCCGCCGCCAAGCGCGGGGTGCTCGCCGGGATGGCGATGACCGAGAAGCAGGGCGGCTCGGACGTGCGCGCGAACACCACCCGCGCCGAGCCGCTGGGCGACGGCACCTACGCGATCACCGGGCACAAGTGGTTCAACTCGGCGCCCATGTGCGACGCCTTCCTCGTGCTGGCGCAGGCCCCCGGCGGGCTCTCGTGCTTCCTGCTCCCCCGGGTCCTGCCGGACGGCTCGCGCAACGCGATGCGGCTCATGCGGCTGAAGGACAAGCTCGGCAACAAGTCCAACGCCTCGGCCGAGGTCGAGTACGAGGGGGCGGTGGCCTACCTCGTCGGCGAGGAGGGCCGGGGGGTGCGGACCATCATCGAGATGGTCAACATGACCCGGCTCGACTGCGTCATCGGCTCGGCCTCCGGCATGCGGTACGGCGTGGCGCATGCGATCCACCACGCGACGCACCGCCGGGCGTTCGGCAAGGCGCTCGCCGAGCAGCCGCTGATGCGCGGCGTGCTGGCCGACCTGGCCCTTGAGTCCGAGGCCGCGACCGCCGTCATGACGCGTCTCGCGGGGGCCACCGACAAGGCGATCCGCGGCGAGGCCGGCGAAAGCGCGCTGCGCCGCACGGCGCTGGCCGCGGCGAAGTACTGGGTGTGCAAGCGGGCGCCGGTGCACGCGGCCGAGGCGCTGGAGTGCCTCGGCGGCAACGGGTACGTCGAGGAGTCGCAGATGCCGCGGCTGTTCCGGGAGTCGCCGCTCAACGGCATCTGGGAGGGGTCGGGCAACGTCGCCGCCCTGGACCTGATTCGGGCGCTCCAGCGCGAGCCGGAGGCCGCGGACGCGTTCCTGGCCGAGGTGGGGCTCGCCCAGGGCGCCGACCGCGCGCTGGACGACGCCGTGGAGCGGTTGCGCAAGACGCTGACCTCGGCCGGGGAGCCGGAGGCTCGGCGGCTGGCCGAGGAGATGACGCTCGTGCTCCAGGGGTCGCTGCTCGTCCGGTACGCGCCCGCCGCCGTGGCCGACGCCTTCTGCGCCTCGCGCCTGTCGGGCGACTGGGGACGGGCCTTCGGCACGCTGCCGCGCGGCCTCGACCTGGACGCCGTCATCGAGCGGGCCCGGCCCGCCTCACGGAGTGCGTAGTACGTCACCGACCCGCTACGGACGGGAAACACGGAGGAAACAGGCCGAGGCTGTCATGAGAGGGACTCACCGGCTCGGGTGAGGCGCACCTAGGGTTCCGCCCTCGCCGCTCGCGAGGGGCTGGTCCGAGAGGTGCAGGCGGCCTCGGCCGTTCCACGGCGGGACAAAAACCCGGGAGACAGTCATATCGGCTGCCTCCCGTGTGAGGCGTTCTCGAAAGGGAGTGCCGTGGGTCACCTCCACGACCACTACGGACCCGAAGCCCGCTACGCCGTCGAGCGCGAGGCAGAGCTTCCCCTCACCATGCACCGGCGCGAGATCGAGCGCGGCCTGGAACTCGGCCTGCCCGGCGCGGACTCGATCGTCGACCGGACGATCCCGACCTTCTCCCGGGGGGAGCTCCCGCACTTCGCCGGCATCAACACCTTCCTCAAGGCGCCGTACGTCGAGGACGTGCGGCGCTGCGGGGAGTTCGACGTCGCGGTGCTGGGCGCGCCGTTCGACGGCGGCACGACCTACCGTTCGGGCACGCGGTTCGGCCCGCAGGGCATCCGCAAGATCTCGGCGCTGTACGGGCCGTACAGCTTCGAGCTGGGCGTGGACCTGCGCGAGTCGATCACGATCGCCGACCTCGGGGACGTCTTCACGATCCCGGCCAACATCGAGAAGACCTTCGACCAGATCAGCAAGGCGGTGTCGCACGTCTACGCCAGCGGGGCGTTCCCGGTGGTGCTGGGCGGCGATCACTCGATCGGCTACCCGACGGTCCGCGGCATCGCCGAGCACGTTTCCGGAAATGTCGGCATCATTCACTTCGATCGGCACGTCGACACCCAGGAGACCGACCTCGACGAGCGGATGCACACCACGCCGTGGTTCCACGCGACCGACATCCCCAACGTGCCCGCGAAGAACCTCGTGCAGATCGGCATCGGCGGGTGGCAGGCGCCCCGGCCGGGCGTGAAGGTCGGCAGGGAGCGCGGCACCACCATCATGACGGTCACCGACTGCGTCGAGATGGGCATCGAGGCCGCCGCCGAACGCGCGCTCGAGGTCGCCTGGGACGGCGCCGAGGCGGTCTGGCTGTCGTTCGACGTCGACTGCCTCGACGCGGCATTCGTCCCCGGCACGGGCTGGCCGGAGCCCGGCGGCTTCCTCCCCCGCGAGGTCCTGAAGTTCATCCAGCTCATCGCGGACGCCCGGCCGCTCGCCGGGATCGAGGTCGTCGAGTGCGCGCCGCCCTACGACAACGCCGAGATCACCGCGCTCATCGCGACCCGCGTCATCTGCGACACCCTCGGGTGCCTGGTGCGCGCCGGCCATCTCCCGAAGCGTGCCGGCGCGCACGCGAAGCCAGACCAGTCTGAGAGGGGAGCCGAGTGATGCTCCGACGCCTCATCCTGCCCGCCGCCGTCCTGCTCGTCCTCGGCACCGCCTGCGCGGCCGAGCAGGACGCCACTCCCCCGGCCGCCTCGGGGGCATCGACCGTCAAGCTCGGCTTCAGCGCGTGGCCCGGCTGGTTCCCCTGGCAGGTCGCCGAGGAGAAGGGGCTCTTCGCCAAGAACGGCGTCAAGGTGGAGCTTTCGTACTTCGACAGCTACACCGACAGCCTCAATGCCCTGGCCACCGGGAACATCGACGCCAACAGCCAGACGCTGAACGACACCCTCGCCTCGGTGGCCGGCGGCGCCAAGGAGGCCGTCGTCCTGGTCAACGACAACTCCAACGGCAACGACCAGATCATCGCCAGGGACGGGGTGAAGAGCCTCGCCGACCTCAAGGGCAGGACGGTGGCGGCCGAGCAGGGCACCGTGGACCACTACCTGCTGCTGCTCGCGCTGCGGAAGGCGGGTCTCAGCGAGGCGGACGTGAAGTTCCAGCCGCTGGCGACCGACGCGGCGGCCGCCGCCTTCGTCGCGGGCCAGGTGGACGCCGTCGGCGTCTTCGCCCCGTTCACCACCACCGCGCTCAAACGGCCCGGCAGCACGACGATCGCCAGCTCGGCCGACTTCCCCGGCGCCATCCCCGACCACCTGGTGGTGACCAAGGACCTGCTGGGCAAGGACGCCAAGGCCGTGCAGGCACTGGTGAAGACCTGGTTCGACACCCTCACCTGGATCGCGGCCAACCGGGCGGAGGCGGTGAAGATCATGGCCGAACGGGCCGGGGTGAGCGTCGCCGACTACGAGACCTACGAGAAGGGCACCACGATCTTCACGCTGGAGCAGAACCGGGCGGCGTTCGCGAGCGACCTGCCCGCCCGGGCGAGGCAGATCTCCGACTTCCTGGTCTCCAGCAAGCTGGTCGACACCGCTCCCCCGCTGGACGGCCTGCTCGAACCCAAGTTCGTCCAGGGGGTCCAGCCGTGACCGGCGTCCCGGCGCGGGCCGGAGCCCCCACCCGGCAGGCCGCCGACCCGGGCGCGCACGCGGACGTGGACGCGGGCGCGCACGTGAACGCAGACAGGGGCGCGCACGTGAGCGCAGACGTGAGCGCGGGCGGCCGTCCCTGGAGCGGGGTGCGCCCGGGACGGCGGATCCGGCTGCTGAACAGCGGCGTGTCCGCCCGCGTGGCCTGGGTGCTGCGCGCGCTGTCGGTGCTCGTGCCGCTCGCCGCGTGGCAGGCGCTCAGCGCGAGCGGGCTGGTGAACCCGACCTTCCTGCCCTCCCCGGCCGCCGTCTGGGCGGCGGGGAACGCGATGGCGGCGAGCGGGGACCTGTGGTCGGACCTGGCCGCGAGCCTCGGCCGCATCGGGCTCGGCTTCGCGCTCGCGGTGCTGATCTCCGTGCCGCTCGGGTTCACGATGGGGGCGCTGCCCTGGGCGCAGGCGCTGCTCGAACCGATGATCGGCCTGCTTCGCTACCTGCCGGCCTCCGCCTTCATCCCGCTGCTCATCATCTGGCTCGGCATCGGGGAGGCGTCCAAGGTGGCGCTGCTGGTCCTCGGGGTCGTCTTCTTCAACACACTGATGACGGCCGACGTCGTGCGCCAGGTGCCCCGGCGGCTGCTGGAGGTCTCCGCGACGCTCGGCGCGGGGCGCCTGAGGGTCGCCTCCCGCGTGGTCTTCCCGTACGCGCTGCCCGGCATGATCGACGCGATGCGGGTCAACGCGGCGGCGGCCTGGAACTTCGTGGTCGTGGCCGAGCTGATCGCGGCCACCTCGGGGCTCGGCTACCGGATCACCCGGGCCCAGCGGTTCCTGCAGACCGACCGGATCTTCGCGATTCTCGTGCTGATCGGCCTGATCGGGCTGGCCATCGACGTCCTGCTCCGCCTGCTGCGCACGCGGATCGGAAGGTGGGCCGGATGACGCTGCGCCTGGAGAACCTCGGCAAGGAGTTCGCGGCCGGGCGGCCGGTGCTGGCCGACCTGGACGTCACGATCGCGTCCGGCGAGTTCGTCTGCGTGGTCGGGGCTAGCGGGTCGGGCAAGTCGACTCTGCTGTCGCTGATCGCCGGCCTGATCCCGCCCACCACCGGCCGGATCCTGCTGGACGGCGAGGAGGTCACCGGGCCGGGGCCCGAGCGCGGGCTGGTGTTCCAGACCGCGTCTCTCTACCCCTGGCGCAGCGTGGCGCGCAACGTCGCCTTCGGGCTGGAGGCGCTGCGCCTGCCGCGCGCCCGGCGCCAGGAGCGGGTCGGACGGCTGCTGGAGGAGGTGGGCCTGGCCCATCTCGCCGGCGCGCTGCCGGGGCGGCTGTCGGGCGGCCAGCAGCAGCGCGTCGCCATCGCCCGGGCCCTCGCGTGCTCGCCGCGCGTGCTGCTGCTCGACGAGCCGTTCGGCGCGCTGGACGTGCAGACGAAGGAGGACATGCAGCTGTTCATCCGGCAGGTGTGGCAGGACGTGCCCACGACTGTGATCATGGTCACCCACGACGTCGAGGAGGCCGTCTTCCTCGGCCGGCGGGTGCTCGTCCTGTCGTGCGATCCGGGCAGGATCGCCCGTGACCTGGCCGTCGACCTGCCCGCCGAGCGGGCGCTCACCGAGAAGCGGTCACCGGAGTTCCTCGCGATGCGCGCCGAGGTGGAGGATCTCGTCCGTGCCGAGCACCGCGCGCATCAGGCGCGCGTGTAGGTTCGGCATGGAATGACCTCAGCATCGAAGGGATGAATCGCTATGGCGACGACACGTACCGCGACGACCCAGTGGAAGGGCGCGCTGCTCGACGGCTCGGGTACCGTTTCGCTCGACACCTCGGGCGTGGGGACGTTCGAGGTCTCCTGGCCCTCGCGCGCCGAGCAGGCGAACGGCAAGACCAGCCCCGAGGAGCTCATCGCGGCGGCGCACTCCTCCTGCTACTCGATGGCGCTGTCGCACGGGCTCGCCCAGGCCGGCACGCCGCCGCAGCAGGTGGAGACCAAGGCCGACGTGACGTTCCAGCCAGGTGAGGGCATCACCGGCATCGTGCTGTCGGTTCGGGCGCAGGTGCCGGGTCTGTCCGCGGAGGACTTCCAGGCCGCGGCCGAGACGGCCAAGGCCGGCTGCCCGGTGAGCAAGGCCCTGGCGGGCACCACGATCACGCTGAACGCCGAGCTGATCGGCTGAGAAGTCCCGTACGGCCCCCGCGTGCGACGTCGCGCGGGGGCCGTGCCATGCCCGGACTACTGACGCATAGAGGGTTTTACGAACTTTTAGGGCTATATATGCACGTTTGACCGTTTTGGAGTACCTTGATGCCACGCTCGACGACGCGGCCACCGCTCCCGGCGCCGAGCGACCCCGCCTGGCCGGAAAGATCTGGTAAATCAGACCAACGGCCCTAATATCGACAGTAGAGCCGGAACGCAAGCATCCAGGTATGCGGCAACGGAGCCCTCCCCGGAAAGGAGCCGACCGGGCGCCCGGATCACGACAGAGCAACAAGCCGCGCGATCGAGCTGCACCGCGACCCGTTCCACGACCACAATGAGGCTACATGCGTGAGGTCTGGCCTGGAGAGCCGTACCCTCTGGGCGCCACCTGGGATGGCGTGGGTACGAGTTTCTCGCTCTTCTCCGAAGTCGCCGACCGGGTCGAGCTCTGCCTCTTCGACGACGCCGGCGAGGAGACCCGCATCGACCTCCCCGAGGTCGACGGATTCGTCTGGCACGGTTACCTGCCCGGCGTCATGCCCGGCCAGCGGTACGGCTACCGCGTCCACGGGCCCTACGACCCCGCCGCCGGGCACCACTGCGACCCCGGCAAGCTGCTGCTCGACCCCTACGCCAAGGCCATCGAGGGCGAGGTGCGCTGGGACCAGTCGCTGTTCGCCTACCAGTTCACCGACCCCTCCAAGCGCAACAGCGACGACAGCGCGCCGTACATGCCGAAGAACGTGGTGATCAACCCGTTCTTCGACTGGGGCGACGACCGCCCGCCCCGCACGCCGTACCACGAGACCGTGATCTACGAGGCGCACGTGCGCGGGCTGACGATGCGCCACCCGGAGGTGCCCGAGGAGCAGCGCGGCACCTACGCCGGCCTGGCCCATCCCGCCGTGATCGAGCACCTGGTGGGGCTCGGCGTGACGGCCGTGGAGCTGATGCCGGTGCACCAGTTCGTGCCCGAGCACGCGATGGTGGCGCGCGGCCTCACCAACTACTGGGGCTACAACACGATCTCCTTCCTGGCCCCGCACAACACCTACTCCAGCTCCGGTCAGCGCGGCCAGCAGGTGCTCGAGTTCAAGGCGATGGTGAAGGCCCTGCACCAGGCGGGCATCGAGGTCATCCTCGACGTCGTCTACAACCACACCGCCGAGGGCGACCACATGGGCCCGACGCTGGCCTACCGCGGCATCGACAACGCCTCCTACTACCGGCTGCTGGACACCGACAAGCGCCTGCTGCTCGACTACACCGGCTGCGGCAACTCCCTGAACGTCCGCTCCCCCCACGCGCTCCAGCTGATCATGGACTCGCTGCGCTACTGGGTCATGGAGATGCACGTCGACGGCTTCCGGTTCGACCTGGCCGCCGCGCTGGCCCGCGAGCTGCACGACGTCGACCGCCTGTCGGCCTTCTTCGACCTCATCCAGCAGGATCCGGTGATCTCCCAGGTCAAGCTGATCGCCGAGCCCTGGGACGTCGGCCCCGGCGGGTACCAGGTGGGCAACTTCCCGCCGTTGTGGACCGAGTGGAACGGCAAGTACCGCGACAGCGTGCGCGACTTCTGGCGGGGCAGCCCGTCCGGCCTCCCCGAGTTCGCCTCGCGCCTCGCCGGCTCCTCCGACCTGTACGCGACCAGCGGGCGCCGTCCGGTCGCCTCCATCAACTTCGTCACCTGCCATGACGGTTTCACGCTGGCCGACCTGGTCTCCTACGACCACAAGCACAACGAGGCCAACGCCGAGAACAACCGCGACGGCACCGACGACAACCGCTCCTGGAACTGCGGGGCCGAGGGGCCGGTCGAGGATCCGGCGATCGTCGGGCTGCGCCGGCGACAGCGCCGCAACTTCCTGACGACCCTGTTCGTGTCGCAGGGCGTGCCGATGCTGCTGCACGGCGACGAGATCGGCCGCACCCAGCGGGGCAACAACAACGCCTACTGCCAGGACAACGAGGTCTCCTGGGTCGACTGGTCGCTGCTGAGACCCGAGTCAGAGCTGCTCGACTTCGTCCGCACGCTCGCCAGGTTCCGCAGGGAGCACCCGGTCTTCCGGCGCCGCCGCTTCTTTCTCGGCCGGGTGCCGGAGGGCGACGTCCGCGACATCGTGTGGCTGACGCCGTCGGGCAAGGAGATGACCTCCGGCGACTGGCACAGCGGCTTCGGCAAGGCGATGGCGGTGTTCCTCAACGGCGAGGCGATCAGCGAGCCGGGCCCCCGGGGCGAACGGATCACCGACGACTCGTTCCTGCTGCTGGTGAACGCCCACCACGAGAACGTCACGTTCGCGCTCCCCGGCCCGGAGTTCGGCCCCGGCTGGCAGGCCGTGCTCGACACCGCCGACGAGCACCCCGGCCAGCGGCGCTCCCCGGCCGAGGTACGCCGGCCGGGCGCGCTCATCGCGGCCACCAGCAGATCCATGCAGATCCTGCGCTCCACCGCCCGCCCCTGACCCCGCCGGCCCTGACCGGACGCCGTCAGGCGCCGGCGCCGAGCTGCTCGATCATCCACCTGCACCAGGCGGCGCGGTGCCGCTCGTAGCTCAGCCCGCACCACAGCGTCGCGTAGCTGCCGAACGCCGGCTCCCCCGTCGCCGGAACCGTCTGGAAGCCCGCCTGCTGCCGCTCGTACTCCGCGATGCGCTCCTCGTGCAGGGCGAGCTGGTCGCGGAAGAGCTCCGCGACCTCGGCGGGATCGGCGAGCCATGACGCGTAGGTCTTCAGGACCAGCTCGTCGCGCTCTGGCCGGGCGCGCGCCGGCTCGGTGACCCATTCCCGCAGGGCCACCCGGCCCTCGGGGGTCAGATGGTAGACCTTCTTGCCCTGCGGGCCCGGCCCGTGCTCGGCCTCGAACCGCACGAGGCCGTCGGCCAGCAGCTTCTGCAGGTCGGTATGGATCTGGCTGTGCCTGGCCGTCCAGAAGTAGCCGAGGGGACGGCTCATGGCGGCCGTGAGGTCGTAGCCGGTCCGCGCACCCTTGGCCAGCACGGCCAGGATCGCGAAACCCAGTGTTGAGGTCATCGCCTTCCAAGGGTAGTGTCCCGCTCTATGTCAGTTCTGACATAGAGCGAGGTGTTCATGAGAGCGATCGCCGGGTTGGCGGCATTGGTCATGGTGCTGGGCGCATGCGGCGGCGAGGGCGGTACGGCGAGCTCGGACCGCGCGGCCGTGACCCCCTCCGCGCCGGCCACCCCCACCCCCGTCACGTCCCCGCCGGCCCCGGCGTCCTCCCCCGCGGCGACGCCCACAACCCGGCCGGTGTCCAAGGGGCCGAACCTGTCGGGCTGCTACACCAAGGCCGACGGCAAGATCTTCACCTACGGGAAGGAGGACCTGCCGGGCGTCGTGATGGGCAAGGGATCGACGGGCGCGGTGATCTCCTATGAGCGCGGCGGCAACGCGTGCACCTGGCGGCCGCTGGCGGACCGGCTGGTCTCCTCGGGCTATCGCGTGCTGCTCTACGCCCGCGACCTGGTGGCCATTCCCTCGGACAACATCGCCGCCATGGCCAAGCGGCTCGGCAAGGAGCGCGGCGTGAAGCGGCTGTTCCTGGTCGGCGGCTCGGTGGGCGGCCTCATGTCCGTGACGGCCGCGCTCGAACTGGACGGCGAGGTCGCGATCGCGGGGGTGGTCGACCTGGCCGGCCCGCCCGACCCGGCGGAGACCGCCCGGCTGACGGTGCCGCTGCTCCAGATCACCGCCGAGAACGACGGCAGGGTCCCGCAGGGCATGAAGACCGCCCACGACGCGGCCACCAGGGCGCCCGACCGGCAGTTCGTCGTCATCGAGGGCGAGTCGTCCCACGCGTCGTGGCTCTTCGACACCCCTCACGGGCCGCAGGTCCTCGACACGATCACGACCTTCATGGACCGTCACCGGGCCTGACCGGGGCGCTTCCACGCCCCGCCGCCTCACCGTCGCGGCGGCGGGGACGGGCAGAACGGCGTAACGCTACGCATCCCATTTCTCGCAAATAGCTATATATGCTGAGGCGTTACTCCAACCACCGCCCATCCCCTCCACGATGCGCCTGTCCGACTGTGCCAAGGTAGAGACGTGCGACGGATCCTTCCCAGCCCCGCGGACGACGTCGATCTCGCCGATGCCTACGCCTATCCCCGGCGCGACTGGCTGCGGCTCAACATGGTGGCCGGCGCCGACGGCGGCACCTGGCTCAAAGGCGTGTCGGAGGGTCTCTCCGGCAAGGGCGACCGGCGCGTCTTCGGCGTCCTGCGCGGCCTCGCCGACGTGGTCCTGGCCGGCGCCGCCACCGTGCGCACCGAGGCGTACGGCCCGGCCCGCCCGCGCCCGTCCTGGCGGGAGCTCCGCGAGGGACGGCCGCTCGCGCCGCCGATCGCCGTCATCACCCGGCGGCTCGACCTCGACCTCGCGAGCCCGCTGTTCACCGAGGCGGAGCCGTACGCCAGGACCATCGTGATCACCACCGAGCGCGCCCCGAAGGACCGCCGCGAGGAGGCCGCGAGGTACGCCGACGTGATCGTCGCCGGCGACGATCGGGTCGACATGGCGCTCGCCGTGGCGGCGCTGAGCGAGCGCGGCCTCGGCCGGATCCTGTGCGAGGGCGGCCCGAGGATCAACGGGCAGCTCGCGGCGGCCGGCCTGGTGGACGAGCTGTGCCTGACGATCAGCCCCCTCCTGACCGGCGGCGACGCGGCGCGCATCCTCAACGGCCCCGCCTCCAGCACCCCCCTCAACCTCTCGCACGTCCTGGAGGAAGAAGGCTTCCTCTTCTGCAAGTACACCCGGGAGCCGAATTGAACCTTCCCGACCGGCCACACCCCTCCGAAGGCCCCGAGCCTCCCATGGCCGACCCGACCCCGCCCACCGCGCCGGAGCCGTCCCCCGCCCCGGACCCGACGCCGGGACCGGAGCCCTCCGCCGCGCCGCAACCCGCCGGCCGGCGCAGGGGCGCCGCCCCGCCCGAGCCGCCGCCCGAGATGAACCTTCCGGTGCCCCCGCCGGTGGCTCCCATGCTGGCCAAGGCGGTCAAGGAGGTGCCCGCCCAGGACGGCACCCTGCTGTACGAGCCGAAGTGGGACGGCTTCCGCTGCATCGTGTTCCGCGACGGCGACGAGGTGTACCTCGGCAGCCGCAACGAGCGGCCCTTCAACCGCTACTTCCCCGAGATCATCGAGGCGGTCAGGCGCGAGCTGCCCGAGCGGTGCGTCGTCGACGGCGAGATCGTCCTGCGGCAGGGCCAGAACCTCGACTTCGACGCCCTCCAGCAGCGCATCCACCCGGCCGCCTCGCGGGTGAAGCTCCTCGCCGAGCGGACCCCGGCCTCGTTCGTCGCCTTCGACCTGCTCGCCTGCGGCGACGACGACCTGATGGAGACCCCGTTCGGCGAGCGCCGCGCCCGGCTCGTCGACGCGCTGGCCGGCGCGGGCGACCGGATCCGGCTCACGCCCGTCACCGCCAGCGACGAGCGCGCGGGCGAGTGGTTCGAGATGTTCGAGGGAGCGGGCCTCGACGGCATCGTGGTCAAGCGCACCGACCAGCCGTACGAGCCCGACAGGCGCACGATGTTCAAGGTCAAGCACGAGCGCACGGCCGACTGCGTCGTGGCCGGATACCGCGAGCACAAATCCGGTCCGGTCGTCGGGTCACTGCTGCTCGGCCTGTACGACTCGGCCGGCGTGCTGCACCACGTGGGCGTGGCGGCATCCTTCCCGATGAAGCGCCGCGCCGAGCTCATCGACGAGCTCAAGCCCTACCTCCTGGAAGACCTGGGCGGGCACCCCTGGAGCTCCTGGATGTCGCAGGACCAGAGCACCACCCAGCGCATGCCGGGGGCCATCTCCCGCTGGAG
>NZ_JALLPO010000065.1 GCF_023276435.1 Sphaerisporangium perillae
CCATCTGCACCCAGTTGTGCAATGTGTACTCGTTGATACCAAGATCCCGCGCGATGTGCGCGACGGGTTTGCCGGTCTCCTTGACGATACGCACCGCCCCGGCCCGGAACTCCGGATCAAAACGACGCCTCGTGGTTCCTGCCACGACCAAACCTCTCTTGGTTCGGTCTCCACGTTACGAGGGGAAGGCCACTTCCACTCCCGAGCCCGCGGAGCCACCCTGCGCCGCCAGTTGATCAGCGTGCCCGCCCGACTGGCCCGCCAAGGACGCGGCCACATCACCCTGCACCTGCCTGTCCGCTGGCGCTGGCAGCACGCCTGGACCAACGCCTTCACCGCCACCCACGATCCACCCTGCGCCCAAACGGCCTGACCCGCCCGAACTCCCTGGTCACCACCCCAATCGACCGCCCTGACCCGGCCCCGCGCCCCCCAGCGCCGCCCCTGGCCCCGACCCAGCGCCACGTGGACAAGCCGTGACCCGCGCACGGCAGCTCTCTCACGCCCTAAAACTGGCCCTCTACCTGTGGAAACGGCCCTCGGAGAGGAATCGGACCGGAAAACGATCACCGCCGTGGATCGAGGCTAAGACTTACGGGTCACCTGCCAATGCACACTCGGCGGCACCAACGTCAAGCTGGGTTACCCGTCCGAGTTCCTGCAAGCAAGGATGACTCCCGATTACCAGCCCAAAACGGGGAGTACCATGGAGGGAGAGGAGGCGGCATCATGGCTGACGTTAAGTACCGCAAGTCTTCAGTAGGAGCGATCAAGAAGAAGCATCGGTCGGGGCTTGCTGAGTCCGAGACGGCCGGTACGGTGCAGGCTTCCCGCAAGAAGCTGGTAGAGGAGCAGGCAGCTCGGGCTCTGTTCGTTCAGGCGGAGCAACTGGACGATGTAATCGCGAACACGCACGAGCCTGGCACTCGCGACACCGTCAGAGAAGTCGTCCATAGCATGCTGACTCATGCGGAGCCTGTACGGGCGACGATCGCATCCAAGGTCCTCGGGGTCGATGAGAAGACTGTCCGGGCTTGGGCTAAGGCCGGGCTGCTCATCCCTGTAAGAGGAAGGCCTCGAGTGATGCTTGAGGCTGAGCGCCTGTACATGGTTGCAAGGCTGGTTCAGGATCTGCGTAGGGCGGGTACCAGACGTAACCTCGCTGAGGCGGTGTGGCGCCGATTGCAGGATCAAGGGGTCCTTGAAGACGATCAGCTCGCCGAGAGCCTTCGGCAGATGAGTCAGGGCGAGGGGCGCCCATGGCGAGATATCCAGGCAGAATGGAATTCCAAGAACTCGGAACTTGCGCCTGGTGAAGACTGAGGTTTACCTCTCCGCACTTGCCGAGAAACAAGCGGAGACACTGCGCGGTGCCGACCTGAAGGCGTTCACTGCATTCATTAGTGATCTAGAGATGCGAGGATGCGCCGCCCTCGGGTACCGGCTGACTGGAGAGATTCCAGTTAACAGACTATGTGTTAAGCATCTGAGAGGCGCCATGCGCGTAGTAACTGCCTTCGATGAGCCGGACTGCGCGTGGATATTGCTGGTGGGATCGCACAATGAGCGCAACCGTATGCAGGATATCTACTCAGCACTGTGGGAGCTGTGTGGTTTGGACGCTCCGCCCTCCGGTGAGCGGACAAAGCCCGCATGCTGCCATGACGATGGGACCAACCCAGACCTGGCTGAGATTGATGACTTGGTGACACGCTGCCGGGATCTTGCCAGGCCTCCTCGGCGCCGTAGACGCGCACGCTAACAAGGGCCATAACGCATCGGCATGCCATTGCGGCCTCGGCGGCACCGGCGTCTCCTGCCCCGTCGGCCTCACCTCCGGTGAGGCTTGATCTTCGGACAGATCCGGAGGCGATGGGTCAGCTCGTTCGTTGGAGTAGGAGCGTGACGAAACCCAGGATTTTCCGGTAACCGTGCAGCCACATGTCGCGGTGCTGCAGAGCCGCCGTGCGAGCCGCGTCGGCGTCCGGGCCGCGATGCTTGTTAGCCCAGCGCAGCAGCGTCCCTGTCCAGGACCATTCGTATTCGTCCCATTCGGCCAGGTCGCTGGTGTAGGCGTAGACCAGGTCGAAGCCGGCGGACTCGGCGGCGGTGACAGTGCCGGGCAGGTCGAGGTAATCCGACGTCTCGGCACCCAGCCGGGTGAGCGCCTCCACCGTCGGCTCGCGCTCCCAGAAGTCCTCGCCCACCAGCGCCAGCCCATTTTGCCGCAGATAGCGGCGGACGTGCCTGACGGTCTGGCTGAGCCCGCCGAATGCGTGTGTGGCCCCGACGCAGAGCACCAGGTCGTACTGCTCGGCGACCGGGAAGTCAGCGGCCGGTCGTTCGTGAAGTCGGATGCGCTCCCAGACGCCCTGGATCTCGGCTGCTTGCTCGGCCGCCTTGAGGCTTTCTGTAGAGATGTCCACACCGTCGGCGGTTGCATCCTGGTAGAGAGCCAGCGCGCGCAGCGTCCAAGCCGCCTCGCCGCAGCCGAGATCTAGGATCCTCGCCCCCTCGGGCAGCCGAGCCCGGCGCAGCAGTCGGGTCACGTGGGCGCCAGAGACCGGCGCGGCGATGGGATGGTCCCGATGAGCAAGATGGCTGATCAACTGACGATCCATGGCCTAATCCTTCGCATCCCCAGGAGCTTGCGGCAAGCCAAATTTGCACTGATGGGCTGAGCCGAGGCCGTAGTGGACACGACCATTAGCGTGCCGCGGGCTTGCGCCAGGGCCTGTGAGCGCTGGTGAATGTATATCAGAATACGTTCTGACTATGATAGTGACATGAGTGCGAGCCATGCAGAGTCAGTGACGTTCTCGGACTTGTCGAGGAACCCGCGAGCGGTCGCCGAGCGTGCGACACGTCTCGGTCGGGTGCGTGTCACTCATCGGGATGCCCCGGACTTCTATCTGACGGCTGCGGATCGTGAGGAGCAGCGGGACCGGACGCTCGCGACAGCGTCCCGTTTGTTCCTTGCGCTCCTCAAACATGATCCAACAGCTCGGGCGTTGGCCATCGCGATGCCAGAGGTTTTCCCATGGGTTCGCCACCTCACCGCAGACGAGCTGCGAGCTTTTACCTTCGAACTGGTTGAGGCGCTGTCCGACGCTGCGGAGTTGGACCTGGACAACAGGGCCGAAGAAGTGATCGCGGGCTGGCGGGCGACGGCTCGGATCAAGGCAGACCCGGCGGAGTACGCAGAGGCACGCAAGGCTACGAGTGGAGACTTTGGACCGGTTGAGGTCTCCGTATGAGCCCCAAGCGCGGAGATCGCGTCACGGTTCCCCCTCCCGATGATGAGTGGGACGTTCGGTTTGCCACCAGTGGCGCGGCAAGTGGGTGGGAGGAACTGTGCAGGCACGCCCTGGCCAACGCACGGCGCTGCCTCGAAGTCTTGCGGACAGATCCACGTTCGCGGGCAGATCACGAGCGCCAGCATCGACTCCGAGGTGACCTCGCGATTCACCGCCACAACGGCAAGGATCTCGAGCAGTGGGAGTTCGAGGTCACGAGTGGAGGTCGTGTCCGCTACGTCATCGATGACGGGATGCGCACCGTCTGGCTAATCTACGCATCGCCCCGCCATCCGAAAGACACGGATGTATGATCCGTTGCTCGTAGATTTATTGCGTGAGCTGAAGCTCTACCACCAGCAGTACCTATTTAAGGTGCCAAATGGGTATTGCGGCATCGGCGTCACCAACGTCAAGCTAGGTGACCCATCCGAGTGGGGCGCCTGCCAGACGGGCCTGGTCCCGACCGAGGAGTAGCTTTACAGATCTCGCTGTACGGCTCGCGCTCAACTCCTGGGCGTGAGCCGTCCTGCTGCCTGGCCCCAGTTGATCAGCTGATCGCCTGCCGTGTCGGCTGTCCGGACTTCGGCCGGTTCCTATTTCTCGGTGAGGGCGTATAGCAGCGCGGCCATGCTGGTGCCGCTCACGAGTTCGCCCTTGCCGACCAGCCGGGGGACGTCGCTCAGCGGTGCCCATTCGACGCGCTCGGCCTCCCAGCCCTCGGTGGGCGGGCCGATGTAGGTGGCGCTGTCGGCATGGAAGATGTGGTGAACGGAGTCGGAGATGCCGTTGGTGGGCTGGACCTTCACCAATGGGCGCAGCGGCGACCGCCAGCACCGGCGCTCTCATCCCGCGCCGTTTGCAGTCGCGCAGCAGGTCGGCCCACGACTCGGTGGACTCGCGATAGCCATCGGACAGGGCGATGAGCTCCTTACGGCCGTCGGCACGGACTCCGATCATCACCAGCAGGCACAGTTTGTGTTTCTCCAGGCGAATGTTGACGTGGATGCCATCGGCCCACAGGTAGACGTAGTCCACGCCGGACAGGTCGCGGGCGGCGAAGGCCCGCTGTTCGGCCGTCCAACGTCATCACCGGTGCGGACAGGCCCGCCGTCGAGCCGAGGAACTGGCCGAGGGCCGGCACGAAGTCACCGCTGGACAGGCCGTGCAGGTACAGCAGCGGCAGCACCTGGGTGATCTGCGGAGTCTTGCGCGCCCACGGGGGAAGGATCGCCGAGGAGAACCGCTGCCGCTCGCCGGTGTCGGGGTCAATGCGCTTGTCGTTGACGCGCGGGGCGATGATGTCGATCACGCCGGCCGCGGTCAGGACCTCCGCGGCCGGTGGCTGCCGTTGCGGACGACCAGGCGACGGCCCTGTTCGTCGCGCTCGCCGGCGAACTGGGCGAGGTAGGCATCGACCTCGGCTTTCAACGCCTCGGCGAGCACCCGGCGGGCACCTTCGCGGACGATCTCGTCGATCAGCGAGGCGGACGGAGACGGGGCGGCTGTGGCACGGTCGGCGGCGGGGTCAGGTACTACGGTGAGCAACGGGTGTGCCTTCCCGACCGACGTTGGCGCGTCGGTCATGCTTGAGAACCTCATGTGATCATCGGGAAGGTACACCCCTTCCCGACAGATCCACAGATTTCAAGCATCGCTCGGTGCGATCGACAGCCTACCGGTGGGGCCTGCGCGTCCCGAGGACTGTGCAATCAACTTCTGTCGCTAACTGGCGGGGTCCGGCTGCTGCTGTGGAAAGCTTGTCTGTGGTCGGCGCTAAGGTCCGACGGAGATAAAGCATCGGCGAGATAAGGCTGTTGGTCAGAGTGAAGGGCAAGGATCGTCGGGCACGGCAAACGCGCGTTCGAGGGATGCCCGCGACCTCTTCTCTTCCTGGCCGGTGAAGATCATGTTCGCGATGTCGGAGATACCTTGGATCCTGGTCGCCGCACTCGGGAGCAAGACGCGGAAGACTGCAACGATGATCTGATTTGCCAGCTTCTTGCTGCGCTCATCAACGGCCATGATCGCCTCGCGATACAGGACTGGTCCTTCAGTGTCGCATGTCATGCTCGCCGAGCGTCAAGCTCGCTTAGACTTAGCCTTGGCGTCGAGCTGCGTATGGTAGTCGAGGATCTGCACTAGGTCTTGAATGTAATGGCTGTGCTCGTGGGCGACGAGATGTGCAGTCCAGAAAGCGTTATAAGAACGCAGGCTCGTGGACAGTCCGAGAGTGCCGGCGATGACGACGAGGCGGAACAACCCGCCCACGCGATCCCCGTCCCGGACGTCGGCGGCGGTCGAGGTCTCCATCATGAGGCAGACGCTAGGAGCCGGACAGCACGCCGCGTATCGACCCAGCTACACCACCATCCAACGGCCGCCACTCGAGCGAACAAGAACCATTACCACGATGTGGCCCCCTGAGTCAGAAGCCTGGCGCGCAACTGCCGGCGTTCGGCGCCCTGGTGCTGCTGACCGGTCGGCCTCCGCTACCGAACCGGCGAACCTCCCGCGCGCCCGCGCGAGGGCGTCGCGAAAATCGCGTAATTCGTCTGGCCACGCAGCTACCCTCTTCTTTCGCCTCGCGCGGGCGCGCGCGTAAGGGGTCTCGAAAGTCCCGAAATTGTCGACCTGGCCGAGGTCTCCCGCTTGCTCGGCCACAAGAGCTACGAGACCACCTAGGTGGATCTACATCCACCTGCTCACCCCCTCCTGGGGAAGGTGACCCGCACCGTCAACGCCAGGGCAGCTCGTCGGTGCCCTGGCGAAGTGGGATCGCCGGAGTCACTGTTTCTGCCGCTGTTTCTGCCGGTTTCTGCCGGTCCCTGCGCGACCATGAAGTCTGAGCGCCGCCTTCACGACATCGGTCCAGGTCACAGCACAGGTGACCAGGCAATCATTGTTGCCGGTATGAGTCGCGTGGATTCATGCCGCCACCACGGTGCCTCCGACGTGAACCTCTCTTATCGTTTCCTCAGCAGGCGCCGCCATCCACGCTCATCGTCGTCTCCAATACCGCGTTCGGGGTCGAGCGGGATCTGACGCAACACAGCGGAATGAAACTACCGAGCGCTCGGTTGCCCGGTATACGACCTGAGTCCTATACCGGATCAGATCCGCCGAGCATGGTCATGAGCCGCAGGCGGGACCTGCCTCATGACCAGTGAGGCCGCGCTGTGCCGGGCTGGGCTTGCTAGTCGTGGGTGTCGCCGCCCATGATCAATACTTCACGAGGGCGTAGGCGTTCAAAGTCTCCGCCAACGTCGGCCGGGTAAGAGGTGAACGGTGCGATTTCAGGTCTTGGGGTCGATGGAGGTCACCGACGGCGACCGGCCCGTCTACCTCGGCGGCGCGCGCAAGCAGCGGCTGCTGCTCGTCGCCTTGTTGGCCCGAGCGGACCACACCGTTTCTGTGGACTGGCTGATGACCGTGTTATGGGGCGACCGGCCACCGAAATCCGCCCGGCGCAACCTCCAGCTCTACGTGCACAGGCTCCGGCGCGCCGTGGGGCCGCACACGCTCGTTGGTGGGTCGGGCGGCTACGCGGTGCTCACCGGCGAGGATCTGGACGCCTCGCGGTTCCGGGAGCTCGCCTCCCTGGGGTGCGCCGCCCTGGAGCGCGGCGACGTACTGCAGGCCAGCCAGCGGCTGCGCACCGCGCTCGACCTGTGGCGCGGGCCTGCGTTCGCCGAGTTCTCCGACTGCGAGGAGATCGCCGAGGAAGGGGCACGGCTTGACCAGCTCAAACTCACGGTCCACGAACAGCGGGCGCAGGCGGAGCTGGCCCTGGGCCGGCACACTGGGCTGCTCGCCGAGCTGACCGACCTGACCCAGGAGCATCCCTACCGGGAGACCTTGCGCGCCCATCTCATGGTCGCGCTCTACCGGTCGGGCCGGCGCGCCGAGGCGCTGGAGGTCTTCCGCGACACCTGTGCCTTTCTCCGCGAGCAGCTCGGTGTGGAGCCCGGTCCTGTGCTGCAGCGGATACACGGCCAGATCATGGCGGGGGACGAACGCCTCAACGTGAGCGGGGAATCCGGCACGGTGCCGCGCGAGCTGCCCGCGGACGTGCCGGGGTTCACCGGGCGCGCGGAGGCGCTGCGCGCGCTGGACGAGATGTTGCTAGCAGAGTCCGCCGCCGGGCCCGTCGTCATCGCCGGGACCGCGGGAGTGGGCAAGACCGCTCTGGCGGTGCACTGGGCACACCGGGTCACCGACCGCTTCCCCGACGGCCAGCTCCACGTCAACCTGCGCGGGTACGCGGCGGGCGCGCCGGTGCGCCCGCTCGACGTGCTGGCGACCTTCCTGCGCGCGCTGGGGCTGCCGAACGAGCAGATCCCGGCCGACGAGACGGAGGCGGCGGCACGATACCGCTCCCTCGCCGCGGACCGCCGGATGCTGGTGGTGCTGGACAACGCCGTCTCCGCCGAGCAGGTCAGGCCACTCCTGCCGGGCAGCCGCGGGTGCGCGGTGGTGGTCACCAGCCGCGACCGGCTGAGCGGGCTCATCGCGCTGGACGGCGCCCGGCGCCTCACGCTGGACGCACTGCCTCCCTCTGAGGCCGAGAGCCTCCTCGTCCGGCTGCTCGGCGCGGACCGGGTCGGTCGCGAGCCTGCGGTCGCCACCCGGCTGGCGAGGCTGTGCGGCAACCTGCCGCTGGCCCTGCGCATCGCAGCGGCCCACCTGATCGACCAGCCTCGCCGTCTCCTCGCCGACTACACCGACGATCTCAGCATGGGCGACCCGATCACCGCCCTGACCGTCGAGGGCGACGAAAAATCGGCGGTGAGCGCTGCGTTCCACCTGTCGTACCTCTCCCTGCCGGAGGCGACACGGCGGCTTTTCCGGTGGCTCGGTCTGGTCCCCCTGCACGACTTCAGCATGGCCAGCGCCGCGGTGCTGGCAGGCATGACTGAGGGCGACACGCGTACGGCTCTGGATGCTCTAGCCGCCGCCCACCTGATCTGCCAGCCGGACCGTGGTCGCTTCACTCTGCACGACCTGCTCCGCCGGTATGCCGGTAACCTCGCCGACGAGAACGACGCGGAACAGGAGCGGGCTGGGGCGGTACGGCGGCTATTCGAGTGGTATCTGCGGGTGGAGACCGCGGCCGTCGAGCTGTTGTATCCCGAGATTCTGCGGCTTCCCGACCAGGAGAAGACACGCGATCGGATGCCCTGGGGGAACGACCCGGTCGCCGCGCTCGACTGGATGGACACCGAGCGCCAGAACCTTATGCAGGTACTCCGCCGCGCCGCGCTGCACGGGCCGAAGTCCATGGCGTGGCGGCTGGCCGACGGGCTGCGCGGCTACCACGAACAACGCCGGCACATGGTGGACTGGTTCACGTCCGGACGCGCCGCGATCGCCGCGACCCGCGCGGAAGGCGACAGGCGGGCGGAGTCCGCGGCGTCGCTGAACCTCGGTCACGCGTACGCCTGCCTGGGTCGCTATGGCCGCGGAATCGCTTGGCTCAACCGCGCCATCACGCTGAGCGCCGACTCAGGGTGGCAGAGGGGCGAGGCGACGGCTCTGAACCTCCTCGGCGTGGTGTTGCACGTCGTCGGGCGATCGGAGGAGTCCGAGAGCCGCCTGACGCGCGCGCTGGAGCTTAACGAACGCCTGGGATCGCGGAACGCGCAGGCCATCGCGCTGCTCAACCTCTCCTACACTTTCGGAGAGTACGGCAGGCTCCGCGAAGGAGTCGATCATGCCGGTCAAGCCCTGGCGCTGTTCCGCGAGATACAGGCGCCCGCGTCCGGAGCCCTGGCCCTGACCAACCTGGCCGAGCTTCAGTATCTGCTGGGCCGGTTCGACCAGGCCACGAGCCACCTGGACACCGCTCTGAGCCGGCACCGTGAGCTCGGCGGCCTGTACGGAGAGGCGATCACCCTGATCGTGCACGCCCAGCTGCACCTGAGCTCCTCCCGCGTCGAAGAGGCTCGCGACTACGCGCAGACGGCGCTGGAGATCGGCAGAGAGATCGGCGACCACCATACGCAAGCCGCGGCTCACAGTGTGCTGGGCTCGATATACGACGTCGACGGCGACCACGAACACGCGATCGGACTGTACGAGACCGCCTCACGCATCGCCGAGGAGATCGACGCCCGTTATCCGCTCGGAGTGGCCCTGGTGGGAATGGCGAGCGCTCATTATCACCGCGGTGCCCACACGACCTCGGCAGACTATGCGAGACGGGCCATGGAGCTCGCGGGTAAGGCGCAATACGGGATCCTCGAAGGCCAGGCGCTGACGCTGCTCGCCTCCGCCTCCCACGGGCAGGGCTTGTCGCCGATGGCCCTCGCGTACGGCAACCAGGCTCTGAACAGGCATCGCCAGACCGGGCACCTCCTGGGCCAGGCGCAGGCTCATTTTCTCCTCGCCAGGGTGCTGCGCGACCTCGATCAAATGGCTCGCGCGGCCGGGCACTGGGAGGACGCGGCCCGTATCCACGCCGAGATCGGCATCCCCGTCCCTCAGGCTCAGGGCGCCACCGAGCAGGCAAGCGACTTGAGGTTGCCGTAGGCCATGCCGCAGCAGTCGCCGGTGGTGTCCTCCTCGTAGATGTCCAGCGGATGTGGCTCGCTGGTGGGCACGAAGCGGGTCAGGTCGATCGGTTCTAGGTCGTCGTCCACCCACACGAACGCGCCGTTGGTGATCAGGTCGAGGTGGATCTCGGCGACGTAGGGCACCCGCTCGAAGCTCTGGTTGTGCTGGCCGAAGCCCAGGTGCACGGCGCATCGCCGCTCGTTGATGTGCGAGTTGGCGGGGATGAACCCGTCGATGCCGCGGTTGGTGCCCAGGCCGAGCTCGCCGACCCTGCGCCCGTGCGGCGAGTCCAGGCAGAGTTGCAGCATCTCCCGCAACGGTTCGTTGGCGCAGGTCAGCTCCACCGCCATGCTGTTCTCGATCTCCACCCGCACCGGGTTGGCGGCCAGCCGGGCGTCCAGTGAAGTGAGCACGTTCACATTGAACGCGCCGTCGGCGACCAAGACTCCGTCCACCCTGGCCGGATGGGTCGCGATCTCGCCTGCGGGCACGATGGTGAAGCCGCCGGGGTGCGGAAGTCCTCGGTCGCTGATCCATTTGAACCTGTTGGAGTCGATCTCGATGGTGAGGTCGGTGCCGCTGTCCGTCCGCACCCGGATCTTGCGGGCGGGCTGGATGCGGTGCAGCAGCGAGGCGTTGAACCGCGACAGGTCGTCCGGCGTCACGTTGACGGCCTTGGTGAAGAACTCGGTGGAGGCGCTGATCACCCGCAGGATCATGGTGCGATGCCGGCCGTACCTGTTCAGTACGGCTTCGAAGACCTCGAAATGGGCCATTCCTGCGCGTTCGAGGGTGATGACGACCAGTCGCCCGGGGAGGGTGGCCGGGTCCGGCAGGACCCCGTCCAGCCTCTCGGCGAAGTCGGGGTCGGTCATCGGGCGCATCGCCACGATCCCGGCCTTGAACCCGCGCTGCCGCAGCGCCAGCACGATCCAGGCCGCGGGCCCCCGGCAGTCGGGCGTATAGGTGATCACATACGTGTCGTCCTCGGCGAGTCGCGCGTAGTTGTCCAGAAAGGCCTCCACGCCTTGGAAGACGTCCTCATCCGGCAGTACGTAAGTCACGCTTGTCTCCTTCTCAAAGACTGGACGGCGTGGTCCGCCCGCTCCCAGTTCTACGTTTGTCTGGGTGGCTGGTCACTACTTTGACGCTGGCATGACATTGCAAATGCAGCAACAGTCCAGAATTCGCCGGAGCGGACGGTTGCGGCCAGGTCCGAACCTCTGCAGGAAACGGCCACTTTCGTTATCGCATTTCCTTCGGCGAGCATTCTGTACGACGACTCGAAAAAGCGCATCGATATAACCGGAAGGCAGTGCAATGACTACAGTGGAAGCCCCCGAGACGGCAGGGAGGGGTGAACGCAGGCCTAACCGGATATTCCGTGCCTACTGGGCAGCGGTGGGCGTGTCCCAGCTCGGTTCGGCCGTCAGCCTGGTCACCATCCCGCTGATCGCCGCGGTGACCCTGCGGGCCACCCCCGACCAGATGGCGTGGCTCGTCGCCGCGGGCATGCTCCCGTCCCTCCTAGTCCGCGTGCCGGCAGCCGCGTGGTCGGATTCGGCGCGCGACAGGGTACCCCTGATGATCGCGTGCAACGTCGTCCAGGCGCTGATCATCGGACTTGTCCCGCTGCTCTGGGTGCTGGACGCGCTGAACTTCACCACACTGGTGATCCTGGTGGGCGGTGCGTCGCTCGCCGTCGGGGTCTACTCGTCGTTGTCCAGCCCGGTGCTGGTGGAGATCGTGCCGAAGGAAGACCTCGTCGACTCCAACGGGCGGATCAGCGCCACTCGCAGCGTGGCCGACATTGGCGGCCCCGCGCTCGGCGGCGTACTGCTCGCGGTTCTCGCGGCGCCCTGGGTAGTGCTCGTCGACGCGGTGTCGTTCCTGCTGTCCGCGCTGCTGCTGACCCGCGTGCCCTCGCGGCGAAGCCCTACGGCAGAGGACACGGCCCCGCAGCGGAGCCCGGGCGGCATACTCGCCCTGGCACGGGCTCTGGCCGGGCGCTCCGGGGTGCAGGCGGCCGTCACGGTCGGGCTGGTCAACGGCGTCGTGGACACCGTACTGGTCCTGTTCATGGTCCACGAGCTACGCCTGCACAGCTCGGCGGTCGGGTTGCTGCTCGGGCTCGGCGCAGTCGGCGGGGTGGCCGGCGGCCTCCTGGTGGGCAAGATCCTCGGCCAGCACGGCCCGGGACCCACCCTGGCGGTGGGCGTGCTGGTCACGATCCTCTCGCTCGTCCTGCTGCCGTTCGCCGTGGCCGGATGGTCGGGCGCCACGGCGGTGGTGGTCTTCGAACTGGCCGGCAGCTTTGGCGGCACCCTCATCATCGCCACCGTCTTCGGCTCCCTCCAGGGCGCGGCCCCCGAGGGCAAGGTGGCGCGGGTCATGGCACTCGCTGGCGCCTTCCTGCAGGTGGCGACCCTGGTCGGCGCCGCGGTTGGTGGCGTGCTCGGCACGCGTCTCGGGCTTCGGGAGACGGTCTCCGTGGGCGTGGTGCTGCTGGTGGTGGCGCTCGTGCCGCAGGTGGTGAGGTGGGGCGCGAACCGATGGAAGATCGACTCCCAAGAGATCGGATGACAGGCGGCGCCCGCCGTACAACCTTTTCGAACAGGACCCACGCGATGCACCTCACGGTCGTGACGGTCGGCACGCCAGGCTGGCTCGTCGCCGCCGACCCCCTGCGCTCTGCGCTGCAAAGCAGCGTGACCGCGGCGGACCATCTTGAGCACGCCTACCTCGACGTGGTCAGACACCAGGTCGTCTTCGCCCTTTTCCTTCGGGTCACCGATCAACGCTCCGCGCTCGGCCTGGCCGAGCAACTGTGCAGAAGGACGATGGCCACCGTCATCCCCTCGGGAGAATGGACGGTGGTCTCGGTGCGTATTGGCTGATCCGCTACAAGGAAGCGCGGCCCCCGAGGCGGAGAGCCGCGCTTACTTGTGCCCGCGGGGTGCTCGCTCAGGACTCGCGGGCCGAGCGGTCCGTCCTGCGGGCCCGCTGGGCCCGCAGGACGCGGTCGTTGCCCTCGGTGACCAGCCGGCGCAGGGACACGGGATGCCCCTCCTCCGCGAGCCATGCCGTGGCCGCGGTCACCGTCTCGGCCGACACCTGGTAGACCGGATAGCCGATGGTCAGGAAGTCGGCCGCCGAGTCGCTGTCGCGTATCTTCCAGACGTTCGCCGCGTCGGAGAAGAACAACGGCATGAAGGGCGCGGTCAGAGACACCTGGGCCGGGTGCTGGAAGCCCAGGGTGAGCGCCCTGGCGCGCCAGTTGGGCAGGTCCGGGTCGGTGGTCAACTCCTCCCACACGGCTGACTTGGACGCGTGCGAGGGTATGAGCGCGGTCGCGGTGGCCGCGCCCGCGTCGCCCGCTGAGGTGCGGTCGGCGGCGTGCTTCACCGAGATGGCGGCGGGGTCGATGGCGTCGTTGGCGACCAGCGCCTGGATCACCTGCCAGCGCAGCTCACCGGTGAGCGCGAGGCCCTCGGGCACGCCGGTCCCCGCCAGCCAGTCACGGAGCGTGCACAGATCCTCCTCGCCGCGCGCCGTGCCCACGAAGGCGCGGGCCCAGGCAAGCTGCAGGCCACCGCCCGGCTCGGCGGCCCGTATCGCCGATCTCGCGGTGCCTGCCAGCAGTGCCCAACCGGAGGGCGACCAGCCGGGGTCGGCATACTGGCCGAGTGCCAGGGCTGCCTGCCGAAGCGTCACGCTCACCAGCGTGACGTCCCGTTCCCTGGGCAGCGCGCCGGAGACCAGCGCGAGATAGTCACGAGTGGCCATCTCACCGTCACGGGTCATGTCCCAGGTGGCGGCCCAGCACAGGGCCCTGGGCAGGGATGATTCGAAGGTGCCCAGATGGTGCACCACGGCCGCCATCGACCGTTCGTCGAGCCGGAGCTTGGCGTAGGTCAGGTCGTCGTCGTTGAGCAGGAGCACGTCGGGCGCGCGGACTCCGGTGAGTGCGGTGACGGCGGTCTCCCGTCCCGCCACGTCCAGTTCCAGCCGGTTGCGGCGTACCAGGACTCCGTCGTCGAGGTCGTACAAACCGATGCCGAGGCGGTGAGGGCGCAACGCCGGATGGCTCTCCGGCGCCTCCTGGAGGATCTTTACGGCAGTGTAACGCCCGTCCGTGCCCGTCGAGACGACCGGTCGCAGTGTGTTGACCTGGGCGGACTTCAACCAGGCGGCGGCGAAGGCGGACAGGTCACGGCCGGAGGTCTCCTGGAGCGCGCTCAGCAGGTCCGCGAACGTAGCGGTCTGCCAGGCGTGCCGACCGAAGTAGGCACGCAGTCCGGCCACGAACGACTCCAGGCCGACGTAGGCCACCAGTTGCTTGACGACGCTCGCGCCCTTCGCGTACGTGATGCCGTCGAAGTTGACGGCGACCGCCTCCACGTCGTGCATCTCGCTGTAGACAGGGTGGGTGCTGGAGAGCTGGTCCTGGGAGTAACCCCAGTTCTTGCGCAGGGAGAGGAACGTGGTCCACGCGTCGGTGAAGCGGGTTGCGTGCGCGGCACACCAGTGCGAGGCCCACTCGGCGAAGGACTCGTTGAGCCAGAGGTCGTCCCACCAGCGCATGGTGACCAGGTTGCCAAACCACATGTGCGCCAGCTCGTGCAGGATGGTGACGGCACGCTGTTCACGCTCGAAATCGGTGATGGCCGACCGGAAGAGGAAAATGGCGTCGGAATGCGTGACGCACCCGAAATTCTCCATGGCTCCGGCGTTGAACTCGGGCACCCACAACTGGTCGTATTTCGGCAGCGGATAGCGACAACCGAACCGCTCGTGAAAGAAGTCCAGGCCCTGCCGAGTAATCTCGAAAAGTTCGTCGGCCTCCAGATGGTCCGCCATCGACCGGCGGCAGAACAACCCGAGATCTATGCCGTCGTGCTCCATGCGGACCTGGTGGTACGGTCCGGCGCACAGCGCGGTGACGTACGGCGCCATCCGCGCCGACCGCTCGAAGTGGACGGTCTTCACGGCTCCGTCGTCGACCGACCTCACGGCGGCATTCGACACGACGGTCCAGCGCGCGGGCACCGTGGCGTGCCAGGTGTAAACCGCCTTCAGATCCGGCTGATCGAAACAGGCGAACGCGCGCTGCGCGCAGGCGGGCTGAAACTGGCTGTAGAGGTAGACCTCGTCGTCAGCGGGATCGACCACACGGTGAATGCCTTGCCCCGAGTGTGAGTATTCGAACTCCGCCGAGACCACCAGATGGTTCTCCGCCGCGAGATCGGTCAGAGCGAGCCCCTGCCCGGGGTCCCACCCCGAGGTGTCGAGCACCCGGCCGTTGAGCACCGCGCGGTGCAACCGCAGCGCCGCGACCTCGACGAAGGTGTCCTTGCCCGGTACGGCGGCGCCGAACCGGACCTCGGTGATGCTCAGAAAGGTCCGCGTACCGAGGGTCAGGTCGAGCGTGACGTCGTAGGCGGTCACTTCCACGAGGCGGGCCCGCTCCCGGGCCTCGGCCTGGGTGAGGTTGCGTACTGCTCCCATTGGAGTCATCCCTTCCAGAAAAGGCCAGCCGCCCGAACGGCGGCCGGCCTGGTCACTCACAGGTGACGACCGTTACGGGCGTACCTTGATCGCGGAGATGGCGGCGACATGGCGTTCGATGCGTTCGGCGTCGCCCAGCACGACGCCCACGGCGCCCGCGGGCGCGAGATACTGCTGCGCCGCCCGGTGCACCTCATCCACCGTCGCGGCGGAAAGACGTCCGGCGTGCTCGACCAGGTAGTTCATCCGCAGCCCCGCCCCGGCCAGGCCGCTGGCGAGACCGGCGAGACCCGACTGGGTGGACATGCCGAGCACCAGCGTGCCCAGGGCGAACTGGCGGGCCTGGTCGATCTCGGCAGGGTCCGGGGCCAGCGTCGCGATCCTGCCCAGCTCGTAGAAGGTCTCCATCAGCGCGGGAGCGGTGACGTCGGTCGCCACGTCCGCCGACAGCATCAGCTTCGACCCGGCCACCGAATGATCGATCATCGAATGCGGCCCGTACGTGTAGCCCTTGTCCTCGCGGATGTTCTCCACCCAGCGGGAGGAGAAGTAGCCGCCGAAGATGAGGTTCGCCAGTTGCAGGGGAGCGTTGTCCGGGTGGCTGCGGGCCACGGCGGGCAGTGCCAGCCGTAGCGACGACTGCACCGCTCCCGGCCGGTTGACGATGAGCAGCGGCCCCGGCTCCAGCGGCGGCGGCGGGAGCAATTCGGTGGCCGGCCCCGCCCCGCGCCAGCCGGCGAAGTGCTCCGCCACCTGGTCGAGGACCGTATCCGGGTCGAAGTCTCCGACCAGCACCAGGGTCGCGCCGCCGGGATGGAGACGACGTGCGTGCAGCTCCCGCAGATGCTCGGGCTCCACCGCCTCGACGTCGTCCCCGCTCGGGGTCTGCACGGCGTACGGATGGGATCCGTAGACGCGCTCCAGCAGGGCGGACCTGACGAGGTGCGACGGCTGGCTCAGCGCGACCTTGATCCGATTGGCCAGGCGCGCCCTTTCCGTCATGACCTCCTGGCCGGCGTACGCCGCCTCGTTGATCGCCTCGGCCAGCAGCTCAAGCAGCGTGTCGAGTCCGGTGCTGAGGGCGTTCCCGCTGATTTGCAGCCGATCGGGATCGACGCCCGCCCCGATCGCCCCGCCGACGGCTTGGAGCGTGGCGGCGAATTCGCGGTTGGACCTGCTCTTCGTGCCCCGGAACAGCGTCTGTGCCAGGACCGCCCCCGAGGCCCTGTCCACGTCGGCGAACGGAACCCTCAGCCGCAGCTCCACCAGCGGCACGGTACGACGGGCTATGGCCAGCACCGTCAGCCCATTGGGCAGCACCCGTTCGACCTGCTCGGGTACGGTGAACGCGCGGTGCGGGTCCAGATCCGGCACCCTCCCGCTCTCGACCATGGCCGCCGTCATCGTGTTCCTCCGGTCTTGCCGGGCACGACCTCGACGGAGGCGCGCCGCTGCGGGCGCAGCATCGCCGCGGCGGTGCGTACGTCCTGCGCGGTGACGTCCGCGATCAGGCCCGGCAGTTCGTTGATGAGCGTGGGATCGCTCCGCTGCAGTTCGAGCACCGCCATCCGGACGGCGCGGCCGACCACCGTGTCCGTGCTGCGCAGCAAGTTAGCCACGATCCGCGCCTGCGTCCTGGCCAGTTCCTCGTCGGTCACCTCGCCGGTCGCCACCCAGGCCAGTTCCTCGTCGATCGTCGCCAGGACGTCTTCCACGGAACCGCCGTGCGGCAGATGGGCCTGGATTACCAGTGCGGTGGGGTCGCGGACGTCGAAGGGATCGCCCATGAACCCGACGTAGCCGCCGACGCTCGTCGCCGACCGATCCTTCAGGATGAGCCGTTCGACCAGCCTCGACGCGTCGCCGTCGGTGAGCACCTCGCCCAGCACGACGTAGGGCAGATACTCCGCGAAGTCCGCGACGGGATCCGGCACCCGCCAGGCCGCGGCCACGGCCGGAACCGGCGCCAGCCGGTCGACGTAGGAGACGTGGCGCGGCCCGGTGAGGTCGGGCTCGCCGAAGCCGCGCTGGGGAGGCGCCGGCCGCGCGGGGACATCGCCGAAGTGCCGCTCGACCATGAGGCGGGCCTGCTCGACGTCGAAATCACCTGAGACGCACAGGACGGTGTTGCCGCAGGCGTAATAGCGCTGGAAGAAGTCGGCCGCGTCATGGACGACCGCGGCCTCCAGGTCCTCGAAGGAGCCGTACCCGTCGTGCACGTTGGGGAAGGTATCGAAGAGGATGGGTGGCAGTCGCAACCACGGGAAGCCCCCGTAGGGCCGGTTTAGCACGTTGAGCCTGATCTCTTCCTTGACCACGTCGATCTGGTTGCGCAGGTTCTCCGCCGTCATCAGGGGGCTGCGCATCCGGTCGGCCTCAAGGAAGAGCATCCGCTCCAGCGCGTTGCTCGGCACGGTCTCGAAGTAGTCGGTGTAGTCAAGGTGGGTCGAGCCGTTGAAGGTGCCGCCCGAGCCCTGTACGTACCGGAAGTGCGCCAGCTTCTCCAGGTTCCGCGAGCCCTGGAACATCAGATGCTCGAAGAGGTGGGCGAAGCCGGTGCGTCCCGCCGGCTCCGAGCGGATGCCGACGTCGTAGACCACGGCCACGCCGACGACCGGCGCGTTGTGGTCGGGGTTCAGGACGACCCGCAGGCCGTTGCCGAGAACGAAACGCTCGATGTGGTAGCTAGTATGTGGAATGCGAATGCGCGTCGGCGCGGACGTGTGCCGATCCACCACCTCATCGCCGGGTCGTTGAAGAAGTATCACTAACGCCTCCGTGTTCGTTGCCCTCTTCTGGCCGGTTGCCGGGAGTGCCGAATGCCGCGGAAGAGCCCGTGGCTCCTCTTCCGCGGCCCGGCCGTGGTCACACCGGAATCGAGTGGTGGGGTGGTACGAAGTCGCACAGGCCGCCGGAGGTCAGAAACGGAAACTCCGTTTCGGGGTCGAAGGTGGTCATGGGGGACCCGGTCGGTGCCGTGGAGTCCGGCTCTTCGAGTCCGGCGTTGGGGATCTGACGCTGCTCGCTGATGCTCATGGTTCCCGCTTTCCTTGAAATTCTTACTGACTGGCCCGGGGGCGGTCCCAGATAAAGCTTCCCGCGAGGGCGACGGGAATGACTTCTCGTGCGATCATGTCCATTTCCTTACCTGATGATGGTCGGTCATTCATTTTGTACAACAAGTGGCGAGGCGGATCACCGCTTTTGCGCTGGCATGAGGCTGCAACGACATGAACCGTCCAGCCACGGTGCTCCTGGCCCGTTTTGGCCGGGGCCGGCGATGGCAATATCCGACCACTTTCGGCGGCGACCGTCATACTGAAACATGATGTGTGTCAGCAGATCGCTGAAGTCTCCACATGGAGGTCGAAAATGCCGGCTCCCGAGGAAATGAATGAGCTGCTCACCAAGATGGCCGCGGTCGAGCCGCAGCCGGGCGAGGGCGACGACGAGAACGGCGCCATCGCGTGGTCCATCTCGTACACCACGTTCCGCAGCTAATTGATTGATTGAAGGCGCGGTCTTCCACTGCCGGGGAAACCGGCGTTTCCCCGGCAGTGGAAGAGCGCCTTCGCCCCCCATTCAGCACGGCGCGCCGTCGAAAGTTCGAGGAGCCGATAAAGATATGACGAATCCAACGCTTGACGAAAACGTGTTCCACGGCATCAAGGTGCTTCTGGACGACTACGTTCTGATTGAGAAAAGCGACACCTTCGTGATCGCCTACACGCCGGACAGCCGTGAGCCGGCGGCGTGGATCGCGCTGGCCCTGCGGCAGCGTGGTTTCGAGGCGCAGATCGTCGCTATGCGGCCGCTGACCGACGCTGGCTTCCGCGAGCGGCTGGAGCAGGCGCTGCCCGACACGGCCGGACTGCCCGGCCGGCTGGTGGTGCTGACCTTGGAACGGGACACCATGTCCCATTTCAATGTGTTCGAGAATGTCCTGCACACTTACGGCCCCGACCGCACCATGATTGTTCGGATCATCAGTGCCTCGCAGGAATTCTTCACCAAGTCCCTCAACGTGACGCCCACCGAGCTGTCGGCGCTCAACGCCTCCCTGCTGCACCGCATCCAGCCAGCCAAGAGGATCCGGGTCAAGAGCCCCGGCGGCACCGACCTCACCATTGAGATCGACTCCGAGAAGTTCCAGTGGGTCAGCAACCGCGGCATGTGGCGGCCAGGCGGATTCACGATCCTGCCCGCCGGTGAGATCGCCACCTATCCCGCCCGGGTGGACGGCGTCCTGGTGGCCGACGGTGCCTTCAACGCGAACGTCATCACGCCGCTGAACGCGAAACTGATGGACCATCCGGCGCGCGTCACGATCGAGAACAGCACGGCGGTCGATCTCACCTGTGCAGACCCGGCCCTTGAGGAGATGTTCCGGCTCTGCCTGGACAGCCCGTACGGCCGCAATGTCGGCGAACTCGGCCTGGGGACGAACCACGGCATCGACGCGTTCATCCCGGCCAACTCGCACATCAACGAGCGACGCTGCGGGGTGCACCTGGGCTTCGGCCAGCACAACCAGAGCCTTTCGCGGGTCCCGTACGTCGCCGACGTGCACCTCGACCTGATCACGAACGGCGCGCTCGTCTGGGTCGACGACGACCCCGAACCGATCGACCTAAACCACGTGGTGCCCAGTGGGGTGCCGCACCCGATCGACGCCCTCGACGAGGACATCACCGGTGACTGCTGCGGCCTGGGCTATGGCGAGCTGCGCGGCCTCGGCCTCGCCGACGAGGCATGCCCCGTGCCGGGACGTCTGGCGAGGGTGCCGCGATGACGACCAGCGCGCCAGAGCAGAGCGAGACGTTCGCGCAGCGTGGCTACATCATCCTGCGGGGCATGCTCAGCGCCGCCGAGGTCGAGCACGCCAGGTCTATCTGCGCCGAGAAGCTCACCCGCCAGGGCGTCAGGGAGATGATGACCTCCGACTTCCTGGCGTCGGAGTTCATGGCCGGGATAGGTCTGCGCGACCGCGTCGTCGCGGCCGTCGGCCATCTCGTGGGCGGCCCGGTCGTCCTCTATCCCAACTGCACGGCTCGCATGAACGTGTACGTCCCCTGGCATGTCGACTCGACGTTCGTCGGCGCCGACACGGAACACGTCTGGGAGCCCGGCTTCGTCCACGTGCAGGCCGGGCTCTACCTGCAGGACAACGACCCGATCGGCGGCGGCGGGATCGATGTGATCAGCGGATCGCACCTGATGTCGTTCGACGGCCACGGCAGGATCCGCGCGGAGTTCGACAACGCCGCCCGTATCCTGAGCGGCAGCCATCTGCGAGAGACCGTGGACACGAAGGCCGGAGACATCGTGCTCTGGCACGCGCGCCTGCTGCACGCGAGCACGCCCGTACAGCAGGAGTCCGAGCGGGAGAAGTTCGGCATCTTCTTCAGCTACGGGCGTGATGACCTGCGCGACAACCACCGGTTCATGAGCCAGATCTCGGTCGACTCGGTACGCACCATGAACGGCGTCTCGCGAACGATTCCGCGCCTTGCGGAGATCGCCGGGTTCCGCTATCCCGGGGACTTCCCCGACGCCTTCGTGAGGGAGGCCGAGCACGCCGGAGTCCGCGTCGTCACACTATGACGTCGGGCATGACCGGGATGCGCACGTGCAATGGGCGTGCCCATCCCGGCTGTTCAGTCGAGGTCGTCCTCATCGATCCAACCACGCGCCACCGCGCGGCCACCTGCCTGGAAACGACTGCGGGCGCCAAGCCTGGCGAGCAGGTAGGAGGCGACCCGGCGGGCGGTTCGTACCGAGATGCCCATTCGTCGGGCGATCATCTCGTCGGTCGCGCCCTCGCCCAGGAGCTTGAGCACCTGCTTCTCCTGGGCCGACAGCTCCTCCCCGTCCCGTCGCCTGACCGATCCTAGGCGGTTGGCGTTGCGCCAGATCGAGTCGAAAAGCGCTAGCAGCGCGTCGAGGACTCCACCACTGGAGATGACCGTGGCCAGCGAGGCGCTGTCGTTGGTTGTCACCGGCACCAGCGCCAGCTTGCGATCGACGATGAGCATGCGCAGCGGGAGCGTCGGTGCCGTCCGCACTTCGCCGCCCAGCTCGCTCAGCCATTGGGCGTACTCCAGGGTCGCCTGATCATTGCGTACGCTGTCCAGATAGACCGTTCGGACCCGTACACCCCGGCCCAGAGCCTCGGCGTCGGAGGCCCTCGCCGCCGCCAGCCCGGCCGGGGAAGCCGCGCCACCCGGCACGAACGAGCACGCCTCCCACTCGCATGACAACGCCAGATGCCTGACCCGCGCCCTGATGGCCTCAGCCCCGCCACGCGCTCCAGCTCCGGCGCCGCCGCCTGCTTCGACTCGGCCTGCTGGGCCAGCAGCGTGGTGAACGCCACCCGGCTCTCCTCGATCTTGTGCTGCCACTGCGCGACCTCCGCCTGTCTTCTGGCGATCAGCGCGGACAGACCGACCTCTGGGTTGACGGCCCTGGGCGGCTGCCCCAGAACCGTCTGCAACAGGGACATCCTGGCCAGCTCGTCGAGCGCCTCGCGCACCTCACTCTCCGCCAGGTCCAACCGCTGGACAAGGTCGCCTATGCCCGCCTCGGGGGCTTCGAGCATCGCCAGGTAAACCGACTCGGCCCGGCGGGTCAGGCCCAATGCCTCGAACATCGATCCTCCATGATGATCTGGTCGCCTGTGCTTCCCGCCCCCGTGACAGGGACGGCCGCGGCCAGAGACGCGTCGGCGAGAGGAATATCGGCGATCGGCCTGGAGGTCGTGCCGTTGTCGTGCCGCCGACCGTCCCGAGAACCGGCCACGCATCCCTGACCCGCGGACGCAGCGCCACCATAGGGACGAGCGGTATAGCGGCCGTACAGCACGAAAGGTGATCATTGGTGACTTTATGTAGTATCGACCGCAGCGCCTCGGTTGAGATGTCCCAGGGCCGAGTGGCGACTTCAAGAGTGTTGCATGCCGGCAGTCGTGTATATGTATTCGGCGCGATCGTCCGCCTGAATCAGCGTTTAAGCTCATCATGCCTCTTGATATCTCTCTGTGATGTGTAGATGGCGGACGGTCGTGGGAGGGGTATGAGGTTAACTGGGAACAAGGCATGGTGCTGTGTCGCGCGGCACGGCAGGTGTTGAAAGCGGCGTCCTGACCTTTAGGTCATCTTTTGCTCCCGACCTTCGGGCATGGACTCCGCAAGCCGCCGAAGAGCTGTACCAGCGGTTCGTGGAGAACTTCGACGGCTCCTCGGACGAGTTCCTCGTCAAGCTGGAGCGGCAGATCGCGCCGGGGGGTCGGATGAGGCGATCGTGCTGGCCGCCGAACTGCTGTACATCAGTCTGATGCCGCTGAGCCCGGCCATGATCGGCATTGATCGCAAGTTCGAGATAATTACCACGGTGCTCTCGTGGGCCGAGCGCCCGGTGCAGGTTACGGAGGAGCTCGCCGTGGCGGCCTCGCCCGGTTACATCAAGGGCGGGCAAGCCTTCCTGAACTACCGATGGGCCCTGGAAGGACAGCTCGCCTCCGATCAAATCCATGTTGGACAGGAACACCTGGCAGCCGGAGAACTCCGCGTTGTGGAACCAGACGTTGCCGCTGACGATCTGGGCACCGCTGAACATCAGCGTGTCGGCTGAAAGCCGCACCCCGAAGAAGGGGACATCGCAGGCCCCCCTCGGCAACTCCCGGATGTCGGATGCGTGGCCGGCCACGTCCCAGCCGGGGAACTGCGATACCCGCCATGACCGCCTCGAACTGCGGGGCATCGCCACGCTGCCACCCGGTCAGCACCGCCGCGCGGCAGCCGATCACCCCGACCACCTATGGCGAGAACCGGCGTGAGTGATCGTCACGGCCTAAAATGGTGACTTCTGCAGGCCTTCGGGCGCGTCGGGCGGTGCGTGCCCGGACCGGCCGAAGAGCCGCAGCCGGGCACGCTTGCCGGCCGGCGCGCCCGGCGGGCCGCGCGGCGGGCCGCCTTTAATACAAGTACAGATAAGTTACTTTCGACCATGGTTGGTTCGCTGTCCTACCTCGGCTGATGCTTGACGTGGGGCCGGGGTGCGACTCGCGGCATATCAGTGCGCGTCAACTCGAGCCGGCGACCTGTCAGGATCAAGCCCATGGCGGACGTGTGGTCCAGTGTGGCGACCGACTGCCTCGACCCCGAACGGGTGGCAGGATTCTGGAGCGCCTTTGCTCGGTCGCGGGCCCGGACCGTCTCAAAGAGGCCGGGTCTACCTCGGCGAACGTGATGACCCACAGCCGCGACTGGCTTTCCAGCCGGTATCCGAGCTCGCAGTTTGACTTTACTTGCCGATCCGCCGATCGCGCCCCGTGAAGCTGTTGTCGCAGCCTACGTATGCCCCGCAGGCGCACTCACGAGTCCACCCGCGCTGACCAGACAGGATGCGCTCCCGAGGCTTCACGCCATCGGCAGGTCCGAAGCGCTCGCTGGCGTCGGCAGCGAATCGCTGACCCTCTTGACGTGCGGTGGTGGCTACCGTGGTGACTACAGCTACGACAGCCGTGTCATCGTCGTGGCAACACCCGTGTGATCGGAACGCCCATGATGATCGACTACAACGTCAGCGACCACTGGTCCGATGACGATCCCGATTGGCCGAAGTCCCTGGTCTCCTCGCTCGACCGCCGTCACGGCCTCAGCAGCGTTCTGCCGCTCACGGTCATCGTCGAGGAGATCGCCGAGTGGGTCGAGCTTGCCAGCGGCACCGACGCGTGGAAGAAGCCCGCCAACCGCTCCTCTCTCCGGTTAGACCTCGACGAGTCGGTAGGCGCGGTTGGCGCAACCCTCAGCAATCACATCGCAGGGAAGCTCGCCGCATTTCGAGCAGCCCTATTGCAGCTCTCCACGAGCCCCTCGGCGGTGCTCGCCCAGCCGCCCGGCACTCGTACTGACGCGGCCTGGACAAACCTGCTCTCCACCGCGCGCGAGCTTCTCGAAGAGCTCGACTCGGACGATGCAGCACGCGCCAGCTGGGACGATCTGGTCGCGACCGCGCAGGATCGGACCCTGGCGCGGCGAGAGTACCGCCCTATCGCTGAGCTTCTGTTCGAGCAGCTGCAGCGGCGGGGTCTCAGCGCAGAGGGAGCCTTCCGCGATCTCGTGTCGATCGTGGCCTTCGGCCGCGACCCTAACGATATCCCCATCGGCGAGAAGGACGTGCCCCTCGATCAGCGGCTGACGAACGCGCGCACCTTCGTCGGCACACCCGCCCAGGTCGAACCGATCGTCGTCTGGTTGGGCTACCAAGGACGTATTCATCTTCATCTCTCTGCCGGACGTGTGTCCTTCCTCGACGCGCACTGGGCCGTTCCGAACGCTGAGCCTGGCGGGCAGGACTTCGCCCACAAAGCAGAGCTCTCACAGCTGGTCCGGGACGGCCTTATGTTCAAGGTTGCGAAGATGGTCGACGAGGAGTCCGACGTCGACATCCTTGTGCGCGTCGACCTCGGCAACACGACGGCTGCTGGTGCAGTCTCACGCGCCGTCGACATCGTGGACACCATCCTGAATGTGTCGATGCACAACGCTGGCGGGATCCGTCCGCGGCTAGCTCAACACGCCGTCATTCGCTCGGGGAAACCCGGCTCCGCCGGCTCCTTGGCCGTTTGGCGTGAGACCGGTTTTCCCGACGACTACTACGGAGCTGGGATTACCGCTGAGGCGATCGAACAACATGGACCGCCGATCGCCAAGGCACTTGCCCGAGTAGAACTCCCCAGGTTCCTGGCTGCGGCCATCGAAGTGCAGACGACAGCCGATCACCCTTTCAGCCGCGATATGGCGCTGCGGAAGCCGTCGGAAGCCGACATCAGCAGCGTGATCCCGCTCTCGGACCGAGTTGTGCAGCACATCGCTGCACACGCGGCCATGGACCCGAACGATCTCTTCGCACTGCTCGGAGAGCGCTGGCCGCATGCCCGATGGCGCAACGATCTTCAGCGCGCAGCGGAGATGTGCCTACTCGGCGGTGGTCGGCGCGATGATCTGCTCACCGAGCTCACGCGTGAATGGTTATCCAGCCGACCGAAACAGCCGTGGATCCTGCTTCTTGCCGATCGAGCCGATGACTTCCTGTCGCTGTGCCGCCTTGAGCATGAGCGCGCCTGGATCGCGCGAATGTTCACGAGCGTTGGCGATCACGCCACCTACAGCACCCTCATCCATGAGTACACGGCCGAGGGCGAAGTGCTCGATGCGCGCCGCCGCCGCGTTCGCAACGCATTGGTCCACGGAAACCCCGCGAGCTTCGCGGTGGTGCAGTCCGTCCGTGAGTATGCCGACTTCCTCGGTGGCAGCGCCCTCAACCGTGGTCTCGAGTCTTTCGTTGAAGGCACACCACCCGCCGCAGCTCTGGCGATCAGAACGGACGAGTTCGTCGCAATGCAGGATGGCCAGGATGCCGCAAGCTTCTGGCGTGCGCGGATCGCTGCACAGAATCATTCAGGCGCGACGTATGGAACCGAGCCGTGATCATATTTCACTCGACGGTTTCGCGTCATCCTAACTCCCCCGTGATCGCAGAATTTCGATGCGCAGGAGCGCGCTCTTCTCGGCAGAAGAGGAAGTGTCGCCAGCCTCGCCGTGATCATGTAAGGCATCAGGTGGGACCGAAACGTTAAGCATCAACCGAGGCCCGACAAAGGACTACTGCAACTACCATCGACTCCACGGCGGCCTCGGCGGCCAAACCCCCTACGGACGCCTCAAGCAGAAGACCCAGCCCAGGCGTAAACGATCAATGTCGGTCGCACATCGTGCTCGGTTCGCATTTGGCTGGTTGTTTGTGTGCTGGTCGGTGTTCCGGTCGCTGGTCGGTGCGCCGGCGTTGGGGACGGCTGGGGACGTCCTGTGTCAGTAGGGATCTCTTGGACGTCTTGCTGGCGTCCGGCTGGGTGGTGTCCTCGTTCTGACCCGGGTTCCGCGTAATTCTCGTGACATAGAGTCACGAAGACCGCGCTGACCATGGGCAACATTCGACAGGCTAGAGTGTGGGCGTTTCTCTAGGCGACGGCATTCTCGCAGTTCAGGAGCCTGATGACGCTCCTCCATGCCTTACGGCTCGCTCACATGTTCATGATCGTAGCGGCCCGCGGGCGGTTCCGTCGGCTGATCTTTGTGCAAGAGAAGGCGGATATACCTGATCGATTGGCATCGTCTGCCCGGTTTCCTGGGCCGGGAATCCGTTGGGTGGTGAGGGCGCTGACCTGGACCGATGCCGCCACCTAGAGACACGCCCTGGCGAGCCTGTACGGACTGTTCCACCAGGTCAACCGCATGTTCGTGTCTCCAGGCAACCCGAATTACGCGGAACGCAGGTCTGATCGCTGGTCGCATTCTTGATCTCGTCATCGATCGAAAGGAGCGAGAGGGGAGGCGAGCATGCGGCGGAGGGAGGATCTGGGAGCACGGTGCCGTGGGGTGGGCGTCGTGTGGGGTGGGCGCCTGGTGGCGGGTGTGGGTGAATGACGAGATGCGGGCGCGGGTGGCGGCGTCTCGGGCGGCGCAGGGGCTTGCGCCGGTGGTTGAGGATCTTGCCGTCTTGGAGCGGGTGGCGTCGGTGTTCCGGCTCGTCGGCGGGGACGAGCCGGAGCGCTTGGTCGCTGCTGCTTAGGCGATCCATTCGACGGTGAACCGGTCGGGGTCCCACTTCTTGCGTGGGTTGGCGGTGGCGACGGTGATGGTGCGGATGACCGCGGCGACGATGGCGCGTTGCTGGGAGACGTTCATGGCCTCCCACCTGGCGAGCATCTCCTGTGCGGTGCCGATGAAGGGGATCAGGGGCGAGGTTCGGGAGAGGCCGGCCAGTTGTGCCCTGTTCTTGTCCAGGCGCAGTTCGATCGGGGCGCGGGCGGCCATCCATTCCTTGCGGGTGATCTCGCGGGTGGCCCATGCCTGGGCGAGTTCTTCGAGGAGTTCCTCGTCGGCGCGGACGGCCTCGGCGAGGTTGTCGTCGTCGCCGCCTTGGTGGCGGATGCGCTCGGCGAGGGCGGGGGAGTCGAGTGCGGTCAGCAGCATGTCGCGGATGTGGTCGTCGGTGCGGGCGGCGTTGGTGGCGATACCGCCGCATGAGCCGCTGCCGGGGACGTTGGGGCAGACGTAGCGGGGGACGCCTTGCCGGGGGCGGCCGTTCATGCGGTGTCCGCATCGTCCGCAGCGCAGGATGCCGGACAGGAGGTAGGTGCGTCCGGTGGCGGCCTGGCGGCGGTAGTCGCGGGCGGGATCGCTGAGCAGGGCGCGTAGCCGGTCGGAGTCGACGGGGTCGATGATCTCGGGCCAGACGGCGTCGGCGACGATCTCGCCCAGCAGAGGGCGGGTGGCCTGGTAGGTGCTACGTGGCGTGTGCTCCCTTCGGCCGCTGATTCGGGCTGACGCGAGCAGGCGGCGCAATGTGGTGGGGATCCAGTGACGCCCGGAGGGGGTCTTCACGTCCCGCTGCTCGAAGTCCTTGCAGATGCTGGACAGTGATTCGCCGGCCAGTATCCGGCGGGCGGCCTCGCGGATCACCTCGGCCTCTTCATCGATGACGGTTACCCGGTCGTCGGCGTAGCCGTAGGGGCGCATTCCACCGCCGGAGACCTTGCCGGCTTCGGCGTTCTGTCGTCGCTGGCGCTTTTGCCGTTCGGCCTTGTGCTCGGCCTCGTGGCGGGCGGCGGCCCCGAGCATCCGGGCGATCAGTCGCCCAGTCGGGGTGGCCAGGTCGATCTCCCCGGTCACGGTGGCGAGTTCGATGCCGCGTCGGTCGGCCAGGTCGATGACGTCTTCGAGTTCGCGCGGGGATCGTGTCAGTCTGTCCACGTGCCAGCAGACGATGGCGTCGACCGTGCCGGCTTCGATGTCCTCAAGCAGTCTTCGCCACGCGGGACGGGGGCTTCCGGAGTACGCGCTGACGTCGTTGTCGGAGTAGACATCCACCACGTCCCAGCCTCGGAGCTCGGTCAGCGCACGGCAGTCGGCTTCCTGGCGGGCGACGCCGAGTCCGGCGCCCGCACGGTCCTGGCTGATCCGGCAGTAGATCGCAGCTCTGCGCATGGGTCACATAGATACACGCTCGTAGGCACGGGCGTGAGCTGCCCCATCGGCCTCACCACCGGCGAAGCCTGATCGAGACAGGGCCACTCCTGTCAGGGGTGTGGCCCTCGTCCTCGAAAGATCTTCACTACCCCACGCCCACCCAGGGCAATTTGCTACTGACAGTAGTAAAGTGGTCGGCGTGAGCGAGTCTGAGCTGGAATTCCCCCTCGGGGAGGGGCCTGCTACCAAGATCAGCGTCTCCTTGCGCGCAGGTAATGTCCGTGCTGTACGGGAACGCGTCGGGGCGCGTGGTTTCTCTGCCTATGTAGACGCGGCGGTCGAGCGCCAGATCGAGCGCGACCTGCTGGAGGAGGCGCTACAAGCCAACGAGAGTGAGGCCGGTCCTATCCCGCAGGCACTCCGGGACGAGGCGGCGGAGTTGTTTCGCAGCGTGAAGTCCACTCCTGAGCTCCAGGAGGGGGACGGATGGCACGGGCGCGAAGCAAGCTGAGTGCCGGCACGGTGGTTCTGGACTCGGAGGGGTTGTCGAAGTGGTGTGCGGCCGACCAGCAAGTCACGGCGATCGTGCGAGAAGCGCAGAACAACGACTTCCGTGTCGTCGTCTGTGCCATGACACCGATCGAGGCTTTTGATATTCGCGTGAAGAACGATCGACTTCGCTGGCACCTATCTCGGCTAAGGGTCGAGGCTGTCACGGAGGAGATCTCTCTGCACGCTCTTGAGTTGCTCCGCGCTGGGGGCCTCCACGGACACAAGTACGCGATCGACGCAGTCGTGGCCGCTACCGCCCTCCGGGCGATCAAACCAGTCATCGTTCTGACATCGGATGCAGATGACATGCTGAAGCTGTGTGGCAAAGCAGTCCGGGTCGTGAGCGTCTGAGTGATCCAGCCCACCCGTAGTCTCGACCAGCGCGCTCAATCCATGCCGCGCCGTCCCGGGCTCCGGAACGGTTTCATGACAGCGGCTCTGCGCGACCAGTCGCGTTCGCGGACGAGGTACCCGCACACTGCCTGTCCGGTTCGGCACTCCAGCCACGACCGTCAGTATCGCCTACGCGGCGATCTCACGACTCATCGTCACAACGGCAAGGATTTGGAGCTACGGGCGGACTCCGCCCGCGCATGGCCCTCACTCCGCTCGGACCGGCTTATCGGGGCTCCCGCCCAAGCCCCAAGGTGGGGCTCCGCCCCCACAGCGGCCAAGGTCCCGGTCACGGCGTACTGAACGGACGGCCTGCCCCCGCTCTACAAGATCCGACAGACCTCCCGGCGCTCTCCAGCGTGTGACGCGGCTATTCGGTACGAACCCGTAGTCGTCGCTACACCCCAACTGCACCGTGTCGTCAGCTCCTCGCTCTTAGGGAACTCGATCACGCGATGGGTCGACCCAGTGGAGACCTTCGCTATTGATGGGTCTGGCCGGGTTTGTGGCAGGAGTGATTACATGCAGGCATGAGAGCCAGCCAGCCGCCGGAATGGTGTCTCCACGTGCTGGCGGGGGTGGAGGAGCGGGGCGAGCTGAACGACCTCGATCTTCCCGCTGCCATGGCCGGGCTGCGCGGCCGGTTGGCGGCTGGAGAGACGCCGGCCGTGACAACGGCGGAGGCGTTGGCGCTCGCGCGTGAGGCAGCCCGCCGCGCGGAGATCGGGGCTGTTCAGCCGGTGCACATCGTGGCTGCGGCCGTGCTCTGCAACGGCTGGGTCGGCGACACAAAAGACAGCGAAGACAGGTCCATCGCGGCGGCGCTGGCCGCATGCGTCTACGCGTTGCAGTGGCCGGATGTGCACATGGTCACGCGCCACCAGTCGACCGCTCAGGACCATGAACGGTTCGCAGCCATGTACGACCGCCTCGGGCTGCGGACAGCGCTCATCACTCAGGGGTCGCCGCATGAGGAGCGCGGGTACGCCTACGCCGCAGACGTCCTGTACAGCGATGTCTACGAGCTGTGTAACGACTACGTACGGGACAACATCGCGTGGGATCTCGACGAGTGCGTCCAGGCAGGGCACGGGGTTGCGATCCTCGACAAGATCGACGACATTCTCGTCCAGCAAGGCAGGAGCCCTGCGATCGTCAGTGGCCGGTCGAGTGAGGCGGATCGACGCCGTTGGTTCTGCGAGCGGGTCCAATCCTTGCGACCGGGCGAGCATTTCGAAATCTCCGAGCGCCGGGCTCACCTGACGCCGCTCGGCCTCGACCGCCTGGACATGGACGACGCCCTGACGGCTTCCACCCTAGTCCGACGTCGCATGGCCGAGGAGGCCCTCACAGCCGCCCACTGCTTCCACCTGAACCGTGACTACACCATCCGCGATGGCGCCGTGTTCGGAAAGGTTCCCCAAGGTGTGCGGCACGCGCTGGAGGCCAAGGAGGAGATAGAGATCGGCGATGAGCGGCAGACACTTGGTGAGATTCTGCCGTGGGACTACTACCGCGGGTACGAAATCCTGGTCGGCCTGTCGCCGACGGCACGCCTGACCGCGCCGATTCTGGACGAACTCGCCGGAGCGACAGTTGTCACGATCCCCCAGCATGGCAGTCCACTCCCCGCTCTGGTCAGACCAGAGCAGGCCAAGGACAGTGGAATGGAGCGAGCCCTACGCCAACAGGTCGCTGACATGCTGGAGTTCACCGACGTCCAGCGTGGGCACAGAAAGGGCGTCTACTCGCTGCGAAGGGCAATGCTGGAATGCCAAGATCCAGGCGGTTGGGTACGGTCGACGCTCGAGTCGGTCGTTGAACACTACGTCGCCGCCGGATACCGCGACTCTCGCATGCTGCGTTGGACGCTGGACCGTCTCTACTCGACACGGTTGACAGAGGCTGACCTGACGGGCCAGAAGGAGACGGTCCTCGGACTCGTCCTGGCCGACGCGCGCACCGCTTACGAGCGCCGCTGGCGCGAGCTCGGGGACGAGCTCGCGCCCGAACTGGCGCGCCGCGTGGTGGTTTCGGTCACCGACAGAGTCTGGCGAGAGCACCTGATCGCGTTGGACTATCTTCCACAGGTCGTTGACGCGGACAGTCCGAGGGTTTTCCGCGATCGATACCACCAGCAGGCCACGCACCTTTACGACGCCACCATCTACCGGATCAGCGAGGAATCGATCGGCTACCTGTTCCACCTCGACGTGGATGGGCTGTAGGAGCAGCATTCACCTTCTGCTCCACGACGTCCGGTCACTGCTGTGATCGACTGACTCGGCATCGGCTGTGGCGGGTGTGCCGCCGCTGGTGTGGTGGATCTGCCGAAGGTGTCATGGTGAGACACGGTCATCCACCGGTTTTCCGGCTGAGTCGGAATTACTACCTGCAGCGAGGGTCTACCACCAGCAGTACCTTTTTAAGGTGCCAAATGGGTATTGCGGCATCGGCGGTACCAACGTCAAGCTAGGTGACCCGTCCGAATGGGCCGCCTGCCAGACGGGCCTGATCACGACGGAGGAGCAGTTCACCGGGCGCTGCCGGCTCTTTCCTAGTGACCTATGACGCACGACCGCTTCAGATTTCTTCCGATCTTTGATCGGTGGCGTGCACGAGGATTCCTGGCTGCGCTGGCGGTTGCCGTACGACGAGGCTATCCGCCTCGATTTCTTTCGCGCGCTGTGTGCCCCCGGCAATTGGGTTGCCGGGGGCATGACGGTTATCTGGTCAGGGCGCGGGGAGCGGAGGGGTTGTCAGGGGCGCCTGGCGGTGATGTGTGCGTTGCTCGTAGGCGTAGCCCATCTGGAACAGCGTTTCTTCGGTGAAGGGCCGTCCGAGCAGTTCCATCCCGACCGGTAGCTTCGTGCTGGTGAAGCCCGCGGGGACGGCGAGTGCCGGGAAGCCGATCGCAGGACTGAGCGAAGCATTGCTTCCACCGATCCCGCGGTTCGCGTTGGGGTTGGTGAGAATGTCGTCGGGGATGACCGGCGGCTCGTGATCGGCGGTCGCGTACGCGACCGCGTCGAGGTCGTTGTCGGCCATGACCTTGAGCATTGTCTGGCGCAGCTTCTCCCGGGCCTGCTGCGCCTTCAGGTAGTCGAGATCATTCGTTGTCTTGCCTACGGAGCTACGAAATATGGCGCGCCCGATCGGCGTGATGAGTGGCGAGTCGGCGATCTGCGCGAAGGAGGAGATCGGTGGGTTCGGCAGCTGCGCCAGGTAGGCGTTGGTCGCTTCTTCGGTCTCGGATTCGACGCTTGAGGCGGACAGGAGTGACTTGAGGTCGGGCACCACGATGGGATCGACGACTTCGGCGCCGAGAGCCGAAAGGTCTGCGTACGCCTTGTCGACGACGGCCTTGACTCGCGCGTAGTCCGGCAGATTGGGGTTGGTGTTCGTTGCCATCGGCTCGCGGATGATACCGATGCGCTTGCCTCTCAGCGTCTTCGTGCTGAGGTCGTCCTCGTATTTGCCGTCCGCCGGCGTTCTGTCCACGCTGTAGGCGGTCAGCGGGTCGTTCGGGTCGTAACCGGCGATGACGCTGGTGAGGATCGCAGCGTCCTTGACGGTCCTGGTGAGCGGGCCGAGGGTGTCCTTGGTCGGCGAGGCGGGGATCATGCCGTAGCGGCTGATCAGAGGGGTGGTAGGCCGCAGCCCGACCAGGTTGTTGGCAGCGGCGGGTCCGCGGATGGAGCCGAGCGTGTCCTCGGCGATGCCGACCGCGCCGTAGTTGGCGGCGATCCCGGCGCCGGTGCCGCAGGAGGAACCTCTGGGGCTGCGGGTCAGATCGTAGGGATTGCGGCACACACCGAAGGCCGAGCCGGCGTAGCCGGCGGCGGCGAATTCGCCCAGGTTGGTCTTGGCCAGAATGACGGCGCCGGCGGCTCGCAGCTTGGTGATGACGGTGGCGTCGCGGCCGGATTCGAAGCCCTTGAATATCGCCGAGCCGTAGGTGGTGGGCATGTCTACGGTTTCGACCTGGTCCTTCACCAGCACTGGGATGCAATGCAGCGGCCCGGTCAGCTTGGACTTGGCGTAGGCCTTGTCGAGTTCGGCGGCGCGGGTGAGTGCCGCGCCATTCACCGTCTGGACGGCATTGGTGGCGAGCTTGCCTTCGGCCGGCTTGTCGTAGGCGTTGATGCGGTCGATGTAGGCCTGGACGAGCTCCACGCAGGTCAGCTTGCGGGAGGAGAACGCCTTGTGGATCGACTCGATCGTCGCCTCGGTGACGTCGAACGGGTGCTTGGCCTTGGAGGCCGCTTCGGCTGTCTGGATGATGGAGGCTGTTGCCGACAGGGCGGGAGAGGTGAGGAACAGCCCGGCGAGTACTACTGCCGCGGCCGGTGCTGCTACCAGTCGCCTGTGTTTCACACGATGTCCTCTGATAAGCCCGATATGGGTGCGAAAGATGATCTTAGGAAGATCGTGTTTCGGCCATACTAAGATCTTGTTTCGGCAAGCCGTTCCCGGATTCCTGCAGGCACTGGCAGCGCAGAGCGTTCTGAGGCATGTGGTGGCCGGACGTAGCGGTGACAGTCTTGGCTCGGTCACGATGGTCCAAGTCCCTCGACGGGCCCGCGCAAGCCGTTCCATCACCCAGCTGAGAGCGGCTCGGCCAACGTGCCGACTGGTCGGTCCTCCCGGAGTCAGTGATCAATCCGGAGGCGTGCCCGGGGATGCGACTCGCTGCATGAGCGGACGTGCCGCTGGGTTGAGGCCCACGCCCGTTCAGCTCGCAGTCACCTATGTAACGCTGTCACTCGGGCGGCGTCTTCGGCACGTGTGTGCCTGCGACGCCCTGTATCACGTCGGCGCCGATCCTGGGAGGAACGCCATGATGACGAAGAAGGACGCGGCGGAGGCCGTTCGCGCGGCCAAGGCCCGGCTAGGCGTGACGTGGGTCCAGCTCGCCGAGGCAGTCGGACGCCCCCCGGCATGGACGACATCAGCGCTGCTGGGTCAGCAGCCTATGAGCGCCGCGCAGGCCGAGGCCGCGGCGTCGTTGCTGGATCTCGATGAGGATGTTCAGCAAGCGTTGCAGCTTCAGCCCACTCGCGGTGCGTTGGAGACCGCGGTGCCAACGGACCCGACGATCTACCGGTTCTACGAAGTACTCCAGGTCTACGGACCGACGATCAAGGAACTCATCCACGAAGAGTTCGGCGACGGCATTATGAGCGCCATCAACTTCCGCCTCGATATCAAACGCGTACCCGACCCGGCCGGCGATCGGGTAGTGGTGACCCTGGATGGGAAATTCCTGCCCTACCAGTGGTGAGGTCAGGAACCACCTGACACATGCCGAGCGCCACCGCGACCTCGATGGACCGACCAACGCGCATACCGCAGGTCGGCCTCGTCGCCCTCCGCGGAATCGCGACCGAGCGTGCGAGGTCCCCCGGTCAGGCGTCTGGATTCGGGGCGGCGTGGGTGGTCAGCACAAGGTCAATGAGCGCTTGGGCCGCAGCCGATGGGCGGCGGTTGGCCGCCGTGATGAGCGAAACCACGAACACCGGTTCCGGCAGCACCTTCCGGAGGGCGACACTGCGGGAGCCCAAGGCCAGTGACGGGCTCAGGAACGCGAACCCGAAGCCCGCCCTGACCAGTTCGATGACTGTGGGGATATCGGCCACTTCGACAGCGACCACGCGCCGTAGGCCGGATTGCAGGAACAGTTGGTCGACGCTGAGCCGGGTGCCCCACCCGGACGGAAGGTCCACGAACGGCTCGCCTTCGAGGTCGGTGAGCGGGATGACCCGGCGCTGGGCGAACGGGTGGTCGTCCGGGCAGGCGAGCAACATCGGCTCGGACGCCAGCGGGCGTACCGTCAGGCCGGGTGGATAGTCGCTGGGGAGCGCGGCGAAGGCCAGATCGAGCCTGCCGTCGATCACCTGGCTGACCATTTCGGTGGACCCGCCCTGGGCGGGGCTCGGGAGGATCTGCACCTGCGGGCGTTCCCGGTGGTAGCGGGTCAGCACGGCGGCCAGGTCGATCAGCGTCATCGAGTGCATGATGCCCACGCGCACGGAGCCGCGGACTCCGCCGTGCACGGCGGCGACGGCGTCCCGGGCGGCGTCCGCCGCGGCCAGCGTGTTGCGCGCCTCGATGAGTAGCGCGCGGCCGGCGTCGGTGAGCTCGACCTGGTGAGTGGTGCGATCGAACAGCCGGCCGCCGAGCTCGCGCTCCAGCGACCGGATCGAGACGGACAGCGCCGATTGCACCAGGTGCATGCGTGCTGCGGCGCGGGTGAAGCTGCACTCCTCGGCGACGGCGACGAAGTGCTCCAGGTGGCGCAGCTCCATGTCATGCTCCACATTCATAACCGTCATCGAAAGTCTTCGTTGGACAGCATAACCCCGTGACGGAAAGCTGAGCTGGCAACGGATCCGCGGCCATCAGTCAGCACCGCGACAAGGAAACGCCTCATGTCTACTGTCATCAGCGCCGGACGCGAACGGGCCAGGGTTGGGCACCAGGCCCACGCACGACGTCGCCGGCACCACTCGTTCGGTTTCTGGGCCGCCACGCTGGCCTTCCTGGTGAACATGGGATTCTCGGCGGTCCCGACGCCGCTGTATGTGCTGTACCAGCAGCGTGATCACTTTTCCACGATCATGCTCACGGTCGTCTACGCCGTGTACGCGCTGGGGGTGATCGTCAGTCTGTTCTTCGTTGGTCACCTGTCCGACTGGGTAGGGCGCAGGTGGGTGTTCGTGCCTGCGCTGCTGCTCAACGTGGTCAGCGCGCTGATCTTCCTGTTCGCGCCCAGCATGCCCGGATTGCTGGTCGCCCGGATCGTCTCCGGGATCTCCATCGGCCTGACGACCGCGACGGCTACCGCCTACCTCGGTGAGCTGCACCTCGGGGTGTCCGGTGGAGAAGTGGCCTCGCCGCGCCGCGCCCAGGTCGTCGCCACCGCGGCCAATCTGGGCGGCATCGGCGTCGGGCCGCTGGTCGCCGGGTTGCTGGCCCAGTACGCGCCGCAACCGCTGCGCCTGCCCTACATTCTGTTCGCCGCCGTGCTGTGCGTGCTGGCCGTACTGGTCGCGGTCTCACCGGAGACCGCCAACCGGCCGGACCCGACGCCGCGGTACCGGCCGCAGCGCATCGCGGTGCCGCGGCACGCTCGCCGGACGTTCTTCGCCGCCACCGCCGCGGGCATGGCCGCGTTCTCCGTCTACGGCGTGTTCAACTCGCTGGCTCCGACGTTCCTGGCCGGCACGCTGCACCAAGACTCACACGCGGTGGCCGGCGCGGTGGCGTTCGCCGCGTTCGCCTCAGGCGCTGTCGCCCAGATCGCGCTGAGCCGAGCCGGCCTGCAACTCACGCTTCGCGTTGGCCCGCTACTCCTCATCCCGGGCCTCGCGCTCTTCGCGGGCGGGATGTGGGTGCCGAGCCTGGCGATGTTCGTGATCGGCGGGGTGCTCACCGGCGCCGGTAGTGGCCTGGCCTTCCGGGGTGCGCTGACCGCCGCCGGGTCGACCGCCCCGCCGGAGTCACGGGCCGAAGTGCTCGCCGGCTTCTTTCTTGGGGCGTACATCGGGCTGTCGGTTCCGGTTGTGGGACTGGGCATCGGCACGCAGTACGTGTCCGCTCGCATGGTGATGCTGGTGTTCGTGGTGATCGTGGCCATCGCTGTGGTGCTGTGTAGCCGCATGGTGCGCGCTCAGCACGCCCTGCAGCGGCCAGGCGGGCTCGCTTCTCGCAGGGGGTGAGACTCGGTTGCTGGATCTATGGGAGTGAGAATTCCAGTTATTTGCTACTCGAAGTAGTAAACTAGCTGTATGAGCGTGCCTGAGCAGGACTACGCCCCGGGAGAC
>NZ_JALLPO010000066.1 GCF_023276435.1 Sphaerisporangium perillae
AGTGGTGGTCGTGGGTGCGGTCGTGATCGGGCGTGTGGGGGTCGGGGGCGGGGAGGGGAGGTGAGGCCGGGGACGGCGGGGAGGGGGTGTCGGAGATGGCGAGGGTGGCGCGGGATTCGGCGGCGATGGGGGTCAGCGCCGACAGCAGGCCTGCAGCCGCCAGATCGGCCTGGATCGCCGACCCGGACGCGCCGCCTGCGAGGCCCGCCACCACGACCTCCTGGCCGAGGGCGGCGAGGACCCTGGCGACGTTCACTCCCTTGCCGCCGGCCCTGCGGTGCACGGCGTGGACCCGGTTCACCCCGTTCCAGTCCACGCCGTCGACCACGTACGTCACGTCGAGCGCCGCGTTCAACGTCACCGTGATGATCACGCGCCGGCTCCGAACGTAAAGGCTCCCTCGTACCGTTCGTGTCGCATGGGGCGGTGTTCGTAAACGTTTGCCGGGTTGTTCGCCGTATGGGGGCGCCGGTATCGCCGTACCGCGTCTCGCCGTGTCGGCGCCGGGTGGTGGAGCAGCGTGTGGGGTGGGGGAGGGGAGCCCGCCCGGTGAAGGTATCCGGCCACCGCGGGGTGGTGGGGGGTGGGGGTCATGGGGAGGGGGTCCAGGTGCCTTGTTTCATTACGCGGTGGACGGTGAGGTCCTCGTTGAGGACGACCAGGTCGGCGTTCTTGCCTACGGTGATGGAGCCGACGCGGTCGTCCACGCCGAGGACGCGGGCGGGGGTGAGGGAGGCCATCTCGGCGGCGGCGGGCACCGGCAGCCCGACCTCCTGGACGGTGCGCCGGAAGGCGACGTCCATGGTGAGCGTGCTGCCGGCGATGGAGCCGCCTTCGACCAGCCGGGCGGCGCCGCAGGACACCCGCACGTCCATGGAGCCGAGCCGGTAGGTCCCGTCGCCTATGCCGGCCGCCGCCATGGCGTCGGTGATGAGCGCCGCGCGGCGGGCGCCCGCGGCCCTCTCCGCCAGCCGCAGCATGGCCGGATGGACGTGCACCCCGTCGTTGATCAGCTCGACCGTCACCCGCTCGTCCTCCAGCAGCGCGGCTACCGGGCCGGGCTCGCGGTGGTGGAGTGAGGGAAGGGCGTTGAAGAGGTGGGTGGCCACGGTGCAGCCGGCCTCGATGCCGGCGATGGCCTGCTCGTAGGTGGCGTCGCTGTGCCCGAGGGCCGCGATGACGCCCTCCGACACCGCCGCCCGGATCGTGTCGAGGCCACCGGGCAGCTCGGGGGCGATGGTGAGCATCCGGACGTGCCCGCGCCCGGCTTTCAGCAGGTCGGCCAGCTCGCCGACGGAGGGGTCGCGCAGCAGGGCGGGGTCGTGGGCGCCGCAGCGCGACCTGGCGATGTAGGGACCCTCGAAGTGAATGCCGGCCAGGAGCCCGTCGTCGCACAGATCGGCCAGGGCGGCCGTGGCGCGCACGAGGTCGGGGAGCGAGGCGGTGACGAGGCTCGCCATGATCGTCGTGGTGCCGTGCGCGGCGTGGAAGGCGGCGATCCGCCGCGCCTCCTCCTGGTCCCCGGAGGGGAAGGACCCTCCGGCGCCGCCGTGGGTGTGGATGTCGACGAAGCCGGGGACGACGTACCGTCCGCCGAGGTCGTGCCCGTCGCCTCGGGGAGCCTGGCCGTGGCCGATGTGGGTGATGCGGCCGTCCTCGATGGTGATCCAGCCGTCGTGCATGCCTTCCGGGGTCACCACGCGGGCGCCGGAGAGTGTGATGCTCATGGGGACAGGATCACAGATCGGGTCAGGTGAAGCGGCTGGTCGGGGTCCAGTCCGAGGGCGTGCGCGCGTGCCACCGCGACCCGCTGCACCCGCACCAGTTCGGCCATCGGGTCGCCGTCGCCGCCGACGAAGGTGCCGCCCGCGCCGCGCACGTCGTCGGCCAGCCCTTCGGGGGCGGTGCCGAGCATCCAGGTGACGCGGCCGGGTCCGGCGATGCTGATCGGGCCGTGCCGGTACTCCATGGCGGGGTACGCCTCGGTCCACGAGCGTGACGCCTCGCGCATCTTGAGCGCCGCCTCCTGCGCCAGCCCGCAGGTCCAGCCCCGGCCGAGGAAGGAGAACTGCTCGGCGGCGACGAACTCTTCGGCGACGGGCTCGGCGATCGCGCGCTCGGCGTCGGCGACGGCCTGGGTGAGGTCCTCGCCGAGGTGGGCCCGGAGGAGCGCGAGCTGTGTGGTGGCGAAGCGCGTCTGGACGACGGACTGCTCGTCGGCGAAGTCGAGCACGACCACCTCGTCCGCGAGGGTCATGACGGGGGTGCCTGGGTCGGCGGTGATGGCCGTGGTGGGAGTGCCCTCGAGGCGGCGCAGGAGGTCGAGCACCTCGGTGGTGGTGCCGGAGCGGGTCAGCGCGAGCACCCGGTCGTAGGCGCGCCCGGGCGTGTCGCCGGAGCCGCCGAGCGGGGCCTCCGAGGCGGCGAACGCGTCGGTCTCGCCGTGCCCGGCCTGTTCCCGCAGGACGGCGTAGGCCTGGGCGATGAACCAGGAGGTGCCGCAGCCGACGACGGCGACGCGCTCGCCCGGCCGGGGAAGGGTGGCGCTCGCCGCCAGCTCCGTCGCGCGCTTCCAGCAGGCCGGCTGCGACGCGATCTCGATCTCGGTGTGCGTTGTCACGGGCCGGTTCCTCCTGTTTGATTTGTTCTGCACTTTTTATAGCAGAAATGAGCACGATTATGCATCGGGTGAGCAGCGTCCTGATGTATATGCCCGCATGGTGTGCGACGCTTTGGGACCATGAGCCGGTATGAACGCTGGAACGCCCTGCTGGAGCTGCTCGCTCAGCAGGGGCGGTTGACGGTCGAGGAGGCCGCCGACACCCTCCGGGTCTCGACCGCGACGATCCGGCGCGACTTCGACGAGCTGTCCCAGCAGCAGATGCTCATGCGCACCCGCGGCGGTGCCGTCGCCCAGAGCGTCAGCTACGACCTGCCGCTCCGGTACAAGACGGCCAGGCACGCCGGAGAGAAGCAGCGCATCGCCGAGGCGGCGGCCGCGCTGGTCCCGCCCGGGGCCGTGGTCGGCATGAACGGCGGGACGACGACGTCCGAGGTGGCGAGGACGCTCGCCGTGCGGACCGCGCCCGGCGGCCAGATCACCGTCGTGACCAACGCGCTCAACATCGCCGCCGAGCTCACCGTCCGCCAGAACGTCAAGCTCGTCGTCACCGGCGGTGTCGCCCGCCCGCAGTCGTATGAGCTGATCGGCCCGCTCGCCACCGGGGTGCTGCAGCAGGTCACCCTGGACATCGCCTTCCTCGGCGTCGACGGCATCGACGCGAAGGCGGGCGCCTCGGCGCACCACGAGGGAGAGGCGAGCGTGAACCACCTGCTGATCGGCAGGGCGGCCCGCGTCGTCGCGGTCGCGGACGCCTCCAAGGTGGGCCGCACCGCCTTCGCGAAGATCTGCGGCATCGACCAGATCGACACGCTCATCACCGACGCGGGCCTCCCGGACGCCGACGCGGCGGCTTTCACGGACGCGGGCGTCGAGGTGATGAGAGTCTGAACGGCCAGGCGGCGGCGGGGCGCGGTGAAAAGATCTACCGGGCAGGGAGTGTGGCTGGTGGGACGGACAGTGGCCGGTGATGGAGAAGGCCACGGAAGAGTCGCTTCCTGTGACCAGTGCCATGCCCGGGTGGAGTCCGCTCATCGCATGCAGGTATCTACTCGCGGGTAGAAATGGGACAACACGCGACAAGCCGCACCCCAGGGGGTCGCAGATGACAGCGCACACAGCCGGCGGGGTCGAGCCGGGCACGGACGGGAGTGCCGGGGAAGGCGACTTCGCGGCGCGAAGGGATGGCGTGAACGTGGAGCGTGACGACGCCCGGATCTGGCGGCACGGTGCCGAAGTCGAGGTCCGGGGCGGGGGAATGCACTCGGCGCGCATGGGACCCGAGGAACGCTCGGCGGCGCTGACCTGGATGGCCGACCCCCAGCACGAGCTGGACGTGTTCGTGGTGGGCGGCGGCGTGGTCGGCTCCGGCGTCGCGCTGGACGCGGTGACCCGCGGGCTGTCCGTCGGCCTGGCCGAGGCGCGTGACTTCTCCTCCGGCACCTCCTCCCGCTCCTCCAAGCTCATCCACGGCGGGCTGCGCTACCTGGAGCAGCTGAACTTCGACCTCGTCCGCGAGGCCTTGCAGGAGCGGGCACTGCTCCTCCAGCGCATCGCCCCGCACCTCGTGCGGCCGGTTCCCTTCCTGTTCCCCCTCACCCACCACGCCTGGGAGCGGCCCTACGTCGGCGCCGGCCTGGCGCTGTACGACACGCTCGGCTTCTCGACCGGGCTGTCGCGTGGCGTGCCGGGGCACCGGCACCTGTCGCGGCGCCGCGCCCTGCGGCTCGCGCCGGCCCTGCGCAAGTCCGCGCTCACCGGCGCCGTGCAATATTGGGACGCCCAGGTGGACGACGCGCGGTACGTCACGACGATGCTGCGGACCGCCGCCTCCTACGGCGCCCACGTCGCCTCACGCACCAAGGTCGTCGGCTTCCTGCGCGAGGGGGAGCGGGTCACCGGGGTACGGGTGCGCGACCTGGAGACCGGCGCCGACCTGGACATCCGTGCCCGGCAGGTGGTCAACGCCACCGGCGTGTGGACCGACGAGATCCAGGAGATGGTCGGCGGGCGCGGCCAGATCCACGTCCGCGCGTCCAAGGGGGTCCATCTGGTCGTGCCGCGTGACCGGATCCATTCGCTGACCGGCATCATCCTGCGCACCGAGAAATCGGTGCTTTTCGTGATCCCGTGGGGCCGCCACTGGATCGTGGGCACGACCGACACGCAATGGTCGCTCGACAGGGCCCACCCCGCCGCCTCCCGGCAGGACATCGACTACGTGCTCGACCACGTCAACGCGGTGCTGTCGGTGCCGCTGACCCGCGACGACGTCGAAGGCGTGTACGCGGGCCTGCGCCCGCTGCTCGCCGGCGAGTCCGAGGAGACCTCCAAGCTGTCCCGCGAGCACGTCGTCACCCATCCGGTCCCCGGCCTGGTGATGATCGCGGGCGGGAAGTACACGACGTACCGGGTCATGGCCAAGGACGCGGTCGACGCCGTCGCGCACGGGCTCGACCAGCGGGTGCCCGCGTCCTGCACCGACAAGATCCCGCTCGTCGGGGCGGAGGGCTACCAGGCGCTGTGGAACTCCCGCCACCGGCTGGCGCGGTCCTCGGGTCTGCACGTCGCCCGCATCGAGCACCTGCTGCAGCGGTACGGCTCGATGATCGACGAGGTGCTGGCCCTGATCGAGCAGGATCCGTCGCTGGGCCGCCCCCTGTCGGGCGCCGACGACTACCTGCGCGCCGAGATCGTCTACGCGGCCACCCACGAGGGCGCGCGCCATCTCAACGACGCGCTCACCCGCCGCACGCGCATCTCGATCGAGACCTTCCACCGCGGCACCGCCGTCGCGCAGGAGGCCGCCGAGCTGATGGCCGGGCCGCTCGGCTGGGACGCCGACCAGGTCAAGCGCGAGGTCGAGTACTACGCCAAGCGCGTCGAGGCCGAGCGCGCCTCGCAGGAGCAGGACACCGACCAGGAGGCCGACGCCATCCGCCTGGGCGCCCCCGAGATCGTCCCGTGGGAGCCGGAGACCAAGCCGATCTGACCGGCGGCACGACGACCTGAGGGGCGGAAGGCCGCAGGGTGATCCGCCCGCCGGCACGCCCTCGGGCGGGCCCTCGGGCGGCCCGGAGCGGGCGTGTGTGCCGTCGGCCGCACGCTCCGGTTCCCTCGCGAAAACCGGAGCGGTGCGGCCCGGCATCCCGGGCCGCACTGCGCGGTACGGCCCGGAAGCTCCTCACCCGGCGAAGGGGAGCCAGCCCCGGTCGGCCAGGGTGGTCGCGTCGCTGGCCTTGAGCCCGGTGTCCGACACCGTCCACAGGGTGTCCCCGATGACCAGGCAGCGCTGGATCGTCGGGGTGGCGGGCGCGAAGCCGCTCGGCGCGGACGGCTTCGGATGGGTGATCACGCCCGTCTTGGTGATCGCGCCGTCGCCGACCTTCAGCACCAGGGCGGCGGTCTGGTAGTCGTCGGTCCTCTCGCCCCAGCTGCTCAGCGGCAGCACCGCCTGGCCGGTCGCGGGCCAGTAGAGGAACGCGTGCGGGTCCCACTCGGCCTCAGAGCCGGAGTTCTCCTGGTGGTACTGCGCCAGCCTGGCCGGCTTGGCCGGGTCGCTGACGTCGAACAGCGAGACCTGCGTGCCGAGCGTCCTGCCCTTCTCGCTCGCCTCCTGCCCGATGCCGATCAGCCGCCCGTCGCCGGCCGGGTGGAGGTAGGCCGAGTATCCGGTGATCTTGAGCTCTCCCGTGACCTTGGGCCGCGCCGGGTCGCGCAGGTCCAGCGTGTACAGCGGGTCCACCTGCTTGAACGTCACGACGTACCCGACGGGGCCGATGAAGCGCACCGAGTAGATCCGCTCGCCGTTGCCGAGCCCGGTGACCTGGCCGACCTTGGCCAGCGTGTCGGCGTTGAGCACGTAGACCGCGCTCGTGCTCTTGTCGGTGGTCATGCCCTCGTCACCGGACGACGTGGTGGCCACCCGCAGGTTCCCCTCGTAGTCCGACAGCGAGTACTGGTTGAGCAGGCGTCCGGGGACCACGCCGGAGGCGACGTACCGGGGTGCTCCCGTCCCGCTGATGTCGAACCGGTGCACCTCGGTCTGCTCGGGCGGCGCCTGCTGGACCGTCGCGCTCGGCGTCACGGTCGGTGTGGGCGTCCCGGTCCGGGTGTCGCTGGGGACGGGCGTGGCCGTCACCGTCACGGTCGCGGTCGGTTCTGGGAGCAGGGAGGGCATCGACGGGTCGTTGCTCGGCTCCACCTTCTCGGCGGGAGGGGTGGTGGGCTGGTCCTTGGGGGCGACGGTCGCGGCGGAGGAGGAAGGAGCCGCGCCCGGAGCGGCCGGGCCCGAAGCCGCCGTCTCGGGGGTCGCCGTGGCCGAGGCGGCGCCCGGAGCGGTCGTGCCGGTCGTGTCCGGGGCGGGCGCGGCCGTGTCGGGCGCCACGTCGGTCACCGGCGTGTCGTCGATGAACATGCGCCGGAACCACCAGCGGGGGTTGCTGGCGACGTACATGCTGGTCGGGGTGGCGTAGACGGTGTCGCCGTCGGCGGCGACGCTGATCGGCTCACCGGCGCCGAGCCCGGCTTCCAGGTCGATCGTGTGCACGGTCAGCATCGAGGTCCCGGTGTACTCCTTCGGGTGGCTGACCCGCTCACACGGCACCTTCTCCTTGCGGGCCTTCCCGTCCGGCCCGCTCACCTCGTACGCCGGGAGCCAGGCGTCGATCGGCGCGGCGCGTACGGCGTCCCGGTTGCGCTTGGTCAGGTCGGCCTCGGGCTCGTTCGGGCGCGCCTCGGGAAGGGTGATCTCGGGCTGGGACCTGACGACGACCCGCACGGTCGAGCCGACCATGCGGGCGTCCACGTGGGCCCCGGAGGTCGTGATCGACCCCAGGACCTTCATCTCCTTCAGGTCGACCAGCGTGTACTGGGGCCCGGCGGGTCCGGCGGGACGCTTGGCCATGGCTCCCAGCGGGATGATCCCGCCGCCGGAGAAGAGCACGAGCGCGCGGTCGCCGTGGACCAGCAGGTTCCCGGGGGCCCAGCCCTGCTCTTTGGGCACGAGCCGCAGGGTGCCGGTGACCTTCTTGGTCTCGGCGTCCACCACGCGGAGCACTCCCTGCGCGTAGGTGATGATCCGCTTGCCGTCCGTCTTCACCAGGTCCGGCTCGTCGACGCCCGCCTCGTGCACGTTCGTGGTGGAGTAGCTGGGTACGGACTTCGCCTCGGCGGTGGCCAGGGAGTCCGCCTGCCTGCCGGTGGCGGTGTAGATCGGGCCCCCGCCGATGCCCCAGGGGCCGACGTTCTTCGCGGTGGCCTCGCGCAGGCCCTCCAGCATGTCGTCGCAGCTGGTGTAGGCGACGAGCTTGACGTTGCCCAGCGCCACAGGGGCCCCGGCCGGGGGAGTCGTACCACCCACGCCGTCCGTGCAGGCCGTGGCGACGAGCCCGACGGCGAGCGCGACGGCGGCGGCCGTACCGATCGAAGTCCTCATGCCCCTACGACGCATGCCAGGGTGGCGCGGTTCATGGCGGACGGGCGACGATCTCGGACGGGATTCCGGGGCGAGGGACGGCGATCTTGAGTGGCGTTCCGGGGGAGATGGGCGCCGATAGACTGTGAGGACCGCGGTGTCTTTTCATGGGGGTCTTTCCGGTGTCTGAGTTCGACACGGTCCTTGTCGTCGACTTCGGTGCGCAGTACGCGCAGCTCATCGCGCGCCGGGTCCGTGAGTGCCACGTGTACTCCGAGATCGTCCCTTCGACGATGCCGGTGAGCGAGATGCTCGCCAAGAACCCCAAGGCCATCATCCTGTCCGGCGGCCCCGCGTCGGTGTACGCCGAGGGTGCCCCCGCGGCCCCCGAGGGGCTGTTCGACACCGGGGTTCCGACGTTCGGCATCTGCTACGGCTTCCAGGAGATGGCCCGCGTCCTCGGCGGCCAGGTGGCGCAGACCGGCATCGCCGAGTACGGCGGCACGCCGCTGACCGTGGGCAGCGAGGGCGTGCTGTTCGCCGGGCTCCCCGCCGCCCAGTCGGTGTGGATGTCGCACGGCGACAGCGTCACGGCCGCTCCTCAGGGCTTCGAGGTCACCGCGTGGACCCCCGACACCCCGGTGGCGGCCATGGAGTGCCCCGAGCGGGGCCTGTACGGCGTGCAGTTCCACCCCGAGGTGCTGCACTCCGAGCACGGCCAGGCGGTGATGAAGCACTTCCTCGACGCGGCGGGCTGCCGCCCCAGCTGGACCATGCTCAACATCGTCGAGGACGCCATCGAGGCCGTCCGCGAGCAGGTCGGCCCCGAGGGGCGGGCGATCTGCGGGCTGTCTGGCGGGGTCGACTCGGCAGTAGCCGCCGCGATGGTCCAGCGGGCCATCGGCGACCGCCTGACCTGCGTGTTCGTCGACCATGGGCTGCTGCGCAAGGGTGAGGCCGAGCAGGTCGAGCGTGACTTCGTCGCCGCGACCGGCGTGAAGCTACGGGTCGTGGACGCCGCCGAGCGGTTCCTGAAGGCCCTGTCCGGGGTGTCCGACCCGGAGGAGAAGCGCAAGATCATCGGCCGGGAGTTCATCCGGGTCTTCGAGGACGAGCAGCGCGCCATCCTGGCCGACGGTCCCGTCGACTTCCTCGTCCAGGGCACGCTCTACCCCGACGTGGTGGAGTCCGGCGGCGGCACCGGCACGGCCAACATCAAGTCTCACCACAACGTCGGCGGGCTGCCGGACGATCTGATGTTCTCCCTGGTCGAGCCGTTGCGCACGCTGTTCAAGGACGAGGTCCGCCGGGCGGGCGAGGAGCTCGGGCTGCCGCCGGCGATGGTGTGGCGCCAGCCGTTCCCCGGCCCCGGGCTCGGCATCCGCATCGTGGGCGAGGTGACCCAGGACCGGCTGGCGATCCTGCGCGAGGCCGACGCCATCGCCCGCGAGGAGCTGTCGCGCGCGGGTCTCGACCGGGACATCTGGCAGTGCCCGGTGGTGCTGCTCGCCGACGTGCGCTCGGTCGGCGTCCAGGGCGACGGGCGCACGTACGGCCATCCGGTCGTGCTGCGGCCGGTGACCAGCGAGGACGCCATGACGGCCGACTGGTCCCGCGTGCCCTACGACGTGCTGGCGCGCATCTCCACCCGCATCACCAACGAGGTCCGCGAGATCAACCGCGTGGTCCTGGACGTCACCAGCAAGCCGCCGGGCACCATCGAGTGGGAGTGACCGGCGCCGCGGCGGCGCCGGAGGGGTGACGGTATCGCCTGTCAGAAACCGATATATCCCGTCAAAACGGTATCGCCGCCCATAAAGCGACATAACGGGCAAAGTGGAATGAATGCCGGGGCTCACGTTTCGAACGGCGGCGACCCGGTAAATTCTGGCAAATGCTCACGGCTCAGCCGCGCACCGCGCCGACCTCCGCCGGTCCGGGTCACCCCCGGCCCAGGCTGGCGTGGCTGGACGCCATCAGGGGCCTGGGCGCGACGGCCGTGCTGCTGGAGCACATGTTCTACCGCTTCCTGCCGGGGCTGCGGCCCACATGGTTCCACCTCGGCACGTACGGCGTGCTGGTGTTCTTCCTGGTCAGCGGGTACATCATCCCAGCCTCGCTGGAGAACGGGGGCGACGTCCGAGCGTTCTGGGTCGGCAGGTTCTTCCGGCTCTATCCGCTGTACCTGCTGGTCATCGGGCTGGTGCTGGCGTCGCTGCCGCTCGTGCCGCTGCGGGAGGCCGTGGTCCCGGACGCCGCCACGGCCGCCGCGCACGCCACCATGCTCCTGGACGTGGTCGGCTCGGGCGGTGTCGCCGACACGATGTGGACCCTCTCCTACGAAATGGTCTTCTACCTGCTGGTCACCGTGCTGTTCGTGGCCGGGCTTCACCGGCGCAGCGGCGCCTGGGCCTTGGCGTTCGCCGCCGTCTCGCTGGTCGTCGGCCTGTTCCTCGCGGCTCCCGTCCTGGCCCGCGGGCCCGCGGCCTTCGTCGCTCTCGCCGTCTTCGCCGCCGGTCTGGGGTGCGTCGTCGCCGGGTCGGGCCGGGTGCGGCAGGCGGGCGCGCTGCTCCTCGGCGGCCTCGCGGTGACGCTGGTGCTGCTCGGCAGCCGCACGCCCTGGCTCGGGCCGGCGATCATCGCGGTGATGTTCGCCGGGACCGCGATCCACCGCTGGGAGCGCGGCCGGATCTCCGCCCGCCGGGAGGACGGGCAGGTCTCCGGCCACCAGCAGGACGCGCAGGTCTCCGGCCACCAGCAGGACGGGCAGGTCTCCGGCCAGCGGGAGGGCGGGAAGGTGTCCGGCCGCTGGGGACGCGGCCAGATGTCCGGCCTGCGAACGGTCGTGGCCGTGGCGCTCGTGCTGGCCGTCATCCCGTTCTTCGCCTTCCCCTCCGGGGTGTGGGCGTACCCGAGGGTCTGGATCACGACGCTGGCGCTGGCCGTGGCGACCTTCGCGGGCGGCATGGCCCTGCGTCGCCGGGCCGTGCCGCGTGTGCTGGTCGGGCTCGGGGTGATCAGCTACTCGGTCTACCTGCTGCACCATCCGCTGCTGAAGCTCTTCCTGGCCCTGTTCGGCGACCCACGGGAACGGCCGCCCGTGGTGCAGGGCCTGCTGGCCGTCGCGTTCCTGGCCGCCGTGCTGGCGGTGAGCGGGCTGACGTACCGCTACGTCGAGCGCCCGATGCAGCGCGCGGGCCGCCGGCTCGCTCAGGCGTGGGCATCGCCGCCCCCGCGCGACATGTCCGATTCGCGGGCATGACGGGATATAAGAGACGATCGGTCGCACCGTTCCCGCCGTCCGGCGGCCAGGCATACGTTCCGCGCCGCATGTGAGGGAGCGGTCCCGGCGAAGCTCACGGGTCAGGCCGAGCTTGGCCGATCGGCCTTCCATGAACGGGGAGGCGAAGGGAGAAGTGCGGCATGGAACCGACGCGGATCCGCGTCCCCGCCCGGCGGCTCGCGTGGCTGCGGAGCGAGGTGGCCCGGTGGCAGGCGGAGGGCGTCATCGACGACGGCACGGCCGCCCGCATCACCGATCGTTACGTCCCTGGCCGCCGGCTGAGCCTCGAACGCCTCGTCTTGCTGCTCGGCGGCGGCTTCCTCGGAATCGGGCTCATCTGGGTCGTGGCGGCCAACCTGGACCAGATGTCGCCTCTGCTGCGCTTCGTGGGGATCACCGTGGTCTGGCTGGCCGCCGCCGTCCTCGGTGAGGTCCTCACCGGTCCGGCGGTGCGCCAAGCGGCGAGGCTGGTCACGGTGCTGGCCGCCGGGGGAGTGGTCTTCCAGGCCGCGCAGAGCCTGCAGGTCCCGGCGTACACCTCCGGCCTGCTGGCCGTATGGGCCGGTGGCGCGCTGGCGTACGCGTACGCGACCCGCGCGGCCGGCCCCCTGGTCGTCGCCCTCGCCATCGGCGCGGTCTGGTACGGCTGGTGGGTCTCCGAGCAGACGGGTCCGGGGGGCGTCGCGGTGGCCCTGCTGGCCGCGGGGGCGGTGGCGCTGTCCCTCGCCGTCGTCCACGACCGGGCGGGACCCGCGCCGTTCGCGGCGCCGTGGCGGCTCGCCGGGTTCGTGCTCGCGCTGACCGGCCTGTTCGTCGCCGCGTTTCCCGGCATCCGGCAGGAGGACATGTACGCCTCCGTCGCGCTGTGGTCGGGCCTGGTAGCCGCCGCCGTCGCGGCCGGCGCCGCGCTCCTCCTCGGCGACCCCGGCGGGCGGCGCGAGGTGCTCGCGGCCGCCGTCATGATCGTGGGTGCGCTCGGGCTGGTCGCCTGGTCGCCCGGCGACCCGTTCGGTCCCGGCGGCTTCAGCGCCGCGCAGACGGCTCGCGCCTTGGTCGGCACGCTGCTCTACGTTCTGGCGGCGAGCTGGTTCGCGGCGGTCGCTGCCCGGCGGGACGCCACCTATCTGGTGTTCATCGCCACGGCCGCGCTCGTGGTGTTCGTGACGGCACAGAGTTTCGCGGTGTTCCAGCCCCTGCTGTCCGGAGCGGCGCTCTTCCTCGCCCTGGGCGTGATCTTCATCGTCACAGGGACGCTCGCGGAGTACGGGCGCCGCCGCCTGATGGAGGTGACGAGGTGAACCGGCCTGCGCTGACGTCCCGCCCGGTCCTGGTGGCCGCCGCGCTGCTCCTGCAGGTCGTGCTGCTCGTGGTCGCGGTCCGCCCGCAACTGTCCGCCCGGCTCGGTGGGACGGAGTACCGTCTGGCGGTCGCTCCCATCGACCCGATCGACCCGTTCCGGGGCGCGTACGTGATGCTGCGGTACCCGGACCTGCCGGAGGCCGACAACGAGCCGGCCGGAGAGGTGTTCGTGCCGCTCGCGCGTGACGGCGGGCTGTGGAAGGGCGGGCGCCTGGAGCGGCGGCGTCCGGCCGACCGGCCCTACCTCGCCTGCCGTACGAGCGGATACGGGAGGCTCGACTGCGGGGTCGACAGCCTCTTCCTGCCCGAGGACAAGGCCCGCCGGGTGCAGGACGAGCTGGCGGCCGACCGGGCGGCGGCGGTGCTCAGGATCGACGCGGACGGCAACGCCGCCCTCGTCGACGTCGTCCCCCGCTAGCGCGACGTCCCGCGAACGTGCGCCGAGTTGCCCGACGTACGGCGGCGCCGACTTCGCCGTACCGCTTCCCGCCGTCGCGGCGCCGACTTGGACAAGCGTCAGACGGGGCGAAAGGGGGAGGCCGCGCGGTGAAGGTGGGTGGTCTTCGCGCCGACAAGTTGGGCCGTACTCGCTGGTGTGGCGGGTAGGGCGGCGCTCAGTCGTCGAATTCGCCGTCCCGGACGCCGAGCACGAAGGCGTTCCACTCGGCGGCGGTGTATCTCAGCACCGTGCCGTTGGGGTCGGAGGGATTGCGTAGCGCGACCGCGCCGCCGGGCAGATAGGCGATCTCGATGCGGTCGTCCGAGGCGCTCCCGGGAGCGCTGAGCCAGGTCGCGTCCGAGATGTCCAGGGCGTACAGCTCTGCCTTCTCGCGTACGTCGCTCATGCTCACCCTCATGGTCTGCCGGATCGGGCTGGGGAATGGCGGTCCTCACCGCTGCGCGCGGCTACGAAAAGGTTACGGGACGGCGTGGGCCGCCGCCATCCGATTGACCCGAGGGCGCCGGGCGCGGTGCCGGCCCGCGCCGGTTCCAGCCGCCTACCGGCGCCGGTTCCAGCGGTCGGCCCGCGCCGGCGCCTACCGGCGCCGGTTTCCAGCGGTGGCCCGCGTCAGTTCCAGCCGCCGACCGGGTAGACCTCTCCGGGGGCGAGGTGCCGGCCTCGGAGCAGCGACGTCACGGGTACGACGTGATAGCCGCGCTTCTCCAGCGTCTTCAGGATCCTCGGCATGGCCGCCACCGTCTGCGGCCAGATGTCGTGCATCAGGACGACCCGGTCACGCTTGGCGAGGCTGAGGACCCTCCGCGCGATGGCGTCGGTGTCACGCAGCTCCCAGTCGCGGGAGGAGGCGTTCCACAGGATCTGCGACATTCCGAGCTCCGCCGCGATGGCGCCCACGCGCTCGTCGGTGTCGCCATATGGCGGGCGCATGAGGTCGGGCTCCTTGCCGGTGACCTTGCGGATGACGTCCTTGGTGCGGCCGAGCTCGTCCCTGATCTGGTCGTCGAGCAGGGTCGGCAGATGCGGGTGGGTGAAGGTGTGCACCCCGATCTGGTGCCCCTCACGCGCGATCTTGCGAGCGATCGCCGGGTACTTCTCGACCCGCTCGCCGATCAGGAAGAAGGTGACCTTCGTCCGGTGCCGGCGCAGGAGGTCGAGCAGCTTGCCGGTGTAACGGCCGGGGCCGTCGTCGAACGTCAGGGCGATGCACTTGACCCGCGCGCAGTCGACCGCCTTGCTCGCCGTGCCGGTGGTCGTACCGGCCGCCGCGCCGCGGGTCGTGCCGCTCGCCGTGCCGGTGACCGTGCCGGTGACCGTGCCGGTGACCGTGCCGGTGACCGTGCCGCTCGCCGTGCCGGCCGTCGCCGGAGGCGCCGCCGCCAGTGCCACCATGGCCGCGATCATGATCGGGATCCATCGCCGCATCGTCGTCCTCCTTTGTCCGGCGCCGCGTCACCTTATCCCAGTCCCCCGGTAACCGGAAAAGAGAGGCAAAATCGGCATGCTTCACTCGAGATCGGTGCTGAGCCGGATCCGTACGCCGGGCGGGCCCGCCTTACCGGGCGAGACCCGATGCGGCTTCGTCCGAGACGAGGTCAAGCCCTCAGGGGCAGTCGCTCGTAGCGGTCAAGAAACCATCTAGAGATCTCATGTTAGTTACAGACGGTCAGTTATCGGTGGCTTAGGGTCGCCATGCTGGCAGCCATGAGGTCCTATTCGCTGGATGACGTCCGCGCGACGCGCAAACGCAGAGACTCATGGTGGACGGTGTTCATGGTCGACCCGGTGGCATGCCGGGTGGCACTGTTCGTAGCGAATCGCACCGAGATCACCCCGAACGCCCTTACGCGCTGCTCACTGGTCCTCGGCATGGCCTCCGCGGCCTGCTTCGCCGCGAATCACCTGGTGCTCGGCGCGGCGCTGTTCTACGTGAGCTTCATGGTCGACTGCGTCGACGGCAAGATCGCCCGCCTCAAGGGCACGGGGACACCGTTCGGGCTCTGGCTCGATTACGTGGGCGACCGCATCCGCGTCGTCTGCTGCGCCTTCGGCCTGGCCTACGGGCAGTACGCCGCGACGGGGCGCCTCGCGTACGTGCTGCTCGGCGCGGGCATCGCCATCCTCGACCTGTTCCGCTACGTCAACGCGCCACAGATGAAGCGGGTGCGCCAGACGGTCAAGGCCCGCCGGCGCGCCGCCCGCCGCGAGGAACTGGACGCCATGCGCGACGCCATGGCCGTGGAATCGCTGGCCCACGGCTCGCAGCACGACATGCCGTACGCCGCGGACCACGACCTGCCGCCCTATGGCTCGACCGGGTCCGCGGCCTGCGAGCCGCCCGACCCCGCCTACGACCCGTACGAGCCCTACGACCAGATGTCCGAGGCTTACCGGCTCCAGGACGACCGGGCCGCCGACCCCGCGGAGCCCTACCGGTTCCGGGACCAGCCCGCCGACCCCGCCGAGCCGGTCCGGTACCGGGACCAGCCCGCCGACCCGCCCGAGCCGTTCCGGTGCCAGGACGAGCCCGGCGAGCCGCCCAAGCCCGCCGACCACCTCACCGAGCCCTACAGCGGGCCGGTCATCCCCCGGCAGGCGTTCCCCTCCACCGAGTCCGTCACCCACCGCTCGTTCTCACCCGCCCCGCCGTCGTCCAAGGACCGCCCGTCCGGGCAGGAGCCGCCGGCCGGCGGACCCGGCAACGCGCCGCCGGGCTCCCCGGGGTACGACCAGGCGTCCCGGCACCGGCACGTCACGCCGTACAGCCCGGCCGTACCGCCCCCGCCCGAAGGGGCCGAGCCGCCGATCGGCCTGCGCCAGCGCCTCGGCCGCTTCCTGGCCCGCCACCGGGTGCGCACGCACCTGATGAGCGGCATCGAGTTCCACGCGGCGGTGTTCGTCCTCGGCCCGCTGATCGGTCCCGCGGCGCTGCTCCCGGTCACGACCGGCGCCGGCGCCCTGCTCGTGCTCAACGAGATCTTCCTCGTCTACCGCATGTGGCTCTCCACCCGGGCGCTCGCCACGGGAGCCCCGCCCACGGCTCCGGGCCCGGACGACGAGCGGCACGTGCGGACCGATCCGTTCTACACGGGGGTGTAGATCCATGCGTCCAGACCGGCCGATCTTCGTCATCGGCTGCCCGCGCTCCGGCACCACGATGCTGCAGCTCATGCTGCACTCGCACGGGAGGATCGCCGTACCGCCGGAGACCCGCTTCCTGACCTCCGCGTACTTCCACCGCCGCCTCCACGGGGACATGCGCGACGCCGACAACCGGCGCAAGCTGGCCGAGTGGATCGCCACCGACAAGACCACCAAGTTCCGCGAGCTGGGCATCGAGCGCACCGCCTACGTCCGCAGGGCGGTGGAAGGGCCGGGATCGCTGGGATCGGTGACCGGCGAGGCGTTCCGCGCGTACGCCGAGCGGTTCGGCAAGCCGCGCTGGGGGGACAAGCGGCCGAGCTACATCAAGCACGTGGACGTGCTGCTGCGGCTCTTCCCCGATGCCCAGTTCGTCCACCTGATCAGGGACGGGCGTGACTGCGTCGCCTCGCTGAAGGAGATGCCGTGGTACACCCTCGACGTCTTCCACGCCATCGCCACCTGGGCCGAGTCCGTCGACCTCGGGTGGAGCCACGCCGAGCGGCTGCCCGCCGGCACCTACTACGAGCTGCGCTATGAGGACCTGACCGCCGACCCCGAGTCGGAGCTGAGCAGGCTGTGCGGGTTCCTAGGCGAGGAGTTCGATCCGGCGATGTGTGAGCCCCGGTACATGGCGACGACGGCGGTGCCCGCCCGCAAGGTGTGGCACAGCAACACCCACAAGGACGTCACCAGGGCCAGGGTCGGAAGCTGGGCCACCCGCCTCGCCCCCTGGGAGATCGCGCTGTGCGAGCAGGTGCTCGGCAGCCGCCTGAAGAGCCAGGGGTATGAGCTGACGGGGAGCCCGCGGGCCTCGCTGGAGCACCTGCTGGCCTACCACAGGACGGTGGCCCGGCGGCGGCTCTCCCGCTTGGACCAGCTGGCCCGCGACCAGGTCAACCGCCTCCGCGAACCCGGCCCGCTCCCGGCCATGCTCACCTCTGGGCAGCTCTCCCTGGCGAGGATCCCCCAGCCCCGCACCCCCTCCGACCAGCTCATCGACCGCTGAACGCCGGTCGGTAGGGGCGGTCAGCGGCGGATCCGGCTGAAGAGGTCCTCCCAGCGGTCCAGGACGTTCTCCAGCCGGAACGCCGCCGCGTGCGCCCGCGCGCCCGCCCCGAGGCGCCGCCGCCTGGCCGGGTCCGCCATCAGCCCGCTCAGGGCGCCGGTGAACGCGTCGACGTCCGCGGGCGGCACCAGCACGCCGGTCGCGCCGTCGAGCACGAGCGACCGGACGCCTCCTGAGACGTCGAAGGCGACCGTCGGCATGCCGTACGAGGCGGCCTCGCCCACGACCAGCGGCAGCCCTTCGTGCTCGCTGGCGAGCCCGAGGATCGCCCCGTTGAGGAACTCCTGGCCCATCTCGGCGGCGGGAACGCGGCCCCGGAACACCACGCGGTCGGCCACGCCGAGGCGCGCGGCGTGCACGCGCAGGCGGCCGCGCTCGGGCCCGTCCCCGATCAGGTGCAGCTCCCACCGGCCCCGTGTGCGGCCCGCGCGCGCGAAGGCCGTGATGAGCCGGTCGAAACGCTTGACCGGGGCGAGGCGGCCGACTCCGAGCACGCGCGGCACGTCGAGGAAGGACGTCTTCTCCGGCCAGGCCCGCAGGGGGTTGGGCAGGTCGGCGGTGTTCGGCAGCAGCGCCTCCTCGGCGAACCGCCAGGCGTCCTCCGGGCTGAGGAAGACGGCCTGGTCCAGGCCGCCGTAGTGCCGCCGCACCGAGGCGAAGTGCGAGGTGCCGCGGGCATGCTCGAACGAGCCGTGGTACTGGCCGATGGCGCGCAACCGGGGCGGCAGCAGGTCCGCCAGCCAGGACACCGCTCCCGGAGAGGTCAGCACCGCGTACCCCGGCCCGATCGAGGACAGCAGCCGGGACACCCGCCCGCGCGCCACCCACCGCCTCCCCTCACCGAGCGGCCGCCGCTGCACCACATGGTGCTCGTACAGGGGCCGCTCGACGTACCGGAACGGGTCCAGCGCCCGGTGCAGGCCGACCACGTGCACCTCGTGCCCGCGCAGGGCGAGCCCCTGGGCGACAGTGTGGGTCACCTGCTGGATCCCGCCGAGGGTGTCGGCGTCCATGCAGGCGAACACGACCGCGTTCATACGCCGGCTTTCCCGGCCGGCGGCGGCATGCCCGCGGACCGGCCCACGCGTGCCGCGGCGGCGGTCACGGGCCGGCTCCGAGGCCGTGGAAGAAGGCGTCGACCACCCGGGGGGCGGCCTTCCCGGTCTCCTCCGAACAGAACAGCCCGGCGAAGTCCGCGTACCGCTCCTCGTACTCCGCCCTGACCGAGGCGAGGTCGCGCAGCGCGGCGGCCAGCTCGGCCGTGGACGCCAGCACCGGCCCGGGGGCGATCTCCCGCAGGTCGTAGTTGAGGCCGCGTTCCACCCGCGCGTACTCGTCGTAGTCGTCGGCGTACAGCAGGATCGGCCGTCCCGTGCAGGCGTAGTCGCAGATGATCGAGGAGTAGTCGCTCAGCAGCGCGTCCGAGGCCAGGATGAGGTCGTTGACTTCCGGATACGACCCGGCCGGCCGCACGAAGTGGCGCACCCGCTCGGGCACTTTGAACCGCTCCGCGGGATGGGTGCGCAGCACCAGCACCCACTCGCCGGCGAGCTCGTCCGCAAGCGCGTCGAGGTCGACCCGCACCGACGTGCCGCTCCGCATGGACAGGTCGCGGTAGGTGGGCGCGTACAGCAGGACGCGGCGGTCCTCGGGGATCTCCAGCGCCTCGCGCACGCGGGCCCCGGCCGCCGGATCGCCGTTGACGAGCACGTCACAGCGGGGTGAGCCGAAGCCGAGCACCGTGCCGGTGTACTCGTTCGACGGTACGAAGACGCGCTCGAACTCCAGGCCGGGGGAGACCAGCGCGTCCCACCGGGCGACGGCCGCGCGCCACTCCTCCCGGGGGCCGGGGAAGTCCCCGCGCAGGTCGGGGGAGTCGAACCCGACCGTCTTCAGCGTCTGCCCGTGCCAGGTCTGCAGGTAGCGCGTCCCCCTGGGCTTGGGGAAGTCCAGCGGGAACCCGTGGCTGTCCACCCAGTAGCCCGCCCTGGCCATGGTCCAGATGTACCGCCAGCTCATCCGCCGCACGAGCGGCACGTCCGAAGGGAAGCCCGAGGTGTCCCCGCGCGCCGACCAGCGCACCTCCAGCGGCAGCCCGCGACGGCGGATCTCCTCGTAGATGTACCTCGGGTTGCCGGTGTAGGCCGCGCCCACGTCGCTTTCGAACAGAGCGAGGTCGTGGCGGCGGGGCACCAGGTGGACCAGCCGCCGGTACACCCACCGCTTGAGGTCCCGGCGGCCCGCCAGGGTGCGCAGCCCGCGCAGCCGCGAGGCGCCGCGCAGCGTCTCGGACGGCCGCCAGGAGATCCGCAGGAAGGCGCTGTCGCCTTCCGGGGCGACCGTGACCTCGTGCCTGCCCACCTCCAGCACCAGCGGCGGCGTGGTGGGGGCGACCAGCAGCCGGTCGCTCGTACGGTGGCCGTCCGGGCGCACGAACGCGATGCGCGCGTCCCGGTGTCCCTCGAACCCCAGCCGGCCGAGCCTCGCCCCGGCGAGGTCCATCTCCACCTGGGTGAGGTAGCTGCCGTCCGACTGCCGCTGCGGCGCCAGCCGTACCCGCAGCCCCTTGACGGTCAGCTCGGCCTCGGTCTTCCAGCGGCGGAGCACGGCGAAGGGATCGTAGGTGCGCACCGTCATCGACACGACCGTGCCCTGGCAGGAGATGTCGCAGATCTCGTGCCGGATCCTGGTCGCGGTGAACGGCAGCTCGGCCAGCCGCAGCGGGGTGATGTCCAGCCCGGGATCGGCCCGCGTGCCCCAGTACGTCCGGCCGTCCACCCGCAGGGCGTGGCGGGGCGCGGCCTTCGGGCCGGTCAGCGAGCGTGCCGCGACCACCAGTTCCTCGGGGCGGTCGGTCCTGATGAGGTGGCAGCACACCCTGGTCATCGGCTCGGCCCTGCCGAGCACGCCTTGTTCCAGCTCGTCGAGGTAGGGGCGCACGACCGAGGCGAACTCCTTGATCCAGACCGTGGTGTGGTGCGGCAGCCTGTTGAGGTAGACGCGCAGATCCTGGGTGAGAAAGCGCTGCTGCCTGTGCGCGACCAGGTCCGAGCAGCCGTTGTCCCGCAGGATCGCGTCGCCGATCTGCGCCGCCCGCACCCGGTGGCGGATGTTGTCCATGCCGGTGAGGGAGAGCGAGATGGACGTCGGCTCGACCGCCCGGCGCCACAGGTACACGACCCACGGCACGACCGCGAAACGGCGGGCCGCGCAGTACAGGGCGGCGGTGAAGACGTGGTCCTCGTAGTGGATGTTCTCGGCGAAGCGCAGGCCGTTCTCGCGGAGGAACGCCGTCCGGTACAGCTTGTTGGTGGCGAACCCGTCGAGGAACAGGCGGGGTTCGGCGCGGATGCCCTCCACCACCCTGCGCGGCCGGAAGAGCGACGGGTAGTACCGCTGGGTGCGGCCGGTGGCCTCGAACAGCCGCGAGATCTGGCCGGTCACGAAGTCGGCGCCCGTCCGCTCCACCTCGGCCAGCAGGCTCTTGCAGGCGTGCCTGGTCAGCTCGTCGTCGCTGTCGAGGAACATGACGTGCGGGGCCTGCGCCGCGTCCAGCCCCGCGTTGCGCGGCGCCCCGCAGTGCCCGCTGTTGGTCTCCCTGCGGATGTACCTGACGCGCGGATCGCCGAACCGCGCCATGACGTCGGCGGTGTCGTCGGTGCTCGCGTCGTCCACGACGATCAGTTCGAGGTTGCGCAACGACTGGTTCAGCACGGACGCGATGGCGCGCGGCAGCCGGGCGGAGTCGTTGAAGGTGATGAGCACAACGCTGACGTCCGGTTGCATGCTGGGTCTCCCGAGTCGGCATTGACCTGACTCGGGTATTCCCGGGCGGATGCTCCTGCCGCCCCGCACAACAAAGTGCTGACCTCCCCTTGCCCGACTTTTGTCACCCCCGGCACCCGCCTGCTCGTCCCGCTGTGGTGTTCGAGGCGTTCGCCCGCTGCGCCTTGACGCCAGATGTCGCCCTTTTCCTGACGTTTGCCGTTAACGGGGCAGTCATCATGCTCGGCAAGGCTGCGGGGAGTCCCATCTTGATCCTCTCGGGAGCCCCCCCATGCCACATCTCGACCGACGATCCTTCCTCGTGACCGGACTCGCCGCGGGCGCGATCGCCACCATCCCCGCCTCCGCCGCACTCGCCGATCCCGATCCCGCCGCCGAGACCGCGCAGAGCCTCGCGAGCCGGGGGCTGCGCACCGACCCGTTCACGCTCGGCGTGGCCTCCGGCGACCCCGACCACAGCGGCTTCGTCATCTGGACCCGCCTCGCCCAGGAGCCGCTCGCCGAGGACGGCATGGGCGGCATGCCCTCGCGGTCGTTCCCCGTGCTGTGGCAGGTGTACTCCGACGAGAGATGCCGTCGCGTGGTGCGGTCAGGCGTGGCGACCGCCGCCCCCGAATGGGGACACAGCGTGCACGTCGAGGTGGACGGGCTGTTCTCCGACCGCGAGTACTGGTACCGCTTCCGCGTCGGCCCCTACCTTTCGGCTCCCGGGCGGGCCAGGACCGCGCCGCACCTGCTCTCCTACGGCGGGCCGCTCGCCATGGCGTTCGTCTCCTGCGCCCAGTATGAGCACGGCTACTTCACCTCCTACCGGCGCCTGGCCGAGGAGCACCCGGACCTGATACTGCACCTCGGCGACTACCAGTACGAGTACACGAAGGACACCTACACCATCCCCGGCGGCAACGTCCGCGACCACGAGGGCCCCGAGACCGAGACGCTGGCCGGCTACCGCCAGCGGCACGCCCAGTACAAGGCCGACCCGGACCTGCAGGCCGCGCACGCCGCCGCGCCCTGGCTGGTCGTCTGGGACGACCACGAGGTGGACAACAACTGGGCCGACGAGGTGCCCGAGAAGCCCGAGGTGCCCCAGCCGAACTTCCTGACCCGCCGCGAGGCCGCCTTCCGCGCCTACTACGAGAACATGCCGCTGCGCCGGACCTCCATCCCGCGCGGCATCGACATGCAGCTCTACCGGCGGATCCGCTGGGGACGCATGGCGACCTTCCACATGCTCGACACCCGGCAGTACCGCGACGACCAGGGCTGCGGCGACGGCTACCGCGACTGCTCGGCCGCGATCGACCCGGCCCGCTCCATCACCGGCGCCGAGCAGGAGGCGTGGCTGCTGAACGGCTTCCGCAACTCCCGCGCCCAGTGGGACATCATCGGCCAGCAGGTCTTCTTCGCCCAGCGCGACAACAACGCCGGGCCGGCCAAGGTGACCAGCCAGGACGCCTGGGACGGCTACGTCGCCTCCCGGCAGCGCATCACCCAGGGCTGGGCGGACGCCAAGGTGCGCAACCCGGTCGTCCTCACCGGCGACGTGCACGCGCACTGGGCCGCCGACCTCAAGCTCGACTACGACGACCCCACCGGCCCGTCGGTCGGCGCGGAACTGGTCGCCACCTCCATCAGCACCGGTGGCGACGGCGCCGACTCAGACCCCGCCACCCACCCGTTCCTGGCGATCAACCCGCACCTGAAGTTCTACAACAACCAGCGCGGCTACGTGCTGACGAAGATCGAGCGCGACCTCATGACCAGCGACTTCAAGGTCCTGCCGCAGGTGCAGGTCGCCGGCTCGGAGGCCTACACGCGGGCCACCTTCGTCGTCGAGGACCAGGTCCCCGGCGTGCAGCAGACCTACCTGCGCCCGCTCGACCCCACCCTCCGCAGGAGCCGCCCGATGACCATCGAGGAGACCGTCGACCTGGAGACCAAGCGCCCCTGACCGATTCTCCGCGTCTACCGGCGCGTGAGGATCCGCCGTACCAGCCAGGCCAGGAAGACCACGACCGCGAGGCCGGCGACCGCCGGGGCGAGGCGCTTGAGCAGCGGCACACCCGCGATCTCCAGCAGGTCGAGCGCCTCCTCCTCCGCGGTGCGGGACGTACGGGCCGTCCCGGCCGGGTGCGCCTCGCGGCCCGCGGCCTCCTCGGCGTACAGAGCGTCGTAGGAGTCGGGCACGGCGGTGAGGTGCCGCCCCGCCTGGCCGGGCTGGCCGGGCTGGCCCGGCGGGGTGGACTCGGCGGCCTCCGAGCCGGGCGTGGTCTCGGGTGCCCTCGTGGCCTGCACGGGCTCGGGGTGCTTGTCGGCCGCCTCTCCCAGCGGTACGACCTCCGCGATCTCTTCCTCCCCGTGGGGGGCGGCCTCGGGCTGGTTGAAGGGCGTGGTGGCGGGCCCCCCGGCGGCCTCTTCCGCGAGAGGCTCAGCCGGGATGACCTCTTCGGTGGGGGCCTCCGGCGGGATGGCTCCCGCCGAGACCGGCCCGGGCGGGGCGGCCTCCTCGGAGAGGGCGGCGGCCGGCACCTCCTCGGGGGACTCGCGCAGCAGCGCCGCCAGGTTCGCGGCGAACCGGTCGATGAGCTTGGCCCCGACCTCCGCCATCACCCCGCGTCCGAACTGCGCGGGACGGCCGGTCACGTTGAACGACGTCTCGACCTTGACCCGGGTCTGCCCGCCCTCGCCGGCCAGCGCGGCGTCGACCACCGCGCCGGCGGTGCCGGTGCCGCGCGCCTCCTTGCCCGACGCCTTGATGCTGAGCGTGTGCGCGTCCTTGTCGACCGACTGGAAGGACGCCTCGCCCCGGTAGGTCACGGTGATCGGCCCGACCTTCACCTTCATCCGCCCCGTGAAGGTGTCGCCGTCCACGGTGTCGAGCGTCGCGCCCGGCAGGCAGGGCGCGACCCGCTCGACATCGAGGAGCACCGACCACGCCTGCTCGATCGGCACGGGGACCGTGAACTCGTGCTCGAACCGCATCGTCATCGACCCGCTCCTCTTCCAGGGGCACCCTCAGCCGGTGGACGCTGGCCGCCCCTTGTCGCTCTTGCGACATTATGACCGCTCGGGGCAACCTCGCCACCCTGCGTTGCGTCATGCACGGGTCATGCGAACGCCTCCCAGGGGGTTCGTCCGCCGCACGATCATCGGCCTCATCGGCCCCGGGCCGCGCTGGACGCCGATCCTCGGCGCGGGGTGCCCCCCGCGTCTAACCGCCGGCGCCACCGGAACCCGGGACCGTGTTGGCGCCCCCGGGGTTCCCGGTGCCCTGGGTGCTCCCCGTGTCCCCGGTGTTCGACGGGGTCGGCGTGGGCCGGCAGTTCTGGCCGCAGCCGCCGAACCGCGCCGAGTCGATCGGGGTGAACGACGTCGGCTCGACGTTCTTCAGCGCCGCCAGCATCGTGTCCTTCCAGATCGGCCCCGGGATGCTGGCGCCGAACACCGAGCCGTAGTACCGGCCGCCGATCGTGACGCCGGTCAGCTTGTGGCCCTGCGAGCCGCGCGGGTCGCCGATGCTGACCGCGCCGGCCAGGTCCGGGGTGAACCCGGCGAACCACGCGCTGGCGTAGCTGTCGGTGGTGCCGGTCTTGCCCGCCGCGTCGCGGCCGATGCCGCCGACACTCCGCATGGTGCCCTGCGTGAACACGCCGGACAGCACGTCGGCCGCCGCGTCGGCGACCTCGGGGTCGAGCGCCTGGCCGCACTTGGGCGTGAAGTCGGTGACCTTGCCGTCCCTGTCGGTGATCCGGCTGATCGCCATCGGGGCACAGTACTTGCCGCGCGCGCCGATGGCGGCGTACGCGTTGGCCACGGTCACCGGATCCATCTCGTTGATGCCGAGCGTGAACGTCTCGTACTCCTGCAGCTTGGACCCGTCGGAACGGTGGATGCCCAGCGCCTTCGCGGTCTTGACCGTGTCGCAGAGCCCGACCCGCTGCTCCAGCGTCATGAAGAACGTGTTGACCGAGCCCCAGGTGCCGGTCTTCAGGGTCTTCCAGCCGGGGGTGCCCTCGTCGTTGGTGACGGTGTGGGCTGGGTCGCCGACGTTCTCGCCCTTGCAGTTCTTGAACGCCGAGTAGCCCGAGGCGCGGAAGCCCGCGCCGACGTCGAAGCCGTCGTCGACCTTCATGCCCTTCTCGAGCGCGTTGAGCAGCGTGAACGTCTTGAAGGTGGAGCCGGCCTGGAAGCCGACGCCGCCGCCGTGCGCGGCGTCCGCGACGACGTTGTAGGAGATCTCGTTCTTGGACTTGCTCCGGCCGTAGGTCCGGCTCGCCGCCATCGCCTTGATCGCTCCGGTGCCCGGCTGGACCAGGGCCTCGGCCGCCGCCGGGTCATCGGAGGGGTAGACCCATTTCTTGATCGCCTTGTCCGCCGCCGCCTGCGTCGCCGGATCGATCGTCGTCTTGATCGTCAGGCCGCCGCGGTTGAGGAACGCCTCGCGGGCCTGGGTGGTCTTGCCGAAGTCGGGGTTGCTGAGGATCTCGTTGCGGACGTAGATGCAGAAATACGGATATTTGCTGGCCTCGCAGCCGCCGGGCAGCTTCGTGCCCTTGTAACCGAGCTTGGTGGCCTTCGCCGCCGCGGCCTGGTCAGGGGTGATCTTGCCCAGCTCTGCCATCCGGTCCAGCACGACGTTGCGCCGGTTCAGCAGCCGCTCGCGCTGATTCTTGCCCAGGTTGGGATCGGTGGCGTTCGGATCCTGCACCGCGCCCGCCAGCGTCGCCGCCTGCGGCAGCGTGAGCGCGTCCGCCTGCACGCCGAAGAACCGCTTGGCCGCCGCCTCGACGCCGTAGGCGCCCGCGCCGAAGTAGGCGATGTTGAGGTACTTCTCCAGGATCTGGTCCTTGGAGTACTTCTGCTCCACCGCCATCGCATAGCGCAGCTCGTTGAGCTTGCGCGCGTAGCTGGTCTCCAGCGCCTTGTTCTTGTCCGCGTCGGTGGTGGCGGAGTTGAGCAGCACCTGCTTGACGTACTGCTGGGTGATGCTCGACCCGCCCTGGCTCACCCCGCCCGCCTGCAGGTTCTTGGTCAGCGCGCGGATCGTGCCTTCGAGGTCGATCGCGCCGTGCTCGTAGAAGCGGTAGTCCTCGATCGAGATGATGGCCGTCTTCATCACCTCGGCCACCTGGTCGAGCTTGACGACCTCTCGATACTCCTCGTAGAACCGCGCGATCTCGTCGCCGTTGACGTCCTGGACGATCGTGACCTCCGCGGGCGGAGGCTCGATGAGGTCCACGGGCTTGAGGTTCACCTCGTTGGCCGCCGACACGAGACCGATGCCCGCACCCCCGACGGCCGGCAACACGATCCCGGCGACCAGCAGACCCGCCGCCGTCCCCACGGTGACCAGACGCACGATCTTCCACGCGATCCCCGGCCGATCCTCACCCCGTTTGGGCATAAGCCCATGTCGCATGCCATGTCCCCCTTGAGTTCATGAAGGAGCAAAGCAGATCCCAACCGCTGATGTCCAATATCTCTATCAGCGGAAAACCGATATCCGATCACGCATGACCGCAGCTCACACCCCTGCCAGCCGCGTCCCGCCTCCCTCCGCGGCCGCCTCACGGGCAGGCGCGAGCGCCCGGCGCAACTCGGCGGGGCCGGATGACATCAGGATCCGATGGCGACTCTCGATCGCGTACCAACCGTGCGCGATCACCAGAAAGCCGAGGCGCGGAAAGTCCGCCCGCAGCCTGGACAGTTCCGCTCGCGTCGCTTCCTCGTAGCGATGGTCGCCCGGCCCCCATCCCGTCTGGCCGACAGGCGGCTCACCTTCACTCCAGCCGGACCGGGCATCGCCGAGCGGGGGCGCTCCACCAGCGGTCATGATGGACACCGCCGTGGCGTGGCGTCGACGAACAGCGCCCACACCAGGTGGCCGGTGACCGGGTTGCCTCGGCAGCCCACGCGTGAGGCCAGCCGGGTCACGGCGTCGAGCCCACGGCCGTGCTCGCAGAGCAGCTGGTCCAGTAACTCGTCTGTACGCTGCTCCCTCGGCTCGCCCGCCCACTCGTCCCTGATGTCGTGAATCGCCGTACCTTGCCGCGTGGCGGAGAGGTCGTCGGGTGGCTTGCACGTGGGCGTACGTGGTGGCGTGGCCGGAGTCTTGAGATCGGGTACACCGCCGCCGCCCAGGTCGTACACGCCGACGCGCACGCTACGAGGCCGCCGGGTGAGCTCGACGACGAAGTAGCCGCCGGGCCTGCCCGAGCGGCTGTGGAACAGGGAGTTGCTGACGAGTTCGGCGATGGCGAACTCAGCGTCATCCACCCAGCGGGTGCCGGCCAGTAGGCAGCGCACGAACGCGCGGGCTTTGGGCGCTTCCTCGGCGACCCCGGTGAAAGCGCGGCGCCACACCATCTTCCCGGTGGGCACGAAGCAGTCGCCCGGCCCTGGCCGCGGTGGGTAGGCCGGGATGTCGACGACGGGATCGGCCATGGCGGCCACCTCCTTGCCGGTGATCGCGGGACCACCCCGCGCCGAGGAGTACTGTCGCCCGGCCCGAATCCGTCTCCCACCCCCGCGACGCCCGGCTCTAGCACGCCCGCCGTGGAGCGCCGTACCTGGCCATCCGCTCATGAACGAGCTGCCAACGACCACGCGGGCCGCTCCGCTATAACGCCGCAGCCCTCAAGAAACGTCACCATGCGTGCATCACATCTGTACCCAGCGTGAGTAAAGTGGTGTCGTCGCCATCGGTGAACTGGCGTTCGGGTGGACAGAGCCTTGGGGGCTGATCATGACGGAGGGGCATCGTGTCCTCCTCACCTGCCGCAGGCGTGGTGAGGCCCTCCGCGCGAAGGGGTTCACCTACGAGCAGATCGCCGACGTCTTGGCGCTGGACCTTTGTGACAGCCCGTTGCTCCTGCATCGTTATGCCCATGGGTTGACCGCCGCCCAGGTGGTGGCGGCGTTCAACGATCTGGACCCGGCGGGCACGGCGTCGATGCGCACCGCGCGGCTGTACGACCTGGAAGGGTGGCCGGAGAGCAGACGCCGCCCCTCGCCGCGCGTGCTCGATCTGCTGGCCCGCATCTACCAGACCACGGCACGCCGCCTGGTGACCGACCAGACCTACAGCACCTACAGTTCCGGCGATCGAGAGCTGATCGATGCCGCCGACCATCGCCACCTCGACCCCTGCCAGCGCATCCGCCTCAGCGGTGCCATGCCCGAAATCTCCCATGCGAGCATGGATGCGACCGCTGGAGCCTGGCCGGTGAAGCCCTCCGTCCCGACGCCCTGGGTACGCCCCGGTGACTGCGCCGCCCTGTTCCGCGCCCTCTCCGCCGAGGAGGCCGACGTGAAGCGACGCGAACTGCTCTTCGAACTGGCCCTGACCCTCGGCGGCGTTCCCGCGCTTCGCCTGCTGCGCCACCTCACCCCCGACGAGGAGCTACGGCTCGCGCAGGTGATCCAGGGAACCAGCCGTGTCGACGCTGAGGCCGTCACCGCCATCGGGAAGCTCATCGCCCACTGCTGGCAACTCGATGAATCGCTTGGCCCGCTCAGGCTGCTTCCCGTCGCCGATGCTCAACGTGATTTGATCGCTCGCCTCCTACGCGGGGAGTCTCTCACCCCTGCACTACGCGAGCGCCTCCTCTGGGCTTACTGGGCGGTGTCACACCTGGGCGGGTGGCTTCACTACGACGTACTCGACCATGCGGGTGCCATCACCAGATACGAGGACGGCCTCAAGGTCGCGCACCAACTGGAAGATCCCACTCTCCTTGCGCATACGCATGGGCTTCTTGCTGAAGTCGCCGGCTTCCAAGGCGAGCATTCCAGGGCGCTAGATCACGCGTTCGCCGCGCAGGGATGGGTCAAGAGCAGTGCCAGCCCGCTCCAGCATGCTGCTTCAGCATTGGTCACAGCACGGGCGCTTTCCCATTCGGGGAAGGAACGGGCCAGCCTGCGGGCTATTGATCACGCTTACAGCATCGCCGGTAAACCCCGCAGTGAGATGGACCCCGCTTACCTCTACTGGTGTACGCCCGCTCGGGTCCAACGCCACTCGCTCTACTGCTTCGTGACGCTCAAGCGGACGGCTGAAGCGTTCACGGCAGCAGAGAAGGCACTCGTGACGCTCGACGGAAACTGGGTGAGGCAACGCGGCTTCGTGCTCGTGGAGTACGCGACTGCCCTGACCCGGAAGCGTGAGATCGCGGAGGCTGCGCGCCAACTGGGCGACGTCGCCACCATCGCGACCCGGCACAGCTCCGCACGCCTCGTCCACGGCCTCCGTGCGGCACGCCGAGACCTCCAGCCCTGGGCCACCAACACCTACGTACGCGACCTGGACGAGAAACTTCGCGGCCTTGGACTCGCGACAGCGTCGGCGCCAACGTAGAGCCTGATGGTCACCACCGATGCCACCTGGCCCAAAGACCGTAGTCTTGGGATGCTGAACGGCCTGCTGCCTTGATGTTCAAAGGGAGGAGGGACAGAGGAGGCCTCAGCCGACCGGTCATGACCTCGTAGCACTGATCTGTGGTGATATCTGATGTTGACCCGGCTAGAGGTGCGGGGATTCAAGAACCTGCTGGACGTCGAAGCGGAGTTCGGGCCGTTCACGTGCATCGCGGGTGCCAACGGCGTCGGTAAGTCCAACGTCTTCGACGTGATCGAGTTCCTGTCGTACCTGGCGACGGACACGCTCGTCGAGGCGTCGCAGCGCGTCCGTGGAGCTTCCGGAGTGCGTGGTGGAGACCCGCGTGACCTCTTCTGGGATGGCTATCGGGACCACAGGCGGTACATATCGTTGGCCGCCGAGATGATCGTGCCCACGGAGGTCGAGGATGATCTCGGGGCTTCCGCTCGCCCGACCGCGACGTTCCTGCGCTATGAGGTCGACCTCGAATACGCGTCTCCTGAGGGTGAGAGCAGCGTCGGCCGGTTGATCCTGGCCAGAGAGCAATTGCGGCATATCAACAGAGGTGCCGCGGCGAAACACCTTCGCTTCCCGCACAGCGTGAAGAGGTTCAGAAACGCCGTGGTCATGAACGAGCGCCGTGGTGGCGCGTTCCTCTCCACCGAGCAGAGGGACAGCGGAACGATCATCAACGTTCACGGTGATGGCGGAAGCTTCGGACGGCCGCTTCCGCGACCTGCGGCGAGGGCCGGTCGGACCGTTCTCAGCACGGTGGCCACCAACGACTACCCGACCATTCTGGCCGCCCGCAGGGAGATGCAGAGCTGGCGGCGCCTGGCTTTGGAGCCTTCGGCTCTCCGCGCTCCGGACAGCTTCGGATCCTCGCGTTCCCTGGAGACCGACGGTCGGCATCTGGCCGCCACGTTGTTCCGTATAGCGACGGAGAGTGGAAGAGACGCCGGAATCCCGGATGAGGATTCGGTTTATGCGCACGTCTCCGACCGCTTGTCGGATCTTTCGGGTGTTGGAGTGGAAAGCCTCAGAGTAGAGCCTGATCCCGTACGGGAGGTGTTCACCCTTTTCCTGCAGGAACGCGGTGGGCTACGCCTGCCGGCGAGAGCACTCTCTGAGGGGACGTTGCGGTTTCTTGTGCTATGCGTGTTGCTCGAAGATCCCACGGTGACTGGACTCATCTGTATGGAAGAGCCAGAGAACGGGATCAATCCCGCAAACCTTCCGGCGATGGTCGAGTTGGTCCGCGATCTGGCTGTCGATGCCAGGGAGGAACCGGACGCGGTCAATCCGTTCCGGCAGGTCATCATCAACACGCACGCTCCTGGTGTCGTACAACTGTGTGATCCGGCTGATCTGCTGCTGGCCGAGGCAAGGCCGTGGCGGGATTCGGATGGTTCGGTAAGGTCTGCTCTCTCTCTCGTTCCCTATGCAGGATCGTGGAGGTCGCTTCCGGGTAAGCCGACGTTCTCGGAAGCCGATATAGTCGCCTACCTGGTGGCACCTGCTGGTGCCCAATTGCGTCTTCCCCTGGACATGGTTGGGTGAGTGTGCGAGCTTTCACTGGTCTGTTCGTCTCCGAAGGAACCTCCGACCTCCCGCTGGCCGATCTGGTCGAATCTCTGTTCATTGACCGAGGTGTGCCGGTGCGCCTGAGCAAGCCGGATTTCGCGCCTCTCGGCGGCGTGGCCAAAGATGTGAAGTCACGGTTGGAGGCGGGCAGGAGGCTCTTGCACGATTCGGTCGACCTTCTGGTGGTTCACCGAGACTCCGATAACGCGGGTTACGAGACCCGTCGAAGCGAAATAGAAAGAGCCGTGGATTCGCTCGGCGTGCTCTCGTCTCTCGTCCCGGTGATTCCCATCCGTATGACCGAGGCATGGCTGCTCCTGGACGAAATGGCCATCAGGGAGGTTGCAGGAAACCCTCGTGGGCGACAGGATCTGAAGCTCCCCAAGAATCATGAGGTCGAGCGCGTCGCCGATCCGAAAAAGCTGCTCCAGCAGTGCCTGCTCGTGGCGGCCGACTCATCGGGACGTCGCCACGAGCGGACCGCCAAACGATTCTCGCACCACCGACGCCAACTCTTGGCGCGACTGGATCGCCTGGGACCCGTCTCAGAGCTTTCAAGCTGGAAGCGCCTGGTCGCCGACATCGACTCAGTCGTACAGGGCTGGACATAGCGTCACGCCGGACGGAGGAAGGACGTCTTCTTCCGAAGCAGCCCCCTGATGCCCGTCATGCGCGGGTCATGCACTCTCTGGGATCAGACCCTTGACGAAGATCTACTTGTACGTCAGATTCAACGTTGGGTCCCTGTGGGGCATTTGTCGCATATGACCTGAGGGGGCGTACCACACGTTCCTTTCGTCGTGGCTCGATGGCATTGGGAAGGTGTGGCTATTTTGCGCTGCCTGCGTGCGCTGGCGCCTCTTTCCGCAATGTAAATCCTGTAGTGCCAAGCAGGGTGCTTGGGTGCGGCGACTTGCTCCGATAATGAAGCAAATCTACGGTGCGCCGCAGTGGTGATGTCGTGAGATGGATAGAAACTGCGGGAGGGCCGTTCGTGCTCGTCGCCATAAATGATGCCCCCTCCTGGACAGGATATCGGGGTGACTATGAGCACGCCTGTGCAGTGGATGGCGTAACGGGTGTTGTTGGCTTTGGCGATATTGGAACCAAGAAAACGGCCCTCGTTATATGGGACGAGCCGCTCAGGACTGCATACCTCCCAGAACGCGCGACATTTGTGCAGTGGATGTATGCGGATTCAGAGGACTGGCTTCTCCGCCTGGTAGATACCGAGTTTTCCTCGGCGGTATGGGAGGACGGGCCGATAGTTGAACTCCAAGATGTGGAGACGCTATTCGATAGTGCGACCCCAGGGGTGGAGTTGATCGAATCTGACTTCTTGGAGATCCGAATGGAGGCTGGGATGTATCAAGTGCAGACAGCAGACATCGAGTCTGGAGATCGTCGGGCCGCCCGAATTCATAGGCTTGTGCCGATGCGCCAGCTACCTAAATGAGATGGCATAAGAGGATCAGCTTTCGCTGATATGGCAGTTGGGTCAGCCGGACGTTCCGCAAGTTCTCGACGCATCGAAAGTCAATCCTATCGATGGTCAGGCTCCAGCCTATGTATGGGGCCGGAGCATCTTGGGCCGACGATGACATTGAATTGATGTGAAGCGGATTGAAACACGTTCACCTAGACCGAGTCGCTGGTTGTCCCGTCCGCCTACCGGTGCGCCCTCGCTGCACCTCAAGGGTCCGGGAATCTTCGTGATCTCTCCTTGTAAGGTCTCTGATGAACTTCAGGTGGATCCACGGCGAACAGGGGAAAAGATGTGCTAGACGCTTGTAATGCGGCCGGGACACGTCTGGAGTGCCCGCACTGCAACAGATCTAGAGGCCGTAGGTGAACGATAATAGCGCTGACGAATACTTGGCTCACTTTGAGCGAAGCCTAGGTACGTTTTCGGAGTCTTGGCGAAAATCGGACATCGACACGGAACACTTCCAGGTTCTCCAGTTCTGTGACCGGGAGAGTGAGCGAATCACCTATGTTACCTTCGGTTTGAACCGGTTCGAGCTTGCTTTGGGCTCGAACCGGGTTGGCCGTCAAGAACTGGTGGTCGGGATAGGAAGTTCATGGGATCAGCCGGAAATCCCTGGACTCATGAACTCAATAGGCGAAAGTGTCGTTCATCGAGGCCGAGCGCTTCTGAGAGGTGAAGTTCTCGACCCTCATGGGCGGATCTTTAGGGGATATAACTTCACTGCTTTCTATTGCAGCTCTCCAGTGTATTTTCCGAGACGATTTGAAGTGTTTCATGGCACCACGCCAGAAACAATTATGGTTTGGCTTATTCCGATATTCTCGGAAGAGGTGCAATGTATTCGAGAGCGTGGATGGCCTGCTTTTGAAGAGCTGCTAGAATCCCAAGATCCAAACTTGCTTGACCTCTCAAGGGTGCCTTTGAATATGAAAGGCTAGGGAAGGCGATGTCCAATATCCCTATCAGGGGAAAACCGATATTAGATCAAGCATAATCGCAGCTCACACCACTGCCACTACCATCCGGGCCCCGAGCCGGGACCGGGCATCGGCGAGCGGGGGCGTCCCACCGGCGGTCATGATGGACACCACCGTGGCGTGGCGTCAGCGAACAGCGCCCACACCAGGTGGCCGGTGACCGGGTTGCCTCGGCAGCCCACGCGCGAGGCCAGCCGGGTGACGATATCGAGCCAGCCCGAACTCCGGGCGCACGAGCGGGTAGAGACCGGGGATCGCCATGCTGGCCAGCAGGGCGGGCAGCGCCGGTCCGGCGGACAGCAGTACCGGGCCGCTGTTGCGCGCGTCGGCCGCCAGCACCGTCAGTGGGATCTTCGTGCTCTCCAGCCGGTCGATGGGCAGGGCGTCCTCCAGGAACCGTGCCAGGGCCAGGTTGTCGAACAGATGGTCGCGATGGCCCGTGACCACCGCCTCGATGGTGAGCGGATTGACCGGGAAGGCGTAGTTCAGCGCGCCCTCTGCCCGCAACGCCCCGCGCAGCGGGTGCCGGGGCAGACAGCGGGCCCAGATCCGCGCCATGTCGGCCAGGTTGCGCGGGTAGACGTCGTGACGGCCCAGCGACAACCAGAGTTCGGCCAGTTCCGCGACGCCCTCGGCGTCGGGGCGGGTCGCGTAGTAGGCCGAGTTGAGCGCTCCGACCGACGCGCCGACGACGAGGTCGGCCTGGATGTGGTGGTCGCTTAGTGCGCGCAGCATTCCCACCTGTGCGGCGCCGAGGCTGCCCGCGCCCCACATGACGAGCGCTTTCATGGTCTCACCTGGCAACGGTCCGGGCTTGTGGCGGAAGCCGGGTGGCCCGGCTTCCGCCGGTGAAGGGCATCGCGCCGAGGGTTATCGGCCCCAGGCTCCGCCCAAGGAGGTCGCGCCCAGTCCGAGGAGCAGGGCGATGACGCCGGTCACCACGTTGATCGTCGCCGTGGTGGCGACGTGGCCGCTGACCACCCAGACAGCGATGATCGTCCATACGCCGATCACCGGGGTGACCCAGGCGATGCCGTGGTCCGGCCGTGGCCGAGCCGAACCCGAGCGCGAGCAACGCCAGGGCGAGGCCGACGATCAGGTTGTTCACGGTCAGGGTCGGGAAGCGGTTGAACCCGACGACCCAAGGAGAGATCGCGAGGTAGAGTCCGGTCAGGAACGTGAGACCGGCGACCTGCTGGCCGTCCGGGGCCATGCCGACTCGCGGGGACCGACCATCGGCGAACTCGCCGCATACCTGTGCACCCGGCACCACAGCACCGTTCAGCTGATCGACCGGGTGGAGCAACTGGGCCTGGTCGCCCGCAACCGCGGCGAGGGCAGGATCGCCGGGTCGTGCGCCTCACGCTCACCGAGGCGGGCGAGAGGAAGCTCGCGCTGCTGAGCACCAGCCATCTGGAAGAACTCCAGCGGCCGGCTCCCCTGGTCACCCCGTTCACCGAACCCGCGACCGCGGCGGCCGGCAGTTCCTGAGTGAGGCCGAGGCGGCCGCGTACGGTCGATACCGGCTGGCGGGGTGGTGGCCGACCTGCGGGTGGAATGAAGGTCGTCGGCCGTGATCACGGGATCTTCGAGCTGACCGATTCATCGTTCTGGATGATCGAACGGATCGGTTTCTTCTGTTGGACAGATTAATCCCGGGTCGAGCAGACTCCGAGTCGGATCTCGTTGAGGGAGGCAGACCGATGGAGTACCGCGCCTTGGGCAGCACCGGCACGGTGGTGTCCGCGCAGTGCCTGGGCACGATGACTTTCGGCAATGAGAGCAGCGAGGAGGTGTCCCATGCTCAGCTGGACCGGTTCGTTGAGCGCGGGGGGAACTTCATCGACACCGCCAATGTCTACTCCCGGGGTCTGTCGGAGGAGATCGTCGGTCGCTGGCTGGCTGCCCGGCGGGGGGTGAGGGATCAGCTCGTCATCGCGACGAAGGGTCGTTTTCCGATGGGGGATGGACCCAATGACGCGGGCCTGACCCGCACCAACCTGTCCCGGGCTTTGGAAGCGAGTCTGCGGCGGCTCGGGGTCGAGACCATCGACCTCTACCAGGCGCATGCCTGGGATCCGCTGACCCCGATCGAGGAGACGCTCGGCTTCTTCGACGACGCGGTGCGCGCCGGCAAGATCCGATACGCGGGCGTCAGCAACTTCCTTGGCTGGCAGTTGCAGAAGGCGGCGCTGCTGACGCAGTTCCGTGGGCTCGCGCCGATCGTGACGCTGCAGCCCCAGTACAACCTGCTGGTGCGCGACATCGAGTTCGAGCTGGTGGATGTGTGCCGCAACGAGAACATCGGGATCCTGCCGTGGTCGCCGCTGGCCGGTGGCTGGTTGTCCGGGAAGTACGCGCGAGACCATGTGCCGACCGGCGCGACTCGACTCGGCGAGGACCCGCAGCGTGGAATGGAGGCCTATGCCCCGCGCAACGCGCAGGAGCGCACCTGGCAGGTCATCGACACGGTCCGGCAGGTAGCCGAGGGGCGTGGCGTGTCCATGTCACAGGTGGCGCTGGCCTGGGTCGCGGACCGGCCCGCGGTCACGTCGGTGATCCTCGGCGCACGCACGCTCGAACAGCTCGACGACAACCTCGGCGCCGCCGAGTTGCACCTGTCCGAGAAGGAGACAGGTCTGCTCACCGAGGCCAGCCGGCCGATCGTGGCCGACTATCCGTACGGCACCCTGGGCGTTCAGCAGCGCGCGCGTGTCCTGAACCCCTCCAGTTGATCAAGGGCGCCTCGCAGGTACGGCGCCTTCGGCGGTGTTCACTCGAAAGATCGCTTCAACCTTTCCCGCGGCCCTCTGGCGTCTCGATCTCTGAGGAGGCGCGAAGCCGCATTTTGGCTTGCAGCGAGCCGGCGCAGCTCGATGAGTGGATCCGGCGTGCCGCTACCGCCGAGGCCATCGAAGAGCTGTTCTCCTGACGATCCGCCGGTCCGTGGGCGGGCACTGGCGGCCTACGCGTGGCCGCCTACGGTGACCGTGGCAATGGTCAACCGTGGTTCGCCCTCCAGGGTCTCTCCGATGCTAGGACAGGTTCTGCCCTAGGGGCTGAGTAAGCTGCTGGACATGTTGGAAACGTCCGCCCGGCTGCTGCGCCTGCTCTCGCTGCTGCAAACCCCGCGCGATTGGACCGGCGCCGACCTGGCGCAGCGCCTGGAGGTCGACGTGCGGACCGTGCGCCGCGACATCCAGAAACTGCGCGACCTCGGCTACCCGGTGCACACCACCCCTGGCGCGGCCGGCTACCGGCTCGGCGCCGGAACGAAGCTCCCGCCGCTGCTGCTCGACGACGAGGAGGCCGTGGCCGTCGCCATCGGGCTGCGCACCGCCGCCAGCGGCACGGTCAACGGCATTGAGGAAACCTCGCTACGCGCACTGGCCAAGCTCGAACAGGTACTGCCGTCGCGCGTACGGCACCGTGTCAACCTGCTGCACTCGGTCACCGTCACGGTCCCCGCCGGCGGCCCCACCGTGGACCCGGACGTGCTGACCGTCGC
>NZ_JALLPO010000067.1 GCF_023276435.1 Sphaerisporangium perillae
AATATCCGACTCGCGAACGAGCCCGCCGCGACGTTGCTCGTTACATCGAATTCCGATACAATTCGAGGCGCCGCCACTCAGGACTCGATTACCGGACCCCGCAACAGGTCCACGACGAGTACCTGAACCAGCAGCTCGCAGCGTGAATTAGCCGTTAAGCAGCTGTCCGGAAAGCGTAGGGCGGATCAGATGATCCATGAGTGGGCCCATCGGATGATGGACGCCGAGGTCGAGCAGATCTGCGGGGCCGGCTACTGCGAGGTCACCAACCAGCGGCCTCAACACCCGTAACGGAGCGGCAGGCCCCCGCCCAGCCGCTCGCGCTGACCAGGATGAGGCGGGCCTGAGATCGACCGTTCGGCTATGTCGACTTGCGGTGTTTTGCCAGGCCTCGACCTTCAGGATCACCACGAGCTTGTCGCCCACGGTGTGCGGCTGGATGCGGTAGCCGGGATCTGGGGGCGTGATGTTGCCCTCGATGAGCTGATCCAGCCGATCCCGGATGTCCTTGTAGTCCTCTTTGAGGCCGACGACGGTCACCTCATCGGGGTCCACGCCGAACATGATGGTGCCGCCGTGGCCGTTGGCGAACGCCGTGATGGTCTTGAGCATCTTGCGCTTGCTGTCGAAGGTGGTGTCGGGCAGCTGCCGCTTGTACTCCATGTAGGGTCCCTCTCCGGCCGCCGGCAGCGCGCGGATCTCGGTATCGGGGTCCTGCGGCGTCTGGATTTCGACACCGGCGCCGGCGGCGTCGTATTGCCCGGCCGCCATGCTGCCCAGCGGCCGGTAGTCCAGCCAGCGCCGGCCTTCCTCGCTGGGGTGTCAAGGTCTTCCCAACGGGACTCCAGCCAGCCGATGCCCTCTCGAAGCGGGCGAGGATGGTATGAAGGCCCGGCCCATCCGCTAGTGCTGGGCCGACCCGACTTTGTCGAGGCTGCTCCCACCCTCCCCACCGATTCCAGGGTTGGGTTGCCTCCAGCTTTGCTCCGCCACCACGACGACAGAGCAACGGCGGTCTTTCACCTCCGTACGGACAGATCAGCGCTTCGTGGCGCACTGGGGCTCATGACACGAACCCGAGCGGAGAGCCTCAAGAGGGGTATATGCCGCGAGGTCCTGGCGGTTACCGCCCCGACCCATTCCCGCTGCTTAGTACGCAAATCTTTACAAGCTCGGTTAAAGGGTTGTTCGTGGGTATCCAATCATGAGTCAATCAGATCGTGACCGCTGCAGGGACAGAGGACTCGGTCGCCACCCAGAACTTCCGGCAGGCCAGAGGTCTTGGAGCGCTCCAAGTACACGTCGAGCAACTGGAGCAACAGCTCGAGTTGCGCGGCCGGGAGATCGACGCGCTGCAGGTGGAGGCCGCCCGCAGGGCCAAGCCCTGGTGGCGCGAGCCCGCCACGATCATCGCGCTGGTCGCCCTCGCAGTGTCGGCCGTGTTCTCGGTGCTGTCGCGCCGGGACCTGTCGCAGGCCGACGACCAGGCCAAGCGGGAGAAGCTCACCACGCTGGTTCAGCGGCTCACCGCGATCCAGCGCGAGGTGCTCGCCACCGTACGCGACAGCGCCAAGGCCACAGGCACCGAATCCGTCGACTACTACGCCAACGTGTCGAGCAGCCTGAACACCGACCGGGTCATGCTCGCGCGCCAAGCCGCCGACCTGGCCGAGACGATCCCCCGCCTGGTCACCTCCGTGGAGTTCTACGCCGTGGCCCAGGAGCTGTGGCAGTCGGGCGAGACCACCAGGGCGCTGCGGATGACCGCGCACGCCGAGGAGAACGCCAGGAACGTCCAGGAGTACACCGCGGCGGTCAGGCAGCGCGCCCTGATCCTCTTCGGCCTCCAGCGGTATCCCGAAGGGCGCGCCCAGATGCAGCGCGCCCTGGACGTCTTCACTGCCAGGCCCGAATTCAACCGGGAGAACGCGCCGGTCCAGCGCACCGGTATCCTCATCGATACCCAGCTCAAATGGGGCCAGCTCGAGTTCCAGGTCGCCGGCTGCGAGGAGGTCGCCCACCTCGACGCCGCGGAAAAGCTCATCCAGACCTGGCGGCTGCCGCCCACCACTCCCTTCGCCAAACAGCTCAGCACGCTACGCAAGCTGGTCCCGGCTAGCTGCGCCTCCTAGGCCACCGCCGCCGTGACGCGTTTGCGGCTGGGGTAGATGTCGTCAATGAGGTTGTACGTGCGGGCCTGCTCCGCCGTGAAGATGCTGTCGCGTTCGATGCCGCGGCGGATGTCCAGGACGCCGCGCCCGGTGTGCCGGGCCAGGATCTCCTCCTGCTGATCCACTGCCCGCCTTTGCTGGACCGGGGTTGAGGAACCGGCGGACAGCCGTTATCGATGAGAACGATCTTGCTAGGGCCCCGAAGGACAGAAGCGGGATGCGGGTGGGATAGCTGCTGGTCAGCGTCCCGCGAGTGCCGCGTAGGCGGTGGAGCGGCCAATTTTGAGGGTGCGGGCAGCCTCGGTGATCGAGACACCCTCGTCGACCAGGCGGCGTAGTGTGGCCAACTCGGCGGGGCCGATGACGCGCGGCCGGCCGGTCTTCTTCTTGCCGGGCAGCATGGCACCGGTGGCCTCGCGGCGCTTGGCGGCGGCGATCCCCTCGGCCTGGCGCTCGGCTCGCAGCTCCAGCTCGTATTCCGCGGCTGCGGCCGGGACCGCGAACCCGGTGTGCGGGCCGCCCCTCCCGGGGCCGATGACGCGCCATGTGCCCGGCTGATCGTCGGGCTTGATCCGGTAGGGGTTGCCCCACTCACTCGTGCGGTCCACGGCCCTTTGAGCAGCAACCGAACGGCCAACGGCGTTAGCGCTCCGGGTGGGAGGGAGTTTTCGCCGTTGGCCGTTCCGATGCGGCTGGGTGTGCTTGGTCGTGGTCGCGGAGCATGCGCAGCACGGTGGCGGGTGAGGGGTGTTGGCCGGTCTTCTTGCCTTTGGTGATGATGAGCTGGTTGGCGATGACGCGGAGGCTGTGGTTTTGCTGGCGTAGGTGGAGGGCCATGGAGAGCATGGCGGGGTCGGTGACGGCGGCGCCGCCGATGTGTTTGCCGCGGGAGCGGGCGGATTCGTGGCCTTCGAGGGTGCGGTCGCGGATGTATTCGCGTTCCATCCCCGACAGGGCGGCGAGCACGGTGAACACCACGCCGGAGGGGTCGTGGGTGCCTTGCAGTTCGCCGGTGAGGAACTCCAGGCCGATGTCGTCGGCTTTGAGTTGTTCGGCGAGGCTGGCGAGCTCGATGCCGCGGCCGAGGCGTTTGTGTTCGTGGACGACCAGGGTGACCGCGTCGCCGGAGGCGCGCATCTCGCGGGCCAGGGCGACGGCCTTGTCGAGTTCGGGCCGGGCCGTGGCGCGGGTGGAGATCTTCTCGTGGAAGATCCGGGTGACGCCGGCGGCCTTGAGCGAGTCGAGCTGAGTGGCCAGGGACTGGCGGATGGTCGACGCGCGGGCGTAGCCGATCCGCGCGTGCCCGGCCGGCGCGATTCCCGCGTTGACCGGACGAGGTAGTTCGACCCAGGCCGAGCCTGGTTTGCGGGCGGGCGGGGCCGCCACGTTCAGGGCCTTGGCCAAGGAGGGGACGAGCCGGAACCGGGCGGTGTGGTACTGGGCGGCGACCCGGCCCTTGCCGGTGCGGCACGGTGATCCGGCCGGTGCGGCGCAGGAGGACATCGGGCAGTCGTTGACCTCGACCCGCTGGAAGTCGTCGTCGCTCACCCCTCGGAGCGTTTCATCTGGTGTTGCAAACGTCCAGGAGTTTGCACCGACCTATGAAACGGAATCCGGCCGGGAACGCCCTGGTCGGCTTCGCGTGGTTCCGGTGTTTCATAGGCGAGGACCTATGAAACGCGGGTGCGGGAGGTTCTGGCGGCCGGGCCGCTGGTCATCCCGCCGGACCATCATCCTGCGGCTCTGCGCGCGCCGTCGGCCGGAGTGTTCGCGACGGCTTCGCCCGTGGCTTCGGCGGCCGTTTCGGACAGGCTGACCTGAGCCAGCAGTCCGTCGAGTGACAGTTCCAGAACCCCGGCGACGGCGACGACCGTGAAGAAGGCCGGTGTGGGGATACGGCCCCTCTCGATCTTCCGCAGCGTCTCGGGGGAGATCCCGGCCCGGAGTGCCACGTCGGTGATGCTGCGTGAACCCCTGGCCTCGCGCAGCAGGTCGCCCAGCCGTTCCCCGCGCAGGCGGTCGGCGATCGACAACGGTTCGCGTACCATGAGCCCAATACTAATACCGGTATAGTTATCGGAATCAAGAAGGAGGCAGGAGTTGATCGAGCTCAAGACCGCCGGCGAGATCGAGGTGATGCGTGAGGCCGGCCGGGTCGTCGCGGCGGTACACAGGCAGGTCCGCTCGCACGCGACCGTCGGGATGTCTCTGCGCGAGCTCGACGAACTGGCCCGCCAGATCATGCACGAGGCCGGGGCCGGATCGTCCTTTCTCGGCTACCACCCGGCGTTCGGTGCCACTCCCTACCCTGGCGTGATCTGCACCTCGGTGAACGAGGTCATGCTGCACGGCCTGCCCACAGGCTACCGGCTCCGTGACGGCGACCTGCTGAGCATCGACTGCGGCGCCCACATCGACGGCTGGCATGCCGACGCCGCTGTCAGCTTCTGCGTCGGCCGGGCTCGCCAGGGCGACGGCGACCTGATCGCGACGGCCGAGCGCATGCTGGCCGCCGGAATCAAGCAGGCCGTGCCGGGCGCGCGGCTGGGCGATATCGGCCAGGTCATGTCCCGCATCGGCCGCGCGGCCGGTTACGGCATCCAGAACGACTTCGCCGGCCACGGCATCGGGCGGGCCATGCACGAGGACCCGTGGGTACCCAACGAGGGCCGTCGAGGGCACGGCCTGAGGCTCCGCCCCGGCATGGTCATCGCCATCGAGCCCAGCCTGATGGCCGGAGGCGGAGACGACTACGCGATGGCCGAGGACGGCTGGTCCCTGTGCAGCGGAGACGGCAGCCGCACGGTCCACGTCGAGCACTCAGTGGCCGTCACCGACGACGGACCGGTCATCCTGACCCTCCCCTAACGCCCGATGAGAGAGGGCCGGAGTTCGGTTGAGACCGGGTTCGAGGTCAAGGCCGGGCTGGGGTTCACTCCGAAGGCCAGCAGGCCGTGCCGGCGGTTGCCTGGGTGGCGTGCTGAGGTCGGTCGGCCCGCCGACGTGTTCATATCGATCTCAGGTGTCATCTTCGTCATCGTCTGAGGCGTCGGGGTCTCGCAGGTCGCGGATGGCGCCTGGGGCCAGGTCGGGCAGCAGGAAGTTGTAGGCGCCATGCACCCCGAGGTGTTTGTGCACGAAGGGTGACAGGCGGGCCATGTCCTTCCTGTACTTGGCCAGCTCCGCCAGCCGCCGATGCGGCACCAGGCTTCCTTCGGCCAGATCCGCCATGCCCAGCCCCAGCACCTCAGCGACCTGCTCCAGCGCCTTGACCATCGTCGGGCCGCTGCCACGCGGCGCCGGACCCTTGCGCCACCTCTCCAAATCGGAGAACCGCTCCCTCGGCGGCACCTCCAGCAGCTGGTCCAGCACATACCGCTGGCCCACCGTCAACCGGCCCTCCAGCACACCCCACAACCGCTTGGTCGTGTCGTCGCGGACCTGGGCGACCAGCCGCTCCAACGTGCTCAACCCCGGCAGCAGCACGCTGCGCTCCCGCAGCCACGCCACCGCGTCCATGAATAGCACCTTCGGGCCGTCCCCCGACGTCCACGAACGAGCCGCCACCCACTCCCGCAGCTCCGCCTCGACCGAGGTGAACTCCTTCAGCCCGTACACCCGCCGGATCTCCCACTGATGATCCAGCTTCGTCTTCGCCCGCTCGGTGTACCGCTTCACCTGCGACGGATCATCGATCTCCAGCTGTCCGGCCACGAAATCCAGCACCGCCACCGGCACGTCCAGCGGATCCTCGAGGAACGTTCCGACCCAGCGGACCGTGACCAGCTCCAGAGCGAACCCGAGTTTCATGTGCGGACCACGGCGGCGATCGACCAGCACCCGGTCCTCATCGTCGAGGAAGAACACCCGCTCCAGGTCCGCCTGCGACGGCACCCCCGCGTACCGGCCGTACGCCGCGGCCTCATCATCTGTCAGGAACTCAACCGGCATGCGCCGCAAAGTAGGACCGACCCACAGGTAATCAACTCAGAGCAACCGAACCGTTACAAGACCGGACCCCCGCCGACACGACCCGCATCCGACGCTGGGCGGCGGTAACCGCGCCCCGGTCTACTCGCTAACGCCGTTGGCCGTTCGGTTGCTGCTCAAGGGCCGTGAAGGAGCCCCTCGAAGCCGTCGTTTCTGTCTTCGATGCGGACGAAGGCGCAATGATGGCCGGCCGTGCGGGGGCTCCGCCGTTGGAGGCCGGGATCTCACCGGACAGCCGTGATTACCACTCGGCTCCCCGCCCTCTTTGTAAGCCTTTAACCGCCTCCTACCAAGTACAGGTGTAGATCGACGAAAGGAGCAGGCCGGTGCGTCGTCAACAGGCGGAATTCGCCACGGACATCGTGGCGCTCGAGGCCTTCTATCGGCGGCACGTCGAGGGGATCACGCGATTCCTGGCCCGCCGCGTCGATGACCCTCACATGGTCGCCGACCTGGTGGCGGATGTGTTCCTGGCAGTGATGGAGTCCGCCCACACCTACCGACCGGGGTGGGGCAGCGAGGTCGCGTGGCTGTACGGCGTGGCCCGCAACACGCTCTCGGCCGAACGGCGCCGGGCGTTGCGCGAGTCCCAGCTGACCGACCGGGTGAGCAGGCGAAGGCAGCTGGACACCGACGACATCAGCCGGTTGGAGGAGCGGATCGACGCGGAACGGCCCGCCAGGCGCGCCTTCATGGCCATGACCGATCTTCCGGATGGGGAGCGCGCCGTACTGGAACTGGTCGTCATCGACCAGTTGACGGTCACGGAGGCCGCGGCCGCCCTGGGCATTCGGTCGGGGACCGCCATGGTGCGACTGCACCGCGCTCGCCGGACGCTGAAGGACCTGCCTTTCGTCATGGAAGGGACCGTCAAATGAGTTTCGAGGAGCAGTTGCTGATGGATCTGAAAGCCGAATTCACCGCGCGGGAGAACCGACGCCGTCGCGCGGGGCGCCGCGTGTTCTTGGGGGTGGCGGCGGGGATCGCAGCGGCCGCGGCCATCGCGGTGCCGCTGGTAACGGGCACGGAGAGCCCGGCCTACGCGGTGAGCAAGAACGACGACGGCACGATCAGCGTGCAGGTCAACGAGTTCAAGGACGCCGACAAGCTGGAGCAGGACCTCAAGAAGATGGGCGTCACCGCCGACGTCACCTATCTCAAGCTCAAGAAGACCTGCGCGATGGACAGGGGCACCCTCGTCGGGGGCACCCCCAAGACGATCCAGGAGTGGGGGGACTCCATCCACCACAAGGTGGTCGATGTCAACGGCGAGAAGGTCGAGATCCAGCCCCAGTACATCGGCAAGGGCCAGACCCTGGTGATGGAGATCGCCGAGTCGGGCCGCGTTCCCGAGGGGCCACGGGCCCTGTTGAGATTCCGCGGCCTGCTGGTCGAGGGCCAGGTCAAACCGTGCACCGTCATCGACGCGCACTATGAGGTGGACGGCAAGCCCGTGACCACCCCGCCGTCCGCGAGCTGATCTCAACGAGCGCGGCGGCCGTCGGCCGCCGCGTGCCTGCTCGGCGTCCTTCCCCAGCCAGCCTGCCCGGGGCTTCACGTCATGCGTAGCCATTCGTACAACAGTCTGACAGAGAGGGGGTGACCTGCCGGGTAGCCGGGGCGCATTGCTGCGGCCCCGGCCCCCTCAGAGTGACGTGCGAGTTGGCCCCCGCATCCGGCTCAAGCACAGAGGAGAGGTGACGTCCTGGGTGGAGAACGGATCCACGAGGTGACAGGCAGATCGTCTCGCAGGTCAGCGGGCCCTACGAGGCGTGATCCATGCGATTCCCAAGCTGACGGCGCGGGTTCGATTCCCGTCACCCGCTCCACGAGCGAAGGCCCAGGTCAGGGAAACGTATCCCGACCCGGGCCCGTGCTCGCGTGTACCTCAACCGGCCGCCGTTCCTCGATCATTGAAGCCAACCTCACCCGCACCGATCTACCAGAGCAACCACCGACCTCGGCGGTCCGAGGCGGAGCCTCTCCCCTCTCTGGTGCCGTGTCAGCTTGGGTTTGCCCTGGTTCGGGGGACATGCCGATCCAGGTCCCACCACGGTCGGTGTGATCGCCTCAGACTCTGGGCAACCTCCCCCTATCCGGCCCGCAACCGCTGGTGCCTGCGTCGGCGGGACCACTCTTGCGCGGCACAGGCTCACGCACCTCCCACCGGCCCGGAAGCCGTGCCCCTGACGACGAAGGCTCAGCTGCGGGGCTCGAAAACGGGAGTCAGCGGGAAGGTGATGCGGTGGGTGTCGCCTCCTTTGGAGCCGCCCGCTTCGACAACTTCGAGCACCACGTCGTTCTCGCCCTTGCCGCCACGGGTGAGCTGGACCAGGACTTCGAGCTCCACCGTGCCGACGTTGAAGCGGATCTCTTCACCCAACACCTCGGCTCTGATGCGCGCCTTGCCTATTTCGCCCCGAATGACGTCGATCGCGTCAGCCAGTGACAGCGGCTCGTGTGCCATCTCGTTCCTCTCCGAAGCCTTGCCCGCGCAAGCGGCCGATCCCGGTGGAGTCATTCCCGGCCGTCCCGACTCAGGTGACGACATTCCGGTACAAATTGCTGCAAAAAACATCAAGACCTGCCGAATAGGCCTTCTTCGCCGGATGGAGCCGTCGGTGCGGGATGGTCTGCGTGACCGTGAAGGAGACGCGGGGAGGCGTCCGGACCGCCCTGCTGACGTTGCGGGACGCGGTCTCGGACGGGGCCTTCGACCACGCCATGTCACAACTGCCGGACGACTTTCAGAAGGTCACGGAGTGAGCAGTACGGAGCGGACCGGGCGGTCAGTGGTGGAAGCTCGTCGCGTTCTCCGGGCCGTACATGGGTCCTGGCTGCCTGTGCAGCCACGGCAGTAGGGTGCGCAGGTCGTCGACCAGCCGGTCGGCCAGATCGAGCGAGAACCCGTTGCGGCACACCACACGCAACACCGGCAGGTCCTGCCGGTTGGGCGGGAAGGTATAGGCCGGCACGAGCCAGCCCGACTCCCGGAGCCGCCGCGACACGTCGTACACGTTGAACTGAGTGACGTCGTCCGTGGTGGTGAAGGCGAACACCGGCAGTTGGTCGCCGCGGGTGAGCAGCCGGAAGCAGCCGAGCGCCTCGATCTTGCCCGACAGGTGTGTCGCCACCTCCCGGACGGCTCCCTGCACCTGGCGGAAGCCTTCCCGGCCGAGCCGGAGGAAGGTGTAGTACTGCGCGACGACCTGCGATCCGGGCCGGGAGAAGTTGAGCGAGAACGTGGGCACGTCGCCCCCGAGATAGTTCACGTGCTCGACCAGGTCCTCGGGGAGCGCTTCCTGGTCCCGCCACAGGACCCACCCGAGACCCGGGTAGACCAGCCCGTACTTGTGACCCGAGGTGTTGATCGAGGCGACACGGGGAAGTCGGAAGTCCCACTCCAGTTCCGGCTCCAGGAAGGGAGCGATCATGCCGCCCGACGCGGCGTCCACATGCACGGGCACGGGCCACCCTGTGCGTTCCTCCAGCGCGTCGAGGGCGGCGCAGATGTCGGCGATCGGCTCGTAGCTCCCGTCCATCGTGGAACCCAGGACGGCCACCACGCCGATGGTGTTCTCGTCGCACTGTTCGGCGGCCTGTTCGGCGCCCAGATAGAACCGGTCGCCCTCCATCGGGACCAGGCGGGGCTCCACCTCCCAGAAGTTGCAGAACTTCTTCCAGCACACCTGCACGTTGGTGCCCATCACCAGGTTGGGGCGTGCCCCGGCGGCGTGGCGATCGGCGTTGCGGCGCATCCAGCGGCGTTTCAGCGCCATCCCGCCGAGCATGCAGCCCTCGCTCGACCCGATCGTGGATGTCCCGAGCCGGGCTTCGGACTCGGGAGCGTTCCACAGGTGGCGGAGCATCAGCATGCAACGCTGCTCGAGTTCCGCCGTCGCGGGATACTCGTCCCTATCGACGAGGTTCCTGTCGACGGTCTCGCCCATGAGCGCGTGCGCTTCCGGCTCCATCCAGGTCGTCACGAAGGTGGCAAGGTTCAGCCGCGGGTTCCCGTCCAGCATCAGCTCGTCGCGAATCAGTCGGGCCGCGGTGGCCGGCGCCATGGGATCCTCCGGCAGCCGCCGCCGGGGAGGGAGCGACGTAACTCCGGCGACCGGGTCGGCCGCCCCGAACAGCGGGTTCACCCACACCGGTCGATGCCCATCGTTCGCGCCTTCCTGTGACGCCACCTCGACTCCCTCCGGCCGCCCGCCGAGCCCCCAGACTGGCAGCAAGTCTGGCAGGCGGCGCTTACAGCCCGGGAAAGCCACGGCTAAAGCCGGCGTATGGACCTCACGTCGTACCGGCGCTCCTCGCCCGCGGTCGACTACTCGGGCAGCCTCGGCTGGAAGGGATACATTTCGGTAAAGCTGTGCTCGATCACGGTGTACGTCGACTCCGGAACCTCCAGCCACAGCCCGGGCAGGTCGCGCAGAGGTTCGGACACGACGACCCGCGCGTCCGCGGAGAGTTCCATGAACTCGAACACCTCCGGGTGAAGCTCCCGGAGACACTGCCTGTCAGTGCTGTGGAAGAGCGACCGGGACCGATGCTCGGTGGAATAGCGGAACGCCCACAGCCGCTCGCCGTCCGACGTGGCCACCGTCATCTGGACCGGGTGCGCTATGCCATGCGCCCGCCCCGTCTCCTCGACGAGACCGACCATCTGCTCCACGGCCCCCGGCGGGTCCCCGGACAGCCCGAGTGTGAGCGCCAGGAAGAACATGACCTCCGAGTCCGTGGACCCCTCGATCGCCGGATACAGGTCCGGTTGGATGGCCAGGACGAGTTCGCGTTTGAGCCGGCTGAACCCCGAAATCTCGCCGTTGTGCATCCACAGCCACCTGCCGTACCGGAACGGGTGGCAGTTCGTCTGCTGTATCGCCGTTCCTGATGACGCCCGCACGTGCGCCATGAACAGTGGCGACCGGACGTGGCGTGCGAGTTCCCGGAGGTTCCGGTCGCCCCAGGCGGGCTTGGTGTCCTTGAACACGGCGGGTAGCGCCTCGCCGTCGCCGTAGTAGCCGACGCCGAATCCGTCGCCGTTGACCGTCTCCACGCCGTACCTGGCGTGGAGACTCTGGTCGATCAGCGAGTGCTCCGGTTCGTAAACGAGCTTCTCGAGCGCGATCGGCGAGCCGGAATAGGCCAGGCAGCGGCACATGTCTGTTGTCTACCCTCGCCCTGGCGTGCGGAACTGAACCTCGTCAACCGAACAGGCCGGACTTGCCCGGGCGAGATCGACTGGCCGGCCCGCCGGCGCTCTTCGCCGCGATGTAGGCCGCCCAGGTGCCGTCGCTCTCCGTGGGCGGTCGCTGGCCCGCGCCCATGCAGGAGACGTGGATGAACCGCGGCACTCCGGCGTGCTCGGCCGCGTCGGCCATGAGGTTCCGCTCGGTCTCACTACGGGCGTTCCCCCTGAGGGTGATGTAATTCGACATCAGATGTTTCCTCGTCCGCCGACGTCGACGGGAGGCTCAGAGCCGCTCGAGCGGCCGCCGTGAGAGCGGCGGCGGGAACGCCGCATCCAGCAGCAGGAGATCGTCGTCGGTGAGCCGGATGGCCGCGGCCGCCGCGTTGTGCTCCACGTGGGCGGGCACGCCCGACTTCGGTATGGCGATCACGCCGTCGCTCCTGAGCACCCATGCGAGGGCCACCTGCGCCGGGGTCGCCTCATGGCGGTCCGCGACGTCGAGAAGCGCCTGGTGGCCGAGCAACCGGCCCTGTTCTATCGGCGAGTACGCCATGATCGGAATGCCGCGCTCGTGGCACCAGGGGATCAGCTCGTACTCGGGACCGCGCCTGGCGAGGTTGTAGAGGATCTGGTCGGTCTGCACGGCCGAGCCGTCGGCGAGCGCGACGAGATCCTCCATGTCGGAGGCGTCGAAGTTGCTGACGCCCCACCACCTGATGTGCCCCGAGGCCACGAGCTGCTCGAAGGCGGCCAGTGTCTCCTCCAGCGGCACCCGGCCCCGCCAGTGGAGCAGGTAGAGGTCCAGCCGGTCGGTACCCAGACGGCGCAGGCTTCCCTCACAGGCGGCGATGGCGCCCGTGCGGGTCGCGTTCTGCGGCAGGACCTTGCTGACCAGGAACACCTCGTCGCGGTGGCCGGCGATCGCCCCGCCGACCAGGCGTTCCGCCCGGCCGTCGGCGTACATCTCGGCGGTGTCGATCAGGGTCATGCCGAGCTCCAGGCCCAGCCGCAGCGCCTTGATCTCGGTGTCCCACAGCGACGGGTCCTCGGCCATGCGCCAGGTTCCCTGGCCGAGGACCACGACCTGCTCGCCGGACGGCAGCGTAGTCGTACGCATGGCTACCTCCCCAGGTGGCTACCAGCCAGCCTATGCTTCCGCGCAGGTGAGACCGCGTCTAGAGTGGACGGTATGGCGATCGCCATCGGCCTCACCGGTGCCGGGCACCGGGCGGCGAAGGTGCACGCACCCGCCATCGCGGCGTGTGGCGGCGCGTACTTCGCGGGCATCTGGGCGCGGTCTCCGGACGCCACGCGCGTCCTCGCGGCCCGGTACGACGTGCCGGTGTTCGGCCGCTTCGACGAACTGCTCGACCACTGCGACGCGGTTGTGTTCGCTGTGCCGCCTCCCGTCCAGCCCGAGCTGGCGGAGGTCGCAGCGCGGCGGGGCAAGGCGTTACTCCTCGAAAGGCCCGTCGCCGGAGATCTGGCCGGCGCGGAGCGTCTGGCGGAGGCTGCCGAGGGGACCGTCTCGCAGCTCGCGCTGACCTGGCGTTACTCTCCGGTCATCCGCCGGTTCCTGTCCGGAGCCGTGCCGAAGACCTGGCCGAAGGGGGCCAGCGGCCGCGTCCTGGCGGCGGCCCCTCCCGATCCGCGCCCGTGGCGGAGAGGGCTGAGCGTTCTCCGCGGGGACCTCGGCCCCGACCTGCTGGATCTCCTCGACGCCGCGCTCGGCCGCGTGGTCGGCGTCCACGCCCACGGAGAGCCGACCGGCTGGTTCGGGATGATGTTCGAGCACGAGGGCGGGACGTACAGCGAGATCTCGATGTACGCCTCACCCGAGCCTGTGCGGCAACGAGCCGAGATCGAGGTGTTCGGTCCCGGCGGCGTGGCCGACATCGACGGCGTGGCGGCGACGGCCGGCCGGGGGGCCGTCGACACGATGTACCGGGAGTTCACGGACGCGGCGGAGCAACGCAGACGACACGAGCTGGACGCGGTCCGCGGCCTGCACCTCCAAGAGGTGATCGAGGCCACGGAGAGCGACCTGCTCCACCGTGTCGCCCCTCCGTGACGGAAGCCGGGTCAGCGCGCCACCGCCGCCATGGCGTGACGCTCTTGCCGTCCGCGGCGCAAGGTGTCGTGGCAGCGATGCCCTGCGTAGGTGCGTGGTCATGTGCTCCTCCCGGGACAGGCTCGGCCGACTGCGGTGCACACCCGTCCCGGGGAACCCAGGGCTACGGAAGTGTCATTTTCTGGAAACACCGCTTTGAGCTGGATATGCGTCCCCGTGGTCGGCGGGTAGCTGACCACGAGAAACCTATGCATGCTGTGACGAGTGAGGAGCGCGGACGTGGACTACGAAGAGTTCCTCGAAATCGTGAGCCGCCAGACCGGCCTGGACGCCGAGGCCGCCGAGCGCGCCATACAGGCGACGCTCGAGACGCTCGCGCGGCGCCTGTCGAAGGGCGAAAGCCGCGACCTGCTCCGGCAACTGCCCGCCGAGCTGAAGCCGTATGTCTACACGGACAAGGGCCCCGAGGCTTTCGACGTCGACGAGTTCCTCCGGCGCGTGGCCGAGCGGGAGCAGGTGGACGTCGAGGAGGCCGAACGGCACGCGCGAGCCGTCTTCTGGGCGCTGGGCGGCGCCCTGGACGCCAAGGAGGTGGCCGACCTGGCGGCGGACCTGCCGGAGGAATTCGACCCCCTGGTGGCCGAGGCCCAGCGGCGGCACGTGGAGGTCATGCGGTCCTCGGAGTTCCTCAGCAGGGTCGCCAGACGGACCGGGCTCGACGCCGAGGGCGCCGAACGCGCCACCGCGGCCGTGCTGGAGACGCTCGCCGAGCGCATCGCCGCAGGCGAGGTTAGGGACCTCATCCGCGAACTGCCAGTCCGGCTGCACCCACCGCTGAGGCGGGGCATCGCCGGTCGCTCCGGCACGGCCACACGGATGAGGCTGGAGGAGTTTCTGCGCCGGGTGGCTGAGCGGGAGGGCGTGTCCCTTGACCAGGCGCGGGAACATGCCGCCGCCGTGTTCGCCACATTGCGCGAGGCCATTACGGACAAGGAGTTCTTCGACATGACCGTCCAGTTGCCGGACGAGTACCGGGCCCTGCTTCCCCGTCCGTGAGCGGGCGACGGGCTCGTCGCTCCACGTACTCCATGAACCCCGGCAGGTCCTCGAAACCGCGTCAGAAGCAGGTCACAGTGGTTGCGGGCTTTCTGACCAACCCCATGGTCGGAGTGCCTGTGTGGCTGGCGGCTGTCGAATTGCTGCACCAGATCATGGGGGGAGGCCAGGGGTCGCCGTGGGGGTATATCTCCCCCGGCGGCCTCAGTACCAAGATCGGCTGATCTGGCACGAATCTGGCACGCGCGTGAGATCTAGCGCTGAAACGAAACCGGCCCGGCTCGGGAAATACTCCCTGACCTGGGTCTTTGCTCGTGGAGCGGGTGACGGGAATCGAACCCGCGCTGTCAGCTTGGGAAGCCTTCACCACCATACAGTCTGAGCTGCGGAAACGCTGACCTGAGCCTATGCGGGTCGAGTGACCGTGAGTCCCCGTGAATCCCCACCGGTCGCCGACCGTACGGGCACGCAACGGGCACGCAACGGGCACGCCCGGCCGGCGCCTGCGGTCAGGCGGCCACCTTCTTCTTGAGGGACTGATCTCCAGCTAACGGGACCTGTGGCACCCTCATGCTCATCGTGTTGACCTTGACTCCAAGCGGCCACGTAGACCAGGGGCCTTGACGTCGGGATCGCCGACGCAGCATTGCTGATCACCAGGCCGCCGTACGAGTGACCGACCAGGATGATCGGGCCGTTGATGCTGCGCAGCACGTCCTTGACCACGGCCTTACCGATGGACATCGGGGCGGTCCGTACTCGAAAGACGACGAGCCACTGGACCAACTCTTCTGCGAGGCAGAACGTTCTATCTCCGCAAAGCATGGCAATCTTCGGCGCAGACTGTCAAGACCGAACGTTCTACCCACTAGGATGGTGGCATGCGCAGCCAATCCGAAGGCCGGCCGTCCGAAGCGCGGTCCCGGCTGCTCAACACAGCCACCCGGCTCTTCTACGCGGAGGGCATCCACGCCGTCGGCATCGATCGCATCGTCGCCGAAGCGCAGGTGACGCGAGCCACCCTCTACCGGCACTTCCCCGGCAAGGAAGACCTTGTCCTCGCCTACCTGAACGAGGTCGACCAGGCCATGCGAGGCCAGGCGGACGAGGCTTTCGCCGCCGGACTACCGGCCGCCGACACCATCCGGGCCCTCAGCACGTCCATCGCCCAGGGCATCCAGTCCCCCGGCTTCCGGGGATGCGCGTTCCTCAACGCTGCCGCCGAGTATCCCGACCTCGAGTCCCCGGTGCGCAAGGCCGTGCTCGCCCACCGCCAATGGTTCCTGGAAACCGTCACGGAACTGCTGGCCAGGATCCAGGAGACCGGCGCCGAGCCCGCCGCCCGCCACTTCGTGATGATGCGCGACGGCGCCATGGCCGCCGGCTGCCTGTTCGACCCGGTACTGATCTGCGAGACCTTCCTGCGCGGAGTCGACAGGCTCCTGCAGGTTTATGCCGCCACCGACTACGTCGGACCGGCGGGGGCCTGAAGCCGCCATCAACGCACCTGCGCGTTCACCATCGAGCCCGGCAGAACGGCGATCGTCGCCTGCCGGTGTTAAGACACACGCAGGCCTCCGCTCAGGAATGAAGCGGTCGAGCACTGCTGGCCCTCGCCGTGGTGGTGATGGAAGATGGCCGGTGTGGTGGGCAAGCCCCGGAAGTGTGCGGTGTGCGGGCGGCGGTTGCGGGCCGGATCCACGGCGCGGCGGCGGTGTTGCTCGCCGGCATGGGGGATGCGGGCCTATCCAGCGCGCAAGCGTGCCCTTCAGCGGCAGATGCCGGTCGCGACGCTGATCTCCGCGGCGGCCGCGGCGTGGTTTGAGCAGGCCGACGCCCGCCCGGCCCGCATCACGGCCTGGGCGCATTGCCCCAGGACGGCGTGGTGGTGTGGGCGGGAGCGCGGCACCGCACCTGCCGGGCCGGGGAACAACAGCTGAGGTACGACCGTGCGGCTGCGCCGCACCCAGCGCCAATGCCGAGCCCGGCGCACGGTGTGCGGGATGCTGCTGGGCGCCGGTCTGGAACGAGTCTGGCATCACTGCCGCGCGCACCGGTTCTTCTCCACCGCTCGCTGGCGCACCGACACCGTCGGACTGGTGTTGTGTGACCTGGTCGTGGCCCGAAGGACCATCGGCACCCTATGCCGCGAACTCCTGGACAGCATGCTCATCCTCAACGAGCACCAGATCGCCAGCTGAAACCACCGAGAATCGGCAGGTCAGACATCGAGTCCCATTATTGAGCCCCACAGGCCTCGAACTCGGCGACCATGGCGAGGGTCTGCAGGAACAGCCGCTCGAACGGGTCGTTCCAGTCGTAGACGGATGTGCCGAGGCCGAACAGGACACCGCGGCCGGACAGGGCGGTGAGGATCTCGTTGGCCTCGGCCATGTTGCGGGCGAACCGGTCGAACTTGGTCACGGTGAAGACGCTGCCGTCCCATACGGCGGCGAGGGCCTGGTCGAGTCCGGCGCGGTTGCGGCGGGTGGTGCCGGAGAAGCCGCGGTCGATATAGATCCGGTCTTCGGGGACGCCGAGGGCCAGGAGCTGTTCGGTCTGGATGATCACGTCTTGCTCGTCGGTCGAGCAGCGGGCGTAGCCGACGCGGGTTCCGTTCACGCCCTCAAGTGTTCCGTATAGCCCCCCATCACCAGTTCCCGGAACAGCTAAACGGAACACCTTGACCTGTGCGCTCAGCCTGATCGCTCGGTGTTCCGGTGGGGGATCCCCTTACGGAACAGCGCAGCTCAGGCCGACCGGAGGCAGAAGGGGTGTCCGGCCGGGCTGGCGTAGACCCGGCGCGCTCATGTAGAAGAGATCGCCCGGCGAGCTGAAGTGGCGGTCGGCACGTTCTACCGCCACTTCGAGACACGCGAAGCCCTCGTCGAGGAGGTCTACCGCCAGGAGGTCGACGAGCTATGCGCCGCACCCGCGCAACTTCTCAACCGGCATGCCCCGGACGAGGCGTTGCGACGATTCCTGCTGCTGCTCGTGGAGCACGCAGCCGTGGGCAAGGGGATGGCCGTCGCGCTGGAGAGCATCATGGCGACGGATTCACCGATCTTCGACGACGCCCGCATGCAGATGGCACAGGCTCTCGATCAGCTACTCAAGGTGGGCGCAGCAGGTGGCACCATCCGTGGCGACGTCAGCGGACGCACACTGCTGCGCGCGCTGGGGGGCATCTGCGGCATGCATGCCACGGAGGGCTGGCGGGACGAAGCCGTGCGCATCACGGAGATCCTCTTCGACGGCCTGCGTTTCGGCGCACAGAACGCAGACTGAGCCGACGCGCGTTGCACTGACGAGGCGTGCGTCCCCCGTCAATCCTCGTCGTCGGCGTCGTCGGCGTCGTCGGCGTCGTCGGCGTCGTCGGCATCAGGATCACGCAACGCCCGCCGCCCGCCACCCAACTGCAAGATCGGGTCCTTCTTGCGGGGACCGGCCAGTGTCATGGTGTCTTCGCGCACGTGCCAGGTGCCGCGCTGGTCGGCCGCTTTGCCCGCATCACGCTGAGCGATGTACTCGACGTGGGCGGCAGTGGCCAGATCCAGTCCGCGCAGCATCTGCATCGGGACATAGACCTTGGAGGCCGGCGCGATGAAGCCGACCTGCTCACCCGCCATCACGGCCAGGTTGGCATACGAGATCAGCTTGGAGTCGCCGATCATCAGCAGTCGCTGCCGCGAGAGCCACGTCCAGAGAGCTCGGGCAGGCCGGTACGCGACTCCTCGGCTTCACCACCGTTGCAACAACCTCAGCGAATAGGAAGAAGCTTCACCAATCCTGAGATTCCATCAACCGCCGGGCCGACATCCTCTACATGGACTATGCCCTGACCCTGGGGCCTAACGGACTACAGAGACCCGCAGGAACTCCGGGGCTATTCCTTATCCGCAGGCGCGTGACTGGGCCGTGCGCGACTACCGCATGTGGCTGCTACACGACGGCCCCGCCAAACGTAGCCGCGTCTACGTCAACTCCGCCCTCACCGCGCTGGACGACTTCCACACCCGCCGGGGCCTGGGCAAGGCCAACGTCACCCGGGAAGACCTGCCTAGGAGCGCGCCCCGCGCGCTGGAAGAGCGCGCCCGGGCGGGCTCGGCGGGAAGCGTCTTGCTGGTCAACCGCGGAGTTCGGCGGTGACCGCGCGCTCGCGTAGCTGGGCGGACTCGGCGCGGAGCGTCTCGGTCTGGGCCCGCAGGTCTTCGACCCTGGCCCGCTCGACCTCCAGAAGGGCGGCCAGCCGGTCGCGTTCGGCGACCGCGGCGCGTTCGCTCTCACGGGCCTTCGCCACCGCCTCGGCCGCCTGCTCCCCGGCGGCGCGCACACTGGCCTCGGCCCGCCGTTCGGCCCCGGCCGCCCGGGCGGCGGCTTGGGCGGCGTCGGCGGCGGACCGCGCGGCCTCCCCCACCGCGTCGGCCCTGGCCTGCTCGGCGCTTTCCGCCCGCGTCTCCGCCCGGCCCCGTTCGGCCTCGGCGGCCTGAGCCCGCGCGATCGCCGCGGCGGCCGCCTGCTCGGCCTCCACCCTGGCCCGCCGGGCCAGCTCGGCCTCGGTGCGTGCGGCGTCGCGCTCGCTGCCGGCCTGTTCCGCGCGCCGCTCGGCCTCCTCGGCGAGCCGCCGCGCCAGGACGGCCTCGGCGCGCGCCTCCCGCACCTCGGCCGCCGAGGCCTCGGCCCGCTCGCCCATCTCGCGTACCGCCTGGTCGCGCGCCGTCTCGGCCCGGGCGGCGCGCCGGTTGGCCTCCTCGGCCGCCTGCTTGGCGTGCCGTTCGGTGGTGGCGGCCTCCCGCAGGGCGGCCAGCGCCTGCTCGCGCGCCTGCTCGGCGTCCGACAGGGCGGTGTCGCGGTCGGCGTTGGCCTCGCGTACTCGCTCGCGCATCTCGTCGCGTTCCCTGCGGGCGTGCTCGCTGGCCTCGCGCGCCAGCCGTACCTGCTCGAAGGCCTGCTCCCGCTCGGTGCGGGCGATGGCCACGCGCGTGTGCGCCTCGGCCTGGACCGCGCTCAGCTTGGCCTCCACCCCGGCGGGGCTCAGCTCGTCGGCCAGCACCTGCGCCAGCGGCGCGATGGCCGCAGCCAGCCCCTTCTCCATGCGATCGTACAGATCCTCGGCGCGGGCCAGGGCCCCTTCCAGGCCCGGGGTGGCGCGGCGCAGCTCGCGTTCCCTCTTGGCCGCGGCCTGGCAGTCGCTCTGCGGGCAGTACTCCTTGGGCCGGCCGCGGCCGCCGCGCCGCTCGATCGCCGCCCCGCAGTGCTTGCACGCCGTCACCCCGCCCGTCACCGGACCCTCCCCGGCCCGGTCACCGCGCGCGCTGTGCTCATCACCCGCCGCCTTGATCGCCACACCGGCATCGTAGCAGTTTCTAATTTCTAGAAATCAAAAATCAAAAATAGCGATCTGTTGCGCATCGACCGAGCAAGGTAACTAACGAGAAGGAGACTTCCCGCAAGTTATCGAGGACGGCCACCGAACCGGGGTCTTCTCCCAACGTGTTGCGATCGGTCGTTTACGAGAGCGGCCAGTCATGCTCCGTGACCATCACGCGGCGCTCACCGGTTCTGTCGATCGGCGGTGCCGGGGCTGCTGGTGGGCGAGATGTTCTCAGTGGCGGCCCAGGTGGCGAGGAGTTGTAGGGCGTCGTGCTCGGGGCTGCCGGGTCCGGCGGTGTAGGCGGTGAGGGTCAGGCCGGGCTGTGCGGGCAGTTCCATTGCGTCGAAGTTCAGGGTGAGGGCGCCGACGGCGGGGTGGTAGAAGGCTTTGCGGCCGGTGTGATGCAGGCGCACGTTGTGCTTGGCCCAGGCGGTGCGGAAGTCCTCGCTGCGGGTGACGAGCTCTCCGACGAGTCCGGTGAGGTCGCTGTCGTGCGGGGCCCGTCCGGCCTCGGTGCGCAGCAGGGAGACGGTGGTGTTCAGGGACTCGTCCCAGTCGGGGAAGAAGTCGCGGCCGCGCGGGTCGAGGAATTGGAAGCGGGCGATGTTGACGGGGAGGGGTGCGTTCTCGGTGAACAGGGGCGCGTACAGGGCGCGGCCGAGGGGGTTGGCGGCGAGGATGTCCAGGCGGCCGTTGCGGATGAAGGCCGGTGAGTCGGTCATGGAGTCCAGGACGCGCAGGACGCTGTCCGGGAGGGGGCCGCGGGCGCGCTTGCGGTGGGTGGGGCGTTTGGCGGCGGTGCGGGCCAGGTCGTAGAGGTGGGCGTGTTCGGCGTCGTCGAGCTGGAGCGCGCCTGCGACGGCGTCGAGGACTTCCTCGGAGGCCCCGGCGATGTGGCCGCGTTCCAGGCGGACGTAGTAGTCGATGCTGACGCCGGCGAGCAGGGCGACTTCCTCGCGGCGCAGGCCCGGCACGCGCCGGTTTCCGCCGTAGGCGGGCAGCCCGGCCTGTTGCGGGGTGATCTTGGCGCGGCGGGAGGCCAGGAACTCGCGGATGTCGCTCTCGGTGCTCACGCATTCCAGGCTAAGCCGGTCGGCTCACGGGTGGGGGGTCCTCTCAGTACCTGTAGGCCCAGGCCCTCCCTCACCTCTGATCTGCGGTTTCCTCGATATCGGCAGCGGTTGAGACCCCCGGATCCCGGGCTGTGGCGGCTGCCGAAGAACCGTCCCCGCCACACAGTGGTCTTGACCGGCCCGCACCGTTTTGATCAAGGAGTCAGCACATGCCGAAGCAGTCCGCACCCCAGGAGCTTGCCGCCATCGCGCCGAAGCTCGTCGAGGTCACCAACGAGGTGCTCTTCGCCGACGTCTGGGAGCGCCCCGGGCTGTCCCCGCGCGACCGCAGCCTGGTCACCGTGAGTGTGCTGGCCGCCCTCTACCGCTCCGAGCAGCTCGGCTACCACCTGGGCGTCGCCCTGGACAACGGCCTGAGCGTCGAGGAGCTGTCCGAGGCCATCACCCACCTCGCCTTCTACGCGGGCTGGCCCAACGCCATGACCGCGATCAACCAGCTCAAGGCGATTGCAGACGACCGTAACGCCGCCTGACCGCGCTGACGCCAAGCCCCCTCACGATGAAGGAATAGAGCCATGGAACACATTGCCTCCACCCCCACCATGAAGGCCCCGGCCGAGCGCTTCACCGGCGACGTCTACCTCAACATGATCGAGGCCCCCACCGAGCCCGCCCGCCTCGCGGCCGGCCTGGTGCGCTTCACTCCCGGCGCCCGCACCAACTGGCACTCCCACGCCAACGGCCAGGTCCTCTACGTCACCGATGGCGTCGGCCTGGTCGGCACCCGTGACGGCAGCGTCGTGCGCATCAGCGCCGGGCAGACACTCAAGTGTCCGGCCGGCGAGGAGCACTGGCACGGGGCGACCGACACCAACCTCATGGCGCACATCGCCCTCGTGGTCGGTGACGGCAACGGCGACGGCACCACCTGGCTGGAGCCCGTCACCGACGCGCAGTACGACGCCGCCCTCGCCGGCAGTCACTGACCGACCGGCCGGCCCGCCCCTCTCCCACGCCACCGCGCGGGAGGCAACAGGCGAAGCCCGGGCATCACCCTGGGACGGCTGCGGTTTCCCCTTGCGGGGCGCGCGGGCCGGGCACCGTCGCCCGGAGGGACAGGTCCAGATCAAGGCGGCTGTTCATATCCAGCTCGAACCGGCCGTACGGATTCACGTGCGTCCAGAACAGCGGCGACAGCGCCCGCCGGTCCGCGTCGGTGAGCTTGTCCGCCCACTGCGGATCGGCCAGGACCTCCTGCATCAGCAGCGTGTTGACGTGCACCAGCGCGGACTGGAGCAGGTGCAGCGCGAGCATGCTGACCTCCTGGGACTCCTTGTCCGCACCGGCCAGGTCGCCGTCCTTGCCGTAGAAGAGGTCCTTGTTCGCGCTGTTCCAGTTCTCCACAACCTGCAACCCCTCGTGGATCTCCTGCCGCATCTCGACGTCGGCCAGGTAGTCGCAGACGAACGAGGTCCTCACCGCCCGGCCCAGCTCCTCGATCGCCCGGTACGTCGGGTGCTTCGGCCCTCCCCGGGTGAACCGGCGCAGGACCTGCTCGGCCTCGGCGGTACCCAGGCGCAGGGCGGTGGTGTACTTCACGATCTGGTCGTACTGCTGGGCAATCAGGTCCCAGTCGATCGTCTTGGTGGAGAGCACCGGGCCCAGGTTCGGCCACTTGTCATCCTCCCCGGCCGCGGGCCGGTACAGCTTCGCCGAGCCGATGTTCTTCAACCTCGGCATCAGCTTGAAGTCGAGCATGTGCGCGAAGGCGAACCCGACGATGGAGGCGCCGTGCGTGTCGGTGTACTGCCGGTCGACGACCATGTCGGTGCAGTGCCGCAGCACACCCTCGATCATCGAGGCGACCTCGGAGGCCGAACAGGACTTCAGCTGGGAGTAGATGCAGACGGACTTCCGCTCGACATGCCAGTAGATCATCACGCCGGGGCCCCGGTAGCGCTGGTGCCACTCGGTCATCAGGTTGCTGGACCAGGCGCCGAACTTGCGGCTGTCGGAGGCGCACGCGGTGCCGGTGCCCCACCACATCTCATCGCGGACGGCGAAGGTGGCGTTCACCAGCTTCCGCAAGGCCGCGCGCATGTTGGCGCGGTTGACGAACAGGTGCCGCACCCGCCGCAGCGTCGACTCGCTCTCGCCGTGTTTGCCGGTCACCGCGACCCGCTTGACTCCCATGTTCGTGCCCAGCCCGAACAGGACCAGCAGCAGCCGGCGCCGCAGAACGTCCTTCGACAGCATCCCTGGTGGCCACCGAGGTGAACTCGGCAATGAAGTCGGTGTCGAACTCGGCGTACTTCAGGATGTCCAGCAGGTCGATGGTCCCCCACCGCCGCTCGATCTCGCCCTTGATGGCCACCAGGCTCTCGGGCTCCTCCTGCTTACCGCGCGGGGAGACCCTGATCCACGGCTCGCCGTGCTTCTTGACGATCGCCACCCCGCCCGTCGTGCCCTCTGCCAGCGCCTGCTCGAAGCGGTCCAGCGAGGTGCGGAGCTTGCCTTGCAGGGCGGCGATGAACTCCCCGGCGTCCTGCGGCTGGCCCAGCGCGGCGTAGTGCACGTCCCGGTTGTCCTCGAAGTCCGCCGGCAGGTCGTCCTCCGGGTTGCGCCACCGGTTCGCCCCCACCACCCAGATCTCCCGGCGCCGCACCGCGTCCCGCAAAGCGACCAGCACGCACAGCTCGTACGGGATGCGCTCGACCCGTCCCTTGTCGTCCACCACCGCCGCCCACCAGTGCTCGGGCACCACCCCAGCAAGCGGCACGCTCTCCGCCGGATCGAAGAACGCGCCCTCCTTCAGCGGCTGGTCCAGGTAGCGCTGGAGCAGGTCGATCGCGTCCATCACCGGCCGGTAGGCAGTGTTGTTGCACTTCAGCTCCAGCGCGCCCAGCAGCGGCGAGAGCATCCGGCGCCAGTGCGCCGAGTACGACGACCGCAGCACAGTACGGACGCGGGCCTTGTAGCGGGCCTCGTTCGCCACGGCCTCCGCCGCCAGCGCCTTCAGCGTCCTCTCCCCGCCGACCACCGGGTAGATCACCCGCCGCACCGTGCCCGGACGGCTCCGACAGCGCCGCCTCCGCCACCCGCAGCAGCATGCCCTCCTTGCCGCGGACCTTCTTCAGCTCGGTGTTCAGCTCCTTGTCGACCTTCCGCTCCGCCCGGGTGTTGATCTTCAGCACGAGCTGGATGAACAGGTCCACCAGCGAGTCGGTGATCTCCGTCTGCCGCACATGGCACAGAGCGGCCAGCAGGGTCAGGCGCCTCGGAGGCTTCATCCGCTCCAGGTTCGCCGGGTACTCCTTCGACGCCCGCGCCCGCCAGGCGTCCACCAGCTTCTCCGACACGTCCGCGAACAGGTCCGCGGGCAGCTCCAGCCGCCCGTTACGGCACTGGGCAACCACCGCCGCCGCCAGCCGATCTCGCGACAGCTCCACCGGACACAGTTCAGCGGCCAGCCACTCGGCCAGCCGATCCTGGTCCTCCTCGGTGTTCGCCCGGAACCCGTACGCTTCCCGAATCTCCTTACGGTGTCGCTTGATCCGGTCGCCCTGCCAGTCGTAGTCCGCCCACGCCCCGGCGGGGACCTTCACCTGCTGGGCAACGTACTCCACCGCCGCGGCGGGCATCTCCTTCGCGGACTCCGGGAACCGGGCCTCCACCTCGAAAAACTTGAGCAACAGCGCGAAGCCCAACCGGGTCGCCCCGGACTTGTTCCGCACCTTCTTCATGTCGTCTTCGAGCAGCGTCCAGACCTCGATCAGGTCTTCCGGCTCCCAGTCCTGCCGCATCCACTCCACCCCTCACAGTCACTCGTGCAGCTCAACGAAGCGGTCAGGGCGGGGAAACGAAAGCTATGGAAGTTACTCAGCGCTACACGCCACCTGGCGGTAGCTATACGAGAACAGGGCCGACACAAGGCGGCTATCCCTGTTGACATCTTGGTAACCAGTACCTGGACTGACCTGCGCCTTGGTCATGCGCTGTCGCCAGAGGCGGTCATCGAGATGTCACACACCCTGGACCTGTCGATGCTGCCGGCCGAACGGCGCCGCTTCCTCGCGGGGGTCGGCCGCCGGTTGACGCCTGGGCGCTGCAACGGCGCGAGCCGGAGCGGCGGTACCCGATCCTGCTCACCCTGATCACGCAGTCCGCGGTCGACGTGCTCGACGAGACGCTGCTGCTGTTCGACCAGGCCATCGCCGGGCGGGAGGCCGCAGCCAAGGCCAAGGTCGACAAGGCCCTCTCGAGCGACAGGGACCCACCCCCGCCGGAAAACCGTTTGAGCCTTCCTTCCGCGTTCCCGTAGGTTGCCTGCGGCCCCGTCGCAGTGAGGACAGAGGACAAAACCGCGTGACCCCGCCTGCTCTTTAGACCTGACACCTTCTTCCGCTCACCTTCAAGCCGACCCTCCCGTCGGCTCTGCCGGGCTGCCCGTGTGCGCCCGGTCATACAGCGTTTGAGGCCGCGCGCAATCGGCCTCGTGTCAGGTCTAGAGAGATCATGTCTTCACAACCTCATACTGTGCTGCCCTGGGTCGTTCGTCGGACCAGGCTGCCTCTGCTGTCGTTGCGGTGCGTGGACTGCCGGTCGGAGTCGGCCACCACCGGCGAGGGCAGGTTCCGCGTCAACGCCAACGGCAAGCTGCTGGACGTGTGGCTGCTGGTCCGCTGCGTGTCCTGCGATCGGACGAGCAAGCTCACCGTGCACGAGCGAGCGCCGGTCAGATCCTTCGATCCAGCCGAGCTCGACGGCTACCACGCCAGCGATCCGGAGCTGGTGGCGTCCAGGCTGTTGGATCCGCTGCTCGCCCGGCGCAACCGCTTCACCCTGGACTGGAATGGGGCCTGGCGGCTGGACACCCCGACGGCATGGCTCGACGAGGCGTGGCCGATCCAGGGGGAGGTCGTCTTCAAGGACCCGGTGCCGGTGCGCCCGGAGCGGCTCATCGCGCAGGGGCTCGGACTCAGCAGGAACGAGGTGCTGCGCCGGATCAAGTGCGACATTCCGCTGCGCCGTCCGACGAGCGCCGGGTTCACCTTTACCGTGATGGCCGGGGACTAGCGGGCATGTAGCCGCGGCGCGCGATCCCATCAAGCATCCGGCGAAATACGCCTCGTCCAGCGGCGGCTCCAGCGGCATGGAGTCGCCCAGGGCGGCCACGGTTATTCGGGACTCTCTCGGCGCCTGGAGATCGAGTACTGCGGCGAGTGGCTTGCCGGCGGCGTCGCCGAGAAGCCGTTGTACGACCCGCGGATGAAGAGGGTCCGCGTCAGCGCGGGGTGAGGACGCAGAACTCGTTGCCCTCCGGGTCGACGAGGCACGTCCACGGGACGTCGCCCTGGCCGAGGTCGATGTCGGTGGCGCCAAGAACCCGCAGCCGGGCCACCTCCGCCGCCTGATCGTCACCGGGGTACGGCCGGAGGTCGAGATGGACGCGGTTCTTCACGCTCTTGGCGTCGGGCGTTCGGAGGAACTCGAGATACGGGCCGACGCCCTTGGCGGAGCGCAGCACCGCATGATCGTCGGTCACCTCGTGCAGGGTCCAGTCCATCGCCTCGCCCCAGAACCGGGCCATGGCCCGCGGATCCGCGCAGTCGGCCACCACCGCGGCCATCGGCCCGGTGTCCTGGTAGATCGATCGAGGCTCCAGCACGCAGAACTCGTTGCCCTCCGGGTCGGCGAGGACCGTCCACGACACGTCGCCCTGGCCGATGTCGGCGGGCGTCGCACCGAGAGCCTGGAGGCGCGCGATCAGGTCCGCCTGATGGGCCGCTGAGGTGGTGGCGAGGTCGATGTGCACGCGGTTCTTCACCGTCTTGGATTCCGGGACGGCGATGATGTCTAAGCAGACGGCGATGGGGTCAGGATAGGTGAAGCCCTCGGGTTCGAGGTTGGTCACGCCCGGTTCCTCGCTGGAAATGGTCCAGCCGAGCGCCCCGGCCCAGAACCGGCCGAGCGCGGAGTCATCCCGAGCATTCATCGCAATCTGAACAAGCCGCGACGCCATGCCGCCGATCTTATACGTGCTCGACGCGCTGCTGGGCAACGCCACCGACCTGCCGGTCCTCGCGACCAACGCATGGAAGGTTGACCACCGTGCTCGACCCGGACGGCCGCCTCGCACGGGTGATCGGCCCGCTCATCGACCGCACTGACCACGGTCTGGATCCCGGCACGGGTCGCCGGTCAGCCGCGTGTGTCGAGCGGGACGTGCAGCGAGAGGTGCGAGGACAGGGCGCGGAGGAAGTCCGGGGCGTCGAAGACAGCACCCGCGGAGGCGACGCCGGTGGTCCTGGTCCGGCCGGTGAGGATGCGGTCGACGGCCTCCACCGCGAGCGGCGCGCTGATGGCGTAGATGTCCTGACCGGCGGCGACCACGCGGCGTTCCGTGCCGCCGGAGCGGACGAGGACGTCGACGACGAAGGTCTGCGCGGAGCGGCCGCGCTCGTCGACGGCGGTCGGTGCCGAGGCGTCAGGAGCGGACAGGTCCGCGGCCGCCTTGGCGGTCATGTAGGTGCGCACCTCCGGGACGGCCAGGTGGCTGGGAACGGTGACGACGTCGGCCATGGTGAACTCTCCGATGACGCTCTGGGGGCCGAGCGGAGCCGGGAAGGGCCACTCCAGGGTCGGCAGAGCGTCGTCGTGGTACTCCAGCCGTCCGCCGGTGTAGCGGACACGGCGGCCACCCCGTCGCTGCCCCGAGACCGCGCCCGAAACGAGCGTTCCGGCAGTGGGGTGCCAACTGCTCAGGCCGTAGGCGATGTGCGCCTCGTCCGCCGCCGTCCAGTCGCCCATCGCGGTGGTGACCAACAGGTCGCCGAGGCCGCCGTAGAAGGCCATCGCCGGGACCACCACGGTGCCCGCGGCGCGGGCGCGCTCCGCGAAGTGCGCGAACGTGTCAAGGTTCGCCTCGATCTCGGCCGCCACGTCGACATACGGGATGCCGGCGCGCAGCGCCGCCTCGACCAGCGGGGCGGCGGTCGTGGCGAAGGGCCCGGCGCAGTTGATCACGGCGGCCGCGCCGTTCAGCGCGCGGTCGAGCGAGGCCGGATCGTCGACCGACGCCTGCCGCGCCTCGAGCCCAGGTCGGGCCTGCACCAGCGCCAGCAGCTTGTCCTGGTCGCGACCGAGGAGCAGCGGGACGTATCCGCGCTCGCGCAACTCCGCGACCACGAACCGCCCGGTATGCCCGTAGGCGCCGAACACCGCCACGTTCCGCCCCGATCCCATGCCTGCTCCCGCGTGCTCGAAGTGATCCACTGCGGAAATCCTGTCCCCGTTGGCCCATCGGTGCCAGTGTCCGGAACGACATGACCCGTACAATTCCCGACATGAGTTCTGTCCCGCGCTCCGTCGCGGTCGCCGCTACCGACGGGATGCTGCACTTCGAGCTGTCCCTGGCCTACGAGGTCTTCGGCTCCGCCCCGGCCGCCCTGCCAGGCCCCTGGTACGACGTCAGGGTGTGCGGCACGCACGCCGTCCGGGTCGGCCGGTTCCTGCTGGAGCCGGACTGCGGGCTCGACCGGCTGGCGCACGCCGACACCGTGATCGTCCCCGCCTTGGCGGACGTCGACGAGGACCCGCCGGCCGACCTGGTCGAGGCGGTGCGCGCGGCCCACGAGTCGGGCGCGCGGGTGGTCTCCCTGTGCACGGGCGTGTTCGTGCTCGCCGCCGCCGGCCTGCTGGACGGGCTGAGCGCGACCACGCACTGGGCCCACACCGAGGAACTGGCCGCGCGCTACCCCCGGGTGAAGGTCGACCCGGACGTGCTCTACGTCGACAACGGCAGCGTGCTCACGTCTGCGGGCAAGGCCGCAGCGATGGACCTGTGCCTGCATCTGGTCCGCCGCGACCACGGCTCGGCGATCGCCAACGTGGTCGCCCGCCGCCTGGTCGTGCCGCCCCACCGGGCCGGTGGCCAGGCCCAGTTCGTCACCACACCGGTGCCCGCCCAGGACGGCCATCCCCTGACCGAGCTGCTCCCCTGGGTGATGCGGCGGCTGGACCAGCCGCTCACCGTGGAGGACCTGGCCCGCCAGGCGAACATGAGCTCGCGCCACCTGGCCCGCCACTTCCGCTCGGTAACCGGCACCACCCCGCTGCAGTGGCTGCTGACGCAGCGGATCCGCCGCGCGCAGGAGCTGCTGGAGACCACGGACGACAGCGTCGACACCATCGCCTCGGCCGCGGGCATGGGCACGGCGACGACACTGCGCCGCCACTTCCACCACACGATCGGCGTACCGCCGGACGCCTACCGCCGGACGTTCCGGGCGTGAGGCTGCGGTAAGGGTTGAGGTCAGCCAGAGATCAACCCGGCGATGATCTACGAGCACTGGGCAAACCGGCATGGACCGTAGCAGCGACGATCAACCCAGCCGACACCGGGAGGCTGACCAGGTGGCTCCATCCGGATCAGCGTCCTCTTCACGCCGGCTACAGCCGTAGAAGATCTCCAGGTTGACCCGAATCATGATCAGCGGCCTTGGGGCCAATAGGTACAGCGTTGGACTCTCCCACCTGGGGAGAGTCCACCATGATGGCGTGCAAGACGAACTTCTCATCATCGGGCGCTTCGCCCGCCTGTGCCGGCTCAGTGTCAAGCAGCTACGGCAAACGGATGGAGATCGCTGCCGGAGCGCAGACGCTGCGCAAGAAGAACTGATGACCCGGCTGATCATCCCCGTCCAGGAGAGCATGGCATGACCACGGTAATAGACATCGATGCCCGCGGTACGCAGCACTGCGAGACGACGGCTCTGGGGGTGCTGCTGCGGCACCAAGGACTCGATCTGTCCGAGCCCATGCTCTTCGGTCTCGGCTCCGGCCTGTCCTTCATCTACTGGGACAGCAAGGACATGGGCTTCCCCTTCCTTGGGGGACGGGTCAAGCCTTTCGACCTCACCAGAAACCTGGCCACCAGACTCAAGCTGGAGCTCCTGGTCCAGGAAACCACCTCGCCCCGCAGGGCATGGGAGAACGTAGTGGCCCCCATCAACGCCGGCCACCCCGTCGGGCTGCAGCTCGACAGCTACTACCTGGACTACTTCGGGTCGAAGGTGCACTTCGGCGGTCATGTCGTCGCCATGTACGGCTATGACGACCACGACGCCTACCTGGTGGACACCGGCCAGCAAGGCGGAGCGGTATCCACCAGCCTGGCCAGCCTCGCTCAGGCCAGGGCCGCGCGCGGTCCGATGACCGCTAAGCACCGCTCCTTCACCCTCACCGCTCCGAGGAACCTGCCCTACCCACAGAGCCAGATCATTCCCGCCATCACCGCCTGCGCCGACGCCTTCCTCAACCCGCCCATCGCCAACCTCGGCCACCGAGGCATTGAGAAGGCTGGCAAGCTGGTACGCACATGGCTCCAGCGCACTGACAGCCCGCAGCGGGACCTGCCGCAGGCTGCCCTCTTGATGGAGAAGGCCGGCACGGGCGGCGCCCTGTTCCGTAACCTCTACCGCGACTTCCTCGCCGAATGCACCGAGCTGCTCGACAGCAGCCACCTGCGCACCGGCCACGGGCTGTACTCCGAGGCAGCCATCCTGTGGACGGCAGCCGCAGCACTGATCACAAAAGCCGGTGAGTCAGGCGATGCGCAGTGCCTCGTACAGGCAGGCACCATCCTCAGCGATCTTTCACGGATAGAGCACGAGGCCATGCAGGCACTGAACCGCCTGGAGGAGTGAGACCCCAAGCACAATCCAACCCCTGACAGTCTTCAAGAAACCTTCTTTTTCTGAAGACCGCCCGGCGGGACCGCCCGAACCCCACAGGTCGACGCGCTCACCGCCGCCGGGTGCCGGAAGATCTTCGCGGACAAGAAGGCCGGTAAGAACGCGCTGCGGCCGGAGCTGAAGGCGTGCCACGCCTTCCTCGACCCCGGCGACACCCTCGTGGTCCCCTCGCTCGACCGCTACGGCCGCAGCCTCCAGGACCTCATCGACATGGTCGCCGAGCTGCGCGAGCGCGGGATCGGCTTCACCTCGCTGCACGAGAACCTGGATACCACCACCCCCGGCGGCCGGCTCGTCTTCCACGTCAACGTCTTGTGCGCGGTGACGGCAAGCTACCGAAGCCCAAGAAGGTCAGGGCGGGGGCCGTTCCGTCACCGTTAATCGACGTGTTCTTGCTCGGCGGCCGCGGCGTAGGCGGCGTCGAGGCGCTCGAACGGGCCTGGACCGTCGAACGGCTTCGGCGGGGCGCCGAGGTGGCGGACGCGAAGCTCGTCCATGAGCTCCTCGATGAACGCCGGACCCTCATCGCGCATGAGCTGCTGCCGGCTCCGGAGCTCGTCGCTGCCCGGGCGCCAGTCGAGGCCCCAGTTGCCGAGGGCGTAGATGATCGGAAGAGTCTGGATACCAGCTTCAGTGAGGCTGTAGCGAGCGCGCTGCCCCCGCGCAGCGGTGCCGCGGGTGAGGATCCCTGCGTCGACGAGCCGCACGAGGCGGTCGGCGAGGATGTTCGAAGCGATGCCCTCGATCGACCCGGTGAGCAGCACCCGAAAGTAGCGGCGGTCGCCGAAGATGACGTCGCGAAGCACGAGCAACGACCAGCGATCTCCGAGCACCTCGACGGCGGCGTTGATCGGACACCCGGACCGTGGTTCCACGATTCCTCCCTTGACAGGTATTTCGTCCTACCTATAGTAGTTGCAGAATACAATCACTCTTGGGAAGAGGAGATGATGGGCCGCTTCGTCTATTCGATGAACGTGTCCCTCGACCTGCGGATCGAGCAAGTTCCTGGGGACAACGGTGCTGGCGAGTGGCTGCGCATCGACGAGGAACTGCACCGCGAGTGCAACGCGCTGACACAGGCGCTCGCGCTCATGGTCCAGGGCCGGGTCTACTACGAGGTCATGGAGGAGTACTGGCCACGGGCGCGCGAGGACGCGTCACTGCCGGACTTCATGCGTGAATACGGCGAGATCTGGACAGCCAAGCCCAAAGTGCTTGTCTCCCGCACCCGCCGCAGCGCCGATCACAACACCCGGATCATCGGCGGAGACGACGCGATCGAGCAACTCGCCGCCCTGCGGGCCGGGACCGACGGCAGCATCAGTGTGGGCGGCGCGGCGCTCGCGACGCAGCTGCTCCGGGCGGGGCTTCTCGACGAGCTGCTGCTCTTCACCCACCCGGCAATCCTCGGCTTCGGCAGGCCGCTGTTCGACGACTACGACGTGCCGATCGAGCTCGACCTGCTCGAGCAGCGATCGTTCAAGCAGGGCGTCACGATGCATCGCTACGCCATCCGGGATGCAAAGGAGGCGAGCTCGTGCTGAGGCAGGTCGCGGAGGGTGTGCTGGTCCACGAGAGCGAGTTCGTGCAGAGCAACGCCGTTGTGGTGCAGGGCCGGGCCGGTGTGTTGCTCATCGACCCCGGGGTGACCGGCTCCGAGATCGACTGCCTCGCGAACGACCTTCGCGAGTTGGGTCAGCCCGTTGTGGCAGGGTTTTCTACGCATCCGGATTGGGATCACCTGCTCTGGCACGCCCGGCTCGGCGAGGCGCCCCGTTACGGCACGGCGCGCTGCGCGGCCACTGTCCGAGATCAGCTGTCGGACGCAGGTGCGAAGGCCCGCATCGCCGCCCACCTGCTCGAGACGGAAATCGCCGGGCAGGTACCGCTGGACCTACTCGGCGTCATTACCGGCCTGCCCGCCGAAACTGCGCAGATTCCTTGGGATGGCCCTCAAGTCCGGATCATCGAGCATCAAGCGCATGCCCCGGGCCACGCGGCGCTGTTGATCGAGGAACGCGGCGTTCTCGTCGCCGGCGACATGCTCTCTGATGTCCTGATTCCGATGCTCGACTTGAACGACACCGCGGACCCGATCGAGGACTACCTCACCGCGCTGCGGCTGCTCGAGGGCGTGGCGAGCGACGTCGATGTCGTCGTCCCGGGCCACGGTTCCGTCGGCGGATCCGACCAGGTACAGGCACGGATCGACCAGGATCGGGCGTACGTACTCGCGTTGCGGAACGGCCAAGTCCCCGCCGACCCACGGGTCGGCCCATCGGCCAAGCCTGGCTGGGAGTGGGTGAGCGACGTGCACGAAGGGCAACTCCAGCGCCTCGCCCAATGAAGCGAGCGCGACGGGGCGCCCCGCTAGCGATCGGTGTGCGACACAGCCAGTACGCGCGGGTCGCCGGTCGGGATCTGGGGCAGCGGCACGACGTTCTCCAGGGCGGTCGGGCTGATCAGCGGCGGGGTGCCCTCTGCGGCGGCGAGCTGGGCGTCTGCGAGGGTCTTGTGGACGACGCCGACGGAGACCTTCACTCCGGCGGCGATGGTGCGGATGGATTCGCCGCGCTTGCGGCGGTCGAGGATCGCGGCGCGTTTGTCGTCGTCGACAACGGGGCGGCGGCCGCCGCCCCGGCCGCGTGCGCGGGTGGCGCGGGTCGCGGAGTTCGCGGATGGTGCCGAGGGCGAGGGCGGGCCGGTAGGAGATGCCCGGCAGCTCCAGCAGCCCGAACACCACGTCGGAGTAGGAGCCGGTGTCGGACACCACGATCTCGGGGAGGTCGCCGCCGTCCAGGCCGAAGATGACGTCGACCATGTGCAGGGAATCGCGGATCGTCCCCGACACAACCTTCGCGCCGCGTCCCATACCACGGTCATTTACCGCGTTCAGCCAGGTCATGCCACGCTTGGAGCCGAAGTACTTGCGGTTGGGGCGGGCGTGAACGCCTCGGCGAGCTCCGGCAAGCAATCGCCGAAGTCGTAGCGGTAGGCCATCCGCTCGCCCGGCCGAGGCAGCAGGCCGGCCAGCGTCACCGCCGTCTCGTCGCGGGCGTTGTCGCCTTACTCCTCCCAGTCCTTGGCGAACAGGTGCAGGTGGTAGTTCTGCCAGGACCAGGAGGTGTCCAGGGTTGCCACGTCGACACTGGTCAGCGATATCCGTTGGATTTTCCGCGATTACTACCGGGACCCCGCGTAGGGTCCGATGAGTTCTTGATACGGAAGGGGTCTACACCGTTATGACTACGCAGATGCTCAAGACTCCCGAGGTCGACCTCGCCTACGACGTCCACGGTCCGCTGCCGACCGCCGACGGACGCCCACCGCTGGTCATGATCGGCCAGCCCATGGCCGCCAGCGGCTTCGGCGCGTTGGCGTCGCACCTCGCCGAGCGCACCGTGGTCACCTATGACCCGCGCGGCCTCGGCCGCAGCACCCGCAAGGACGGCCGGGTCGACCATGTGCCCGGGATCCAGGCTGCCGACGTGCACGCCGTCATCGAGGCGCTCGGGGCGGGCCCGGTCGAGATGTTCGCGAGCAGCGGCGGTGCGGTGACCGCGCTCGCCCTCGTGGCGGCGTACCCCGATGACGTGACCATCCTTGTGGCCCACGAGCCGCCGCTCATTCCGGTGCTCTGCGACGCCCAGGCTGCCGAGCGCGCCCGGGCCGGCGTCCGGGATGCGTACGAGGACAAGGGCTCGGGTGCCGGCATGGCGGCCTTCATCGTGATGACCTCGTGGCAGGGCGAGTTCACCGACGACTACTTCGCCCAGCCCGCGCCGGATCCAGCCGTGTTCGGGATGCCGACCGATGATGACGGCTCCCGTGACGATCCGCTGCTCTCCGACCGGTCTTGGGCGGTCAGCAGCTACCGGCCCGACGTCGACGCGCTTACCGCGGCGCCAACGCGGGTCGTGATCGCCGTGGGCGAGGAATCCCTGGACACCTTCACCGGACGCACCTCGGTGGCCACGGCCAAACTGCTCGGCCAGCAGGCGACGGTCTTCCCGAGCCACCACGGCGGCTTCCTCGGTGGCGAGTTCGGCTACGCCGGGCAGCCTGAGGCCTTCGCCCGCAAGCTGCGCGAGGTCCTCGACGCCGCCAGCTGACGGTCGCCCTTCTCATCGTCACGCGGTGTCCGTCTGACTCCCCTGACGCTCGGACACATGACGAGCCGGCGGACACCGCGGTGACATGCACTGGCCTGAGGACGATCAGCCCGGTTGCAGCACGCCGCGTCACCGGCAGCGGGTTCGGCCGCTTGCGCGCGGTCAACGGCCGACATCTGGCCCCGCTCGTCCGCGCCGTGAGCCGTCCATCTTTGACGATGATCGGGGGTACAGCTACGCCTTCGCCAAGATTGTCGAGCGTCTCCGGGCTCCGGGGTGCTTAGCCCGCATCAAAGAGGCCCTCGCCCTGCACGTCTCCGCCGCCTCGTGCCGCCAGCGTGGCGCAAGGCCGGGGGATCGAGTCCGGCCGTTCCTCAGCGGCGGTACATCACGTACAGCTGGCCGTCGTGGGAGGCTGCGGCGGGCTCGTCCACCAGCTTGATGGCTTGCGTTCCGCCCACGTAGTCGATTCCGCTCCACTCGTTGGGGGTCCAGGTGGCCGCTAGCAGGAAGCCATCCATGCCGCGGAGGAACATCCACAGCCTCCCACTGTAGTCGGCGAGGGCCATGCCGTTCTCGGTGCGCCAGTTCGGATGGACGGGCTTCTCGTCCCAGCGGCCGCTGTCGTCCGTTCCGCTGGTGTACACCTTGTTGTCCACTCCGCGGGCGACGCGCCATATGTAGCCGGCGTGGGCAGCCATCGGGACGGCGTTCTCCACCGCCCAGCCGAGGTTGTTGCGGTAGGCCTCACTCCACCCTCGGCCGTCGTGGATGTTGAGGTAGAGCTTGCCGATCGAGGCTGCGAACGGCGGGCGCGTTGATGTCGTCTAGGAGGCGGCCCAGGAGGATGGCCAGTCTGGTGGGGCCGGTGCCGCGGTATCCCCAGGTCAGGCCGCTGCCGTCTTCGGGGGCGAGGTAGAGGGTGCCGTCGCTGGTGCGGATCCAGACCTGGCGGTCCCGCAGGATGACCTGGGACAAGGGGGTCAGGGCTGGCAGCCGCTGCGGGACGGCCGCCCATGCCGTGCCTTCGGGGGTGGTGATGGCGGGCAGGTCGGTGGCCGGGTCTGTCCAGTACTCGCCGATGGTCCAGGTGTCGAACGCGCGGGCCGCCGCCGTCGGTTCGGCGGGCTCCAAGCGGGCGATGAACTCAGCGGCCTCGTCGGACTGTTCGGGGTCCAGGTGGTTGGGAGAGCCGAAGGGGAAGTAGCGTCCGCCGTCCCACTGCAGGGCGAGCGTGACGGGCACCCTAGGAAACATGATCGGTCTTGCGGGGCGGGCCGCTCTGTTACGGCGGACAGGTGGAGTGTGGTGCGACGGACCAGGGGGTTTCGTCGGGGGCAACGCCGACTCCGGAACAATCACGAGATTGCTTGGCTGAACCATCACAGGAAGAACGCCAGAGCCCGCTCGGCCACAACCGGGCCTGATTTCCGTTCCGATGGGCTCAAGTGGTTGAGGCCGTCCATGGTTTGGAGTGTGGCGTGGGGAAGGGTGTCGCGGTGCGCGGCGAACCCCTCCTGGTGCTCGCGCGACGAGCGGCCGCCCACCAGGAGCAGCACCGGGGCGGTGACGTCCGCGAACTCGGGGAGCCGGCCCTGTTGGGCTGCGAGTTGCTCGTGCTCGGCCAGACAGGCCCCCAGAAGGGGCCGCATTCGCTGCCAGGCCGGCCCGCGGAAGCCGGCACGAAACGCCATGCGCAGATACCAGTGCGGCAGTTTGGTGATGAAGGC
>NZ_JALLPO010000068.1 GCF_023276435.1 Sphaerisporangium perillae
CACGCCACGTCCGGGGCGGCCGCCGCGGCGCGGGGCACCGCCGCCGGGGCGCAAGAGCCGTCCCGCCGCCCGGCCCGGCCGGCCGCCCGCCGTCCACTCCCGCCCGCCGAGCCCGTCGTGGGACTCCAAGCCGGCGCCAGGCCAGATCTGGTGGGCCGACGTGCCCTACTCCGACGGCACCGGGTCCAAGGTGCGTCCCTGCCTCGTCCTGCGGACCCACGCGCGCGGCGCCGAAGTACTCAAGATCACCAGTCAGGACAAGTCCGGGCGCAGCGAGTACCTCCCGATCCCGACCGCCGAGTGGGACCCGCACGCGACCAAGGACAGCTGGCTGGACGTGTCCGAGACGCACTTCATCGGCGACCGCGCGTTCCGCCGGCGCGCCGCCGCGGCCTGCGACGCGCGGACCTGGCGCCTGGTCACCCGCGGGCAGGCCGCCGGCTGGGTGTACGACCGCTGAACTCCTGCCCCGGTGGGCGGCTTGACCGCATCCGCAACAAGGCTGTTACGCCCAAGGGTTGACCTTGGCCGAAGGTATGTGGATAACTGACGCGGGGGGTCCTGCAACCCGTACCTTGGAGCTGTGGATGAGCGGCGTGCCCTCGCCCGCACTGGTCGGACGCGCCTCTGAGCTGCGGACTTTGACCGATGCGATGACCCGCCCACCGGCCGTGGTGCTCGTGGAGGGGGAGGCGGGCATCGGCAAGACGCGCCTCGTCCGCGCCGCGCTCGGCCGTCTGCCGTCCGGCGACCGGGCCGTTCTTCTCGGCTACTGCCATCAGATCCGCGAGCCGTTCCCGTACGGGCCGGTGTTCGAGGCGCTGCGCGACATCACCGGCCGGCTTCCGGCGGCCGGGTCGCTCAACCCGGTCACCGGCGCCCTGCGCGGCTACCTCCCCGAGCTGGCCTGCGCGCTGCCGCCCTCGCCGCAGCCCCTGGCCGACCCCCGGGCCGAGCGCCACCGGGTGTTCCGGGCGATACACGCCCTGCTGGCCGCGGTCGGACCGGCCGTCCTGGTCATCGAGGACCTGCACTGGGCCGACGACGGCACCCGTGACCTGCTGCGCTTCCTGGCCGACCAGCCGCCCAAGGGGCTGGCCCTGGTGGCCACCTACCGCCGGGAGGACCAGGGCGCGGCGCGCTCGCCCCTCGGCCGCGCCTACCGGCACCAGCCCGACACGACCAGCGTCGTGCTGCCGCTCGCGCCGCTGGACGCGCCGGACGTGGCCAGCCTGGCGGGCGCGCTGCTGGAGCGGTCCGACCTGTCGTCGGGGTTCGTCGCGCGGCTGCACGAGCGGACGGCCGGCATCCCGTTCGTCGTGGAGGAGGTCGTCCGATCCCTGCCCGGCGCGCTGGAACCCGACGCGCTCGACCGCGTCGGGGTGCCGCTGTTGCTGCGCGAGGCGATGGCCGAGCGGATGGCGGGTCTCTCCTCGGCGGCGGTGGGCGCCGTCCACGCGGCGGCGCTGCTGCGGCTCCCGTCCGCCGAGAAGCTGATCACCATGGTCGGCGGCGGCTCCGCCGGGCTGGGGGAGGCGCTGCGGGCCGGCGTCCTGCACGAGCACTCAGGCGGGCGGTACGGCTTCCGCCACGCGCTGGCCCAGCAGGCCGTCTACGACGCGATCCCGGGCCCGGACCGGCGGTCGGGGCACGAGCGGGCGATGGCCGCGCTCGAGGCGATGGACTCCCCGCCCCTGGTGCAGCTGGCGTTCCACGCCCGGCAGGCCGGGGACACCGAGGCCTGGCTGCGCCATGGCACGGCCGCCGCCCAGCAGGCCGCCGCGCTCGGCGACACCGCCGTGGCCGTCGAGGTCATCGAGGGCATGCTCGACGACCCCGGCCTCCCGGCGCCGGAGCGGGGGCCGCTCGCGCTGATGCTCAGCCGCCTCGCCGCGACCGGCCTGTCCCACCAGCGGGTGGTGCGGCTGCTGCGCCACGTGCTGCGCGATGGCTTCCTGTCCCCCGACGCGCGCGGCGAGGCCCGGCTGAACCTCGGCGTCGTGCTGTCCAACCAGGCGGGCGACACCGCCGCCGGGCGGCCCGAGATCATGGCCGCCGTCGCCGAGCTGAGCGGCCGGCCTACCCTGGCCGCGCGCGGCTGGGCCAGCCTGGCCCTGCCGGGGTGGGGGATGGAGCCGCTGGCCAGGCACGAGGAGTGGATGGCCCGCGCCGAGGCGCTCGTCGCGAGCGCCGACAACCCCGTCCTGGCCGCCGCCGTCCAGGCGAACCGGGCCTCGTTCGAGATGACGGTCGGGTCCCCGCGCGCGTTCGCCCTCGCCGCCACGCTGCCGGCCGGCGACCCCTCCACGGCGGTCCGGCGCGAGGCCGCCCGCGCGTACTGCAACCTGCACGACTCGGCCACCAGCCTCGGCCACTACGCCGCAGCCGAGAGGTTCGGCAGGGAAGGCCGGCGGCTGGCCCTGGAGACCGGCGCGCAGTATCCGGCCTACCTCCTCGACGTCTCGACGATCCGCAGGGAGTGGCTGACCGGCCGGTGGGAGGGCCTGCGCGACCGCGCGGTCGCCCTCGGAGAGCTGGCCACCGAGACACCGCTGATCGCGGTGGACATCTGGCTGGTCCTCGGCCTGCTCGCCCTGGCGACCGGCGAGTGGGAGGAGGCCATCAAGCACTTCCACGGCGCGGGCCTGGACGTGCCCGAGGCCCGCTATCTCCCGGTGGTGGAGGCCGCCGCCGGCGGGATGATCGAGCTGCACCTCGCGCGCGGCGAGCTGGACCACGCCGTCGCCGAGGCCGAGCGGTCGGTCGCCCGGCTGCGCCGCAAGAGCGTGTGGGTGTGGGGCGCCTATCTGGTGCCCTCCGCCGTCACCGCCCTGGGCTGGGCCGGGCTGGGGAAGCGGGCCGCCGACCTGGTGGAGGAGTACGCCGCCGGCATCGCCGACCGCATCGCGCCCGCCGCCGACGCCGCCCTGGACGCCGCCCGGGGCGCGCTCGCCGCCGCCGACCGCCGGCACGCCGACGCCGCCGGCTTCTACGCGCGCGCCCGCGAGGCGTACGCCGTCCTGCCCCAGCCGTACGCGGCGGCGCGGGCCGGCGAGGGGGAGGCGCGCGCCCGGCTCGCCCTCGGGGACGCGGACGCCGCCTCGGCCTTCGCGGGGGCGGCCGAGCGGTTCGCCGAGCTGGGCGCCACCCACGACGCCGCCCGCTGCCGGCGCGTGCTGCGCGACATCGGCGTCGAGTTCCAGCTGCACCGGCCGCGCCGGAGCGGCGGGAGCGGGCTGTCCCAGCGCGAGAGGGAGGTGGCCCGGCTCGTCGCGCTCGGCCGGACCAACCGCGAGATCGCCGACGTGCTGTTCCTGTCCCGGCGCACGGTCGAGAGCCACGTCGCCACCGTGCTGCGCAAGCTCGGCGTCCGGTCCAGGACGGAGGTCACCCCGCCGGTGTGAGGCCGCGCGGCGGACGGTTCGAAAACCCGCGACCGCGCGCGGCGCGCGGTTCGAGAACGTGCGATAGCGCGCGGCGGGCACGCCGCGCGTCCGGACATGGACGCGCATGAAGGACCCCCGGGACCAGGTGCGGTCCCGGGGGCGCCGGTGAGGCGGGCTAGACGGTGATGCTCCACCAGTCCAGGGTGCCGGTGTCCTGCAGGTAGTTGTCGGTGATCTCGAGCTGCCACTGGCCGGACGCCTGCTGGCTGACCGGGACCGAGTAGGTCCGGGTGCCGTAGGACGTGCAGCTGGAGCCGCCGCTGCTGTCGATCAGGTACCACGTGCCGCTCGGCCCGCGGAGCCAGATCTCCAGGTCCTCCGCACAGGTGTGCGCGGCGGTCACGGTGACCTTGACAGGCGACACCGCGCTCCCGGTCGCGGTGGACGTGATCGAGCTGGTGATCGTCGCCCAGTCGTTGATGGCGTAGTCGGTGTCATTGCGGAACGTGCGCGAGCCCGAGGTGCCCTGCACGGTCAGCGAGTACGTCGCGGTGTGGGTGGCGGTCTGGCCGGTGCCGGTGATGGTGACGCTGTAGGTGCCGGCGGGCGTCGACGCCGTGGTGGCGATCGTCATCGTGGAGGAGCCGCCCGAGGTCACCGACGCCGGGTTGAACCCGGCCGTGGCGCCGCTGGGCAGGCCGGAGGCGGACAGGGCGACCGTCTGCGCGGTGCCCGCCGTGGTGGCGGTGGCGATCGTGGAGGTGGCCGCCTGCCCGGCGGTGACCGTCCCTGCGGCCGGGCTCGCCGAGATGGAGAAGTCCCTGGTCTGCGTGGTGCCGACCGTCAGCGTGTAGGCCGCTGTGTGCGTGCCGGAGGCCGCCGAACCGGTGACCGTGACCGTGTAGGTGCCGGCCGGCGTCGACGCGCTGGTGGTGATGGTCAGAGTGGAGGAGCCGCCAGAGGTGACCGAGGACGGGCTGAAGCTCGCGCTCGCCCCGGACGGCAGCCCGGACGCGGTGAGGCTGACCGTCTGCGCGCTACCCGAGGTGGTCTGCGTGCCGACGGTGGAGGTGGCCGACTGTCCCGGTGTCACGGTGCCCGCGGCGGGGCTCAGCGACAGCGAGAAGTCGTTGCTGGTGGCGGTGCAGCTGGCCTCGCCGGACTGCGCGGGCACGCTGACCGCGTTCCAGGCCGCCTTGGTGGCGGCGCACTCGGCGCTGCCCGCGCCGTACAGCTCCACGGCCGCCGCGAGCGACGCGGTCCTGACGTTGGCGTACTTCCACGTCGAGGTCTTGCGCTGCAGCGCGCCCATGTAGATCTTGCCGGCCTTCTGGATGCTGACGCCGGTCACCGAGGACGGGCCACCCGAGCAGATCGGGCTGCTCGGCTTGCCGCCGCCCGGCGAGGAGCCCTCGGCCAGCAGGTAGAACCAGTGGTTCAGCGGGCCGGCCGCGGCGTGCACCTCGGTGCTCGGGATCGAAGTGGACCAGCAGTTGGGGTCGCCGACCAGCGATGGGTTGTACATGTAGCGGATCGGCCCGTCGCCGACGAGGTTCACCTCCTCGCCGACCTGGTAGTCCGGCGGGTCGTTGGGGTTGTTGGCGTAGGCCTCGGTGAGCGAGCCGAAGACGTCGCCCGTGGCCTCGTTGATGCCGCCGTTCTCGTTGCCCGAGCCGGCGCCGCCGGGCGTGGTCTGGAAGATGGCGTGGCCGAACTCGTGGGCCACCACGTCGATCGGCGTGGCCTGGCGGGCGTTGTCCTGCGAGTGGCCGAAGTTGGTGTAGCTGCCGTTCCAGTAGGCGTTGACGTCGGCCAGTCCGACCCGGGTCGGGAAGCCGCCGCCGCTGCCGTTGATGCCGCTGCGGCCGAGCCAGTCGCGCAGCATGTCCCATTCGCGCTGGACGCCGTAGAGGGCGTCCACGCAGGCGGTCTCGAGGTTCGTCCCCGAGCCATTGCCCCAGGCGTCGTCGGTGCCGGTGTACGCCGAGCCGTTCTGCCCGCCGCAGCGCAGGCCGCTGCGGGTGGAGTCGGTCATCGAGTACGAGCTGCCGGAGCCGCTCGTGTCGAGGGTGACCTGGCCGTAGTAGTAGCCGTTGCCGGTGCCCGCGCGGACCTCGTCGTAGGCGTCGGCGATGTCGCCGGTGCTCGCGTCGACGAAGACGTGCTGCTTGCTGGGCTTGCCGTCGGCGATGCCGGAGACCAGCGCCTCCCAGGCCAGGCGCGGCTTGGCGCCCCAGGCCAGCACCACCAGGCGCGGCGCGGCGCTGTCGTCGACCCGGGCCAGCCGGGTCTTGGCCGTCTCGGTCGCGCTTTCCGCGCTCACCGCCGGGGAGGTCTTCAGCCCTCGCGTAGTGGCGCCGGAGGCCGCCGCGGTGTCACGCACGTGGCCGCCCGCGTCGGTGATCACGACGGCGTCGCCGCCCACCACGGGCAGGCCCTTGTACGTGCGCTCGTAGGTGACGGCGTACATGCCGCCCGCGCCGGGGGTCACGGCGGTGCGCCGGTAGGCCTCGTCCGGGCTCTTGCGCAGGTCGTCCAGGCCGCTGGCGACGGCCTGGTCGGCGACGGCCGCGGCGAGCTGCGGGGGGTCGGCGGGGGAGCGGGTGTAGTTTTCGGTGCCCGGTGGAGGCTTCGCGGCCGCGGGGGTGGCGGGGGCCACCACGGCCACCATGGCCAGGCCGGCCGCCGCCGCGAGTAGAGCTCTGCGCCTCATGCGCGATTTCCTTTCTCTGCCTCCCACGCCGCGACCCGCCGTTCTCCGGGCGCGTGGCGGCGGTCGCGCCGCCGGGAGACACCCAGTGGCGGACACGGTGGGATTCGGGGGGTGATGAGAGAAATGAATTGCGAGCCCGGCGGATGGAGCGGTGGCTGCGGGGGGGTCTGCTGGCCGCCCCATCCGCCGGAGACGTCTCCCATGGCGGGAGGGGGCGGCTATGGCGGGAGGTCGGGGGAAGTCACTTGACGGCGGTCCTCCTCACGTCACGATCCCGGCCGGGCGAACCGGCCTGTGCGCGACGCTAGGTCCGCGTTCCGGTGTTGAACATCCGTAGGGACATCCGTACATGTACGGAAAAATGACTGAAAGTGCGGACGGCTGTCATATGAGACGGCTCACCCGAGCCATGCCAGTCCGCCGGGCGACGCCGGTCGCGGCCCGGGGCGCCGGGCGCCGGCGGCCGGAAGGTGTCAGAGAGAGGCCGGCCCTCGGTCGTGCGGGGCGTTCCAGTCGAGCAGCGGCCCGGCCGGCACGATGCGGGACGGATTGAGCTGGGGATGCGTCTGGTAGTAGTGCCGCTTGATGTGGTCGAAGTCGGTCGTGCCGCCGAAGGCCGGACGCTGGTAGAGGTCCCTGGCGTACGCCCAGAGGTTCGGGTGGTCCACGAGGCGTCGCAGGTTGGCCTTGAAATGGGTGACGTACACCGTGTCGAAGCGCACCAGCGTCACCCACAGCCGCACGTCCGCCTCGGTGAGCCGGTCCCCGAAGAGGTACCGGCCGGCGCCGAGGCGCTCCTCCAGCTCGGCGAGGGTCGTGAAGAGCGCCTGGACCGCCTCGTCGTAGGCCTCCTGGCCGGTGGCGAAGCCGCAGCGGTAGACCCCGTTGTTGACGGTGGCGTAGATGCGATCGTTCAGCTCGTCGATCTCCGGCCTCAGGTCCGCGGGGTACAGATCGACCGTGGTGTCGGCCCACCGCTCGAACTGCGTGCCCAGGTCGATCGTGATGTCGGGGAAGTTGTTGCTCACGATGCGCCCGGTCTCGCGGTCCCAGAGCACGGGCACCGACACGTGGCCGTCGTAGCCCGGGTCACTGGCCTCGTACGCCTCGCGGAGCAGGGTGAAGCCGTTGACGGGATCGGGTGTGTGGCCCGGCCCGTCGCGGAAGGCCCAGCCGCGGCCGTCGCGGATCGGGTCCACGACCGACAGCGAGACGACGTCCTGGAGTTTCTTCAGGGCCCGCACGATGACCGATCGGTGCGCCCACGGGCACGCCGACGACACGTAGAGGTGGTACCGGCCCGGCTCGGCGGGGTGGCCGCTGCCGCCGTCCGCGGTGATCCGGCCCCTGAAGCCGTACGGCGGCCGGGTGTAGGCGCCCTTCGCTCCGTTGGCGCTCTTGGTTCCGTAGTCTCCGTGAACGGCGAAGTCCACGGGGCTCGCGACAGCCGATGTGCTGCTCACCGATGCGATCCTTCCTGCGCGAAGCCGCGGGGCCGGTGCGTGCGGCCGTCATGGGCGCACGGGCTCCGGGCCCGGCGCGGCGCGACCTCACGTCCCAGAACTACACCATCACCCGCGCTCGCGCGGGGCGGGGACGGAGGCCGAGGAGGAGACCGCCGATCACCAGCGCCGCGCCGAGGAGATCGGCCACGCTCGGGTGGCCGGTGCCGAGGATCACACTGGAGATGATGGCGCCGATCGGCAGGAACCCCGAGAACAGGCCCGCGCGCTCCGCCCCCAGCCGGGGCAGCGCGTCGTACCAGCAGAAGAACGCGAACGCCGTCACCACCACCGCCAGGTAGGCGAGGGCCGCGGCCTCGCTCGCCGTCGAGGGCCGCAGCGCCGCCCGCCCGTCGACCGCGAGGCCGGTGGCCAGCAGGAGCGGCACCGCCGCGACCGTCGCGTACGCCGAGACCCGTACCGCGCCGAGACGCGGCAGCAGGGGGACGGCGAGCAGGGAGAACCCCACCTCGCACGCGAGCGCGCCCAGCGCCAGAAGCAGCCCGAGCGGCGAGCCGCCGCCAAGGCCCGTCGCGACGGCGGCGCCGCAGGCCACCACCGCGGCGGCGACCACGATGTGCGGGGTCGGCCGCCGCCGCTCCATGAGCGGCGCGGCCAGGGCGAGCGCGATGGGCACGGTGGCCACGACCGTCCCGACGGTCGCCGGGTCGGCGTACCGGGTCGACTCGATGATGAAGACGTTGAACGCGGCCAGCCCGACGACGGCCAGCGCCACGATCAGGGCGAGTTCCCGGCGGGTCGGCCGCAGATGGGCGAGCCCGCGTGCCCGCATGACGCCGAGCAGCAGGAGCCCGCCCGCGGCGTAGCGCAGGGCCTGCCCGCCGTAGATCGGGTAGGCGTGCAGCGCCGGGGACACCGCCGTGAGCGTGCCGACGCAGAACATCGCCGTCGCCGCGCCCGCCGCCCCGCGCGACCGATCCCGCAGGCCGTCCTCCGTCATCCGAGCACCCTCTCGCGCGTCATCGGTGCATGCCGCCCTTCCGTCGTCCGCTCATTGGACTCGTCATGCTGGCAGGAGAGCAGGCGGTCGAACAGGTCCAATAACTGCCCGCACACCAGGACCAACGACCGTGCGACGGCGTGCCGTGGAACGCGGTGGTGCCGGTGGGCGCGCCAGGACCGACGGCATGGCGGCGGCGTGCTCCGGGGGGCGTTCGATGAGCACGTTCACGAGGACTTCCGCGCCGTGGTCGTGTCGCTCCCGAAGAGCCCGGCAATCCCTCGATAAGGTGATTTGTCGCCCGCGACGGAGATCGAGTGGGCTGCCGTACCGGTCGAGTCGGCACGATCTACCCGTGTGGTCTGGTGGAATAGCGTGTTGTGAGTGGTCAGACCTACCGTCTGGTGCGGCGGGGAAGCGCGGGGCAGTCGATGCCTCCTGCTCTCGACGGGCACCAGCGGGCGGTCGTGCGCCACGAGGGCGGCCCGCTGCTCGTGCTCGCGGGCCCCGGCACCGGCAAGACCACCACGATCGTCGAGAGCGTCGTCGACCGCGTCGAGCGGCGCGGAGCCGACCCCGAGCGGGTGCTGGTGCTCACCTTCAGCCGCAAGGCGGCGGAAGAGCTGCGCGAGCGTATCACCGCCCGCATGCGCCGCACCACGCGAACGCCCCTCGCGCTCACGTTCCACAGCTACGCCTACGCGCTGTTGCGCCGTGAGGCGGTGCTGGCCGGTGACCCGCCGCCTCGCCTGCTGACCGGTCCCGAGCAGCTCCTGGAGATCCGCCGCCTGCTCCATGGCGAGCTCGAGGACGGCGCGCCGCAGTGGCCCTCCGGCATGCGCGAGGCGCTGAAGACCCGGGGGTTCGCCGAGGAGCTGCGCGACTTCCTCGCGCGCGGGGCCGAGCGCGGCCTCGACGGCGAGGACCTCGTCATCCTCGGCCGCGAGCACGGCCGTGCCGACTGGGTGGCCGCCGGACGGTTCGCCTACCGGTACGCCGACCGGTTCGACCTCGACCCGGCCCCCGCACTCGACTACGCCGAGCTCATCCGCGCCGGCGCCGGCCTGCTGAACGACCCGGAGGTGCGACGGCGCGAGCGGGCCGCGTACGACGTCGTGTTCGTCGACGAGTACCAGGACACCGACCCGGCGCAGGAGTTCCTGCTCCGGCAGCTCGCCGGGGACGGCCGCGACCTGGTCGCCGTAGGCGACCCCGACCAGTCCATCTACGGCTTCCGCGGCGCGGACGTGCGCGGCATCCTCGAGTTCCCCGACAGGTTCCGCACGGCCGAGGGCCACGAGGCGCCCGTCATCGCGCTGCGCGTCTGCCGCAGAAGCGGCCCCGACCTGCTCACCGCCTCCCGCCGCGTGGCCGCCCGCCTCCCCACCCCGCCCACCGGCGCCCGCCCTTCCGGCGGCGACGGCCGTCCGCCGGCCGGGGGAGTGCCGTCGCAGGGCCCCGCGCGTCCTCGCGGTGACGGGCACCGCGACCTGATCTCACCGGAGGACGCCGAGCCCGGGGAGGTCCGGGTGCTGCTCGCGGACAGCGAAGCCCAGGAGGCCGCCGTCGTGGCCGACGCCCTGCGCCGGGCGCATCTCCTCGAAGGGGTGCCCTGGGGACGCATGGCCGTCCTGGTGCGCTCGGCGAGCCGGCAGGTGCCGATGCTGCGCCGCGCCCTCCTCACCGCAGGGGTTCCCGTCGTGGTGGCCGGCGACGAGGTCCCTCTCGTCCAGGAGCCCGGTGTACGCCCGCTGATCACCCTGCTGCGCGTGGCGCTCCACCCGGCCGCGCTGGACGTGGCGACGGCCGAGGAACTGCTCACCGGCCCCCTGGGCGGCACGGACACGATCGGCGTGCGCCGCCTGCGCCGCGCCCTCCGGATCGCCGAGCTGGAGGCGGCGGCCGTGGACACCGGCACGCTGCCCGTGCCCCCGCGCTCGTCCGACGAACTGCTGATCGCCGCCCTGCGGGACGCCCGCGAGCTGATCCCCGTCGAGGAGCACGTCGGCTCCTGCGCCGAGCGCGTCGCCGTCCTGATCGCCGCCGTCCGCGAGGCCGTACGCCGGGGAGACACCGCCGAGGAGGCCCTGTGGGCGATCTGGCAGGCTTCCGGGCTCGGTGAGGCCTGGACCGAGGTCAGCCTCGCCGGCGGCGTCAAGGGAGCCCAGGCCGACCGCGACCTGGACGCCGTGGTCGCGCTGTTCGACTACGCCGCGCGCTTCGTCGACCGCCTGCCCCACGCCGGGCCCGAGGTCTTCCTCGACGACCTCGAGTCCCAGGAGATCCCCGGTAACTCGCTCGCCGAGCACGCGCCCGACGCCGACGCCGTGCGCATCCTGACCGCCCACCGCTCCAAGGGCCTCGAATGGGACGTGGTCGTGGTCGCGGGGGTCCAGGAAGGCGTCTGGCCCGACCTGCGCCTGCGCGGATCGCTGCTCGGCGTCGAGGAACTGGTCGAGCTGGCCGAGGGCTCCGTGCTCGACGGGGCCGACGCGGCCGGCGCCGCGCTGGCCTCCAAGCTGCTCGCCGAGGAGCGGCGGCTGTTCTACGTGGCCGCCACCCGTGCCCGCCGCAGGCTCGTCGTCACCGCCGTGGGCGGCGAGGACACAGACGAGCGGCCCTCACGCTTTCTTGCCGAGCTGCTCCCCGGGGCGGTCGAGGAGGCCGCCGTCAACGACCGGGCCCGCTGGCTCAGCATGTCCGCCCTGGTCGCCGACCTCCGCTCGGCCGTGTGCGACCCCACCAGGCCCGAGCCGATGCGCAGGGCGGCCGCCGGCCATCTCGCCCGGCTGGCCCGCGCGGGCGTCCCCGGCGCCCACCCCGGCGAGTGGTACGCGCTCACGCCCCTGTCCGACGACAGCCCGCTGAGCTGGCCGGAGAACATCGTCCGGGTCTCTCCGTCCTCTGTCGAGAACTTCACCAAGTGCGGGCTGCGCTGGTTGCTGGAGACCGCCGTCGGCGCCTCAGGCACCGACATATCCCGCAGCCTCGGCAGCGTCATCCACGCGATCGCCGTGCTCGCCGCCGCGGGGCAGGCCGGGGACACCCTGGGCAAGCGGCTCGACGAGATCTGGGACGGGCTCGACTTCGGCGGCGTATGGTTCAACCGCAAGCAGCGCCAGGTGGCCGAGCAGATGGTCGCCCGGTTCCTCACCTGGCACGAGAACAACCCCAGAGAGCTGGTGGCGGTCGAGGAGGCGTTCACCGCCGAGCTCTCCGACGGTGTGCACATCCGCGGCCGCGTCGACCGCGTGGAGCGCGACGGCGAGGGCCGGGCCGTGATCATCGACATCAAGACCGGCACCACCAAGCCGTCCGACCAGGAGCTCGACCGTCACCCGCAGCTCGGGGTCTACCAGCTCGCCACGCTCCTCGGGGCGTTCGAGCGTCACGGCATGGCCGAACCGGGCGGCGCCGCGCTCGTCCAGGTCGGCAAGGCGGCGGGCAAGGAGGCCAAGGAGCAGCGGCAGGGCACGCTCGGCGACGACGCGGAGCCCGACTGGGCGAAGTCGCTCGTCACCACCGTCGCCACCGGCATGGCCTCCGGAGTGTTCACCGCCCAGGTCAACGACGGCTGCCGCACCTGCGCCGCCAAGGCCAGCTGCCCCGTCAACGACAACGGAGGCCAGGTGTGCTGACCCCACCTGCTCGCCGGGAGCTTCGATGATGCTAGGACCGCAGCCGCCGGACCCGTCCGGGGCCGGAGGGCTGGACGACTCCCGGCCCGCGCTCATCAGCCCCGCGGAGCTGGCCGAGAAGCTCGGGATCCCCCCGCCCACCCCCGAGCAGGCCGCCGTCATCGAGGCGCCGCTGGAGCCGATGGTCGTGGTCGCCGGCGCCGGGTCGGGCAAGAGCGAGACCATGGCCGGCCGGGTCGTCTGGCTGGTCGCCAACGGGCTGGTCCACCCCGAACGCGTCCTCGGCCTCACCTTCACCCGTAAGGCCGCCGCCGAGCTGGCCGCCCGCGTGCGCAAGCGGCTCACGCGGCTCGCCGAGGTCGGGCTGGCCCCGGCCGAGCTGCTGGAGGCCGAGCCGACCGTCTCGACCTACCACGCCTACGCCGCGCGGCTGGTCACCGACCACGCGTTGCGCGAGGCGATGGAGCCGACCATGCGGCTGGTCAGCCCGGCCATCTCCTGGCAGATGGCGGCCCGCGTGGTGGGCCGGTACGACGGCCCGATGGACCGCGTCGACCTCGCCCCGCCCTCGGTCACGGCGGCGGTGCTGGAGCTCGCGGGCGAGCTGTCGGAGCACCTGCGCACGGCCGAGGACGTCCGGCAGATCGGCCACTGGCTCGACGAGCGCTACGCCCGGCTCGACGGCAGGCCGACGCTCGCGCAGCGCAGGCCGGTCCGCACGCAGGACATCCGCGAGCAGTTCCTGCCGATGGTCGAGGCCTACGACCGGGAGAAGCGAAAGCGCGAGGTCATCGACTACGGCGACCAGATGGCGCTCGCGGCGCGCATCGCCGACCGGCACCCCGAGGTCGGCATGATCGAGCGGGGCAGGTTCTCGGTCGTGCTGCTGGACGAGTACCAGGACACCAGCCACGCCCAGCTCGTCCTGCTGCGCGCGCTGTTCGGCGGCGGCCACCCGGTCACCGCGGTGGGCGACCCGTGCCAGTCGATCTACGGCTGGCGTGGCGCCTCGTCCGGCAACCTCAAGCGGTTCGTCCACGACTTCCCCACCACGGCCGGACGGCCCGCCCCCGTACGCCGGCTCTCGGTCAGCTTCCGCAACGGCGAGAGGGTCCTCGACATCGCGGCCCGGGTGCAGACCCCCCTGCGCGCGGAAGCGCGCGAGGTGCCGGTGCTCGTGCCCGGCGGCAACCGTGTCGGGCGCGGGCGGGTGGTGTGCGCGTTCCACCAGACCGCCGAGGACGAGGCCGCGTGGATCGCCGACGGCGTCGCCCGCATGCTCGGCCGGGAGACCGCCCCGGACGGCCTGCCGTGGGGTGAGGGCGAGCGTGACAAGCTTCGCGAGAAGGTCAAGGCGGGCGGCGCGTGGGGCGGCCCGATGGCCCTGCAGCCGCAGGACGTCGCGATCCTGGCGCGCAAGCGGGCGCAGTTCCCCGCGCTGCGCCGGGCGCTGGAGGCGCGGGACATCCCGGTCGAGGTGGTCGGGCTCGGCGGCCTGCTCACCGTCCCGGAGGTCGCCGACCTCGTGGCGACCCTTCGCGTGCTGTACGAGCCGACGGCCGGCGACGCGCTCATACGGCTCCTGACCGGGCCGCGCTGGCGCATCGGGCCCGCCGACCTGAAGGCGCTAGGCGACCTCGCCAGAGAACTGACCATGTCGCAGCGCGGCGGCCCCGCCGAGGACGATCCGCTGGAGCAGGTCGTCGCCGACATGCGCGAGGAGCGCGGCAGCCTGGTCGACGCCCTGGACGAACTGGCCGACCGCCCCGAGTCGCTGGAGCGCTTCTCGCCCCTGGCCCGCGCGCGGCTGCCGCGCCTCGCCCACGAATTGCGCGTCCTGCGGGCGCACGCCGGGCAGCCGCTGCCCGACCTGATCGGTGAGATCGAGCGGCGCATCGGCCTGGACGTCGAGGTGGCGGCGCGGGGAGGCGGGCCGCTGGCCGCGCGGGCCGACCTCGACGCCTTCCTCGACGCCGCCTCCCGGTTCGCCGGTGACTCCGAGGACCCGACGCTCGGCGCCTTCCTCGCCTACCTCAAGGCCGCGGAGTCGGAGGAGTTCGGCCTGGAGGCCGGACGGGTGGGGGAGACCAACAGCGTCAAGCTGATGACCGTGCACGCCTCCAAGGGCCTCGAGTGGCCCGTCGTGATCGTGCCCGGCCTCTCGCAGGTCACTACCCAGAAGGGTGGCCTGGCCAAGGGCAGCGTGTTCCCCGCGACCCCCGCGACGAACTCCCGGTGGACCGAGAATCCCCGCAAGCTGCCCTACGCTCTCAGAGGCGACCAGGCCGACCTGCCGGCGCTGGAAGGGCTGGAGAAGGACCAGCTCGCCGAGTTCGACGAGCGTTGCCGCGAGCGCGACCTCATGGAGGAGCGGCGCCTCGCCTACGTCGCCGTCACGCGGGCGCACTATTTGCTGATCGCGTCCGGGTACCGATGGGGCTCGGCCGCCAAGCCGCTCGACCCGTCGGACTTCCTGCTGGAGATCCGCGAGGCCTCCGGGCAGGTGGCGTACTGGGCCCCGGAGCTCGACGAGGGCGCCGCGAACCCCCTGCTGGCCGAGCCTGCGGCGGCCACCTGGCCGCTCACCCCCGAGGGGGAGCGCTACGAGGCCATCCAGGCGGGCGCCGAAATGGTGCTGAACGCCATCACCGGCACCTCCCTCCCATCCCCCGGCCGGCCCTCTTCCCCGGAGCCCCCGGCTTCCGTGGAGCCCGGGAAGCCCACTGTGCCTGCCGGGTCCGCCGAGTCGCCGGAATCCGCGGGCTCGCCGAGACCGCCGGCGCCGAATGGGGCCATCGCCGGGGAGCCCGTCCGGGAGACCCCGTTGAAGGACTGGGAGCGCGACCGCATGCGCGCCTGGGCGCGGGACACCGAGCTGCTACTGAAGGAGCGCGACCAGAGCAGGCGGCGCGGGGGAGCGGTCGTGGAGCTGCCCGCTCACCTGACGGTCTCCTCGCTCGTCACCCTGGCGGCCGACCCGGCGGCGCTGGCCCGGCAGATCCGCCGCCCACTGCCGCACAAGCCCGCGCCGCTCGCCCGCAGGGGCACGGCCTTCCACCGCTGGCTGGAGGGCCGCTGGGGCCAGCAGCGGCTGATCGACGACTTCGAGCTGCCCGGCGCCTCCGACGCCCTGTCCGAGGCCGACGTCCAGCTCGCCGAGCTCCAGGCCCGCTTCGAGGAGAGCCGCTGGGCCGGGCTGGAGCCGGTCGACCTCGAGGTCCCGTTCGAGACCATGATCGCTGACAGGCTGGTACGCGGCCGTATGGACGCCGTCTTCACCGACGGCGACGGTTACGTGGTGGTCGACTGGAAGACCGGGGAGCCACCACGCGGCGGCGACGCCAAGGCGGCCTCCGTACAGCTCGCCGCCTACCGTCTGGCCTGGGCGCACCTGGCCGGCGTCCCGCTGACCAAGGTCGGCGCCGCCTTCCACTACGTCCGCGCCAACCGGACCGTCCGCCCCATCGACCTCCTCGACGCCAACGGCCTGGTCCGCCTCATCGAGTCCATCCCCGTAGACAGATGACCACTTAATGCACTGACCACCGGTTTTCAGCAGGCCGCCCCACACCGGTTTTCATCCAAGCCATGCGATCACGTGGCCCGAGCCGTGCTCTGAATGAGCGGAACGACGTGTGGGGGACGACATCATGAGCGAGAACCAGCCGGATCACCCGATCTTCCCGCCTGCCCGGAAGAAGACCTCGATCGACGAGTTGATCAGAGCCAAGCATGCACGGCCCATCCGTTCCGTCGATGATCTCGCTGCCGACACGTTCGAGAGTGATGAGGAACTGGACGATTTCCTGGCTTTCACCTACGCCGAGCGTCACTCCGACATCGCCTGACCACAGCCGATGACCATGTCTGCCGTAGTCCTGGACACAGACGTCTCATCCCTGCTCCATAAGCGCCGACTACCACCGGCCCTGCTGGCGAAGTTTGGCCGGGTCGGTTCCACTGGTCACGTTCGTGACGCCGGCCGAGCTGACCAAGTGGATGGAGGTACGCGACTGGGGCACGCAGAGTCATGGCGCTCTAGCCGATTGGCTCGCCGGCGTTCCCGTCCTCCCGGAGATGAAGACGTCGCCGTCACGTGGATTGATCACGTCCTGAGGCGAGTCGGTCACCTCAGGTCCGGTGAGAGGTTGTCGTCGGTGTCACTCACTGGTGGCCGGGGTGCCGACGTGGAGCTCGTCCCTGGCCAGGAGGCTGAGGTAGGGAAGGATTTGGGAGATCTGGGCTGTGGGGAACTGGGACCCTGGAGCGTTGTGGACGGGGGTGACCAGGAAGGTGGTACCCCAGAGCTTCGTGCGAACGGTGACCTTCGCCCGTCCCTTTCCGTCCGCGCCGTAGACGATCAATTCGGTGGGGTTGTAGGCGCACTGCGGCGGGATCGTCTCGGTGCCGAGTATCAGCCGCATCCTCAGGAAGACGCGGCACCGGATGCCGTCCCGGCTCAGCCGGCGTTGCAGTATCGCGAGCGAATCGGCGTCCTCGCACGCGCGCTTCTCGGAGACGGTGTCATCGTCGCTCATCGATATCGGCCCGTTCTTCGTCGGTGAGGGGAGGCCGGCCGAGCGCATCAGACGCCCCATCTGCCGGGGGATTCCGCAGTTGTGTAGTTTTTGCGGCATGGCCGGCACCATCCTTCAGGCGAATTCCTCCTCTTGCCCTTCCCGGTCTGACTTCATCCCTTACTCTCCGTAAGGGAATATTCGCAGCAAACGTTCGATGCTTTCCGTTGGCGTTTGGTTAGCTCGTATTCGGTGGAGCTCACATGTCCCCCGGTGTGATCTGAACCCCGAGTCGTCCCGACTGCCCGTTTCGGGTACGAAGTGCGGAAACGGCGGATCGATGCGCACATCAGCCAAGAAGGGCTGGGGGAGCGCATCGGCTATACGGGCGCCATGGTCAGCATGGTTGAGATAGGCAAGCGCCTGCCGAGAGTCGATTAGATAGTCCCGCCGGCCACCGAGTGCACCGCAGGATTGCTGGGAGCATTCGTGCTCGCCCAGGTCCAAGGGCACGATATGGCCTACTGCGAGACCTCCGGCCAGGCTGTGGTGACCGCCGTGTCGGAGGACGTCCACAAACTCCAGATCCGCTATGACGCGATAAGGGCGCACGCCCTCCCGCAGGACGTATCCCATAACTTGATCAAGGAATGGATGCAGAAATGGACGATCTGAACAAACCCGGCCCGCTGAGCCGGGAGGAGGCTCCATGCCTCCGGGCGAGCCCTCAGATCGCAGTGGCGAGTACTCGTTGAGATCTGCTCACAGGTCCTCATGCTCGCCATTGGGTTCTGGCGGAGGGCGGCCCGAAAACCTTGAGGTGCGGCCGAGGTAGGTGTAGGTCCAGCGGTCTTTGCCGGTGCGGTTTCGTTGGTAGCGGTCGGGGTGTCGGTAGCGGTCGCGGTTGTGGAACTGGCAGGCGGGTCCGAGGTTGGCCAGGTCGGTGGGGCCGCCTTGGGCCCAGCCGTCGGCGTGGTCGATCTGGCACATGGTGGCGGGGAGCGGGCAGCCGTCCACCCAGCAGGTGGCGTATCGGGCGATGACGGCTCGCCGCTGGGCAGGAGTGGCGAGCCGTACCTTTCGGCCCATGTCCAGCACCTGCCCCTCGGCGTCCATCACGATCCGCACCAAAGTGGAAGTGCGCGCCAGCCGGTGCACATCGCCTACCGGCAGCAGCTGCCCGGTGGCGGCCAGCAGCCCGGGAAACCACCGATCAGCCCGACGCCCGCACATGCCACACACATCATCAGCAGCCCTGCCGCCCTCTCCGGCTCGGGTAGGCGTTCCCGCAGCCCTGCCGCCCTCTCCGGCTCGGGTAGGCGTTCCCGCAGCCCTGCCGCCCTCTCCGGCTCGGGTAGGCGTTCCCGCAGTCCCGCCGCCCTCTCCGGCTCCGGTAAGCGCTCCCGCAGGCTCGGCGCATGCCGCGGATTCGGTGGATCCGGCGGGGCCGGCGGGTCCAGTACGTCCGCCGGCTTCGGTCGGCTCGGTGCCTGTGCCGGGTTCGGTGAGTGCGTTACGTCTGCCTGGTTGGGAGATCTCCGTCGTGCTGCCTCCGAACTGCGAACTGTTCGGCCGCGAGGTGGATTGTGCGTTTGATTTGCCTGGTTGGGTCGGTGAGGTTTGTGTGTCTAGTGTGTCTACTCGGGTGGGTGCGTTCGGTCTGCCTGGTTGGGTCGGTGAGGTGGGTGTTTCGGGTTGGGTAGGTCCGGTACGTCTGCCGGGTTTGGTCGGCTCGGTGCGGCTGGCGGGTCTGGTCCGCGGACCGGGATCGGTGGGCGCCTCGGATGTGAGGTCATCGGGTAGAGAGGCGGCGTTGACCAGGACCAGCAGCTCAGTGGTGATCTTCTTCTCCAGCAGAGCGATCAACGCATCGGCGTTGCGTACCCGCAGTGGACGGTCATCACCCTCAGCCCGGGGCCTGGCGTAGGCGTCCAGCAGTGTCCTCAACCGCGCGGCGGCCTCACGCGGCAGCCGAAACTCCCCCTCCACCCCACCCGTAGCGGTCGGCCGCACGATGAGAAACCGCGCCGCGTAGTCGGCGTCCGCCTCCTGTGTCACACCGTCAGGGCAGAGCACCTCCCGCAGGTAGCGGCCCGCCCTGATGACCTCCACCGGGCTCGCCTCATCGGCCAAACCCACCAGGATCGTCTCGGCCAGCTCCGCCTGCTCGTCGGTCAACGACGCGGTGGCGCCGCAGATCGCCGACACCATCCCCTCCGACAGCGTCCCGGAGGCGAACCGATCTCGGACCGTCGGCAGCCGGGCCAACTCCACCGTCAAACCGACCAGACGACCCGCTCCTGCCATGCTCATCCCGCACGCCGACCGCAACCAGGTCTTCGTCGAGGCATGCCCATAGCCCTTGACCTCACCGGCCGCGTGCACCCGCCCTACCCGCGCCGCGATCGCCGACGTCAACCGATCACGCGCGGAGACCAGATCTCCCACCTCGGCCATACAGATCGCCGCCGAATCCGGCACCGCCGCCATCGCCAACTCCTCGGCGGCCTGCCGCACACACCTCACCAACACCCACGACACCCGACCAGCCGCCCCCACTGAGCCGGCGTTGCCGGTATCGGTGGTCGCGCCATTGCCGGGAAGCGTGCCATCAGCGGCAACCGCTCCACCACTGGAACCCGCTCCACCACTGGGAACCGTGCCATTAGGGGCAACCGCTCCAACGCTGGGAAGTGTGCCATTACCGGCAACCGCACCATTACCGGCAACCGCACCATTACCGGCGACCGTGCCACTACCGGCGACCGTGCCATCTATGGGAACCGCGTCGTGGCCGGGAACCGGATTGCCATCGGCCTCCGCGCTGTCACGCGGATCCCGCGTATGAGAACCCCTTACATGCGGATGCGGCTCGTGCGGAATCGGATCACGGGGATCGGAGGAATGGGCGTAATCCGGCGGATCGATGTCGCGGGCGGCCGAACCGTCGCCGGAACACCCTGAGGAACGCGCGACGATCGCCGCCCACCAGTCCCGGCCGAGCACATCCCGAGCCGGTGGCCGTGACCGGCTGAACATCGAAGTGTCGGCCACGTCCGCCCCCATTCCTCCAGCAATTCGAAAGCCTGTACGAATGATTTCACGTGGCCCGCGTTGATCGCAATCCGAATTTCGTCAGCAATAAATGCCCGGAATGAGGAAAGAGATCCCATTGTCGCGAGCATGTTAATAGTCGAAAATTGGCGATATCCGGCGAAGGTGACTTATACTGCGCTCGATCCTGGCGGTGGCGGTGATGATGTACACGCGACGCGAGCGTGCCCGCCATGTGCACTGGCGTGAGGCTTCTACGTGTTCCCGCCGGCGGTAAGCAGCCCGTATGTTGCGACCGGTTCGACGCTCGTGCCGGGCTGATCCTCGCCCCGGCGTCCCTTCACCGGCCGGAGGCGCCCACGTTCATGGCCGGGGCATGCCGTACCAGCGCCATGAGGTGAGGCGTGGATGCCCAGGCAGTTCCGTGCGGCCGGTGGCCCACAGCAGGGTGGGCCAGGGCTCGGTGTCACGCGGGGCGTCCGGGAACAGGCGGGCGAGCACGCGCGAGCAGAGATCGGCGGGCGGAGTCCAGGTGAGGCCGAGCCCTTCGGTGAGGTCGTAGGTGTGCACGAGGGTCTCCACGATGCCCATCGCGGCGAAGCCCTCAGGGTCCGACATGCCGAAGACGTGGTGAGAACGCACCTGAGACGGCGTCGTCCGCGCCATGGCGACCAGGAGCGCGCCGCTGGCCTCCAGCACCTGCAACAGCCCGGTGGGCCCTGCCGCGCGGTCCGCGTGGATGGCGTTCGCCGGGCCGCCGGGTCTCCGGCTTTCCCACACGAAGGGCACGTTGCCGTCCAGAGGCGGGGTCCGAGGCCCGAGCTGGGCGGCGTACGCGAACAGGTCATCGCTGAGATGCTCGACGGTCTCCCAGCAGTCCCACTCCAGCGAGCCGGCCTTACGCTCCCAGGCAGCCGCGGGCGCCTCTCGAAGGACGGCCACGGAGAGTTGCACGGCGAGGTCGAGATCGTCCGCCGTGACCGGTGACGGGGATGATTCGGTTCCGGCTGAATCTGATCCTGACATGGGAGGACCGTACCGCGAGTGATGAAAGCCCTTCGCGTAGGCGGAGGTCACGCCGGGTGAGTCATCGGACGATCGCAAGGAGGGTGGTCGCGGCCGAGGTCAGGCCGCGGTCGCCGTGCATGCTCGAGCGTCGGCGTGCCTCCTCGACGGTGATTCCCCGGCTGGCCAGACGCCAGAGCACATCCTGATCCATCGTGACCCGCGCGACGGAATCGCCGGCCGCGTCGCCCGAAGCCACGTGCCATCGGTCGGCGCGTCGTGTGGCGAGCCAGACACCCCCCGCTGGACCGGTGACCTCGAATCGCATGCTCGTATCCTCCGGGTGGATCTCGGCCCGCAGAGCGTGGGGCAGCGCGCGCAGGAAGGTGTCGATGACGGGGCCCAGCAGATCGGGGTCATCGGCGCCCGGGCGGGAGACGGCATCGCGTATCTGCTGCTGGTGAACCCAGAACTCCGTGTATTCGCGGGCGATGTCGAGCCACGCGGGACTCGGAAGGTCGGTGGCGGCCCAGGAGACATTCAGGCCCGCGGGGGTGTCCAGGCTATGGACCGACCACATGGCGTCGAGCTTGGGGCCCAGGTGGGCCAGCAGATCGATCATCACCTGCGGGCTGCATTGACGGGTCGCCCGGACGAACTCCTCATTGACCCGGGCCAGATAGGCGGGCAACGTCTCATCCTCGGCGAAAACGGCGCCGTCGTACCCGTCTCGGCCTCCTGAGAGCCGGCGTAGGTAGTCGTCGAGAACGTGTCCGACGACGTCATGAACATCCCAGCCCGGACAGACCGTCGGCCGGGCCCAATCCTGCGGATCCAGTGATCCGAGCAGGTCGAGCAGGGCGCGACGTTCACGTGGGAACAGAGGCCGGGTGTCGACCGCCGGACCGAAGATCGTCATGCCGCGACAGTAAACCGCCTCGGCCCGACACATGGCCACAGGTTTTCGGCGAACGACACCGGAACCCGCCGAGGCCCTTGAGGATAAGGACCCTCCCGTCGCACAGGTAAGGGAAGTGGCCATGCAGGATGACGTCCACCGATACAACAAGGAGCGTTGGGAGGCGCTTGCCGAGGTGAATGCCCTGTTCACGCGCCCGATGCTCGAACTGGACGTGGAGTCGGCTCTGGAATTGGCCGGTACCACCTGATGTGCGCCAACCCGTTCTTCTCCGGGCTCACCCATGACTCCTGGAACGGGGAAGGCCATACGCTGAAGCACGTTCGGCCCCTCCGATGATCCCTCGGCCGCGTTTCAGGTGTTCGACAGCACGCCGACGAGCTTGACGGCGAACGGCTCGGCGTGCGAGCCGAAGCCGCCGTGGTCGCCGGGGAACACCACCGGCTCGACTTTCAGCTCTTCGGCCAGGGCGAGGGTGGCCCGGTGCGGTGGCTCGCCTTCCGACGCGCCGCCCACCGCCGGCATCACCCGGACCCCGGACGAGGAGAGCGCGGCGACGTCGAGGACGTGCCCGGCGAACGGCGGCACCTCGTAGCCGATGAAGAACTCCATGTTCTTCCCCATGCGCGCCATCATCGCCATCATCTCCGGGTCCGGTTCCGGCATGTGCTGCCCCTGGTCGGAGGGAGCGTCGTCGCCGTCCTCCTCCGCCGGCTCGCCGCCGGTCATCTCCATCGCGGTGGTGAAGACCTGCATCGCGGTCCCGGCGCCCTCCTTGAGGAAGGCGTCCGCCACGTCCTGGATGACGGCGCGCCAGTGGTCGCGGTCGGGCAGCAGGTCGAACACGGGCGGCTCGTGGGCGACCAGGGTGCGCACCTGTTCGGGGTGCCGGACGGCCAGTTCCAGGCCGATCATGGCGCCGGAGCTGTTGCCGAAGACATAGGCGGGAGCCTCGCCCGTGACGCCCACGGCCGACAGCACCAGGTGCGCGTCGTCGGCGTGGACCGCGATGCTCTGGTGCTCCGGCGGCCCGTCCAGTGGGCTGCGCGAGTTGCCGCGCCGGTCGTAGGTCACCACGGTGTACCGGTCGGCGAGCCGCTGGGCCAGGCCCGCGTACCCGGCGGCGTCGTAGATCCCGCCGCAGATCAGCAGCAGGACGGGGCCTGAGCCGCGGACCTCGTAGTACAGGGTCGCGCCGGGCGCCTTCAGGGTGTTGGTCTTCGTGGGTTCCATGGTCGTTCTTCCTTGAGGCTCGTTGTCCGTGTCCATCTGGCCGGTCTATAAGAGGGTCGGAGCCGCGGCCGCGTTCTCGACATCTCACCCGGAAACCACACGGCCATGCTGGACCAGCTCGTCGCCTGGAGCACCGCCCTCGCCCCGTCGCGGCCTTCCCTGCGCCCATGAGGCAGGCGCCCGTCCTCGGACGTATGACGATGGCGCGCTTACCAGTCAGATCGAGGCCGTCCAATCGCTCGCCTGCTCGCCCAGGCCGAGGCCGGGGCCGGCTCCGACGATGGCGGGTGGGCATGGACGGTGCTAACAGGCCGGTCCCTCGCGGCGACGCGAGGGGCCCGGCCTGTAGGGGTGTCTCTAGCGAAGGGTGTCTCTAGCGAAGGGCGGCTCGCTTGTCCATTGCCACCACGGCGATCCACGCCATCGCGGTGATCGCGCCGACGGCCAAGGTCAGGGAGCCGGCGCGCCCGCCCGTCATCGCCCAGCCGTCGCCGAAGGCGAAGATCAGGCCGCTGAGCCGGGAGGCGGTGGCGAAGCCGGGACGGCCGGCGCGGGAGTAGTGGCGGCCGAGGACGAAGCAGGCGGCGATGAGCGCGGTGAAGGCGATGGACCCGCAGACCATGTGCATGAGGGCGTGCCAGCTCATCGAGGTCCCCTGGCCGAGCGGGGTGCCCACGGGGAAGCCGTCGCCCGGGTCCATGACGAAGACTCCCGCGGCGGCCATCGCGACGCCGTTGACCAAGACCAGCCGGGGCGCCCACGTACCGCCCGGCGTGCCGCGCAGGACGCGGCGCAGGCCGATCGCGCCGGCGATCGTGAGGGCGCCGCTGATGAGGAAGTTGGAGATCTGCAGCCAGCCGAGGTCGCCGGTGCTCAGCATGCTCAGCGGGTGGCGGAGGAGGTCGAACCCCTCACGGGTGAAGGCCTGCGTCAGGGACACGACCGAGAAGAGGACGGCCGAGCCGGCGGAGCAGGCGAGCAGGGCGCGCGTCGCGGGGGTGGCGGTGGTGGGGACGACGATGCCGGACTGGACGGCGGTCATGGCTGTTTCCTTTCGGATGTGACGGGGGTCATCGCCGGGAGCGATCCGCGACGGCCCGACGGGGTTCGTCGCTCGTATCCGATCCGCTCTCAGGTGACGGGGGTCCGTCGCTGGTACTCGATCCGCCGGTCGGCCCGGCTCGCTGACGCGTCGAACGGGGAGGGCGATATTCGACGGCGTCACGTCATCACACCCCTGGACCACTCCTGTACTGGGAGAACGTGACTTCGATCGCATTCCCTGTCACATCGCATTCCCTGTCACATATGCTCGCGACCTGGGCAGATGGCGCGGTGTCGATTCCCGCCACCTCCGATCGACGCGTGGCCAGAGATCGGCGAAGATCGGTCATCCAGCACAAAGGAGATACGGATATGCGATTCCTCATGACGACCAAGGCCGGCGTCGCAGCCCCGGACGAGCGGGTCCACGTCGAGATGGCGGCGTTCGTCGAGGAGATGATGCGGGCAGGGGTGGTGCTGGCGACCGGCGGGCTGGACCCGGCGGGCACCCACATCTCGGCCTCCGGCGGGGAGATCACCGTCACCGACGGGCCGTTCACCGAGGCGAAGGAGGCGATCGTCAGCTTCGCGCTCGTCGAGGTGCGCTCGAAGGAGGAGGCCATCGAGATCTCCCGGCGCTTCTGGAAGATCGTCGGTGACGGCGAGGGCGACATCCAGCAGGTCTACGGTCCGGAGGACTGATCGGCCACGTGACATCCCAGGATGCCCACCGCGCGGTCGACGCGGTCTGGCGGATGGAGTCGGCGAGAGTCGTCGCCGGCCTCGTCCGGATGGTGGGCGATGTGGGGCTGGCCGAGGAGCTCGCGCAGGACGCGCTCCTCGCGGCCCTCGAACAGTGGCCCGAGTCAGGCGTGCCGGACAATCCGGGCGCCTGGCTCATGGCCGTCGCCAAGCGTCGCGGCATCGACCACCTCCGGCGCGACGAGCGGCTCGACCGCAGGCACGAGCAGCTCGCCCACGAGCTCACCACGTGGGAGGACACCGCCGAGGCGGACGTCGACGCGGCCCTCGACGGTGAGGTGGGCGACGATGTCCTGCGCCTGATGTTCGTCTCCTGCCATCCGGCGCTGTCCACCGAGTCCCGGGTGGCGCTCACGCTGCGGCTGCTCGGCGGACTGCGCACCGAGGAGATCGCGCGCGCGTTCCTCGTCTCGGAACAGGCCATCGCGCAGCGCGTCGTCCGGGCCAAACGCACCCTCGCGACCCTCCAGGTCCCCTTCGAGGTCCCCGAAGGGCCGGAACGCGCGGCGCGCCTGTCGTCGGTGCTCGAGGTCATCTACCTGGTGTTCAACGAGGGGTACGCGGCGACCGCCGGCGACGGGTGGATGCGCAAGGACCTTTGTTACGAAGCGCTGCGCCTGGGCCGGCTGCTCGCCGGACTCGCGCCCGGCGAGGCCGAGGTGCACGGCCTGGTCGCGCTGATGGAGCTCCAGACCTCGCGGCTGGCCGCCCGGACAGGCCCGTCGGGGGAGCCCATCGCGCTGCACGAGCAGAACCGCGGACGCTGGGACCCGCTCCACATCCGCCGCGGGTTCGAGGCGCTGCTCCGCGCGAGGGGGGCCGGTGGGCCCCTCGGGCCGTACGTGCTGCAGGCCGCCATCGCCGTCTGCCACGCGCAGGCCCGCACGGCCGAGCAGACCGACTGGGCGCAGATCGTCGCCCTCTACGAGCTGCTCGCCCGGGTGCTGCCCACGCCGGTCGTCCAGCTCAACCGCGCGGTCGCGCTGGCCATGGCGCACGGCCCCGAGGCGGGGCTGGCACTCGCCGACACGCTCGTCACCGAACCGGCGCTCAAGGGCTACCACCGCCTGCCGAGCGTGCGCGGCGACCTGCTGGCCCGGCTCGGCCGCCACGACGAGGCCCGGCGGGAGTTCGAACGCGCCGCGGACCTCACCCTGAACCTGCCCGAACGCGCGATCCTCCTCGAACGCGCCGCGGCCTGCGCCGACACCGCCGAAGCCACACCGGGGACGGCCGTCACCCTGGCCGAGGCCGCGAGCGCCTTCCTCGCCCGGGACGACCTGGACGCCGCGACCGTCCGCTCCTACGGCCAGACCATGAGCCGGCTGCGCCGCGGCCTCGGCGACGACGCCCCGCTGGTGGAGGTGACCGCCACGCAGGTCGCCGAGGCCTTCACCGCCGCCTGGGGGAGCGCCGCCGCCGCGACGTGGAACCGGCACCGCGGCGCCGTCCGCTCCTTCTCAACCTGGGCCGCCGCCCAGGGACGTCCGACCGGTGACCTGGCCGCCGGGATCGATCGCCGGTTCGAGCCCCGGGGACGCACCCGCCCCGTCGACCCGACGCGGGTCCAGGAGCTGTGGGAACGGCCGGACATCGCCCTGCGCGAGCGCGCCCTGTGGCTGCTGCTCTACGAGAGCGCCGCCGGCGTCGGGGCGGCGCTCGCGCTCAACGTCGAGGACCTGGACCTGGCCGGGATGCGAGGAAGGGTGGCCGCCGGGCGGCAGAGGGTCGACACGGGACGCGGAGAGGTGAGGGCCGGGCGGCTGGGGGGCGACCGTGGGCGCGGAGAGGCGGGCGACGGGGTCCGCTGGATCCAGTGGCGGTCCGGCACCGCCGAGCTGATCCCCCAACTCATCGCGGGCCGCCGCCGCGGCCCGCTGTTCCTGTCGGACCGCAGGCCCGGCCCCGGCCGGCCGCCGGCCCCCGGCGACCTGTGCCCCGAGACCGGCCGCCGCAGGCTGTCCTACGAACGGGCCGAGTACCTGTTCAAGCAGGCCACCGGCCACACCCTCGACCAGCTCCGGGCCAGGTAGGGGCGGCAGCCCGGCCCGCGAGCAGCGGATCGCGGGACGTGCGACGCGAACGGTCGCGGTCCGGCGCGTCAGGTGAGGTAGTGGAAGCCGGGCTTGGGATGCATGAGGAAGTCGTGGTGGGAGATGGTCCAGGCGTAGGCGCCGGCCAGGCCGAAGGCCACGACGTCGCCCACGTTCACCGACATCGGCACCCTGCGCGCGAAGACGTCCCTGGGAGTGCACAGCTGGCCGACGACGGTGACCGGCTCATCGTCCACGCCCGTGCCGGCACGCCCGGCCGGCAGGACCGCGAACGGCTGGTCGTGGCCCTTGGCCACCGGGGTGCGCAGGTGGTGGGTGCCGCCGGTGACCACGGCGAACACCTCGCCGTGCACCCGCTTCACGTCGATCACCCGGGTCAGGTACCAGCCGCAGTACGCCGCGAGCGCCCGGCCGGGCTCGACGCGCAGGGTCTCGCCGGAGTCGCGGAGGCAGGCGAGGCCCCGCCCGTAGGCCTCCCAGTCGAACCGCTCCTCGGGGTCGCGGTACGACACGGCCATGCCGCCGCCGAGGTTGACCTCCGTGGCCGCGAGGTCGCGGCTGAAGGCGAGCACGGCCTTGGCCAGTTCGAGCAGCTCGGCGGCGTGCAGGCCGCTGGCCAGGTGCGCGTGGACCCCTCGCAACCGCACCCTGTTCTGGCCGTGTACCAGTGCGAGGCATTCGCGGACGCCGTCGGGGTCCATGCCGAACGGGGTCGCGCCGCCGCCCATCGCCAGCGACGCGCCTTCGACGGGGACGGCGAGGTTCACTCGCAGCAGCGCGTCGACCGGCCCGCCGACGTCGATGAGGCGGCGCAGCTCGCCGGGGCTCTCGACGTGCATGCGGTGGACGTCCAGGGCCAGCTCGGCGTCGGTCTTGCCGGGGCCGCCGAGCGCGAGCCGGGCGTCGGGCAGGACGGAGCGCACGTGGGCCACCTCGCCGCTGGAGGACACCTCGAACCCGTCCGCGTACGGGGCCAGCGTGTGCAGCAGCGCGGGGTCGGGGTTGGCCTTGACCGCGTAGTACAGCTCGATGCCCGGCAGGGCCCGCCGTACCGTGGCGGCGTGCCGGTCGAGCGCCGCGAGGTCGTACACGTACGCGGGGAGGGCGTCGGCGAGGCGTACGGCGCGCTCGCGCACGCTTTCCGGGATGTTCATCGGCGTACCCCCGCGAAGGGGTTCGCCACGGCGACGTAGCCGGCGTGGCGGTCGGCCGAGCGGGCCCACCGGGTAGCGAGGTTGGCCTTGGCCGGCAGGGGAGCCCCGGCCAGCAGATCGCGCAGGGGGAGGGGCCGCGCGTGCTCGCCGGCGTACCGGGCGACGCGTGCCCTGGCGTCCGCCCACAGCTCGCGGAGGAGCTCGTCTCGGGCGTGCGGCGCCGCCGACCCGGCGACCGTGGCGGCGATCTCGGGAAGATGGTTCACCATGATGCAGTAGACCACGCGGGTCCAGCCGCGCGTGGCGTCATAGGTCGTCGCCTTGGTGACCGGATCCGGAAGGCCGGAGATGTCGTGCCGCCCGGCGACCAGCTTCGTGCCTTCCAAGTCCCGAAATATGGCTTCAACCGGCATGCCTTCGGAGCCGATTCCCACGAGAACGTTCTGCAGATGGGGCTCCAGCACCACGCCGTGCCGGAAATAGGCGTCGAAGACCGGGAGCGCCACCCGCTCGACGTACGCACCCCACCAGCGCACCGGATCCCGCCGCAGAGCCCCCACCGCACCCGCGAGCGACTCCGCCGCCACGTCACCCACGAAGGCGCCGCCGCTCGCGTGCGGAACGCCATCCGCGTGGCCCATGCCGTTCAGGCGCGCTCCGCCGTCGGGCTGCGCTCCGCTGTTCGGGTGCGTTCCGTTGTTGGGCTGCGCCCCGCCGTACGTTCCGTTGTTGGGCTGCGCCCCGCCGTACGGGTGCGTTCCGTTGTTGGGCTGCGCCCCGCCGTTCCGGTGCGTGTCGCTGTTCGGGTACGCGCCACCGTTGGGCCACGCGCCGACGTCGGTGGTCTCGCGGAGGGCGGCCAGCGCACCGGCCAGCACAGGAGTGACCTGCGGGCCGGTGACCTCCCAAGGGCTGGACCGGACGATCACGCCGAGCCCTTCGAGGAGGCGCGTGCCGAGCGCCGCCGAGCGGTACCCCGGCTCGGGCAGCCAGCGGGTCCCGGGGAAGCGCCGCGACAGGTCCGCGAACACCGGCTCCAGCCTGCCGCTCAGCTCGACGGCCGAGGCCAGCTCGTACCAGGCGTTCTTCCGCAGGCAGTTGGTGATCCGCACATCGAGGCTGAACTTCAGGCACTTGCCGATCGCCGGCTCGTACACCGTGCGCACCGACGAGGTGGGGATCGCCGGGTGCGGACCGTACCCGAGATCCACGAGCCGGCCGTCCGCGAGCGGGGCGGCCAGCTCGGCGCCGAGCAACTCGAGCTGCCAAGGGTGGGCCGGGAGCAGGGTGTACCCGGGCGGCGCCTGGCCGAGCCCGTCGATCGCCAGGGAGTCGCCGCCGGTCACGAGCAGGTCGTCGCGCACGCCGAGCAGCCGCAACGGGAACGCGGCGTGCGCCTCCGGCGCGTACCGCGCCCAGCCGGACCCGCCTCTGGCCTTGGGCGAGGGATGGAACGGATGCCCGAAGACCAGCGCCTGCTCCGAAGCCAGCCAGGGGTCCTCCGGCGGCCTCGCGACGGCCCGCTCCCGCAGCATGACCATCATCGCCGCACGACTCGCGGCCACCTGCCCGGCGAACTCCTCATTGTGCCCCACGATCGAACCGTTCTCCGCGGCCGAATCGTTCTCCGCGGTCAGGCCGTTGTCCCCGCTCGGATCGTTGTCCGTGCTCGAACCGTTGTCCGTGCTCGGATCGTTGTCCGCGGCTGAACCGTTGTTCGTGGTCGGATCGTTGTTCATGATTGAGCCGTTGTTCATGATCGGTCCGTTTTCCGTGGTCGGACCACTCGCCGTGCCTGGATCGTTTTTCGTGATCAGGCCGGTCCCGGTGACCGGGTGCGATCCGCTCTGCCCGCCCAGCTCGGCCTCGACCAGCCGGACCAGGCGGTTCACGGAGAGGGGATGCCACGAGCCGTGCCGCAGCCGCTCGGCAGGGCCGTCGAAGCGGAGGGCCAGCCCGCCGGAGGTCGGTACGCGGATCAAGGTCCCCGCCAGGCGAAGCAGCAGGTAAGGCGCGGCGGCCCACACCTGGCCGCGCGGAGCGGCCACCTCTCGTACACAGCAGCGCAGCAACGCGGCAAGGCTGGCCTCCTCCGCGACTCCCGCCCAAACCCCCTCCGCGTGGCCTGCCCAAGCCTCGTCCGCGTCGCCCACCGGGCCCTCGTCCGCGTCGCCTGCCCATCCCCCCTTCGCGTGGCCCGCCGAGATCTCCTCCGCGTCGCCGGCCCAAACCACCTCCGCTTCGCCCGGCCGGGTGTCCTCCGGGCCGTCTTGCGGGGTTCCCTTCGTGATGCGGGTGGGCAGGCCGAAGGCGGCGGAGTCGCACACGACGCCGTTCAATGGTTCGCCTCTCTGCGGGGGGTGCGGCGCAGGTAGTTCGGGCCGCTGGTGCCGTAGTGCTTGTTGATGTCGGCGGAGGCGATGCGCGAGCGGTCCACCAGGGTTCCGGCGCTCACCATGGACTTGCCGACCAGCCGGGCGGCGTCCAGCGTGCGTGCCCGCAGCAGCCGTGCCATCGGATGGCCGTCGTGCTCGGCGAGGGCGCTCTCCAGGGCTCCGGCGACGAGCTCGCCATGGCCGGCGCCGAACGCGATCGCCGCGGCGGCCAGGTGCAGGGTGATCGTCACGAACACGTCGGCCAAGGCGTGCGGGTCCCCGGTCAGCAGGCGCGGGTCGGCGAAGCCGGGTACCGCCAGACCGGCCGCGACCAGCCGGTCGGGTGAGGCGAGCAGCCCGTCGTCGTCCTTCACCAGCAACCGCATCCGCGCGCCGGACCCCGAGCGTGACTCGTCGAAGATCAGGGCGAGGTTCTGCTGGTGGGCCTCCAGGGCGATGCCGTAGGTGACGAACAGCCGGACGTTCCAGGTGAGCAGCACCCGCAGGTAGTCGGCCAGCAGCGCCGCCACGTCCCCGCCCCGGTGGCGGGCGGCCAGGTCGTCGAGTACCCGAGGCCCGCCGCCGGGCACGGGGTACGGGGCGAGCAGGGCGGCCACCGGGACGATCTCCCCAGGGGGCAGGCGGCGGACCATCCAGCCGAGGTACTCGTGCCCGGCGTGCGCGTAGGTCTGCTCGTCGGCGAGGACCACGTCGAGGTCCGGTTCCCTGCGCAGGACCTCGCGCAGCAGCAGCTCCGCCCGCGCGCCGTCGGCCAGCGTCCCCGGTTTGATGGACCGCCGGTTCCGGGCGCCCAGCGTGCTCGTGGCCAGCGGCAGCTTCAGATGCGTGCGAGCGTCCACCTCGACGGTGCGCATCGACAGGGTAGGCCGCACGACCAGGTACGGCTCGTCGAGGACCGACACCCCCGGGATCCGCCGGACGGCGGGAAGCGTCAGCGGATGCACCGGGAAGCGTACGTGCGAGGGGTCCCTGTCCGGCCGCAGGGGGAGAGCTTCCGGCCGTACGTGCCAGGGCTCCTTGTCCGGCCGCAGGAGGGGGTCTTCCGGTCGCATGTGCGGGGTGCCCGCGGAGGGCCACCAGCCGGGCAGGTCCCCGTGCATGGTGACCCGCTCGATCGGCACGGCCGCCCAGCGGAGCGCGAAGTGCGGCGCGAACTCCGGCGCGTACGCCGCCACCTCTTCCTCCGAGAGGCCGAGGCGTGCCCGCGACGTCGGATAGACGGGGTGGTCGACGAACGCGCCCAGCGTCTCGTAGGCCACCGTCCTGCCCAGCCGCACCCCGCCGCCCGGCCCGGACTCGGACTTGGACTCGGACTCCCTGTCCTCGGCATCCTCCACCGGTGCGGAACTCGGATGCCCGGTCTGAGCGGACTTCTCCCATGGCGGAGGCGAGGTGGGGGTGCGGAGCGCGTGGCGCAGGCGGGTGAGGACGTCCGGCCGGTGGGTCTCGTGCAGGTCGTACGCGCGCAGCGCCGCGTGGCACTCCTCGGCGAAGGCGGCCACCCCTGCGGCGTCCCCGGGAGCGGCGACGCGGGTCAGCGCCTCGACCACCTCGTCAAGGGTCAGCGACTCGTCCGGAGCGACCACGAAGTCCTGGTACAGGCGGCCGGGCGCCAGCCGTACCCGCCGTCCGGAGGGCAGGGCGAGCCGCACGCCGTCCTTGGTGCGGGTCATGCGGGATGCCAGGCCGCCGTAGTCCTCGCGGAGCAGGGTGTCCAGCACGCGTGCGGCCAGGTATGGCTCCCAAGCGCGACCGTCCCCTTCCCCGGCAGCAGCCTCGTGTTCCGGAACGGCGGCGGCATTCTGCTCCGAAACGGCGGAAGCCTCGTGTTCCGAAGAGACCACAGCCTCGCAGCCTGAAGCGACCACAGCCTCGCGGTCCGAAGCCCTCGCGGCCTCGCAATCCGTCGCGGCCGCGGCTTCGCGGTTCGCGGCGGTGGCCCGGCGTTTCGGGGCCGTGCCGGGAGGGCTGTCGCACTCGGCGGCCGCGGGGGTCATTCGATCACCCATGGCGCACGGGCGCGGAAGGCCTCGATCGCTCGGTCGACGGCGTCCTGGCCAGGGCCGGTCGCGCGGATGACGCCCAGGTAGTCGCGGTTGGTGTGGGTGAGCTCGACGGTGTCGCCGGGCGAGCGCAGCGGCCGGTGGCGGAGCCGTACGCCGGCGATCGTCTCCTCGGTGTCCCCTGGGGCCTCCTTGACGAGTCCGGACCGGTCGGCGACGAGGCTCACCGCCGCGCCGTGGCCGGACACGGGCGGGGGTGCCGTCGCGGGTTCGCCGAGATGGACCCGGAGGATCCATTCGAACAGCGGCACCCCGAGCAGTTCGGCGAGCAGGAAGTCGCAGCCGTCACCGATGAGCCGGTAGTTGACCTCCACGATGCGCGGTCCTCGCGCGGTGAGGACGTACTCGGTGTGGCAGGCCCCGAAGCCGACCCCGATCGCGCCGAGAGCGCGCAGGACGTGCTCGTGCGGCGCGGGGTCCGAAGAGCGCGCGACGTGTTCATGCGGCACGGAGTCCGCTGCCTGTACGTGCTCGTGCGGCACAGGGCTCCAGGAGCGCCCGACGTGCTCGTGCGGTGGGGGATCCCAGTCGAGCCGTTCTTCCACGAAGTGCGGAAGCGGGCCGAGGGTGGTGCGGAAGCCGCCCAGGACGTGCAGGGTGCGGCCGTCGCCCAGGGTTTCGAGGGTGTGCAGCGGCCCTTCGAGGTACTCCTCGGCGACGAGGGTCGCGCCGGGGCGCCGTTCCCGGATGCCGGTGACGGCCGTGGCAAGCTCGCGGTCGTCGCGGGCGAGGATGACGTCCTCGCTGGCGACCCCTTCGCGCGGTTTGACCACGACCGGGTACGGCAGGTCGCCGGGCAGCGATTGGCCGGGCGCGAGCCGCGCGGACCGTACCTCCTCGACTCCGGCGGCGGCGAGCCTGTGCCGGGTGAGCGCCTTGTTCTTGGCGGTCAGGCAGGCACGCCAGTCCTTTCCCGGCACCCCGAAGTAGCCGGCGGCCAGGGCGGTCTCCGGCTGTACATGGTCGGAGTTGGAGAAGATCGCGTCGGGGCGGTGGTGGCGCGCGATGGTGTCGACGATCGAGCGCGTGTCCCGGACGTCGGTCCGCAGCACCTCCACGGCCTCGCCGGTGTAACGCTCCGGCTGGTCGGTGAGGAGCGTCACCTCGCAGCCCAGGGCATGGGCCGCGGGGAGGAAGCCGTCGGTGACCGCTTCGGTCGGATTGAGCGCGGTGAGGTACAGCCGCACGCAGGGCACCCCCGAGACAGGTAAGGCTAACCTAACTCGCCGAATCCTAGCTGTACGGAGATCAGCGCGCTGCCGGACATGCAAATCACACGGAATGTCCGTGTTGTCGGTTTGCGTTAGGGCTTTCGGACGGTCATCCGCGGCGGCATTAGGATGGACAATCTGCTGGGAGGGGAGACGCACGTGGGGGAGATCTCGCAAGGTGAGCGGTTGCTCGGGCCCTTGCTCCTGGCGCGGGGAGGAGTCGACAGGTCTGGCGTTCACCGCAATGACGAGGCCTGGCTGAAGTCCGCCTGGGCCGATCCCGCCACCCGCGTCCTGCTCATCAACGACGGAAACACGCTGGTCCGCCGCGAGAACGGCACGGCCGAACTCGTGTTCCTCGCGCCCCACCAGGCTCCGGCGGGCGAGCGCTACCTGCTCGGCGTCGATCCCGAAGGGGTCGCCTACTTCGCCGTCGCCGTCGAGGCGCCGCTGCCCTTGCCCGCCCCGCTGCCGCTGCCCGAGGGCACGGAGGTGGCCGAGGCGATCCAGGACGTCCCCGACTGGGCCGACGTCGCCACGGAGGGGCTGCGCAAGGCCGGGGCCGCGCTCGGAGATCGCGACGCCGGGCTGCTGGTCAACGCGGTCGCCCTGGAGGCCTGGCACGCGACCCATGACCACTGCCCGAGGTGCGGCAGCGAGACGAACATCGTCGCCGGCGGTCACATGCGGGTCTGTCCCGTGGACGACAGCCAGCACTTCCCCCGGGTCGATCCCGCCGTCATCATGCTGGTCCACGACGGGGACGACCGCTGCCTGCTCGCCCGGGGTCCCCAGTGGCCCGAGGGCCGGTTCTCGGTCCTCGCGGGGTTCGTCGAGCCAGGCGAGTCGCTGGAGCAGGCCGTCGCGCGGGAGGTCTTCGAGGAGGTCGGCGTCACGGTCGCCGAGCCTCGCTATCTAGGCAGCCAGCCGTGGCCCTTCCCGCGCAGCCTGATGCTCGGGTTCTTCGCCAAGGCCACCTCCACGAGGATCACCTGTGATCCCGAGGAGATCGCCGAGGCGGTCTGGCTGACCCGCGCCGAGCTGGGCGCCGCCGTGGAGAACGGCGACATCCGGCTGCCGCCCGGGGTCTCGATCGCCCGCCGCCTCATCGAGACCTGGTACGGCTCCTACCTCCCCGGCGACTGGTGACCTCGGGGCCTCGCCGCTGATCCGGACCGACCCGCGCCACCCTTGTAACGACGACCGGCGACCGGGGAGACCCCGATCGCCGGTGGACCGCCGCGTCGTCGTCGTGTCAGGCCTGGGCCTTCGCCAGCAGACCCTTCAGCTGGATGACCGACGGGTTGGTCAGGGTGGTCCCGTCTTCGAGGACCACTGTGGGGACGACCTGGTTCCCGCCGTTGACGCTCATCACGAACTTCGCCGCGTCGGGGTTGGCCTCGATGTCGATCTCCTCGTAGGAGATGCCTTCCCGCGTCAGCTGGCCCTTGAGTCTCTTGCACGGGCCGCACCAGCTGGTGGTGTACACCTTGAGCGCCATAGCGTGATTTATCCCTTCACGTCCTCCGACCGGCCTTGGCACTAGCCGACAACACTGTGAACATCGCTCGTGTTCCCGGGCGATGGGACGTCAGTGAGTGTTCCCGGGCGGATCGGACGTCAGTGGGTGTTCACCTTGCGCAGGGACGGCATCTGGCTGGACGTCGTCTGGGGCGTGCCGGTCTTGGCCGGAGCAGCGAGCTTGCCGGCGACCCACTCGCGGACGCCATCGGCCACACCGGGCTCGCGGTAGAGCGGCGAGCTGTGGAAGTACCCCGGCACGACCCGGATGTTCATGGCCACGCCCACCTGGTTGAGCTGCTCCTTCAGCAGCTCGCTCTGGTAGGCCGGCACGAACTCGTCCTTGGAGTGCACGGTCAGCACGGGCGCGTCGTGGGCGCTGGCATGCCAGGGCACCTCCATGCTCGACCAGACCTTCGCGCACGCACCGGTGGGGCGGCAGCCGCCGGCCAGCGCGATGGCGGCCTGGCGGAGCTTGCGCTGGTCGTAGTCGGCGCCCTCGTCGCCGTCGGAGTAGGCGGTGAGCGGGGAGACCACCGGCGAGATGCCGACGACGCCGCGCAGCCCCGGGAGCCCGTCCTTGTAGGTGCCGACCGCGGTCGCGAGGTGCCCGCCGGCCGAGAACCCGACGACCACGTAGCGGTCGGGGTCGAAGGAGAAGAAGTCGGCGTGCCTGCGGGCCGTGGCGATGGCGGCCAGCGTGTCGGTGCGCTGCGCCGGCCAGGCGGCCTCCTGCGACAGCCGGTAGTTGATGTTGAAGACCGTGTAGCCCATCTCGGCGTACGAGCGGCTGACCTCGGTCATGTACTTCTTGTCACCGCTGTTCCACCAGCCGCCGTGGATGATGAACACGCCCGGCCTGCGCCCGGCGTCCGGCTGCCACCACACGTCCATGCGCTGGCGCGCCGACTGCCGGCCGTAGGAGTAGGTGCGCACGACGGTCGAGGCCAGGACCTCCTCGGGGGAGGTGGGGGTGGGGGTGGGGGTGGGGGTCGG